>NZ_CP080385.1:1065000-1435000 GCF_057376415.1 Novosphingobium sp. NFX11 | reverse complement strand
GCAAAGGCCGGATTTGCGCGGGTTTGGCACGATCATGCCCGGAAACGCATGGCCCGACCGTCTCCAGCCGGGCCTTTCGCGTCAGGGCACGATCACGAAGTCCGGGTTGGAGACCGCGAAGACCGCCTCCCGCTCCGGCGCGGGCGGATAGATCCACACGCCGTTGATTTCCTGCTTCAGCTTCTTGCCTTCCGCCCGGGTCAGGTGGACCTGCCGGTCCCAGCCCTCCGTATAAAGGGCACCCCATGCACCGAGGTCGAGACAGGTCACGTACTTGGGCTGGCTGTAGGGGTGGAGGCCCAGCCCCACCAGTTCCGCAGCGGCATTGTGGCCCGCCACCCGGCCGAGGCTCAGCGCGTGCTGGCAGGACATGACGGTGAAGTTGCCAATATCGTCGGTCGCCGCTTTCACGGTGTCTCCGGTGACGAAGATGCCCGGCGCCTCGGGCGCGCGGAGATAGGCGTCGCCGAGCACCCGGCCAGTGGCATCATGCTCTCCGGGCACCTGCCCTGCCAGCGGATGAGCACGCATCCCGGCCGACCACACGACGGTCGCCGCATCGATCCGCGATCCATCCGAAAGCGTGACCCCGCCTGCGTCCACCGCCGTCACCCGCACGCCAGGGCGCTGCTCGACACCCAGTTCGTCAAGGGCGCCGCGCACGACCACGGCCGCATCGGCGCCCATCTCGGCGGCGATCTGTTCGGCCGGGTCGACGATGACGACGCGGATCGGCGCATCCTTGCCCAGAATGGCGCGCAACCGTTCGGGCATCTCCGCCGCGCCTTCGAGGCCGGTGAAGCCGCCGCCTACCACGACTGCCGTACCGCGTGCCTCGTCGGTGCGGGCAGCCAGCAGCTCGAGGTGCGCGTCCAGCCGCTGCGCCGAGTCCAGCTGGTCGACATCGAAGGCGTGATCCGCGATGCCCGGGATCGGCGGGGTCGACAGGCGGCTGCCGGTGGCCAGTACGAAGCGGTCCCAGGGAACCGTCTCTCGCCCGCCGTCGCCGCGCAGGATGGTGGCCTGCTGCGTGGTCGCGCCGATCGCCTCGACCAGACCGGCCACGTACCGCGCGCCGACCACCGCGAGCAGGGCAGAAACGTCGGGGTTCATGTTCTCCAGCACGGCTTCATAAAGGCGCGGACGGATCACCATGGTCGGGCTCGGCGAGACGACGACGACTTCCACGTCGTCCTCCCGCCCTGCAAGCGCAATGGCGCGGGTTGCCGACAGGGCGGCCCAGACTCCGGCGAAACCGGTGCCGGCGATCAGGATGGTCTGCTTGCTCATCGATCTTCTCCTCTTGTGCGCCGGACGCGGCTCATCGTCCCGACAAGCGCGAGGCCCGCGAAGGCAGCGCGCAAGCCGGCGCTTTCCCGGTTCGTCCGGCAGGACGCCGAGAAAGGTGTTCAGGAATGCGGGTGAGAAAGGCTCAGGTCATGAAGGACCGTCCCGCCGGGGACGGCCGATGCGTGCGGTGCGGGTGGTCTGGCGATCGCCCGCCCAGTCGCGGAAATCGTTGAAGAATGTCTCGGGCGCCTTGCGGCCGAAGCGGCTCGCCACGTCGCCCAGGGTCTGCGCGGCAAGCGCATCGCGCATCGCCTTCTCGGCCTGGAGCATGACAGCGTGGACGGCGCAAGTTCCGGCGGTTGCCCAGCCGGGCGCATCGCCGCCGAACAGGGCGCAGCGGCCGCGCACCTCCTGGCAATCGAACAGCGGCTTGTCGCCTTCTATCGCGTCGATGATCTGGAGGAAGGTGATCTCGCCCGCCGGCCGCGCGAGGCGGTAGCCCCCGCGCACGCCTTCGCTGGCGGCGACGATGCCGGCTTTCTCCAGCTTGGGGAAGATCTTCGCCACGAAGCTGGGCGAGATGCCCTGGATCTCGGCGATCTCCCGGCTGCTGAGGGCGCGGCCGTCTTCCACCAGCCAGAGCAGGCCGTGGATTCCATATTCGACGCTGGTGGTGATGTGGGCCATGAACGCGGAGTTACCCTGTCTGCGTTAAAGCGTCAAGCATATAACGACGACAAATCTGGTCTGCGTTTATCGTGCAATCATGCGAAAAGGGGCGAGCCTTTCGGCCCGCCCCTTCCGGCAGCGTTTGCGGCAGGGCTTTCGCGTTCAGGCGCGAGCCTTGCCGAAAGCGACGATCTGCAGCAGGCCGCCGGCGATCGCGATGTTCTTGAAGAAGTGGATGAACTGGTTCTGGTCGGCCAGGTTGTTGTGGAAGAACGCGGCGGTGGCGAGGCTGAACAGCGCGATGACGGTGGCGACCGCACGGACCTTGTAGCCCGAGATCAGCAGCGCGCCGCCGACCACTTCGACGAGGATGGCGCCAGCCAGCGCCACGGCGGGGAGCGGGAGGCCGACCGAGGCGATGTAGGCCATCGAACCGGCGGGGTCGGCGATCTTGGACAAGCCGCTGATGATGAAGATGGCGGCGATGAAAACGCGGCCGACGAGCGGCAGCCAGGCTTCGAGGGTGCTGGCGGTGTTGGCGGGAGCGACGGGGGCGGTGTCGATGGTGGTGATGGTCATGGCGGGAACTCCTGGGTGATCGGGGGCAATAAGGTGACGACGGGCGTGTCGTCCTGACGCCCTCCAGATGCGCCCGATCAGGGTTCCTAAATAGTGTGATTAAACGCGATCATATGTTCGAATTATGCGAACATATGTTTTCGTGACCGCTCCTTCAAATATGTCGTCATGCCCGCGCAGGCGGGGACCCTGCTCGTGTGCTCTCCCGTTGCGCAATGGGGTCGGTCCGCAGATGGGTTCCCGTCTTCGCGGGAATGACAACGAGAGGGTGAGATTGCGCGCGCCGCCCTAAGCGCTCGCCGGGGCCGCCGCGTACAAGGTGATCTGCGTGTGCAGCCCGTCCTCGGAAGACTGGCCCACCCAGACGTCGAACGCGCCCGGCTCCGCCAGTCGCCGGTTGCCTGCGCCGACGAATTCGAGGTCCGTGCGGGACAGGGTGAAGCGCACGGTGCGGCTCTCGCCCGGCTCCAGGGTGACGCGCTCCATCTTCTTGAACTCGCGGATCGGGCGGGTGCGACTGGCCACGCGGTCGCGGGTGTAGAGCTGCACGATCTCGCTGCCGCGCCGCTTGCCGCTGTTGGTCAGGCGCGCGGTGATCGAGACGGTGCCGTCCCAGCGCAGCGCGGGGTCGGAAACCTGCAGCTTGTCCAGCGTGAAGCGGGTGTAGCTCAGGCCGTGACCGAAGGGGTAGCGCGCGCTGTTGTCGGTGGTGGCGTAGCGGGCCTTGTACTCGGTGCTGCCATTGGGGACGGTCGGGCGGCCGGTGGACTTGCGATCGTAGAAGAACGGCTCCTGCCCCGACTCCCAAGGGAAGCTGACCGGCAGCTTGCCCGAGGGGTCGACCTTGCCGAACACCACGTCGGCGATCGCATTGCCCGCTTCGGAACCGAGGAACCACGTCGCCAGCACGGCATTGGCGTTCGCCACTCCGTCATGGATCGCCAGCGCACGGCCGTGACGAAGCAGCACGACGGTCGGCTTCTTCACCGCCGCTATCGCATCGGCGAGCGCCTGCTGCGCGGGCGGGATCTCGATCACGGTGCGCGACTGCGCCTCGCCCGACATGTCCTGCGATTCCCCGAGGGCGAGGATCACCACGTCGGCCGCCTTCGCCGCCTTGACCGCCTCCTCGATCCCGCCGTCGGTGGGGCCGTGAATGGCGCAGCCGGGCACGACGGTCAGCTGGTCCGGATCGACCATCGCGCCGCGCAGCCCGCTGGCCACGTCCACGCCCTTGTCGGGATCGCCGTAGAAAGCCCAGGGGCCGTAGAGGTTCGCCTTGTCATCGCCGAACGGACCGATCAGCGCGATCTTCTGCTTCTTTCCCTTGTCGAGCGGCAGCACCCCGTCGTTCTGCAGCAGCACGATGGAGCGCGCGCCCGCCTCGCGCGCGAGTTCGCGGTGAACGGGCGCGCCGATGCGCGATTTCTCCGCCGCCTCGTCGAGCGAGCGCCAGGGGTTGTCGAACAGGCCCATCGCCATCTTGACGTAGAGGATGCGCCGCACCGCCACGTCCACCGTGCCCATCGGCACCGCGCCGCTCTTCACGAGGTCTGGCAGGTAGCGGATATAGAGCCCGCTCTGCATCGACATGTCGACCCCCGCCAGCACTGCCAGCCGCGCGGCGTCGCGGTCGTCCTCCGCATAACCGTGGGCGACCAGTTCCTCATCGGCGGTGTAGTCAGAGAAGACGAAGCCGGTGAAGCCCATCTCGCCGCGCAGGATATCCGTGAGCAGCGTGCGGTCGGCGGTCGCGGGCACGCCGTTGATCTCGCTGAACGCCGCCATCGTGGTGAGCGCGCCCGCCGCGAAGGCGGAGCCGAAAGGCGGCAGGTGCGTCTCGCGCAGGGTCTCGTCGCTGATGTCGACACTGCCGTATTCCAGCCCGCCCGCCACCGCGCCATAGGCAGCGAAGTGCTTGGGGCAGGCGAGCAACGAGTCGTCGCGCCGCAAGTCGCGCCCCTGGAATCCGCGCACCCGCGCGGCGGAGAGCAGCGCGGTCAGCGTGACGTCTTCTCCGGAGCCCTCGACCACGCGGCCCCAGCGCTGGTCGCGCGCGACGTCGGCCATCGGCGCAAAAGTCAGGTGCAGGCCCGCCGCCGTCGCCTCGATCGCCATGGCGCGCGCGGTACGCTGCGCCAGCACCGGATCGAAGCTGGACGCCTCGGCCAGCGGCACCGGGAAGATCGTCTTGAGCCCATGGATCACGTCGCCCGCCAGCAGCAGCGGAATGCCGAGGCGACTGTCGTTGACCGCGATCTCCTGCGCCTTGCGCGCGCCCGCCACGCCGATACCGTTGAACAGGCAGCCGACGCGGCCCTTGCGGATTTCCTCCGAGAGCTTCTTCACGTCCTGGATGCCGGCCGCCGGGTTGGGCGGGTTGAAGGGGCGGAAGGCGTCGGCAAGGCAGGTCATCTGCCCGGCCTTCTCCTCGATCGTCATCTTCTTGATGAGATCGTCCACCCGCGTCACCTCTTCGGCGGCGAGCGCCCTGAACGAGAAGCCCGATGCGATGGCGCTGGCGATGATACCGGAAAGAACGGTGCGGCGGTCTGGGTTCATGAACTCTTGGCTGTTGGTGCGTCGACTTGCCCCCGTCAAACCGCGGTAGGGCATTTTGTTGCATTGCGGCAAGGCCCGGACGCGCGCCATGGCTTCGGACCACCCTGCCCCCGCGCCACCTCGTCGTACGGCGACACCGGGTTGA
This sequence comes from Novosphingobium sp. NFX11, assembly GCF_057376415.1. Classification (NCBI taxonomy): domain Bacteria; kingdom Pseudomonadati; phylum Pseudomonadota; class Alphaproteobacteria; order Sphingomonadales; family Sphingomonadaceae; genus Novosphingobium; species Novosphingobium sp. NFX11. The sequence continues at coordinate 1,429,755 of NZ_CP080385.1, read as the reverse complement.
CGCATCGCGCCGCACGATGCAAAAGATATGCGACTAATTCGCAATAGCATATCTTGAGGCACGCGCATGTACGACTTCCTCGACCGGCCGGTCACCGAACTCGACAACGACGGCCGGTTCCTGCTCTGGGCCATGCGCGGGTGGGCGCATTCGGCATCCAAGGGCAATTGCCCGGCGCAGTCGCTGGCGCGCGCCTTTGCCGGATACAACGCCGCAGCCGTCCTGCCGGACTTCCACATGGCGATGGCGCTCGTCAGCCGCCGGGCATCCGAAAGGATCATGGTCGCGCCGATGGGCTGCCACCGCATCTGCGAACATGAGGCGTTGCTCCTTGCACTTTGGCGCGATGTCGGTATAGGCCGCCGCGAAAACGTGCGCGCGACTCTCGCGCATGTCGTGCCATGCGACACGGTCGCCGCGGTCGCTCAGGCCATGAGCCGCGCAAGCGCCGCGATGACCATCGCCGGCTTCGGCATTGCACTGATAAACCCGCCCGCGTGACCCATTCGATGAACCAAGGACTGACGTTGATGAACGATAGCAAGGCAGAAGCCGCCACCCTGGACAATTCGGCGGCTCCTGCGACCGTTCTGGAACCCACTGGTGCGCTGACCGTGGAGACGGTGCTTTCGGTCCATCACTGGAACGAGCACCTCTTCAGCTTCAAGATCACGCGCCCGGCCTCGTTCCGCTTCCGCTCGGGCGAATTCATCATGATCGGCCTGCAGGGCGACAACGGCAAGCCGCTGCTGCGCGCCTATTCGATCGCCAGCCCCTCGTGGGCCGAGGAGATCGAGTTCCTCTCGATCAAGGTCGAGGACGGCCCGCTGACCTCCAAGCTGCAGCTGATCCAGCCGGGCGACCAGATCTACCTTGGCCGCAAGCCGGTGGGCACGCTCGTCACCGACGCGCTGACGCCGGGCAAGCGCCTGTTCCTGTTCGGTTCGGGCACCGGCCTCGCCCCGTTCCTCTCGCTGATCCGCGATCCGGACGTCTACGAGATGTTCGAGCAGGTCGTGATCGTCCACTCGGTCCGCCGCGTCGCCGACCTCGCCTTCCGCCAGGAGCTGGAGAGCCAGCTGGCCGGCGACCCGCTGGTCGAGGACCAGGCGCTGGTACAGCTGACCTACGTGCCGACCGTCACGCGGGAAGAATTCCACACCACCGGCCGCATCAACGTGCTGATCGAGAACGGCCGCCTGTTCGAGGGCCTGAAAGGCGAGGCCCGCATGGACCCGGCGACCGACCGCGTGATGCTGTGCGGCTCGATGGCGATGAACAAGGACATCGCCGCGATGCTGGAAGGTCTGGGCTTCGTCGAAGGATCGAACAACAAGCCCGCCGACTTCGTGATCGAGCGCGCGTTCGTCGGCTAAGCGACGACTGCTGTGATGCGAGAGCGGCCTGCCCGAAAGGGCGGGCCGTTTTCGTTTCGAACATCCTCCCTGTTGCGAAGCAATGGGGAGGGGGACCGCCGCCGCAGGCGGTGGTGGAGGGAGAAGGCCCCTCCGTCAGTCGCTGCGCGACTGCCACCTCCCCATCGCTGCGCGACAGGGAGGATGCTTCTTCATCGCCCGCCTTGACTTCCCCCGCCATTGCGCTGAAATCGGACCAACGGGCACGCGCGGACGCCCGTTCAGACGGCAACGTCCAAGTCCGCTCCATCAGCCGTACCTGCGGCCTGCGGAGCACTTGCATGACGACCGACACCGCCTCCATCACTATCGCGCCGCCCACCCTTTCGCTGCCTGCACTGTTCCTCAAGTTCCTGCGGTTCGGGGCGCTGGCCTTCGGCGGGCCGGTCGCGCAGATCGCCATGCTGCGCCAGGCGCTGGTCGAGGACGAGCGCTGGATCGACAAGGGCCGCTTCAATCGCCTGCTCGCGGTCCTGCAGGTGCTGCCGGGGCCGGAGGCGCATGAACTTTGCGTCCACCTCGGCATGATCGCGCGCGGGCGGATCGGCGGATTGCTGGCCGGGCTGGGTTTCATGCTGCCGGGGCTGGTGCTGATGCTGGTCGCGGGATGGGCCTACGTCACCTGGGTCGCCGGAAACCTGACTTTGGCGGGCGCGCTTCTCGGCGTGCAGGTCGCGGTGCTCGCGATCATCCTGCGCGCGGTGGTCCGCATCGGACACCATATCGTCGAGAACGCGCTGCTCGGCGTGATCGCGGTGGCAAGCCTCGCCCTGACCCTGCTGGGGGTGCCGTTCTGGATCCTGCTGGCGGCGGGCGGACTGACCTATGCCGTGTCGCATCGGCCGCTGGTGGCTTGCGCGATCCTTGCGGTCGCCCTCGCGCTGGCGACCGCGATCCACCTGCTTTCCGGCTCTGGCGACAGCCTGCATGCTGTGCAGGGCATTCCCGTCACAACCTTCGCGCTGTTCGTCGCCGGGCTCAAAGGCGGGCTGCTGACTTTCGGCGGGGCCTATACGGCCATTCCCTATGTCCGTTCGGACACGGTCGGGCGGGGCTGGATCGGCGACGGCGCCTTCCTCGACGGGATTGCGCTCGCCGGGGTGCTGCCTGCGCCGCTGGTAATCTTCGTGACTTTCGTGGGCTATGTCACCGGCGGGGTGAGCGGCGCGCTGGCCATCACTGCGGGGATGTTCCTGCCCGCCTTCGCCTTCTCGCTGGTGCTGTTCGAGCGGTTGGAGGCCATCGTGGAGAATCCGGCGCTGCACCGCCTGCTCGAAGGCATCGCCGCCGCCGTGGTGGGGATCATCGCCGCCACCTTCGTGCAGCTTGCCTATGCGACCGGACTGCGCGTGACCGCCCCGCTCGGCGCGCTCGCGATCTTCGCGGTGGCCCTGGCGGTCGTGTGGCGGATCAAGGGGGCCTGGGTGACGCCCGCGCTGGTGGCGGGAGGGGCCTTCGCGGGCTGGGCCTTGTTCACGTAAAGAAGCGGGCGCTTTCCTACAGAACGGGCGGCGCGGTACGATGCGCCCACGCCCCGCCCGATCGCTTCCAGCTGCACAAGGTTACACCGCAAGGCGACACTTTCTCCTCACAAGGTGCTACATTGTCCGCAAAATGTGTCACCTTGTGCACCTAAGGTGACACTTTCCGGCCCAAGGTGACACCTTTTCCCTCTGGACCGTGTCAACCGTGTAAACCTGCCCGGAACCTCCCGCCCCCCATGCGTGTTAGCGGATGCAGCATCATGCAGGAGGCAGCACGTGACGCAGGGCCCAGCTACCGACCATCCCGCCGACATCGCGTTTTCCCGCCCCGAGCGGATGATCCATGAACTCGGCGCCGAATATACCGGCGAGGGCACCCATTTCGGCGTCTTCTCCGAAAATGCCGAAGCGATCGAACTGTGCCTGTTTTCCGAGGACGGCACCGAGGAAACCGCCCGCCTCGAACTGCCATCGCGGGAAGGTTCGATCTTCTCGGGCTACCTCCCCGGCGTGAAGCCCGGCCAGCTCTACGGCCTGCGCGCCCACGGCCCTTACGATCCCGCGAGCGGCCACCGCTTCAACCCCAACAAGCTGCTTCTCGACCCTTATGCCCGCGAGGTTTCCGGCGCGATGCAATGGGACGACGCGCTCTGGGGCTACGACCTGACGACGGGCGACGACACCACCTTCGATGCCCGCGATTCCGCCCCGTTCATGGTCAAGAGCGTGGTGCAGGACCCGGACTTCGACTGGGAAGGCGACAAGTCCCTCTCCCGGCCCTGGACCGAGACGGTGATCTACGAGGCCCACGTACGCGGCCTGACGATGACTCACCCCGACGTCCCCGAAGCCCTGCGCGGCACCTATGAAGGCATGGCCAGCGAGCCGATCCTCGATCACCTCCGCAAGCTGGGCGTCAGCGCCATCGAGCTGCTGCCCAGCCAGTTCTTCCTCGACGACCGCATGCTGCTGGACAAGGGCCTGTCGAACTACTGGGGTTACCAGACGCTCGGCTTCTTCGCGCCGGAACCGCGCTTCCTGCGCGGCGGCGACGTCGCCCCGCGCGCCATCCGCCAGTTCAAGGACATGGTGAAGCGGTTCCACAAGGCGGGGATCGAGGTCATCATGGACGTGGTCTACAATCACACCGCCGAAGGTTCGGAGAAAGGCCCGACGCTCAGCTTCCGCGGTCTCGACAACGCCGCCTACTACATGCTGAGCCCCGAGAACCCGCGCTTCAGCTTCGACAACACCGGCACCGGCAACACACTGGCGGTGGCGCATCCGATGGTCATGCGCATGGTGCTCGATTCGCTGCGCTACTGGGTGCAGGTTATGCACGTCGACGGCTTCCGCTTCGACCTTGCCTCCACATTGGGCCGCGAGGAAGCGGGCTTCGACCGCGAGGGCGGCTTCTTCGACGCGATCCGGCAGGACCCGATCCTTGCCGGCGTCAAGCTGATCGCCGAGCCGTGGGACATCGGCATGGGCGGCTATCAGGTCGGCGGCTTCCCCCACCCGTTTCGCGAATGGAACGACAAGTTCCGCGACGACACCCGCGCGTTCTGGCGCGGCGACGAGGGGCTGGTGGGCGACATCGCCCAGCGCCTGATCGGCTCGCCGGTCCAGTTCAACCATTCGGATCGCGGTGCCACCAGTTCGATCAACTTCCTCGCCGCGCATGACGGCTTCACGCTGATGGACACCGTCTCGTTCAACGACCGCCATAACGAGGCCAACGGCGAAGGCGGCGCGGATGGGCACGACAACAACCTTTCCGACAACATGGGCGCCGAAGGGGCCACCGACGACGAGGCCATCACCGCCGCCCGCGCCCGCCGCCGCCGCGCCATGGTGGCGACGCTGATGGTCAGCCAGGGCGTGCCAATGCTGCTGTCGGGCGATGAGATCGGCAACAGCCAGCACGGCAACAACAACGTCTACTGCCAGGACAACGAACTCGGCTGGCTCGACTGGGAGAGCCGGGACGACGCATTCCTCGACTTCTGCAGCCGCATGATCGCCCTGCGCCGCCAGTACCCGGTGCTCTGCCAGGAGAACTTCCTGATGGGCGAGACCGGCGACAACGAGCGTCTGGAGATCGCCTGGTTCCAGCCGGACGGCCGCGCGATGGACGGCGAGCTGTGGGGCCAGCAAGGCCTGCGCGTGCTCGGCATGCTGCTCGACTACTCGACCCGCGAGGTCTTCCTCGACGGCGGGCGCCCGCTGTTCACCGTGGTCAACGCGGGCGACGGTCTCGACTTCACGCTGCCCGAGGGCGAGTGGGTGCGCCTGCTCGACACCGCGCGCGACGATCCCTTCACCGAGGAGCCGGTCGACCGCGAGGCCGCCGCGATCTCGCCCGGCAGCCTCTGCCTGTTCCGCCCCGCCTGATGGCAACGCACTGGGGCGCCCAGCCGCTGGGCGACGGTCGCTGGCGCTTCGGTCTCTGGGCGCCGGACGCGGAGGAGGCCCGACTGGAAGTGGGCGGCATGGCAATGCCCGCCCAGGCTGCCGGGCAAGGCTGGTGGCTGTTCGAGAGCGAGGCCACCGCCGGAGACGCCTATCGCTGGGTCATCGAGGGCACGCCCTATCCCGACCCCGCCGCGCGGGCGCAGATCGGCGACGTGCACGGCCCCTCGATGCTGGTCGATCCGGCGGCCTACCAATGGCGACGCGAATGGCCGGGACGCCCTTGGCACGAGGCGGTGGTCTACGAACTCCACCTCGGCACCTTCACCGAGGAAGGCACGTTCGCCGCGGCCGTCGCAGAGCTGCCGCGCCTGGCCGACCTTGGCGTGACGATGATCGAGATCATGCCCGTCGCCCAGTTCGAGGGCGACCGGGGCTGGGGCTACGACGGCGTCCTGCCCTTCGCCCCGCACCCCGCCTACGGCACGCCGGACGAGATGCGCGCGCTGGTCGATGCGGCTCACAGCCACGGCATCGCCGTGATGCTGGACGTGGTCTACAACCACTTCGGGCCTTCCGGTAACTACCTCGGCGCGTGGTGCCCCTCATTCTTCCACCCTGAGCGTGCCTCACCGTGGGGTGCAGGAATCGCCTTCGAGGCCCCGGCCGTGCGCGAATACTTCATCGCCAACGCCCTGTACTGGCTGGACGAATACCGCCTCGACGGCCTGCGCCTCGACGCGGTGCACGCCATCGAGGACCATTCCGAAACCCATTTCCTCGACGAACTGGCCGCGCGCATCCGCGCCTGTGACTTCGGCCGACCGATCCACCTCGTCACCGAGGACGAACGCAACCTCGCCCGCTACTTCACCGCCGATGCGCCCTACGACGGCACTTGGAACGACGACTGGCACCATGCCGTCCACTGCCTGCTGACCGGGGAGGAAGAAAGCTACTACGCCCCCTTCGCGGTGGACCCGGTCGCCGACATCGCCACAGCACTCGCCGATGGCTACGTCGAACAGGGCCAGCCTCGCGAGAATGGCGAGGACACCCCGCGCGGCGAACCCTCGACGCACCTGCCGCGCTCCGCCTTCGTCAATTTCCTCGGCAATCACGATCAGATCGGCAACCGCGCACGCGGCGAGCGGCTGCACCATCTCGTCACCGACCGCCATGCCTACCGCGTGATGACCGCGCTCACCCTGCTGACTCCCTTCACGCCCATGCTGTTCATGGGCGACGAGTTCCTCACCGATGCGCCCTTCCAGTTTTTCGTCGATTTCGAGGGCGACCTCGCGGAAGCCGTCCGCAAGGGCCGGGCGCAGGAATTCGCCCGCTTCAGCAGCTTCGGCGGCGAGGTTCCCGACCCGGCGGCGGCGGGGACTTTCATGGCCTCCAGGATCGGCCGCGCTGTCCGGCAGGAACAGCATGACCACCACGCTTTCGTACGCGAACTCCTCGAACTGCGTCGGACGCATGTGACGCCGCTGGTTGCCTGGAACCCCCAGCCGACGGTGGCCATTCGACGGGAAGCGCTGCTTATCGACGCGCAATGGTCCTTCGCCCCCGGCACCCTGCATATCCGGGCCGCCCTGGGCACGGAGCGCACGCCCTTCCTCCCTCATCGCAGCCCGAACCTGCTGCTTCACGATGCGTCGAGCTCCTTCGCGCTGTCGGCGACAGTCTCACCGGAGTGATACCGATGTCCAAGGCCATCCCTCTCGTCGCCACTTATCGCCTCCAGCTTCGGGACGGCGTGGACCTCGACAAGGCGCGCGAACTGCTGCCGTGGCTGGCCACGCTGGGCATCAGCCATCTCTATCTTTCCCCGCCCTTCCATGCAGCCTCTGGATCGACCCACGGCTACGACGTGATCGATCCCACGCGGATCGATCCGGTGCTGGGCGGGGAAGCGGCGTTCCAGCGCCTTAGCGGAGCAGCACAACGGGCCGGGATCGGCATCATCGTCGATATCGTGCCGAACCACATGGCGTTCACGCCCGAGAACCCGTGGCTGGCCGACGTGCTGCGGCATGGCCGCGGCAGCGCCCATGCCGCCATCTTCGACATCGACTGGGACGCCGGACCGCTGCACTTCCCCGTGCTGGACGGCGCCATCGAAGACCTGCTCGCACAAGGCCATCTCGCCCCGGCGGGCGACGCCGACGATCCGCGCCTGCGGGTTTACGATCGCGAATATCCGCTGCGCCCGAACGACCTCTCGCGCCATCTGTGCGGCGTGACGCGCACACTGGACGCACCGACGCTGGATGCTCTCCTCGCCGAACAACATTGGTCTCTGGGCGACTGGCGGACGAGCGCCGACCGCATCACCCATCGCCGCTTTTTCAACGTCACCGACCTCATCGGCGTGCTTCAGGAAGATCCCGAAGTTTTCGCACTGACACACCGCTGGATCATCGAGCAGGTCGAGGCGGGACACATCCAGGGTTTGCGCGTCGACCACGTGGACGGACTGGCTCGGCCGGGCGGCTATCTCCAGCGATTGCGCGATGCCGTTGGCGACACGCCCATCTGGGTCGAGAAGATCGTCAAGACCGGGGAGGACTTCCCGTCGGCGTGGCCGGTGGAAGGCATGAGCGGATATGAATTCATGACGCCGCTCACGCGCCTGCTGACCTCCCGCGAAGGCCTCGCGACGATGCGTGAGACGTCGATCGATGCCGTTCCGCCGGACTATGGGCGGGAGGTCCGCAAGGTCCGTCGGGAACTGCTGGAACAAGTGTTCACGCCGGAATTGCGCCGTGTGGCCGGAGCCGCGCTGACGGCGCTTGCGCTTGATGAGGGCGCACGCGCACAAGTGTCCGAAGCAGTCGGCCGACTGGCGACGGTGTGGCCGTTCTACCGCTCTTACGCAGCCGATCTGGCCCCGCTCTCTCCCGCGATCACGCAGGCCATCGACGGGTTGACCGAAGACACGACGGTCGCGAGCCTGATCGGCCTGCTGCGCGCGCCCGACGATCCGCACGCACGCGCCTTTGCCGTTCGGTTCGAGCAGCTGACCGGAGCGCTGACGGCGAAGTCCGAGGAAGACACGGTATTCTTCCGCAGCGTCGCCTTCCTGCCGCTGTGCGAAGTGGGCGCCGAACCGGACCTCGGCGTCATCGACGATGCGACATTTGCCGCCGGCATGGCGAAACGTGCGGACCGGACGCCGCTCGCGCTGGATACCCTGTCCACGCACGACACCAAGCGCTCTGCGGATGCGCGCGCCGTTCTCGTCGCGCTAAGCCACTTCCCCGATTTCGCCCGAGAACTCTACACCGATGCGCGGCAGCGCGGGCGTGAGGCGGGGGTATCGGAGCAATGGGCACTCTATGCGCTCCAGACCGCCTTGATGTTGCGCGCCGAGCCGGATGCGCCGGAGCGCATCAATGCACACGTCGCCAAGGCCATGCGCGAAGGCAAGGACCTGTCGCGGCACGAAGCACCCAATACGGCCGCCGAGGCCGCAATCGCACAGCTATGCCGCGCCCTCCATCACGGACTGGCGACCGGCGAATTGCTTCCCGACCGTCTGCGCGGCGACTTCGAAGCTGCGATCGAGACCATTGCACTGGCACAGACCGCCCTTCAGCTGACTGCGCCAGGCATTCCTGACATCTACCAGGGCAGCGAGGGGCTGGCGGTCGCGCTGACCGATCCGGACAATCGCCGTCCGGTAGACTGGGGCGCGCTGGCATTAGGCCAGCTCCCGCCCCTCGCTGCACGCAAGCTGGAACTTACCCGTATCCTCCTGACCCAGCGGCAGGAGCGACCGGATCTGTTCACCTGCGGAACTTATGCGCTGCGGACGGACGAAGACAGCTGGATCGTCGAACGTACAGGGGAAGGCGAAGCCTTTTCGGTGCACATCCCAATGCCCAAACGCCACTCCGCCGATTGCCTGAAAGATGTGCGCGCCGTCGATTAGGGATGCACCCATGCGTTGACAACTCCCTGGCCGCAGCCTAGCGGAAATTGCGAGTGCGTCGCAATAGTGAATTGCGCGACAATAGGGGGCTTCGTGATAGTTCGCATCGCCGGCAGTCATCGATGACCGCACGCAACGGCACCATCGGTCGCGGCGAGATCATCGCACGGCTGATTGCAGCGATTCCCGCGAACTACCTTCTGACGTCGGCGGCGACGGCCTGCATTGCGCGCCTGCTGTGGCGCGGCATGGGCGTCGATCCCGCCAATGCCAGTGTCGCCGCGACGCTGATCTCCTTCGCCCTGTTCGCTATACTGGCGCTCGTCGCCTTCGGAGCGCGTTCGGTGGTGAGGCTCTGGCTGTGGCTCGCCGGCTCGGGACTGACGCTCGGCATCACCCTGTGGTTCTCGCTCTCGGCTGGAGCGCGGATATGAAGGACAGCCTCCGCCAGTCGATGGCGCTGTTTCATACCTGGAGCGGACTGCTCCTTGGATGGCTGCTTTTCGCGATGTTCGCCACCGGGACCGCAGCCTATTTCCAGGACGAGATCACCCGCTGGATGCAGCCCGAGGTAACCGGCGACGCAGACCCTGCAACCGCCGCGCAGGGCGCGATGCGTTACCTCAATTCCGTCGCTCCGGATGCGAAGAGCTGGTACATCTCGCTGCCCAACAGCCGGAGCGCCACCACCCAGGTATATTGGCAGCCCTCCGGGGAACGCCCGGCGAAGCGCGTCGAAACCAGCGCGCTGCTCGACCGTGGCGGCCACGCCATCACCTCGCGCGAGACACGTGGCGGTTTCTTCCTGTACCGCTTTCACTTCGACCTGCATTACATGCCGGTGTTGTGGGCACGCTATCTCGTCGGCGTCGCGGCGATGTTCATGCTGGTGGCCATCCTCTCGGGCGTGATCACGCACAAGAAGATCTTCGCCGACTTCTTCATGCTGCGCTTCGGCAAAGGGCAAAGGAGCTGGCTAGACGCCCACAACGTCACCGCGGTGCTGGCATTGCCCTTCCACCTCATGATCACTTTCACCGGACTGGTGACACTGGCGTCCATGTACATGCCGTGGGGCATAGCGGCCAATTATGCCGAGCAGACCGCATTCTCCGAAGCAGTGTTCGGCCGCAGCGCCGAGACCGTCCCCAGCGGCAGACATGCTCCCTTGGCGGACCTAGGGCCGCTAGTGCGTAATGCCTCCGCTCGGTGGAACGACGAGCGGGTCGGCTACATCAGCATCGCCAACCCCAACGACGCGGCCGCCCTGATCGAGATGAGCCGCGCGCCCGAAGCCGCCTTCGGCGCACGCGGCCAGACTGCCACATTCGAAGGCGCTACCGGCCGCGCGATCGGCACGCACCAGGCGACCGGCAGCGCCCTCGCGACCGAGAGCGTCATGATCGGCCTGCACACGGGCCGCTTCGCCGAATGGGGCCTGCGCTGGCTCTACTTCCTCAGCGGTCTAGGCGGCACGGTGATGGTGGGTAGCGGCCTCGTCCTGTGGACGGTCAAGCGGCGCGCCCGCCTTTCCGACCCCTCTTGCCCGCACCTTGGCTTCCGCATCGTCGAGCGTCTGAACATCGCCGCCATTGCCGGGCTGGCGACCGGGATCGCGGTCTATTTCCTCGCCAACCGCCTGCTCCCGCTGGAAATGGTTGACCGCGCGGAGCGTGAGATCGACAGCCTGTTCCTCGCTTGGCTCGGCATCGGACTGTGGGGCATCCTGCGTCCCGCCGGACGCGCATGGACGGAGGCGCTGGCGATCGCCGGTGCCTGCTTCGCCGCCATCCCGCTGGCCAATGCCATGACGACTTCCCGCGGGCTGCTCCCTAGCCTGCTGGCGGGGGACTGGACTTTCGTGGCCTTCGACCTGGTGATGCTCGTCCTCGCCGCAGGCTTTCTCCTTGCCGCAGTAAGAAGCGCTCAACTCCGGACAAAGGCAAAGGCCGGTGCGAAGCCACGTGGTGCGAACCGGCGGGCAACAAGCGCATGATGCACATTCTTCCCGCCACCGTGATCGTTGCCGGATTCCTCGCGCTCGCCGCCAGCATGAAGCGGCACCAGCGCGATCTCCTGGGTCGGCTCCTCACTCATGTACAGACGCGCTCTACCCGTATGGCAGGGTGGTTTCTGCTCGGCATCGGCTGGGCCGTAAACGCCGCGCTGCTCGGTCCGGCCATGGGCACGATCGTCTGGTGCGGCGAACTGAGCCTAGGCGCCGCGCTCACGGTCACCACGCTCAACTGGCGCACCCGGCGCCCCTCTCGCTAGCCTCCTTCGGGCAGCACCAGTCTCGCCTCAAGGAAGTCGAGGAAAGCCCGGATGCGGGAAGCCAGTCGCCGATGGCCCACATAAAGGGCGTGAATGTCTTCATGGTCCCCCGGATTGAAGGGGCTCAGTATTTCGACCAGCCTCCCCGCCTCAAGATCGGCAGCGACATGAAACCGCCCCAGCCGCGCGATACCGCCGCCCGCGACCGCCATCAGCCGCACCACTTCCCCCGAATTGCCGAGGAATGCCGCCTCGATCGGCCTTTGGACTAGTGCTTCGTCGATCCGGAACGGCCAGGTGTCGATGGAGCGTCGGAAGCTGAACTGCAGGCAGGCGTGCCCGGCCAGTTCGCGCGGGTGTAGCGGTTCGCCATGCATGCGCAAATAATCCGGGCTCGCGACCAGCGCCATCATGCTGCGCCCCAGTTTCTTCGCCCTTAGCCCGGTGTCCCGTAAGGGGCCGATGCGTATGGCAATGTCGGCCCGTTCCTCGACAAGATCGACCAGTGTATCGGACAGCGCCAGGTTTACCGTGACCCTGGGGTACGCTCGCTGGAAACGAGGCAGGATCGGTAACAAGCACTGCGTCCCGAACGGCACCGAGGCATTGATGCGCAACGGCCCGCGCGGTGCCTCTTCAGCCGAGCCGAAGCCCCGCTCGACCTCGTCGATTTCCGCCACCAGCCCTGCTACCCGCGCGCGATAGACTTCACCCTCTGCCGTCAGTGCCAAGGCGCGCGTAGTGCGCGACACCAACTGCACGCCCAACCGCCCTTCGAGCCGCGCCATGGCCCGGCTTACCGCCGAGGGCGTCAGGCGCAGCGCCTTGGCCGCGCTCGCGAAACTGCCGTATTGCGCGACCGCGAGGAATATCTGCATCTCGCCGAAGCGGTTGTCCATGACGCGATCCGTGATTTTGATTCACTTCTGATATGCCAGATGCATCACTATGCATCAATGACGCGACAACCTAGATTTTAGGGCACATCAGCAAGGAATATCCCGTCATGGATCTCAAACTCACCGGCAAGTCCGCTCTAGTCACCGGCTCGACGGCCGGCATCGGCCTCGCCATCGCCGAACGCCTCGCCGCCGAGGGCGTGGACGTCGTCATCTCCGGTCGCAACCAGACGAAGCTCGACGAGGCGGTAGCCAAGGTCAGCGCAGTCGCCGCAAACGGCGGCAAGGTACGCGCCGTGCTCGCCGACCCTGCAACCGCCGAGGGTGCCGAGACCCTGATCGCCGCGGTCCCGCAGGCCGATATCCTCGTCAACAACCTCGGCATCTACGAGGCCAAGCCCTTCACCGAGATCACCGACGCGGACTGGCACCACTTCTTCGAAGTCAACGTCGTCAGCGGCGCGCGCCTTGCCCGCCACTACTTCCCGAAGATGCTGGAACAGGATTGGGGCCGCGTGATCTTCATCGCCAGCGAAAGCGCGCTCGTGATCCCCGGCGAGATGATCCATTACGGCATGACCAAGACCGCCCAACTGGCGATTGCGCGCGGCCTTGCCGAGCAGACGCGCGGAACCGGCGTAACAGTGAATTCGGTCATGCCCGGGCCGACGCGCTCGGAAGGCATCGTCGAGTTCATCCGTTCGGTCGTCGACAACAAGGATGCGCCGGAAGCCGAGCGCGAGGCGGAATTCTTCGCCAAGCTGCGCCCCTTGTCGCTCATCCGCCGTTTGATCGAAGCTGACGAGATCGCGGCGCAGGTCGCGCTGCTCGCCAGCCCGCTCGGCGCCATCACCAACGGTGCGGCGATCCGCGTCGAAGGCGGGATCGTGCCGACCATCGCCTGACGCGCCGATAGACCGCCTGCCGCCGCGTTTAAGTCACATTTCAGTTTTGTAATTTCGATTGCAACGCGGCGGCAGATGACCGAGGGCTCTATCTCCCGCTTATACGGAGATTCCCTTGGTCGGGTCGTTGTCGCGTCGCATCGTCATCCTGTGCAGCGTGCTGTGCCTGTTGCTGGCACTGCTCGCAGGGTTGCTGCTCGAAGGCTCCGCGCAGACACGCGCCAGCCTCGCGTGGGTCATCCATTCTTCGCAGGTGCTCAAGACCGCAAACCGCGCGATGGGGCATCTGCAACAAGCGGAATCCGGTGAGCGTGGCTTTGCCCTTACGCACAACCCCGAATTCGGCGAGACGGTAGAGGCCGAAGTCGGCGCGGCACGGGCGGCGGCAGGCGAGCTTGTCATCCTCACCAAGGACAATCCCGCCCAGAAAGACCGCGCCGACCAGATCCGTACCCTCATCGGCCAACGCGCGGACCTGCTGGAGCAGATCGCCAAGCAGACCCGCGCGGGCGACTTCACCGGCGCACAGGCCGCCGTCGCATCGGGACGCGGGCGCTATCTCATGCAACTCGTCGAGGCGCGCGTGAACGACCTGCTTAACGAGGAACGCGCCCTGTCGACGACGCGAACCGACGTTGTGGACAAGCGCCTGAGCTACATCACCTGGCTGGTGCTGGGCGGCGTGCCGCTGACGATGATCTTCGTCGGCTACACCGCGGCCACGCTGATCCGGCGCATCCGCCGCCCGGTCGATGCGATGATGACGGTCATGGGCCAGCTTGGCGCGGGCGACCGCGCCGCGCGCATTGATGCCCACATGGAATCGAGCGAGTTCGAGCGGCTGGCAAACGGCTACAACGCCATGGCTGAGGAACTGGAGGGTGCCGTCGCCGACCAGCACGAAAGCCAGGATCGCCTCCACGTCGCCAATGCAGAACTCAGCCGCAACACCGAAGTCCTGCGCGAACGCGGCGAGGTGATCGAACTGCTCGGCGGCATGGCCCATCGCATGCAGGCCGCCCGCACCGACGACGAACTGGCATCGATCATCCGCGTCTTCGTGCCGCGCGTATTGCCCGAAATCCCGGGTGCGCTTTACGCCCACAACAATTCGCGCAACCTGCTGGTGCCGATCGCGGCCTGGGGTGGGCTGGATGTTGCCTCATCAGGCTTCGCGCCCGATCAGTGCTGGGCTCTGCGCCGAGGCCAGAGCCACTTCGTCGTCGAGCCCGATTCCGACATCGTCTGCGCCCATGTCGGCAACCAGACCGACCATTACCATTGCGAACCGCTGTTGGCGGGAGGCGAGGTTATCGGCGTGCTCTACCTCAAGGGCGTGGTCGGAACCGAGAACCGTTTCCGCCTGACGGTGCTGACCGAGAACATCGCCTCCGCCCTCGTCAACCACCGCCTCCAGCGCGGTCTGCGCGAGCAGACCATCCGCGATCCGCTCACCAGCCTGTTCAATCGGCGCTACATGGAAGAGACGCTGGCGCTGGAAATCGCTCGTGCCTCGCGTTCAGGCAGCCCGCTCAGCCTCGTCATGTGCGACGTCGATCACTTCAAGCGCTTCAACGACGAGTTCGGCCACGACGCCGGCGACGCCGTGCTGCAGGCCGTGGCGGCCGAGATGCGCAGCCGCTTCCGCGACGGCGACGTCGTCTGCCGTTTCGGCGGCGAGGAATTCACGATCATCGCGCCGGGTACCTCAGCGGTCACTCTCGCCGCGCGAGTGGACTCCGTACGCCAGTCGATCAGCGAACTGATCGTCCACCAGGGCGGCCGCGCGCTGGGTTCGCTGACGATGTCCTTCGGCATTGCATCGTGGGAGGACAGCATGGAGCGCGACGGCTCCACGCTTATAAAGGCCGCCGACGCCGCGCTCTATCGTGCCAAGCGCGAAGGGCGCAACCGGGTCCTCGTGGACGCGCGTTCGGAAACGCTGGCGGCCTGACGCCTCAGGCGCTGCGGCGCTGTTCGGTCTCATCCGGCGGGATCATCTGCGCGACCAGTTCCGCGGTGATTGCCGAGAGCGTCCAGCCGAGATGGCCGTGGCCGGTGTTGTAGAAAACGCGCGGATGCCTGCCCCGGCCGACGAAGGGCATCATCGTCGGCGTCATCGGCCTCAGGCCCGCCCACGGCACCACCTGGCGCGTGCTCATGCCGGGGAAGTGCCGCTCGCTCCAGTCGACCAGCGGGCGGATGCGGTCGGCGCGGATGTCGCGGTTGAAGCCGTTGAACTCCGCCGTGCCCGCCACCCGGAAACGGTCCGCGCCGAGGCGGCTGGTGACAATCTTGGCGTCCTCGTCGAGCAGGCTGACCTCGGGCGCGGCGGCGCGGCTCTCTTCGTCGTTCAGCATGACGGTGATCGAGTAGCCCTTGACCGGGTAGATGTTGACCCGGTCCCCCAGCTTCGCCGCCAGCGCGCGGCTGGCGACGCCAGCGCAGACCATCACCATGTCCCCCTCGACGACCGTTTCGGCACCGAGATCATCGGTCGAAAAGTCCTGCAGGCGGCCGGTATCGGATCCTTCCCCAAGGCCGCCCGCCGCCTGCAGCCGGACCGACACACCGTCGGGCCGAAGCGCTATGTGGTCCACCTCGCCGCCCAGCACGAACCGCGCGCCAAGGCGGGCGCAGGCGCGGGCGAGGCCGGTGGTGAACTTGTGAATGTCGCCCGTGGAATCGGACGGCGTGAAGAAGCCGCCGCAGAAATCGCCTTGCAGCGCCGGTTCGATGCGGGCGATCTCGGCGGGGAGACTTCCTCGCGCTCCAGCCCGCCCTCGACCAGCAGCGCATTGCCGCGCCGGGCCGCCGCGAAGGTCTCGGCGTTGCGGTAGAAATGGAGGATGCCGCAGCGCGAGAGGTCGAAGTCGATGCCTTCGCGTGTCGCGATGTCGAACAGGTGGCGACGCGCGGCGATGGCGAGGCGGGTGGTCTCCACGGTGTTGGCGTGGTGCCTGCCGATGGCGCCGACGAACTGCGCCATCCACGAATACTTGTGCAGCGAGGGACGCGGGTTGAACAGCAGCGGCGCGTCAGGGCGCAGCAGCCAGCGCAGGCCCTTGGCGATCGTCGCCATCGAATTCCACACTTCGGCGTTGCTGGCCGAAAGCTGCCCGCCATTGGCGAAGGACGTCTCCATCGCCGGGTAGCGGTGCCGCTCGAGCAGGGTGACCTCGTGCCCGCGCGAAAGCAGGGCGTAGGCGGCCGTGACGCCGGTGATGCCGGCGCCGATGACGATGATGCGTGCCATCTGCATGGTCCCTTCGTGGGAGGGAGGATGTCTCAAGGAAAAGAACCGGCCGGGGCAGTTGGCTCTTGTCAGGGTGTTCGCACCCCGGCCGGTTGGCGCGCTGGGGGCTTAGCTGCCCGCGCCGGAGGTTTCGCGACCCGAAGCCTCGTAATCGATGCCCAGTTGCTGGAGGTAGGAATCGTACTTCTTCGGATCGTAGTAGCTGGGCTGCATCGCCGGGCGGATCTGCGCCATCGTGCGCGCGTTGCGGTCGATCGCGGGCATGTCGGTGGCGGCGATCAGCGGATCGTACTTCTGGTCCTTGAGCTGGACGTCCTTCATCCAAGTCTTGGCCTCCGTGATGATCTGCGGCGTGGTGACGAGATCGAGGATCGTCATCGCCACCGCCTTGGCGCCGACGACGGTGCCCTTGTGCGCGATCGGCGTGGCCATCGCCATCGCGGCGGTGGCGTGGTGGAAGATCACGTTGGGAATGTTCGCCGGATAGCCGATGGTGACCGTCGGCACCGTCCACATCACGTCGCCGATATCGTCCGAGCCGCCGAAGCTGGCATCGCCGCGCAGGTCCGGGGTGGAGAGCGGCGCGACCTTATCCGGCAGCGGGGCGACCTTGAGGTGGTTCTTCACCTGCACCGCCTTCGCGAAGGCCTGGTCGGCGGCGGACCACTGCGGCACGCCCACCGTCTCGATATTGGCGTAGAGCGCCTCGGCCAGCGGCTTGTTGCCGTAGTTCGGCGCGGCGAAGCCCAGCACCTTGCGGCTGACCGTGGTGCCCGTCGCCAGCGCCGAGGCCTCCGAAATCTGGTTGCCGACTTCGTAGAGGTTGCGCAGCGAAGCGAAGTCCTTGTCGCGGAAGTAGTACCAGCTGCTCGCCTTGTCGGGCACCACGTTGGGCTGGCCGCCGCCGTTGGTGATGACGTCGTGCGAGCGCTGCGTGAGCGGGAGGTGCTCGCGCCGGAAGTTCCACATGACGTCCATCAACTCCACCCCGTCGAGCGCACTGCGGCCCTCCCACGGCATCGCGGCCGAGTGGGCGGTCTTGCCCTTCCACTCGTATTCGACCGAGATCATGCCGGTTAGGCCGAGGTCGCCCCAGCCGGTGCCGAAGCCGGTGTTGACGTGCGCGAAGATCGAGGCATCGACGTCCTTGAACATCCCCGCGCGCACATAGTACGCCTTGGTCGCCAGCAGCTCCTCGGCGACGCCCGGCCACAGCATCAGGCGGCCCTGCAGCCCGTGCTTCGTCATCACCTGCTTGGCGGCGAGCGCGGCGGCGACCATCAGCGGCATGCCCGAATTGTGGCCCTCGCCATGCCCGGGTGCGCCTTCGGTGAGCGGCTTGACCTCCGCCACGCCCGGCACCTGCGATACGCCGAGCAGCCCGTCGATGTCGCTGCCCAGCGCGATCTTCGGCCCGCCGGTGCCCCAGCTGGCGGTGAAGGCGGTGGGGACACCGGCCACGCCGCGCACGACGGTGAAGCCGTTCTTCTCGAGGATACCGGCGAGGTACTCGCTGGTCTTCACCTCTTGGAACCCCGGTTCGGCGAACGAGTAGATCTCGTCCACCATGACCTGGATCTGCTTGCGCTGCGCCTCGACGGCGGCGGCGACTTCCTGCTTGAGCGCCGGGTCGGCAGCCGCCTGCGCGACTCCGGGGATGAGCGAGGCCGCAGCAAGCGCGGCGGCGATCAGGGGACGCAGACCGTACCTGCGCACGCTTGCCCCGCGCTTATCCGCGCCTTGCTCGTCCCCCTCGTTCGTCATTGCGAGCGTAGCGAAGCAATCCAGAGCGGCGCGGCTCCGCCCTGGATTGCCGCGCGGCTTCGCCGCTCGCAATGACGGGGGTGGGGGAGGCAGAGGAATGTGTGTTGCTGCGCATCCCGATTACTCCGCCGGCTTCGTCAGGGTGGGGTACTTGACGCCCAGCTGGTCGAGGTAGGTCGGATACTTCGCCGGGTTGTAGTAGTACTTCTCCATCATCGGCCGGTAGAGCTGCATGTTGCGCTCGTTCAGCCAGATCGCGGGCACGTCCTTGTCGGTCAGCACCGGCGCATAGGTGTCGGTCTTCAGCTGCACGTCGGTGAAATAGGTCTTGGCGTCGGTGACCAGCTGCGGCGTCGTCAGGATATCGAGCACCGTCATCGCCACCGCCTTGGCGCCCGCCTCGACGCCCTTGTGCGCGATCGGGGTGGCCATCGCGAAGGCCGAAGTGGAGTTGTGGCCGATCATGTTGGGGATGTTCGAGGGGAAGCGGATGGTGATCGTCGGCACCGCCCACATGATGTCGCCGATGTCGTCCGAGCCGCCACCGGTGGAGGGCTTGCGATTCTCCGGGGTCGAGAGTTCGGCGACTTCCGACTTCAGCGGCTCGATCTTGCGGTCGTTGAAGGTCTGCGCGGCCTTGGCGAAGGCCTGATCGTCAGCGCTCCACTGCGGCATGCCGACCGCCTTGATGTTGGCATAGGCGGCTTCGGCCAGCGGCTTATTGCCGAAGTTGGGCGCCGCATAGCCCAGCGTCTGCTGGCTGACCGTAGTGCCGGTGGCGAGCGCGGCGGCCTTGGCGATGTCGTTACCGGTCTCGTAGAGCTTGCGGATGTCGGCGAAAGTGCGCTCGCGGAAGAAGTACCAGATGCTGGCCTTGTCCGGCACCACGTTGGGCTGGCCGCCGCCGTTGGTGATGATCATGTGCGAGCGCTGCGTCAGCGGTAGGTGTTCGCGCCGGAAGTTCCACGCGACGTCCATGATCTCCACCGCGTCGAGCGCGCTGCGGCCCTCCCACGGCATGCCCGCCGAGTGCGCGGTCTTGCCCTTGAAGCTGTATTCGACCGAGACCATGCCGTTGTTCCCCATCTCGCCGTAGCCGGTCGAGAAATCGGAACTGACGTGGGTGAAGATCGAGGCGTCCACGTCCTTGAACAGCCCTGCACGCACGTAATAGGCCTTGGTCGCCAGCAACTCCTCGGCGACGCCCGGCCACAGCATCAGGCGGCCTTCGAGGCCGTGCTTGGTCATCACCTTCTTCACCGCGATGGCGGCGGCGACCATCAGCGGCATGCCCGAGTTATGACCCTCGCCATGCCCCGGCGCGCCTTCGACGATGGGCTTGAGATACGGCAGGCCGGGGGTCTGCGAGACGCCGAGCACGTCGTCGATATCGCTGCCCAGCGCGATCTTCGGCCCGCCCTTGCCCCAGGTGGCGGTGAAGGCGGTGGGAATGCCCGCCACCCCGCGCGTCACCGTGAAGCCGTTCTTTTCGAGGATGCCGGTGAGGTATTCGCTGGTCCTGACTTCCTGGAAGCCCGGTTCGGCGAAGCTGAAGATCTGGTCGACCATGACCTGGATCTGCTTGCGCTGCGCCTCGACTTCCTTCGCGACCTCGTCCTTGAGCGCTTGCGGGGCGGCGGCATGGGCGGGAGCGCCGCCCATAAAGGTGGTGGCGAGGGCGGCGGCGAGCATGGCGCGTTTGACGGTGTTCATGATCCGAAATCCTCTCTTAGAACTCGACCTTGGCGGAGACGCGGAAGGTGCGGCCGATCACGTCGTAGCGGCTGCGGTTGGTCTGGGCATACGCGGGTACGTTGTTGCCGTCCGGACCGTTGCCGACGAGCACCGGGTCCTTGTTCAGCAGGTTGTTCACAACGAAGGTCAGGTGGCCCATGCCGCCGCCCATCGCCGGGAACTTGAAGTCCACCGAAGCGTCGAAATAGACCGCGCCCTTGATCGAATTGTCGTTGATCGTGCGGTACTGCGCGGTGCTGGCCGGGCAGTCGCCATCGCACTCGATCCAGTCGTTGCCGTAGACGCCATTGGTAAAGCCGCGCGCCACCAGATTCAGGCTGACCGGGTCGATGTCGTAGAATGCGCTGACGCGGTAAACCCAGTCGGGCGAAGCATAGGTGGTATTATTGGTCAGCACGCCCGCATAGTCGATCGGGAAGCTGATGCCGTCATCGACCACGTTCTCGATATAGTGCGTGGCCTGCCCGTGCAGGCGCAGGGTGCCGGGGCCGACTTGCGCGGTGTAGCTGGCCTCGATGTCGAAGCCCTTGGTCTGCTGGCGGGCGAAGTTGATCGGCGTCAGGTCGATCGTGCTGAGTTGCCCGTTCACGAAGTTGATGTTGGGGCAATACGAGGAGATGCCCTGTTCGTAGCACAGGTCCACCGTCTGCTGCGCGGTGATCGAGCCGATCGCGTCCTTGATCTTGATCTGGTAGTAATCGAAGGAAAGCGAGAAGCCCGGCAGGAAGCTGGGTTCGAACACCGCACCCAGCGTCCAGCCGTCAGCCACTTCGGGCTTGAGCGAGGAGTTGCCGAAGGCGTTCTGCACGAACTGCAGCGATCCGGTCTGCGGGGCATCGGCGCCGTCCGGGATGATGACGGTGTTGGTACGCGCAGTGCCCGCCGCGAACAGTTCGTCGAGGTTGGGCGCGCGGATGTCGTGGCTCAGCGTGCCGCGGAAGCGCAGCGCGTTCATGGCCTGCCAGTTGGCGCCGACCTTCCACGTACCGACCCAGCCCGACGTGGAATAATGCGTCCCGCGCGCGGCGGCGTTGACATTCATCCCGTCGAAGATCGGCACGTCGAGTTCGAGGAAGCCTTCATAGACGTCGTACTTACCCTGGTTGACGCGGAAGTTGCCGTAGAGCCAGCCGGAATTGTACTGCGAATCCACGCTGCCGTTGATCTGCTCGCGTCGCCATTCGACGCCGGTGGCAAAGGCCAGATCGCCCGCCGGAAGCGCGAAGGCCTTGCCCGAGATCGTGGCGGCGGCGACGTCCTGCTTGATCGTCTGGTGGCGCAGCGGCTGGTTGCCGTCGTTGTAGATGTAGTCGAGCGCCGCCTGCGAAGGGCCGTTGGTGCCAAGCCGGTCGATCGGCACGCAGCCATTGCCCGGATTGGTCAGCGTGGAACGGCACACGATGTTGCCCGATCCGTCGAACACCGCATCCTGCGCCAGCGCCATGCGCGAATTGACCCAGGTGTTGGTCAGTTCCTCGCGCGCCTTGGTGACGCCTTTCTGGTAGTAGACGTCCCAGTTCATCGGCTTGTCGAACAGGTCGAACTTGCCCTTGGCGCCGATGACGCCGCGATAGACCTGCCGCTTGATGTTGCTGCCCGGGATCGGGAAGCCTGCGTTGGAGGTGCCCACGGTGATCGAGGACAGCCCCTGCGCCGCCATCTGCGCCGCGACGGTGGGGTACTGGCTGAGCAGGTAGGCATTGTCCGCCGCGATGGTCACCCCGGTGCTGGGAGTCTGCTGGTACGAGGACGCGCTGACCGAGCGGTTGTAGGAGAACTGCCCGAAGATCTCGATGTCGGGCGTGATCTCGAAGCCGACGCGCTGGAATGCGCTCAGGCGTTCATCGAGCGGAACGAGGGTGTTGGTGCCGACATGGCCGGCGAGCGTGGTCTGCCAGTCGCCGCCGATCATCCACGGGCTGGAGACGGTGCCGTAGTTGAGCTGCCCGGTCTGCCCCTCGCCCAGGAAGTACGTACCGCGCAGCGGGCCGCTGGTGATGAGGCCGCCCGCCGTGTACCCCGCCGGGCCGATCCCGCTGCCGACCAGCCGCTGTGGCTCGCCGTTGGTGGCGGTGTAGGCGGGGTTATTGATCTGGAAATAACCCTTGTTGTTCCAGTCGCGGTCGATCCCCTCCTCGCGGTTCTGCTTGAAGTACGACACGTTGGTGAGCAGGTGCAGCCGGTCATCCAGCAACGAGAAGCCCGCGGTGCCGGTGAAGCGGTAGTTGAAGGCGTCTCCATAGGTCGAGATGCCGGTGTCGGCACCGATCTTGAAGCCCTTGTAGCCGGTGTCGAGGATGAAGTTGACGACGCCGCCCACCGCGTCCGACCCGTAAGCGGCGGAAGCGCCACCGGTGATGACTTCCACCCGCTTCACCAGATCCTGCGGGATCGTGTTGATGTCCACCGTGCCGCCCACGGTCGAGGCGACCGAGCGCTGCCCGTCCACCAGCACCAGCGTACGGCCGACGCCAAGCCCCCGCAGGCCGATCGAGTTGATGCCCGCACCCGCGTTCGAAAGCCCGCCCGAGTTCGTGCCCGAAGTGCCCGAACCGGCGATGGCAGGCATCTGGTTCACGAAGTCGGAAATGTTCGCCGGGGCCTGCGCGGCGATGTCCGCCTCGCCCAGCACCGCCACGGGCGTGGGCGCGCTGTAGCCGTCGCCGACGATGCGCGAACCGGTCACGACGATGTCGTTGACCGGCTCCTCGTCCGCAGGCGTCGGCGCGCCCTGGGCCATCGCCGGAGCCGCAAGAAACAGCGGTACCGCAGCACCTGCCAGCAGCAGGGCACGGGCCGAACGCACTGAAAAGCTTTCCATCATGCCCCGACTTTGCGAGGTCTGGCCCAAGGCCGTGTTTGCATTGCGCATCGCGAAAAACTCCCTGTGACCGAATCTCTCGCCACAGGCGCCCTCATCCCGATGGACGGAGAATGGACGCGGTTCCTCCAGGCACACGGATGTGCTCACCGCCCTCGCGGTGCCGCCGGCAAAGCGCTTGATGAAAAACCCGTATTCCCCGTTCCCGCCTACCCTTGCGGGAACCCCATCATCCGGCAGTGTCCGTCTTGGATTTCGGTTTGCCCCCGATCCGGATCGCTGCCTGATGCCGTCGATACTATCCGGAAGGGGGCGAATGATCCCAATAAAGTTGCGGCTATTTTGCCGATCGCTTGATGGATTTCAGCGTTAATATCGCGATCCGCGCAAGATTGGTGCGGATGCTCCGGAACCCGCGCATTTTCCCGAACCCGATCGCGCCGTGATCTCGCGAAATGCAGCGCAGCATCGGCGATGCGGTAGGCGACTTGTGCAAGCGACCGAGCACTTGCGCATGATTTTCGCGGCTTTCTAATTCTCTGCGCAGGATTCCATCAACGATGCGCCATTCCGCCCCGATAAGTTCGGGGAAGCTGCGCGAGGTTTGCGCTAGGCTTTGCTGCAACGGCGAGATGAGGGGTTCACGCTCTCGCCACCAGCTCCACAGGGGGAATACTCACGATGTCTTTCGTCGCCCGCATGAAGCCTTTCCTCGTCGCCGGTTGCGCTGCCGTAGCCTATGCAGGCGCCCCGTCCGCATGGGCCGCACCGGTTGCGGTCGCTTCCACCGCTGATGGCGCGCTGCTGCCGGTGCAGGTCGATGCCGCCAAGGGCAAGGTGCTGTTCACCCTGCCCGCCCCCGCCGCCGACGGCACTTCGGGCCGCTACCTGTTCACGCAGGCGATCAAGACCGGCCTCGGCTCCGCCGCGATCCGCATCGACCGGGGTATGCAGGGCGATACCAAGGTGCTCGCCTTCCGCCGCATGGGCGGCAAGGTCGCCGTAGTGTTCGAGAACCCGCGCTTCCGCGCCAGCGGCGACGCGGGCGTGCAGATGGGCGCGAAGGCCAGCTTCCCGTTCAGCACCGTCGCCATGCTCGACGTGGTGAGCGAGGGTGCCAACATGAACGGGGGCAGCGTCACAGTGGACCTCACCCCGCTGCTGATGACCGACGCGATGGACCTGGCCGGCGCGATCGGCGAGAGCGCAAAGGGCTACAAGCTGTCCGAAAAGCTCAGCGCGCTCGATCCCGCCTCTGTGAAGGTGTTCCCGAAGAACGTCGAACTGGAAACGGTCCAGACCTTCACCGCCGACAGCGCGGGCCGCGAACTCGATACGCTGGCGCCCGATGGCCGCGCGGTCAGCGTCACCGTCCATTCCTCGCTGATCGCGCTGCCCGAACCCGGCTTCGTGCCGCGCAAGTTCGACATCCGCTCGGGCAGCCACGCCACGCAGGCCTATGACTTCGGCACCCCGCTGGGCACGCCGATGCTGGTCGAATATTCCAACCGCTTCCGGCTGGAGAAGACCGATCCGTCCGCCGCGCGCTCCCCGGTGAAGAAGGCGATCGTCTTCTACATCGACAGCGCCGCGCCCGATCCGATCCGCACCGCGCTGGCCGACGGCGTGCGATGGTGGGCCGACGCCTTCGACGCGGCGGGCTTCGTCGATGCCTTCAGGGTGGAGATCCTGCCCCCGGCGTCGATCCGCAGGACGTGCGCTACAACGTGGTCAACTGGACCGACCGCCAGAACCGCAGCTGGTCCTACGGCGGCGGCGTGATCGACCCGCGCACCGGAGAGATCGTCAAGGGCGTGGTCGTGCTGGGCGCCCTGCGCGTGCGGCAGGACATCACCATCTTCGAAGGGCTCGTCGGCACCGCGCAGAACAACACCGGCGGCCCCAACGACCCGGTCCGCGCCGCGCTCGCCCGCATCAGCCAGCTCGGTGCGCATGAGGTCGGCCATGCGATCGGCTTCGTCCACAACTTCAAGGCCAGCCTGCAAGACCGCGCCTCGGTGATGGACTACCCCGCGCCCAAGGTCGCAATCGCCGATGGCAGGCTGGACCTTGGCGACGCCTACGCTACTGGCATCGGCAAGTGGGACAAGTTCACCGTGGACTGGCTCTACGGCCAACCCGCGCCCGGCGTCGACGGGGACGCGGAAGCCGCCGCCAAGGCCGATGCGATCCGCAAGGCGGGCCTGATCTTCGGCACCGACGTGGACGGCCGCGCGCCCGACCTCGCGGTGCCCGGCGTCAACATGTGGACCGAGGGCGACGACACCCCCGCCGACCTTGCCCACACGATGGAGGTTCGCCGCATCGCGCTGGCGAACTTCGGCCCCGGCGTGCTCCTTTCCGGCGAGCCGCTGTCCAACCTGCGCCGCAAGTTCGTGCCGATCTGGTTGTTCCACCGCTATTCGATCGACGCCACCGGCAAGCTGGTGGGCGGCGTGAACTATGAATACGCCGTCGTCGGTGACGGGCGCGGTGCGCCCTATCCGGTCCCCGCCGCTCAGCAGTTGGAGGCGATCGACGCGCTTGTCGGCACGCTTTCGCCCAGCGTTCTGACGGTGCCCGCATCGCTGACGATGATGCTGTCGAGCGGCAGCAGCGCCCGCCCCGATGCCGAGGCCGTGCCCGAAGTGATGCGCGGCGCGGGCGCTGCGGTGTTCGATCCGCTCGTCGCCGCGCAGGTCGCCGCGCAAGTCACCCTCGACAGCCTGCTCGCGCCCACACGCCTCACCCGTCTGCACATCCAGCATGGCTACGATCTCGAGCCAGCCCGGCGTCGGCACGCTGCTGGACAAGCTTTCGCCGGTGGTGGCCGCGCACGGCAACGCGGTTTCGCGCCGGATTTCGCAAGCCACCCTACTCGCCATCGCCGCCGCGCGGGCCGATGCCGATACCCCCGCCGACGTCGCCGCCCTGCTCGACGGCTACCTCAAGGACACCGCGACCGGCTTCGCGAAGGCGAAGGGCGGCTCCGAGGATGCGCTGTGGCAAGTCTCGATGGCCGCACTGCTGCGCGATCCCAGTCGCCTCGCCGACGAGATCGGCAAGGCCAGCCGCCCGCGTCCGCCGATCCCCGCCGGAATGCCCATCGGCGGTGACACAGGCTGGTTCGATAACATTCTGTCGGAATAACACCCCCACTCGATCCCTTTTGTTTGAAATCCAGAGGACATTCGGCACTATGGTTTCGAAATTAAAAAGAGGGGCGCTCAACAAGATGGATATGCAGTCCGGTAAACTGCACTGGCTGGATGCCGCGCGCGGCAAGCCAGCGCAGCACGAACTCGACGACACCGACCTCAGGTTGATGCGTGCCCTCGTCTCCGATGGGCGCGCATCGGACGTGTGGCTGGGCGAGAAAGTCCATCTGTCGAGCACCGCAGTCGCCCGTCGCCGCAAAATACTGGAAGAAGCGGGCTATATCTCGAACTATTCCGCCAACCTCAATGTCCGCGCGCTGGGCTATGGGACGCTGGTGATGGTCTCCATAGAGCTCATATCGCAAACCGAATCGGTACTGCAGGACTTCGAGAAGGCCGTGCTAGATAGCCCATCGATGCAGTTCTGTGCCTTCGTCACTGGAGACACCGACTTCCTGATGATCCTCAACGTGCAATCGCTGGAAGATTACGACATGATCTACCGCAAAGAGCTTTCGGTTCTTCCTCACGTGCGCCGCATCCGCAGCAGTTTCGTCCTGCGCGAAGTGGCCAGCCGCCAGATCGCGCCGGTGATCCTCGCCGGGCGTTAGTCGCCCTGCTGGTCGTCGCGGTGGCGGTGCGTCACCATGCGGCGATGGAGAGTGCGGACCACGTCGCTGCCGGAGGTCGTGAAGACCGTCGGCAGCAGTCCGTGGATCAGGCACTTGATGCCGCCCGCGACCATCGCGGTGCCGAAGCCGAAGGCCGACTGGAAATGCTGGCCGTAGGTCTCGCCGACAGACTCGGGATGATCCTGGAAGATCTTGCGAAGCATGGGGGATATTCCTTCAGTTGAGAGTGCTCGCCAGCATGGCCAGCGCCATTGCCGCGACGAGCGTGGAAAAGAGGTAGCGCAGCATATCCCGGCCGCCCGAGAGGCGCCCGGCGAGCATGCCGCCGCCAAGGCCGCCGAGCAGTCCGCCAGCGATCAGCGCGCTCGCCACCGGCCAGTCGACCAGACCCGACGCCGCGTAGTTCGCCGCCGTCGTGGCCCCGAACGCGGCGACGGCGATGAGCGAGGTGGCGACCGCCTCGGCCGTCGACATGCCGGTCGCCCTGACGAGGCCGGGCACGATCATGAAGCCGCCGCCGATGCCGAAGAAGCCCGCAAGGCCGCCGCTGCCCGCGCCGAACCCGGCGAGGCGGCGCCAGCCGGCAGGCACGGCGGCGACATCCTCGGCCGCGCGGCGCAGGATCATCGACGCGGCGATCACCAGCATCAACACCGACAGGCCGCGCAGCAGCCACTCGGCGTCGCATAGCTTGCCGAGGGTGGAACCGAGGCTCGCCCCGCCAAGGCCGCACAGCGCGAACAGCATGCCGCTGCGCCAGCGCACCCGGCCCGCCCGCGCGTGTCCGGCCAGAGCCATCGCCGCGTTCACCGCGACGCCGATCGCGCCGGTGCCGATCGCGAGGTGCGGATTGCCCAGCCCGATCACGTAGACCAGCATCGGCGTCGCCAGCACCGAGCCGCCCCCGCCGATCAGCGCGAGCACGAGGCCGATCAGGCCGCCGCAGCCGATCGCGGTCATCAGGGGGTGGGCATGGAGCAGGAACAGCATCGCGGGAACCGTGCGCAGGACGACACCCCGCGCGAAGCCCGCAGGTTCGCCGGTGTGAAATCGTCAGGTTGTAAGGAGAAAAGTGCGGCCGGCCGACGCAGTCGGCGCCGGTCCGGCCGCCAGGATGGGTAGGTTAGAAGTCGAAGGAGAGGCGGCCGTAGTAGTAGCCGCCGTAGGCACCGAACGGCGAGTTGCTGCCGTAAGGCGAACTGCCGATGGTGTTGGTCACGGTGTTCTTGTCAGGATAGGTGTTGAACACGTTGTACGCGCCGCCCGAGAGCTTGAGCTTCTCGGTCACCTGGAAGCCCACCTCGAAGTCGGTGATCCACTTGGCCCCGTAGCTCTGGTCGCTGGTAGCGGCGTTGGCGAGCGCCTTCCAGCTGCCGTAGCGGGTTTCCTTGGCATTGACCGAGAACGGACCCTTCGACCAGTTGAGGCCGAGGATGATCTTGTCCTTCGGGGTGAAGACCGTGAAGTAGCCCTGCGTCTGCCGGTCGAACAGGGTCAGGCCCAGGTTCGCCAGTTCCTCGGGGTTGTCGGCGATGTGGGTGATCTTGGTCTTGTTGTAGTTGTACGCCGCGCTCGCACGGACGTTGCCGAAGTCGCCCAGCGTGAAGCTGTAGTTCGCCACCGCGTCGATACCGCGCGTGCGGGTGTCGATGGCATTGGCGAAGAAGCGTACGTACTGATCGCCCGAGAACCCGTTGTCGCGCAGGATCTGGCGCACCCCGGCGCTCGAGAGCAGGCCTGTCAGGGTGATGCGGTCGTCGATGTTGATCTGGTAGGCATCGACGGTCAGCGTGAAGCCCGCCAGCGGCGTCAGCGTCACGCCGAAGCTGTAGTTGCGCGACTTCTCGGGCTTCAGGTCCTTGCCGCCCAGCGCCTGCGCGATGGCGGAGCCGGTCTGCAGGATCTTGGATCTCGATCAGCTGATACGAACCGTTGACCAGCGAGACTTGCGTGGCGGTCTGCGCATACGCCTGCTGCGAGAGCGAAGGCGCGCGGAAGCCGTTGGAGAACGCACCGCGGAAGTTTAGCCAGTCGGTCGCCTTCCACAAGGCCGAGACCTTGCCGCTCCAAACGCTGCCCGAGCTGTCGTCGTACGTCTCGAAGCGGCCCGCGCCGGTCACCAGCAGGCGATCGGTGAGGTCGAGCGCGAGGTCGATGTAGGCCGCGCCGATGGTGCGCTGGATGCTCGCCTCGTCGGCCGGGGTGATGACCGTGGCGCCCTGTGCACCGATCGCGCCGGGCTGTCCGGCCAGCGCCGAGCCGGTCGGGTAGACGTAGCCGCCGTTCTGCCACGACGCGGTGTCGAGCGACTTGGTGACGTAGCTCTCATAACGGAACTCCGCGCCGGCCGAGACCTGCAGGTTGCGGCCGCCAAAGACTTCGAAGCCCTTGGTGACGTCGAAATTCGTCGTCCACTGGTCGAACGCCGAGCTGAAGGTGTCGAATTTCGTCGGGCTGGAAGTGCCGAGCGAGGCATTCAGCGTATTGTCCGCGCCCGAACGCACGTAGTCGCGGCCGTACGTGGTGCTGAGGTCGAGATTCCAGCCGGCGACCGTCTCCTTCATGCCCGCCGTCGCCTGCCAGTCGGTCTCGGCCATCGTGTAGTAGGGCGTGAAGCCGTCGGGGTAGATCTCGACGATGTCGCTGGTGGTGCTGGGATAGCGGCCCGCCTGGCCGACGCGCGCTTCGCGGTAGCCGAAGGTGGCGTTGCTGTAGAGCGTCAGGTCGCCCGCCTGGATCTCGCTGTTCTGGGCGAGGTTGATCGACTTGAGGTCGGGCAGGCCGCCCTGGTAGCGGCGGCGGTCGCCGGTCGCTTCGCGCGGATCGTCAGCGCCGTTGATGCGCGAATAGATGCGGCCGGTGTAGTCCGAGTTACGCACCGTCGCCTTCTGGCGCTTGGCTTCGGCGGAGACTACGATCGAGCCGTTGTCGCCAAGGTGGAAGCCCTTGGACAGCTGCGCCGAGACGGTCTCGCCGTCGCTGCCGTTGACGCTGTCCTTGTAGCGCTGGCCCGCCTCGATCGAGCCGCTGCCCGCGTCGGGGTTGCTCTTGAGGATGACGTTGATGACGCCGGCGATGGCGTCCGAACCGTACTGCGCCGCCGCGCCGTCGCGCAGCACTTCGATGCGGGCGATCGCGCTGGCCGGGATCTGGTCGAGATCGACCGGATTGCCGCCCATCGAGGTCGAGCCCGAATTGAGGTCGATCAGCGCCGAGTTGTGGCGGCGCTTGCCGTTGACCAGCACCAGCACATGCACGCCCGAGAGGCCGCGCAGGCCCGCTGGACGCGTGACCGAGTTCCACGAGGAGGAACCGACCTGCTGCGACTGGAACGAAGGCACTAGCTGGCTCAGCACGTCGCGCAGCTGCATCGAGCCGCCGAGCTGGGCGATCTGCTCGCCGCTGATGACGTCGATCGGCGTCGGGCTGGTGGCGACCGTGCGGGCCTGCCCGCGCGAGCCGGTGACGACGATGTCCGAACCGCCCGGTGCTGCGGTATCATCAGCAGCTTGGGCGTACGCCGCGTTGCCGGTGGCGACGCTCAGCGCGAGGATGGACGAGGTAACGAGTATTCTACGCATTCAAACCCCCATGATGGGCGGCGTATCTGCTGCCGCCGGATAGATGACGCTGTCTCCCTGGGCATCGTTGCCCGAAGGGGCGACGGCGCCGACGTGTCCGGCGGGTTGTCCCGTCCCGGTTTGCGCGCCCTCGCCGACCGCCGCCGCAAATGCGGAAAGCGCGCCGTCGAGTTCGCGAATGAGGTCCGCGGTGTCCTCCAGCCCCACGTGGAGGCGGATCACCGGGAAAGTCGTGTCAGCGGCGAAGGACCGCTGGCGGATCTGGCCGTTGCACGGGATGGCAAGGCTCTCGAACCCGCCCCACGAGAAGCCGAGGCCGAACAGCTTCAGCGCGTCGAGGAAGGCGCGCTCGGCGCTCTCCGGCCCGTCGAGCACCACGGTGACGAGGCCGTTGCCCGCGCTGTAGTCGCGCATGAACAGGTCGTGCCCCGGCGCGCCCGGCAGCTGCGGGCAGAGCACTTCGCGCACCATCGGCTGCGCGCGCAGCCATGCGGCGACTTCCAGCGCCGCCTCGCCGTGACGGGCAAGGCGCGCATGCAGCGTGCGCATGCCGCGCAGGGCAAGGTAGGCGTCGTCCGAAGACACCGCCCAGCCCATGCTGCGCGACCCGCGCCGCAGCAACGCGCCCACTTCGCCGCTAGCGACGGCGCTGCCCATGAACACGTCGGAATGGCCGCAAACGTACTTGGTCAGCGCCTGCACCGAGATATCGACGCCATGCGCCAGCGGCTTGAACAACACGCCCGCGGAATAAGTGTTGTCCACCAGCGTCAGCACGCCGCGCGACCGCGCCAGCGCGGCGATGCCCGGAATGTCGAGCATGTCGAGCGTCAGTGAACCGGGTGCCTCCAGCACGATCAGGCGGGTCTTGTCGCCGATCATCGCCTCCAGATCATCGAGCGTGATATCGGCAGGGAAGTAGCGGACGGTGACGCTGTAGTCGGCCATCGTCGTCTCGGCGAAGCGGCGGGTGGGGCCGTAGATCGTGTCGCACACCAGCAATTCGTCGCCCGCGCGGCATGCCGCGAGGATCGCGCCAGACAGCGCCGCGAGGCCCGAAGGGTAGAGTTCGGCCACCTCGCCCCCTCCAACTCGCACAGCGAACGGCGCAGCGCTGCCTGCGTCGCCAGCCCGCCGCGTCCGTATGTGGGCGCTTCGCGTCCGAAGCAGCCGTAGTCGTCGAGAAGTACCGTCGTCCCGCGCTGAAGAACAGGTGCGGCCGTGCGCAGCGCGAATTCGCCATCCATTGCAGGATGGATCATCCGCGTCGCTTCACCCTTGCCGCCGTCTTCGGTAATCACTTTGAAATTCCTGTCTTATCCTGCGCGGCTAGAAGCCCGCGCGGCCTTGTCGTATCTTCTAGTCGGTAGCGGCGTTGACGATCTCACCCAGATTTCGTGCCGTCTCGCGAAATGCCGTGATGGACATCACGCCGAATTCTTCATTACCCGCACATTCATCACCCGGTCCTGCAGGGCGACATCGCGAGGGGCAGTTCGGTGGTGTTCTTCATCTCCTCCATCGCGAAGGCGGAGCTGACGTCGGTGAGCTTCACCATGCCGATGAGCTTCTTGTAGACCGCGTCGTAGGCCGCGATGCTGGAGACGCGGATCTTCATCAGGTAGTCCACGTCGCCGGTCATGCGGTACAGCTCGACGATCTCGGGCATCGTCTCCACCGCGTGCGCGAAGCTGCGCAGCCATTCGTCGCTGTGCTCGCTGGTGCGGATCGAGACGTAGGCGGTCAGTTCCAGCCCCAGCTTCACCGGGTCGAGCAGCGCCACACGGCCGGTGATCGCGCCAGCAGCCTCCAGCCGCTTGAGCCGCCGCCAGCAGCTGTTGTGCGACAGGTGGACGACCTCCGACAACGCCGCGACCGACAGCGTGCCGTCCTTCTGCAGCGCGCCGAGGATGCGGATATCGGCATCGTCGAGCGTCAGCCGTCCGGATGGGGCGCCGGATAGGGTGGGCGCCATCAGCGTGCCTCCGCCAGCGCAGGCGGGGCGAGCAGGTCTTCGAGCGCAATGCCCTTGGCCAGCCCGTCGCGGATCAGCGTCTCGCGGCGCACGGCGGCCTCGGCGCGGTCGATGTCTCCCGCCGCGTCCTCGGGCGAGAGGAAGACCACGCCGTCCGCATCGCACAGCGCGATGTCGCCCGGCCGCGCGACCACGCCGCCGACGCTGACCGCAGCATTGAACCGCCCGCCGAGGCCCAGCCGCCGGGTGGTGCGCGCACTCACCCCGCGCGCCCAGACCGGCAGCCCGGTCTCGAGAATTTCGCCGAGGTCCGCCACGGGACCATCGACGACGATGCCCGCGATCCCGCGCAGCATCGCCGCCGCCGCGACCACGCCGCCAACCGCAGCATGGCGGGTGTCGCCAAGCCGGTCGATCACCAGCACGTCGCCCCCGCGCAGATGCGAGAGCGCCTCGTGCAGCAGCGCGCCGTCCGGACCAGACAGAGCGAGCGTGACGATCGTTCCGCACGCCTTCATGCCGGGTGCGAGCGGCCGTAGCGCCGGATCGCACAGGCCCCATAGCCGCCAGTGCCCCAGCGTCGAAGTCTCCACGCGAGACAGACCGTGCACCAGATGGAGCGCGGCCTGCGGGGGCATCGGATGGCGATCGAACGTCATTCTCCCGGCGCCGCTTCGGGGCGGCGCGGATCGCACTTGGCAAAGTGACGCAGGAAATCGGCGACGTGGCCGACGAGGAAGCGGGTGAACACCTGCCCTGCCCGCGCGCTCGACAGCGAGGGATCGCCCGAGCCGACGCCGTCGTCCGCCACTTCGGTAGCATCGAGCGGCAGGTCCACGGATACGCCGCCAAACTGCGCGCTGGCGAAGTGCGGGTCGGACGGCAGCCCGAACACGGGCTTGCGCGGGGTGGGCCCCGACTTCGCCTCGCCAACGAGCCCGGGGGCGAGGTACATCATCACCGAGGTCACCGGATCGGCGCCATGGCCGCGTGCGGCAGCAGCCTTGTCGCCATGGGCCTCCTGCCACACCGTCTCAGGCAGCGAGCGCCAGAGATGGACGGCGGGAATGACCACGCCCGTCTCGCGGCGCACCGCGTGGACCACTTCGGCGATCAGCGGCGCGTTGGTGGAATGGCCGTTGACGATGACGATGCGGTCGAGGCCGTGGTCGAGGAAGCTGTCGATCATGTCGCGCAGCACCGCGCGGAAGGTCGATCCGCGCAGTTGCATGCCGCCGGGGAAGCCCCGGAAGAACTCAGCAAACCCGAACGGCAGCACCGGCGCGCAGACCGCACCCGCCGCTTCGGCGGCTGCCATGGCGATGCGCTCGGCGGCGACGAAATCGCCCATCGGCGCATGAGGCCCCTGCTCCTCCTGGCTGCCCAGCGGCAGGACGATCACCGGGCGGTCCTGCGCGATGCGCGCGGCGAAAGCGGCGTGACTCAGGTCCTGCAGGGCGTGCGGGCGAACGCAGTTCATAGCGACGCCTCGATGCGGATGGCCTTGTTCGCAGCGACCGGAATCTGGCTGCGCACGCGGTTCAGGATGCCCATGTCGATGGCGGCGGACGCACTGCCCAGCCCTTCGGACACGCGCGAAACGACGGTTCCCCACGGATCGATAATCATGGATTGGCCGAACGACTGCCGCTCGCCCGCAGGCGTCTGGTATGTGCCCCACTGGCCTGCGGCGGCGACCCAGCATTCGGTCTCGATCGCACGGCTGCGCAGCAGGACTTCCCAGTGGTCCTTGCCGGTCAGCAGGGTGAAGGCGGCGGGCACGGCGATCAATTGCGCGCCCTGCCTCGCCAGCTGCTGATAAAGTTCCGGAAAGCGCACGTCGTAACAGATCGAGCAGCCGACGGTGACGCCCTCGCAATCGTAGGTGACGATTGCCTTGCCGGGATCGACGGTGGCGGATTCTGTGGAACTTGGCGCCGTCGGCGGTGGTCACATCGAACAGGTGGATCTTGCGGTAGCGGGCCTGTTCAACGCCGTCGCGGTCGAAGACGACGGTGGTGTTGTAGGCACGGCCGGGATTGTCCGACTGCTCGTAGAACGAGCCGCCGTGGATCCACACCTTCAGTTCGCGGGACAGGCGCGAGAGCAGCGTCCAGGTGTCGCCATCGCGGTAAGGCTCGGCGACGGCGGGGGCACCGGCAGAGCCGCCAAGCCATTCGCAATGCTCGGGAAGCTGCACCCAGTCGGGGCGCTCCTTCGCCACGCATTCGCGCACGGCGGCCTCGATGGCGGCGAGGTTGGCGGCCTTGTCGCTGCGGGTATTGAGCTGGATGACGGCTGCGCGCAGCATCTTACTTTCCTTGAGGACGCGCGGCGGAGAGCGCGATGGCGTTGAACAGAATCTTGAAAGCGCCCTGAGTCTGGGCGCGCAGGGCTATCTCGGGACCGATGAGCACGACCTTGCCCTTGCCCTGCGGGACGGTGAGCACGGCGGCGGTGTCCTTCAGGTATTCGGGATGCCAGGCCCAGCCGCTGTGCAGCAGCGCGCCCTCACCGAACGACACCGCGACCGAGGTGCCGGGTGCGGTCGGACGGAAGACCGGGCTGGAATCGTAGAACAGGTCCACCTTGGGATTGAGGCCCCAGGCGATCGGGTCCGCCGAATTGGCATCGGCCGTCAGCACGGCGCCGGGCACGTAGAACTGGGTGTTCGACAGCGGCACGCGCTTGCCGTCCTTCTCCACCAGCAGCGGATCGGCAACCGGCAACTTCAGCGCGGCGGCGAGGCCGGACGAGGAAGACCCCATCGCCAGCAGCGTGCCGCCCGCGTCGGCAAAAGCCTTGAGCGCAGGGATGGTCTTTTCCGCGCTGATGTCACCCAGCGAGGCGCGGTACTTGGCGGGCATGTCCTTGGGATCGGGCTGGACGCTGTCGAAGCGGCCACGGAACATGCCGCCGTCCACGCCCGAGCGGGCATTCGGGATAGCAGCATCGGGCACGACGACGATGTCGTACGACTTCGCGAGGCCGCCCTTGTCGAGTTCCTGCGGGTAGACGATCGAGTACGGCAGTTCCTGCCCGTCGAGAATCCAGCGCAGCCAGCCGGTGGGATGGAGGCCGCCGTAGAGATCGACCACGGCGACGCGCGGCTTCTTCACGGCAAGCCGCTCGCCCTGCGGCGCGGCAGCGACCGCTTGCACGGTGAGGCCGAGTGACTTCGCGCCTTCCTCGACGATGCCGCGCGCCTTGGGGGACACAGGCACGAACCATGCGCCCGGCTCTACGGCACGTCCGGCAACAGCGAGCGGCGTCTTGTACGCGCTCACCGCGATGCCCGCCGCCTGGAGACGGTTGACGAGACGGAAGGCGTCGTTCTGGTCATGGCTGACGAGCCAGCCGCCGGAGGTGCCCTCCACGCCCGCATCCGCGATCGGCTGCGCATCGGGCGCGATCTCTCCGCTAACCGGGCGCACCTTCACCCCCACCGGATCAAGCGCGCGGGCGAACTCCACGCCCGCCTGAAACGCCGGGGTATAGCCCGAAGCGTCGGCCGGCGGGATCGGCGGACCGCCCGGATAGGCGAAGTTGTTCGGGTAGTGCTGCGGCTCGAACATGTCGAGCACATGGGCGCGGTAGGCCTGCGCGGCGGGGACGATGTAGGTGCCAGCCGGCCAGGTCTTGCCTGCGGCGGTGAACGGCTCCTCCGCCCGGCCCATCTCCACGCCGAGGCGCGAGAGCGAGGTGAGGAACTTCGCGGTCGTCGGAAAATCGTGCTGGTCGATCGGGACGATATAGGCCCGCGCATCGCGCTGCGCCGGATCATGCAGCACCGTGTCGTAGAGGTCGGCGTCGATCTCGCTCCAGCCGCGCGTGCGCACCGGCTTGGGCTTGCCGCCGCGCTCGGCCAGCGCCGCATGGGCGGCCTCGATGCGGTCCTTCGAGATCGTCCAGCTGTCGGTCGAGCCCTTGGCGATGGCATTGGCGCCCATCTGCCAGCGGTCGAACAGCAATTTCTCGCGGTTGTTGGCCGCATAGGTCAGCAGTCCGCGCGCGAGCGAGAGGCTGTAGGACACCGATTGCGCCATGCTCCACGGGCCGGGCTTCGCGGGCAGCGCCTGATCGTTGCCGGGCACCTGCCGCTCGGGAACGAAGGGGATCGTCTCGGGCACCGGGCTGCCGATGATCTCGACGAGGATGCCCACCGCGTTGTGGAAGTACGTCGAGGTGCGCAGGTTGCCGTTGTACCAGGTGTCGTAGTGCGCGCCGCTGCGGGCGGTGGCGCCGCCCTTGTTCTCCGACAGCAGGCGGCTCTGCAGCGTGGCACCCACTTCGTCGAGGCTGGAGATCACCAGCGGCTCGTAGTGGTAATTGAACGGATCGCGGAACGGCGGGAGGAACAGCACGGTGCCCGCGGGGCCCGTCTGGTGCTGGTTCATCACGATCTGCGGGCGCCAGTCGCGATAGAGCACGCGCACCATGTTCTGCGTCTCGACCTGCGTGGCGAGGAAGAAGTCACGGTTGTTGTCGTGCCCGACGTAGGGATGGTAGAGGCGCGGCAGCGACTTGAAGTCCGCCTCGCGCTTCATCGGATCCTTGAAGCGCATGTACCAGTCGGCCACGAACTGCTGGCCGTCCGGGTTGTCCGGCACGAACAGGGTGACGACGTTGTCGCGGATCTTGCGCGCCTCTGGGTCGTCGGACGAAACCAGATCGTGGACCTGCGCGATCAGCGCGGTCTGCGCCTCGACCTCGCTGGCGTGGAGGCCGCCGTCGATCCAGACCAGCGCCTTCCCGGTGGCCGCCATGACGCGGGCCTTCGCCGCATCGATGCCCTCGGCAGCGCCGAGCGCGCGGCTTGTCTCGCGGTATGCGTCCAGCTTGGCAAGGTTTTCCGGCGAGGAGACGACCGCCATGACCTGCCTGCGTCCCTCGGTGCTGGGGCCGATGTCGACCAACTTCACCCGGTCGCTGGATGCGGCAACGGCCTTCCAGTAGGCCATCATGCCGTCGTAGGACGGGACGTAGCGATCCTCGCCCATCGGGTGGCCAAGCACTTGTTCCGGGGTCGGCACCGGCTTTTCCTGCGCCAGTGCAGGCGTTGCCAGCGTCAGGCAGGTGGCGAGGAGGGGAGCGCGGGTCAGTCTCATCGGTCGATGGCCTTTGCAGGATCGGGGGGCGCACGAAGGCGATCACGAGGAAGGAAAGCAGGGCAGCGGCCGTGACGTAGAAGGCCGGGGCGATGGTCACCCCGGTCACACGCACCAGCAGCGTCGCGATGAAGGGCGCGAAACCGCCGAACAGCATGACCGCGCCGTTGTAGCCCATCGACAGCGCGGTGTAGCGCACCCGGGTCGGCAGCAGTTCGCACAAGTACGTCGGCGCGGTGCCGCTGAAGAGGCCGGAGAAAACGCCGGCCACTGCGGTTGCCGTAATGACGGAGATGCCGCTGCGCGCCTCCGCCATGAACAGGAAGAGCGGGATCGAGACGATCGCGAAACCGCCGGCGCTCACCAGCAGGAAGGGCTTGCGCCCGACTTTGTCCGAAGCCCAGCCCGCCAGCGGGATCACCGCGACATTGCACAGCGCGCCGGTCAGGGTGCCGAGCAGCGCGTAGCGCGAGGGCACTTCCAGCACCTGGCTGGCGAAGCTGACGAGGAAAGTGCCGTAGGTATAGCCCGCCACGGTCCAGATCACGACCATGCCCGCGATCGTCAGCACGGTGCGGCGGTGGATCGTCAGAGCCTCGCGCAAGGGGTGCTCGGGCACTTCGCGTTCGGCTTTGAAGTACGGGGTTTCAGGGACTTTCGCGCGTAGGTAGAAGCCCAAAGGCGCGATCAGGATGCCCAGCACGAAGGGCACGCGCCAGCCCCACGCCTGCAGGTCCTCGGCCGAAAGCACCGAATTCAGCGTCAGCGCCACCAGCACGGCGGAGACCACCGCGAGGCTGGTGCTCAACTGCTGCAGCGCGCCGAACAGGCCGCGCCGGTGGGCGGGCGCGTACTCGACGAGGAACGTGGTCGCCCCGCCCCACTCGCCGCCGGCCGCAAAACCCTGCACCAAACGGCACACAACGAGCGCACAAGGCGCCACCAGGCCTACAGAAGCATAAGTCGGGATCAGCCCCGTCGCACATGTCGCGCCCGCCATCAGCATCATCGTCAGCACCAGCGCCGACTTGCGCCCGAAGCGGTCGCCCATCGATCCCAGCACCATCGAGCCGACCGGGCGCATCACGAAGCCGACGCCGTACGTCGCGAAGCTGGAGAGGATCGTCGTCACCGGATCGGCGGCCGGGAACATGGCGATGCCGATCTGCGCGGCGAAGTAGCCGTAGATGATGAAGTCGAACAACTCGAACCAGTTGCCGATCATCGCCGAGGCCAGGGCCCTCGCAATGTCCTTGCGGCCCGGAACCGAACGCGCAACAGGTCCCTCGGCGGGAAGCGCCGTAGTCGTCATGGCAGGTCTTCCTTGCGTCTTAGGGGGCTTCGGCGGGCGAAGGCTTGGGCAGCGGCACGGGAACATGCGGCGGAATGACGACGGCGCCGTCCTTCACCATCATGCGCCCATCCTTGAACACCATCGATACCTTGCGCAGCGCGTCGATGTCCTGATCGGGGCGACCGTCCACCACGATCACGTCGGCCAGCTTGCCGGGCTGGATCGAGCCGATGAGGTCGTCCATCGCCAGCAGCTTCGCGTTCGTCAGCGTCGCCGCCTGCAGCGCCTGCGGGACCGTGTAGCCGCCCTTCACGAACCACTTGAGTTCGGCGAGGTAGATGTTGGGGATCATTTTGTTCGCATCACCGATCGTGTCGGTGCCCACGCCCATGACGATGCCCGCCTTCTTCATCTTCTGGAACAGCGCGAAGTTCGCGTCCGAGGTCATCGTGAAGCGGCGCGAGGTCGAATCCCAGAAGCCGCCCGCGCGGTCGAGCACGTTCTGGTAGACCTGCAGCGTCGGCACCGAGGCGGTGTGATGCTGCGCCATTTCGGCAATGGTCCTGTCGGTGCGCGGAAGCGGATGCTCGATCATGTCGATGCCTGCTTCCACCGCCATCTGGGTGTAGATCGTCTCGCAGTCGCACGTCACCTTGAGGCCAAGGCGATGCGCCTCGTCCACCGCCGCCTGGATCTCGTCCGGGGCAAAGTGGCTGGCGACCTTGATGACGCTGGCGCCTTTCTTGAACGTCTCACGCACGGCGGCGCGCCAGGCGTCGGCGCCGTTGCGTTCCCAGGCATAGTCGGGGCCGTGTGAGGGGCGTACCGGACGTTCGGTGGCATGGCCGCCGGTGCCGGTGATGATGTGCCCGGCGGTGAACACGCGCGGCGAAGGGATGGCATCCTGCGCCGCCCAGTCGGCCAGACGATAAGGCGCATCGCCCACGCCGTTGAGATCGCGCACGGACGTGAAGCCCGCCTCGATGAACCAGCGCAGGTTGCGTTCGCCGCGCAGCACGCCGTCGGCGTCCTCGGCCTGCACGTCGTAGGGCGTATCGTTGTCCGGGTACGTCAGGTGCACGTGCATGTCGATCAGGCCGGGCATCACGAACTTGCCGGTCACGTCGATCACTTTAGCATCGGCGGGCCACGCGGTGCTGTCCGCAGACAGCACGGCAATGACCCGCCGACCCTGCATCACCACGCTTCCCGGTGCGACCCGAAGGGACTGCGTGTCGAAGACGAAGCCGCCGCGCAGCACGGTGACCGGTCCAGTGGCCGCTTCGGGCCGCTCGGGGATCATGCGCGGGGTGTGATCGGTGTTGGTGCCGCCCGCGATCCACTCGTGGCGGTCGGTGCGCGGCACTGCGGCATCGCGCTCGGGCGCGGCGGCGGAAGCCATGCCCGACAGGCCAAGAGCGGTGCCGGCAAGGACGAGGTTACGGCCAATGTTACGAAATGAATGCTTCATGATGTTTGCGACCGTCATGTTTTGCGCGAAGCTTTGGTTACATGTTGCCCTGACCCGCCATTGCCTCGGCAATGCGGGAAATCGCGCCGCCCAACTGGGCCTGAAGGCGCGCGGGGTCCTGCCGGTAGCGCTGCGAGATGCAGGCGAGCCCGAGCGCCGCCAGCGGCTGCCCCTGCCCGAGCGGAATGACGGCGGCGACACCCGTGCCGCCGACCGCGAATTCGTCCTCGACCACCGCGAAGCCCGTTTCGCGCGCGGCTTCCACGGCGTCGATCACGGCGCTGCGATCGACTTGCGTGGAGGCGGTGAGCGCGGCGCGCGGCACGCTGTCCAGCGCGGCCTCGAAGGCGGCGGGCTCCATTCGCGCCAGCAGCACGCGGCCCAGCGCGGTGCAGTATGCGGGAACCTTGCGCGGCAGTTCGATGTCGTAGCGGATGTCCGAAGGCGATGCCTCCTTGGCCAGCAGCCGCACGAGGCCGGACGCATCGGGCATGCCCAGCAGCACCGTCTCGCCCGCATCCACCGCCAGCGCGGTCATCACCGGCGGGGCGACGCGCAGGATGCGGCCATGGCGCGCGAAGCCGTCGCGGCGGATCATGTCGTTGAGGCGGTAGCTGTCGTCCTCGTCCTCGCGGACCAGATAGCCACGCTTGTGCAAGGTGCGCAGCAGGCCCAGCGTGCTGCTCTTGGGCAGTTCCAGACCGCGCGCGACTTCGCTGAGCGTCAGCCCGTCGCACCGCGTCGAAAACAGCTCGAGCATGTCGAGCACGCGTGCTGCGGACTTGATATCACTGGTCATCGCGGCCCCTGATCACTTTCACGTCATTCGTTCATGAATCAGAACGACACGTTCATATCTGTGAACAGACTGTGCGCTGTTTGCCCGGAGGTGTCAAATGTTTGTCTTTTGCGCCGATCTGCGCATGTTTGTTACGGTATCGCGGGGAACCGTCGGATGATCTGCAATGTGGCATCGTCGGGGAAGACAAAGCGCATAGACCAGATGACCTGAATTTCACGCAGTCCCGCATCACTGGCACAAGCCAGTCCGCACGATGCGTTCACGAACGTGAACACTACCTTCTCCTTACGTTTCTTTCTCGATTATTTTATGATCATTTATTGAAATTTGATCAGAATGCGTACATCTGATGGTCATGGCCACGATCATGCAGTCCCGCGAACCGAACCGGAAGGATCTGACCGGCCCTGCCTTGCGCACGTTCTTTCGCATCGCCGATGCCTGGGGACTCAAGGAGAACGAACAGATGCGGCTGCTCGGACTGGACAACCGTTCCACGTTCCAGTCGTGGAAGCGCGGCGCCGTGGCGGCCATTCCCAAGGATGCGCTAGAGCGCATTTCCTACGTCCTGGGCATCTACAAGGGCCTGCAAATCCTGCTACCGCGAACGGCCGACGATTGGGTGCGCAAACCCAATGCCGCACCGCTATTCAGCGGCCGCTCGGCGCTTGATCGCATGACTTCAGGCAACGTCGCGGACCTCTATGTGGTGCGGCAGTACGTCGACGCCCAGCGCGGCTGACGGCAAACATCCTCATGGACGTTCCGGTAACCGCCCTGCTCTGGACGCCGTGCTATCGCATCGTGCCGAGCCGGTTCCCTCCGGTCTCCGTGTTCGACAAGGTTGCCGATCCGGCCGACCTCGAAGCCGTATTCGCACTGGAGGCGATGACGAACGACCGTCTGCGCGAAGAGACCGGCCAACTGGCGCTGGTGCCGCCCGAGGACCGCGTCTCCGGCCCCGGTTCGACGCCAATCATGGCGGCCTTTACGCATCTCAATCCGAAAGGCGACCGGTTCACCGACGGGGCATTCGGGGTTTTCTACGCGGCGCGCTCGGTCGATACGGCAGTGGCGGAAACCTGCTACCATCGCGGCCGGTTCATGGCCTTCACCTTGGAGCCTGCGCAGGAACTCGACATGCGGGTCTATGCCGTCGATCTTGCCGCGCGGATGCACGACATACGTGAGCGGCGGGAAGATCTTGCGGCGATCTACCACCCCGACCACTACGGCGCGTCGCAGGCGTTTGCCGTAGCCCTGCGCGGCGAAGGTTCGGACGGCATCGTCTATGCCAGTGTCCGGCATGAGGGCGGCGAATGCGCGGCTGTGTTCCGGCCACGCCTGCTCTCCAACTGCCGGCAGGAACGCCACTTGTGCTACGTCTGGGACGGCAGCGCGATCGCCACCGTCTACGAAAAGCGCGCGTTCGGCTGAGCGATCAGCCGCGAAGGCGCTCCGCGTGCCAGGCGACGTGCTCGGGCATGAACGTGGAGATGAAGTAGTACGAGTGGTCGTACCCCTCCTGCATGCGGATCGTCGCAGGCTGCCCCGCCTTCTCGCATGCCGCGACGAGCAGCGGCGTGCGCAGTTGTTCGTTGAGGAAGCCGTCCGCCGTCCCCTGATCCACAAGCAGCGCCGGAACGCGCGCGCCGTCCTCGATCAGCGCGCAGGCGTCATAGGCACGCCAGCCGACACGGTCATCGCCGAGATAGCCCGTCAGCGCCTTGTCGCCCCAGGGGCAGTTCAGCGGCGAGACGATCGGCGAGAAGGCGCTGACCGAGCGGAAACGATCCGGGTTGCGCAGCGCGATCGTCAGCGCACCATGGCCGCCCATCGAGTGGCCGGTGATCCCCTGACGCGCAGTGTCCACCGCGAAATGCTGCGCGACGAGCGCGGGTAATTCGGCCTCGATGTAGGAGCGCATGCGGAAATGCTGCGCCCAGGGATCACGCGTCGCATCGACGTAGAAGCCCGCGCCCTTGCCGAAGTCGTAGCCCTCATCGTCAGGCACGTCGTCGCCGCGCGGACTGGTATCCGGCGCGACGAAGATCACGCCATGCTGCGCGCATGCTGCACGAAACTCACCCTTCTCGGTGACGTTCGCATGCGTGCATGTGAGCCCGGAGAGATACCATAGCACCGGCAGTTTCGCACCCGGCTCATGGTCGGGTACGAAGACGGAGAACGTCATCGGCGTTCCGGTCTCGGCGCTGTCGTGGCGATAGACGCCCTGCGTGCCGCCGTGGCCGCGGTTGGTGGAAATCGTCTCCAGGCTCATCGCATCAGGCCTTCGGTGCCTGCCAGAGGCAGAGCTTGTTGCCGGTCGGATCGCGCAAGTACGCGCCGTAGGCACCAGGGAACATCTCGCGCGGACCGGGCGCACCTTCACAGGTGCCGCCTGCAGCGAGACCTGCAGCATGGGCGGCATCGACCGCCTCGGGGCCGGGTGCGGCAAAGCCGATCGTGCCGCCGTTGGCGAAGCTCGGCGCATTGCCGTCGCGCGGGGTCACCGCCGCGAAGAAGCCGCCGGACGTGGCGTATCCGACACCGTGCCCTTCGCCGATCAAGTTGCCCTCGCCATGGCCGAGCGCGCCGAGAACGGCATCGTAGAAGGTCTTGGCGGCCGGAACGTCATTGGCGCCGACCATGATATGCGTGAACATCGAAATTTCCCTCTTCAGAAGACCACGACCGAGCGAATGGATTCGCCCGCGTGCATCAAGTCAAAGCCCTTGTTGATTTCTTCAAGGCCCATGACGTGGGTTATCATCGGATCGATTTCGATCTTGCCGGTCATGTACATATCGACGATCTTGGGCACGTCGGTGCGGCCCTTGGCACCGCCGAACGCGGTGCCGCGCCAGTTGCGGCCGGTGACAAGCTGGAACGGGCGCGTCGCGATCTCCTTGCCCGCTTCCGCCACGCCGATGATGATCGAGGTGCCCCAGCCGCGATGGCAGGCTTCCAGAGCAGTGCGCATCACTTCGGTGTTGCCGGTGGCGTCGAAGGTATAGTCGGCCCCGCCGTCGGTCATCAGCACGATCTTCGCGACGATGTCCTCGCGGCTCATGCCCTTGGTGTTGAGGAAGTCGGTCATGCCGAAGCGGCGGCCCCATTCCTCGCGATCCGGATTGATGTCGACGCCGATGATCCTGTTCGCGCCAGCAAGGCGGGCTCCCTGGATGACGTTGAGGCCGATCCCGCCGAGGCCGAAGATGACGACGTTGTCGCCCACCTGCACCTTGGCGGTGTTGATCACCGCGCCCACGCCGGTGGTGACGCCGCAGCCGATGTAGCACGAGGACTGGAACGGCGCGTCCTCACGGATTTTGGCGACCGCGATCTCGGGCAGGACGGTGAAGTTCGAGAACGTCGAGCAGCCCATGTAGTGGAAGATCTGCTGGCCCTTGTAGCTGAACCGGCTGGTGCCGTCGGGCATCAGGCCCTTGCCCTGCGTGGCGCGGATCGCGGTGCACAGGTTGGTCTTGCCCGAGAGGCACGACTTACACTGGCGGCATTCCGGCGTGTAGAGCGGAATCACGTGGTCGTCCTGCTTCACGCTGGTGACGCCCGGCCCCACCGCGCGCACGATCCCGGCGCCTTCATGGCCGAGGATCGAGGGGAAGATGCCCTCGCTGTCGAAGCCGTCGAGCGTGTAGGCGTCGGTGTGGCAGATGCCGGTCGCCATGATCTCGACCAGGACTTCGCCTTCCTTCGGCCCTTCCAGGTCCACTTCGACGATTTCGAGCGGCTTCTTCGCCTCGAAGGCAACGGCGGCGCGGGTCTTCATGCGGGGTGTCTCCTTTTCGCCGCGGGTTCTAGCGCCTTGCCGGATTGTCGTTAATGGGGTTCTTGGGAAAAGCATTATAACCGAGTGGAAAAAATCGTGATTGGAGCCTGGGACGGCATCGAGGAATTC
The DNA here is from genome assembly GCF_057376415.1 of Novosphingobium sp. NFX11. NCBI lineage: Bacteria > Pseudomonadati > Pseudomonadota > Alphaproteobacteria > Sphingomonadales > Sphingomonadaceae > Novosphingobium > Novosphingobium sp. NFX11. The sequence continues at coordinate 1,384,887 of NZ_CP080385.1, read as the reverse complement.
GTGACGGTGGCGCGGACCGGCAGCTTCACCGCCGCCGCACGCAGCTTCGGCGCTTCGGTCACGCACATGAGCCGCGCCGTTTCCCGGCTGGAGGCGAAGCTCGGCAGCCAGTTGTTCCATCGCACCACCCGCTCGCTGGGGCTGACCGAAGCGGGCCGCATCTTCTACGAGACCGGCAGCCGCCTGATCTCCGAGCGCGAGGACGCCATCGCCGCCGTCACCGCGCAGGGTAGCCCGCGCGGCAACTTGCGCATCACCTGCTCGTACACATTGGGAGAGCGGTTCATCGGCCCGGTTTTGCGCGAGTATGCGCGTGAGCATCCCAGGCTCGCGATCGCCTGCGACCTCGACAACGACGTCGTCGATCTGATCCGCGACGGCTACGACATCGCCATCCGCACGGGGCATCTGGAGGACTCGCGCCTCGTCGCGACACGGGTGGCTTCGCGGGCGATGGTCACCGTCGCCGCGCCCGCCTATCTCGCCGCGAAGGGACGCCCACAACGCATCGCCGAGTTGAAGGAGCACGACTGTCTCGTCGGCTCGGCCGCGCTCTGGCACTTCCAGCGCGGCGAAACCTTTCGTCCGGAAGGGCGCTGGCGCTGCAACAACGGAACGATGGTGCTGGAAGCGGCGCTGGAAGGCATGGGCGTGTGCCAGTTGCCCGCGTTCTATACGGCAGCGGCGATCGCAGAGGGCCGGCTGGAGGAAGTGCTCGCCGGAGAATGTCCCGACGACGAACCGATCTGGGCCGTCTATCCACGCCTCAAGCACCTCTCCCCCAAGGTCAGCCTGTTCGTGGCGCTGCTGCGCCGCCGATTGCCCGCTCTATTGGCGGGGAAACGGCGAATTAGCGAAAGTCCGCCTCACTTCGTCATTGCGAGCGGAGCGAAGCAATCCAGAGCAACGCAAAGCTGCCCTGGATTGCTTCTCCGCTTCGCGGCTCGCAATGACGAAGTCCTTGGCCTCTCAGCGGCTGCCGAAGGCGTAGCGGACGTTGATACCGAACTCGCGCGGGGCGGTGGTGGTCACGCCGTTGTAAGTGCTGGTGAACGTGGTCGCCGCGCCACCCGCCAGAATGTTGCGATAGGACGTAAACAGCGGGTCGGTCCGGGTCAGCGTCTTGGTGGTGTCCAGCAGGTTCTTGGCGAAGAGCGAGACTTCCCACGCCCCCTTGGCGTCGCGGATGCCGGTAAAGACATTGACCAGACCGTAAGAGCCGAGGTTGTCGTAGATGTTCACCGGGTCGACGCGCGAACTGCCGAAGAAGTTGAACAGGCCGCGCACGTACGCATTGACGTGATCGCTCACCGCGAAGCTGTATTCGCTGGTCAGCGTTGCGCTGAACGGCGCCTGGAAGCCGGAGCGCTGGTTGACCTGGCAAGCCGAAATGTTGTCACTGCCAACCGCAGCCTGCAGAACCGGCAGCGAAGGCGCGGACGTGATCACATCCGGCACGCCGTCCCCGTTGAGGTCGTTACATGGAACCGTACCGCTCTTGATCTTGCCGATCGAGTAGCTGGCGACGAGACCCAGGTTCCAGCCGTCCATCACGTCGATCGAGACGTCGCCCTCGATGCCGTTGACCTCGACCGGGACGGCGCCGACGAAGTTGAACTGGGTCACCACCGGGTTGGCCGGATTGGTGTAGTCCACGAAGTAGACCCCGCGTCCGCCGGTGCGGTACGGATAGTTCTTGAACTTCTGGTGGTAGGCCGTCGCGTTCAGGCGCATGCGGCCGCCCAGAAGCGTGCTCTTGAAGCCCAGCTCATAGGACTTGGAGCTTTCCGGCGGCAGGTTGACGAAGCTCTCCTCCAGTTCCGACATGCGCTGGCTGAAATCGCCAACCACGTTGATACCGGGCCGCCAGGAGCTTCCCGTGCTCGCATAGACCATGAAGTCTGGCGAGAAATTGTGCTTCACCGAAGCCGAGTAGATCCACTTCTTCGCGTCCTGACCGGTCGTGGCGGTCGAGGCGCCATTGATGAACAAGCCGTTCTGCGAAGTGTAGGAGATGTGGCGCACGCCGCCGGAAACTTCGGTCCCCTCGCCCAGATGCGCGGTCAGGTTGCCGAAGAACGACTGCTCGTGGCTGGTATTGGTACGCTGGATCGCGGTGTTGACGATGCCGAAGATGGCACCGGTCGTCGCGCTCGTCGGATAGCCCAGGATGGTCGGACGGTTGAGAGTCGTCGGGTTGTCGTTCTTGTAGTCGAAGAAGCCGACGACGTAATCGAAGATGTCGGCGATGCGCGCGTCGTTCTGCAGGCGCACTTCATGCGAGGTCGCCTTGGGCGACGAATACGTATCCTGAACGGTGCCGGCGGAAAAGAAGTTGGCCTCGTCCGAATTTTCGATGCCGGTGATCTTCTGGGTATAGTGCTGGCCCTGATAGATCAGCACTTGCCCGAAGCCCGATGCCTCCGCGCGCCAGTTGTAGATGTCGTAGATCTGGTGGATCGGACGCGGCGATTCCATGATCGAGCGGCGGTCCGAACTGTCGATATAGACCGGGCTCGCGGCGGCGTCGGGGTTCACTTCGCTGAAGGACGCGACCTGATCGTAGAGACGGGCCTTGCGGTCCATCTTCTGGTACATGCCCTCGAACTTCAGCCAGTCGGTCGGCTGCACGATGGCGGAGATGCGGCCGCTCTTGGTGCGCTGGAAGGGATCGCGCGCAGAAGTGATCGGACGGACGCGGTCGGCCTCGTTCTCGTCCCAGACACCGGCGACGCGGATCGCGGCGATGCCTTCGATGATGGGCAGGTTGAAGCCGCCCTTGAAGTTGAGCGTGCCGATATCGTTGGCGGTCATGTCGGTGAAGCCGCCCACCGAATAGAGATCGGGCTTCTTGGCGCCGATGGTGATCGAGCCCGAAGGCGCGGCGCGGCCGCGCAGCGTGCCCTGAGGCCCGCGCTGCACTTCGATCTGGCCGATGTCGTACATCTGCTGCAGGATCACGCCCGCCGTGATCGGCGCGTCGTTGAAGTAGAATTCGACCGTCGGGTTGGTGCCGCTGGCCGAGACGTCGAAGTTGACGCCGCGCAGGCGGCCGCCGCCGCCGACGCCGTTCGCCTCGGTGGTGAGCTGGAGGCCGGGGACGAGGGTGGAGACTTCCTTGAAGTCACGGATGTTGAGCTTGGCCACGTCGTCCGCCGTCACCGTGTCGATGACCGCCGGAACGTCCTGCACCGCCTCGTCGCGGCGGCGAGCCTGGACGATGATGACGTTGCCGGCGACCGCTTCGTCGGCGGACGTGTCCGCATCCTGCGCAAGGGCCGGGGTCGAGAGACCTGCCAGGCTGGCGGAACACAGAAGTACAGACGAAAACAGCCTCATCACATCATCCCCATCATTGGTCTTACCGTTCGGTCGCTCCCGGCTGCGGCCCTGAGGCCGCATGGTGCTGGAAACGCCCGTCGATCGCCCCGTCTTGGCGGCGGAGCCTTCTTCGGCGGCCCCCGTCGACGCGGGAACCTGTCCGTCCAATTGCGAGGCCGGAAAGCTCCGCAATCAGCCGCTGGACCATACGGGCGGGCGGCGGAGTAATGAAGCAGTGGCGGCCAACATCTTCCCGGCGATGATGCTCGTGCGGGCATTCGCTGTGGCGATTTGTCGAGGCAAGTCCGCATGAAGGCAGGATAAGTGCCGGAAATGACACTTTTCCGAAGTATTCCGGCGCAATTCGCCGCCCCCTACTTCTTACCGGCAATGTTTGGTGCGTCCGATACCCACGTCGGTCTTACCAATTCGCGGGTATGTTTGATTGCACGCGCATCGGGTCAATTGGCGTGAAAGGTTCGCCGGGCGTAGCGAATCATGAGCGTAATGGAGGATCTCACCCGTGACACTTTGCCCCCGGTAAAGTGTCATTGCTGACAAAGCGAAACATGGTCCGGAAAGGGGATTCTCACGATTCCATTTATGTGCTCTATTTTGCCTCGCTATGTTCCATTACACGCCTCTCTCCCCGCATCGCGGGCAGACCAGCGACATGGCGGATCTCCTCGACCGCGTGGCACAGACAAGTTCGCGGCCGCGCTATGCCTTCATGGTTCTGAGCCTCATCGCCGAAATCGCGCGGCCCGACGGCAGCGCGGGGCCCTTCATCCTGCGCGCAGGCCGCAGCACCCTGCTGCGCGACTGGCTCTGCGACGCGCTCGCCCCGATGGGCGCACGCGACCCGAAGCGGCTGATGCTGGCGGAGAAAGTGCGCCTTGAGCTGCTCGCCTCCGGCAAGGCCCCGGCGGAACCGCAGGCGGCCGAAGCGGTGATCGCCGCCGAGGTGCACGAACGTATCCGCAAGTCGGGCAAGACCAACCTCAGCCGCGCGGTTTCTGAACTGGTGCATGCCGGGCTGATCCGGCGCCACTACCAGGGCTTTCGCGTCGATCACCAGAACCGCGGAGCGGGCGCCACGCGGTCTATACGCTGGTCGGCGGAGCGCGGTGTCTGATGGGGCGATCGGGTCCGGCGCCACAGTCGCCCCGGAGCGAAGCACTCCAGGGCGAACTAAGGCTCAATTAATGCCCCGCCGTAGCATCCGCAGGTGCCGTTAGACCGCCCCCGAGAGCCTTCACGAAGGCCACGCTCGCCTGCATCCGCTGCGTCTGCACCGAGATGTACGCGCGCTGCGCATCGAGCGCATCGGTCTGTGCGGTCACCACGTCAAGATAGCCCGCCGCACCGTCGCGGTAGCGGGACATTGCAATGTCCCGCGTGCGCTGCGCGGCATCGGCCGCCTCCTTCTGCGCCACGGCGGCGGAAGAGAGGTGATGCATCGCGGCAATGGCGTCCTCAACCTGCCGGAACGCGGTGAGCACGGTTTCCCGGTAGTCCGCCGCCGTCTCCTCGTAGTCCGCGCGCGAGATCTTCACTTGTGCCGACCGGCGGCCGCCGTCGAAGATCGTCAACAGGCTGGTGAGCGGGCCGAGCGACCAGAACGTGTTCGGCGTCGTCAGCAACTGACCGTTGGTGGTCTCCCATCCGCCCGCCGCGCCCAGCGTCAGCGAAGGGAAGAACGCCGCCTTGGCCACGCCGATGCGGGCGTTGGCTGCGAAGACCCGCCGCTCTGCGGCGGCGATGTCGGGGCGACGCTGCAGCAGATCGGACGGCGTCGCGGCGGGCGGCGCGGGCGGCGCGAGGTCGGCCGCAGCCACCGGCAGGCTGAAACCGGAAGCCACTTCGCCGACGAGGGCCGCAATCTCATGCTCGGTGGCGGCGCGCTGGTTGGCGATCGTCGCCACTTGTGCGCGGGCATTGCCGAGGACGGTGCGGGCGCGATTGACGTCGATCCCGGAGGCGACGCCGCCGGTGTGCCGCTTATCGGTCAGGTCGTAGGCCCGCGCGAAAGCCTCGACCGACTGGTCGAGCACTTGCGCCTGCGCGTCGAGGCCCCGCAGCCGGAAATAGGCATCGGCCACCGCCGCCTGCAGGCTCAGCTGCGCGGAGGCGAGATCCGCGCGGCTCGCATCCGATTCCGCCGTCGCCGCCTTCACCTGGTTGCGGATGCGCCCCCAGAGGTCCAGCTCGTAGTCGATCGAGCCGCCGACGGTATAGTCGTTGTACTTGCGTGTGGTGCCGGTGCTCAGCGGACGATTTTCCGAGAGCCGTTCGCGCGAAGCCTGCCCGCTCACGCCCGCTTGCGGGTAGAGATCCGACTGCTCCACCCGCGCTGCGGCGCGTGCCGCGTCGTAGCGTGCAAGCGCCGCGGCAAGCGACGGACTCGCTTTTGCTGCCCGCGCCTCCAGATCGGTAAGCATCGGATCGGCATAGACCTCCCACCAAGGCCCCCTGCCCTCGCCATCGCGCGGGGCGGCGGCGGTCCAGCCGGCAACTTCCTTGAACTGCGCAGGCGCAGCGGTCTGGGGTGGCTGATAGTCCGGCGCCATCGAGCAGGCACCCAGCGCAAGAGCGATCGGCAATGCCAGCGCTCGGGCGAGCACGGCCCTGCCCTTGTCCGCCATGGCGTCAACCATTGCCGCCGGTCCCCTTGACGTCCTTGCTGTCCGGCACGGCAATGCGCACGTGGTCGCCGGTGCGGATCGCATCCGGCGGGGAGTCTATGACCTTGTCGCCGGTCTTCAGGCCCACCGAGACCAGTACGGTCTTGCCCTCGTCACGGGCGATGGTGACGCGGCGCAGTGTGACCGTCCCGTCCTTGCCGACGATCGCGACGCTCGGGCCGTCCTCCGCAGCCATGATCGCGCTGCCGGGAAGGCGCAGGCCGCCGCCGACGCCGTCGATGGCGAAGCGCACATGGGCGAAGGCACCGGGCTTGAGCGCGCCGTCGGAATTGTCCGCCTGCAGTTCGACCAGCATCGCGCCCGACTGGGCATCGACCGAGCCCGCCGAACGGGTCAGCGACGCCTCGAAATCGCGGCCTGCGAATTCGGGCAGGTTGAGGCTGGCCTTCATCCCGGCATGGATCTGGGAGGAATAGACCTGCGGCACGCGCACGTAGATGCGCATGCGGTGCACGTCGGAGACGGTGAAGAGGGGCTGCGATGCCGCGTTACCCGACACGACCAGCGCGCCGATCTGGGCCGAGCGACTGGTCACGACACCACTGAACGGCGCGGAAAGCTGCGTGAAGCCGTGCTTGGCGTTCAGTTCGCGCACGCTGGCCAGCGCAGCGTTAGCCAGCGCGGTCTTGGCCGCGAGGTCGCCCGCCTTCTCGTCCGCTTCCTGCTGCGAGACGGCGTCCTGCGCCAGCATCGACTGCCAGCGCTTCGATGTCGTCGCGGCAAGGCGCTGGTTGGCGAGCGCGGTCTGGTAGTCCGCCTTGGCCTGTGCCAGCTGCTGGTCGATCTCGGGCGCGTCGAGGATGGCGAGCGTCTGCCCGGCATTCACGTGATCACCGATGTCGGCCAGCCAGCGGCGGACGTAGCCGTTGGTCCGCGCGTTGATCGCGGCGCTGTTGTAGGCCTGGATGGTTCCTGGCAGGACGAGCCCGTCGCCGCCCTCGGCCGTGGCGGGCGAGACGACGGTGACGGTGGGAACCGCAGCGTCGGCGGCCACCGCCTCAAGGTCGTTGGTGGCGCTGATCCGGCTCGCGACGCCGAAGGCGACGACGGCCAGCGCGACGACGGCGGCGCCGATGCCGACCTTCTTCAGCGTGCCGCTGGAGAGGCTGTTGTTTTCAGTGATCTCGGGTTCAAGCATGGCTGGGCTGCATTTCCATCGAACGGGTCTGCTCGTCGCCATGGGTGCGGCGGCGGTGGACGAAGCTGAACACGGTAGGGACGAAGAATAGGGTTGCGATCGTAGCGCAGATCAGGCCGCCGATCACCGCGCGGCCGAGCGGGGCGTTCTGCTCACCGCCCTCGCCCAGCCCGAGCGCCATCGGCGCCATGCCGATGATCATCGCAAGCGCGGTCATCAGCACCGGGCGGAAGCGCACGAGGCCCGCCTCGATCGCCGCCTTGGTGGCATCGCCCAGTTCGGCGAGTTTTTCGCGCGCGAAGCTGACGACGAGGATCGAGTTCGCGGTCGCCACGCCCATGCACATGATCGCGCCGGTAAGGGCAGGCACCGAAAGCGTGGTCCCCGTGGCGAAGAGCATCCATACGATCCCGGCAAGCGCGGCGGGCAGCGCGGTGATGATGACGAAGGGATCGACCCAGCTCTGGAAGTTCACGACGATCAGCAGGTAGATCAGGAAGATCGCCCCCAGCAAGCCGAAGCCAAGGCCGGAGAAAGCGGTGTTCATGGTCTGGTACTGGCCGCGGATCGTGACGGTCGTGCCCTTGGGCTGTTCCTTCTCGAGCGAACTGATCGCCGACTGTACGGCGGCCGCGACATTGCCGAGATCACGGCCCTGCGTGGTCGCATAGATGTCGATCACGGGCTGGATGTTATAGTGCGAGACCACCGAGGTCGTGCTCGACCGGGTAAGCGAGGCCAGCGCGCCGAGCGGCTGCGTGGGCGTTCCGGCAGTGCCCGAGACCGGGATGTCCGACAGCGCGTTCATCGAACCGACCTGATACTCCGGCGCCTGCGCCACGACCGGATAGGACACGCCGTTTTCCGGGTTCACGAAGAACAGAGGAGCGGTCTGCGCCGTGCCGGCCAGCGAACTGGCAAGGCTGGTCGTCACGTCCCTTTCGCTCAGTCCGTACTGACCGATGCGTGCCCGATCGACCTCCACGTCAAGCTGCGGCGAGCGCGCGGGCTGCTGCAGCCGCATGTCGGCGATCCCGGGAATGCGCGAAAGTCTGGTCATCAGCTTGTGCGCGTAGATACGCGCGGCGTCCTGGTCCTTGCCCGCGATCTGGATGTCGATCGGCGAAGGCGAACCGAAGTTGAGGATCTGGCTGGTTATGTCGGCGGGCAGGAAGGCGAACGTGGCGCCGGGGAAGCGGCGCGGCATTTCCACACGCAGACGATCGACGAATTGCTCGGTCGGCTGGTGGCCTTCCTTGAGAGTGACCAGAACGTCGCCATCCTGCGGACCGATCGTTCCGCTGTTCGAATAGATGGTATTGAGCGGGCTGACCGGCAGGCCGATGTTGTCGGTGACAGTGCCAAGCTGTTCTGCCGGAATGATCCGGCGGATCTCGCTGGTAATCGCCTCGAACCGCGAGGCCGAAGTCTCGATGCGGGTGCCTGCGGGCAACCGCACGTGCATGGCGATCTGCCCGGAATCGACCGCCGGGAAGAAGTTGCTGCCCAGGAATGGCATCAGTCCGAACGAGACGAGCACGATCGCAAGGAAGCCGATCATGAAGCCCTTGCTGGATCCCAACGCCCGGCGCAGCAGGCTGATGTAGACCGCCCTCACCTTTTCGAACCGCGCCTCGAAGCCGCGCTGGAAGCGGACGAACACGTTGCGCGAGCCTGGCTCTCCGGCGTTGTGATGGTTCTCGCCGTGCGGGGCATGCGGCTTGAGCAGGTACATCGCCATGGTCGGCACCAGCGTGCGCGACAGGATGAACGAGGCGATCATCGCGAAGACCACCGACAGCGCCATCGGCACGAAAAGATAGCCCGCGACGCCCGGCAGGAAGAACATCGGCACGAAGACGATGCAGATGCACAGCAGCGAGACGAACGCCGGCGTCACGATCTGCGCCGCGCCGTCGAGGATGGATTCCACGACGCCCTTGCCCTGCTCGAGGTGCCAGTTGATGTTCTCGATCGTCACCGTCGCGTCATCGACGAGGATGCCGACCGCGAGCGCAAGGCCGCCCAGCGTCATCACGTTGAGCGTCTGCCCGAAGATCGCCAGCGCCATGACGGCAGCCAGCACCGCCAGCGGGATCGACAGTGCGATGATCACCGTCGAGCGCCAGGAGCCGAGGAACAGGAGGATCATCAGCGAGGTCAGCGCGGCGGCGATCGCACCTTCGTGGATGACGCCACTGACCGCCGCCTTCACGAACAGCGACTGGTCGCCCACGATCAGGACCTTGAGCGTGTCGGGCAGCGTCTGCTGGATGGAAGGCATGGCCTCCTTCACCCCGTTGACGATGGCCAGCGTCGAGGCTGCGCCGTTCTTGAGCACGGTCAGCAGCGCCGAGCGGCTGCCATCGACATGCACGATGTTCTGCTGCTGCGCGCTGCCATCGCGCACGTAGGCGACGTCACGCATATAGATGGTGGCGCCGTTGACGACCTTGACCGGGATGTCGTTGAGCGCGTCGATCGTGCTCGGCGAGTTGTTGAGGCGCACGCTGTACTGGGTCGCACCGATCTTCACGAAACCAGCCGGGTTGATCTGGTTCTGTGCGGCAATGGCGTTGCCGACGTCCTGCGCTGAAAGCCCGCGCGCCTGCAGCGCTTGCGGATCGAGGTCGATCTGGACCTGACGCTGCTTGCCGCCGGACGGGAACGGCATGGCAAGGCCGGGCACGGTGACGAGGCGCGGACGAGATCTGGTTCTGGCCCAGATCGAAAAGCTGCTGCTCGGTCAGCCCCTTGCCCGATAGCGCAAGCTGCAGGATCGGCACGGTGGAAGCGGAATAGTTGAGGATCAGCGGCGGCGTCGCACCCGGCGGAAGCTGCTTGAGGATCGTCTGCGAGATCGAGGTGACCTGCGCCGTCGCGGTGCGGATATCGACGCCCGGCTGGAAGTAGATCTTGACGATGCCGATGCCCTGGTAGGACTGGCTCTCGACGTGTTCGATGTCGTTGACGGTGGTGGTCAGCACGCGCTCGTAAGGCGTGATCATGCGATCGCCGACGTCCTGCGGCGGCAGGCCCGCATATTGCCAGGCGACCGCGATCACCGGAACCTTGATCTCGGGAAAGATGTCGACCGGCGTTCTGAACGCCGCGAGGATACCGCCGACGGCAATCAGGATGGCCATGACGATGAACGTCAGCGGGCGGTTCAGGGCAACTTTGACGATACCGATCATCGACTTCTCCATGTGCCGCGAAGGCACGGTCGATCCGCGCCTCACGGCCCCTTCACCGCCATCCTCGTCGCAAGCCGGTCGCACCGCCCTGCCCCGCCGCGACTGAAGCGCAGGACGAAGGCCCGGCCGGTGGCTCCGGCGTCAGGAAACGGATCGGTCACCCGCCTTGTTGTTCGGGAGCGGTGTTGTCCGGCCGCATCGTGAGAGGAACCCCTCACGAAACCGCCGATGCGCGCTTGGATCTTTTCTGTCCAATATATATGGAGGCACGATCAATATCGAAAACCTCTCAATCGGAGCGTGACCTTTGGAGCTTAGGCACTTGCGCTACTTCGTCTGCGTGGCCGAAGAACTCCACTTCGGGGCAGCCGCGCAGCGTCTGGGCATATCGCAGCCTCCCCTCAGCCAGCAGATTCGTGCGCTGGAGGAGGAACTCGACGTGCGCCTGTTCGACCGTACGAGCAGAAGCGTAAAACTGACGCGCGCCGGGCTGCAGTTCCTGCCCCAGGCGCGCGAGACGCTGGCACAAGCCGACCGTGCCGCCCGCATCGCCAAGCTGGCGGATTCGGGAGAAGTCGGCCGCCTGAGTCTGGGCTTCTCGCCTTCGGTGCCGTTCACGCCTTATGTCGTCGACGCGCTCGCGCGGTTTCGGGCGCAGTTCCCGGAAGTGCATGTCGAACTGAGCGAGCTCCCGCGCGAGGAACAGATCAGCCGCGTCGAGCGCGGCACCCTCGACATCGGTATCTTGCGCGCCTTCTCACCGCTGGCGCTGCTGCCGCAGATGCAGGTCCTTCCGCTCCAGTGCGAAGGCATGATGGTGGCGATGCGGCGCGATCACCGCCTTGCGGAGCACTGATCGGCCTTTGTCGCTTGCCGACATCGAGGGCGAGCAGCTCATCCTCTTTGGCTCGATGAACGGCGCGGGTTTCAATGAGATGCTGAGCACCCATTGCGAGGAACTTGGCTTCCGTCCGACCGTCGCGCTGGAAGCCGACAGTTTCGGAACCCTCGTCGGGCTGACCGCCGCAGGGCTCGGCATAACGATCTTGTCCCGGTCGCTGGCCCGCCTGAATGTCGACACGCTGACGTTCCGGCCCATCGACATGCCGTTTTCCAGCCAGCTCGTGCTGTTCCATCTGCGCGACGCCTCACCGACGACGCGCAATTTCCGCAGCCTCATAGAACCGGTCGGCGATTGACCATAGCGCAGCCCTGACCGTCAAACGGCTCGGACATCATCGGTCACTCGCCCTCGGCTGCTCCCCTGCGCTTGGCATAGCTGATAACGAAAGCATCCCATACGCGCAGCCACTCGGTTTCGCTGCGCTTGCGCGAAATTCCGGGGAACCCGGCGCGGAAGGCGTCGGCCATCTGGTCCACCGACCAGGGGTGTCCCTTGTCGAGGCCGATCTTGCGGTATGCCGCCTCGCGCGTGCCGAAGCTCATGCTGCCGTTCGGGAATTCGAGCAGGGGTCCCTCGTTGGCGGCCTCCTCCTTGCGGGTCTTGGCCTTCGGCATGACCGATGATCTCGGTGCCTCTTTTGCCGCTGGCGCACCCAGCAGCCGCAGATGAGGCCCCACCAGCTTGCGTTCCAGCGGCGCGGGCGAAGGATAGAGCACGACCTTGCGGCCGGTCATGTCGATGTTGGCGTTGGGATAGACGGCCGAAACCAGTTGCATCGTCTCGCGCACGGTCTGCCGGAAACGCTTGCTGTCCGCATCGTTGCCTAGGTGGCGCGCCAGCTGATCCCAGGAAATCGTCTGCCCCTTGTCGGCGGCGATGCGCGGCAGACGATAGGCCAGATAAGTATAGAGGTCGAGGGCGGTAGGCGTGCCCTTCAGCTCGCGGATCGCCACTTCGTTGAGCGGCACCGCATGGTCGATGAGGTGCGCATAGAAGCCTTCCGACATCCGGATCTCACGGGCGAAGGCACCGTTCTTCTCGAGCGAACCCGCATATTCGTTGGAAATCTTGACGTCGCGCACGGCGAAGGCATTGTCGTCGGCCTCGGTGCCATCCCAGCGAGATCTGCCATTCGCAGGCGAGAAGCCTGTCGACCTGCTCACGCATGCGGTTGGCCGTACCGCGCGGCCCATAGGACACGGTCTGATACCCTAATCGGCGCATCCACTCGGTAAAGTTGCGGCCGAGATAGACATCGCGCGAACGCTTCGAAACCGCCTGCGACAAAAGGTAGATCAGCGCGACGCGGGGATAGGCGCCGTAAGGTACGCCAAGGCTGCGCAGGAGCGGCTTGCCATCCACCGTTTGCAGGACCGGCCGCGGGTTGATCGCCAGCGCATACTTGCCGTCTTCGCGCAGGATCGGCTGGGTCTCGTCCTTGGGTCGCTTCGTCGGCAGCGACATGGCACAAAGCGCAGAATGCAGGAACGCCGGCACCGGCTCTTCGTCATGGACGCGCAGAAATGCATCCATCGTCAATTGCGACCCTGCGGCCCGGGCAAGCGAACGCACCCGTTCCTCGCCGCCATCGATCATGGCGAGGGCATACTGGTGTCCAATCGGCTTGCTGCTATCCGAGTTCATATCGCCCTGCTTTGCCCGACTCATGGGGCTGTCATCTGCCGCTTAGACAACAGGTTTCGCCCGGATTGGCAAGGAGCTTGGCAGTTTCGGCAGGAATTAGCGGTTCAAACCTACAACCTCACCGATGATCTCGGTGCGTTTTGCAGGTTCGACTCAATTTCCCATGCTTTTCAATCGAACCGATTCGCGAATCGGATTTTGATTAGGGATTCTTGTATAGGTTTGCGCTCCGAGATCATCGGTCCAAACGGCTCCGAGATCATCGCTGTTACGCACTGAGATCATCGCTGGGCACCGAGATCATCGGTAGCGGGGGAAAACGGCGATCTCAGGACGACAGAAATGCAGATCGGATGGCGCGACAGAGTCATTTCACGGCTCCGGATTCGCTAACGGCACCGAGATCATCGGTCATTCGACTCGTGCATGTGTCTCGTGCGACTCGGAATGGGGCAAAAAGCACGGAGATCATCGGTGGTTTTGTAACACTGGTGGACGGGTCGTTGCTCGAAACTTCCAACGGGGGTAGGGTTGGGCCTCAAACTCACAAGACGGGTATCTATGGCGACGACCCCTGCTCCTTCTGAAATCAGCGGTGACGAACTGCTGGAAGATAGCCTTGGCCTGCTTCATCGCAAGGCTCTCACTATTCTCAAGCGTATCCGCGACGGCGCGCTCGATCCGGAGACGGGGCACAAGGTCGGCCCTTCCTTCCCGATCTCCAAGGCAGCCTCGCTGGTCGGCCGCACTGCGTCCGCCATTCGGGAGGCCGAACGCGATGGACGCCTGCCCGAACGAGACCGCACGGCTTCGGGACACCGCGTGCAATATACGCTGGAGGAACTCGATCACATGCGGGCCGTCTTCGGCACGCGGCCGTGGCGTGCACCGGGCGATACCCCGGCCATCCTCTCGGTGTCGAATTTCAAGGGCGGCGTCGGCAAGTCCACCCTCGCTTTGCACATGGCGCAGCACTTCGCGATCCGCGGCTACCGCGTCCTGTTCATCGACTGCGACAGCCAAGCCAGCTCGACCATGATGTTCGGCTATCGTCCCGACGTGGACCTGGGAGAGGATGACACTCTCTATGGGCACTTCCATAATCCGGAATTGCTGGGCGTCCGCTCGATCATTCGCAAGACGCACTTCTTCGGGCTCGACCTGATCCCGGCCAATCTGAAGCTCTATAATCTGGAGTACGAGATCGCCGGCTACCTGGCCCAGAACCAGAGCTTCGACGTCATCGACATCATTGCCCAGGCCATCGACGAAGTCGTCGACGATTACGACATCGTCGTGATGGACCCGCCGCCGGCGCTCGGCATGGTATCGATGGCGGTGCTCCAGGCTGCCAATGCAATGGTCATTCCGGCGCCGCCGAGCGTCATCGACTTCGCATCGACCGTCTCGTTCATCGACATGGCCCGCACCACCATGAAGCAGCTGGAGCAACTGGGCGGGCGAGTGCGCCCTGCGTACAATTTCATCCGTCTGGTCGCTAGCCGCGTGGATGACAGCAAGTCCATGCACCGCGAGATCCTGGGTATGATGCGGCAGGTATTCGGCGGTTCGATGATCAACTCCGTGCTCAAGGTCAGCGCGGAGATCGACAACGCCAGCTCGCGCATGAAGACGGTCTTCGAACTCGATCGCCCGGTCACGTCGCATGAGGTGCACAACCGCTGCGTTCGCTTCCTCAACGATGTCTGCCACGACATCGAACAGGACGTTCTGCGAACCTGGGCGAGCCGGGCTGGTCGGATAGATTGAGCAGTTGCCACGTGGCAACGAATAAGAAACTCGCCTGAATTCAAGGTGATGTGAGTTTCGATCCGGTTGTTGTCTGCATCCGGATCGAGAGTAAAAACGGGAATGTGTGTCGGTGTTGCCACGTGGCAACCGGCACTGGAACAGGCGCTGCGGCGGACGGGAAGTGACTATGGCAAAGGGCAATCGCGGATTTGGGAGCAGCCTCACCGATGGGCTTGATGACGCGGATCTGGACAACTCGGCGCCGTCGGAAAGCATCATGGCCAGCCGGAGCCAGACCCTCGCACGGCTGGCTTCGGGCAAGGTCGTCACTGACCGGACCGAGTGGGTGGACCCGGCACGGTGTCGCCCCTGGCGTCTTCACAACCGTGATCTCGATCACCTCGACGAGGAGAGCTGCCGCGACCTGATCGATGCATTCCTCTCGGCGAAGAAGCAGCGCATCCCGGCGATCGTCCGCAGGCTGACGAACGACCCTGACTACGACTACGAGATCATCGCCGGCGTGCGTCGCTGGTGGACGGTCCAGTGGCTGCGGGCGCACCACCATCCCGAGTACGAATATCTTGTCACCATCCAGCATGTGTCGGACGAAGAGGCGTTCCGCGTCTCCGACATCGAGAACCGGTCGCGCAAGGACATCTCCGACTGGGAGCGCGCCAACGAATATCTTCGCGCGCTCGACGAGTTCTATGACGGTTCGCAGAGCGAGATGGCCGAGCATCTCAAGATTTCCCGCTCGTGGCTCAGCCGCCTGCTCGACGTGGCGCGACTGCCTGCAGAGATCGTCGAGATCTTCGCCGATACCCATGACCTGACGGTACGCGTGGCGCGCGATATCAAACCACTGACCGGCGATCCGCGCGCACTGGCGCTGATGATCGAAGAGGGCAGGGGCGTGCGCGAAGATCGCGCGGACCTTGGCGTGAAGCTGTCGGGTCCGGAAGTGGCGAAGCGGCTGATTGCGGCGACCGTCGCAAAGACCAAGACGGGCGGCGGCGAACTGGTGGTCAAGGCCGCGAACGGCAAACCGATGCTCCGTTACGCCCGTTCGGCACGCAGCGGACTGACCCTGAAGATCGTTCCGCGCTCCGGCGCATCGACCGATGAACTGATGACCGCGATTCGTGGGCTCATCGAAGGCTGACATATATTCGGGGCCGATGCGCATTGTGTTGGCCCCGAATTTTCGATTTTTGCCCTCAGGGCCTCGTAGGGCGCCGCGGCGACATTTATGACCTGCAGGTTGTCTCCAGATCGTTATGGCGCTGAAAGGCCCATTTCCGGGGAGGTCAAAAACCGGGCAATCCGGTTAAATTGACGCCATTTTGCCGTGGGAAGGTTCTCAGGCGCCGGTCGATCAGGTGGAGCCGTCATCCTGTCGCGCGTCATCGCGACGTGCCAGAAGGCGGTCGATGGCTTCCATCGATGACTCGTAGTCGGCGAGAACCGATGTCGAGAATGCGGGTGCCTCTGGCCTCGGGGATTGTACTGATGCTCGTTGCATGGTTCGCATTTCCAGCAGGTGCGAACCCGAGATCGTCGTCCGGCTGATCGCGCCCAAGGCTTCCCAACTTTCGATCATTCCCGCGACGCCGAGGCGCGACGCGCCAAGTATCGTCTCGATCTGCCGTGAACGTAGCGGTCCGAAGCCGGCCAGCAATTCCATCAGCAAGGGTGCTCTCGAATTGCCGCGACGGCCCGGTGCCGGAGCATGGGCGAAGCGGGCGAGAGCATCGGCGTTCTGCATCATCGTCAGCATCGGGCCGACCGCGCTCTGCATAGCGTCGGCGAAGATGAGCCGCCGCTGCAGGACGTCCGCTTCACTTATGGCGTTGGCTCGGGCGAGGCCGGAAAGGGGAGGGCAGTGCGCAAGTTCCGCTGCTCGAACAGGCGCCGCGAGAAGACCAGGTCGATCGCCCAGAGTGGCGCCTTGAGGGAGGGGGCTCGATCTTGAATTGCCGCAGTGGCGTGGCAAGGCGAGAAGGTGCTCGCTCCGGCGGCGCGAAGTCGATGTTGCCGGCAATCGCGGCATGCAACGCTGCCATGTCGGCAAGGGGGAGGTCTTCGCTGTCGGCAGGGTGCCGATCACCAGGCGCGCGGCTTCGAAAATGCGATTGGCTTCCGCGTTCGCGTTCTCGTCGTGGCCCTCCAGTGGCGCGAGCAGGGCGGTCTTCAGCTGGCCTGCTGCGGCGGCGAGCGCCGTATCGCCCCAGTTGGCAAGCTCGGTCAGGATCGCGTTGCACAAGGCGCGGGCGGGGCGGGCGCTTCTCGGGCTGTCTTCGGAGAGCGTGGTCAGCCCTGCGAACCAGGCGTGAAAGCGCATTTCCGTAAAGGCATGCCCCTCCTGCCGAAGCGCCGCGATCAGCGTGTGGCGCAAGGCCTGCCCGGCAAAGACCCGCAGGGTTGCTTCAGGGCAATACGACAAGGCGCCGCACATATGGCCGAACGCCATGAGAGCGTCAGCTTCAAGGGGGCTGCCGGGGCATCCTCAGGAGCGGAATTCATGCTTGAACTACTCGATAAAATCGCGGTTTTTACGCGAATTTTCGAGCATATAGGTAGCTAAATATGATTAGCTATGCAATCGCTCGGATGCATAACCCGTTCAGCCCCAGTGCGCGTTCAACTTGCGCCAGGTATCCGCCTCCGTGGCAGCGAGATCCTCGAACGTCGATGGTGCCTGCGCCGGCCATGCGTTGCGGGGCCAATGGAGGTGCGGGTCCGGGTGGATCGTCGTGGCCGGCTGGATCTGGGCGAGGAAATTGGCGGATGGCGCTCCGCGCCACGCTTCCATTGCGGCGATGTCGATCGTGGCGAGGGTGATCTCGGGCGCACCCTCGACAGGCTCGGCGATGGAGGCGCCCTTGTAATCGAAGATGATCGACGGGGGTGTGTCGGCCGGTCCGGCGATGTTGGCGGTGGCAAGATAGACCATGTTCTCGAAGGCGCGCACGGATCGAACGTGGAGTGCGCCCGGTCGCTGCAGATAGTCGAGGTGCGGCGCCGCTGCTATGGGGTTGAGTACCACTTGGGTGCCTTTGAGTGCCAGTGAACGGCACACTTCCGGCCAGTGCAATTCGGCCCCGATCACCGCGCCGAGACGGCCGATCGGTGTGTCGATCACGGGGTGGAATGCGTCCTTGCCGAAGACTTCCACGAACCGCTCGTACACATCGATCGGGCTGGTGCGCAGCGATAGCGAATAGCCCTTGCGGTGGACGAGGGCGATGCCGTCGTCAGGACCGACGATGACGCAGGAAAGGAAGTGGCGACCCGGAAAGGCGTCGTGGCGTTCGGGCACCTGGACGGCGATCCATGCGCCGGTGCGGCGGGAGGCTTCGGCGATGCGCTCGATCTCGCGGCCGGGGAGCGCGAAGGCGGCGTCGTGCCAGGCCTCGGGGGAAACCATGGCATAGCCGGTGAGGCCGAACTGCGGGAACACGACCAGCCGTGCCCCGTGATCGCCGACCGCCCGCTCGGTCAGGGCGATGGTCTGCGCGATGTTGTGGTCGATCGCGGCGCGGTCCACGGCGCCATTCGCGAACACGCACTGCGGCGCCGAGGCGCACGTGGCGAGGACATAAGGCGGGGGCGGGGCGTGGCGCATCTTGATCTCCCTCTGTCGGTTTGGAGTGTTCGATAGCGCGATTCTCCGCCGCTCATTCTTGGGGAGGCGCCGTTTACCCACCTGCCGGAGACATTGGCTCGCGTAGTGTGGCGCCATGCGGTGCGGGTATGGCTCATTGCAATCTACTGATTGGAGCCGCGCCGCGCTCCCCGTCATCATCGGCGTTTCAGCACAGGGGATCATGGATGAGCGTCAGGGATCGGGCCGAAAGCAGTTCCGAAAAGGGCAGCCGCCGGGTGGGCAGGATCGTCGGCGGCGTGGTGGCGGCAGTGGCGCTCGTCGCGGCGGGTACGCTGGGCACTATGCGGCTTGGCTGGTGGAACCCCAGCTATGAGGCTGTCGCGGCCGAGCAGGCGACCGGGCCGTCGAAGTTCGAGATGGTCGGCGACGTCAAGCTGCATGTCCGCGACGAAGGGCAGGGGCCGGTCATCCTGATGCTGCACAGTTCCATGTCGAACCTGCGGATCTGGGACGGCTGGGCCGACCAGCTCAAGGGCTCCTACCGCGTCATCCGTTTCGACTGGCCGCCTTATGGGCTCTCCGTCGATCCGCGTGCCTCGCAGGGGATGCCGAGCGTCGTGGAACTGATCGAGCGTTTCGTGAAGCAGAAGGGCCTTGGCAAGTTCGTCATCGTCGCCAGCTCCAGCGGGGCGACGATCGCGACGATGTACACGGCGCGCCATCCCGAGCAGGTCCGCGCGCTGGCGGTATCCACCCTGCCGCTCAAGGCGCCCCTCCGACCGAGACTTCGGCTCTCGTATCATCGGTCCTGTGGGTGCACACGAACCTCGTGCCCAACTACATGCCCGAGTTCTTCTACCGCCATTCGCTGGCCGAACTCTACGGGCGTCCGGAGCGGCTGAAGCCCGAGACGGTCCATTGGTACTACATGACCAACAACATCCCCGGCGGTTTCGCGCGGGTGAAGACCTATTACGAGGCGAACACCAAGGCGGTGTGGAAGTCCGGTGCGGGCGATGCGGCGGCGGCCGTGAAGGTGCCGGTGCTGCTGCAGTGGGGCGACCGAGACATCGTCATCCCCAAGGACCGGGCCGACGACGCGCGGGTGATGTTCGCCAATGCGCCGATGAAGATCATCCACTATCCCGACGTCGGCCACTACCCGATGATCGAACTGCCCGAGCAGACCGGGCGCGACCTCAAGGCATGGATCGACGCACTTCCGGCGACACCCGCCACAGGGAAATAAGCGCGGAGGATTGTCCGCAGAGCGGGGAGGAAGCGTTAAATTCTGGACCCGGGGGCAGCTCCGGGTTCCCCTTCCTCTTTCCGTCATAAGGCTTGAGGTGGGATCATGGATCTTCGTCAGTTGCGGCACTTCATTGCGGTTGCGGAGCTGGGCAATTTTTCCCGGGCGGCAGAGCGGGTCTTCCTGACGCAGCCCGCGCTTACCCGCAGCATCAAGACCCTCGAGGACGAGATCGATGCGCGGCTGTTCGACCGCCGTTCCAGCGGGGTGGAACTGACGGCGGCGGGCACCGCGCTGCTCGAGCATGCGCGGCTCATGGTCAACGAGCAGGAGCGGGCGCAGCAGCGCATCGCCCTTGCCAAGCGCGGGCTGGGCGAGGAACTGGTGGCCGCGATCTGCCCCTTGCAGGCACAGATGGGTTTGCGCGCCGTCGTGGCGGAATTCACGCGCGAGCATCCCGACGTATCGCTGCGGATCGTCGAGGGGCATGTTGACGAGACCGTTCCCGCCCTGATGGACCGCAAGGTCGATCTCGTCTTCACCACCGTTCCGGCGACTACGATGCAGGAGAAGTTGGCCTATGAGCGGATCCGCAGTTCGTCCTGCTCGATCTACGCCGCGCCCGGGCACCCGCTTGCGCACCGTAGCGGTATCACGCCCGCCGAGCTGACACGCTGGGCATGGGCGATGCTGGACCAGAAGCACTGGCTGGCAGCCACTCGCAACTACTTCGCGGTCGGCAACGCCGGGATGCCGGCCGCCGGGGTCAGGACCAGCTCGGTTTCGTTCATGAAGTCGCTGGTACTGGAGGAAGGCATGCTGGGCATGTTGCCCGATGCGCTGATGGAGGGCACCGGCGCGGTCGCGCTGAATGTCGAGCGGATGCCGCGCCCTCTGCGCGCGGGACTGCTGTTCCGGGCGGATGCCGAGATCAAGCGTTCGGCGGAACTCTTCGCCGAAAAGCTGCGCGCCCATGTCGGGCGACCGGACGTGGAGGAAAGCCGGGCGATCCCGCATGTTCCGGTTGCGGTTCTGGTGGAAAAGCGTCCTCACGCGAATTGATCGAAAACACTTCGTCATTGCGAGCGAAGCGAAGCAACCCAGGGCAGTTTAACGCCGCCCTGGGTTGCTTCGCTTCGCTCGCAATGACGAGGTTGGAGTAGGGAAAAGCCCCGACTTTAACCGCCGGGGCTGCAATTTCCTTCAGGTCGGTTCGCCCGTGGGATCGACCGCAGGGTCAAGCGCGGGTGCTGCCGTCGTTTCCGCCAGCGCCAGTTCCCCGGCGTCGAGGCGGTAGAAGCACATCGTGATGAAGGCACCGGCCATCGCCAGCGCCGGGATCACGGACTCGCACATCATGATCGCCCATTCGGCGTCGGCACCCTGCGCGCCCGAGCCACCGCTGGCCGAGGACACGTAGCCCATCGCCGACAGGAATGCGCCCAGCGCGGCCAGCGAGGCGGCGGAGGAAAGCTTGTCCAGCAGCGTGGTGATGCCCGCGAACGCGCCCTCCCGACGCTCGCCGCTGCGGACGAAGTCATAGCGTACCGCGTCGGAAAGTAGGGCATAGGCGCACAGGATCATGCCGCCGCCCGCGAAGCCGCCGACGAGGGCACGGGCGCCGATGCCGAGGGTGCTCTCGCCCGGCCCGGCAAGCAGCCACGTCAGGTGGTTGGCGCCGTAGACGGCAAGCGCGATCATGTAGCACGCCTTGCGCCCGAGATGGCGCGACCCGAACACCCAGGCCGGCATCGACAGCACCATCGCGACCGTCGAAAGCATGAAATAGGTGCCCAGCGTGGCATCGCCGACCTTCAGCACGACGCGGGTGAAGTAGGCGAGGGTGGCCGACCCGATCACGGTGCCGAATAGCAGGAAGACATGCGCGATCGCGAGGATCTGGAACGGCTTGTTGGCCCAGACCACCACCAGTTGCCGCCACAGTTCGAAGCGGCCGCGCGGCTTGCGGGCGGCCTCGGCACTCGGCGCCGTGCGGGGGCGTCGCGTAGCAGGCGCACGGCGGCGGTGGTCGCGACGAAGACGATCGCGCCGACCAGCACCGCGAGGATGAGGTGGCTCTGGCGGCCCGGCCCGATCATGCCCAGCAGCCATGTCGGCAGCGTCGATCCGAGCAGGGTGCCGACCGCGTTGCCGTAAGTGCGCCATGCCATGAGCCGGGCGCGCTCGTCGGGGTCGGTGGAACTTTCGACGACCATGGCGAAGCCGGGGATCGTCATCAGGGTATAGCCGGATGCGTGGATGATCAGCGCCAGCGTCACGAAAGCCTCGGTCAGCAGCACCGATCCCACGTCGGGCGCGCCGAACAGCATGACGACGCCCAGCGGCATCGCCAGTCCGCCCGCGAAGAGGAATGGCAGGCGGCGGCCCCACTTGGACTGGAAGCGATCGCTCCACGCGCCGACGGTGGGGTCGAGAAAGCCGTCGTAGATTTTCACGAGGGCGAAGATGAGCCCCGCGGTCCCGGCGGAGATCGCCAGACTGTCCGTCATGAACCGCAGGCCGAGGACGGTCACGACGTTCTGTCCCGCCGCATGGGCGAGGGGGATCAGCAGCGACCCTATCCTGATCGACCATGCTCTGGAACTTGCGGCGCCTGCATGGGCCGCCCTACCTGATCCTGTTGCCACGCGGTTCTCCGTACTCGTGCTTGAAAAGCAGAACACGGGGGCTCGGGGCGATGGCCTAATGCCGTTTGGTGATATGGCCGCAGGGTGGATTTGCCGCCCCTTCGCCGTCATCCCCGCCTGCGCGGGGATGACAACGTGTTCTCGTTCTAGAATTCGCTCAACAGACGGCCCAGGCCCCGCAGCTTGTCCGAAATCCCGCAGGCGCGCAGGGCGTGCCAGTAGGTCGCGGTGTTGATGGCGATCACCGGCTTGCCGAGCGTCACTTCGTACTCGGCGGCGAGATCGACCATGGAGAGGTTGGTGCCCACCTGCACGATGGCATCGACGTCGTCTCCGTCGAGCTGCGCGATGACTTCGCGCAGCGTTTCGGGCGTGACTTTGGCAATGTCGGTCCAGCGGCGGCATTGCAGCGCCCGGTCTCGCCTGACGGCAAAGCCGGATTCTTCAAGGAAACGGCGGACCTCGGCGTTCGCCACCGGGTAGTAGGGCGAGACGAAGCTCACCGCCTTCGCGCCCACGGCGGTCAGGGCGGCGGCGACGGCCTCCGCCCCGGTGGTTGCGCCCACCCCGGCTTCCGCCTCGATCCGGGCCTTGAAGCGGCGAGAGCCGTCCACGCCTCCGTAGAAGGTCACCGCCGACATGCCGAGCACCAGATAGTCCGGGCGGCAGGTCATCACCGAGCGCACGGCGTCCAGCGTGTTCTCGGCAATGGCGGTGGTTCCGGCGATGAAGTCCTCGTTCGAGAGCGCCACCGGGTCCTCGACGTGTATGCGTGAGAGATGGTTGGTGACGCCGGGCGGGCGCATGCGCTCCATGTCGGGTTGCACGACGGTGTTGGTCGAGGGTGCGATCACCCCCAGCAGCTTGCGCCAGCCCAGAACGTCAGTCACGAGCGCTGGCCTCAGCGCCGCATCAGGCGGATGGGGAGGGCGTCGGTGACCCCGGCGTCGAGCCGCGCGAGGGCCTTGGCATTCGCCTTGCCGCTGGCGAAGGCGTCGAGGAACAGCCCCGCCACTGCATTCGCGTGGCTGAGGCCGTCAAGCTGCATCGGTCCGGGCTGGCTGAAATTGCAGATGGCGCCGCCGAAATAGTGATTCACGCCCTCCAGCACGAGGCCGTAGCGGTGCCCGCCCGGCTTGGCGGCGTCGAACGCGGCGAGGTGCGCGCGCCATCCTTCCGCATCGCTCGGCGTCATGCCGGGTAGCAGGTCGATGGTGCCGGTCTGGATCAGCGCGGGCACGGCGAGGGCGCCGTACCCTTCCGCCGTCATCATCACCGGGATCGTCGGCGGAGGCGAGAACGCCACCACGCTCGTCGCGAGCCTCGGCATGAGCGGGCCTTCCATCCCTTCGGGTATGACGCCCGCCGCGCCGCCGAGAACGGTGGCGATCAGGCCGCCGTAGCTGTGCCCCATGGCGATGAACGGCGTGTCGCCGATATGCGCGATGAGGGTGCGCATGTCCTCGATGCGGCAGCGCCAGCTGGCAAGGCCCTTGTACTCGGCCGTGTGCGGGTGCTGCGCGGAATCGACGTGGAGCGGCGCGAGCACGCGGTAGCCCGAGGCCAGCAGCGGCTGGAGGATGCGATCGTAGAACCACGGCGCGGACAGGGCGCCGTGCGAGAACAGGATCGTCCCGCGCTTGCCGCTAGTGCCCGCCCACTCGCTGACCGAGATGGTGCGTCCGCCCGGACCGGCAAGGTCGAAAGTGCGGCGTTCCGGCATCGGTGCCGCGACGACGCTGCGCGATGCACCGCCCGCACAGGCGGCGGTGGCGCCGAGCAGGGCGCTTGCAAGAAGGGTACGGCGGGAAAGGGAGGTCGACATGCGCATC
Organism: Novosphingobium sp. NFX11; assembly: GCF_057376415.1. Classification (NCBI taxonomy): domain Bacteria; kingdom Pseudomonadati; phylum Pseudomonadota; class Alphaproteobacteria; order Sphingomonadales; family Sphingomonadaceae; genus Novosphingobium; species Novosphingobium sp. NFX11. Next base: position 1,360,887 of record NZ_CP080385.1, on the reverse strand, counting down.
GTTCCGGTAGGTCAGAGATCGGAATGACCTCGATCATGCGGGCATGCAATGCGCTTGGCGTGCCGGACACAACCGTCCGAGGAAGGCATGTCCGCTCTGTGGAGTTGATCGCTGCAAGATTGCTTCTGCAGGGGGCATGAGTCCGCCGCATCATCCTATGCGTTCTTCGCCGCAAACGCGCCGATTGCGGGGATTCTAACCGTCATGCGGAGATATGCGTCCGGCTGCTGAGGCCATGCATGGAGGCGCACATAGGCTTTGCGCAGATTCCAGGGGAACGCGCATGCCGATAGAAATCAACGGTCTCATCAATCACAACATGGCCTCCGAACTGTCGCCGGTGCCGGTGTCGCACTACGACATCGACGCCATCGTGAAGCTGGCCAAAGTGCAGGAGGCGGCGGGCTACGACCGCGTGCTGATCGCCAATGCCGCGACGATGCCGGACAACTTCACCACCGCCGCCTATGTCGGCGCCGTCACCGAACGTCTGGGCGTCATGCTGGCCCATCGCCCTGGCTTCATCGCGCCGACCATGGCCGCGCGGATGCTGGCGACGCTCGACCGGCTCCTCGGCGGGCGGCTGGGCGTCCACGTCATCACCGGTGCCAGCGACATCGAGATGCAGTGCGACGGGGACTTCCACACCAAGGAGGAACGCTACGACCGCAGCCTCGAATATATCGACATCCTGCGCCGCATCTGGGCGAGCGAGACCCCGGTGGACCACGACGGCAAGTGGTATCGTTTCAACGGCGGCTATGCCGAGATCAAGCCGCTGAACGGCACGATTCCGGTGTTCTTCGGCGGCATGTCGCCGATGGCGATCGCCACCGGCGCGGCCTGCGCCGACGTCTTCGCCACGCTCAGCGATACCGTGGCGGGCATGACCGAGGTGGTGCAGAAAGTCACCGCCGCTGCGCAGCCGCTGGGCCGCAAGCCCGACTTCCTCGTTTCGCTGCGCCTCGTCGTGGGGGAAAGTGAAGACAAGGCGTGGGCGCAGGCGGCGGACCTCAAGAGCCGCATCGCCGCGCTCGAGAGCAAGGCGGAGAAGAACAAGGTCGCCGCCAGCGCCGCCGGATCTGCGCGCACGGCCGAACTCGCCGGCAAGGGCGAACGGCTGGAGAAGTGCTTCTGGAACGGCATCAACGAAATCCGCGGCGCGCACAGCAACAGCGGCACCCTTGTCGGCGATCCCGACCAGCTCGTCGACGCGATCATGGATTACTGGGACGCGGGCGTGCACAAGTTCATCCTGCGCGGCTACGACCCGATCGGGGACGCGGAGATCATCGGTCGCGACATCATTCCCGCCCTGCGCCGCAAGGTGGCCGAGCGGGAAGCCGCGATGGAGGTGCGGTGATGGCCTTCGAAGTCGTCGGCCTCCACTTCTTCGCGGATCTGTCCGAGGCCCATCCGGTGCGCGGGGTCTACGACCCGCAGTTTCTGCGCGATTATGCCGTCGCGCACGAGGAGGCGGGCTTCGACCGCGTCCTTGTCGGGCAGACGGCGACGTGGCCCGATCCGCTCTCGACCGCCGCGCACATCGCGGCGGTGACGAAGACGCTGAAATTCATGGTCGCACATCGCCCCGGCTTCATCGCGCCGACCATGGCCGCGCGCATGTTCGCGACGCTCGACCGGGCGAGTGGCGGGCGTGCGGGCGTCCACATCATCACCGGCGCCAGCGACGTCGAGACTCAGGCGGACGGCGACTACCTGACCAAGGAGCAACGCTACCACCGCAGCCGCGAATACGTGGAGATCCTGCGCCGCATGTGGTCGAGCGAGGTTCCCTTCGATCACGCGGGCGAGTGGTATCGCTTCAACGGCGCCTTCGCGCTGGTGAAGCCGGTGCAGGAGCAGATCCCGGTGTTCTGGGCAGGGAACTCCGATGCGGCGGTGCAGATGGGCGCGCAAGTCTGCGACGTCTATGCGATCGGCCCGGCGACGCTTGCCGATACCCGGGCGACGATCGCGCGCTTCAAGCAGGAAGCGGCGCTGCACGGACGCAATCCAGACGTGTCGATGTCGATGCGGGTCATCGTCGCCGATACCGAGGACGCGGCATGGGAGAAGGCGGAGCGCTTGCTCGGCACGGTCATGGATCATCTGGCGAGCGGCAGGCAGATCGGCCGCGACAAGGGCGACAACGATCCCGGCACCCTGGCGTTGAAGCGGCAGGCGGCGATGGGTGATCGGCTGGACGAACGCCTGTGGACCGGCATGACCCGCGCCACCGAGGGACGGCTCCATGCAACCGCGCTGGTCGGCACGCCGGACCAGGTCGCGGCGGCGCTGGAGCAGTATCACGCCATCGGCGTCAACCGGTTCCTGCTGAACGGCTTCTACACGATCGAGGACGTGCGCCTGTTCGGCGAGGGGCTGGTCCCGGTCCTGCGCAAGCGCATCGGCGCAGCGGGTTGAGGTGTGGGCTGGCGCTGCGCTGCCGGCCCATGCCCATCACTATTCGTCAAGATAAAGTTTTATTTATACCTGATAAGATTTGAATAATACTCGCCTAGCGGACATTAAATCACAAATTGTTGTCGAGAAATCGACATGACTTAGCTTGGAGTTCTCTCAGGCGCATATCGATAAAATCAAACACATCAAGGGGAAGTTGGTAATGATGAGGACTCTTTCATCTTCTGTTGGTATTGCAGTAATCGCCATGATGTTCTGCAGTACGTCGGCACTGGCGCAAGTCGCCGCCGATGAAGACGTCTCTTCCAATGCGATCATCGTGACGGCCAAGAGCCGCAAGGAAACGCTGCAGGAAGTTCCGCTCGCCATTACCGCCCTCACCAGCGACGATCTTGCCAGCGCGCAGATCCGCGACGTGCGCGATCTTCAGAAGGTGACGCCGAACCTCAGTCTTTTCGCGGGCTCGGGTCGCAACGATCCTTCCGCCTATTCGCTGCGCGGTCTTGCGCCCAATACTTCGGACGAACGCTATCAGGGCATCTCGGTGTTCATCGACGGCGTCGCGCTGTCGGGCCAGCTCGCCTCGCTCGACCTTGAGAACCTGCAGCGCGTCGAAGTCATCAAGGGGCCGCAGAGCGCCAACTTCGGCCGCGCCACGTACAGCGGCGCGATCAACTACGTCACCGTCGATCCTTCGGGCGACGAGGTCACCGGCTTCGTCAAGGCGCGCGGCAGCCTGATGAATTCCGCGCCGGAGGCCAGCTACTACTTCGGCGGCACGGTCACCGCGCCGTTGGTGAAGGACGCACTCTGGGCCTCGGTCGCGGGTTCGGTGTTCCAGAACGGCGCCATCGCCAAGTCGCGCGACGGCGGGGCGCCGATCGGACGCGAGCGCACGCAGGCGGTGTCCGGCACGCTCTACTTCAAGCCCGACGACACGTTCTCGATCAAGCTGCGCGGGATGTACCAGCATGATCGGGACTCGGTGGCCGCACAAGTCGTCGAGCAGCCGCGCGAATGGGTGCAGTCGGGCATCGCCACCGCACCCTTCGCACGCGGCAGCGGGTCGATCTTCCCCAAGTACCTGCCCGATCCCGACATCGACAACATCGGCACCAGCGGCGCGGACGGCTATGCGCGCGACCGCTACTTCGCCAGCGCCGTCGTCACCAAGATGTTCGGCGACTACGAACTGAGCTATCGCGGCGGCTACGTGAATGAATCGCGCACCGCCGACGCGCCGAACGCCCCGCGCGCCAGCGGCGTGGGCCAGGACAAGGTCTTCGGCGAGGCGCTTGCCAACAACGAAGTGACCCTGCGCGCCGCCTCGCTCGGCACCTTCCCGTCCTACGAGAAGTTCACCAATACCAGCCACCAGCTGATGCTGCTTTCGCCCGGCGACAAGCCGCTGCGCTGGCGCGTGGGCGCCTACTACTTCTGGGAGCGCGACGACACCGGCTTCACGTCCTTCGCCACCACGGCCAACCCGGCGGGCCGCACCCGCGACGACCGGCTGGAGAACCGCGCGATCTTCGGCGGTCTCGACTGGGACTTTACCCAGCAGCTGACGCTCAGCCTCGAAGGCCGCTATGCGCGTGAGCGGATCTTCGCGCCGAGCTGCCCGACTTGCGCCTTCTATCCGACCACGAGCGACTATTCGCAGGTGTCGAAGGACTTCTCGCCCCGCGTGACCGTCAGCTACAAGGCGACGCCGCAGAACATGCTTTATGCGCTGTTCTCCAAGGGCGTGAAGAGTGCGCGCGCCGGTTACGTGACGGTGGGCGGTGTCACCCAGCCGGTCTATGCCGACCCGGAAAAGCTCTACAACTACGAGATCGGCAGCAAGAACAGCTTCTTCGGCGGCGCGCTGACGCTGAACCTTGCGGCTTTCTATGACGAGGTGAAGGACCAGCAGCTGGTCAGCACGCTGGAGCGCACCGTATCCGGCCAGACCGTAACCGTTTCGGCGGTGGGCAACGTCGGTTCCTCGCGCATCGTCGGCTTCGAGGCAGAGAGCAACTGGCGCGTGACCCCGCAGCTGACGCTGCGCGGCTCGGTCGGCTATGCCAAGCAGGAGTTCACCAATCCGGACCCGATCCTGATCAGCTCCGGCTCGACGGCGGGCTTCCCGGTGACGACGAACGGTTCGGTGGTGCTCGACGGGCTGACCCAGGCCAACGTGCCTTACTGGAACGGCTTCGTCGGCGGCGAGTACCAGCTTCCCGAAGTCGGCGGCTTCCTGCCCTCGCTGCGCGTCGACGGCAGCTATCGCGGGAGCTACTTCGCCACGTTGTCGAACACCGTGAAGGTGCGTTCGGCCTGGACGGTCGACGCGCGGCTCAACCTGACCAGCGACATGGTTGATCTGGCGCTGTTCGGGCGCAACATCCTCAACAACCAGCGCGCGACCGGTTCGGGCCTCGCGGGTGCGACCGCGAGCTGCATGTTCATCGAGCGCGACACCGCGACGTATGGCACGAACCAGCAGTGCCTCTACGCCTCGGCGCCGCGTCCGCCGGAATTCGGCATGGAAGCAACGCTGCGCTTCTGATCTGATCCTGGAGGGGAGGGAAAGGCCGAGCGAGCAATCGCCCGGCCTTTTTCGTGCCGAATCCCAGGGTGGGAGCACAAAGTCCGCAGCAGTGCCACGCCGTCACCCTGAACTTGTTTCAGGGTCCATCGGGCAGTTGGTGCCGGAGTGCAGAACAGCAAATGGCACCGGCGGTTTACTGGTCCCGACGCACCGTTTGCGGCGCAATGGACCCTGAAACAAGTTCAGGGTGACGAGGTGTTGGGGCGCGAGGTAGCCGCAAAAAATCCTCCCTGTCGCGAAGCGATGGGGAGGTGGCAGCCCGTTAGGGCTGACGGAGGGGGCCTGCTTATCCCCTCCACCACCGCCTGCGGCGGCGGTCCCCCTCCCGAGACAAGCTCGGGGAGGATTTTGCTTACGCCTTCCAGCTATCCAGGATCTCACCACCCGTCGCGAACCACACGTCGGCACGCGCCGCCAGCGTTTCCAGCAGCGTTTCCAGCGAACCGATACGGTAGGGCAGGGCCATGATGTAAGGCGTCAGCTGCAGTGGCAACATGCGCCCGCCACCTTCGCGCGCCGCTTCCGCCGTCAGCCAGTCGGCAGCATCGAGCATCTGCTCCACGTAGCTGTCGGCCGAGTGCTGCTGCACCGTGATGATCTGACGATCCGACAACTCGTGGTTGAGCGGAATGTTGACCAGTTCACCCGCCTCGGTGGTCATGACGTAGGGCAGTTCGTCGTTCACCCAGTCGCAGCAGTAGGCGACGCCCGCCTCGGCGAGCAGGCGCGGAGTTGCGAAGCTCTGCGAACGCGCAATCGAGTGCCAGCCGCGCGGGCGGGTGCCGGTCGCCTTCTCCAGCGCATCGAGCGACTTGGCGATCAGCGCGCGCTCCTCGTCCTCAGGCAGGCCCGAGGCGATGGTGCCGTTCATGTCGGTCGAGTGCGCGATGATCTCGTGCCCGGCCGCAACCACGTCCGCCACCAGTGAGGGGTAGCGCTCGGCAATCGCGGCGTTGGTGGCGAAGGACGCCTTCACGCCGGCCTTGGCGAAGGCATCGAGCAGGCGGTAGACGCCTACGCGCGAACCGTACTCGCGCGAGGTGTAGTGGCGATAATCCGGGTAGGCCGTCTGCATGTGCCCGGGCGCGCGGAACGGCTTGTCATTCGGCGTGATCGGGAACCACTCGAGGCTGACGACCGGCCACACCGCCAGCGTCTTGCCCTCGGGCCATGCCACGGGCGGACGCTCGCGCATCGGCGACCAGGTGTAGAGATCGTGGTCGTAGCCTTCGCGGCGGCGCGGATATTCGAGGTAGGCGGGGTCGAGGCTCATGCGGCGTCTCCCACATTGGAAATCCAGTGATCTGCAATGTCGCCCGAGCGGGTGATCCACGCGCGGTCGTCTGCGGCGATGTGGCGCAGCACTTCCTCGAAGGGGCCGATGCGGTGCGGTTGGCCGATCAGGTACGAGTGCAGCGGAATGCACATGACCGTGCCCGAAGGCTCGGCGGCAAGGCGCTCGTACTGGCGGATGAGCGTGTCGGCGTATTCGCGCGGGCTCATGTTGTAGACGAAGAAGCCGTAGTGGTCGTTGACTTCGAGGCTGTAGGGCATCGAGATCAGGCGGCCGCTGGCGGTATTCACCGGCATCGGCTGGTCGTCGTGGTAGAGATCGCAGGTATAAGTCAGGCCGTACTCGGCGATCAGGTCCAGCGTGCGCGGCGTGTGGGTGAGGGCGGGGGCGAGCCAGCCCTTGATCGTCTGCCCCGTAGCGTCGCGCACGGTGCGGATCGAGTCCTCGATGATCGCGCGCTCCTGCGCCTCGTCCATGCCGTAGGAATAGCGAGTGTTGTAGATACCGTGGCTGAAGAACTCCCAGCCGCGCTGGCTGGCGTCCTCGACCACGCGCGGGTGGTGCTGGCACAGCGCCACCGAGAGAGAGACCGAGCCCGGGAAGCCGTGCTTGGTCATCACGTCGGCCATGCGCCAGTGGCTGACGCGGTTGGCGTGGTCGCGGTGGGAATAGCCGACGACGTCCGGATGCGGCTTGGCCCACGACTTGCGGTGCGGGTTGGCCGGCGGATCAAGCTCGTAGAATTCGAGGTTGGGGAGATCCAGACCGCCACCTTCTTGCCGCCCGGCCAGGCGAAGGGCTTGCGCCCGCGATAGGGGACGTAGTCGTAGAGGCCCGGATCGCCCGTACGTTCGGATCTGCCCTCGCGCATCAGCGGGCCTCCAGCCAGTCGATGACGGTCTGCACCGGCTCGACGTCGGCATACTTGAGCTGCAGGTCGGTCAGGTTGGCGAAGTGATAGCTCTCGTGCTTGTCCGCGCAAGTCTCGATCGGGACGATGGTGCGGTAGCCGCGGCTGAGCGAGATCCACCGCCGTCGCGCGGATGCAGCCCGAGGTGGAGCCGCCGGTGATCACCACGGTATCGACCTTGTGCCAGATCAGCAGGCTCTGCAGCGGCGTCTCGAAAAAGGCCGAAGGCATGCGCTTCGTATAGATCATGTCTGCCGGGTCGATGGCGCAGCGGTCGTCGAAGGCGTGGCGGCGGCTCTCGTACTTGATGTTCTGGAGCGAGTCCGGCGTGTTGGTGCGGGTGCCCCAGACGCCGGCGTCGCTGGCATCCTCGGCATAGGCCACGTGGGTCCAGATCACCGGCATTCCCTTCGCGCGGGCGAGGGCGGAGATCGTGTTGGTGTACTCGATCTGGCGCGGGTCGGTTTCGTAGGCGGTCTTGAACTCGTCGATCCGGGTATAGGCGTTCTGGAAGTCGACGTTGACGATCGCCAGCTTCTCGCCGAAGCCGAACTTGGTGCGGGCGGGGTTGGCCATCACCTGCTCGAAGAGTTCGCGCGCGGTCTTGTCCTCGCGGATCATGCGCGTGCCGACGATCTCACTCATTCTCGTGCTCCATTACCTGGCTACATGGCCCCACGGGGAGAGGTGCGCCCGATCGGGTCGCTGCCATAGGAGGGCCGGGCCGATTGTTCGCGACGCGAACACTGCCGCGCTCTCGCCCCCAGCGGACCTTGCGATTGCTGATTTGTACTGTAGATATACCAAAATGACAGTCAAGACGGAACGCGACATGATTCAGGAAGGCGGCCTTCCTCTCTCGGGTATCAAGGTGGTTGAGTTCTCCCACATGGTGATGGGACCCTCCACAGGTGTCGTTATGGCCGACCTGGGTGCCGTTGTGGTCAAGGTCGAGCCCATCGGCGGCGACCGTACCCGCAAGTTGCTCGGCTCGGGCGCGGGCTACTTCCCGATGTACAACCGGAACAAGCAGAGCATCGCCATCGACCTCAAGTCGCCCGAAGGCGTTGCCGCAGCCAAGCGGCTGGTCGACCAGGCCGACGTGCTGATCGAGAACTTCCGCCCCGGCGCGCTCGCCAAGCTGGGCCTCGGCCCGGACGACTTCGCGCAAAGCAATCCCGGCCTCATCTACTACTCCGCCAAGGGCTTCCTGACCGGCCCTTACGAGAACCGCGCCGCGCTTGACGAAGTGGCGCAGATGATGGGCGGCCTCGCCTACATGACCGGCCCCAGCGGCCGTCCCTTGCGCGCGGGCGCCTCGGTGATCGACGTGACCGGCGGCATGTTCGGCGTGATCGGCATCCTCGCCGCGCTGGAGCAGCGCCACCGTACCGGCAAGGGCGCGGTCGTGCGTTCCTCACTTTACGAGACCACCGCGTTCCTCGTCGGCCAGCACATCGCGCAGCTTGCCGTCACCGGCAACGCGGCGCGCCCGATGCCGGAGCGTATCTCGGCCTGGGCGATCTACGACGTGTTCGAGACGGCGCGGCCCGAGGAGCAGGTCTTCATCGGCGTCGTCAGCGACGGCCAGTGGCAGGCGTTCACCAAGACGTTCGGGCTCGACGATCTCGCCGCAGACCCGGCGCTGGCGGAGAACAATGCCCGCGTGCTCGCCCGCGAAGCCCTGCTGCCACGCATGCGCGAACTGGCGAAGGGCTTCACGCGCGAAGCCCTGCTGGCGAAGCTGGAGGAAAGCGGCGTCGCCTTCGCGCCGATCGCCCGCCCGCAGGATCTGCTGGAAGACGCGCACCTCAACGCCAACGGCGCGTTGGTGGACCTGACGCTGACCGATGGCCGCTCGGTGCGCCTGCCCGCGCTGCCGGTCGAGATTGACGGTGTGCTCCCCGGCGTGCGCCATGACCTGCGCTCGCCCGGTGAAGACAGTGAGGACGTGCTCGGCGGCTGGGGCTTCGGCGCGGACGAGATCGAAGCGCTGCTCGCCTCGGGTGCGATCGAGGGGCTTCGCGAACCGGCGGATAGCGCGGCGAAATGACTGAAGGGCCGCTCACGCTCGCCGAGAAGATCTGGAGCGCGCACCGCGTCATGACGCTGGAAAGCGGCGCGGAAGTGATCGCCATCGACCGCCTGCTGCTGCACGAGCGGACCGGCGGCGTCGCGCTGAAATCGCTGGAGGAAGCGGGCCGCACGGTCATGCACCCCTCGCGCGTGTTCGCGACGATGGACCACATCGTCGATACGTTCCCCGGCCGCACCGACAAGACGCTGATGCCGACCGGCACCGCCTTCATCGTCTCGACGCGCGAGAGCGCGAAGCGCCATGGCATCACCCTGTTTGACATCGACGACCCGCGGCAGGGCATCGTCCACGTCGTCTCGCCCGAGCAGGGGATCATCCTGCCCGGCGCGATCCTTGTCTGCCCGGACAGCCATACCTGCACGCAAGGGGCCTTCGGTGGCCTTGCGTGGGGCATCGGTTCGTCGGAGGCGGAGCATGTGCTGGCGACGATGACGCTGCGCATGAACCGCCCGCCGGACATGCGCGTGACCATCGACGGTGTGCTGGGGGAGGGCGTCACGGCCAAGGATCTCGCGCTGCACCTGATTGCCGCGCTCGGCTCGAACGGGGCGAAGGGGCATATCATCGAGTTCGCAGGGAGCGCGGTGCGTGCGCTGGACATGGAAGCGCGCATGACGCTGTGCAACATGGCGACCGAGATGGCTTGTGCGGGCGCAGTGATCGCGCCGGACGACAAGACGTTCGACTGGCTCGAAGGCCGGCCTTATGCGCCCAAGGGCGAGGTTCGCGAGCAGGCGATCGCCGCATGGCGCGCGCTTTACAGCGACGACGGTGCGGTCTTCGCGACCGAGCATCGCTTCGATGCCGCCGAAGTCCGCCCGATGGTGACATGGGGGAACAGCCCGCAGCACGCAGCCCCGCTGGGCGCGCCGGTTCCGGCCGATGCCTTGAGCAAGGCAGACCAGCAGCGCGCGGTCGAGTACATGGCGGTGACGCCGGGCGAGCCGGTCGAGGGCCTGCCGATCGATGCGGCGTTCATCGGATCGTGTACCAACAGCCGCATCTCCGACTTGCGCCGCGCCGCCGCGATCCTCAAGGGACGTAAGGTCGCCGAGGGCGTCAAGGCGATCTGCGTGCCGGGCTCCACCCAGGTCAAGGCTGCCGCCGAGGCCGAGGGACTGCACGAAGTCTTCCTCGATGCCGGGTTCGAATGGCGCGAGGCGGGTTGCTCGATGTGCTTCTTCGCGGGCGGCGAGAGCTTTGCCCCGGAAGCGCGCGTGATCAGTTCCACGAACCGCAATTTCGAGAGCCGACAGGGGCCGAACACGCGCACCCATCTGGCCTCGCCCGAGACGGTAGCGGCTTCGGCCATCGCCGGGCGCATCGCTCTGGTTTCGGAGATCGCGGCATGACCCCGCTCGTCACGCTTGAATCCAGGGCGGTGCCGCTGCTGCGCGACAACATCGACACCGACGCGATCATCCCCTCGCGCGAGATGCGCTCGGTGTCGAAGGACGGCCTTGCCGACGGCCTCTTTGCGGGCTGGCGTTACACCGCCATCGGCGGGCGCGAGATCGATCCGGCTTTCGTGCTCAACCAGCCGGAGAGCAAGGGCGCGCAGATCCTGCTCGGCGGCTCCAACTTCGGCTGCGGTTCAAGCCGCGAACATGCGGTATGGGCGCTGGCCGAGTACGGCTTCCGCGTCGTCATCGCGCCGTCGTTCAGCCCGATCTTCCAGGGCAACTGCATCCGCAACGGCATCGCCCCCATCGTCCTCCCGCGCGAGGCGGTGGAGGCGATCGCTGCGGGTTTCGCGGACGGCACCCCGGTCACGATCGACATGCCGTCATGCGAAGTTCGCATGGGCCTTGCGGTGTTCCCGTTCTCCATGGAGGACGAGGCGCGCACGATGCTGATCGAGGGCGCGGACGCCATCGAACTCACCCTGCGCCACCGCGCCGAGATCGAGGGCTTCTTCGCCCGCGACGCCGCCGTGCGCCCGTGGATATATCTGGCCGACTGACGGCCAGCCACGATTTCCGCTTGCTAATTGATATAATGCTATATCAATATCGGCAAAAGAGCCCTCCGGGGCCTATCAGGATCGAGGGCTCATGACACTCCTGCGCTGCGCCACCCATACCGTCAGCAACGTCGCCGAAGTGGCGGAGCGCTATGCACGCTGGCTCGACTACTCGGTGGTCGAGCAGGGCGTCGTCAGCAAAGACCTCGCCGCGCTGTGGCAGGCGCCTGCCAGCGCGGGCAAAGCCTACGTGCTGATGCGCCCGGCTTCGGGTTCGGACGTGTTCCTGCGCTTCGTCGAAGGCGACGCGGTGCCGGACTATGCGCCGATCCGCACTTACGGCTGGGCCGCGATCGAGATCTGCGTCACCGACGTCGAGGCCGTCAACGAGCGCATGCTGGCCTCGCCCGACTTCGAGGTGATCGGCCCGCCCAAGCCGCTCGACGGCTTCCCCACCGTCAAGCCGATGCAGGTGCGCGGACCGGACCTCGAGACGGTCTACCTCACCGAAATCCGCGTCAATGGTGCGGAACACGGGTTGCCGACGCCGCGCTCGCTGGTCGATCGGCCATTCATCCTCGTGCTTGCCTGCTCGGACTTGCAGGCCTCGATCGACTGGGTACGCGACGTGCTGGGCTTCGACATGATCGACCCGGTCTCGATCCACTATTCGATGATCTCGCTCGCCTTCGACCTGCCGGAAGGCGAGAAGGTGGCGCTGGTCACCGCGAAGTACGAGGGCGAGACGTTCCTCGAACTCGACCAGTATCCGCAGGCCGCGACGGCGCGCCCGCAAGTGGAAGGCGCGCTGCCGCCGGGTGTGTCGATCTGCACCATAAACGTGCCCGACTTCGCCCGTCTCGAAGGCCACTGGGCCGTGCGTCCCGAGGTCCGCGAAGGGGCGCTCTACAACGGCGCGAAAGTCGGCCTGCTGCGCATGCCCGATGGCGCGTTGCTGGAGGTGATCGAAGGCGGCCGCGTCCTCTGACGCCCAAATCCTGAGGGGAATGCCATGACGATCGTGAAGCGCGGGTTCGCCGATGTTGCGCACGGCCAGATCCACTACCGCCATGCGGGCGCAAGCGAAGACCTGCCGCTGGTCATGCTTCACGCCTCGCCGGGCAGCTCGCGCCAGCTGGTGCGGCTGATCGAGGACCTCGGCGTCACGCGCCACGTCATCGCACCCGATACGCCCGGCAATGGCGACAGCCCCGCCCTGGCCCGCGAGGAAACCACCGTGGTCCGGCTGGCCGAGGCTATGCTCGGCTTCCTCGACGCGATGGGGCTGGAGCGGGTGGACCTTTACGGTTCGCATACCGGCGCCTGCATCGCGGCCGAACTGGCGATCCTCGCGCCCGACCGCGTACGCGGCGTGGTGCTCGACGGGGTCAGCACCTTCACGGCCGAGGAACTGGAAGACATCCTCGCCAACTACGCCTTCCCGTTCGAGCCGGACATCAACGGCGCCTATCTGGTCAACCTGTTCCAGTTCTGCCGCGACCAGTACATGTTCTTCCCGTGGTACAACCGCACCCGTGCCGGTCGCCGCGACAACGGCATGGGTGCGCCCGCGGACCTTCACGCCTGGGCGACCGAGGTGATGAAGGCGCACGATACCTACCATTTCAACTACCGCGCCGCGTTCCGCTGGAACGGCTTCGACCGCCTGCCCCTGCTGACGCGCCCGGCGCTGTTGCTGGCGGGTGAGAACGACCCGCTGATCGACCAGACGCGCGACTTGTCCGCCGTGGTGCCCACCGGCAGCTATGTCGAACTGGCGCGCTTCGACGATCCCGCCTTCGCCTCCGGTCGCCTCAGCGCGATGCAGGCCTTCTTCGCATCCGCCCAATAAGAGAGAGAACAACACCGTGATCGGCGCATCGCTTCTTGTCCTGCTGCATGTCCTCATTCCGGTCTACTGGCTCGGGGGTGACCTTGGCGCCTTCTACGGTTCGACTTTCATGGTCGATCCCAAGCGCTCCGTGGCCGAGCGGATGATGGCGCTCAAAATCCTCAACAACATCGACATGGCGCCGCGCACCGCGCTGATCATGGCCTTCCCCACCGGCTTTACGCTGGTCTGGCAGCGCGGCTGGGTGGAGATCGCCGACGCATGGGTGATCGCGGCCTGGGTCGTGGGCCTCGCCTCGGCTGGCGCTGGCGTGGATCGTCCATCTCAAGCACGGCCCGGCCGGTGCGACCTACAAGAAGATCGATCTTGCGATCCGTTACGTCGTCGTCTTCGCGCTCTGGGCCACGGCGATGCTGGCGCTCTCCAAGGAGATCGAACTGCCGCTGTTCATCGCGCTCAAGTGCCTCGTTCTCGGCACCTGCGTCGCGCTCGGGCTGCTGGTGCGTCGCCAGCTGGTGCCGCTGTTTGGAGCCATCGTGCAGATGCGTGACCACGGCCCGACGCCCGAAAGCGACCGCGTGATCGCGCAAGTCAACGGCCGTGCGCGGATCAGCGTCATCACCATCTGGGTGCTGGTCCTGACCGCCAGCTTCCTCGGCATCGCCACCCCTGTTTAAGGCCCCCTTCAAGGAGATAGACTCATGCAGCAGCACCGGAGAATCACCGGCAAGATCCTCTACACCTCGCGCAAACCCGGGCGCGAAGGGCAGGAGCGCGGGCGCGAGGACTTCGTGTTCACCGTCCATAGCGATGGCAAGCGCTCCATGCGCGCGATCTGCGAGATCGACGAGCCGGCACCCACCGTGCTTCGCGACATCACGTATTCGCTCGACGAGAACGACATGCCGATGGACTGCTTCGTGCGCCTGACCATCGGCGACGAGTTCATGGGCTCGGGCCTGTTCATGATCCGCGACGGCTATGTCGAGTGCGAGAGCTACGGGCCCTCGATCGGCCGCCTGTCGCAGAAGGTGAAGATCGAAGGCGAGTTCGATGGCTTCGGCACCCACCCGATCGCGGGCGATGCCTATATCACCAAGAAGATGGATCGTTCGCGCGGGCCGCACACCCGTTCGTTCCGCACGTTCCTGCCCTCGCCCGACCACCGCGGCGCGACGCCGCCGATGGTCTCGGAGGTCAATATCCACCTCGCTTACGTGGGCGAGGAGACGTTGACGGTGAAGGCGGGCACTTTCGACTGCTTCCACTACAAGTTCACCGATCCGGACGGCGGCATGGCCACGACCAACGGCGGCCACCCCGACTACGACGTGTGGGTGACGGCGGACGACGATGCGGTCTTCGTGCAGGGTGGCGTCGGCGGCTACATGCAGACCTGGTACGAACTGGTCGAGTTCGAGCGCAGCTGATTGGGTGTGGGGCGCGGCGGCTGATGTCGCCGCGCCACGCCGCCGGGGCTTCGACAAGCTCAGCCTGAGCGGGGATCAAACCTCTCAACTCCGCTCAGGCTGAGCTTGTCGAAGCCCCATCGGCCTTAATACACCGGAGCGTCATCCAGCGGGCGCAGCCATTCGGCGGGTATTCCCTCCGGCACCACGGGCGCATAGGCCGCCCCGATCGGCAGCGGCTTGAGATCGTCCGACCACTGGTTCACCACCCGGTTCGAGCCCGGCGAGCGCATGATCTGCAGAAACCCGGTTTCCGAGACGTGCGGTCCGTGGACGATCCCTGGCGGGCGGAAGAAGTAGGCCCCCTGCCGCATGCGGCCTTCGGGCGCCCACATCTCGCCCTGCAGCATGAAGGCTTCCTCGCAGTGGTGGTGCGTCTCGGTGGGGAGATGGGATTCCTCCGGCACGCCGTGCGGCAGACCGGTGAGCAGGAAGGTGCGCCCACTGTCGTTCGGGCCGAGCCGCAGCACCTTGCGGGCAAGCCGCAGGTGCCCGAGTTTCGGATCGTAGGTAGAGGTATCCCAAGGCATCCGCGCCGTATCGATGGCGATCGCCTCGGCACATTCCGCGATAGCATTCGGATCGTCGAGCGCGTGCCGGAAGACCAGCAGCGTCGCGCCGTCCTGCGACGAAACAGCACCGAGGCCGCTGCCTTGCGGGATGAAGCCGTAGGCATGTCGGGCGCAGGGCAGTTCGTCCACCGTCACGGTGCCGTCCAGCACGAAGTATTCGAAGCCGGGCTCCCCGGCCGTGCGTGGCCCCGACACAAAACCGGACGGCAGCCGCACGATCAGCGTGGCGTCGGTGCTCAGCGGATCGTGGCTGAGTAGTTTCTCCAGAACGCCGTCCGGACGCTTGCGCCAGTCGACGTTCTGGGTCTGGATGAACTCGATGTGAGGCCGGGCCATCGTTGCTTCAACCCAGTTCCAGCGCGCCGGGGTTCATGCGCATGTCCGGGTCGAGCGTGCGTTTCACCCCTTCCAGCAAAGCGCGCGCTTCCGGCCGCAGGATCGAGGCATAAGGATATGTCCGCCCGATCTGGTTTGAGGCCGCACCATGGCGCGCGAACACCGCGACGATCTCCTGCCGCAGCCGCATGACCAGCGCCCGCGCCGCTTCGTTGGCGGGAGGGCGGGGCAGATCGCGCAGGGCCTTGGCGCTCAGGGTCGCCTCGTGCATCGGCAGCCATTCGTCGTGCCAGTTGAATACCGGCTCGTAGCTGAAGGCATGGTTGCCCATGATCGTGATCAGGCGTGAGACGACCACGCCGCTCTCGCGCAGCGCATCGGCATTATCTGCCAGCAACTGCTCCAGATCGTCCACCAGAGCCTTGGCCTGGCTGTGCGGCACCTTGCCGTTGAGCGCGACCCAGCGGTCTCCCGTCGCCCCCAGCACCGCGTCGAGGGGCGAGAACATCTCCGCCCGCCCGGCCTTGGGGATGGAGTTGGGCAGTTCCCTGCCGCCCAGCTTCGCCGCGATCTGGCGAGCGGCGGCGATGTCCTCGTCCACGCCCGCGCGGCTGCGACCGGCAAGGACGAGGTGCAGCGAGAAGCAGCCCTCCTCGATGAAGTCGCGCCCGGCCAGTGCCAGCTTGGCACCGGCCTTGAGGCCGCGCAGCAAGCCCTGTTCCTGCGCCACGACCTTGCCCAGCGTCTTTACGTCGCGGATCAGGTCGGACGGGGCGGCGAGTGCTTGCCGCGTCTTGTCCGGGTCCATGACATAGGCGTCCTCGGCCAGTTCAGCGCGCCCGATCTCGCAGATCGCGGCGATGGCGGCGTCACGGTCGGGGAAGCCGAACGAGAGGAAGTCGGTATGCGCGGGCTTGCGGATCATGCGCAGGCTGGCCTTGCACTTGATGCCCAGCGCGCCCGCGTCGTGGATGAACAGCCCGGTGGTGTCCGGGCCGAAACTGCGCAGGAAGGGCTTGGGCGCATTCGCCACTGCCTTCTGCCCGGTGTGGACGACCGCGCCATCCGCCGTGACGACCTCCAGCCCGAGCACGATGTCCGCCGAAGTGCCGTAGCGCGCGGTGCCGAGGAAAAGCGCGCCGTTGGAGAGCCCACCGCCCACCGTCGCGCCCCGGCCCGAGAACGTACCGAAGAACGGCAGGCGCAGGCCCTTCTCCTGCAGCGCCTCGTATAGCTGCAGCCATGTCACGCCCGGCTCGACGGTGACGACCATGTCTTCCTCGTCGATGGAGAGGATGCGGTTCATGCGCCGCAGGTCCACCGCGACCCATTCGGCCCCGCTCCCGACGTAGCCACCGACATAAGTGAGGCCGCCGCCGCGCGGCATCAGCGGCATTCCGGTCGGCGCGATGCGGCGCACGGCTTCGACGAGCTGATCCTGATTGTCCGGCCGGATCACCAGACGGCACCGCCCGGCGCGTCCGAGCAGGTCGGAGGAGTGTAGCTCGCTCGATGCCTCGTCGCTCAGCAGTCCCTCGGGTCCGAGGATCGCGGAAAGGTCGCGTTCCAGCGCGTCGTCGATCGTGTTTGCGAAAGCCATACTATTCCCTCTCATTCGCGATCACGGCCTCGCGGAACGCGCCGCGTCCCACGGCCAGCGTGAGCGCGGCGGCCGTGCCGCAGCCGAAGAAGACGATGCCCAGCGCCCAGGCTATGCCGCCCGGGCCGGTGAAGACGGTGTCGGACAGGAACCCGACGATGAAGTTGCCCGCCGTCAGCGCGATCAGGCCCGAGCAGATCGTGTGGATCGCCATGACCTGCCCGCGCAGCCGGTTGGGCGTCATCGCGGAGATGCCCGAATAGACGCCCGAGATGTTCCAGTTCAGGAACAGCGCATTGAGCGCGTAGAACACCAGCGCCATCCAGCCTGACGGCACGAGGCAGGCGGCGGTGCCGAACAGCACCATTGAGGCCGCACAGCCCATCGCCGCCAGTACCGGCGCGTCGCGGTGGCCGCGCTTCAGCAGCCACGCGATCACCCAGCCGCTGTTCACGGCTGCAAAGGCGCTTACCGGAAAGCCCACGGCGCCCAGTGCATAGCCGGTATGCGCCGCGTCCCAGCCGTGCGCGCGGATGAACAGCGCGGGGAACCACCCGACGATGGCATAGACGCAGACAAGGTTCATGACCGTGCCGATCAGGAAGCAGCCGTAGGCTACCGGGCGCTGCGCAAACAGGCTCAGGATCGGCCGCAGGCTGATGCTGGTGACTTGCGTATCGAGGCCCTTGCGCGAAGGTTCGCGCACGCTCGCCAGGATGATGAGGGCGAGGACGAGACCGGGCAGTCCACAAAGGATGAAGACGATCTGCCAGGGCATGTGCGACCCGAACAGCGAAGGCAGCCCCGCGATGAGCGCGTCGGCCCAGCGGATGAACAACCCGCTCAGCGCCATCGCCGCTGCCGTGCCGATCGAGCTGCCGACTACGAACACGCCGTAAGCGCGCGGGCGCTCGGTCGGCGCGAAGTAGTCGGCGATGAGCGAGGTCGCGACCGGCACCAGCGCCGCCTCCCCTAAGCCGACCATCATGCGGGCAAGGAACAGTTGCTCGAAGTTGGAGGCGAAGGAGCAGCAGATCGTCGCGAGGCTCCACACCGCGAGGCCCCTGACCAGCACCGGCACGCGGCGTGAACGGTCGCAGAGCATGCCCAGCGGCAGACCGAGCAGGCTGTAGACCATGCTGAAGGCCATGCCCTGCAGCAGACCGAACTGCGTGTCGCTGAGGTGGAGGCTGCGCTCCAGCGGCTCGATCAGAAGGGCGATGGAGACGCGGTCGAGGATCGCCAGCGCATAGGCCAGCGTCAGCAGTGCGATCACGTACCAGGCGTATCTCCGCGCCGGCCAGACGTCCTGCGGCGCTCCTGGCGTCACGCCGCGCTCTCCGTTTCGGCGATCGCCGGGGTGAGGAACTGGGCGACCACTACGGCGGCTTCGGTGATGGTATCGGGGCGGTCGGTCGTCGCATGGCCGAGGCGCGGTGCGGCGGCGTAGAACGGGTCGTGCTCGCGCGTGAACACCAGCATCGGGCATCGGGTGACGGGCTGGGTGTCGGCAATCGACAGCGCGGCGTTCATGGCGTCGCCGTAGTGCGCGGGCTGCTTGATGACGCCCAGCAACGCGCGATGCAGCGCCTCGCCGTCGAGGGTGGGCTCGGTCTTGCGCTGCGCTGCGATCGTGCCCGAATGCCAGGGCCACTGCACTTGCCCGTCGCGCAGCATGTGCCAGGCGCGGTGGAGGTGTCCTCCGGCTATGTCGAAGGCCAGCGGCGGGCACAGGGCTGCGGGATCGGCGGGCCTTTCGGGCGCACCGTCGAGGACTAGCTGCCCGACCATGTCCGGCCGTGCCTCGGCAAAGGCGAGCGCGAGGTAGGAGGCGGGGCCGATCGCCAGCACGTCCACCTTGCGGCCGAGTTGGGCGGCAAGCGTCGTCAGCGCCGCGAGGTAGCCGGCGGCCGAGGGATCATCCAGCGCCTCGGATCTCGCCGAAACCGGGCAGGTCGGGGACTACGGTATCGTGCGTGGCGCAAAGGGCGTCCTGCCACTGCATCGCGGACAGCGTGGAGGATGCTTCAAGGATGAGCACAGGACGGCCACCCTCCGGTCCACGGCACCGGACATGAATCTGGCCCTCTTCGTGCTCGACATAGCCGGTGGAGGAAGGCGCGGTGACAGGCACATCCGATGCCGACGCATCAGTAAGGCGGGCCAGCAGCCATTCGCCCCATGCCGTCCGGTCGCTTTCGAGGCGTTCGATGCTGAGGGCCGGGTTCTGCGTCACCGGAATGCGGTCGAGGTAGCCGTAGAGCACGTCATCGCGGCGCGCGGCCACCAAGGTCGGCACCGTGATCGCCCGGAGGGCCGGGCCGCAATCGTAGCGCATCGCGGCGGCATAGGCGCCGGAGTAGTTCGGCCCGGCGCTGAACAAGTCGATGGTGTACTGTTCGATCCATTCGGGCGAAGGCGTTTCCATTGCCATGCGGCTGGCGGCAGTCGTCGCGAACCACGGGAACCAGCGCAGCATGTCGCGCGTGCGGGTCCACTCCGCGGCGATGTAGGCGCCATGCGCGTCGATGGTGAAAGGGCGCATGTAGGCATCGACGAAGGCAGCCGGTGCCAGCGCTTCGGGGAACGACAGTCCGTCGAGGATCAATGCGGGCGGACGCCCCGAAGAGGCCGCATATTCCAGCGCGATCTTGGCGCTGGTATGGGTCGCGTAGATCGGCGCATCGGCTAGGCCAAGGACCTCCAGCGCATCACCCAGCGCCGCCGCGAAGTCGCCGATCGTGGGCGCATCGACGCCGAGCGGGTCGGAATTGCCATAACCCGGCGTGTCGAGCGCGAAGACCCGGAAATGCGGCGCCAGCAGCCGCATCGTACCCAGATGCAGGCGCGAGGATCGCGGCGAATCGTGCAGCAGGACGACAGGCTTGCCTTGCCCTGCCTCGCGCAGATGAACGCGCCGTCCCCGGACGTCGACGTAGTGCCGGGCGATCCTCAAGGATGGGGCGGCGGCGATAGGTTGCCGGGAGGACATGACGCTGCGACCCTCATTTTGATATAGACATATATCTATTCGTGATCGATAAAAATCGGGTTGTCCAGCCCGGAGATCGAACCGAGTGAAGATGCGCCAGAGTGACTTTTCGCGGCCTGCCCCCGACCCGACGACCCGCGAGGGTGGGCGGTGGTGGTCGCCGCGATGGTCGGGGTGGCGCTGGGGCTGAGCCCGATCCCGTTCTACACGATCGGCATGCTCGCCCCGCAGCTTTCCGCCGAATTCGGCTGGAGCTTCGCGGCGCTGATGGCCAGCATCACGGTGCAGTCGGGCGTCGTCATGATCGCCAGCCCGCTCGCCGGGATCGCCATCGACCGGTTCGGCGCGCGGCCCGTGGCGCTCGTCTCGCTGCCGCTGTTCGGGCTCTCTTTCATGAGCCTCGCACTCAGCAACGGGTCGCTGACTTTGTACTATGCGCAATGGGTAATCATGGCGGTGCTCGGCGTCGGCACCCTGTCCGCGACGTGGACGCGGGTGGTGACGCAATGGTTCGACAAGTGGCGCGGCATGGCGCTGGGCCTTGCGAGTTGCGGCACCGGCATCACCGGATTCATCATCAAGCCGCTCTGCGCCCACCTGATTGAGACGCATGGCTGGCGCACTGCGGTCGTTGTGGTCGGCTGCCTCCCCATCGTCGTCGGCGTGCCCGTGGTGGCGTTGCTGTTCCGCGAGATGGCGCGGGGCGCGGCGGCTTCGGCCAAGCCGGTCGAAGCCGCGGAGGAGGTCATCCAGCCCGGCCTGACGCTGGCCGAGGCGGCGCGCGACCGGCGGCTGTGGATCATGGCGGGGGCCTTCCTGTTCATCGCCTTCGCCCTCACCGCGCCGACGCCCAACCTTGAGAACATCCTCAAGACCCGCGCTTTCACGCTCCCGCAGATCGGCGAGATCACCGCCGCCTTCGGGCTTTCGGTCATCGCCGGGAGACTGATCGGCGGCTGGCTGCTCGACCGTTTCTGGGCGCCGCTGATCGCCCTCGTGATCCTCGCGTTCCCGGCAATTGGCTGCTGGCTGCTGACGAGTTCGGCGCTGTCGCCGCTTATCGCGACGCTGGCCGTGATCTCGCTCGGGTTCGGTGCGGGGTTCGAATTCGACCTGCTCGCCTACCTGATCAGCCGCTTCTTCGGGCAGCATCACTACGGGGCGATCTATGGATGCTTCTATGCCGTCATCGCTTTCGCGGGCGGTCTGGGGCCGGTCGTCTTTGGATATGTCTTCGACAGGATTGGCGATTACACGATTGCCCTGAGGTCGGGCTCGGCCTGTCTGGTTGTCGGCGCCGTACTGCTCCTCGCCATGGGCGCTTATCCAAAACTGTCGGAAAAATAACGATATTATCGACGCCTGTGACTTCCGTGCCCCAGCGCCGAGGTAAATCGACACGAGATCGATTTGGCGGGTTGACATAAAGCGCAATCTATTATGTCATCAATGCATAACAAATAAAGATCGCAGCGGCGGCGGCAGGATGCGCCCGCGTTCCAAGGTTCCAGGTTCAGGACAATGAGGAGTCGTCATGCTTGATCTGACGAGGTGTATTCGTGCGCGCGCTCTGGGTGCAGTCGCACTGCTAGCCATCACCGCCACCACGGCCCATGCACAGGACGCGCAGGCCACTGATGCGCCGCAGGCAAGTGGAAATCTCGGCAGCGACATCATTGTCACCGCGCAGCGCCGTCCCGAGCGTCTGCAGGACGTCCCGGTCGCCGTCACCGCCTTCAGCGAAGAGATGATCCGCAACCTCAACCTGAACGACGCGATCAAGACCGCGCAGATGGTGCCGGGCATGATCGCCACGCACAACGCAGGGCTGGGCACCGCCAACGCCTACTACCTGCGCGGCCTCGGCAACAGCCAGTCGGTCGCGACTTTCGATCCGCCGGTCGGCACGTATGTCGACAACGTCTACGTCGCGCGCCAGAACGCCAACAACTACCAGTTCTTCGACGTCGATCGCGTGGAAGTGCTGCGCGGGCCGCAGGGCACGCTGTTCGGCCGCAACACCACCGGCGGCGCCGTCTCGGTGATCATGAAGAAGCCGTCGGACCGGATGGGCGCCAAGTTCGAGGCGACTTACGGCTCCTATGACCGCGTCACCGCCAAGACCACCGTGGACCTGCCGGTGAGCGAGCGCGTGCTGACGAAGTGGTCCGCCTACTACGTCTACGACAAGGGCTACCTCAAGAACGTCACCACCGGCGACCGCCTCAACGGCGAGCGCAACTACGGCTTCCGCGGCGACGTGCGCTTCCTGCCGACCGACGACCTGACCATCGACCTGTCGGGCGAATATACCCGCAACACCGGCACCTACCTTGGCGTCTACGCCGCGCCGGGCGCGTCGGATCGCTACAAGACGACGACCACGCCGGATTTCTACAACACCCGCAATGCCCTGCCCGAAGGCAACTGCAAGGGCGACCCGGTCAACATCCTGCTGACCACGGTGACCGGCAACTGCTCGCTGACCGACAGCTACGCGACGACCGCTGACGTCAACTGGAACACCGATGCCGGCAACCTCGAACTGATCGCGGGCTATCGCGAGCAGGAGCAGGGCTACATCAACAATTACAACGGCACGACCACCAACGTCTACGCCGCCTACATCCTGGCCGACAAGATCAGGAACCATCAGGTTTCGACCGAACTGAAGTGGACCGGCGAAGCATTCGACGACAAGCTGAAGTACGTTGCCGGCGTGTTCTACCTGCGCGAAGTGAACCATCTCGCTTCGGCCGACTTCCAGGGTTCGGCGACGGCTACCGCGTTCAATCTCCTGCAGGATCGCCATTTCCGCCAGCAGGTGGAGACTGTCGCCGGCTACCTCCAGGGTGACTACGAGGTCGTGCCCGACCTGACCGTCACCGTGGGTGCGCGCTACACCTACGAGAAGAAGAGCATCGATTACTTCGATCCTGAACGTTTCCCCGGCTTCGGCTTCAACAGCGCCGACGTGCGCGCGGCGGGCATTCCGCTCAAGTTGACGCAGAACCGCGTGACCCCGCGCTTCGCGATCAACTACAAGCTCTCGCCCTCGGTCATGCTCTATGCTTCGGCGACGAACGGCTTCAAGTCGGGCGGCTGGAACGGCAACGCCGCCGTCGCGACCCGCGTGCTGGCGTTCGAGCCGGAAGTGACGTGGTCGTATGAAGGCGGCGTGAAGTCGGAACTGTTCGACCGCAAGGTGCGCATCAACCTAAACGGCTACTACGCCCGCACCAAGAACCTGCAGATCACCTCGGGCATCGTCCCGCCGGGTGAGACGGTGATCGTCAGCCTCGCGCGCAATGCCGGTACGCTGGTCGATTACGGTCTGGAGTTCGAGACGGTCTTCGCGCCGGTGCGCAACTTCGAGTTCTTCGCCAACGGCTCGCTGTCGCATGGCGAGTATTCGTCGGTCGTGATCCTGCCGGGCGTGTCGCAGGCACTGCAGATCTCCACCGACACCCGACCGGTGCGCACGCCGACCTTCCAGTTCACCGGCGGTGCGACGTACACGATCCCGGTCGACGCGCTGGACGGCGACATCAAGCTGATCGGCTCGTACCGGCACAATTCCTCGTATTATATCGCCGTGCTGAACACGGCGGCGGCCCCGCGCGAGGACTTCGTGGACCTCAAGGTCTCGTACGAGAAGACCGACGGCAGCTTCGGCGCGTCGTTCGGCGTGACCAACCTGACCAAGCAGGAGACGATCACGGCGAACTTCCTCTCGCTGTTCCCCGGCGATCCGCGTCGGTTCACCGGCAGCGTCTGGTTCAAGTTCTGAGGAGAGTCCTTAGGGAAAATGCCCTGAGGGGCATTTTCCTCGCGGCACCGGCCCACACCCCACCCGACCTCCCACTAGTGTATCCTTGATGGGAGGTCGGGTGGGGTGTGGGCCGGTGCCGCGAAATCCGCCCTTTGCGGATTTCCAAATTAGGTGATCAGCAAGGGGCGCTTCGGTGCCCGTTTTTCGTGCCCGACTTTTTCGCCTGCCGAATTTGCCGTTGCGCGGGCAATTGACTTATCTACGCGAGGTTTGACGATCAGGCTCGCGCAGTTCGCGCGGGTGCAGTCTTGAATGTTCGGGAGTATCGGGGTGGTCGATCGCGACGCTGCAGTGCCGCTCTATTATCAGATCTACCTGCAACTGCGTGACGAGATCCTGAGCGGTCAGCGCCCTTTCGGCAGTGCCATGCCGACCGAGCACGAACTGGCCGAACTCTTCGGCGTGTCGCGGATCACCGCACGCAGGGTGCTCAACGAACTGGCTGAGCAGCGCTATGTCGAGCGCAAGCGGCGGCTGGGCACCACGGTGATCTTCAAGTCGCCCGCAAAGCCGATCGAGGCGGACATCGATCAGGCGATGGACTCGCTGATGGCGCTGGGCAGCGGCACCACCGTCAACGTGATCGAGGTCAACCGCGAGAAGCCCAACCCCACCATCGCCGCAGCCCTGCAGGTCGATGCGGGGCAGGATGTCATCCGTGCGGTCCGCATCCGCTATCTCGACGGGATGCCGATCGGCTACGTCGTCAGCTACGTGCCGGGCGATCTGGCGCCGCTGATCACGCCGGGCAATCTTGCCAAGGGGCCGATCCTGCAATTGCTGGCCAATGCCGGGTACAAGGCGGTCCATGCGGACCAGACCATCGGCGCACTGCAGGCCGACCCGCAACTGGCGCAGGCGCTGGAGATCGCCCCGCTCGCCGCGCTGCTGCGGATCAGCCGCACCAGCTACGATGCGAACGAGCGGCCCTTCCTGCTGACTTTCGCGCATTACCGCTCGGACAAGTTCACGATCCGGCTCGATCTTCACGGAACCCGCTACGCGGTCAATTGAGCGACCCAATTCGGTCATAGCGCGCTTGCGCACCGATATTGTTATAGTTACGATACAAAAAGCATCATTCAACGCTTGGGGGTATCGTGAAGGCCTATACGATCGGTTCGCAGCAGGGCATCGCCTCGCTGACCGCAGTGACCAGGGACGTGCCGCAGCCCGGCCCCGGTCAGGTTCTCGTCAAGGTGCGCGCGGTGTCGCTCAACCATCGCGACCTGCTCATCGTCTCCAGCAAGTACGGCGCGCCGCGTCCCGAAGACCGCGTGCCGGTTTCGGACGGTGTCGGCGAAGTGGCGGGTCTGGGTGAAGGCGTCGCCGGGGTCGAGATCGGCCAGCGCGTCACCGCGCCGCATTTCGTCAGTTGGACCGACGGTCCGTTCTCGCCTGCCTACTTCGGCCACGACCTTGGCGTGACCCATGACGGCTGGCTGGCCGAATACGTGCTGGTCCCGGCCCATGCGCTGGTGAAGGTGCCGGATCTGCTCACCGACCGCCAGGTCGCGGCGCTGTCCGGCGCGGCGCTGACCGCGTGGAACGCGATCGTCGAGGTCGGCAAGGTCAAGGCGGGCGACAGCGTGCTCGCGCTCGGCACCGGCGGCGTTTCGATCATGGCGCTGCAGATCGCCCGCATGTGCGGCGCGCGCGTCGCCATCACTTCGTCCAGCGACGAGAAGCTGGAGCAGGCCCGCGCGCTCGGTGCCGACGTGACGGTGAACTATCGTAGCGATGGGGACTGGGACAAGACTGTGTTCGCCGCGCTCGGCAACGGCGCGGACATCGTCGTCGAGACCGGCGGCCTTGCCACTCTGCGCCAATCGATCGCGGCGGCGGCCCCGAACGGGCGCATCGCCATCATCGGCGCGCTGGGCGGGACCGTCAGCGATCCGCTGCCCAACTTCGGCACGATCATCGGCAAGAACCTCGCGATCCACGGTATCGCCGCGGGCGGCCGTGCGATGCTGCAGCGGCTGGTCAATGCGATCGCGATCAACGGAATGGAGCCGGTGGTCAACAAGGTGTTCGGCTTCGACGAGGCCGCCGATGCCTACGCCTACCTCCACTCGGGCGATCACTTCGGCAAGGTGATGATCCAGGTCGCCTGATGACTCCAGCGACCATGGCCGACCCCGCCGCCCGCCTCGCCGATCATGCGCTGTCCGTCGAGTGGGCGGCGCTGCCCGCCTCGGCGCAGGCAGCTGCGCGTGCCTTCCTGTTCGACAGCCTTGCGGTCGGCGTGGCGGGGTATTCCGCCATCTACGCCGAAGAAATCCGCAAGGCCGCGCAGATCTGGACCGGCGGGGCTGCGGGCGAGGGCATGGTGCTGGGCGCACCGGATCTGCGCCTGCCCGCGCCTTACGCGGCTTACGTCAACGCCTACCAGATCCACTCGCAGGAATACGACTGCGTGCATGAGCCGGCGGTCGCCCACCCGATGGCGACCGTCTGCGCGGCGCTGCTGGCCGAGGCCGGGCGTGCTCCGGCGAGCGGCGCGGATTTCCTCGCCGCCGTAATCGCCGGGATCGATGTGGTGGCGACGCTGGGCGTGGCGGTGAAGGGGCCGCTCAAGTTCTTCCGCCCGGCGACGGCGGGGATATTCGGCTGCGTCGCCGCGCTGTCGCGCCTGCGCCGGGTAGAGCCGGAAGTCGCCTATCGTGCCTTCGGCCACGCCCTCGCACTGGCGAGCGGGACGATGCAGTCGCACATCGAGGGCAAGCCCACGCTGGCGCTGCAGGTGGCGGGCGCGGCGCGCTCGGCGGTCGAGGCGTTCGATCTTGCCTGCGCCGGAGTGCCCTCGCCCGCAGGCGCGATCGGCGGGCCGTTCGGCTACATGGCGCTGTTCGAGAACGACCCGGTGCTGGAGCCCGAACTCGACAAGCTGGGCAAAGTCTGGCGCGTCGAGGAAGTCAGCTGGAAACCGTTCCCCACCGGCCGCGCGGCGCAAGGGGCGATCGTCGCCCTCAAGACGCTGATGGCCGGGCATGGAGTGACGGCGGACAATCTGGAAGCGCTGGAATACCACGCGCCGCCTTTGATTCACCGGCTGGTCGGGCGCCGTCCGCAGGCGGACATGACGGTCGCCTATGCGCGGCTGTGCTTCGCGTGGCTCGGCGCGGTGGTTCTGACCGAGGGTGACGTGGGCCTCGATGCCTTCACGCCCGCGCGGCTGGGCGATCCGGTTTTGACGGCGATTGCGGAGAAAATCATCGTCGTTGCGGACGACAACGCCGATCTTGCGGCTTTCGTACCGGCTTTTGCGCATGTGCGGCTGGTGGACGGGCGGTCTTTCCGCGTCGATGTCGCCCGGCAACTCGGCGCGCCGGAGTGGCCTTTGACGCTGGAGCAGCAACTGGAGAAGGCGGGCAAGTGCTTCGCGTTCGGCGGGCTGGATGCGGCGCTGGTGCCACAGCTGCACGCGCTGGTCGGGCGGCTGGATGCGGACGGTGATGTGGCGCAAGTGTTGGCGAAGTTGCTGGGCTAAGCCAGCTTGCCCAAAAACCGCCGTCATCCCCGCGAAGGCGGGGACCCAACTGATGACCGCGTCATCGGAACCTTCACGAGATGGGGTCGCGCCTTCGCGGGAATGACGAGGATAGAAAAGCACGGCTGCATCCTGCTCGGCCCCGACCGGGAACCGCTCCAACGCAAGCTGGGTGGTTCACGGCCAGCGGTCCCGGATCAAGTCCGGGACGACGGCAGGGTCAATGCGGCTCCTCACCGCCCGAGACGTTCATGCTCTCGCCGGTGATGTAGATCGCCTCGTCCGAGCACAGGAAGGCCACGGCGGCGGCGGTGTCCTCAGGCATGCCGGGGCGGCCCATCGGGATGCGCGCGGCCATGTTGGCGAGGTATTCCTCCACCGAGATGCCCTGCACCTCAGCGAAATGCTCGTTCTGCCACTTGCCGAGCCCGGTGGTGACGTGGTTCGGGCACACGTTGTTAACGGTGATGCCGTGCGCGCCCAGCTCGATCGAGGCCGAGCGCACCAGCCCGACGAGGCCGTGCTTCGAGGCGGTGTAAGCCTGCGCATGCATGAACCCGGACTTCGCTGCCTGGCTGGCGATGTTGACGACGCGGCCGCCTTTTCCTTGCGCGATCATGATCTCTGCCGCTGCCTGCAGGCCGTACCATGCGCCGGTCAGGTTGACGTCGATCACCGCGCGCCATTCGTCGGCAGAGACCTCCATCATCGGCTTCATGATATAGCCGATCCCTGCGTTGTTCACCCAGATGTCGAGCGAGCCGTGGGTGTCCACCGCATGGCGGGCCAGCGCGCGAACCTGTTCGGGATTGCGCACGTCGCAGGGGAAGGTCGAAGCCTTCGGCAGCGATGCGGCGATGGCGTCCATCTCGGCGCTGGACCCGGTCATCGAACCCGGCGTCGCCGCGTCGGCGGGGGCGCCGATGTCGGAGATCACCACCGTCGCGCCCTCGGCGGCGAGGCGGCGAGCGATGCCCTCACCAAGCCCGCCCGCACGGCCCGAGCCGGTTACGACCGCGACCTTGCCGTCGAAGCGGCCGCTCATGAGCCCAGCTTCTCGGTCATGATGAAGATCGGGTCGGCCCAGTCCTGGAACTCGGCGGCGACCTTGCCCATGGCCTCGGTCGAGGTTTCCTCGCCGAACAGGTCCATGTCGGCCACGTCGATGATCTCGACGTACTGGTAGGGCGCGGTGCCGCCGCCCAGCAGGCCCGCCGTGCGCAGCACCTCGAAATTGGAGACGGACTTCAGGCCGTTCACGGTCGGCAGATCGGTAGTCTCCGCCCAGCGTTCATAATCGGCGACGCTCTTTCCGGGCTTGAGGTTCAGCAGCACGATGATGCGAGTCACGGGTAATCTCCTCCTTGAGGTGAGCCAAGCTACCTGTTATTTGATATATAAGCATGACATATAACGCGAGGGTTGACCATGTCCAGAAATGACCCGGCTGCCGATTACGATGGCCCGCCCGACTACCGTGTCATCGGCCGTCACGCGCTGTTTCCGCAGACCAGTCATGACGAGATCGAGCGGATCAACTTCCTCGCGCAGATGAATCGCCACCTGGCGGCCAATGTCGTGCCCGGCGTCAAGCAGGCTTACGAGAAGCGGGTCGTGCCTGCGTTTGAAGCCGCCGAAGGCCGCCCGATCGCCAACCGCCACGAAGCGCGCAAGGCACTGCTGGCGGACCCCGCGTTCCAGACCTGGTCGGCGATGCGCCGCATGACGATGGAGCAGCGCCAGCAGGCCGGTCGCTGGACCGCGCTGCGCCAGTCCGAGCAACTGGCCGAGAAGGCCCGCGAACTGACCGAGGGCGACGATCGGCTCAAGCTCGATCCGGCATTGCAGCAGCCGCGTTATGTCTCGGCGGTCGATCATCACTGCATGCCGGGCAGTTATCACACCGAATACTTCCCCGGCGACGTGACCAATGGCGCGAACTACGATCACGCCGGGTTCGTCACCACCAGCGGGTTGCTCGGCAAGTATTCGGACGGCGGCGGCCATGCCGTCGCGCGCTGGGTGAAGCGCAACCTGCCGGACTTCCAGCCCAGGCAGATTCTGGAGATCGGCGGCACCGTGGGCCATTCCAGCCTGCCGCTGGCGCAGGCTTTCCCCGAGGCGGAGATGACCATCGTGGACCTCGGCGCGCCGGTGCTGCGTTATGGTCTGGGCCGCGCCAAGTCGCTTGGCGTCGACAACGTGCGCTTCGTGCAGGCGAGTGGCGAGGACCTTTCGATCTTCCCCGACGCCAGCTTCGACTGGATCCAGACGACGATGTTCCTGCACGAACTGTCCACCGGATCGCTGCGCCGGATCATGGCCGAGACGCGCCGCCTACTGAAGCCGGGCGGCATCGTCCTGCACGTCGAGCAGCCGCAGTACGCGCCCGAGATGCCGCTGTTCGAGCAGGCCATGCGCGACTGGGACGCCTACTACAACAACGAGCCGTTCTGGAGCCGGATGCACGAAATGGACCTCGACGCGGAGATGATCGCGGCCGGGTTCGAGCGTGACCAGCTGATCCACGGCGGGGTGACGGCGGTGGTCGACCGCGACCTGTTCCCCGACGCCGCCGACGACGACAAGGAAGACTACGGCCGCAAGGCGGCCTGGCACGTGATCGGAGCAACCGTCTGATGTCCATCGCCGATGCCCTGCGCGGCGCGGGTGCCAAGCCTGCCGGCAAGCGCCCCTATTTCCTCGACGCCGAAGTCGAGCGTGTCCTCGCCATCACTATGTCGATCGCTCAGGAACTGGCGGTAAGCCGCCAGCGCACCGACACGCTCGAACGGCTGCTGCTGGAGAAGGGCGTGCTCTCGCAAGGCGAGATCGACGCCTTCGTGCCCGACCGCGCCGCCGCCACCGAGCGTGCGCTGTGGAACCAGGAGTACATCGCCCGCATCCTGCGCATCGTGCAGCAGGAGAACGAGGCGGTCGGCCGCCCGGACGACATCGCCTCGGAAGACGTGGCGGTAGAGGTTGGCGCAGAATCGTGATCGGGACGGAATTTGAATTCACCGTCGACGTCCTCGTCATGGGCGGCGGCGCCTGCGGGGCCACCGCTGCGCTGGCGGCCAGCGATGCGGGCGCCGAAGTGCTCCTCGTCGAAGCCGACGCGCGGCCGATGGGCACCACCGGCATGTCGATGGGCGTGTTCTGTGCGGCCGGCACGAAGCAGCAGGCCGCGGCGGGCGAGCAGGATGACGGCGACACTTTCTTCGCCGACATTCTCGCCAAGACGAAAGGCCAGACCGACCCCGAGATCGCGCATGCTTTGGCCTATGGCTCCGGCCCGACGCTGGACTGGCTGGTCGGGATTCATGGCGTGCCGCTCGAACTCGATACCGGCTTCCGTCCGGCCTACGGCAACACCCGGATGCGCGTCCACGGCTGGCCGGGCCATGCCGGGCAGGACCTGCTGGAACTGCTGCACCAGAAGGTCGCCGACGCCGGGGTGATGGTGCTCAACCCGGCCAAAGTGGTCGACGTGATCGCCGACGACGAGGGCCGCGTGCTCGGCGTCGAGATCGAACGGCCCGGCGGTGAGCGCGAGCGGGTGGGGTGCAAGGCGCTCGTCATCGCCAGCGGCGGCTTCGCCGGAAACCACGCAATGCTGCGCCAGTA
This sequence comes from Novosphingobium sp. NFX11, assembly GCF_057376415.1. NCBI lineage: Bacteria > Pseudomonadati > Pseudomonadota > Alphaproteobacteria > Sphingomonadales > Sphingomonadaceae > Novosphingobium > Novosphingobium sp. NFX11. The sequence goes on along the minus strand of NZ_CP080385.1, from coordinate 1,329,829 downwards.
CATACCCGAGATGGCTGATGCCCGGAACAACGGTCACGAGGGCAGCCGGGGCGACGGTATCCGCCTTGGAGTGTCGCTAGGTGCCGCTGTGGGCGACTTGAGTGCCTTTCAGGGCTATGCGATGCTGACTGAACCGCAAGGTATCAGTGTACCGCCAGGCTTTGTCATCGACGGTGCGATCCTAGTCAATATCAACGGCTTGCGCTTTGTGGACGAGAAGGAGGACATCGCCGGGATGGTCCACCCCGTCATGGCGCAGCCCGGCGGCCACGTCTGGGTGATTTTCGACGAAGAGATCGAGCGCCGCAACGCCTACCAGCCCGACACCAAGGCGCTGACCGAACTCAATGCCGCCCGGCGCGGGGAGAGCGTAGAGGCTCTGGCGCAGCGCATCGGCGTCGATCCGCAGGCGCTGGCCGCCTCGCTCGAAGAGGCCCGTCAGGCGCAGGCCGAAGGGCGCCCCGATGCGCAGGGCCGCGTCTGGGGGGACGAGCTTCCGCCCTCGGGCGCGCTGGGTGCATTCAAGGTCGTCGGCGCGATCTATCATACGCAGGGGGCTTGCAAATCGACCGTAATGCGCGGGTTCTGCGCGAGGACGGCTCGGCTTTGCCCAACCTTTTCGCGGGCGGCGGCGCGGCGCGAAGCGTCTCGGGGCCGTCGTCATGGGGCTACCTCCCGGCGATGGGCCTGTGCACCGCCGTGACCCTCGGCAGGCTGTCCGGGAGGGCGCAGCAGCGATCGCAGCGGGCCGATGATCGCAGAGCGGAGGGTCGTCCTGCGGCTCTTTGCGTGATCAATCCAACCTGACAGCAGTAAATCAAGATTAATCACCGGAGCACGACGATGGACCCGCTGAGCGCAACGCTTTCCGAACCGACCGCAACCTCGGCACTGGCCGAACGCCTCGCCGCGATCGTCGGGGCCGACAACGTCACTATCGACGAGGCGAAGCGCAAGCTGCACAGCGAGGACGTCTGGTCGCGCGCGGACGACGTCGTCGCACTGATCGTCGCTCCGGCCACCACCGAGGAACTGGCCGAGGTCGTCAAGGTCATCGGCGATGCGGGCTGCTCGGCCGCGCCGCGCGGCGCGGGGATGAGCTACACTTCGGCCTATGTCCCCGCCAACGACCGCACCGTCTCTATCGACACGCTGCGGATGAACCGCGTGATCGAGGTCAATCGCGGCGACATGACGGTGACGGTGCAGGCGGGCGTCAGCTGGATTCAGCTGAACGAGGCGCTCGCCAAGGAAGGGCTGCGCACGCCGTTCTGGGGGCCGATGTCGGGCCTGATCTCGACCATCGGCGGCGGGCTTTCGCAGCTCAACGCGATGTTCGGCGCCAGCCAGTACGGCACCAGCAGCGAGAGCGTCGTCGCACTCACCGTTGTCACCGGCACCGGCGAGGTGATCCGCACCGGTGCGCGCGGCCAAGGCGGCGAGCACCCGTTCTACCGCCACTTCGGCCCCGATCTGGCGGGTATCTTCTGCGGCGATTGCGGCACGCTGGGCATCAAGGCCGAAGTCACCTTCCGCCTTATCACCGCGCCCGCGCATGAGGATTACGCCTCGTTCTCCTTCCCCAGCGGCGAGAAGCTGCTGGAAGCTATGGGCGAGATGACGCGGGCGGGCATCGCTTGCGAGATGTGCGCCTTCGACCCCGGCCTTACCGAAGTGCGCATGAAGCGCATGTCGCTGCTGTCCGATGTGAAGACGCTGGGCGCGGTGATCGGCAAGGAGAAGTCGCTGGGCAAGGGCCTGCTCTCGGCCGCCAAGGTGGCGCTCGGCGGGCGCAACTTCATCCCCAAGGGCGACTATCCGCTCCACGTCATTGCCGAGGGACGCTCGAAGGACGCGGTGGCGTTCGACATGGCCGAGGCGCGCCGCATCGCCCGCCAGTTCGAGGGCACGGAGATCGAGAATTCGATCGCGAAGATCATTCGCGCCAACCCCTTCCCGCCGCTGAACTCGATGGTCGGCCCGACGGGTGAGGCGTGGATTCCGGTCCACGGCGTCTGCCCGCTGTCCACTGCGCCGCAGATCTTCAACGAAATCCAGAAGTTCTACGCCGAGAACGCCGCGCTCTTCACCGAGCACGAGATCCACACCGGCTTCCTGTTCACGGCGATGGCCAGCAACGCGCTGATCATCGAGCCGGTGTTCTTCTGGCCGACCGGCTGGCGCCCGATCCACGAGCAGTCGATGGAAGCCTCGCACGTCGCGCGCCTGACACAGCGGCCGGAGAACCCGGCGGCGACCGAGGCGGTAAAGTTCCTGCGCAAAGGCGTGGTCGAAATCTGCGCGCGCTACGGCACCGGGCACTTCCAGATCGGCCGCACCTACCCCTACCGCGAGAGCCGCGATCCGGCGTTCACCGCGCTGCTCGACAATCTCAAGGCGCACCTTGACCCCAAGGGCCTGTTCAACCCCGGCGTGCTTGGCTTCCCGGAAGGCCAGGCCTGATGGCTACCTATCAGGCGGTCCAGCTCGCCCAGTTCGGCGAGAGTTTCCGCGAGGCGGCGCGCATCGTCGACCTCGACTTGCGCGATCCGGCGCCGGGCGAATTGCGTGTGCGCAATCGGTACGCGGGCGTGAACGGCATCTTCGATACGCAAATTGCCCGCAACGCGGTGGACTACGTGAAGATCGGCCTGCCGACCCTGACCGGCGTGGAGGCGCTGGGCGTGGTCGAGGCAGTGGGCGAGGGCGTGACCGACTTTGCCCCCGGTGACGCCGTGGTGACCACGCGCTTCCCCGGCGGTTATCGCCAGTACAACATCGCGCCGCAGGGCCACTTCGTGAAAGTGGCGGACGACAGCCCCGAGTGGCTGGCGCTCGCCTCAACCGGGGTGTCGGCGTGGATGGCGCTGTTCCATGTGGGGCAGGCGAAGCCGGGAGATGTCGTGGCGATTTCCGCCGCTGCGGGCGGTCTCGGCCACCTGATCGTCCAGCTTGCGGCGCTCAAGGGCTGCGAGGTCGTGGCGGTCTGCGGCGGGCCGGTGAAATCCGAATTCGCGCGCAGCCTCGGCGCGGCACGGGTGATCGACTATCGTTCGGAGTCGGTGCCGGAAGTGCTGGCGCGCGAATATCCCAATCGGCTGGATGTGGCGATCGACACGGTTTCGGGCGAGATCTTCGACGCCTTCCTCGACAACGTCGCGCCGCATGGACGCGTGGTCGTCGGCGGCGCGGCCTCTGACCTCGAAGGGAGGCCGGAGATCGTCACCGCCCCGCGCATCGCGCACAAGCTCTACTACAAGGGGGCTTCGGTGCGCGGCTTTATGAACGGGCTGCTGGCCGAGTTCTGGCCGCCCGCGCGCGACGACGTGTTCACGCTGTATAACCAAGGCAAGCTGAAGGTGTGCTTCGACGAGGAGCGCTTCCTCGGCCTGCCCGGCGTGTTCGATGCCGTGGAGCGCCTGCTTTCGGGCCGCTCGATGGGCAAGGTCATCGTGGACTTGCGATAGCACTTCGTCATTGCTTCGCTACGCTCGCAATGACGAGCAGGGGCCGGGCCGACCTTTCCTCGCGAGACGCGGGTATCTCTCTAGAGGGCCGATCGACCCGGCTTTCCCGGACCGGCGCTCGGCCGATCCGGGTGATCCTTCTCAGTACTTCAGCGATAGCCGCAGGCCGACCTGTCGGCGGTTGGGCAGCTGCACGATGAAGCTGCGCGCGTAATTGGTCGGGTTCACGTAAGCGCGGGCCGATTGCACCGCCTTGTCGTCCAGCAGGTTGTTCACATAGAGCGAGGCGCGGATGCCGGGGCGGCGCAGGCCGACCTGTACGTCCACCGTGGTCTTCGAGCCGGTCTCCGCCAGGTTCGCCTCGGTGGCGTACGTGGTGCTGCGGTAGCTGACGTCGCCCTGCAGGAACAGGGTGCCCACGTCCTCCAGTTCGATGTTGTGGATCACGCCCGCATTGCCGGTCCAGTCGGGACTGCCCGCGAGCTGGTCCTTGCCGTCGGTCGTGATCCCGGCATTGCGCACGCGGGTATCCACGTAGTCGAGGATGCGGATAGGCGCATAGCCGAGGCCGCCGTAGACTTCCCAGCCGGGGTTGGGCTGGAAGTGGAAGTCCATCTCGGCGCCGGTGCCGCGCGCCTTGCCGCCGTTGAGCGTGATGCCCACCGGATAGCCGTTGACGGTGACTTGCGAGTTGACCTGGATGTCCGACCATTCGAGATGGAAGACCGAGGCGTTGAAGGTCAGCTTGCGGTCGAACCAAGCGGTCTTGAAGCCCGCTTCGTAGCTCCACATCTGCTCTTCATCATAGGCGATGTACTCGTCCGGCACGGCGCTGAAGCCGGTGCCCGCCGCGTTGTTGAAGCCGCCCGGCTTGTTGCCCTTGGCGACGCTGGCGTAGAGCATGTGGTCGGGCGTCGCCTGCCACTCGACGATGGTGCGCGGCAGCCAGTTCCTGAACGTCGCGCCGAAGGAACCTGCGGTCATCGCCGCGCGCGGCTGCGAGGTTTCGAAGATCTTGTCCTGCGAATAGCGCAGTTCCTGCGACACCGTCAGGCCGGGCGTGATCTCGTAGCTGAGCGAGCCGAACACGCCGTAAGTCTTCGTATCGCGCGTGAGTACGTTGGGCGTCGGGGCCAGCACACTGGACGAGCCTTGCGCGGCGGTCGGGGAGTAGTCGTCGCTGGAGTAGTTTTCTTTGCGGAAGTAGCCGCCGATCAGCCACTTGAACGGACCGGTGCCCGATGACTGCAGGCGCAGTTCCTGGCTGAAATCCTCGACATGGACGTCGAGCGCGCTGCGGAAGTTGCCGAGCAGGGTCGAGCCCGAAATCAGGTCGGGGTTGGCGGTGAAATCAGAGTCCACATCCTGCAGCTGGTGGCTGCGGTTGTAGGCGGAGATCGACGAGAATGCGGCGCCGCCGAAGTCGTAGTTGAAGTGCGCGGCGGCGCGGTAATACTTGAGGTCGATGTTGCCGTAATCGGCGGCGTTGCTGCCCAGCTTGTCGGGATCGCCCTTCAGCGTGCCGACGTACCAGCGCTGGCTGGCGAGCGTGCCGGTCTGGGTGTTGGTCGCCACCTGATGCCAGGCGGGCTGGCCGATGTGTTCGTCGCTGTAGGCGAGGCGGACGTAGAGTTCGGCCTGCTTCTCGGCACCGAACTGCGCGCGGATGCCGCCGACCACGGCGGTGCTGTCCGAATTGCCCATGTCGTCGCCGGTGTTGGCGTCGTTATAGAAACCGTCGAAGCTGCGGCGCTGCGCGGCGAGCGAGAACGCCAGGCCATCCGCGACCGGGCCGCTGACGCGGCTTTCCACGCGGTACAGGCCGTATTCCGCGATCTCGCCGCCGAATTCGGCCTCGATCTTGTCGAGGTTGGGGCGGCGCGAGACGTAGTTGATCGCGCCGGCCAGCACGCCGCGCCCGAACTGGGTGCTCTGCGGGCCGCGCACGACTTCGATGCGCTCGACGTCGAAGGACTGCAGGCTGATGCCGCCCGCGTTGCCGGTGTCGACGCCGTCGATGAACAGGCCGACCGAGGCGTTGCTGCCGGTGCGCGGCGCGCCGATGCCGCGGATCACCGGGACACCGCCGAACATGCCGAGGTTGTTGGAGAAGGTAAAGTTCGGCGTGCGCTTGGCGATGTCCTCGAGGTCGGAAATGTCGTAGCGCGCGATCATGTCCTGGTCGAAGGCGGCGACCGAGATCGGCACCTCCTGCAGCGTTTCCTTTTCCTTGCGCGCGGTGACGACGATGTCCTCGACTTGCGCATGGGCCACGGCCGGGACGAGCGTGGCGAGCGATACTCCTGCGGCTAGCAGGATCCTGGCATTCATCATGGTACTTCCCCCTTGGTGCTGAACCTTGTTCCGTCTGCGTCGTTTTCTGGCCGGGTTCTGGCGCCCGGCGCGTGTGTCTTTCCGCCGCCCTTGCGGACGGTCGGAAATTCGGTCTGTCGGTCGGCTTCAGATGCGGTCGAGGATTTCGAGCGCGGCGCGCTCTCCGGTTTCCATTGCCGATTCCATGCCCACTTCCATCAGGCGGGTGTGCTCGCCCGCGAAGTGCATCCGGGCGTGCGGCTGGGCCATCGTCGGGCGGAAGGCCTTCATCTGGCCCGGATGATAGCCGTGGCGGCAGCCGTGGATCAGCGGGTCGAGCTTCCACGAGAAGACGCCGAGCACTTCCAGCTTGCCCTTGGTCGAGGGCCGCATCCGCGCCAGTTCGGAGAGGACATATTCGCCGCGCTCCTTGGCAGGGATGCGGTCGAGCGCGTCGCCCTTGACGCCGCTGGTGATGGCGACGGCGCTGTCGCGTGAGCCGTCGGGCGCGATCGACTGGCGCAGCAGGCTGACCGGGCCGTCGGTCCACATCGAGCCCTCGATGCCGTCCTGCTCCCAGTAAGGCGCCTTGACGCGCAGCCAGACCTGGTTCTGGCCGCTGTAGGGCATGAGCTTGACCGCGTCCGCCTGCCCGCCGGTGAGCGCAGGCGTGACCGCGACCTTGCGCAGTGCGGTGAAGGGCAGGGCGGAGACAACGTAGTCCGCCTTGTAGCTGGACCCGTCGCCGCAGGTGACCGTCGCGCCGGTGTCCGTCATGTCGATGGCGGTGACCTGCTTGCCGGTCAGCACCGCGCCCTTGAGGGCATCGGCCATGGCATCGGTCAGGCGCGAGGACCCGCCGAGGATGCGGTAGGACAGGAACGAGGCCTGCTGGAACCGGTCCTGCTTGGCCGAGGTCGGCACGCCGTTCCCCTCGAACTTGGCGCGGCCCATTTCCTGCATGAGCGTCAACGCGGAAATCGCATCGAGATCGCCGTCGCCATAGCCGCGCGCGACGAGGTCGAGCGCGGCGGGCGATGCGCCCACGCGGCGCAGGTAGTCGGCCTCGGAAACGTCGTAGTTCGCCAGAGCCTCGGGTGAGGCCCAGCCGTCCATCGTGTTCCACGGGTAGGTCTTGGCGAGGTAGTAGCTGCCGAGCGCGAAAGGCACGACGCCGCGCTCCGCGCCGACCGTCCTGTTCAGCGGGTGGTTCTCCCACTGTCCCGGTCGGATCAGCTGCCCGTCGAGGGAGATCGCGTAGTTGTCGTAGATGTTGGAGCCTTGCGCCAGCTTGACCCCAGCGCTTCGCAGCGGTCGAGGACGCGGGCGTAGGAACGGCCGATCTGTGATGCGCCGTGCTCGGGATGGCCTTCGATCTCGGTCGAGGTGAAGACGCGGCCGCCGATGCGCCTCCCGGCTTCGAGCACCGTCACACGGCAGCCATTTTCGGCGAGTAGCAGCGCCGCATTGAGCCCGGCGAGACCGGCGCCGATGACCACCACGTCGGTCTTCTCGGCGGCGAAGGCCATGCGGGGCAAGTAGGCGGCGGCCGCAGCCACCATGCCGGTGGCGAGCAGGGTCCGACGGGAAAGTTCGCGTGTCAAAGGGGCCTCCCTGGCCGTGTCATGGGACGGTGTTCTGGCAGGCAGGGTGATGGGCCGGGCGGGCGCCGTGCAATCAAGCGTTCCCGGCAGGCGATCAAAATTCCTGAACGCCATTGATGCGCGGACGGGCCTTCACGAACGTCATTCGTGTTGCACGAACGGAGTCGAGGCCCGCAAATCCACGGGATCGCGCCGTTTCGGCAGTGAGGCAGCGATACGGGGATTCGGCATGGCAGGTCACCGCATGTTCACGAGGGGTTTCTGGCTTTCGGACGAGCCGCTGCTGCTCGGCCTCAATCCGCGCCAGCTCTGCGTCCACTTCATCGGGGTGCCGGTGTTCCTCGGCTTCGTCGCTGGATGGCCTCAAGCGGGGCGCACGGTCGCCTGGCCCAAGGAACATGCGATCGCGTTCTGGATCGGGCTGTCGATGTGCGGCTGGTGGGCGAACGACATCGTTACCCGCGCGCTGGCCCGGCCGCTGCGCGGCGCGGGGATGCCGCTCTGGGCGACGCTGATGGTCGGGGTGGTGGTGGCTTCGCTGCCGTCCGACATGGCGCTCAAGCTATGGGTGCACGCTTATCTCGGCATGTTCCCGGACTTGCCGATGACGCGCCCGATGCCGCAGATCCGGCTGGATGCGGTGCTGTTCTTCAAGACGCACATCTACGGCTATATCGAGTGGCCGCTGATCAACCTGATGCTCTTCCACTTCTGGAAGATGCCCTGCTACGGCTACCGGCCGAGCATCGAGACAGGCCACGCACCCAGCAGCGTCGAGAGCGTGCTGCCGTTCATGACGAAAGTGCCGGTGACCCTGCGCGGCGAAGTGCTCGCGCTCTCGGCCGAGCAACATTACCTGCGCGTCCACACCAGCGCGGGCAATGCGCTGATCCTCTATCGCCTGTCGCAGGCGGTCAGCGAACTGGGCGGGCGGGGCCTGCAGGTCCACCGCAGCTTCTGGGTAGCCTCGGGCGCGGTGGTCCGGGTGGCAGGCAGTGCAGGCGCGCCCCGGCTGGTGCTGCGGGACGGGCTGGAAGTACCGGTCAGCCGGTCGTTTCGCCAGACGGTGCAGCAGGCAGGCTTCCTGCAGGCTGCACCATCAGGGCTCGTTCCTTCAGGGGCGTTCTGACGCCTCGAACGTGCGGTAGGGGCCGAGCAGGAGTAGCGCCCCGGCGCAGGTCAGCAAGGCTATCGCCGAACAGCTCAGCGACAGGACGTAAGTGCCGTTGACGTCGAAATCGTGCCCGAACACCGGCGCGGCGAACCCGGCGCCGATCGCGAAGGGGATGTAGAGCCAGCCGTAGATCGTGCCGTAGTGCTTCATCCCGAAATAGCGGGCGACGATGAAGGCGATGAAATCGTACTCGATGCCCAGCGCGAAGCCGATCAGGAAGATCGAGATGCCCGCCGCCTGCGGATCGATGGTCCCGCCCATGAGGCTCCAATAGGACAGGCCGGGCAGGGCGAGCAGGATGGTGCCGATCATCGGCGCCCAGAAGCGGTCGAGCAGCCAGCCGCCGACGAGCCGTCCGATGATCGCGGACAGGCCGATGAGCGGCGTCAGCGAGGCGATCGTGCCGCTATCCAGCTTCCCGGCGCGCAGGATGCCTTCCATGTTGGGGACCGCACCGCCGAGCGCGAAGGAGATCGGCACCAGCGCCACGGCCAGCAGCCAGAAGCGCCAGTCGCGCACCGCCTGCGCGGTCGTCATGCCGCCCATCGGGACGGGGGCGGCGGCGGGTTCATCCACGCGGGATTTGGGCGCGCGGAACCAGATGAAGGCGGCGGGCAGGGCCAGCACCAGCGGTAGCAGGCCCAGCCCGACGAAGGCGCCGCGCCAGCCCCATTGCTCGATGAGCCAGCGCACGTAAGGCTTGGCGAAGATGCCGAACAGCCCCGAGCCCATCATCGCCAAGCCGAGGGCAAGGCCCTTGTTGCGCTGGAAGTGCTCGTTGACGAGGCGGGTCCAGGTGATCGGCAGCGTTCCCGCGCCGCCCAGCGCGATGAAGCCCCAGGTGAGGTAGAAGCCGAGGATCGACCCGGAGGACAGCGCCAGCGACAGCACGCCAAGGCCGAACAATATCACCGAGCACAGCGCGACGCCTCGCGCGCCGAACCGGTTGGTGAGCGCCCCGGTCAGCGGCGCGGAGAGCACTACGGTGAGGGTCGTGACGGACATGACGCCCATGACCTCGGCGATCGACCACCCGAAGGCGGCTGAAAGCTGGGGGCCAGCATCCCCAGGGTGTAGACCGGCATGGGGGAAAGGCCGAGGCCGACACCAAGGGTGGCGGCCAGCACGATCTTCCATCCCCGGGCGAATTCGCCGTCGCGGGCGTCGGCCGCCGGCCTCACCGCGTCTCTCACTTCGTCGCGGTCTTGAGCCAGGCGATCAGGGCGGCGCGATCTTCCGGCTTGGCGATGCCGGGGAAAGCCATGGTGGTGCCGGGAACCAGCTTGCTCGGCCGTTCAAGCCAGGCGTTGAGCGACTTGTCGTCCCACTTGACGCTGCTCTTGGTCAGAGCAGGCGAATAGCGGAAGCCAGGGCGGCTCGCAGCCTTCTTGCCGATGAAACCGTTGAGGTTGGGACCGACCTTGTTGGGCTGGCCCGCTGCCGTCGAGTGGCAGGCCTGGCAGCGCATGAACAGGCGCTTGCCCGCCTGTGCATTCGCCGTCTGGGCCGAGGCGGGGGCTATGGCCACGAACAGGCTCATGGTCATGGCCAGACCTGTAAGCGGAAGAGTTGCGGCCAAGCCGCGAAGCGCTTTCATCTCTCGTGTACCTCGTAAAATCACTACCCGCGCATGATCCATATAGCTGATCACTGTGTAGGTCGGATGGTTCGCCGATATTCTATCCGCCTGCCGATGAACCAAATGCGAAGGCCGCCCGCGATGCGGACGGCCTTCGCGGTTTCCGTTTGAAAATTCGCTGCAGGCGAATTTCGCGGCACCGGCCCACTCCCCACCCGGCCACCCGCAGGATACTACCGTTGGGTGGTCGGGTGGGGGCGTGGGCCGGTGCCGTGTAGAAAATGCCCAATCGGGCATTTTCTACTCAAACTCTCAGGGAGCGATGATCAGGCGCGTCTGCACGGTGCCCGCGCCTTCGCGCAGCGCCGCACCGGCCTTGTATTCCGGGCTCTTGGCATAGGCGAGGGCGGCTTCCTCGGTCTCGAAGCGCGAGACGACCACGCGCTCGTCGGGATTGACGTCGCCTTCGAGCACTTCGCTCACCTTGCCGCGCACGAGGTATTCGCCGCCGTGCTTTTCGCTGAGACCGGCGATGGCCTTTACGTAGGCGCCGAACTTCTCGGCGTCGGTGATGACCACGGTTGCTACGATATATGCTGCCACGTCGATTCCTTAGGTTTGGTGTGGGTTACTTCTTGTCGGAGGGCGGTGCGCCCGTTTGCCGGCCGGTGAGGCGGGCGCTGACGCACTGCTCGGCAGGTACGCCTTCAGGGCACGGATTGAGCTTGGGCTGGAAGCTGTTTTCCTTGGGCAACCGCACCGTGAGGATGCGCACCGGCTCGGTGCCGATGGTGCGCGAGGTGTGGCCGCGTCCGGTCACGTCGTCGGCGAGCACGATGTCGCCTTTGGACAGTACGTGCTTCGATCCGTCGCCGAAGCCGACTTCCAGCTGGCCCGACAGGACGATCAGGAAGCGCGGCGTCGATACGCCGTGATAGTCGATGAAGTCGCCGGGCAGCGCGTCGCCGATCTCCACGTCGGTGGCGTAGAGGCGGGTCTGGACGCTCTTGCCGGGGACGCCGCCGGTGCGCGGCAGGTCCTTGATCTCGAGGTGGGATCCGCCGTCGTCGCCGCCGTACATGTGAAGCACGCGGAACGCCTCGGCCCCCGGCGATAGCGGCGAGACCGGCGGCGGTGTGGGGGCGGGGCGGTCGGCGGCGGAACAGGCGCCCGAGAGGAACGCTGCTGCAAGGATGGGGATGAAGCGCTTCATGACGGTCCTCACGCCGGCTGGTTCTGGGGCTGGGTCTGGCCGACGCGGGCGTCGTGCTCGGCGGCGAGGCGGCGCAGCGTGGGGATCAGTTCCCGGCCGTGCAGGGCGATGTCGCCGTAGAGATCGAAGCCGCGCATCAGGAAGCCGGTGATGCCCATCGCGTAATAGTCCATCATCGCATCGGCGACCTGCTCGGCGGTGCCCACCAGCGCGGGCGGCAGCATCGGCGTCGAGAAGCTGACCGACGCCTTGGTGATCCCGGTCCACAACCGCTTGTCGAGCAGGTCCATGCCGCCCGCGATCGCCTCCAGCTCCTCTCGGCCAGAACCGCCCTTGGTGGTGGCCAGCTTGGGGTCGAGGCGCATGCCGGTGCTCAGCGCCTCGTCACTGCCGGCGATCTTGCGCTGCTGTTCGAGCGCGGTTTCGCGCAGCGCCTCGACGACATCGGCGGCGGCCTTCCACGCGGCGTCCTCGGTCTCGCCGATGATCACGCGCACCGAAGTCTGGATGCGGACAGGGCGGCCGGTGCGCCCCCAGGCATCGCGGATCTGCGCGACGGTGCCCGCCATCTGGTCGAGCGGCTTGAGGCCGCCGATGGCGTAGACGTCCGCGACTTCGGCGCCCTTCTCCAGCGCCAGCGGCGAGGAGCCGCCCCAGTACACCGGAATGGCGCCATTGACTGGTTTGAGTTCCGACAAGGCGCTGTTGAACCGGTAGTAGGTGCCGTTATGGTCCACCGGGGTGCCGCTGGACCACACCTTGCGCATGATTTCGACGTACTCGGCGCTGCGGTGGTAGCGTTCCTCCTTGGTGTGGAAGTCTCCGTCGCACTCCAGTTCGGTGTCGTTGGCGCCGGTGATGACGTGGACCCGGCGCGGCCGCCGCTGAGGTTGTCGAGCGTCGCGAACATCCGCGCGGCCATGGTCGGCGCGATGAATCCGGGGCGGTGGGCGACCATGAAGGCCAGCTTTTCCGTCACTGCCGCCGCATAGTTGGCGATCGCGAAAGGATCGGGCGCGAAGGAGTTCTGCAGGATCAGGACGCGGTCGAAGTCGTTCTCGTCGAAGGCGCGGGCCATCTTCTCGATCATGTCGACATCGAACGCGGGGCCGCCGCCGCGGCTGATCTCCGATGCGTTGCGGTGGAGCAGGACTCCAAGGATTTCTAGCGACATGGGACGGCTCCGTAAGGGCGGCGCGCGGCAGCGGCGCCCTGTTTCGGCACCGGTCACACTGGGCGCGGCCGCAAGGTGGGTGAACCCATGCCGTGCCATCCGCTCGCAGGGCGGATAATCCAAATTATCTATTACTCTTCTTTATAGGCTTGATCGATCGTCCGCCTCCACGCCACGAAGGAGGCAGCAATGAACATCGCCAAACTCGAGCGTATGATCGCGGTCTACGAGTCCGGCAGCTTTCGCAAGGCCGCGAAACTGTTCGGAATGTCGCAGCCCGCGCTGACCTGGAGCATCCGCCAGCTCGAGGAAAGCCTCAACCTTTCGCTGTTCATTCGCGGCCCGCGCGGCATCAAGCCGACCGAGGCGTGCGAGCGCCTGATCGTGCGCGCCCGCCTGATCGTCAGCGAGCAGAATCGCCTGCTCGCCGAAGTAGAGCGCAGCAGCCGCGCGCAGATCATCGAGCTGGGCGTCCACCCGGTGATGGTGAACGCGCAGTTCTCCCGCATCGTCGCGAAATTCCGCGAAACCGACCCCGACGTCGCCCTGCGCATTGTCGAGGGCTACAGTTCCGAACTGCACGAGCGGCTGCGGCAGGGCGAGATCGACCTTGCCTTTTGCGCCAACGCAAACGTCGATCCGGAGGATGAGGAGTTCGACTTCGATCTTTTGGTCCGCCAGTTCTACTCGGTCTTCGCGCGACCCGATCACCGCATTTTCGACGAGATCGCTTCCGGCCAGCCGCTCGCCCCGCATGACTGGGCGCAAGTCGCGGTGCCCAACCTCGCGCCCGATCAGGATGAGGCCAAGGGCCTGCTCGCCATGCTCCAGCATCTGGGCATGACGCCTGCCAAGGCGGCGGTTCGCTCCAGTTCGATCAGCCTGATCCGCTCTCTCGTGCTCGATGGCGGCTTACTGGGCATGCTGCCGGACGACCTCGTCGCGGCCGAGCTGGAGGCCGGGACGCTTTGCCGCGTACCCGACACGCGGGTAGAGGCGCCCGCCCTGGGCCTGCTCAGCGTGCATGGCAGCTACAAGAGCGCATCGGTACGGCGGTTCGCGTCGCAACTTCGCCAGTCGTACCGGAGCGATCGCGCCCTGACCGCGGCAGTATAAGGAAACTCTATCGCCTGCCGAGATTTGTAAGCTTTTCAACCCGCTTTCGTCCGATCAGGTTGAAGGGGTCGTGACGGATCGGCGAGGCCTTCCGAATCCCGGCTCCATCTCCTCTTCAGACAAGAGAACGAGCGGACGTGAAGCCTCTATTCCGAATCCTGACGGCCATCGCCGGCCTTGCCTCAGCCGCGCCTCTCATGGCGCAAGTACCACCCGCCCCAAACTACGCCCGCGCATCCAGCTGGGCCGCTGACGGCCGGAACGAGGGCGCCGCCGCAGCGGTCGCGCCGGGATCGACGGCGCGGCAGAACCTGCCGGTCGACGTGTTCTACATCCACCCGACCACCGATCGCTCGATGGATCGCTACAACCAGCCGGTGTCGGACAAGGCGACTAACGCCTGGACCGACGGCAGCGTTATCGCGCGGCAGGGCGGGGTGTTCAACGGCTGCTGCCGCGTCTTCGCCCCGCGCTATCGCCAGGCGACCAGCGGCGCGCAGAAGGAAGGCGGCAAGATCCGCGAGGATGCCTTCGCGCTCGCTTATGGCGACGTGAAGCGCGCGTTCCGCTATTACCTCGACCACTACAACAAGGGCCGCCCCTTCATCCTCGTGGGCCACAGCCAGGGCGCCGCGCATCTCGAGCGGCTGCTGGACGAGGAGATCGACGGCAAGCCGCTCGCCGCGCGCATGGTGGCGGCGTATGACGTCGGCATCACCTTCCCTGCGTCGAAGTACGACCGGCCGGACTCGAAGCTGAAGATGTGCGACAAGCCCGACAGCATCGGCTGCGTGGTGCACTGGAGTTCGATCCTGCCCAGCGCCGACCTTGCGAAAACGGCGTCCTTCGCGGAAGCCTACAACCGCACGGTGCTGCCGCAGGGCGCCGATCCGACGATCCTGTGCATCAATCCGCTGACCTTCGACCGCTCGCAGCCCGCCGCCCCGCGCGATGCCGCGAAGGGTGCCGTTCCCGGCGCGCCTGACGAGAGCGCCATCAAGGCCATCGTTCCCCACGCCGTCTCCGCGAAGTGCGAACGTGGGCTGCTAGTGGTCGATCCCGATCCCGCGCTTGGCCTCAAGCCGCTGCCGGGAGACAGCATGCATTACCACGACCTCGGCCTTTTCTACGAGGACGTGCGCCAGAACGCGATCCTGCGCGCCCGCGCATGGCTTGCAGCCCATCCCCGGCCATCAACACCCCGGCCCTCCGCAAATTGAGAAGAGAAAGACGATGAACAAGGAACCTCTCAATCCCGTCACGCAGCAGGACATCGACGACTACGCCCGCGACGGCGTGGTCTGCCTGCGCCAGATGTTCGACGCCGAATGGATCGCGAAGATGCAGGAAGCGGCGCGCGCGGTTGAGAGCGATCCCGAGGCCTACGGCCAGACCGGCCCCTCGCACGGGGCGATGATCTCGGTCGCGCACTTGTGGCGCAAGCCCGGCCCGTTCCGCGACTTCGTCTTCAACTCGCCCGCAGGCGAGATCGTCGGCCGGGTGATCGGCGCGGACAACGTGCAGATGTTCCACGATCACCTGTTCCGCAAGCCGCCGCTCTCGCCCTCGATCATGCAGTGGCACGCCGACCACCTCTGGCCCTTCACCGGCACGATGATCCCGAACCTGTGGGTCGCGCTTTCGCCGGTGAACAGGGAGAACGGCCAGATCGAGTTCGTCGCGGGCTATCACAAGTTCTGCATCGAAACCGGATCGCGCTTCGGCCCGGCGGGTGACGGCACCTTCCGCTTTCCCGATTTCCAGGCCGAGCGGGACAATCCGGACTTCCCGTTCCGCTTCGTCACCTGGGATCTGGAGCCGGGCGACGCGGTGCTGTTCCACGTCGATATCCCGCACTATTCCAAGGGCAACGATCCCGACACCCTCGCGCGCACCGGCCTTGCCATGCGCATGATCGGCGACGACAGCTACTGGTGCCCGCGCGAGGGCCTGACCCCGGTGCCGGGCGTCGACGTCCTTGCCCAGCCCGAGGGCGTCCACCCCGCCCCCAGCGAGAACCTGCCGCTGATCTGGCAGCGTCCCGAGAGCGAGCCTCGCGCTTTCGCTCCCGCCCGCCGCGAAGCCGCCTGAGGAGATCGCCCGCGATGACGACGCACAGCAAGCGCGATTTCCTTGCCGGTGGCGGCATGTTGATGGCGATGATGGGCTTGTCCCATTACGCCGATGCGGCCGAGGCTCCCGCAGCGGTCAAGCCGCTGCCGGGACAGGGCTTCCCGATGGAATTCAAGGGCACCGGCGATCCGATGCCGTGGATCAAGCGGGTGTTCCACCTCTACTCCGGCCCGGACGGCCTCACCCGCGCCGAACAGCTCGACGTGGTGGAGCCGCGCGGGCAGGAGATCGCCACGCTGCTGCGCCGCACGGCTTTTCGCGTGACCCTTGGCGGTTCGCAGCCCAATGCGGGCTTCGGCTTCCATGTCGCCAACAACCCGACCCTGCTGATCCCGCTGTTCGGCTCCATGATCATCGGTCTGCACGACGGCACCGAGTACGAACTGAAGCACGGCGACCTCGCCTATGCTGAGGATTGCACGGGGAGGGGCACATCTCGAAGTCCGGCCCGGAAGGCTCGTTCATGGTCGCGGTCCAGCTGCCCAGGGAGGGCTGCCCCAAGGTCGGCAGCTCGGACATGACCAGGGTGTGGACCGACCAGTGACGGCATCATGCAGGTCGAGACCATTCACGGAGGTGCCGGAATGAAGAAGAGCGCGTACATCGGATGGGCGATCGGCTCGTTCACTTCCGCCGCGCTGGTGAGCGCCGTAGGGCTGCTGCACCTGCGATTCATGACTGACTCGCTCGGCCTCGCCATCGCGCTGGCCGGGATGCTGACCGTCGCGGCGAAGATCTACGATGCGATGACCGATCCGCTGATGGGCTACATCGGCGACCGTACCCGCACGCGCTTCGGCCAGTTCCGGCCCTACCTGCTAGGCGGTGGGTTGCTGGCAGGCCTGTCGATGATCCTGCTCTTCAATGTGCCGGGCGGGCTGCAGGGTGACAACATGTGGCTCTACGTGGGCTTCACGCTGCTGCTCTACTCGACCGCCTACACCATGTTTCGCATCCCCTATCTGGCGATCGGGCGCGCGATCACGGACGATTTCCACGCCCGTTCGCGGCTGATGACCTTCAGCGTCTATGGCTCCTCGCTCGGCAGCTTCGCGGCGACCTCGGCGGCGCCGTTCCTGCTGGCGCGGCTGGGGAGCGACCGCGCGGGGCACGGTCATGTCGCGCTGGTGCTGGGCATTGCCATCGCGCTCGGCGGGATCGCCGCGTTCCTGCTGCTCAAGGAGCGCCACCCGGTAGAGGCGGAGAAGAAGCCCACCGGATCGTTCGCGGCGACATGGGCGGCGCTGTGGTCCAACAAGCCGTTCCTGTGCCTGATGGGCTTCAAGCTGATCCTGTTCTCGGGCCTTGCGGTCCATATCACCGCGATCCCCTATTACACCCGCCACGTCCTGCACGTCACCGACACCGCGCTCGGCACGATCTTCGCCGTGCAGACGGCGATGATGGTGATCTCGCAGATGTTGTGGGTCCGCATGGCCAGCCGTTTCGGGCGCCGCAACGCTCTGGTAAGCGCAGGCAGCCTGTGCGCGGTGGCCTACACCGTCTGGGCACTGATCCCGTCGGGTTCGCCCTTCCCGCTCATCTACATCGCCTGCGCCTTGTCCGGCACGGCGAGCGGCGGGGTGTTCCTCGGCCTCTACACCGTGCTGACCGACACCATGGACTATTCCCGCCGCATCCAGGGCGAGAACCGCGCAGGCATGCTCGCGGGCGTCTTCGTCATGGTGGAGAAGGGCACGTCGGCGTTCGGCATCTTCCTGTTCAGCACGATCATGAGCTGGACCGGCTTCGTTTCCTCCACCGGCGCCGGGGCGGAGGAGCAGCCCGCGAGCGTCAAAACCGGCATCATGGTCACCGTCTCGCTGGTGCCCGCGCTCGCCGCCGTGATCGCCAGCATCATCATGCTGCGTTATCGCCTGCCGGAGACAGCCGAGGATGCGGTTGAGCCGCCCGCCTCGACGTTGCAGCCAGTCGGAGTACAGTCCAACTGACGCAAAAAGAGCTTCCCCGAGTCATGACGCGTAAATCCCTGCCCCGCACGCCCAACCGGCTCGACGCCATCGACGGCAGCCGACCGATGGACGAGCAACTGCTGGCGATGATCGTCGGCCTGACTTCGGAAGTGACCGTGCTGCGCGCCCGCCTCGACGCTGCCGAGCGGCTTCTGGCCGCCTCGGGCACGTTGCCCGCGGGTGCTGTCGATGCTTTCGAACCCGATGCGGAGGCCGCCGCGCAGCGCGAAGGTCTGCGCAAGGCCACGCTCGACAAGGTCTTCCGCCCCTTGCGCGAAGCCGCCGAGGCGGAACTGGCCGCAATGAACGCCCCTGCCGAGGAGACCCTGCCGTGAGCGAACAGATGTCCGAACGCCGTGCCCAGCTCGACCACCCGCTGATCGCGGTACCGAGCCATGACGAACTGGCCGAACAGCTTTTCGTGCGCGATCTCAAGCTCTACGTCATGAGCCAGATCGAGCCGGTGCAGGCCCGCATCGCCGCCGCTGAGCAGAAGGCCAGCGCCGGTGCCAACAACACCGCCGCCGCCTTGCGCGAACGCATGGGGCAGCATGAGAGCTTCTCGACCTGGCTCTCGCTCAAGCGGGAATCGCAGCGCCAGCTGTGGTCCAGCGTTGCCGCCAGCGTCGAGCGGCAGGCGGGCGACCTCGAAGACCTCGCCGCGATCGAGGCGCCGCTGGGTTCGGTGCGCACAGATCCTGACTTCGCGGTGCCTGACTACATCCGGCGCGGCGACATTCACCTGATGCCGGGCGGTAATGCGCACGATGACGGCTCGATCCTGCAGGGCGCGATGATGGATCGCGGCGGCGCGGTCTACATGCTCGGACGCAACGGCGGCATGCTCAACGACTTGCGCGGGCAGACCGCGATGGCGCACGTCCTCACCCGCTTCCCGGACCTGAACCCCGGACGCATCCTCGACATGGGCTGCGGCATCGGCACCAGCACGGTGCCCGCCGCGACCTGCTTCCCGGGCGCCGAAGTCCACGGCATCGACGTCGGCGCATCGATGTTGCGCTACGCCCATGCCCGCGCCGAGCATCTGGGCGCGGGCGTCCACTTCTCGCAGCAGAGCGCGGAGAAGACCGACTTCGAGGACGGCAGCTTCGACCTCGTGTTCAGCTGTGTGATGTTCCACGAAACGTCGCAGGCCGCGACGATGGCGATCATTGCCGAAAGCCGCCGCCTGCTGCGTCCGGGCGGCGTCGCGGTCCACCTCGAGGTGCCGCTGCTGCACGACAATTCCGATGCATGGGTCGAACTGTCAGGCGAACTGGAAGCGCAGTACAACAACGAGCCGAACTGGCGCGGTGCGCTCAGCGCGGATTATCGCTCGCTGTTCGAGGCGGCCGGGTTTTCCTCGGTAGAGACCGGCTATCAGGCGACCAGCCCGGCGGCGCGCAGCGGTCCGTTCCGGTACGGGCCGGAGAGCGAAGGCGTGTTCCGTTCGTGGTTCGTCGCTTCCGGAGTGGCCTGAAGCAGGGCCTGAACCGGGGCCTGACCGGCGCTCCGATCAGAGATCGAGCGCTCCGGTCAGGTCTCCCGGAGCGACGCCGCCGGCCGCGCGCATCGCCTCTTCGCGCATCGCCAGACCCGGCAGCTTGGCGAGCCCGAAGCGACGGGTGAGGAAGCGGGCGATCGATCCGGTGTCGTAGATCGTGTGATCCACAAAGTCCTTGCGGGCACGCGGCGAGATGACGATGGCCGGGATACGGGTGCCCGGTCCCCAGCGGTCGCCCTTGGGCGGGGCGACGTGGTCCCACCAGCCGCCGTTCTCGTCGAAAGTGACGACGATCATCATACGCTCCCACTGCGGGCTGGCGCGCAGGGCGTCGATGACTGCGGCGATATGACGGTCGCCCGCGTCGATGTCGGAATAGCCCGCGTGCATGTTGAGGTTGCCCTGCGGCTTGTAGAAGCTGACGGGCGGCAGGCGGCCCGCCTCGGCATCGGCGAGGAAGCGGTTGGTGCGCGCGGTGCTGCCCTCGCCCGCGTCGCGCAGGTGCTCCTCGCGGTCTTTCGTGCCGGGGGCGAAGCGGGAATAATAGTTGAACGGCTGGTGATGCGGCTGCAGGTTGGGCCGGGCGGGGAACGAAGCGTCCTTGCCGAGCGCTGAATTCCACCCACCAGCATACCAGGCCCAGCCGATGTCGCGCGCGGAGAGCATGTCGCCGATGGTCCGGTGATCCTGCGGGATCAGCGTGCTGCCGTTGGACCAGTCCGCATAGCCGGGCTTTTCCGGGTCGGGCAGGTAGGTGGGGGTGTAAGGCGGCAGCATCGTGTTCACCGCCCAGAAATCCGGCGACAACGTGTTGGGGACGAATTTCGGCGGACCGTCCATCGCGCTGGCGGGACTGCGCGCTTCCAGCTTCAGTCGGATTCCGGTGGGGTCATCGCCTTCGACCTGGGCGATCTTGCGTGCGGCGGGGCTCTTGTCCGCATCGGTGTAGAAGGGCGGACGCGCCGCGATCAGGTACTGGTGGTTCAGGAACGAGCCGCCGAAAGCGCCCATGAAGAAGTTGTCGCACAAGGTGAACTCACGCGCCACCTGCCAGAGGCGCAACTGTGCGCGGCTGTCGCCATAGTGACCCATGACCAGCGCGCCGCTGTCGCCCCAGGCGACGAAGCCGTCGTTGCGCCCGCCATTGATCTGCATCTGGTTGTTGTAGAACGCATGGACAAGGTCGCGGGTCACGACGCCATGCGGAAGAGGGTCACCCTCCTTGGTCTTCAGCGCGAAGGGGGCATTGGGCAGGGGGCGAGGTCGTCGGGGCCGATCAGGTACTCGGTATGCTCGACCACCTGCCTGTCGGGAACGAGGCCTTCCCAGATCGTCGGCAATGTCTCGAACGGCTTGCCATCGCGGTCGCGCTGGGCAGAGCGCTCGGCCGGGACTTTCGACAGCGGCTGCTGGAGGCCGGGGAAATCGGCGAAGAGGTTGTTGAAGCTGCGGTTCTCCGCGTAGATCACCACGACCGTATCGATCGCTTCGCGCAGCCGGGCGTCGCTGACCGCACCGTGCGACGCGGCTTTGGTCGTGCGAGCTTCGGCGGCGGGAGCACCTGCCGCCGTGGCTGC
The DNA here is from genome assembly GCF_057376415.1 of Novosphingobium sp. NFX11. Classification (NCBI taxonomy): domain Bacteria; kingdom Pseudomonadati; phylum Pseudomonadota; class Alphaproteobacteria; order Sphingomonadales; family Sphingomonadaceae; genus Novosphingobium; species Novosphingobium sp. NFX11. Next base: position 1,309,002 of record NZ_CP080385.1, on the reverse strand, counting down.
GCCAAGGACGGCAAGCCCTTCGAGGAACTGGCGGCGATCGGGATTGAGCGAACCCGGGCGGGGGATTCGGGCTTGGTCATGGATGTCCTCGGTAGTGCGACTTTGCCTGTCGTCTGGGCCGAGGCAAGGGGCTTCGTCAATCGCAAATCCGACAAGTGCGTCAGCGTTTGAATCGCGTGAACGCTTATGCTCGATTGAGGTGAATTTCAAAATTAATGCGTAGATTGTCAGTTAGTTTTTATTTCTCTTGTTATAATATTTATCGAGAATATTAAGATATTTATTTAAATGTATATTTTAAAATCACAATGTGGCAAAAATGTAATAAATAAGCCTTTGAACTTTCACAACTTTTTTCTGTCCCCGTTTCCGCTGCCGGCCGCTCTCCCCCGCCGACCGTCGCACGGGATCTTACGCTGCGGCGCATCCGCGATGTCAACCAGCCCGATGTCTCCGACTTGCGCGCACCGGCGTCGGTGAACTCTACCCCGTTCGGCGGCACGGTGGAGACCGGCAACCCATCGCCGCGCCCCTGCACCGCGACGGCGCTGGACCTTGCTGTAGAGCATTACATGGGCCGTGACGGCTATGCCTCGCTAGGGGCGTTCTACAAGCGGATGGATCCGTTCATCACCTCGGCCACCACGCTGATGCCTTATTCGCAGACCGGGTTGCCGACGGCGTTCCTCTATCCCGGCCGATGCCGATACGCTCTACAACGTGGTGCGTCCGCTCAATGGCTCAGGAGCCTCGATCCTCGGTGTCGAGGCGGCGGTGCAGCGTGACCTGCGGTTTCTGCCCGCCTCGTTCGACGGGCTCGGCGTGCAGGCGAATGCGACTTTCGCCTCGGGCCACAGCGAAGTGATCTACGACGATACCGCCGTGTCGCTGCCGCTGATCGACCTTTCGCGCTGGTCGGGCAACGCCACGCTCTTACTACACCGGAAACGGCTGGGATGCGCGCGTCGCCCTAGCCTATCGCGGCACGTATCGCGACGGAGTGGGCAACAACGGCAATATCGGTACGCGGATCCGGGGAGCACGACGATCGACTTCGCGGCCCATGCCATGCTGCGCCCCGGCCTGCAGCCTTCGGTCGAGGCGCGCAACATCACCGATACGCCGATCGAGCAATATACCGACCGCACCGCCAAACGTCTGCTCGCGCGCACGCGCAGCGGCCGGACGGTCGCGCTGGGGATGCGCTATGCCTACTGATTTCGTCGCGGTCCTGCCCCGCCGGGGGCCTTGTACGCTCTGCAGGGGCGGCGCGGAGGTTTCAGCCGCCGGAGGAGAGCCGCGCAATGCTGATGAGCAAGGCCGGCAATTCCCTGCTGGGCGGCATGGAACGGCTGCGCAGCTATGTCCGCAAGCGCGTGCGCGATCCGGACGGCTTGGAGGGCGTGGTGCAGGAATCAGGGTCATGGAGCAGGAGCGGCGGCAGGCGATCGAGCATCCGCTCGCCTATGCCTATCGGGTTGCGGACTCGGTCATCATTGCGGGCGCGCGCAAGGCACAGCGGATCGGCGATGTCGATATGCTGGACCTCATGTGCAGCCTGCCGCTCGCCGACGAAGTACTGGATTATCGTCAGCGCTACGAACGCTTCGAGACGGCGCTGGCACGGCTGACCCCGGCGCGGCGCGCGGTGTTTCGGATGCGGCTTATGGACGGCCGTTCGCGGCAGGAGATCGCCGGGGAACTCGGCCTCAGCGTGGAGGCGGTGAAAAAGCACCTGGTGCGGGCGATGGCCGACCTCGCGCTGGCACTCGAAGACGACCTCGATGGGGAGAGTGAAGGGCACGACAGGCATGGATGAACGCAAGGCCCCGATACGGGAAACCGCCGCCGACTGGGTGGATCGGCTCGACGAACTGACCGCGCCCGATCGGCAGGAACTGAAGGCATGGCTGGACGCCTCGCCCGACAATGCGCGCGCCTTCGCGCGGATGGCCCGGATGATGGGCGATACCGCGTTGGTCGATGCGCTCGAGGACGGCGCCGAGGGGCTTGCCCTGCCTTCGACCCGTCCCGCTGCGGTGCGATGGCCCGGGGCGTGGCGCAAGGGCAAGCCGATGCTCGCGCGCCGACAGGCTATCGCGGCCGGGATTGCGGGTGCGATCGCGTTGCCTGCGGCCGGATACTGGCTTCTCGGTCGCGCGGGCGATAAGGCTTCGGCAAGCGCCGAGCGCTTTGCCAGTGCGGTAGGGCAACGGCGTCGGCTGGTGCTGCCCGACGGTTCGGGGCTGTCACTAGGGCGTGAACTCATAAATCGGGTTGAGTTGTCGGCCTTGGCGTGATTCAGACGGCCTTCGGAAACGGAGGGCGTATGACGCGGCGGCGGTATGAACTGACGGACAAGGAATGGCTCATCATCGAGCCGTTGCTGCCCAACAAGCCGCGTGGAGTACCCCGCGTCGATGACCGCCGGGTGCTGAACGGGATACTCTCGCGTTTCCGTTCTGGTGCGCCGTGGGCAGAGGTCCCTGAGCGCTATGGTCCATCGACGACCTGCTACAACCGGTTCATCCGCTGACGAAAGGCCGGAGTGTGGGACCGATTGTTGGCGGCGGTTTCCGCCGGTTTCAACGGCGAGTTGGTGATGATCGATTCTACTTGCATGCGCGTCCACCAGCACGGTGCGACGGGCAAAAAGGGGAATGCAGCGATCATGGCATGGGACGTTCCCGGGGCGGCCTTACGACCAAACTCCACGCTTTTGTCGACGCTGATGGACGTCCTGTCGGCCTGCGACTGACGGGTGGGCAGGTCCATGATGCGTGCGAAGCTGAAGCGCTGATAGAGGCCATCCCCGAGGGCGCTACCCTGCTCGGCGACAAGGGCTATGACAGCACCACCATTCGCGAGGCGGCGGCGGCCCGAAACATCTGGGCCAACATTCCCAACCGCTCCAACCGTAAGCAGCGCTTCGGCTTCTCGTCATGGCTCTACCGCCAGCGTAATCTCGTCGAGCGCTTCTTTAATCGGATCAAGCAGTTCCGGGGCATCGCCACGCGATACGACAAGGACGCTGCCAACTATCTCGCGGCCATCAAGCTCATTTGCGCACGTCTCTGGTGCAACGGGTAATGAGTCTACGCCCTAGATGCGTCCTCGCGCGTGGCTGTAGACTTCGCGCGGGGCCGCCACGCGATACGACGTTCGGCACGATCCGGAGCGCCCCTTCGAGGTACACACGTCGCAGGCCCGCATGACCGCGCTCGGCACCAGCTTCAGCGTCGATCACAGCGGCGACGGCAGCGAGTTGCGGGTCTTCTCGGGCAAAGTCGGGCTCGAGGCCGCATCTGGGCTGGTGGTTCCGGCCCGGCAATGGGCCATGGTCGGGGCATCGGCGATCACCGGCCACGGCACGTTCGATCCGGCTGCAGGGGACTGGCAGAGCGACTGGCTCGATGCGCGGGTAATGCCGCTCGGGCGTGCGGTCGAGCGCCTCGGCCGCTACAGCGCGGCGCCGCTGCGGCTGGGGCAGGCGCGCTTTGCGGCGCTGACGTTTAGCCGGTCAGTCATTCAGCTGGGCAACTTCAGCAAGGCGCTGGCCACGTTGCGGGCATTGGCTGCGAGTTCCTCGTCCGGTAGTTCGCCAGCAGTCCAGAAGGACAACACGCCGCGAAAGGCGAAGGCCAGGTGCCTTGCCAAAGCCGGTAGCGCTTGATCCTGTCCGTTCTCGCTCAGGCCCTCGCCCGTCCCGAGCGCCAGGGTCCATAGGGCGGTGGACTGCGCCAGCACTTCGCCATGTGTCGGCCCCGACGTGCCGAGCCATCCCATCACCGCGCGGTTCACACGCGGTTCTTCCAACATCAACTCAACCATCGTGGCAACCGCCAGCAAAACGCGCTGGCCGGCATTGTCAAGGCGGGGCTTGTCCGCGAACCTCTGGGTCGCGGTTGCGATCCGCCGCGCCGACAGGGCATGCATGATCGCGGCCTTGCTGCCGAATTGGTTGAACGGTGTGGCGAAACTGACACCCGCTTCCGTCGCCAGATCACGCATGGAAAATTCCGCTTTGCCATCGCGCAGCAGGTGCTCGGCCGCATCGATGACTCGATTGCGCACCGGTTCACCACGCGAACCGGTCGAGGGGGCTTGATGGACGTCATCTCAATAAATATATCATGATATAGTTGATGTTCGAATCATGGAGTAAGCCATGTCAGTAGCCATCCCAAAGACTTTCCTGATCACCGGCGTCAGTTCGGGTCTGGGCCGGGCCTTTGCCGAGGGCGCGCTGGGCGCCGATCATGTCGTCATCGGCACTGTGCGGACACCCGCCGATGCCGAGAGCTTTGCGGCGCTTGCGCCCGGCCGGACGCATCCGTTGTTGCTGGACGTGACGCATCTGGACGCGGTTGCGGACATGGTGGCGGCTGCAGAGCAGCGGGTCGGACCGATCGATGTGCTCGTCAACAATGCCGGCTATGGCCATGAGGGGGCGCTGGAGGAATCGTCGATGGACGACCTGCAACGCCAGTTCGCCGCTAATGTTTTCGGCCCCGTGGCAATGATCAAGGCGCTCTTGCCCGGCATGCGCGAGCGGCGGCGCGGCCATATCATCAACGTGACGTCGATGGGCGGGTTCATTACCATGCCCGGCATCAGCTTCTATTGCGGAAGCAAGTTCGCGTTGGAGGGATTTCCGAAGCGCTGGGTAAGGAAGTAGCGCCCTTCGGCATCCGGGTGACGGCTCTGGCGCCCGGCCAGTTCCGCACCGACTGGGCCGGGCGGTCGATGGACCGCGCTCCGCGCAGCATTGCCGACTATGACGCGATCATGGACCCTATCCGGGTAGCGCGTCAGGCCAAAAGCGGGCACCAGCCCGGCGATCCGGCGCGTGCGGCGCGGGCTTTGCTGGCGCTGGTGGAGGCGCCAGCCCCGCCGACGCGCCTGTTTCTGGGGCACGATGCGCTGGACCTCGTCCGAAGCAAACTTGACGGCATGGAAGCGGAAATCGCGCAGTGGCGCGGGCTGTCGCAGTCCACTAGCTTTGTGCTCTGACCGTTAAGGACCGATCGTCCCCTAAGCGAAAGAGATAGACGATGTTTTGAATAGCGCCCTTGAGCAGGGTGCATACGCTCGGCAGCCTGCCCGCATTCCGCTGGCGGCCTAAATGTTCGCGCGTCATGGCCGGATTACTCCCCGTTCTGCTCCGGCATCACTTATCTAGGCTCAGGAGCTATTAAAATGTTTTGCAGAGCAGAAGATCGGTTGATTTAATGGTGGCGCAAGGAGGCGTTGCGATAAGTGATCTGATCTGACTTTCGGAGGCGCAGATGCGCCGGATCGAGCCGTATTCTCCGCCGTCGCACGGCTTGCCACGAGTGGATGATCGCCGGATCATCAGCGGCATCGTCTTTGTTATCAGGAACGGCTTGCGATGGCGCGATGCTCCTGCCGACTATGGTCCACCCAAGACGATCTACAATCGCTTTGTTCGTTGGAGCCGCCTCGGGGTATTTAAAGATCGTCGCCGCCCTTTCGGCGCAGGGCGGCAAGCCCGACCAGTTAATGATCAATGCTACCCATTTGAAAGCGCACCGAACAGCCGCCAGCCTACTCAAAAAGGGGCTGTTCCCCCGAAGTATCGGACGCACCAGAGGCGGCCTGAACTTCAAGTTCCAATATCGTATGCGACGGCAGAGGCATGCCGTTGATCATGCTGCTCAGCGAGGGACAGATGAGCGACTTCAAAGGCGCTGCCTTGATGCTCGACGCCTTGCCTCACGCCAAAGCTCTGCTCGGCGACTGAGGCTATGTACCGACTGGTTCCGCAAGGCGCTCGCAGAGCGCAGACATCACCGCCTGCATCCCGTCAAAGAGGAACCGAAAGGTCCCTATAACACATGATGCTATGCTCAATCGCCAACGCCGCAGAATCGAGAACATGTTCGCCAGGCTCACGGATTGGCACCGCATCCATACTCGCTACGACCAATGCGCGCGCACCATCATTTCCGCTATCTGCATTGCCGCAACCATCACCTTCTGGATCAATCAATCAGTCCTGAGCCTTAGCTACAAAGAGAAATATTTCTCATTTATATCATAATTCATCGAATCGTCATGGCCGGGACGCGGAACTGTCATTCTCGCCGCCTAGTGGCTGCCCCTGCAAACGAATTCATTCATTTCGGGGCAAATCTCAATGCGTATCACCAAGCGTGCGCTGGCGTCGTCAGCGTCGGTAATCCTGTTCGCCTGCGTCGCCGCTTCGGCTTCGGCCCAGACGATACCGGCACCGACGTCAGCAACGGCAGGCGAAATCAACGGCGAGGACATCGTTGTCACCGGCAGTTACGCTCGCAGCCTGCGCGCCGCGACCGAGGCGAAGCGCACCGCGTCGTACCAGGTGGACTCGATCAATTCGACCGACATCGGCAAGTTCCCCACCCAGAACGTCGCTGAAGCGCTGCAGCTGGTCACCGGCGTCGCCATCACCCGTCCGCGCGGTGAAGGCCTGAACGTCAGCGTTCGTGGCCTTGGCCCGCAGTTCCAGAACACCCTGCTGAACGGCAGCCCGGTGGCGGTGAACGAAGTGATCGAGAACGGCGGCGCCGCCGGTCGCCAGTTCCGCTTCGAGATGCTCCCTGCCGAGTTCACCTCCAGCATTGACGTGGTAAAGACGCCCACCGGCGACATGACCGAGGGCGCGCTGGGCGGCAACATCAACGTCAAGACCTTCGAGCCCTTCGACGTCGGCACCAAGACCACGCTCAACTTGCGCGGCACGTATACCGAGCAGACCGGCAAGGTTAAGCCGAACGCTACGCTCATCACCAGCTGGGTCAACAAGGACGACACCTTCGGCATCCTCGTCGGTGCCCAGTACTGGGCCAAGGACGTGCGCAACGACCGCTGGTACAACGCCGGCTGGTACAAGGACCGCTTCGCCTCGCAGCTGGGCCAGACCGGGCTCTACCTGCCCACCCGCACCCGCGCCACGGTCGAGACCGAAAAGCGCGAGCGTCTTTCGGGCATGCTGTCGATGCAGTGGCGCCCGAACCCGGAGATGACGACGACGCTGAACGTCCTCGCCACCCGCCTCGACGTGGCTTACGACGAGTTCGGCCTCGACATCTATCCCGACGACACCAGCGTCGCCGGTCACCGCCCGACCATCGTGCCGGGCAGCACCGTGATCGACGGTGATACCGTGGTGAAGGCGACGATCAACGACGTGCGCTTCATGGCCTCGCGCGAGTACAGCCTCAACCGCCACGACTTGTTCAACGTCGGCCTGCGCCAGACGTGGGACCATGACGACTGGCATGTCGCGGGAACGGTGAACTGGTCCTACGCGCACAGCTATCACCCCAGCTACGACGTCGGCACCGTGCGCAGCCGCGCGATGTTCTTCGCGCCGCTGACGTACGATGCGACGCGCGGCTACAAGGAAGTGCCGGACTTCAACACCACCGTCGATCCGACCAACCCCGCCAATTACCAGCTGTACCAGTTCAACATCGCGCCCAAGAACAGCAAGGACTGGAACTTCTACGCCCGCGGCGACGTGGCGCACGATTTCGACGGCTTCCTCTCGAAGATCGCGGTCGGCGGCGAGTATCAGTTCCGCAAGCGCGACTATTCGCGCCGCGACTTCATCGTGAACCCCGTGGCGGGCACGCCGCTGTCGAGCCTCGGTTCGGGCGCCTACGAGCAGCTGCCGTTCGACGATTACCTCGGCGGCCTTGGCGGCAACATCCCGCGCAACTTCCTGGTGCCGGTGACCAGCGCCTATCTGGATGCGTTCTTCACTTCGGATGTCGAAAATTCGGCGCTGACCCCGGCCGACCTCGCCGCTTCGTTCCGCACCACCGAGAAGATTCTGAGCGCCTATGTGCGTGCGGACTACGACTTCTCGCTGGGTTCGGTTTCGATCACCGGCAACGTGGGCCTGCGCTATGTCCACACCGATCAGATCGCCAGCGGCAACTTGCGCACCGGCAACACGATCACCCCGGTGAGCTATCCCAAGACGTTCAACAACGTCCTGCCCAGCTTCAACTTGCGCGCCGAACTGACGCCGTCGTTCATCGGTCGCCTTAGCGCCAGCCGCGTACTGACCCGTCCGAACGTGACCGACAGCGCCCCGCGCATCACCATCTCGACCGACGCGCCGACCGCCAGTGGCGGCAACCCGGACCTCGTGCCGTTCCTCGCCACGCAGTTCGACGGTTCGCTGGAATGGTACTTCAACAAGTCCGGCTCGCTCACCGGCGCGGTGTTCTACAAGGCGATGGATGACTACATCACCCAGCAGAACGTGCCGATCGACATTCCGGGCCGCGGCACGGTGCAGTTGAGCACGCAGGTCAACGGCGGCGACGCCAAGGTCTACGGCTTCGAGGCCGCCTACCAGCAGGTATTCACCTTCCTGCCGCAGCCGTTCGACGGCCTGGGCTTCCAGGCGTCGTACACCCGCACCTCGGTCAAGGCGAACTACACCGCCGGTTCGCGCGTTATCAAGGACGAGATGATCGGCCTGTCGAAGAACAGCTTCAACGTGGTCGGCTTCTTCGAGAAGGGTCCGGTTTCGACCCGCCTGTCCTACGTCTGGCGCGACCGTTATCTGTCCGGCACTGGCAGCACCACGCAGGCGCCGACCTACACCGCCTCGTTCGGCTCGCTCGACGGCTCGCTGGCCTATCGCCTGACCAGCAACGTGACGCTCAGCCTGGAAGCGATCAACATCGCCAAGGCCCGCCAGTACACCTACAACGACCTGCCGATCCGCTACGGCGACATCAACGATTACGGCCGCACGATCCTGTTCGGCGCGCGGGCCGAATTCTGATGCGCGGCGTCAGGGCAAAAAGCACCGCAATCCTGCTGGCGGCACTAGCGTTCGGGGGCTTCGGCCTCCCCGGCCTCTGCGGGTGAGGGCGAAGCACTGCGGATGAATGACATTCAGGTCATTGGTTCGCACAACAGCTACAAGACGCGCATTCCAGCCGCTATCATGGCTGAACTGCGCCGCCGCGATCCGAAGATGGCCGAGGCGCTGGACTATTACCATCTGCCGCTGAGCGCCCAGCTCGACGCAGGCGTCCGGCAGCTGGAAATCGACATATTCGCGGACCCCAAGGGTGGCCGGTTTGCCCACCCGAAGGGCGAGGCGCTGCTTTCGGACGCCGAACGGGCGCACGCACGTGAGGATGGCTTCGATCAGGCGGCGATGCTGAAGCAGGGCTTCAAGGTCCAGCATATCCCCGATGTCGACTATCACGTCGTCTGCGCCACACTAATCCGGTGTCTTGGCGAAGTAGATGCCTGGTCGCGCGCGCATCCCGGCCATCTGCCGATCATGATAACCCTCAATGCCGCCGACACGCCCAACACGCACGGCCTCACGCAGCCCCTACCGCTCGACGATGCGGGACTGCTCGATGCACTCGACGCGGAAATCCGCAAGGCGCTGCCCGGCAAGCGGCTCATCACGCCTGACGAGGTGCGCGGCAAGGCCGCCACTCTGGCCCAGGCGGTGAAGACCACCGGCTGGCCGACCCTCAAGGCAGCGCGAGGACGCATCTACGTCCTGTTCGATGTGCGCAGTGCCGTTTCGGACGCTTACCGTTCGGGCCATCCTTCGCTGCGCGGCCGGGCGATGTTCGGCTGGTATCCCGATGGCGAGGCGGAAAGCGCGATCCAGATCGTGCAGGATCCGCTCGTAGACGGGGCGAAGATCCGTGATTGGGTGAAATCCGGCGTGATCATCCGCACCCGCACCGACGCCAACACGGTCGAGGCGCGGGCTCATGACTTCGCCAAGACACAGGCGGCGGAGCAAAGCGGCGCACAAGCGGTGAGCACGGATTATTATCCGGGCGCACCCGATCCGCTTGGCCTGCACTTCAGCGTGACCCTGCCGGACGGTGCCATGGCGCGCTGCAATCCGGTACGCGTGACCAGCGCCTGTACGATCAAGCCCTGAGATGAAAGGCTGAGATGAAAGGCTGGCGCAAGTTCGCCGTTCCGGCATTAGCAGCAGTCGGGCTGGTCCAGCCGGCGGCGGCGCGTGAACCGGTTCGTCCCGATCTGGTGACGGACAGGCCGTGCTGGTCATGCGGCACGGGATCTGCGCGCCGCGCTGCCTGTGCCGGATCGCGGCAAGGCCTCGATATCTCCGCGATACCGCTTGGCATCGTCGAGAGAATGGAGGTCGTCCCCGATGGCGCCTCCGAGATCTACGGGGCCGACGCGGTGGCGGGCGTCGTCAATGTCATCCTGCGGCGCGACTTTGACGGTGTGGAAGCCCGCGCCGATCTGGGGGCGCCACTGACGGAGCCGGCTGGCGCCAGCAATACGGCCTCGTCGCAGGAAAGATCTGGAGCAGCGGCGCTCTCGTTGCAGCATACCAATACCAGGATATCGAGGGCATCCTGTCCTCTCAGCGCAGCGTGTCGGCCAATCGCCCCGGCCTCATGCTGCTTCCCGATCAGCGGCAAATTTAGCCATGCATCTGGCATGCTACAGAGGGCCTAGTTTTGTCGACACCCGCCGGAGTAGCGGACGGTCCGAACGTAGTGAACGAAATTGTGGTGCTGAGGGACTTAGAAGGGTCGACGGCAGAATACTTGCTTGCACCCGTTCAAGTCGTTTGGTCTCGCAGATGTTTTTCACAGAACCTGCCGTTCAGCAGGTCCTCGCTCCCATCGACCTGCACGACTGAATTTGGGATCTTCGACCCGCCGATTTCGGTTGAATATTGGATAGCCGACATTCCCTCATTAAGCGATGCTACCAATCGTTCCGGTTGGTTCGCACTGGCGCTGTATCGGCGCACTGATTACTTGAAGTTCGCCTTTTCGAACAACGTCCTCGCCTGTTTCCCAGTTCACTCCATCATCGCAAGCAGGGATTCTATCGAACAGGTCGCAAAGCCCACGGTACTGTCGGATATTCCATAGGGGATCAGCAACCGATCCTCGACCTTGAGCGCGCCGCAAGTGTAAATGACATTGGGCACGTAACCCGAACGGTCCGCATTTTCCGCCGTGAGCACCGGCTCGGGCGTACGAGCGAGCACCTTACTGGGGTCGCTACGATCGAGCAGCGCACAGCCGAGGGCATACTTGCGCATGGCGCCGACTCCGTGCGTGAACATCAGCCAGCCTTCATCGATCGGGATCGGGCTGCCGCAATTGCCGATCTGGATGAATTCCCAGGGGTACTTGGGCTCCATCAGCAACACGCCCTCGTCGTCCCACGTATCGATGGTGTCCGATTTGAGCAGGAACAGGTTCTTGCCGTCCTGCCGCCCGACCATGGCGAATTGTCCGTCGATCTTCTTAGGGAACAGGGCCATGCCCTTGTTGCGGCCCGCCTTCCCCGGATCGGTTCGAGATCGAAACGCTGGAAATCACGGGTGCGCAGCAATTCCGACCGGATCGAACTGCCGGAATAGGCGGTGTAGGTACCGACCCATTCGAAATCGCCGCCGCCATGATCGAAGCGCACCAGGCGCAGATCCTCCAGGCCGCCGCGCTGCTGCTCGGTTATCGGGAAGATCACCGTGTTGGACAGGCTCGATTCCGTGTGGCGGTGGACCGACACCGAACAGTCGGCATCGAACTGGTCTTCCTCGTCAAGTTCCACCGATGTCGCGAAGGCGGCCTGGGGCCAGAGCCGGAAATCGCCACTGCATTCCGCGATACCCTCGCGAAAGGCGATCGAGCTGATGTGGCCTTCGCCCACCGCGCGCAGGCTCATGATGAAGCGCACGCAGCCGCCATGCAGTCCTGTCTGGTCGGGGGAAGGGACGATCGACGGATTCATGAGCGCAGCTGCGGCGAAGGTATACTCATGGCAGAAATACGAGCCGATCAGCCGCTGCTTGGTTTCCGAGAACAGGGAGGGATCGAGGCCAAGGTTGCTTGCCACTTCATCGAAGCGGCAGGCGAAAATCCTTTCGGTCTGCCAGTGGCGTTCCTTGAAGTCGCGCAGCACGCGCTCGTACTCTAGCGCAGCGCGCTCCTCGGTGAGCGCGGCGATGTCATCCACCAGGGCCAGCGCCCGACCTCCGGGCGCATTCTTCGCCTGCCAGCCGAGATGGAAGGGGCGTATAACCACGCGCGCCGGATCGGCGTGCAGACGCGTCTCGAAGATACGAAGCGGCTCAGACCAAACATTTTCAGGCCGGTTCAAGCATTCCTCCTTCCCGCGGGAGCGGGGTGGACAGAGGGAGCATTTCCATAAGCGCATAATGCGACAACTGAAAGGCCAGTATCGATTCCGCACCGCAATTCGCGTTGGCACCGCGCGGAGTTACCCCATCCCGGCAACGCCCCGTCGCAATGTCAGCAAGGATCGCACCCCGGTCATTGTCGCCGAAGAACCACCGCCATGCCATCATCGCATGCTCGCGCCAGAATGTGTTGCCGGTTACGCGCCATGCCGAGCCCGCAGCCTCGATCGCCGCCTGCGCTTCCAGCGGCTGCTGGTCGAAAGGCAGGTAATTGTGCTCCTTATGGAAGCTTTCCGAGCCGATTGGCCGGAACTGGCGCTTCGCCGAGACCTGCTGGGCACATATCCATTCCAGCGTTTCCAGTCCTGCGTCGGTCCAGTGTTCCTGCCCCAGCAATGCGCCGGCTTCGATCAGGGCCTGCGGCAGGCGCGGATTGTCGTAGCCGATCACGGCTTCGAACCACGCCCAGTCCGGCCGCCGCCCTTCGCCCAGAAGACGCATCAGGATGTCGCCGCCGCGCGCGGCAGCATCGCGGGAGGCGCGGTGCTCCGGATCGCGGCGCAGTACGGCGCAGGCGCCAAGCATGGCAAAAGCGATTGCTCGGGGTGATCCCAGTGGCGCCATGTTCTTGTTCACATCGTCGTAGAGATGAAGCGCCCAGTCAGCGACGCCGTCATCGGGTGCGCACGCATAAGTCTCGCCCAGTGTCCAGATCGCCCGCCCATTCGAGTCCTCGGAGCCTTCATCCTCGCACCAACTGCGGTCGAACCGCATGAAGTTTCGAAAACGCCCGAGATCTGGATTCCAGGCGGATTGCACGAAGGCGGCATAGGTGAGCGTCCACTTCATCCGCTCCGCTGCGGACAGACCCTGCGCCACGTTCATCAGCATGAGCGCGCGGGCATTGTCGTCGAGGCAGTAGCCGTGGCGGCGGTCTGGAACCACGCCGATCGAATGCTGGAGCATGCCTGTCGCATCGCTCATCGCCAGCACTGCGGCGAGCCCCGGAATGGCGGTGGCTGGCGGCGCCGCCCGCTGGGGCGCGACCGCGCGAGCGACCAAACGCGCGGAGGCCTCGGCGAACTGCGGCCAGATCGTGGCGCGCCCGCGGCCGTAGGCACGTCGTTGCATGGCGGCCATCGCTTCCGGCGCGTCGAGCAGGGCATTGACGGCTTCGGCAATGGCTTCGCTCGAGCGCGGGCGGATCAGCCGGCCGACATCCTGCGCAAGCAGTTCGCGCGCATGGACATAGGGCGTTGAGATGACAGCCTTGCCCAGCGCCACCGCGTAGCTCAGAGTTCCGGATGTGGATTGCTCCAGCCCCGGATAGGGCGTGAGGTAAATGTCACACGCTTCCAATTGGTCGAGTAATTCAGGCGTGTCGAGGAAGCGGTTGTCCCAAATGATGTAATCGGCGACACCGAGATGTTCGGCCAAGGCTATGAGCTTGTCGCGATAGGCCTCGCCTTCCTCGGCAACAAGGTTCGGGTGGGTTGCGCCGACGATGCGGTAGAGCGCCTCGGGGTGGCGTGCCACTATCGCGGGGAGTGAGCGGATCGCGTGTTCCAGCCCCTTGCCGGGGCCAAGCAGTCCGAATGTCATGAGCACCTTGCGGCCTGACAAGCCCAGCATCGACTTGAATTCTTCCTGGCGGCCGAATGGCCGGTCTGGCGCGCCGTGGTCGATAACTTCCAGAATGCCTGGCGGTGCGCCGTATTCACTCTCGAGCAAGTCGCGCGAGTGACGCGACATCACCATGATACGCGAGGCGCGGGTCACGAGATGGCGCAGGATGCGGCCCTGGCGCGCGGAAGGCTCTCCCAGCACCGTGTGGAGGGTAAGCACCAAAGGTGCGGCCAGCAGATCGACGAACTGAATGACCATCTCGCCGTCACGCCCGCCGAAGATGCCGTACTCGTGCTGAAGCCAAACTGCATCTACCCCGGACTCGTTGATCCGGCGGGCGACGCGGGCATAATCCTGCGGATCGCTGCGCGCGATGGTGTCCGCTACGTCCGTATATTCAAGAGGGCTTTCCGAATCATCCAGCGCATAAACGTCCACCGCGATTTCCCGATGAAATTCGCAAAGCTTCTCAAATACGTCGGTCGTGAACGTGGCGATACCGCATTTGCGAGGGACGAAATTGCCTACAAGTGCCACACGCATCTGTTTTTGAGGTTTTGTGCCACTAGCCTCGAAGATGGAATGGATGTCAGCGACTTCGCGCCCGAACTCAGGGTCTTGGGAAAACGGCAAGCGTACCATGTGCAGACCTTGAACGAGAAATGAACACCTCTCCTCAAGTCACCGGCGTCGATTCAGTTTCATGCCGCGCTGCAAAATGAGACGGTCCGATGCATGTGCGATCCGGAATGATGGGAAGCCAGAAACAAGTGCAAGACCTGGCATCGAGGGCAAGACCGCGTAAAATGGAACTTCACGCTGACCGTTGCGGCGTACAATCTGGTTCGTCTGCCAGAACTAATAGCGAGGGCCTAGCTATGCGAGGAATCCGCCACGCTGCAGTTCTGTCCGCCAACGACTGCCACCTGATGCCGAATTCCCCAAACCGAAGTCCGATAAACCCTCAGAGTCCGACGATCACCGCGCCTCAAGGAAGTTATTTCCGCGCCTTGCTAAAAACGGAAAGCTGTCCGCCCGTACCTGGGCAGCGAAAAATCGCCTCCGAACGACCGATAAGGGTCGGGTGCGGGAGTGGCTGCCGAGCAACTATCGCATCGCCGTTTAGACAACGCCACTCGTGACTAATTTGGTGGATTGTACGATCCTGCAAACATGAGAGCCCGTAGATATTCCTGTGTAGTGCTGGCGATACTCTATGCCGTAGCTGGCACGCTACATTTGGCGATCTCGGCACCATTCGTCGCGATCATCCCGGATTGGGTTCCTGCGCCTGCCTTAGTCGTCATGCTGACCGGTCTTGCCGAGATCGCCGGTGCCGCGGGAATCGGGCAGCCTTGGAAGCCTCGGCTTCGCGCTGCGGCGGCGTGGGGGATCGCCGCTTACACCCTGTGCGTCTGGCCGGCGAATGTCCAGCACATGCTGCTCGACCTTGCGAAGCCGGGCTACGGACTGGGACTGGCCTACCACTTACCACGCCTTGCCTTACAGCCGGTGCTTATCTGGTGGCCGTTATGGGCGACGAGCGTCACGACCTGGCCTTTCCGGCCACGCACCTGACCATCCCGGTGGCGCGCGTCAGGCGGACCGGAATGCCAGCGCAGCGCCATTCATGCAGTAACGCAGTCCGGTAGGGGGTGGCCCATCGTCGAAGACGTGGCCGAGGTGCCCGTCGCAGCGGGCGCAACGCACCTCCCTGCGAACCATGCCCATGGAGCGATCGGTAACGATCTTCAGGGCGCTCGGGAAATGGTTCCAGAAACTGGGCCACCCCGTTCCGCTATCGAACTTGGTAGTGGACGAAAACAAGGGCAGGTCGCAGCCCGCGCACAGGAAGCGACCCTTGCGGTGTTCCTTGAGGAGCGGGCTCGAATAGGGACGCTCGGTACTCCCCTGTCGCAGCACCGCATAGGCCTGAGCTCGACTTTGTACGTTTTTGATCAGGTCCAAGTCCAGAAGATGCTGTTTTCAGCGACGTGGTCGAGTGCTTGATCGAGGGGCAAGACGCATCCGCCCATATCATCGATATCTTCCCATTTTCGCTGGTGTGACCAGTAGCCGAGCCTGACTTCGTCACGCGTGCCGACAGGCTTGAGGTGGGCGATGGGTGCCTCGGTTGCCAGCAGATAGAGATGGTAAGCGCCTTTGTTCTCATACCATCCGACGCCGCCGCCGTTGGCCGCGTCGAACGTTTCGATGCGCAGAATGATTTCCTCGTCTTTCATGGTGCATCCATTGTCGCCGTCAGGTCACAGCATATTCGAGTCACCTCACCGCATGGCAACAGCCTAAGCGTTGCAACGTGCTTCAGTCAGGATTCGAAGCATGGGATGTTGGACCAGAACAAGGCCGTGATCGGCGATCCCGTCCCCCAGATCCTGCGCCAATGGCTGCAGGCATGGCGTCCCTGCTTTACGGCTCCCAGTTGGGAGCATGTACTTGTTCTTGTGATGGGGGGCTGCTGGCCACGGGCAAACGGACCGTCACGTCTTGCCTGCGTGTGACCGGCCGGGCCGATGCTGCCAACTTTGCAACCTATCACCAGATCCTCAACCGCGCCCGCTGGAGCTCCCGCGCCGTTGCCAGGCGTTTACTGGGCATTGTGGTCGAGCGGATCGTCCCCGATGGTCCTGTGGTCATCGGTATGGACGACACCATTGAGCGGCGATGGGGGCGCCGGATCACCGCACGGGGTATCTACCGCGACCCGGTCCGCTCCAGTCACGGCCATTTCGTCAAAGCTAGCGGACTGCGCTGGCTCAGCTTTATGGTGCTCACCCCGGTGTCATGGACCCGCCTGATCAAGGCGCTGCCAGTCTTGACGTTGCTCGCTCCTTCGGAACGATCGAACCGTCAACGCGGCTGTCGTCATAAATTGCTGACGGACTGGGCCCGGCAGGGCGCGTTGCAGCTGTCTCGCTGGCTGCCGGGTCGGCGGATCATCTTCATTGGCGACAGCAGCTTTGCTGTCCACGAACTGGCACATGCAATTGTTCGCCGGGCCACACTCATCAGCCGCCTGCGGCTCGATGCCAACTTGTTTGCACAGCCTGCGAGGCGAACGGCACGCACGATGGGGCGCCCCGCACAGAAAGGGCGAGCACTACCAAAACTCAAGACGCTCCTCGCCAACCCGGCGACACGCTGGACCAGCATTCTCGTCTCTGCCTGGTATGGCCATGCGGGCGGCAAGACGCTCGAGATCACATCTGACATCGCCCTATGGTACAGGCCCGGCACCCCGGTCTTGCCGGTTCGCTGGGTCCTGGTTCGCGATCCTGACGCAAAGCGCGACCCGCAGGCCTTCTTCAGTACCGACATCACCCTCGAGCCCGCCGAGATAATCGCCCTCTACGTCCGCCGATGGCAGATCGAGGTCACCTTTGCAGAAACCCGCGCTCACCTTGGTGTCGAAACACAGCGCCAGTGGACCGACAAAGCCATAACGCGAACCACGCCGGCGCTGCTGGGTCTCTACAGCCTAATATCGCTATGGGCCTGCGATCTGTTGACCATTAAAAGCACCCCTTATTCCGCCGCCTGGTATCGAAAAACCAACCTGACATTCAGTGATGCCATCGGAGCTGTCCGTCTCCAACTCTGGGTCGGCGACATTAATCAACACTCCCCGCCGCACCCAGAACCGCACTATATTCCCACAACCCGCCTAAAACGCATGGCTCAGGCACTATGCTTCGCTACCTGATCGTACAAAGTCGAGCTGAGTGCCTGACTCAGAAGTTTCTCAAGCGTAGCAATACCTTGCAGTTCTGCGGGTGAGCATGCGGATGGAGGCTATCGTTATCCATGCCGTGGAGGATTCTGATGGTAGTTTCCCAATCCTTGGCGAGGCGGCGGCATCGGCCAAGCCATGCGAAGGTGCGTTCGACGACCCACCGCCGCGGGAGAACCTGGAAGCCCTTCGCCTTGTCCGAACGCTTTATGATCTCGATCGTCCAAGCCCCTGATCCGGCAAGGGCAGTACGGAGCTTGTTGCCGGCATAGCCCCCATCGGCAAAAACATGCCGCAGCCACGGGAAGCGTTTCCGCACGGCCTTTAGGACATCGACGGCACCGTCGCGGTCCTGGATGTCGGCGGTGTGGACGAGGATAAAGATGAGAAAGCCGCAGGTGTCGGTCAGGATATGCCGCTTGCGGCCCTTGATCTTCTTGCCCGCGTCATACCCGCAAGGGCCGCCGCTTTCGGTGGTTTTAACTGACTGGCTGTCGATCACACCGGCGCTCGGCGAGGCTTCGCGCCCTTCGATCTCGCGCAGGTTCAACACCAGCATCGTGTTCATGGCTTCGAGCAAACCGGTGTTGCGCCAAGCGTAGAAATAGCGCTGCACAGTCGAGACCGGCGGAAAGCATTTGGGCAGAAGCCGCCAAGCGCAGCCGCTGGCTGCTATGTAAAGCAAGGCATTCACTACTTCGCGCATATCTGTCGTCCGACGACGACCTCCGCGCTTGGCTGGCGGGATGAACGGTGCCGCCAATTCCCACTCCCGGTCCGTCATATCGCTGGAATAGCGCAATCCTTTCCGGCTATGCTCCTGCCGGGCAATACCAGTCCATGTCATTGATCACTCCATCTCTCGCAGGACGGACTGAATCACAACATACTGGTATTGCTCAACAACTTTTGGGGCAGGCTCTGAGGGGATAGGCGTCGGCGCCATTCCGCGTCCGGCAGGCGGAGACTTGCCGCCGGAGCGCCGACAGATGGTCCAACTGTCAGTGCAATCGCGCCTGCAACGAACCCCGCCGACGTGAAGGCGCGGCGGTCCAAGGAAAAAAGCTCGAAGTCATGGCCGCGAAAATCCTGTCGCTTGAAAGTATGCAGGAGATACATGGGGCGGCGGGCCAACGGCCCACAAGCCCCATGTGTCGTTGAAATCGTGGTCAGGGCATCAGCACGGTGTCGACCACGTGGATGACACCGTTTGATTGCATGACGTTGGCGATGGTGATCTTCGCCTTGCCGCTCTTGGCATCGGTTAGCCACCAGGCTCCGGCCTTGTCTTTCCAGGCGGTCAGCTTCTCGCCCTCTACCGTCGTCAGCATGGCCTTGCCGCCATGGGCCTTGGCGTTGGCGGCGATGTCGGCGGCGGTCACGCGGCCCGCGACGACGTGGTAGGTCAGCACTTTCGTCAGCATCGCCTTGTTTTCAGGCTTGAGCAGCGAATCCAGGGTGCCCTTGGGCAGCTTGGCGAAAGCGGCGTTGGTGGGCGCGAAGACGGTGAACGGACCGGGGCCCTTCAGCGTATCGACGAGCCCAGCAGCCTTAACCGCGGCGACGAGGGTGGTGTGGTCCCTGGAGTTGACGGCGTTGTCGACGATGTCCTTGGTCGAATACATCGCGGCGCCGCCCACCATCGGGTTCTTGGCCGCAATGGCTACGCCGCCGCTGAGCAACAGGGCGGCGGCCAGGCCGGAGGCGAACTTGCGGGATAATGCTTGCATGTCAGGGATCCTCTTTCGCGCACTCCTTTGGATGGAATGCCCCGAAGATACGGAGCGCATGCCGGTCCGGATGCAGGAGAAATCAGATCATCGAGATTTTTCCCGTCATCACCGGCAGGCTGCTCGGCGCGGCATGGGGCGCGGTGGCGGGATCTTCCATAGTAACGGCTAGCGTCGCTCCCGCAGCAATAAGCGGGCGCATTGCGGGATCGACGGGAATGGCGCCTCCCTGGTGCGCCATCATTCCCAGCGAGCGCGGGACGCCGTCCTGCGGGATGACCCATAGCTCGGCGCGCTTGCCGTCGCCGGGCTCCGCCTGCGAGCCGACCTGCAGGATGCCTTTCCGCGGGTCGTAGCTGATGGCGAGAACTTGCGCCTCATCGGTCCCCTTTAGCTGCGAGACGGCCATTGGCATGCGTGCAGTCGGCTCGACCGGGCGCAGTACGATGAATAGGGCGAGCGCTGCCGCGACGGCTCCAGACATCAGCGCACCCGCTCGCCAAGCATGCAGTCGGTTCAGGCTTGGCGCCTCCGGGGCGGCTCCGATGCGCGCCGCTACCGTATGCCAGACCCGGGACGAAGGCAGGACGGGCGGGAGCGTATCGAGTAAAGGAGATAGCCTTGTGGTCCATCCTTCCACCTCGCGTGCAAAGACCGGATCGGATAGGCACAAGCGCAAGGCCTGCGCTCGCTCGGCTCCTTCCAGCAGCCCCAGCGCGAGTTCAGCGGCGAGAGCACCGCGATCCTGTTCCTCGGCTGCGTCAACCATGGCCCAGGCAATCCTTAAGCCTGAGCATGCCGCGCCGGATCCAGCTCTTGACCGTGCCGAGCGGCGTATCGCTGCGTTCCGCCAACTGCTGGTAGGTAAAGCCCTGAAGGAACGCGCTGCGGATGGCGCTGGACTGCTCGCTGGGAAGGCCTTCGAGGCAGACAAGCAGCCTGCGCCTTTCCTCATCGCCTTCCATCAGCGCATCGGCGAGCGGCGCATCGTCCGCGATTGCGGCCATCGCTTTATCGGGCATGGCGTCATGGCGATGTTCGGCTCGGCGCCAGTCGACGGCGGCGTTGCGCGCGATCGTGGCGAGCCAACTTACGGGACTGGCCCGAGAGGCGTCGAATGACGCCGCCCGTCTCCAGACCTTCACGTAGACATCCTGTAGCACATCCTCCGCCGCTTCCCGGTCCGCGCAGATGCGAAGGCAAATACCGAATAGCTTGGCGGAGGTGAGGTCATAGACATTGCGCAATCCGGCCGCATCGCCGCTGGCGGCGAGATGGATCGCCGAGACCAAAAGTGCCCGGTTTTCCGACCGTGAGGCAGAACTCGCTTCATGCATTCGCCGGTCTCGTCCCTGCTACGCCGAAGGATCAACGATCCTTCGCAGAACTTGTGCCCGGCCCGGACACGAGAACGGGATTGCTGCGATAGAGCGCCGGGAACGTCGCTTTAAGCGCGGTGACCTTCGGCAGGTCGTTGCGGCGGATATAGGCCGAATCCGGGTGCAGGGTCAGGTAGTCCTGATGGTAGGCTTCCGCTGGGTAGAAGCCCTTAAACGGCTCCACGCGCGTGACGATGGGGCGCTTCCAGGCACCTGCCTTGCCGAGTTGGGCAATATATCGCTCCGCGGTCTCGCGCTGTCCCGGCGACTGGGGGAACAGCGCGCTGCGATACTGGGTGCCGCGATCCGGTCCCTGCGCATTGAGCATCGTGGGGTCCGCGATCACCGAGAAGAATACGTGCAGTAATTGTCCGTAGCTGACCTGCCGGGGGTCGTACGTCACCTTCACTGCCTCGGCATGGCCCGTGCTCCCGCGTGAAACTACGGCGTATTTCGCGTTTTCCCGATCGCCTCCCGCATAGCCCGATACCGCGCTGCTCACGCCCCGGACATGCTGATATACGCCCTGAACGCCCCAGAAGCATCCGCCCGCGAAGACGGCGGTTTCGCGCTTGCCTACCTCCGAGGCCTGGAATGTCGGTGCCTGGATGCGGAATACGGCCTGCGTCGGGGCGGCTTGAGCGCTGTTCTTGCGCATGAGCGCCGTCGCTCCCGCCATACCTGCAGTGACGGTAACAACGAGCATGGCGATGCTGGCGATACGCTTCATGAACAAGGCTTTCCGGCTTCGTGGTTCCTGCGTGAATATACGATGCAAGCTGGCGGAAGGATGCATGCCGCCGTCATTCATGGATCATTATGGTGCGCAAGCGTCTATGGACCGCAATACCGAATCCGCCGACGCATCGGAGCGCCGCGCGCTTCGGCATCTGCGGCAAGGCGGCGATACCAATGATCCTTTTTCTGCTGGCTTACCTGGGCGGTGTGCTGACGATCATCAGCCCATGCATCCTGCCTGTGCTGCCTTTCGTCTTCGCGCGCGCCGACAGGCCGTTCCTGCGTAGCGGCCTGCCGTTGCTGCTGGGCATGGCGATGACCTTTGCCGCCGTAGCGACGCTGGCGGCGGTCGGGGAGGATGGGCGGTCCAGGCGAATGCCTATGGCCGGATCGCGGCGCTTGTCGTGCTTGCCGCCTTCGGGCTGCTGCTGCTGTATCCCGCGCTTGCCGACCGGGCGACGCGTCCGCTGGTGGCGTTGGGCGGAAGGCTATCCCAATCCGCTGACCGGGCGGATCACGGCGCATCGAGTTTCTTTGCCTCGCTCCTGCTGGGCGTCGCCACCGGCCTGCTGTGGGCGCCTTGCGCGGGGCCCGTGCTGGGGCTCGTCCTCACCGGAGCCGCGCTGCAGGGCGCAAGCGCGCATACGAGCCTGCTGTTGCTGGCTTACGCGGCAGGCGCCGCGACTTCGCTGGCTCTGGCCTTGCTGGTGGGCGGCAAGGTCTTCGCCGCGATGAAGCGCTCGATCGGCGTGGGCGAGCGGATCCGCAAGGTTCTGGGCGTCGCCGTGCTGATCGGCGTCGCCGCGATCGCGCTGGGGCTGGATACCGGACTGCTGACGCGGCTCTCGCTGTCAGGCACCACGCGTTTCGAGCAGGGCCTGCTCGACCGGTTCCATCCGGATGATGCCATGCCTTCAGCTGCGATGGGCAAAGGCGGACGACTGGCCGACGAAGGCCCGGTCCCCTCGCTCGCTGGGGCCGGTGAGTGGATCAACTCGCCGCCGCTGACCCCGCAGTTGCTGCGCGGGAAAGTCGTTCTGGTCGATTTCTGGACCTACAGCTGCATCAACTGCCTGCGCTCGCTGCCCTACGTGCGGGCCTGGGCGGAGAAGTACCGGGACCAGGGGCTGGTCGTCATCGGCGTCCACACGCCCGAGTTCGCGTTCGAGAAGGACCCCGCCAATGTCCGCAAGGCGGTGCACGACCTCGACATCGCCTATCCGGTCGCGATCGATAACGACCATGCCGTCTGGCGCGCGTTCCGCAACCGCTACTGGCCCGCCCACTACTTCATCGATGGCAAGGGCCGCATCCGTTACCACCATTTCGGCGAAGGCGATTATGCGCAGTCGGAGAGGGTGATCCAGCGCTTGCTGGCAGAGAATGGAAACGCGGTGGGTAATTCCGGGACCGTCACCGTGTCGGCGACCGGAACCGGAGCCGCTGCGGGGCAGGGCAAGGCGCGATCGCCGGAAACCTATCTCGGCTATGGAAAGGCGCAACGGTTCGTCTCGCCGGGCGGTCTCGTGCGCGATACTCGTCACGACTACGCGGTCCCTGCATCACCGCGCAGGGACGACTGGGCACTCGGCGGCACATGGACGGTCGGGCGCGAACAGGCTTCGCTCGAGGCCGCCGGAGGCCGCATCGTCTATCGCTTTTATGCGCGCGACCTGCACCTTGTGCTCGGCCCGACCCGGTCGGGGCAGCGGGTACGGTTCCGCGTGACCATCGACGGCAAGGCCCCCGGAGCCGACCATGGCGCCGACGTCGATGCCAGCGGTAACGGAGCGGTCGAGAGCCAGCGGCTCTACCAGCTGGTCAGGATGCAAGGCGGCATGGCGGAGCGGACTTTCGCGATCGAGTTCCTCGACCCGGGCGTTCAGGCCTACGCATTCACGTTCGGCTGAGGCGTGCCATCGGCTGTGCACACAATGGCACATGGGCAACAAAACGTCATGGTAAGCCGGCGCAACCAAACTTTGGCCCTCGCAGTTTGCCCTTCCGACAGCGGCTGAGTTGGCCGTCTGATAAGGAGGATTTCCATGAGGGCACTGTACTTTGCGCCGTTGGGCGTGATGGCGCTCGCTCTTACCGCGCCAGCTTTTGCGCAGGACGGGGACGCGGTGGACTGGAGCGGCCCGTATGTCGGCGGCTCGATCGGCTACACGTTCCAGAAGAGCGACAACAACGAGCATCTTCGCTTCGACACCAATGCCGACGGCACCTTCAACGACACGGTCACGACGACCACCGGCGCAAACGCGTTCTCACCAGGCACGTGCGGCGGCGCAGCGCGTGGTTCGACACCGGCCAGCGGCTGCCGGGGCGACAAGGATGCGCTGAGCTGGATGGGCCATGTCGGGTACGACCGGCAGTTCGGCAGCATCGTCGCGGGCGTGGTCGCCGAAGCGGGCAAGACGTACATCGACGATGCCGTGAGCGAATATTCGACGACGCCTGCCTACTACACCATGCGCCGTCAGATCGACTGGAACGGCAATCTGCGTGCCCGGCTCGGCGTGACAACGCGCAGCGGCATCATGCCCTATGTGACGGGCGGCCTGTCCTACGCCAAGGTGAGCAACAGCTTCACCACCAGCAACGGGGCGAACAGCTTTACGGAAGTGAACCGCAAGGAAGATGCCTGGGGCTGGAACGTCGGTGGCGGCGTTGAAGCCAAGGTCGCGCAGAACTTCTCGATCGGTGCGCGCTATCTCTATACCCGCTACAATGCCGGCGATTACCGTGTCGATGTCGGTGCCGGCACGGCGCCTGCGACCAATCCCTTCCGCATTACCCCTTCGGGCGGAGCCAGCATCAATCGTGGCGACAAGTTCGACACCCAGAGCGTCATGGTGACCAGCAGCTTCCGCTTCTGATCGCGCTGACCTGAGGGCAGTTGCGAACATCTTGCTCCACCTCGCAATTGCCCTCATTGGTCACACCGCCAAACGTCCGGGCTTTAAACTCGAAGTTCCTTACGGGCAGTCTTGGGCCTTCAGAAAAGGGGAAGCTGCACGTCCGCAACTGGATAACGAAAAGTGACCGCTGAGAGTCCGAGAAGGGGCGGTTCGGACAAGGGCGAGCGCCAGATCGAGCGCCATTTTGGGCAGTCAGCTTTGTATTAATAATTCGAGAGGTTGCACCGTTTGGCCGCCTTTATCCTCTAGAGGCTTCGAGAAATTCAGGAGCGCATAGGACCTTGGCTGCTGCCGGGTTATCGGGGCAATATGCGCATGCCCCCCATCCTCGTCAGATTGTTGAGCGAACCGGCCGGACGATCAACGTATTAACGTCCACATCCGCCGGCTGCTCCACTGCATA
The DNA here is from genome assembly GCF_057376415.1 of Novosphingobium sp. NFX11. Lineage (NCBI taxonomy): Bacteria > Pseudomonadati > Pseudomonadota > Alphaproteobacteria > Sphingomonadales > Sphingomonadaceae > Novosphingobium > Novosphingobium sp. NFX11. The sequence continues at coordinate 1,284,252 of NZ_CP080385.1, read as the reverse complement.
GGCGATGGCGCGCGCGATCGCGTCCGGGGTGAGCGCGATGGAGCGGAAATCGACCATGGCCTGCGCCGCGACCGGATCGGTGATCGTGTGGGCCAGTTCCGATTCCACGACGCCCGGCGCGATGATGGTGACGCGAATGTCGTCATGCTCCATGCGCAGCGCCTCCGAGATGGCGCGCACTGCATATTTTGTCGCGCTGTAGACGCCGCAGGTCGGCCACACGGCATAGCCACCGATCGAAGAAATGTTGACGAACTGGCCGCTGCCCTGGCTTTTGAAGCGGGGGAGGGCGGCGGCTATGCCGTGCAGGACACCGCGGATGTTGACGTCGATCATACGGTCCCATTCGTCAACCTTCAGGCTGTCGAAGCGCGACAGCGGCATCAGCCCCGCATTGTTGACCAGCACATCAACGCGGCCATATTCGGCTTCGGTCGCGGCGATGAACGCCTCGAAATCGCCGCGGTCGGTGACATCGAGTGACCGGAAGGCGACTGTGCCTCCCGCTGCGTTCAACTCCTCCGCCAGCGCTGCGAGCCGGTCGGTGCGGCGTGCGCCCAGCATCAGCTTCGCGCCGCGCGCCGCCAGGAGCCGCGCCGTGCCTTCGCCGATGCCGCTGCTGGCGCCGGTAATCGCGATGACCTTGTCCTCTATGGCCATGATAGTCACTCCCGTTCAGACAGACCGAACCATCGATCCGATGCCCCTTAGATGGCGCTATCTGGTCGGAAGGAGGTAGAACGGTCATCCGGGTTGATTGCACGATATTCCAGATTTATAGCGCCGCGCTGGATCGGTCTCTATCAGCCGTGTAGGCTGATCGTACCGACTGCTTTAGGAGAGGCGCTGATGGCGCATCAAGAACTGGCTCAGCAGATTGCCCGATACGCCGAGCGAGACGGTATCATCGAGACGCCCATCGCTCGGCTCACGCTGGTCCGCTCGGGCCGGGGTGGCGAGTCGGTGCATATGGTGCAGCGTCCGGCGCTGTGCATCATCGCGCAGGGCAGCAAGCGCGTGCTGCTGGGCGATGCGGTGATCAACTATGGCCCTGCCAGCTATCTCGTCGCCTCACTCGACCTGCCCATCACAGGCGCTGTGACGCAGGCGAGCGCGGACGCGCCTTATCTCTGCTTCTGCCTCTATCTCGACCCCGCCCTGTTGTCGGAGATCGCGTTAACCCTGCCGCCTCTGCCGGCAGGCACGGAGGAGAGGGGCGGGATGACGCTGCATCCGATGACACCTGAACTGATTGACGCGGCGACGCGGTTGACGGCGCTGCTCGGCGATCCGGCGAACGCGCCGCTGCTCGCGCCGCTTATCGAGCGGGAATTGCTGGTGCGGCTGATGACCGGGCCGGGCGCGGGCATCCTGCGCGCGATAGCGAGCGGCGAAAGCCGCACCAGCCAGCTGGCCAAAGCGATCGCCTGGCTCAAGACCCATTTCCGCGAACCATTCAGCGGACCACATCTTGCCGCCCTTGCCGGCATGAGCCTGTCGAGCTTCCATGATCATTTCCGCCGCGCCACCGCCATGACTCCGCTGCAATATCAAAAGCAGTTGCGGTTGCAGGAAGCGCGGGCGCTGATGCTAGCCGGCCGGCTTGATGCGGCAGAGGCGGGCTTCCGCGTTGGCTATGACAGTCCTTCCCAGTTCAGCCGCGAATATCGTCGCCTCTTCGGCGCCCCACCTGTCCGCGACGTGGAGCGGTTAAGGGCAATGCCGCAGATGGCTATGGCGATTTGAGGGCGAGGCGTAGTTCGGTTCGATGCGGGGCGACGATACTTGCCCAGCTGTGATCCGCATCGTTTCAGGGGCAATGACGCGCTTGGAGAGCGCCAAAGACTGGATCGACAGCACTCGCTGCTCGTCGTCGCTTGCAACATAGGTTCCGCTCTCCGAGCATTGCGAACCGTCCGCATCTTATGTCCCCCTTGGCGAGACATCGGGTGCGACATCGGGACAGAGAGAATGTTCGGGATCATACGCCAGAGAACAAAGCTCCGCTGCCCTCACAGCGAGCGGCTCCTGCCGATGGCGCCATTGCACAATTCCGAGCGACAGCCGCGAGATATAGCTGACGGTTGGCACTTTGGAGTTTCGAAATGAAAGCCTAGTATCTGCGTTGGGTCGATTGCGTAGGCGGCATCGTGGGGCAGTGCCGTCATTTTCGCCTTGGTCGGCGAGTGTCGGCTTCGGCGAAGAGCCGACACTCGCACGATCGGCGGTCCCTTTAAAAAGGTTGGAAGTGGCACGCTCGGCGCAATCAATCCGAAGCCGACAGTTCCCGCACGATCTCCGCGACCAGCCCCGCAGCCAGCGGTGCGCCGGATCCTGTCGGTATCGCACATGCCAGGCCATTTCGACGGGAAACGTACCTAGATCCACCGGCGCGGTAAGAATTTTCAAGCGGGAATCCTGTCGTAGTCGCCGGCAAATCAGTGACGGCAGTGTCGCGCAATAGTCGGTGACGGCCACCATCTCAGCGACCGCGAAGAAGTTGGTCACCGAAATCGCCACCTCGCGCTTGAGCTGCTGCTGCGCGAGCGCCTGGAACAGGCCCGCGCGCATTCGCCCCGGCGGTATGATGTTGACGTGCTTGAGCGCCTCGAACTGCTCGCGCGTCATCGCGTCGCCCACGGTGGGATGGTCCGCCCGCACGGCACAGGCAAGGCTCTCGTCCATCAGATGCTGGACGACGAGATTGTCGGGAGGATCGACGATGCGGCCGAGCACCAGCGCAGTGGTGCCTGATACGACACCGGTCTCGACCAGATCGTTGCCATAGGGTGTCAGCCGCAGCTTGATGCAGGGCGCCACCTGCTGGAGCCGGGCGACGATGGCGGGGACAAGCACGAACTCGACATAACCATTGGGCGCTATCGTGAAAACCCGCTCGGCCTTGGCGGGATCGAAGCCCTGCTGGCCCAGTACAGCATCATCGAGCTTCGCCAGCGCATCGGCGATCGCGGGCGCGAGTTCCAGCGCGACGGCGGTGGGCTGGATCCCGTAACGCTCGCGGATGAAAAGCTGATCCTGCAGCATCAGGCGCAGCCGCGAGAGCGCGTTGGACAGCGCCGGCTGCGTCATCCCGACGCGCTCGGCCGCGCGCGTCACGCTCCGCTCTTCCATCAGGGCAACAAAGATAGGGAGCAGGTTGAGGTCGTATCGCATACAGACATACTCTAGAGCGTATAACTGAAATCAGAATAATAAACTTCTGGAATATGTCGAATAGGGCCACCTTTCACTCGTCCGCAGCAAATGCGGTGAGACAATGGAGACTCAGATGACCAATGCGAAAGTGCTCTTCCTCGGATCCAACGCCACGCAGATCGAGCTGCGCGGCGGCGGCTCTGCCACGATTGGCCAGTACCTGAACGAGACAGTGGTGCCCGCGATGGCGCTGATCGAGGCCGGCTACGATGTCGTGCTCGCTACGCCCGACGGCACCAAGCCGCACATCGACGAAGCATCGGATACGGTGCAGCATTTCGGGGGCGACCAAGCCGCGTATGAGCGCGCACGGCACTTCTTTGCCGAGGACCCCGCCATGAACGAGGTCCACACCCTCGCCTCGGTCATCGGACAGGGTCTGGACGAATTTGCAGGCGTCTTTGTCCCGGGCGGCCATGCTCCGGCGGTTGATCTGATGCAGGACTGCGAGGCGGGCGCCATTCTGCGCCACTTCCATGCGGCGGCCAAGCCGACCGGGCTGCTCTGCCATGGTCCCGTCGCGGTGGTCGCCGCCCTGGCCGACCCGGCAGCGTACAGGGCCGCCCTGATCGAGGGCGATGACGCTAGGGCGACCGACCTCGCTAAGGGTTGGATCTATGCGGGTTATCGCATGACGGTTTTCTCGGCGAGCGAGGAGAAGATCGCCGAAGAGCACCTGCTGAAGGGCGAACTGTACTTCGACATGCCCAAGGCCCTGCGGCTGGCCAGCGGCGAGGTTTCGGCGGCTCCTGAAGATTTCGTTGCCAACGTGGTCGTGGATCGCGAACTGATCACCGGCCAGAACCCGGCCTCCGACCACGCAGTCGCGAAGGCCATGATCGAGGCGCTCGGCGGCCCGCAGACGGCCGCATGAGCACGCGCATGACAGGTGGCGCGCTGCGGATGCGCGCCACCACGCGCACCCATTCATCAAGGATTACCCATATGACCAACCCTGTGAAGATCGTCGCCGTCCTGACCGCTCGTCCCGGCGCTGCCGACCAGCTCCGTACCCTGCTCGAGGGCATGCTCGCGCCGAGCCGGGCCGAAGCCGGCAACTTGCGCTATGATCTCTGGCAGGATCAGAGCGAGCCCACGCGCTTCGTTCTGGACGAGCTCTACACCGGCTCGGACGCGGTTGCCGCGCATCGCGCGACCCCGCACTTCCAGGCCTATCTGGCCGCGATCAGCGATCTTGCCGAGCGGACCGCCTTCGTCCTCGATCCCGTTTCGGCCTGAGGAGGCCCCGATGCGCAACCTGAAGCACTGGATCGGCGCCGCGCTGCTCGCGCAGCCCTTCTACGCAGAGGAAATTCAGATGATCGGACTTCTGGCGCAGACATGGCGCTTCGGGTTGCCGCACCGCCTGCAACCAGGGCGCTAAACCCGCCACCATCCCACACGAGACGGCAGCAGACCGCCACCTTCGTTCCGCGCCGCCGGACCGGAAGGAGCCATGCCGCGCGCCTGCCAAAAGGCGCCGGCTGATCCACGCACTCCGAGGAGATCATGATGACCCGCCACCCCGCCCTGTTCACCCCCGTCCCGCTCGGCCAGCACACCTTGCGCAACCGCATCGTGCTGCCGCCCCAGACCACCAGCGCGCCGCCCAGCCCGGAGACGTGCCGACCGCGCTGATGGCCCGCTACTATGCCCAGCGCGCCGGCGCAGGCTTCATGGTCAGCGAAGGCACGCAGATCGAGCCGCTCAGCCAGGGCTACCGGCAGGCGATCCCGGGCAGTTCGGTCGCGCGTGCCATTGCCTATGCGATCGAGCAACCCGCCGATGTCGACATCAACGCCATCGTCATCCGCCCCACTCGCCAGAATTTCTGACAGCCGTTGCAGCCCCGCTTCCGTTCTTAGGAGCCCACGATGTTCGACACACTGACCAACCCCGCCCAGATCTTTGCATCCGAAGCCGTATCGCGCGACCCCGCCACCGACGCGCTGATCGCGCGCTGCCCCTACCAGAACCCTGAAGAGGTCGGCGATTCCGCTTCCAGAACACGGGTCAGGTCTGTCTCGTGGCCAAGCGCTTCATCCTCGAGCGGCCCATAGCCGAAGCCTTCACGGCGAAGTTCGTGGGCGCCGCGCGCGACCTGAAAATCGCGATCCGCAAGATCCCGCCACGAAGATCGGCCCCATGACGCCGGCCATCCTGAGGCGCCCGCGTCGAGGTCGATTGACGTGGCGGAAAGTACGGGAAGCGACAAAATTCTTTCAGGATGACCTTTATTGGTCGCGAGCTGCCAGAAGAGCGGAAGGTCTGCACCTGGGGAGCCGAACTCTGGCTCTGAGCGTCTCCTAAGGGGCGGCAGCGATGGGCTGGGCTTGGGATGAACCTGCCGTTCGCGATAAGAATGCGAATGGCAGGTTCCAACGACCGAGCCGCTCACGCGGTTTCATTCCCGTCGGACTGATTGATCTAATGCTTGAATGAGAGCGTGCTCGACCCGGTGATCGTCCGATTGCGCCACGTTGAAGCGCATGAACGGCGCCGCAGACTGAGACACGCTGAACACGTTGCCAGGTGCTAGCACAACGCCAGCCTCCAGGCAGTGTCTGGCGATGTCCGCGGAATCGAGGCCATCTGGTAGGCGGCACCATAGATAGAAACCACCTCGCGGCATGATCCATGGCATGATTCCCAACTTCGCCAAACGTGCGGCAGTATGGTCCCGCGCTTGCGCCAAACGCTGGCGCAGTTCGGCCATATGCTTTCGATAGCTACCACCCGCCAGCACATCGGCGATCAATTCTGTTGCCACTGGGCTAGGTCCACCGAAGCTCGTCGCAACCTGAAGATCAATCAATCCCTCGATCCAGTCGCGACGCGCCGCGATATAACCACAGCGCACGGCCGCGGAGAGGGTCTTGGAGAAGCTCCCTATGCGGATCACCCGGTCGAGTCCGTCGAGGACCGCGAGACGCGGCGACGGCGATGGTTCGAAATCGGCGAAGATATCGTCTTCCACGATCGTGAGGTCATGGGCTCCGGCAGCGCTCAGCAGGCGGTGCGCCGTTTGATACGAAATGCTTGCCCCCGTTGGATTGTGGAGCGCGGAGTTGGTAATGTAGAGCCTTGGCTTATGCGCAATCAGCGCCGCTTCGAATGCCGCGGTGTCCGGACCGGTGGACGTGAATGGAATACCGACCAGCTTCACACGGTGCGCGCGCAGCAGCGCCTGGAAATTGAAATAGCCGGGGTCGTCGACCAGCACGGTGTCGCCGGGATGCAGCAGAAAGCGGCAGATCAGATCGATGGCCTGCGTGCCGGATCCGGTCAGCAGAACCTGGTCAGCGCTCACGTCGATGCCCTCTTCGGCGAAACGACCGAGAAGCAGGCGGCGCAGCGCCAGCGAACCATGTGTGCTGCCATATTCGGTCAGCAGTGCATCCTCACCGCGTGCCAGTGATCGTAATGCCTTGCGGAGTGCGGCATGGGGCATCCAGTCCGTTGGCAGCCAGCCACAGCCTGGCTTGGCCATGGAAGCATCGGCGTCGAGAGATTGGCGGGAAATCCAGAACGGATCGACGGCCCGCTCGCGGCGTGGCCCCATTTCGCTAACCGACATCGGCGAGATGCTGCTTCCCGTCACATAGAAGCCCGAACCTCGGCGTGCACTGATCACCCCTTCGGCCGCCAGTCGATCATAGGCCTCGACCACGGTGGATGGAGACACGGACATGGTCTCAGCAAATCCTCGGACGGAGGGCAGCCGATCCCCCGGACCGATTGCACGGCTTGCGATCTTCGCACGGATTGCGTCCATGAGTTCTTCGGTTCTGGTTCCGCTGCGCAACCGACCCATCGCTATGCGCTTTTTGATTGTATGGTATAAAATATCCATACAGTTACCAATTTTTGTATTGTATTGTCTCTGTCTTGGCCAGACCTCTCCGAATAGTCGGATCGCGAAAGCGAGGAGTTATGGAACGGAATACAGCCGGTTGGGGCAGCGGCCTCCTGGGCGTCATCATCTTTAGCGGGTCTCTGCCGGCGACACGTCTCGCAGTCGCGGACTTCACGCCGCTGTTCGTAACGTCGGGGCGTGCCGTCATCGCGGCGCTGCTTGGCGCGGTCGTCCTCATGGCACTCCGGCAAGCACGGCCCGCGCGCTCCGACCTGCTGCCGCTCGGCATCGTCTCGATCGGCGTAGTGCTCGGCTTCCCGCTTCTGACCGGTTTTGCTCTCCAGCACATCACAGCGGCACACTCGGTTGTCTTCGGGTCGCGTCCGTCAATGTGGTGTAAAATCGGGTGTGGCCACTGGGCTGCATTTTCAGGCGGCCTTGGGTGTAATCTGTAGCGGCTGTGCCTCCTCGATCATTGGTGTGGCAAGGGCGGCCATGCCCTCGATCTGCATGTAGCGGTGCTGGAGCTGGTATTCGTCATTCTGCTCGAGCAGGACGGCGCCGACGAGGCGGATGATGCTGTCCTCGTTCGGGAAGATGCCGACCACATCGGCGCGGCGCTTCACTTCCTTGTTCAGGCGTTCCAGCGGATTGGTGCTGTGGAGCTTGACCCGGTGCTGCTCGGGGAAGGTCATGTAGGCGAGCACGTCGTGCTCGGCATCGTCCATGCAAGCGCCGAGCTTTGGCCAGCGGGCGCGCAACTGATCAGCGACCTGCCGCCAGACCTGCGTCGCAGCGGCATGGTCGGGCTGAAGGAAGACCTGACGGATTGCAGCGGCAACGACGGTATTCTGGCCCTTGGGCACATAGGCCAGGGCGTTGCGCATGAAGTGGACGCGGCAGCGCTGCCAGGTCGCGCCCATGACGCGGGTAATCGCCGCCTTGAGCCCCTCGTGGGCATCGGAGATGACCAGCTTCACGCCGGTCAGGCCGCGCCGGACGAGGTCCTTGAGGAAGCTCGACCAGAACGGCTCGGCTTCGGAAGGACCGATGTGCAGGCCGACGATCTCGCGCTTGCCCTCGGTGTTGACGGCCACAGCGATTATCGCGGCGACACTGACGATCCGCCCGCCCTCGCGCACCTTGAGATAGGTAGCATCGAGCCAGAGGTAGGGCCAGTCGCCGGCGAGCGGCCGCTTGAGGAAGGCGTGGACCCGCTCGTCGATGTCCTTGCACAGCTTGGATACCGAGGACTTGGAGATGCCAGTCATGCCCATCGCCTGCACCAGTTCATCGACGCGCCGGGTGCTGACGCCGGCGATCCATGCTTCCTGGATCACCGCGACCAGCGCCTTCTCGACGGTCTTCCTTGGCTCCAGAAAGCCGGGAAAGTAGGCGCCGGTCCGCAGTTTGGGGATCTTGAGATTGAGCGTGCCGAGCCGGGTGTCGAGACTGCGGTCGCGGTAGCCATTGCGCCAGGTCGTGCGATCGCCGGAACGCTCGTGCCGGCCGGCGCCGACCAAGCCATCGACGTCGGCCTCCATGATGATCTGTAATACGTTCTCGGCGATCGTGCGCAGGAAATCTCCATCTCCGGTCTTCGCCATCAGCTCGGCAAGCGGTAATCTATCGTCGGTCATCGGGATCAACTCCTCGGTGGGCGTGTGAAGTGTGGTAACTCCACCTTACCGATGAGCCCGGTGGCCACCGAGATCGAATTCGCATGGGTGGGGCATGCCCCACCCATGCGATCGCCTCAATCTACACCGGAAATTACACCACGAGCGCGGACGCTAACTGTCTTCGTGGGATTGCTTCCGCTGTCCACCGCCATCTTCGGCGTATTGCGCGGTGGCGAACGCCCCAAACCTGCCTTCTGGTTTTTCTCGACAATCGGGGCTGCTGCGGTGGCCGGTTTCGCCTTGTACAACAGTGGAGCCGGTTCGTTGACCGGCGACCTGCTGATGGTGGCGTCCATTGTGCTGTGCGGACTGGGCTATGCTGAAGGTGCGGCGCTGTCCCGCCGGCTTGGCGGATGGCAGGTTATCAGTTGGGCTCTGCTCCTCTCGCTACCGGTCATGATCGTCTTCGCCATGACGACAGTGCCGGCGAACTGGGCCGACATCGGGTGGCGCGCCTGGTCCGGCTTCGCTTATGTTTCGGTCTTCTCGATGATGCTGGGTTTCGTGTTCTGGTATCGCGGCCTTGCCGTTGGCGGCATCGCCGGCGTCGGACAACTCCAGCTCCTTCAGCCCTTCCTTGGTCTGCTCCTCGCAGGCGTGGTTCTCGGAGAGCCTGTCGCATGGACGATGATCGCATCGACCGTGATCGTCATCCTCTGCGTGGCCGGTGCGAAGCGCTTCTCCTGATCCATACCTGATCTGTCCATTCACGAGACATAGCCATGACCGAAGAGTTCTATCGCATGAAGCGCCTGCCTCCCTACGTAATCGCGGAAACCAACGCGATGCGGGCAGCCGCGCGCGCTGCCGGGCAAGATGTCATCGATCTCGGCATGGGCAATCCAGACCTGCCTCCGCCCGATCATGTCATTGAGAAGCTGATCGAGGTGACGCGCAAGCCCGATGCCCATGGCTATTCCCAGTCAAAGGGCATTCTTGGCCTGCGTCGGGCACAAGCCGATTATTACGGCCGGCGCTTCGGCGTCGAACTTGATCCCGAGACGGAGGTGATCGTCACGATGGGATCGAAGGAGGGGCTGGCCAGCCTCGCCACCGCGATCACCGAGCCGGGTGATGTCGTGCTCGCTCCCAATCCCTCCTATCCGATCCACACGTTCGGCTTCATCATCGCAGGCGCGACGATCAGAAGCGTGCCGACCACGCCGGACGAGCACTATTTCGAGAGCCTCGAGCGCGCGATGCGTTTCACCGTGCCCCGCCCGAAGCTGCTGGTGACGAACTATCCCGCCAACCCGACGGCGGAGACTGTTGACCTCGCTTTCTACGAACGCCTGGTGGCATTCGCGAAGGAGAACGACCTGTGGGTTCTGAGCGACCTTGCCTATTCGGAGCTGTACTATGACGGCAAGCCGACGGTATCGATCATGCAGGCGAAGGGCGCGAAGGATGTCGCCGTCGAGTTCACCAGTCTGTCCAAGACCTACAGCATGGCAGGATGGCGGATCGGCTTCGCTGTCGGGAACCCAAGGCTGATCGCGGCTATGGCGCGGGTGAAGTCCTATCTCGATTATGGCGCTTTCACGCCGATCCAGGCTGCCGCCGTCGCGGCGCTCAATGGGCCGCAGGACGTTGTCGAGAAGAACCGCCGGCTCTATCATCGGCGACGCGACGTGCTCGTCGACAGCTTCGCCCGCTGCGGATGGGAGATACCAAGCCCAAGCGCATCGATGTTCGCATGGGCGCCGCTACCGCCCGCCCTTCGGCACATGGGCAGCCTCGAATTCTCGAAGGAGCTGTTGACCCAGGCGAAAGTGGCTGTCGCAGCGGGGGTCGGCTATGGCGAACAGGGTGAAGGATATGTCCGCATCGCACTTGTCGAGAACGAGCAGCGAATTCGACAGGCCGCGCGCAGCATCAAGCGCTATCTTCTGTTGAAAGGCGTGAACGTGCCCACTGGCAAGGGAGACTGAAATGGCGCTCTTCAGAGGCATCGGCGGACGGACCGCACTGGGGAGCGTGGATTTGGCTGCTGGAGAACGGGGAAAGTTCGCTGCCGGCGAGGTCAGGCCGCTCGCTGCAAGCGACGGTTCGCTACATCGACTTCGCGGCAAGGTGCGTCAGCGCGGCTCGCAAAAGGCTGACCAGCCATTCATCAGCAATCGGCGCTTTTCGAGCAAGTTTCCGCGTCGATACGCAGCTTCAGTTTTGTCTTTTGCAACGTGAGCAAGTGCTGCCTCGGCCACTTCGCCGTGATGCTCAGTCTCTTCGCTCACCCAATCGCGAAATGCCGACCTGAAACCATGTGCCGTGTAAGGTTCCTTAATTTCACGCAGAAGCTTCGTCAACGTCATGTCGAACAGCGGGGTGTTCCGTTTCGCTCCAGGGAAGACGAGGGGGCAATCACCCAGTTTGAGGGCGGCTGCTCTTTCTATGATCCGAATTGCGCTCGGCGTGAGGGGAATGACATGCTCGCGGTTGGCCTTCATTCGCTTCTTCGGCACCGTCCAGAGGCAGTTCTCCAGATCAAATTCCTCCCACCGCGCGCCGCCAACCTCCCCCGATCGTGAAGCGCACAGGATTGCAAACTCGAGTGCCATCCGGCTGAATGACTTTCGTGTCCTGAGGCTGGCAACAAAAGCGGGTACATTATTATAGGGCATCGCTGCGAAACGGCCCTCATTCTTCGGCTGCTTAGGCAGACTTTTGGTCACCGGATGCATCGGTGCCTCTGATTCTCGGAAGCCGGAGGCAAAGGCCCAGTCGAGCACCGCTCCAATACGCTGTCAGACCCGCCGTACGGTCTCAGGCTTGGATAGCCAGATTTCGGCCAGGACATTGCGGATCATGGGCTGGTGATTTCCGAGACTTGGACATTGCCTAGTTTGGGGAAGACATATGTCTCCAGCGTACGAAGCCACTGACCTTCATGCTTCTCATTGCGCCAAGTCTTGCGCTGGGCTGCTAGGACTTCCGCAGTGGCCTCCTTGAAGGTAGGCACGCCTTCGGCCTTACGCCGTTCGAAAACGGGGTCGAGGCCCAGCTCCACCCAGCTCCGAATCTCCCGAGCGCGCTCCCTTGGCTGGGCGATCGACACCTTCGCCGCGCTGCCCGCGCCAAAGTCGCGGCGGCTACCAGCCTTCTGAACCCGGCACATCCAACTCTTGGTATCACTGGGTTGGATGATGAGAAAAAGTCCATCACCATCCCCCAGGCGTCCTGGCTTGGTGGCGTTTCTTACAACGGTTGCGGGCAGCTTACCCATGCCACAAATCTTCCCACATTTTTTCCCACACGACGAATCGGTTGCAGGCGAACAGGGATGAATGCGGGTGGACACGAAGCACCCGAAAGACCTGATTTCTCAGGGCTTTATCGGATGGTCGCGAATGTGGCTATACAAGCCGGTGGCGGAGACGCCGGGATTCGAACCCGGGGTGCCCCCTTAAGGGCACGACGGTTTAGCAAACCGCTGGTTTCAGCCACTCACCCACGTCTCCGAGTGCGGCTTGGAGCGGTGCCTATAACGGGAGCATTCGGGGGCGGCAAGGGGGCAAGAGTGCCAGAATGCAGATTTATTCGGCACTCGCTTCGGCGCATGTTTCAAGTTCAATCCGCCGCAAAACCGACTCGGGTCGTCGTCCGTTCATTGCTAGGTCATGCGCGGTGGATTCTTGTGGGATGATACCAGTTTTGACCGTGCATGGGGCGCGGGGAACGTGGAAGCGCCAGTATCGGCGTGGAGAACGCAAGGTAATCACGCCATGAAGGGTCATTCTATGCAAGATCGCACGCACACTGCCCGGGGCGCGCGTCGCAGGTCGGTCATCGGGTTGGCGGCGGCGTTTATGGCGCTCGCCATGCCTGTTGCGCCGGCCTTAGCGCAAGTCACCACCGTCGATCCCGACGCTGCGATCGATAGCGACCTCAACCGGGGGACGACCTATTCGCCGGTGCCGCCTGCAACTGATCCTGGTAACGGCACGCCTGTTGAAGGGCCCCCGCCACCGACTGGAACGGCGGGCAGCCGGCCTATCCTGCTCCCACGCCCGCGCCGACTTATCCCGCCGCACCTGCTGTCGCGACGCAGGACAATGGTTCGACCTACCGCGAGGACGACCTGATTGGCGCAGCCGAAGGTGTATTCGGCAAAGGCGCCAAGGGTCTTGCGGACATCATCAAGGACCTGCTGGCCAAGCAGGGCGAGCCGAACGCCTATATCATCGGCCGCGAGGCTGGCGGCGCCATCGCCGTGGGCCTGCGCTACGGCTCGGGCACGCTTCACCACAAGGTGGAGGGCGAACGTCCCGTCTACTGGACCGGGCCGTCGATCGGCTTCGATGCCGGAGCCAATGCAGGCAATGCCTTCGTCCTCGTCTACAACCTCTACGACAGCCAGGACCTGTTCCACAGGTTCGGCGCGGGCGAAGGCCAGGCTTATCTCGTGGGCGGCTTTACCGTCAGCTACCTGCGCCGCGGAAACACCGTGCTGATTCCCGTGCGCGCGGGCGCGGGACTACGTCTGGGCGCCAACATCGGCTACATGAAGTTCTCCGAAAAGCAGAGTTGGCTGCCCTTCTGACGCAACGATATTGCGCATCGACGCGGCCCTTCAACTAGGTGGTTGCGTCAAGCGGCGGGCGGGGTTAAGGGCCGCCCGCCATGCTCAACGATCTCAAGCAACAGCCCGCTGACGCGCTCCTTGCGCTGATCAAGCTCCACAACAACGATCCGCGTGCGGACAAGATCGACCTCGGTGTCGGCGTCTACAAGACTGCGGAGGGCGACACGCCCGTCTTCGCCGCGATCAAGGCGGCGGAGAAGAAACTGGTCGAGGAGCAGAACTCCAAGGCCTACCTTGGCCCCGAGGGTGACATGGGCTTCGTCGAGAAGCTGATGCCCTACGTGTTCGGCAAGGCCAACCCGACCATGGACGGCCGGATCGAGGGCATGCAGACCCCCGGCGGCACCGGCTCGCTGCGCCTCGCGCTCGCGATGGTGAAGCGTGCGGGCTACAAGCGCGTCATCGTCGGCAAGCCCAGCTGGCCGAACCATAACCAGATTTGCGCCGATCTCGGCCTCGAAGTCCTCGAATTCAACCACGCGACCGGGGCCGGTGCCGACATGGACGCCCTGCGCGGCGCGATCGCCACGGCGCAGGAAGGCGATGCCATCCTGCTGCACGGCTGCTGCCACAACCCGACAGGGATTGACTACACCCGTGCAGAGTGGTCCGAGATCGCCGGACTGCTGGCCGCTTCGACCATCCTGCCGGTTCTCGACCTTGCCTACCAGGGCCTCGGCCAGGGCATGGAAGAAGATGCCTACGGCCTGCGCCGCGTTCTGGCATCGGTGCCCGAAGCGCTGATCTGCTATTCGTGCGACAAGAACTTCGGCCTCTATCGTGACCGCGTCGGCGCGCTCTACGCAATGGTCGCCGATCCGGCCGATCTTGCCAAGGTGATGTCGAACGGTCACTCGCTGGCGCGCGCCAACTGGTCGCAGCCGCCAGATCACGGCGGCGCGGCGGTTCGCGTGATCCTCGAAGACGAGGCGCTGACCGCGCAGTGGCTGGCCGAACTCGACGAAATGCGCGAGCGCATGCGCGGCGTGCGCGCCAAGCTGCAGGCTGCCGGCAAGACCGGCGGCGTCGATCTGACCCCAGTGGGTTCGCAGAACGGCCTGTTCTCGATCATCCCCTTCACCCCGGAGCAGGTGCAGGCGATGCGTTCGGAATACGGTATCTACTTTGCCGCTTCGGGCCGCATCAACGTTGCGGGTCTGACCGACGGCAACATCGACCAGTTCATCGCCGCCGTCGCGGCCGTGACGGCCTGATCATGAACCGTGAGCCGGTTCTCGAAGGGGACCGGCTGACGCTCCGGCCCTTGGTCGAGGCGGATTGGGATGCGCTGTTCGCAGTCGCGTCCGATCCCGACATCTGGGCCGTGCATCCCTCGCACGATCGTTGGCAGGAGCCGGTGTTCCGCGCCTTCTTCGACGAGGCGCTGGCGGGTGGCGGCGCCCTTGCGATCCTCGATCGGGAGAACGGCGCAATCGTCGGCTCCTCCCGCTACGGAGCGCCCGAAGTCGAGCAACCCGGCGAAATCGAGATCGGCTGGACGTTCCTGGCACGCCGCTACTGGGGCGGCGGGTACAACGCCGAATTCAAGCGCATGATGCTTGCGCACGCACTCCAGCATTTCGAGCGTGTCATCTTCCAGGTGGGCGCGGACAACGTCATCTCGCGCAAGGCGATGGCGAATATCGGCGGCCGTCTGGTCGAGGGCCGTTCGCGCAGCTACGAGCGCTGCGGCGTGATGGTCGAGCACGTCATCTTCGAAATCACGCGCGAGAGTTTCACGGCAGGCCCGCTGGCCTGACCGGGTATCGTCCGCCTGTCGATCAACCGCCCAGGCGGTGATGGACGGCGGGTGAAGATATGGGCCTCGTCACGTCTTTCCTGACCGACGTTACGTGGAGCCTGCATGACAATCGATCGACCCATCGGGATCGCCCTCGTCGGCTGCGGCCGGATCGCGCCGCTGCATCTCAAGGCGATCGTCCGCAGCCCGGAGCATGCCCGGCTGGTCGCGGTGGTCGACCCCGATCCCGCTCGCGCTGCCGAATTCGCCGGCGAGTATGGCGCTAAGCATGCCTGCTGCTCGCTGGAAGAGGCGCTGGCGCTGGATGCTGTCGAAGCAGTGGTGCTGTGTACGCCCAATGCGCTTCACGCCGATCAGGTGGAGCAGGTCTTGCGCGCCGGGCGCAACGTGCTGGTCGAGAAGCCGTTCTCCGAAACCGTCGCCGATGCCGAGCGGATCGCTGCACTGGCGGACGAAACCGGGCTGGTCCTTGCTGCCGGGCACACCTTTCGCCATGTCGAGGCGGTCCGTACGCTGCAGGACCGCCGCGCCGGGTTCGGCCGTCTGCGCGGGGTCAGCATCTCGATGTGCGTGTTTTGGGACGGCCCGCAGGCGCCCTGGTGGGCGACCCGCACGCGCGAGGAAGGACTGGTCCTTACCCTGTTCGCCCCGCACGCGATCGATTTCCTGCAACTCGTCGTCGGCGAGATCGATCCGCTGCGCATCCATGTCGAGGCGGCGCGCTTCCAGCCCGACTGGGCGGCAGAGGACGAGGCGATGATCCTGCTGCGCTATCCTGACGACGTGCTCGCCTCTATCCACGTTTCGTACAACCAGAAGCGCACGATGAACCGCAAGGTCGCGCACTTCGAGAACGCCACCGTGCGCGTCGAGAACGGCGATGAACTCTGGATCGACGACGAGCCCGTCGTCATGCCCGAGCGAGCACCGGTGGATGACGATGCGCTCTTCAACGACGGGATCACGCACTATTTCGCGACGCAGCTTCGCGAGTTCGCTCTGGCGGTGAGGGGGCTGCCGAACCGCAGCGTGCTGCACCCCTCCGCCCTGCGCCAGACCCGCCTCAACCGTGCGATCGTGGCGGCGGCGCAGCACGATAGCTAGTGTGCCAGCGCTGCGCCTCCGCGTGCGGGGACGCAGCGCCAGATGATCAGCGCGGCAATGCACATCAGCGCGGCCGGGACGATTCCGAAGGCGTAGCGGATCGCGTCGATGGCCTCGGCGCTCTGGGCGATGCCGCGCTTGGCGGCGGCTGAATCGAAGCCGCCGATCGCCAGGATCGAACTCGCGATCAGCGTGCCGCCGAGCGCGATTCCGGCCTTCTCGATGATCGACCAGATCGCGGCGAACGAGCCGGCGGTATCGCGCCCGGTCTCCGCGCGGGCCTGCGCCATGGCGTCGGTGAGGAGCGAGAGCGCGATCAGGCCCCAGCCCGAGTTGAACAGCCCGACGCAGCCCGAGCACACATAGGTCACCCAGATCGGCCCGGCGCCGGCATTGGACCAGACGATCAGCGTGATCACATGGCCGAGCGCGCCGACGAGGTACGCGTTGCGCTTGCCCAGCACTTTCGCCGCCGCCACCCAGAGCGGCGAGACCGCCATGACGACGCAGCCCGCAATGGCGACAAGGATGCCGAGCTGCACCAGCGCGTCGGTCCGCCCCATGTTGTAGGTGATGAAGAACGCCATCGCCGCCGAGCAGGTGCCTGCCGCCACCGTCATGGCGGCGGCGGAAAGGCACAGGACGCGGAACGGGCGGAAGGTCAGCGTGGCCAGCAGGCCGCGCAGCGAGAGGTCGCGCTCGAGAGGCGTGACGACCTGCACCTTGCGCACCGCGTTCCAGGCGGTGACGAGGCTGATCGCGGTGATCCCGCCCAGCAGCGCCGCGCCGGTGACGTAGGCGCCGCGATCGGCACCCAGTTCGTGGATGAGCCATGGCACCAGCGCCGAGCCGAGCAGCAGTCCCGCGCCGGTCCAGGCGTGCTTCCACGCCATCAGCACCGTGCGCTCCTGCGGATCGCTGCTGATTTCCGAGAAATGCGCAAGGAACGGCACGGAGAAGCTGGCGAAGGTCACCATGTAGAAGCTGAAGGCGACGACGACGTAGCCGACTTGGGTGCTCATCCCGGCGTTGGGCACGAAGAACGTGGCGATCATCGCGAAGGGGGCCAGCACTGCGCCGACCAGCAGCCAGTTTCGCCGCGCGAAGCGATGGAGGTTGCGGTCGGAAACGACGCCGACGGTGAAGTCGCTGAGCGCGCCGACGATGACCTTGGGCACGAAGATCGCCGCGCCCGCGATCGCTGGCGGAATGCCGACGATGCTGGTGAGGTAGTAAAGCAGGAGGATCATCGGCGCGTCGCGGAACAACTGGTTCCCGACGTTGCCAAAGCTGTAGAGCGCCTTGGTCCGGGTCCGAAGCAAGCCGCCTTGCGGCGCGGCTCCATGCATGCCGTTGTCTCCAAATGATCCTGTAGCCGCCAGCCTAGTGGCAGGGCGCCGGATCATCGGGAGAAACCCGCAGAGTCACCGACACGCGGTGACTCTGCCGTGCCTTTCAGGCCGATCAGCTCCGCAGCGACTGCATGCGCTGGAGATAGCGGGCCAGCACGTCGATCTCCAGATTTACGCCGTCCCCTGCTTGCATCGCGCCGATGGTGGTCACTTCCGCCGTGTGGGGGATGATGTTCAGGGCGAAGTGGCAGGTGCCGTCCGGTTCGTCACTCACTTCGTTGACGGTGAGGGAGATGCCATCGACGGTGATCGAACCCTTGGGGGCGAGGTAGGGGGCCAGTTCCCTGGGCGCGGCGATGACGAAGCGGCGCAGAATCGCCGACCGGCTCGATGCTGACCACGGTGCCGACGCCATCGACGTGGCCGGTGACGATGTGACCGCCCAGTTCGTCACCCAGCTTCAGTGCCGGCTCAAGGTTCAGGTGGCGGCCTTCCTGCCAGCGGTCGGAGACGGTGCGGGCCACGGATTCGGCCGAAATATCCACCGCGAACCAGGCGTCGCCGGCCACGCCGCCCTTGTCCACCACGGTCAGGCATACGCCCGAGCAGGCGATCGAGGCGCCCATCGCGATGCCCGCGGGATCAAAGGGGCAGGCGATGACGGCGCGCAGGTCGCCGGTCTTGCGGGCTTCGCGGATGGTGCCGACGGCAGTGACGATTCCGGTGAACATGAGCTAGCCTTCGTGAGAATTTCGCGCGTCGTAGACTTCCAGCGTGTCGCTGCCAAGCTGCCGTCGCTTGATCATCCGCCAGCGGCCATGGGCCTGCGCCAGCGAGGACAGGCCGAAGTCGGCGAGGCCCGGCCTGCCGCCGAGCAGCACCGGCGCGCGGTAGATCAGCAGCCTGTCGACCAGCCCCGCCGCGAGGAAAGCCGTCGCGGCATGGGCGCCGCCCTCGACGAAGAGGTGAAGCACACCCTCCATCCCGGCGACGGCGTCCGGTGAAGGCAGTGCATGCCAGCCTTCGGGAGCGGAGCCGCGTGTCAGTACCCAGCGCTGCGGGCTGCGATCCTCCAGCCCCGGCAGGCGCACGTCGAGGCGGGGATTGTCGGCTCTCAACGTGCCGCCGCCGACAAGGATCGCATCGGCACGGGCGCGCATGGCGTGGGTGTGGGCGCGGGCTTGGGCGCCGGTGATCCACTGGCTTTCGCCGCTCGCCAGTGCGATGCAGCCGTCGAGCGACAGGGCGAGCTTGAGCGTCACCTCGGGACGGCCGAGGCGCTTGGTGGTGAGATAGCCGGAAAGGCTCTGCTCGCAGGCCGTCGAAGGCAGGTATTCGGCCGCGATCCCAGCGGCGTGGATGCGGGCGATTCCGGCGCCCGAGGTGCGCGGATCGGGGTCCATGCAGCCGATCACCACGCGGGCGAGGCCAGACTGCGAGACGAGGTCGGCGCAGGCCGGGCCGCGCTCGGACTTGTGGGCGCAGGGTTCGAGGGTGACGTAGATGGTGCCCCCGTGCGCGGCCTCTCCGGCGGCGGCGAGCGCCATGGCTTCGGCGTGAGGGCGGCCGTCGGCTTGCGTCCAGCCGCGCGCAATCACGCGGCCGGCCTTCACGATGATCGCGCCGACGCCCGGATTCGGCCTGCTCAGCGGACGGGCGCGCGCGGCGAGAGCCGCGGCGGCGGCGAGCCAGCGCGCGTCTTCGCTCCCCCTGTCGTTCACTGCTGGGCGGCGTCCGGTGCCAGCTTGGGGTTGGCGATGCCGCCTGCCTTCAGATTCTGTTCGATCCGCTCGCGATCGGCCTTGGCCTTGGCGGCTTCCTCGGCGTCGGCTTCGCGCGCGATCTTGTCGACGTCCATGCCGGAATAGCGGCCGATCGTCTTGTAGAGTTCGCGTACGTCCTTGTCGCGGCGCGCTATTTCGCGGGCGTAAGCTTCCTTGGCTTTCTGGTTGGCGATGTTTTCCGCTTCGATCTCGGCGTCGGTGCGGTGTTCCTTGAGGACGGAGATCCAGGTGACCTTCGGCGGCGGGTGCGGGGCGCTGCCTTCCTGCGTAAACATCAGATAGAAAACGCCGAAAGTGCAGGCGGCCGACACCGCCGCGATGCGCCAGCGGTTGTGTCCGGCCTGCTTCCAGACCAGCTTGAAATCCGCGACCATCCCGGTCGGGTTTGCGTCTTTCCAGATTCCACTGCGCTTCAACATGGCACCCATGTAGGCCCTAACGGCACCCAACGCTACCCAAACGGCACATAGAGCGACCGGCCATGCGCCTTGAGCCACCGATTAGCCTCATGGATCGACCCCTCGAAGATCGTCTTGAGGACATGATGGAACGCGGGAGAGTGATCGAAGTGGACGAGGTGGGCAACCTCGTGTGCGACTACCGAGCGGCGCACCGGATCGGGCGCCATGATCAGCCGCCAGTTGATCCGGATCGTCCCGTCATGCGCGCAGGAACCCCAGCGCCGCTGCGCGCTCGACAGGCCGAGGGCGGGGCAGGGCTGGGCGGCGCGCTCGCAATATTCGGCGAGGTCGGCGGCGAGGAGGTCCTTCGCCTCCGTCTGCAGCCAGCGCAGGACGCGCGGGGCAAGCGGATCGGCAGGGCCGCCGAGGCGCAGTTCGCCGTCGTCGACGACCGGGCGTCGCGGCGCGGTGATGTCGTGGACCACGGCGAGGGCGTCGCCCCGGAAGGTGATCGTGGTTCCGTCCGCCATCGGCGCGGCGGCGGGGAGGGCGGCGAGCTGCTTCGCCAGCCAGTCGCGGCGGCTCCGGGCGAAGGCGACCGCCTCGGCCGTGCGGGTCCAGCGCGGGACGGAGATGCGCACCTCGCTGCCGTCGGGCGCAAGGCGCATGGTCATCCGGCGGGCGCGGTCGAGGTGGCGGACCACCACGGGAAGGGCGCGGTCACCGACCTCGACGACCAGCTCTTCGCGCGGATCGCGCCTCAGCCAGTCGAGCATCGCATTCAGCGCTTTTGCTCCGGCAGGACGTCCCACGGCGCGCCGCCGTCCTCGACCTCCCACTCCTCCCCATCCTCGTCGCCGTAGGGCCAGACGATGTGCTGTTCGAGCGGCCCGGCCACCGTCTCCGAGATCACCTTGCCTGCCACTGAGATGCCCGCCTCGTGCACCGTGTCTCGGCTGCCGCTGACGAGGTAGTGCCATTCGGGCAGCGGGTCGCCGTCGGCACGCAGGCGGTAGGCGCAGCTCGGCGGCAGCCATGCGTAGCGACCCGCGCTCTCGGGCGTCAGCTTCAGGCAGTCGGGCACGAAGCTGCGGCGGTTGGCATAGTCGCTGCACTGCGCGGTCTTGAGGTTGAGCAGCTTGCAGGCGACATTGGTGTGGTAGATCTCGCCGGTGTCCTCGTCCTCGACCTTGTGCAGGCAGCATTGACCGCAGCCGTCGCACAGGGCCTCCCACTCATCGCGGGTCAGGCGGTCGAGGGGCAGTTCCCAGAAGGGCTTCTGGCCGCTCACTTCACCCACTTTTCAAGCTCGGCCTCGACCGCCTTGCGGCCCTGGTCGGAGGGCAGCATGGCAATCGGCTTGCCGTCGGGGTCGAACAGGTAGGTGATGCGAACGTGATCCATCAGGTAGCCGCCGGGCGTGTCGGAGCCCTTCTTGTAGTAGATCGCGAAGGCCTTGGCAGCACTTTCGATCTGCTGCGGCGTGCCGGTGAGGCCGAGCAGCTTCGGGCCGAACGCCGAGGTCCACTGGCCGACGATCTCGGGCGTGTCGCGCTGCGGATCGACGGTGATGAAGATCGGCTGCACTTTCGCCGCCTTGGCCGGTTCGCGCTTCGCAAATTCGGCGAAGCCGCGCATCGTTTCCTGCATGTCGAGCGGGCAGACGTCGGGGCAGAAGGTGTAGCCGAAGTAGACGATCTGCCAGCGGCCCTTGAAGCTGTCCCAGGTGACCGGCTTGTTGTCCTTGTCCACCAGCGTGAACGGCCCGCCGATGGCCGCGCCCTCGAGCGGCGGACGCTCGGCCGCAGGCTGCTTCGAGCAGGCGGAAAGCGGCAGCCCCGCCAGCAATACGAGTGCAAGGGGAGCGAGACGACGTGCAAGGTATGTCATGGCGCCCACGCTCATGACCTGCTAGACGCCTCCATGCAAGGCGCGGATGGCGGGGCGCGCGTAAAGACCTGTGGTGGAAGGACGTTAGAAGTGCTGAAGATGACGATACGCCGCGTTGTGGGCCTTTCTCGCATGGTCCTCAAGGTGGCTGTTCCCGTGTTCGCGATGAGCCTGCTGATGACCTCGCCCGCCCGCGCCGACTTCTCGGAAGGGTACAAGTTCCTCGAAGCGGTTAAGAAGAAGGAAGGCGACAAGGTCGAGGAGGCGATCATGAAGTCCTCCCAGATCATCAACGCCAAGGACGTCACCACCGGCGAAGGCGCGCTGCACATCGTCACCGCGCGCCGCGACCTGACCTGGCTCAGCTACCTCATCGCCAAGGGCGCCAACGTCAACGCCACCGACGATCGCGGGCGCAGCGCACTGGAACTGGCGGTGAACCTCGGCTGGCGCGAGGGCGCGCAGCTTTTGCTCGACCAGAAGGCCAGCCCCGACACCTCGAACGACGCGGGCGAGACACCGCTGATCTTCGCCGTCCACCGCAAGGACCTGCAACTGACCAAGGCGCTGCTCGAAGCGGGCGCCAATCCCGACCGCTCCGACAATTCGGGCCGCAGCGCGCGGGACTATGCCAAGATCGAAGGCGGCAGCGCGCAGCTGATGTCGGTCATCGAGACTTATGGCAAGAAGGGCGCGAAGACCGCCAAGCCGGTCTACGGCCCGACCTTCTGAGGACGTTGGAAATGACGCAAGAAGCCGCCTCGCTCGACGAACTGCGCCTGCAACTGGCTCCGCTGGTGGCCGATGCCGCCGTGTTCGACGGCTGGACTGCCGATGCGGTCGCTTCGGCCGCGGCTTCGGCGGGTGTCGATCCGGCGCTGGCGGCTTATGCCTTCCGCGACGGGGCGATGGCGATGATCTCCGCGTGGATTGGGCATGTCGATGCGACGATGACCGCGTCCGTCGGAGGGGCGCGTTGTCGAACCTTTCGATCCGCGAGCGTATCCGCCGCCTCGTCTGGGCGCGGCTGGAGGCCGTGGCGGGGCGCGAGGAAGCGCTGCTGCGGGCGCTGACGATCATGGCGATGCCGCAGAACATCGCCGCATCCACGCGGCTGGGCTGGCGCAGCGCCGATGCCATGTGGCGGCTCGCGGGCGATACCGCGACCGACTACAACCATTACACCAAGCGCGCGATCCTGGGCGGCATCTATGCGGCCACGCTCCACGCCTTCGCGCGTGACACCAGCGAGGACAAGGCCGAGACGCGCGCCTTCCTCGACCGCCGCATCGCCGGGATCATGCGCTTCGAGAAGGCCAAGTCGCAGCTGCTGCGCAAGCCCGACGAGCGGTTTAGCATGACCCGCCTGCTCGGCCGCATGCGCTACCCGGCACGGTAAAAGGGAGTGGCGCGCAGTCTGCGCTCCACCTTCCGTGCCACCAGTCTACACAACCGTTCGTCATTGCGAGCGCAGCGAAGCAATCCAGGGCGGCTCAAGACTGCCCTGGATTGCTTCGCTGCGCTCGCAATGACGAACGGTGGTTGGCGGCGGGGTTGGCTTCGTTTCAAATTCTTGCCCCCGCTAAAACCCATACTTTCGCTATTGCGATCCGGTTGCAATTAAGGGTGTTATCTGGCACCGCGCCAGCATGACTCTCGATATGCTTCCTATCGGCCGGTTCGCGCGCATCGTCGCCGTGCACTGGCCCGCGCTCGTCCAGGAAGAGGCGCGCAGGCTCCGCGCCCTGGGCTTGGAGGAGGGCGCCAGGATCGCGGTGTCGCATCGCGGCATCCTGGGCGGGCGCGACCCTATCGCCATTACCGTGGGCCGCATGACCGTGGCCGTGCGCCGCGCCCATGCCGCCGCGATGGAGGTCGAGGAACTGTGAGCCGTCAACGCCCTGAAGGTAACAGGCGGGTCGCGCTCGTCGGCAACCCCAATGCGGGCAAGAGCGCGCTGTTCAATGCGCTGACCGGCGCGCGCCAGAAGATCGCCAATTATCCCGGCGTTACCGTGGAACGCAAGTCGGGCCGCTTCGTCCTGCCGACCGGCGAGCCGGTGGAGATGACCGACCTTCCCGGCGCCTACGGCCTCGACCCGACCAGCCCGGACGAGGAAGTGACCGCCAAGGTCATCGCCGGGCACTTCCCCGGCGAAGCCGCGCCCGACGTGCTGGTGGTGGTGCTCGACGCATCGAACCTCGAGCAGCACCTCGTCTTCGCGCAGGAACTGCTGGCGCTGGGCAAGCCCACCGTCGTCGCGCTCAACATGGTCGATCTGGCGGAGCGTGACGGCCTCGTCCTCGACGCCGCAGTGCTGGCCGAGGAACTGGGCGTGCCGGTGATCCCGACCGTCGCGGTGCGCCGCCGCGGCCTTGCCGAACTGGGCGAGGCGATTGCGAACGCGGGCGAGCGGCATCCGGGGCCGGGCCTGACCGCCCTCGGACAGACCGAACGCCGCGTCGCCGCGCATGCCATGGCGGATGCGGCGATCCTTTCGGAATCCAAGCGCCACCGTCTTCACGCCAAGCTGGACCAGCTGCTGCTGAACCCGTGGGTCGGGCCGGTGATCCTGCTGGCAATCCTTTTCGTGGTGTTCCAGGCGGTGTTCGCCTGGGCGACTCCGTTCGCCGATGCGCTGGATGCGGGCGTCAGTGCGCTGCACGACGGCGTCAAGGCCGCGCTTCCGCCAAGCCTGCTGCGCGACCTGCTGACGGACGGCGTGATCGCGGGCGTCGGCTCGGTGATCGTGTTCCTGCCGCAGATCGTCATCCTCTTCGCCTTCATCCTCGCCATGGAGGCATCGGGCTACATGGCCCGCGCCGCGTTCCTGATGGACCGCATGATGGCAAGCGTGGGCCTGTCCGGCCGCAGCTTCATCCCGCTGCTCTCCAGCTTCGCCTGCGCCATTCCGGGCATCATGGCGACGCGCTCGATCACCGACCCCAAGGACCGGTTGACGACGATCCTGATCGCGCCGCTGATGACCTGCTCGGCGCGCCTGCCGGTCTATGCGGTGATCATCGCCGCGTTTATCCCGCATACCAGCGTGTGGGGCGGGATCGGCCTGCAGGGGCTGGTGCTGTTCACGCTCTATGTCGTGGGCGTGGTCGGGGCCATGGCGGTGGCGCTGGCGCTGCGCAGCTCGATGACCAAGGGCGCCGCTTCGGGCTTCATCATGGAGCTGCCCAAGTACCAGATGCCGCGCCTCAAGGACATGGCGATCGGCCTGTGGCAGCGCGCGTGGATCTTCCTGCGCCGCGCGGGCACGATCATCTTCATGGTCACGGTCGTGCTGTGGGTCATGCTCAACTTCCCGAAGGCCGGCCCGGGCGAGAGCCAAGTCGATGCCTCGATCGCGGGCAAGGTGGCGAACGGCCTCGCCTTCGTGGTCGAGCCGATCGGTTTCAACCGCGACATGGCGCTCGCGCTGATCCCGGCGATGGCCGCGCGCGAAGTTGCGGTGTCCTCGCTGGCGACGACCTACGCGGTCGATGCGGGCGACAACGAGGACGAGCAGGCGCTCGAACTCGGCGACCAGCTCAAGCGGCGCTGGACCCTGCCGATGGCGCTGGCGTTCCTGGCATGGTTCGTGTTCGCGCCGCAGTGCATGTCGACGATCGCGGTGACCCGGCGCGAGACCAACGGCTGGAAGTGGCCGACGTTCATGCTCGCGTACCTGTTCGGGCTGGCTTACATCGCGGCGGGTGCGACGTACTGGGTCGCGGTGGCGGCGGGGCTGTAGCGCGCTTTCACTTCGTCATTGCGAGCGAAGCGAAGCAATCCAGGGCAGCCTTACACCGCCCTGGATTGCTTCGCTTCGCTCGCAATGACAGTTACAATTGTAGAAAAGGCGGTCTGCCGGACTCGCATCGGTGCCCCGGCTTGGGCTAACCCGTCCGCCAGATTCTGAAACGAAAGCGATTCCCGCATGGCAGGCAGCGTCAACAAGGTCATCATCGTCGGCAACCTGGGGGCCGACCCCGAGGTCAAGTCGTTTCAGAACGGCGGCCGCATCGCCAATCTGCGCATCGCGACCTCCGAAAGCTGGAAGGACCGCGCCACCGGCGAGCGCAAGGAGCGTACCGAATGGCACTCGGTCGTGCTCCAGTCCGACGGCCTCGTCGGCGTCGCCGAGCGGTTCCTGCGCAAGGGCTCGAAGGTCTACATCGAAGGCCAGCTGCGCACCCGCAAGTGGCAGGACCAGAACGGCAACGACCGCTACACCACCGAAGTCTCGGTCGGCGGCGTCGGCGGCGTGCTGACCATGCTCGACGGTGCGCCGGGCGGCGGCGGCGGTGGCCAGCGCAGCGGCGGTGGCGGCTGGAGCGAGGGTGGTTCCTCTGGCGGCGGCTTCGGCGGCGGCCAGCGCTCGGGCGGAGCATCGCGCGGCGGTGACGAATGGGGCGGCGGTTCCTCCGGTGGCGCTTCGGGCGGCAGCGAATGGGGCCGCACCGGCGGTTCCTCGGGCGGCTCGTCCGGCGGTTCCGGCGGCGGCTTCGGCGACGACCTCGACGACGACATCCCGTTCTGACCGTCTTTCGCCGCACGCGGCGAGAAGCTGACAGTTCTTACAGACCGCCTCGGAAGCACGCCGCTTCCGGGGCGGTTTCGTCATGCCCTTCGCGATCTTTCCGGGGCCACCGGACGAAATCCGCAAAAAGTCCTTTACGTAACAGTCAAGCTGCGCAATTGGCCTTTCTGCTAATGCATACGATTCGCATTAGCGAAGGGGAAACAATTATGCTTCGTAGTTTTGCCGCCCGCGCGCTTGGCGGGGTGTCCGCCATTGCCTTCTTCGTCGCCGCTCCGGCCCACGCGCAGGACGCTGCCGCCACCGACAAGAACACGCAGGCCGGTGAATTCCTCGGCACCATCGATATCGGCGAGAGCACCCGCGCCATCCAGACCGACACCGCGACGCCGATCACCGTGATCGACCGCAAGGAGATCGAGGACCGCCAGGCCTCCACCATCGCCGAACTGCTGGACTCCGTGCCCGGCGTCACGCTCATCAACGGATCGACCCCGATCGGCTCTGGCATCAACATCCGCGGCTTCGGCGCCAACGGCACCTATGGCACCGACCAGAAGGTCGCTTTCGTCGTCGACGGCGCCACCACGGGCTCGGAAGAGATCTACCGCGTCGGCACGCAGCTGTTCACCGACCCGCTGCTCTACAAGCGGGCGCAGGTGATCCGCGGCACCGTGGGCAGCTTCGAGTGGGGCTCGGGGATCATCGGCGGTGTCGTCCTGCTGGAAACCAACGATGCGGCCACCGTCCTCCACGGCAAGACCGGCATCACCGCCAGCCAGACGGTTTCGGGCCAGACCAACGGCAACGGCTTCGCGACCTCCACCACCGTCGCGGCAATGCCGACCGAGCAGTTCGAGTTCCTCGCGAACTACACCTGGCGGACCCAGAGCACGCAGCAGGACGGCCACGGCGATGACATCGGCAACAGCAGCTTCGATCTGCCCAGCTTCCTGGTGAAAGGCGCGTTCCACTTCGGCGCCGACAATGCCCACACCATCGCCGCCAGCTTCAACCAGACCACCACCAGCGACCGCGACGTCCCCTACGACAGCTTCGGCACTACGGCGGGTATCTTCGGCAACGTCGACCGCGACACCAAGAGCCAGGTGCTGACGGTATCCTACGGCTACAAGCCGGTCGATAACGACGCGGTCAATCTCCAGCTGCTGTACACGTACGCCAATCAGGAGATCGACCAGAGCGCCGTGGGCGTCGCGATCTCGCCGGTGCTCGATGCCGACCACCGTTACGAGACCTCGAAGATCACGCTCAAGAACGCCGCGCTGTTCTCGACCGGGCCGATCCGCCACAACCTGCACTTCGGCGTCGAGTACATTCACAAGAAGCGGGCTGACGCCAACAGTGCGCCGGGCGGCACCGACAACCGCATGGCCGCCTTCGCAGTGGACGAGATCGGCCTGTTCAAGGGCTTCACGCTGAGCCCGGCGATCCGCTGGGAGACCTCGAACGTCAAGTCCAACCGCACCGGCACGCCGGTTTCCTACAACAACGAGGCGTGGATGGGCGGCGTCTCGGCCCGCTACGAGCTGCCTTTCGGTCTCGCCGCGTTCGGAAGCTGGGCGCGCACGCGCAACATGCCGATCATCGACGACCTCGACAACGCCACCTACATGAACCAGCCGGAAAAGAGCCGGACCTGGGAAGCGGGCGGTTCGTTCGACCGCACCGATCTGCTCGGCAAGGGCGATCACCTTGCGATCAAGGTCAACTACTACGACACCGAGCTGACCGACAACACTGCCTACTCGGGCGTGCGCGAGGTCTATCTCGACGGCTTCGAGATCGAGGCATCCTACGCCACCGCGAGCGGGATCTACTTCGACTTCAACGCGACTATCCCGGACGGCCAGCGCTTGCGCACCACCGGCGTGATCGACGACTGGACCAACCTGCCGCAGAAGACCTACATGCTTTCGGCGGGCAAGCGCTTCGGCAAGCTGCTGGACGTGCGCTGGGAAACGACCCTCGCCGAAGACCTCGACATCAACGGCACCGAGCACGAGGGCTTCGACGTCCACAACCTGCGCGCCACGATCACGCCGAGCGGCGGCATCTTCGAGAACGTCGCGCTGCGCCTGAGCGTCGAGAACATCTTCGACACTTATTACCAGTCGGCGCTGTCTACGCGCCCGGCGGTGGGGCGCAACTTCAAGGCCGCCCTCTCGAAAATGTTCTAAGGGGGCGAGGCGGACATGGCTTACTGGATGGGCAGATCCGAATTCGGGACAGGTCCGTTTGCGCGGATCGACCTGAACGCCATGGCCGCCTCGGTCACCGCGCACGCGATCGTGGCGGCCCTGCTGGTCTTCACCTGGGGCGAGACGGTGCTGGTGGAAGGGGGCACCCGTTCCCGCCTCGTCAGCATCGATCTGTCCATGCGCGAGGGCGGACCCGGCCCGAAGATGCAGCCGCTGGCCGAGGCACAACAGCCTCGGGAACGCACGGTGACGCCGCCTGCCGAAGTTCCGTCGCCGGCGATAGTCGCAGAGGCTCGGCCCGCTGCGCAGCCCCTGCCGCAACCGGCGGCGCAGGCAGGCGGCGGCGGGCAGGGGCGCACGGGTGAAGGTGCGGCCGCGACGACGACGCGGCAGTTGCCTGTGGCCAAGCTGATCCCCGCAGCCGCGTTCGTCACTCCGGCCGCCACTGCACCCGGTCCGCAGGCGCGGGCGGCGGAAAGCGCGGCGGAGGCTCAGGGAAGGGCGGCAGCGGCGGCGGCAACACCGATCAGGCGGGCAATTCCGCCGTCAGCAATTTCAGCGGCCGCGTCTACCAGCATCTGAAACGCTACCAGCGCGGCAACACCATCGGCGCCGGCGAGGCACTGATCGCCTTCACCGTCGAGCCCGGCGGCGCCGCGCGCGCGATCCGCGTGGCGCGCACATCAGGCACCTCGCGCTTCGATCACGAGGCGATGGCTCTGGTCCGCCGGGCATCGCCTTTCCCGCGCCCGCCGGACGGCGAGGCGCACACCTTCACTTTCGAGATCACCGGACAATGATGAGGACCGCTTCGACCATGACCAGACTTCCCGTAAGGCTCGCCGCGCTGTTGTGCGCCGTCAGCATCGCTCCCGGCGCCGCGCTCGCCCACACCTCCTACCTCCTGCCCAAGTTCTTCGCGGGCAATACCGAGAAGATGGTGACGGTGGAATCGGCTTTCGGCGAGAAGTTCTTCCGTCCCGAAGTGCCGGTCGATGCCAGCGACTATCACGTCATCCTGCCGGACGGATCGCGCGGCAGCTTCCAGTCGATCACCCCGCTCAAGCAGATGGTGGTGCTGGAAAGTGCGCTCGATGCCGAGGGGACTTATCGCTTCACCACGGGCGTGCGTCTCGGCCGGGTGGGCAAGAGCGCGCTGGTCGGCGGCAAGTGGCAGCCGGTCCACGGCGAAGTGCCCAAGGAAGCCACGCAAGTCCGCACCAGCCAGACCGAGACCGTCGCCGACGCCTATGTCTCCAAGAAGCAGCCGACCCGTGCGCCCGTCGACGTCGCGATCGGGCGCCTGCGCATCCAGCCGGTGACGCATCCCAGCGAACTCTATCTCGACACCCCGTTCACGCTCAATGTACTGTTCGACGGCAAGCCGATGGCCGCGCAGGAACTGGAGCTGGACCGGGGCGGCGCGGACTATGAGGAGGCGGTCAGCCACCGTCAGGTCAGGACCGACGCGCAGGGCAAGGCCGTCATCACGTTCGACCGCCCCGGCACATACGTCCTGATGACCCGCCACCGCGCCGAGGCGCCCGCCGGCTCCGGCACCGACGAGCGCAGCTACACGACCTCGCTTACGTTCCAGGTCGAAGAGTGATCCCGATTTCCAGTTCAACGGAGAAGACCATGACCAAGACTCACTTTATCGCAGGGCTCGTTCTCGCCCTCACAGCCAGCCAGGGCGCGCTTGCCCAGTCTACCGAAGAGCGCCGCGCCGCGCCCGGCCACGGCAAGGAAGCCTTCCTGCGCGAGAACGACGCCGATCACGACGGCCGCGTCACCGCCGCCGAGTTCGCCGCTGCCCGTGCCGCCAAGTATCGCACCTTCGACCTCGATGGCGACGGCAAGGTCAGCGAGGCGGACTACGTCGGCGAGTTCACCGGCCGCTTCAGCAAGGACAAACCGGCACCGGACGGCCAAGTCAAGCAGGCCCACGTGCGCTTCGGCGTGCTCGATACCGACAAGGACGGCAACCTGACGCTGGAAGAGTTCAATGCTTCGGGCGAGCGGATGTTCGAGCGGCTCGACACCAACGGCGACGGCATCGTCGATGCGACCGACACTTCGGGTTCGTATTGATACTGAGCGTATAAAACACTTTCGTCATCCCCGCGAAGGCGGGAATGACGAAGGTAAGTTCGGCGACGATCAGGCGTCGGCGGTAAGGCTATCCGCCAATCCGCGCTCAAGCGCCTCCGTCAGCTTGTCGAGTGCGATCGCCAGCCGCTCGTCCAGCAGCGCGAGCAGTTCGGTCCAGCCCGACATGCCCTCCAGTTCGTCCGCGCCGTCCGAGACACCGCGCAGGCCGATCATCGGCACGCCGAACCGCTGGCATGCGCGCAGCACTGCGTAAGTCTCCATGTCGACGAGGTCGGCGTCGATCCGCGCATAGTCTTCGCCGCCTATGACATCGCCGCCGGTCGAGAGCGAGGCGCGGGGCAGGTCGGGGAGCAGCACGGGCAACTGCAGAACTGCCGGATGGTCGGCGAACGGTGTGACGCCCCTTGCGAAGCCGAGGCGCGATGCGTCCATGTCGCGCCATGACACGCTTTCGATCTGGTAGACTTCCCCATCCGGCAGCGCCGCGATCCGGCAGAGCCCAGGGTCACGACCAGATCGGGCAATTGCCCCGAGGCCTCCAGACGCTGCAGGCACGCGGTCGCCGCGATGGCGGCCTCGACGGGACCTACGCCGGTCATCAGCGGCGTCATCCGCGCCCTGAGATGCGGGCCGTACTCATGGTCGATGGCCATGACGAACAGCACCTGCATTCCCGCTATCGACGTCGGCTTCACAACTTGCTCCTGCATCGCCCGGCCCTGATTCCTGCCGTAGCGGCGCGATCTTTCGCAAAGGTGACGCCGGCGCGCAATCGGCTTGTCGCAGGCCACCTTGATTTCAGTAGCCGCGACGTGTCAGGCATTCATCATGCTAGCACATACCCGTTCGATGATCGCTGCGATCGCCTTCGCCGCCCTGACCGGCAAGAAGGTTGCCGGACTCTACGACCATTCTCTTGGCCGCGACCTGCAGATCGCCGCCGAGTTCCGCGACGGCCGTTTACAGGGGTTCGACGGCGCCCGGAGTGTAAAATTCGGCGGTACGCTGCCGGAAATCCACGACGCCGGGGACAAGAATTTCGTGTCGGTCGAGATCGATGGCGCGCAAGTCAAAGGCTACGATCGCGCCTCATCCACGTTCTTCGCAGCCCGGGTCGAGGATGGGCTGGTGCAGGTCTATGACTACGGGCGGAAGGCGTGGTTCGCCTATGACGTGCAGGACCCGCAGGCGGCGAGCGAGTACCACCGCGCGGCCGGCCCGGCCTAGGATTTTCCGGGTGCGGCCTTGGGTGCGACCGGTGCTTTCCTGGCTTCCCGCTTTTCCATGTGCTTCTTGAGCGCGTAGCCGCCCACCGCCGCGGCAACGAGTCCGACCGGCCCCAGTCGTCGCAGCACGCTCGTCGCGGCTACGCCGAGGACCGCACCGCCGGTGCCGTCGATACCGCGCACGTGTTGCGCTACCTGACTCCTGCGACTGCACCCAAAATCTTGCCGAGCATATTTCTGTCTCCTTTGCAGGAGGAAGGGACGGGATCGGCCTTTGTTCCGGCTATCGCGCCTTTGCGCGTGCGCAAACCCGGGGATCAGTTCTGCGCCGAACAGGCGGGCGTCGGGGATCGGGTCATAGCCGCTGACGATGAACCGGGAGAACCCGGCTTCCCGGTATTCCATCAGCGCATCCGCGACCTGATCGTGGCTGCCCACCAGGCATCCCAACGCCGGCCGACCGATGGGAACGCGGGTGATGCCTGCCCAGAGCAAACCCTCCAGCGCATTCTCGTTGGCGGCTTGCCTGGCCCGGTCGATTGCCGCCCGGCGGCCTTCACCCGGATTGGTCGGGAAGCGGCCGTTATCGACGACTTCCTCGATCAACCGGTCCTGAATGGCATGGGCGCGTTCCCACGCCTGCGCCGGAGTGTCGGCGACGAGGACGCGCAGGGAGGTGAGCAGGGCCGGTGAACGGCCGATCGCGCGGGCGCGGGACAGCACGTCGCGCGCGGGCTCCTTCAGGGCGGCGGCAGGGAAGCCGGGGAACGCATAGACGTCCGCCGCGCGCGTCCCGTACTCGATCGAGGCTGGCGAACTGCCACCCCAGAAGACCGGGATGCCCTTTTCCGGCCGAACGTGGGAGAAGGCGCCCTCCACCTGGTAGAATTCCCCCTCGTGATCGAAAGGCGCCTGGCTCGACCAGACCTTGCGCATGACTTCGACGTATTCGTGGCTGCGGCGATAGCGGTCGTCCTTGGTACTGTAATCGCCGTCCGCGTGGAGTTCTTGATCGTCGGCACCGGTGATGATGTGGACACCGCAGCGCCCGCCGCTCATCCGGTCGAGGATGGCGAACATGCGCGCGGCCATTGTCGGCGCGATGAAGCCGGGTCGGTGCGCGATCATGAAGCCGAGCCTGCAGGTCGCTGCCGCTGCCCATGTCGCTATGGGCAGGCTGTCAGGCCGATGGGCCGAGTTGGCGATGAGCACGCGATCGAACCCTGCGTCCTCATGAGCGCGGGCGCAGGCTGCGATGAACTCGGAATCCACTTCGTCGAAGGGCCTCGGCCTGGCTTCGGAATAGTCGTTCCAGTGCAGGATGCCGAAGAATTCGGTCGTGTCGTCGGTCATGGATGTGCGCGCCTCACCGCTTGGCAGGGTCCGGCGCGACTGGCCGGTAGGGGGTAACGTCGAAGAGGAAGCTGTCGAGGATGTCGGCGAAGCGACCCGGCACTTCCAGCGGCGGATAATGTCCCACGTCCGGCAGGATCAGCGTCGATACCTGAGCATGGACCAGAGCATCGCGGAGGACCGCTGCACTCTCGACCGGCAGGACCGGATCGCGGGCGCCCCAGACAAGCAGCACCGGCGCAGTCACCTTCGCCAACGCGTCGGCGGTCAGCGCCGGATCGTCGAGCGCTGCGACGATGGCCAGCCTGTCGGGCGCGGCGGGGCGGCGGTTCATGTCGTAGTATTCGTCGACGAGCCGGTCGTCCGCGCGGCCGGGCTCTCCGGTGTAGAAATCGAAGTAGGCCCGCCAGTAGGAGCGCGGGCGGAAGATCTTGCTCTTGCGTCCGGTGGCCGGAGTGGAGGCGGCGATTTCCCTCGCCAGCGCGGCGCTGAGCGCCATGCCTTTGCCGTCCGCGCGGCCGGTGGGCGTGTTGGACAGGATCAACCGCTCGACCCGCCCCGGATTGCGCGCCGCGTAGTAGAACGAGATTGCACCGCCGCTCGATACCCCGGCAAGGTTGGCGCGTTCGACCTTGAGGGTCTCAAGCAGCGCCTCCAGCACCAGTACGGGATAGAGCGGGCGGTCGTAGAGTACACGTGGCGGGGCGCCCGACAGGCCCATGTTCGGCTCATCCCACGCGATCACGCGGTAGCGGCGGCTCAGACGCTCGATCATGGGCGCGAACGTGCGCAGCGACGAACTCGACCCATGCGTGAGGACCAGTACGGGGCCGGAGCCGACATCGACATAGTGGATGCGCGTGCCGAGCAGGTCGATGAACTTCGATTGCGGAAGGCGGTAGCGGCTTTCCAGTTCGGCGACCGGGATCGGGTCGGGGCTGGCGATGGTTTCCTGCGCGCAGACGGGGGCGATCGTGAGCGAGAGCGCGCAGAACGCGCCGAGCACGGCGTGTTTCATCGTGTGCAGTCCTGTACTGTGCCGGCAGGCGGACGGGCGGCCTTGCCGCTGTCGGCATCGAGGAACCAGGCGATGTCCTCGGCGGCGTGCGGAGCCTCGATCGGCAGGAAATGGCCTGTACCGGGAAAACTGACCATTAGCCGGCGGGAGGCGCCGACCGTGCGTGTCACCTCGCAGCCCACCGAAACCGGGAGCATGGACCCGGCCCCGCCCCAAAGCACGAGCGTCGGTACGCGGACCGAGCCCAGCTGCTGCGCGGTCGTCTGCGATCGCTTGCCGTAATCGCTCGCTTCAAAGCGCAGGGCGCTGGTGAACTGGTCCAGCGTCGCCCCATTGCCGGGCTTGCGGTGCATGTCGTAGGTCTGCTGCACCAGATCGTCGGTGAGGACGGACTTGTTGGCGATCAGGCGGTTCAGGAGGTAGCGGTAGAACGCCTTGGGCCGGTAAATCGGCCGGAACAGGGTGTTCTCCAGAAAGCCCAGCATGGCCGAGGTCTTCGGCTGCAAGCCGGGTGGGATCGGCACCAGCGGCGCGTTCACCAGGATAAGGCTTTCCACCTGATCGGGATGCGCCAGCGTATAGCGCATGGCGATCGCGCTGCCGGTAGAGATGCCGCCGATACTGAAGCGCTTCAGGTGTTCGTGCCGGGCTAGGAGGGCGATCAGCTGCTCGACGCGGCGGGGGCTGTACTGGCCGGTGCGGTCGGGGCCGGAGAGGCCGTAAGGCGGCATGTCGATGCGGATCACGCGGTGGTCGCTGGCGAGCCGCTGCGCCCAGGCATCCCAGATACGCAGCGACTGGTAGTGCCCGTGGATGAGCATGATGACAGGCCCGGAGCCCCGGTCGTCGATGTGAAGTTGCACCCCGTCTAGCGACACGTAGCGGGAATGCGCGGTCTGGTAGCGGTGGCGCAAATCCTCCAGCGAAATGGCGAAGGCGCCCGTCCGCGCAGCGAGGGCGAAGGCGCCGAACCCCACTGCAAGCAGTGTCAGCGCCGCGATCCCGGCCATGACCGGACGTTTCAGCATGTCCCGTGTTTCCCCGCCTTCATGCCCCGGACTATGCGGAGGGCACCGGTCATCGCCCAATCGAAAGCGCGCGCGCAGTCATGCCCAAATCGTATGGGAGATGGCTCTCACAGCGCCTCGTGCAGCCGCTTGATCACCACGCGCAGGGCGCCGCTCATGTAGGTCCGCCGCCGGGTGATGACGCAAAGCGTCGCCTCGACGCGGCGCATGTCGGCGGAGACTTCCTGCAATCGCCCGTCGGCTAGGCAGTCGGCGATCTCGGTACGGGCCATCAGGCCGATCAGGTCGGCGTGGAGCAGCAACTGCCGCAGCATCGCGGGCGAGGAACTGCGGACGCGGATGTTGTGGTCCTCGTCCTCCAGCCCCAGAAGTCCGCGGTAGAATGCCTCGGCATTGGGCTGGTTGAAGATCGCCCAGGGCCAGCGGGCCAGTTCTCGCGCAGGCATCACGCCGCGTTCGAGGATCGGGTGCCTGCGTCGCGCGACGAGCACCAGGTCGAGCCGGGTGAGCGGCCGGAAGTTGAGGTCGCCGCTGTCGAGGTCGGGGCGCAAAGTGTCGATGATCGCATCGAGTTCCCCGCGCCGCAGCCGCGCGAACTGCGTCTCGGGCACGTCGAAGTCCAGCGAAAGCGTGATGTTTTCCGCCGAAACCGCCATTTCCGCGCAGGCCTGCGCAATGCGCGGGTCGGTCGCGGTGGAGCCGATGCCGAGGCGGACATGGCCCAAACCGCCCGCCCGCATGGCGCCGACATCCTCGATCGCCTGGTCGAAGCCGTGGAGGATCGAGCGGGCATGGGCCGCCAGCAATTCCCCGTATCGGGTGGGCAGGACGCCGCGATGGCCGCGCTCGAACAGGTCGACGCCGAGCTGCTCCTCCAGCGTGCGGATACTGCGCGAAAGCGTGGGTTGCGTGATGTTCTGCGCGGTCGAGGCGAGGGTCATCGAGCCCGTCTCCACCGCCGCCAGGAAGTGTCGCAATTGCCGGATCTGCATGGTCTTCCGATTCCTCGAGCATACGTTTTGTGCATGGAAGAAGCCGTGCTTTCGATTTCCCGGGCCAGCGCCGTGTCCGTAGTCTCCGGCTGGTAGGCAGTCCGTGGCGGACCTGTGAGGCGGGGGCGCTCTTGACCGAAATAGCGGCACTCAACGGCACTCAAGGTGTACCTGGCGGCACCAGGCGCATACCGATCACGACCAAAGTGGGCTGGGCGTTCGGTTCGGCGGGCAGCACGACCGTGCTCTACGTCGTCAACGTCATCCTGATGTATTACCTGGTGACCGCGACCGGGATGGACCCCGCCCTCGCGGGCTCGTTCATGCTGGCCGGGCGGATCTACGACGGCATCGCCGACCTGCTGATCGGACAGGGCAGCGATCGTACCCGCAGCCGCTGGGGACGGCGGCGACCGTGGATGGCGGCGGGTGCCTTGCTGAGCGGCCTCGGCATGGCCTGGCTGTTCTCGGGCAGCGGGGCGGGCGGTTCGCAGGCGGTCATGGTGATGGGCGCGCTGCTGCTGACCTTCACCGGCTATTCTGCTTTCGCGATTCCTCTTCCGCGATGCCCGCCGAGATCACCGACAGCCCGCAGGAGCGGACCTCGCTGATGGCCTGGCGGACGTTCTTCATCCAGCTTGCCGCGCTGGCGGGGGAGCGTTGGCCCCGGCGATGATCGCGTGGGGCGGCAGTTCCGCCGATGCCTTCGCGCGGATGGGCTATTGCATGGCCGCCTTCATCTTCGTGAGCATGGCCGTCGCGGTCGTCGCGACGGGTGG
This sequence comes from Novosphingobium sp. NFX11, assembly GCF_057376415.1. NCBI lineage: Bacteria > Pseudomonadati > Pseudomonadota > Alphaproteobacteria > Sphingomonadales > Sphingomonadaceae > Novosphingobium > Novosphingobium sp. NFX11. The sequence continues at coordinate 1,247,359 of NZ_CP080385.1, read as the reverse complement.
CCTGCGCGAGCACCCTGTCGAGCATGAGCGCGGCTCCGCACTCGCCGGGTTCGCGCAGCTTTTCGCCAACCGCCCGTTCATCGTCCTGCTGGGCGTCAAGTTCTGCGGCTTCATCGCCTCGGCGGCGGTGGGCGCGACCGGGCTGTTCTTCATGCGCGACATCCTTGCGCGCGGAGAGACCGGCATGGCGCAGTTCGCGCTGGCGAGCGGCGTGGTCGGCACCATGAGCGTGCCCGTCTGGCGCCAGATCGCCCGCTTCGCGCCCAAGCCGGTGATCTGCGCGGCGGCGCTGGTGCTTTCGGCCGCGATCAGCCTGAGCTGGCTCGCGGCCTCCCCGGCCGAGGGCGATGCCCTGTTCCTGCTGCGCGGCGGCTTTGCCGGTTTCGCGACGACGGGAACGCTGCTGATGACGCTGTCCATGTTGCCGGACACCATCGCCTTCGGGGTGCGCCGCAGCGGGCTGCGCAAGGAGGGGCTCTACGCCGCTTTCTTCGAGTTCTTCCAGAAGGCCGCCTTCGCCCTCGCGCCGTTCCTCGTCGGACTGTTCCTGCAGGCGAGCGGCTACCGTTCCGGGACCGGCGCCGCGCTGGTGCAGAGCGAGGCCGCGCGCGAGGCGGTGCGCCTGTCGATGGCGGCGATCCCGGCGGTCGCGCAAGTGGCCGGGATCGTCCTGCTCCTGTTCTACCGGATGCCTGCTGAGAATTTGGCTGAACCGGCGCCCGCGCCGCACGAGGAAAACTGACGCGTCATGTCGATCGAGATCATCGGGACTTTCAACCATCGCGAATCCTCGGAGGCGAACCCGCGTCCGATGGGCATCGTCGAGCCCGACTTCATCGCCCGCCTCGCCGCCGCGTTCGAGGCGGCGGACTTCGACCGCGTGCTGATCGCGCAGGCGGCGACGTGGCCCGACGGCGTGGTCTTCGCCACGCACCTTGCCGGGATCACCAAACGGCTCAGGTTCATGATCGCGCACCGCCCCGGCTTCGTCGCGCCGACGCTGGCCGCGCGCCAGTTCGCCACGCTCGACCGGCTGAGCGAGGGGCGGGTGGGCGTCCATGTCATCTCCGCCCCCAGCGACACCGAGACGCAGGCCGACGGCGATTTCCTAACCCGCGACGAACGTCACGCCCGCAGTGCTGAATATATTCCGCTGCTGCGCAGGACATGGAGCGGCGAGCGGTTCGATCACGACGGCACGTTCTATACCTTGCGCGGCGCGCGCTCCGAAGTGGTGCCGGTGCAGGCGGGCGGCATCCCGGTGTTCTTCGGCGGCCAGTCCCCGCGCGCACTGGAAGTCGCGGGGCAGCACGCCGACGTCTACGCCTTCGGCATAGACCGGCTGGAACCCAGCGCCGCACTGATCGCATCGGTACGTCAAGAGGCGCGTAAGGCCGGTCGGACAGTCGATTTCTGCATGTCCACCCGGATCATCGTCGGCCGTACCGAGGGCGAGGCATGGGACAAGGCGCAGGCGGTGCTGGAGGACGTGCGCCGGGGCGTCGAGGACATGGCGCAAAAGGGCGGTCAGCCCGGCGTCCTCGGCAAGAACGAACTGGCCGAAGCGCGCGCCCGCGAAGGCGACGTGCTGGACGAGCGGCTCTGGGTGGGCATCGCCCGCGCCACCGGGTTCCAGAAGGCCGCCAGCACGATCGTCGGCACGCCGGACTCGGTCGCCGCCAGCCTGCTCGCCTATCACCGGCTTGGCGTGAACCGCTTCCTGATCAGCGGCTTCGATCCGATCGCCGACGTCCTGCACCTTGGCGAGCACCTGGTGCCGCGCCTGCGCGCTTTCGCCGCGCTGGCCGCCTGAGCCGGTGCGCGCGCACTCATCCCGGAGGTTTGGAAAGTTCGCGGCGCAGCAGGTTGGCGAATTCCATGACGATCGGACGCAGCGGAATATCGGGGCGGTAGAGCAGCCCGGTCGCGCGCGGGACGGGCATGCCCTCTACTCGCAGCGCCTGCGCCCGGGCGCCGCTCATGTAGTCGTCCGGCATGATGCCGAGGCAGCCTTCGTCCTCGATCATTGCGCGCATCATCCTTGGGGAATCGGTGCGGAAAACCTGATCGGGAAAGCCCATGCCGCCATTGGCGAAGAAGCGATTCATGTCGAGATCCGCGTGGAGGCAGTTTAAATAAACCCAGCGCTCGCGCGTCAATTGTTCAAAAGTAATGGCATCATCTATGGCGCATAGGTGGTGCAGTTGTGCTGCATATAAATGGGTTGTTGTAGTAAAAAGTCGCTCATAGGCGATGCCTGCCTGCATGCGGTCCGTCGGGACCATGCTGGCGATCAGTTCGACCCTGCCCTCCAGCACCATCGGCACCAGATCCTCGATCATCCCGATCTTCAGATTGATCGACAGGTGGGGATAGCGCCGCGCGAACTCCGAGAGGATTTTCGGCAGTGCGAGGTCGGCCAGATGTGTGCCGATTCCGACGTTCAGCGCACCCCCAGACCCTTCGCCAGCCGGGCGATGTCGGCCCTGGCATTGTCCGCTGTGGCGGTCAGCAGGTTGGCGTATTCGTAAAGCACGGAACCTGCCGAAGTCGGCTCAATTCCGTTGTTTCTGCGCACCAGAAGCGGCGTTCCAACGCTCGCTTCGAGGGCGTTCATGCTGCGCGTCAGGGCAGGCTGGGTGAGGTGCACCGCCTTGGCCGCGGCCGAGAACGAACGCTCCTCGATGATGGCGATCAGGTGGCGCAGCTGGCGAAGGTCCATCGTGCTCTCCGGGCGGCGGGACTCAGGGGTCCGGCCTCTGCAGTTTCATAACTGATGGTTATGGGCGGACAACCCAAATTCAATTGAATATCCGATTTTATCCTGAAAACTTCCGTTCCGAAGTCGTGCAATGAATCGAAGTTCATTGACACGCAAATTCCGAAAACAGGGAGAATACCAAGATGCGTTCGAAATCGAAATGCTATGACTTTGGTGCATGCTGCACCGCGCTCATGCTCGTCATGGCCACTGCGCCTGCCGCGCAGGCCCAGGAAACCCCGGTTGCGCCGTCCGCTCCGCAGGCCGAAGCGGGCACCGACGGCGGGGTGATCATGGTCACCGCCCGTCGCCGCGAGGAGTCGCTGCTGGAGACCCCGGTGACGCTGTCGGTCATGACGGCGGCCAACCTCGCCAAGCTCAACGTCAACAACGTGCTGGACCTGCAGGCCTTCACGCCGGGCCTCTATGCGCAGCAGACCAGTTCGGGCCGCGTCGACCGCAGCTACAGCCAGATCGTCATCCGCGGCATCGCCGATCCGCTGAACCCGACCGTCTCGGTGTTTCTCGACGGTACGCCGGTCAACTTCGACGTCATCAACAACCTCGGCAACGAAGTGTCGCGTGTCGAAGTGCTCAAAGGTCCGCAGAGCGCCGCCTTCGGCCGCCAGTCCTTCGCGGGCGCGATCAACGTGGTGACGCGTGATCCGGGCGATGCGTTCCGGTGGAACTTCGACGGCACTGCGGGCAGCTATTCGCTCTATGACATCAAGGCGAGCGTCGAGTTGCCGATCGTCAAGGACGCCATCGGCCTGCGCATCGGCGGGCGCCGCTACGGCTTCGACGGGCAGTACACCAACCCCTACGACGGCAGCCGCCTCGGTGCGCAGCAGACCGAGACGATCAACGGCACGCTGGTGATCAAGCCGTTCGACGGCCTGCGCCTCAAGGCTTTCGGCATGTATCTGGAGGACCATGACGGCGCGGGCGCGGCGGGCTTCTCCAGCCGTCTGCCGGTCAACACCTTCAACTGCAACGCGGGCGCCGCGCCGACCAACGTGAACAACTTCTACTGCGGCAAGATCCCGCAGTTCCCAACCAGCCAGATGGGCCAGAACCCGGCGACGCCTGCGTTCATCGACCAGGTCGTCAACAACTCGCTGGGACGCCTGAACCCGACCTACAAGGCGATCAACGACCACGCGGGTCTGGAGCGCCGCGAGATCGTGACGAACCTTGCGGTGGACTTCACGATCCCCGGCACCGACATCGTGCTCTCGTCGCTGACCGGCTACAACAAGACCCGTTTCCAGAGCAATCAGGACCTCGACGGGCGCGATACCAGCGGCATTCCCAACACCACGGTATCGACGATCCCCGGTTTCGTGGGCGATCCGTTCATCAACTACCCGACCATGGCGATGTACAAGGAGCGCGCCGTCAGCCAGGAGTTCCGGGTCACTTCCGGCGCGAACCAGCCGCTGCGCTGGATGGTGGGCGCCAACTACTTCAAGGTCAGCAACCGCAGTTATACGGTCGCGCTCTATCCCAATACGATCCAGGTGTTCGGCGACGGCTCGCTCAATACGCTCGTCGACAAGAGCGTGTTCGGCAGCGTGTCCTACGACTTCTCGCCGCGTTTCACGCTGAACGCCGAAGGGCGCTACATCGAGGAGGAGCTGAAGGTCTACTTCCGCAACCCGCAGACCCTGCGCACCAGCGGCAAGTACAAGCGCTTCGTGCCCCGCGTGTCCGCGCAGTACAAGTTCACGCCGGACCTCATGGGCTACGCGACCTATTCGCGCGGGATGAACAAGGGCGGCTTCAACCTCTCGGTCCTGCCGCTGACCGCCGCTCAGCGCGCTTATCTGGAAGAGCGCGCCTCGGTCACCAACATCTACAAGCCGGCCGTCATCGACAACTACGAACTGGGCCTGAAGGGCACCGTGGCGGATGTGTTCTCCTTCAGCGCGGCGGTCTTCTACGCCAAGTGGAAGGACCAGGCGATCACCAACAGCATCCAGGTCCCCAACGCCACCCCGGGCGCCAGCGACATCGGCGTCGGCGTGACCCAGAACACCGGCAGGAGCACGGTGAAGGGCGCCGAAATCGAGGGTAACCTCAAGGTGACCCATGCGCTGTCGCTCAACTTCAACGCCGGGTACAACAAGGTCGAGCTGGACACTTCGATCCCCTGCGCCTCGTGCGTGGCGATCACCGGCAACTCGACGGTGGCGGCGGGCGCGCAGAACCCTGCGGCTCCGGTGTTCACCAGCAACGTCGGCGCGGAATACGGCGTCGACATCGGCGACGGCTACCGCTGGTTCCTGCGCGGCGACTATGCACACCGCAGCCGCATCTACACGACGTACGAGAACATCTCGTGGATCGGCGATGCCAACAAGGTGAACGTGCGCACCGGTATTAGCAGCGAGCATCTCGACGTGCAGTTCTTCGTCAACAACGTGTTCAAAGACAAGAGCTACACCGGCGTCCAGACGACGACGAGCCTGCTCGGCGGCAATGCGGTGGTGCTGTCGATGCCGGTCAAGCGCAACGGCGGCATCCGCGTGCGCTTCGGGTTCTGATCTTTCGAACATGGCATGATCGAAAGCCGTCCGGGAGCGAGCTATCGCTTCCGGACGTCGCTTTTTCAGCGAAAATCCGCAGATCATACGCAAATACTATGCGGCCGCGGATTTGTTCGTCTCGAATTCCAACGCCGCACCATCCTAATGGCTCTGCTGCATTCGACTCGTCCCGCAGCCTTTGCGAGGCGAGCTTGCAGGAGCATTACCCATGCAGGACATCCTCTGGATCGGCCTGACCCTCGCGTTGCTGGCGGCCAGTCTCGGCTACGTCGGCCTGTGCAACAAGGCGTGAGGGGCGCGACCGACATGACCATCGATCTGTGGCTGGCGGGTTTCACCGCACTCGGCCTTCTCGTCTATCTCGTTGCCGTGCTCGCACGGCCCGAGCGGTTCTGAGGGGGCGCCGTCATGACCTTCCAGGGATGGCTGTATATCGCAGCTTTCGTCGGCGTTCTGCTGGCGCTCACCAAACCTATGGGGCTGTGGCTCCACGCGCTGTACGAGGGCCGCCGCACGCCGCTTCATCGTGTGCTCGGACCCGTAGAGCGCGGCTTCTACAAGCTGTCAGGCATTAACCCGGACGAGGACCAGCCGTGGCATCGCTACGCGGTGCACATGCTGGTGTTCAACGCCGTGCTGCTGCTCCTGACTTATGCGGTGCTGCGCCTGCAAGGCGTGTTGCCGCTCAACGGCCTCGGCTATGCGGGCATCGGCGCGGACGGGGCGTTCAACACCGCCGTCAGCTTCACCACCAATACCAACTGGCAGTGGTACGTGGGCGAGGCGGTGATGAGCAACCTGTCGCAGATGTTCGCGCTGACGATCCATAACTTCCTCTCGGCGGCCACCGGGATCGCGCTGGCCTTCGCGCTGTTCCGTGGGTTCGCGCGCCGCAGCGCTACCGGAATCGGCAACTTCTGGGCCGACATTACGCGCGTGACGCTCTACCTGCTGCTGCCCGCCTGCGTGGTCTACACGCTGTACCTGATTGCGGCGGGCGTGCCGCAGACGCTGGCGGCATCGGTCGACGTCTCGACGCTGGAAGGCGTGAAGCAGACGCTCGCGCTCGGCCCCGTCGCCTCGCAGGAGGCGATCAAGATGCTGGGCACCAACGGCGGCGGCTTCTTCAACGCCAATTCCGCTCACCCCTTCGAGAACCCGGACGTGCTGACCAACTTCGTCCAGATGCTGTCGATTTTCGTGATCGGCACCGGCATGACCTGGTGCTTCGGCAAGGCGGTGGGCAATACCCGCCAGGGCTGGGCGATCCTGGCGGCGATGATGACGATCTTCCTGATCGGCACCGCCGTGGTCTACTGGCAGGAAGCGGTGGGCAATCCGGTGCTCCATCACCTCGGCGTCGCCGGGGGCAACATGGAGGGCAAGGAAGTCCGCTTCGGCGTGGTCGCCTCGGCGCTGTTCTCGGTCGTCACCACGGCGGCGAGCTGCGGCGCGGTCAATGCCATGCATGACAGCTTCACGGCGCTGGGCGGCATGATCCCGCTGTTCAACATGCAGCTTGGCGAAGTCGTCGTCGGCGGCGTCGGCGCAGGGATCTACGGGTTCCTGCTGTTCGCTATCCTTGCCGTCTTCGTGGCGGGGCTGATGGTGGGCCGCACGCCCGAGTATGTCGGCAAGAAGATCGAGAGCCGCGAGGTCAAGCTGGCGGTGCTGGCGATCGCGGTGCTGCCGCTGGTGATCCTGGGCATGACCGCCGTGGCCTCGGTGCTGCCTGCGGGCCTTGCCGGGCCGCTCAACAAGGGGCCGCACGGGTTCTCCGAGATCCTCTACGCCTTCACCAGCGCCGTAGGCAACAACGGCTCGGCCTTCGCGGGGCTGAGTGCGGGCACGCCGTTCTACAACGGCATGCTGGGCGTCGCCATGTGGCTCGGCCGGTTCTTCGTCATCGTGCCGATGCTGGCGATCGCGGGCAGCCTCGCCGCCAAAAGGTACACGCCGGAGACGGCGGGCAGTTTCCCCACCACCGGGCTGCTGTGGACCGGCCTGCTGATCGGCATCGTCCTGATCGTGGGCGGCCTGACCTTCCTTCCCAGCCTCGCCCTTGGCCCTGTCGCCGATCATCTCGCGATGATCCGTGGCCAGCTTTTCTGAGGACCTGACGATGTCCCGATCGCAAACCAAATCCCTGTTCACCGCAGACCTGATCGTTCCGGCGATCGGCGATGCCTTCCGCAAGCTCAATCCGAAGGAACTGATCCGCAACCCGGTGATGTTCACCACCGCCGTCGTCGCGGTGCTGCTGACGGTGCTGCTCATCGTCGGCCGCGACGGCCTCGACGCCGGGTTCAAGATCCAGCTGGTGCTGTGGCTCTGGTTGACCGTCCTGTTCGGCACGTTCGCCGAGGCGCTGGCCGAAGGGCGCGGCAAGGCGCAGGCCGCCAGCTTGCGCGCGACCAAGGCGGAACTCACTGCCAAGCGGCTGAAGGGTGACGGTAGCCGCTACGACTCCGTCCCCGCCAGCCTGCTGAAAAAGGACGACGTCGTCCTCGTCCAGACCGGCGACCTCATCCCCTCGGACGGCGAAGTCGTCGCCGGTGTCGCCTCGGTCAACGAGGCCGCGATCACCGGCGAGAGCGCGCCCGTCATCCGCGAGGCGGGCGGTGACCGCTCAGCGGTGACGGCGGGCACCCGCGTCATCTCAGACGAGATCCGCGTGCGCGTCACCGTCAATCCGGGACAGGGCTTCCTCGACCGCATGATCGCGCTGGTCGAAGGCGCCGAGCGCCAGAAGACCCCCAACGAGATCGCCCTGACCCTGCTGCTGGTGGGCCTGACCATCATCTTCCTGATCGCCGTCGCCACCATCCCCGGCTTTGCCAGCTATGCGGGCGGCGCGGTGCCGGTGGCGATCCTCGCGGCGCTGCTCATCACGCTGATCCCGACGACGATCGCGGCGCTACTCTCGGCCATCGGCATCGCGGGCATGGACCGGCTGGTGCGCTTCAACGTGCTGGCGAAGTCCGGCCGCGCGGTGGAGGCAGCGGGCGACATCGACGTGCTGTTGCTCGACAAGACCGGCACCATCACCGTCGGCGACCGTCAGGCCAGCGAGTTCCGCACGGTGGGCGGCGTGGGCATGAGCGAACTTGCCGAAGCCGCGCTGGTCGCCAGCCTTGCCGACGAGACGCCCGAGGGCCGCTCGATCGTCGTGCTGGCGCGCGAGAAGTTCGGCCAGACCGCGACGGTGCTTCCCGAGGGCGCCGAGGTCATCCCCTTCACCGCGCAGACCCGCATCTCCGGCGTGAACACCGGCGGGAGGATCATCCAGAAGGGCGCGGTTCAGGCGATCCTTGCCGCCAATCCCGGCGCGGGCGCGACTGCCGCCGCCACCGAACTGCGCCGCATCGCCGACGAGATCGGCCGCGCGGGCGGCACGCCGCTGGCGGTTGCGGTCGATGGCAGGCTGCTGGGCGCGATCTTCCTCAAGGATATCGTCAAGGCGGGCATCCGCGAGCGCTTCGGCGAATTGCGCGCGATGGGCATCCGCACCGTCATGATAACCGGCGACAACCCGCTGACGGCCGCCTCGATCGCGGCGGAATCGGGGGTGGACGACTTCCTCGCCGAAGCCACGCCGGAGGACAAGCTGGCGCTGATCCGCAAGGAACAGCAGGGCGGCCGCCTCGTCGCCATGTGCGGCGACGGCACCAACGACGCCCCCGCGCTGGCGCAGGCGGACGTCGGCGTCGCCATGAACACCGGCACCCAGGCCGCGCGCGAGGCGGGCAACATGGTCGACCTCGACAGCGACCCGACCAAGCTGATCGAGGTCGTCGGCCTCGGCAAGCAACTGCTGATGACGCGCGGCGCGCTGACGACGTTCTCGGTGGCGAACGACGTGGCCAAGTACTTCGCGATCATCCCGGCAATGTTCGTGGCGCTCTACCCCGGCCTCGGCGTGCTCAACGTGATGGGCCTGTCGAGCCCGCAGAGCGCGATCCTTTCGGCGATCATCTTCAACGCGCTCATCATCCCCTGCCTCGTGCCGCTGGCGCTGCGCGGCGTCACGTACAAGCCGATGGGCGCGGGACCGCTGCTGGCGCGCAACCTCGCGGTCTACGGCCTTGGCGGGCTGATCGCGCCGTTCGTCGGCATCAAGCTCATCGATCTCGCGGTCGGCGGGCTGGGACTGGCGTGAGGATGACGGCGAACTGAACCTTCTCTTTCCCGTCATTCCCGCGAAGGCGGGAACCCATCTCCTGAAGTAGCCGATCGCACGGCCATCAGATGGGTCCCCGCCTTCGCGGGAATGACGGGGAAAAAGGGTAAACCTCTCAACACCGCTCAGGCTGAGCTTGTCGAAGCCCCCGAGGCGAAGCGCAGGCTCACAGGAGACAGACAAATGACCAACGATATTTCAAGCTCGCTGCGCCCCGCGCTCGTGATGACCGGGCTATTCGCCATTCTGCTCGGCCTTGCCTATCCGCTGGCGATGACCGGGATCGGGCAAGCGCTGTTCCCGCGTCAGGCGAATGGCAGCCTCGTCACCGAAAGCGGCAGGGTGATCGGCTCCACCGTGGTCGGGCAGGCCTTCACTTCGGAGCGCTACTTCAACACCCGGCCTTCGGCGGCGGGCGCTTCCGATCAGGGGGCTACGACGGCCTTGCCTCCTCCGGGTCCAACCTCGGCCCCGCCTCACAGGCGCTGCACGACCGGGTGCAGGCCGATCTCCAACGCATGCAGGCTGCGACACCAGGGCGTCCCGTTCCGTCCGACCTGGTGACCACCTCCGCCTCGGGGCTCGACCCCGATATCAGCCCCGAGGCGGCCTTGTATCAGGTGGACCGCGTGGCCCGCGCGCGCGGGTTCGAACCCGACGCGCTGCGCCGCCTCGTCGCGGGCAGCATCGAGGAGCCAGTGCTCGGCTTCATCGGCGAACGCCGCGTCAACGTGTTCGAACTCAATCGACGACTGGATGCATTGCGCGCTAAGCCGGTCCGGTGAACGAGCCTGAACGCCCATCGCCCGAAGCCCTCCTGCGCGCCGCCGCGCGGGAGGGTCGCGGCCGTCTCAAGATCTTTCTCGGCGCCGCGCCCGGCGTCGGCAAGACCTGGGAGATGTTGACCGAAGGCCACCAGCGCCGCGCGGCGGGGGTGGACGTGGTCGTCGGTGTCGTGGAAACGCACGGGCGGCGAGAGACCGGGGCGCTGGTCGAGGGCCACGAGATCGTCGCCCGCCGCACGGTGGACCACGTCGGTCACACGCTGGGCGAGATGGACATCGACGCCATCCTCGCCCGAGCGCCGGCCTTGGTGCTGGTCGATGAACTCGCGCACACCAACGCACCCGGCAGCCGCCATCCCAAGCGCTATCAGGACGTCGAGGAATTGCTCGACGCCGGGATCGACGTCTGTTCCACGCTCAACATCCAGCACGTCGAGAGCCTGAACGATGTGGTCGCCTCGTTCACCCGCGTCCGCGTGCGCGAGACGGTGCCCGATCTCGATACTCGAACAGGCCGAGATCGAAGTCGTCGACATTCCGCCCGACGAACTGATCGAGCGGCTCAGGGACGGCAAGGTCTACGTGCCGCACGAGGCGACGCGCGCGCTGGGGCACTTCTTCTCCAAGTCCAACCTCACCGCGCTGCGCGAACTGGCGCTGCGCCGTGCGGCGCAGGCGGTGGACGCGCAGATGCTGGAGCACGTGCGCGCCCATGCGCTGGCGGGCAGCTTCGCGGTGGGCGAACGCATCGTCGTCGCCGTCAGCGAGCACCCTCATGCCGCCGGACTGGTGCGGGCGGGCAAGCGCATGGCCGACGCCTTGCGCGCGCCTTGGACCGCCGTGCACATCGAGACCCGGCGCGACCAGCACTTCTCCGATGGCGAGCGCCGACAGCTGGCCGATACCCTCGCACTGGCCTCGCGCCTCGGCGCCTCCACCGCCAGCATCCCGGCGGCGGGCGTCGTCGAGGGGCTGGGCGGCTTCGCAAAGGATGCGCGCGCGACGCAGATCGTCATCGGCAAGTCGCACCGCTCATGGTGGTTCGAGGCGCGGCACGGCTCGGTGGTGGACCGGCTGGTGCGCACGATCGGCGACGTCGCCGTGCACGTCCTGCCTTCGGGCGAGCCGGTTGACAGTGGCCGCAAGCCCGAAAGAAGGCGAGGTCAACGATGGGGGCAATGGGGCCATCCGGGGCATTACCTGGGGGCGCTGCTGATGGTCGCGGCAATGACCGTGCTCGGCCGTCTGCTGGTCGAGGTGATCGACCTTGGCAACATCGCGCTGCTCTACCTGATCCCGGTGATGTTCGCGGCGGCCTCGCTCTCGCTGCGGGCGGGGCTGTTCGCGGGGCTGGCCTCCAGCCTCGCCTACAACTTCTTCTTCCTGCCGCCGACCGGCACGCTGACCGTCGCCAATCCCGAGAACGTGATCTCGATCCTGGTGCTGCTGGGCGTGGCGGTGGTCACCAGCCAGTTCGCCGCGCGGGTCCGCGCGCAGGCCGACCTCGCGGGCGCCAGCGCACGCCAGAACGCCGCGCTTGCCAGCTTCTCGCGCCAGTTGACGGCGGCAGCCACGCAGGACGAGCTGATGCAGGCGATCTGCGCCGAAGTCGCCCGTCTGCTCGACGTGCGCGCGGTGCTGCTGCTGCCCTCGCTGGCAGGCCCGGACCTCGCCGCCGCCTATCCGCCCGAGGACCGGATGGATCAGATCGAACTGGCCGCCGCACAATGGGCGATCGATAATGAGCAGCCCGCCGGGCGCGGCTCGGCGACGCTGACCGCCTCCGACTGGCTATTTCACCCGCTGCGTGCGTCCGCCGCATCGGGCCGGGGCGTGATGGCCGTTCTCGGCATCGCGCGCGAGGATGCCGGCGACCCGGTGCGCTCGGACGAAGTGCCGCTGCTGATGAGCCTGCTCGATCAGGCGTCGATCGCCTTCGACCGCATGGCGCTGGAGGAGGAGAACCTCAAGGCGCAAGCCGTGGGCGAGCGCGACCGGCTACGCGCGGCGTTGCTCTCGTCGGTCAGCCATGACTTGCGCACGCCGCTCACCACGATCCTGACGGCGGCGCAGGAGTTCAGGACGCACCCGTCGCCCGACCTCGTCGAGACCATCGATGCCGAGGCGCAGCGCCTCAACCGCTTCGTCGCCAACCTGCTCGACATGGCCCGCGTCGAGGCGGGCGCGCTGCCGATGAAGCCCGAAGCGACCGACCTGTTCGACGCGGTTGCCAGTGCCGTCCACGATACCCGGGGTGCGCTGCAAGGGAGGCAGATCGACCTCGACATTGCGCCGGACATACCATTGGTGCGGCTTGATCCGGTGCTGCTGCACCATTGCCTGATCAACCTGCTCGACAATGCCGGGCGCTATGGCGAACCCGGGACGCCGATCCTGGTGCGCTGCCGTCGTTCGCCGGGCGCCTTGCGGTTGTCGGTGATCGATCGGGGGCCGGGCATTCCGCCGGGTCAGGAAAAGCGCGTGTTCGAGACGTTCACCCGGCTCGAAGGCTCCGACCGGGTGCGCCATGGCACCGGGCTCGGCCTCGCCATCGTCAAGGGTTTCGCCGAGGCCATGGGCCTTTCGGTCGAGGCCGCCAACGCCGAGGACCCCTTCGGCGCCTGCTTCACCATCCGTATTCCCGAGGCGCTGATCATCCGGCACCTCGACAATGAGGACATGCCATGAAGACCCGCCACAAGGTGCTCATCGTCGATGACGAGCCGCATATCCGGCGCCTGATCCAGACGGCGCTCGGAAGGGCCGACTATGCGACGGTCGAGGCAGGCAACGCGCGCGAGACGATGGAGCGCCTGCGCGAGGAGCGCCCAGATCTCGTGCTGCTGGACCTTGGCCTGCCCGATCGTGACGGGCTGGAACTGGTGCCGCTGATCAAGAAGGAGACCGATGCGACGCTGATCATCGTCTCGGCGCGCGATGCCACGGACGAAAAGGTGGCGGCGCTGGATCTGGGGGCGGACGATTACCTGACCAAGCCGTTCGACACTGACGAACTGCTGGCGCGCCTGCGCGTGGCGCTGCGGCACCGGATGGCGCGGGGCGGCGGCGTGTCGGCCGTGACTGCGGGTGACGTGTCGATCGACCTGATGGAGCGGCGCATCACCAAGGCGGGCAGGGAAGTGCACCTCACGCCCAAGGAATATGCCGTGGTCGCGCAACTGGCGCAGCATCCGGGGCGAGTCATCACGCACCACCAGATCATGATGCAGGTCTGGCCGTCCGAGAACGAGCGGCACGTCGAATACCTGCGCGTGCTGGTGCGCAGCCTGCGGCAGAAGCTGGAGGACGATCCGCAGCGCCCGCAAATCATCGGCAACGAGATCGGCGTGGGCTATCGCCTGCACGTGTCGCCGGAGTGACGGGCGCGCGGGCTCTCAGATCTCCACTTGCGAGCCGAGTTCGACGACACGGTTCGTCGGCAGGTTGAAGAACTCCATCGGCGTCGCCGCATTGCGGATCATCCACGCGAAGAGCTTCTCGCGCCAGAGCGCCATGCCGGGCTTCTCGGAGGCGATCAGGGTCTGGCGGCTGAGGAAGTAGCTGGTGTCCATCGACCCGAACGGCGCGCCGCAGGTGGTGACGGCCTTGAGCGAGGCGGGAATGTCCACGTCCTCGAGGAAGCCGTGGCGCAGGCGCATGCGGTAGAAGTTCGCGCCGTGATCGGCGATGGTGATGCGGCCTTCCTCCGGCATCGACGGCACCGCTTCGGTCGTCACCGTGAGGATGACGATGCGCTCGTGCAACACCTTGTTGTGCTTGACGTTGTGAAGCAGCGCGGGCGGCACACCTTCGCTGGTGGAGGAGAGGAAGACGGCCGTACCCGCGACGCGGCGTACCGATCCCGCCGTGGACTTGATGAACAGGTCGAGGTCGATGGCCCCTTCTGCAAGATAGCGGCGCATGACCTTGCGGCCCGTGGACCACGTGGTGAGCATTACGAAGACGATCGCGGCGACCAGCAGCGGGAACCAGCCGCCGTCGGGGATCTTCGTCGCGTTCGACAGGAAGTAGGCGCCGTCGATGATCAGGAACAGTCCGGTGACAGTCCCCGCCACCACCGGCGGCCAGCGCCAGACGCTGAAGGTCAGGACGCCCAGCATGCAGGCGGTGATCACCATCGTCCCCGTCACCGCGATGCCGTAAGCCGCCGCCAGACTGCCCGATGAGCGGAACGAGAGCACCAGCAGGACGACGAAGACCAGCAGCGCCCAGTTGACGATCGGTACGTAGACCTGCCCCTCCGCCGAAGCGCTGGTGTGGAGGATGCGCAGCCTCGGCAGGAAGCCGAGCTGCACCGCCTGGCGGGTGATCGAGAACGCGCCCGAAATCACCGCCTGGCTGGCGATGACGGTGGCCAGCGTCGCGAGGATCACTAGCGGCAGTCGTGCCCATTCCGGGGCGAGCAGGAAGAAGGGATTGCTCGCCGCCTCGGGATGGTCGAGCAGCAGAGCGCCCTGTCCCATGTAGTTGAGCATGAGGCAGGGCAGCGCGGCGTAGAGCCAGGCGATGCTGATGGCCTTGCGGCCGAAATGCCCCATGTCGGCATAGAGCGCCTCCGCGCCGGTCACCGCCAGCACCACCGACCCCAGCGCGAGGAACGCCAGCCTGGGATCGAGCGCGAAGAAGTGCCAGGCCCAGTACGGGTTGACGATGCCGATGATCTGAGGATGGACGATGATGTTGGTCACGCCCAGCACCGCGAGAACAACGAAGTACACCGCCATGACCGGCCCGAAGAATGCGCCGACCCGCTCGGTGCCGTGCTTCTGAATCAGGAACAGGCCGAGGAGGATGACGATCGCGATCGGCAGCACCAGTTCGCCCAGCGACGTCTCCACGACGGTAAGCCCCTCGACCGCCGACAACACGGAGATGGCGGGGGTGATGATCGCATCGCCATAGAACAGCGCGGTCGCGATCACGCCCAGCATCGCGATCACCGGCGTCCAGCGCGTTTCGCCCAGGCTCCGCCCGATCAGCGCGAGGAGGGCCATCGAGCCGCCTTCGCCCTCGTTGTCGGCGCGCATGACGATGAAGACGTACTTGAACGTCACGATCAGCGTCATCGTCCAGAAGATCAGCGAGAGCACGCCGAAGATGTGCGCGTGGTCCACGGCCAGCGGATGGTGCCCGACGAAGCTCTCCTTGAGCGCATAGAGCGGGGACGTGCCGATATCCCCGAACACCACGCCCAGCGCACCGAGCGCGAGCGTCGGCAGCCGCCCGTGAGGTCCGCTGCCGTGGCCCGAAATCGCACCGGTCTGATCGCTGCTCAAGTCATGACCCCTTGGTTGCATTGCCCGATGCCCATGCCATGGAACCGCATTTGATCTCCATATCGGCAAGGTGCCGAACGCATATGATCGGCATATGATTTGCGTTTTCCCGGCGCAAATTCCGCCGCGATCTTATGCAATCTCAATGCCAAGCCACAGGTTCCCCTCTCGAATTGCTATGCGAAGGTGCGTAGTTGAAGCGCCTCCTCAAGGGAGGTGACATATGATCCGTTGGCATGAAACTCTGGCGGCGCAGATGGGCTTGCGCGTCTGCGGCTTCGCTGTCCTGACGCTCGCGGCGCTGACGGTGCGCGTGCTGTACACGCGGGTGCATGCCCATCCGCCCGCACCGGCCAGCCTTGCCGATCTTGGCCTGTGCGCGATCGTCGTCGTGCTCATGGTCGTGGGCGATGCCCTGCTGTTCGCGGGGCCGGCCTTGTGGAAGCAGGTGATGGTCCCCGGGCGCTGGTCGGCTACGGCCTAGCGGAGATCGAACTCGATCGGCACGGTCAGTTCCACGGTATCCAGACGTCCCGCAGGAATGGCGGGCAGGGCTGCGCGCGCCGCAGCGTGTCGAGCGCCGCCTGATCGAGCATGAATGAGCCGGACTTGCGCACGATCGCGCAGGACAGGACGAACCTTGCGCGGTTCATCGTGAAGCGCACTTGCACCGCGCCCTATTGCCGGGCCGCGTGGGCACGGGCGCGGATAGCGGCGGAAGCGCTCCAGGTGAGCGAGGACCGATGCCTCCCAGTCGAGCCGGGATCGACGATTTCCGCCAGCTCGGAGGCGAGGGGCTCGTTGGCCGGTCCGGCGGCGAGCACGACCATCGGCTGGCGCGGAATTTCCCGCTCCGGCTGTGGCCTGGCCTCTTGTCTCTCGACGTCAGGCGTTCTGGACGATGTCTTAGGCCAGACCGACATCGCCCACGATCGTCACGGCATAGCGGATGAGAGCGGGACGATTCTTCCAGCAAAAGGCTCAGAGCATCCCGCGTCCTGGGTTCCATTCTGTTCGCGGGTGGGTGATCCATGCCGCGCGGACTAGGAGAGCAGTTGTTGCGAACCAATCTCACAAAGAGTCGAAGCAGTCGGGCGTATCAGGACATCTCGAACATCGACCGTGCCGCAGGCGCATCCTGCGGCTTCCCGAAATAGTACCCCTGGATCTTGCTGCAACCGAGAGCCCTTACGAGGTCGACATCCCGGCGGGTTTCGACCCCTTCCGCGGTGGTGCTGATGCCCAGACTGTCCGCCAGGGTCACCACTGCGCGCAGGATCGCAAGGCATTCCCTGTTTCCGCCAGCGGCGCCCTGAACGAACGATCGATCGAGCTTGATCGTGGAGAAGCGTATGTTGCGCAAGTAGCCCAGTGACGAATAGCCGGTGCCGAAATCGTCCAGCGCCACCGTACATCCCAGCGCCATGACGTGCTCTAAAGCGGTACAGGCCCGCGTCGCGTCGCTCAGGAAGATGCTTTCGGTAACCTCGATCTCGAGACGTTCGGGAGCTAGGCCGCTTGCCGCAAGGGCACTGACGATGTTCGTGACGAAGTTCGGGTCCAGCAACTGCTCGCCAGACACGTTTACTGCGATGCGTACGTCCCCCGGCCAACCGGCCGCCGCCTTGCAGGCTTCGCGTAATACCCATTCCCCGATGGGAATGATGAGGCGTGTCTCTTCCGCGAGAGGGATGAACTTTTCCGGGCTGACTGTGCCATACTCTGCGTTTCGCCAGCGCAGCAGTGCCTCGAAACTGGTTATCGCTTCCGACTGCGCATCGACCACGGGCTGGAACACGAGGTGCAGTTCGTTGTGCTTCATGGCGCCCCGCAAGGCTATCTCCAGCTTGCGACGTTCTTCGGCGTGCGCGTGGAAGCTGCGCTCGTAGCGGCAGTGCGAATTGCCGCGGGCCTCCTTGGCGCGGTAAAGTGCAAGGTCGGCATTGCGCATCATCATCTCGGCGTTTGCACCGTCGTGCGGCCCCACGGCCCAGCCTACGGAAGCGCCCACGAATACCGTATGATGCCCGATCTCGTAGGGTTGGATCAGCCGATCCGTGATCCGCCGGATCAAAAGTCTGACCCGGTCGAGGTTGGATGCATCAGGAACGACTACCGCGAAGGCATCGCCACTGAAACGGCCGCACAGGTCGCTGTCGGCGATCTGCTCCCTCAGCCTTTCGGCAACGCGCACCAGCAGAGTATCGCCGACATCGTGGCCGAGCGTGTCGTTCACCGCCTTGAACCTATCGAGATCGATCATAAGGAATGCGCAGGCATTGCGCTGCCGCTGCGCGGTGCGATCAAGTGCAGATGCCAGCGCTTCGGTGACCATCGCCCGGTTCGGTAGTCCCGTCAGAGAGTCATACCGGGCCATGCGGTTCATTGTTTCGAGATTTTCCCGGCCTTCGGTTACATCGCATCCGGTTCCGCGATAGCCTACGAACCTATCCTCGCAGTAATGCGGTTGAGCTGACAATTTCCACCACTGGGTTCGTCCGCCGGTACTGACCTTGATGGCAAGGTCGCAGATGTTTTCGCGACGTTTCATGCGCTCGGCGAGTTCGGCGCAAGCCGGAGGAGTGTCCCCGACACACGCTCCCGCGATCAGCCTGCGAAATGAGATGCCTTCCAGATCGGAGGGATCGCGTCCCGCTGCGAGCGCAAAGCGCGGCGAAACGCCAAGGAGGCGCAGGGACACATCGGTTTGCCAATGCCAGTGTGCACCGTCTTGTCCGAACTCGCATTGCGCCGATGCCGCGGCATCGGCACTGCGGACCGGTTGTCCGTCGGCTTTTCCGCCGACTTTCGAAGCAGCAGAGGCGCGTTTTCGTTCCACGATGGCTGCGGATGTGATCGCGACGAACAGCAGTGCGATCGTGGCCATGGCCGGATCGGATGCGAGCAGGAACCAGGCCGCACTGGAATTGCCCACGATGCCGCAGAAGATGAGAGCTGCTCCCGGCGTTGCGGTTGCACGCGAAACCGATGCTGCCATCAACAGAGCGAGCACCGCCCACAACTGCGTCGCCGTTTCCATGCCTGCCTGCGATCCGAAAGCCCACAAGGGCAAGGCCCACGGCACTGCAGAGAGTATCGTCCCGGCATGTGATGATAGCCAGCCGGGCGAAGGCCGGTGCCGTGTACGGTTTAGCCGGCTGTCGAGCAGCGGCGCGAGCGCCGCCAGGGTCAGCCATGCCATGATCGCTGTCGAAGAGACCTTTCCTGACAGCATAAGCGCCAAGGCCGCCGCGGCCAGCGCATGCATAATCGCCTTCCGGAAGCTCGTTGCGAAACCGGTCCAGGCCGCCGCGATCGCAAGCCAGGCTCGACCATCGGTAAAGGTGCTCGCGGAGGTTGCCGCGCTTGTCAGGGTTGTATCCTTGGACAGCATCTTGCTCGCGTCAGGCCTCTCTGTTCCAGCCACGGCGATAAGGTTGTAAAGGTTAGCGGTAAGTAAATGCTTGTCAGTGCGATGAAAAGCATGCACGCCCTACGTATCGATCCGCGAAGTTCTGATGGTAAAATTTGCGGTTTATTGGTCTCCGTAACCCGACGTAGCGGCAATTAGCGCCCGGGATCGCAACCGATCCGACGCTACCTTGAAGATGCCATAGCAAGGCCCTGGGTTGCGTCCGCCAGCGGTGTTTGCGTAACCATCGCAGCGGTTTTCCATGGGGCAGGCCGCTTTTCTGGGTGACCCGGACGGTACTCCGTCGCCAGACGACACGCTGACAAGGCGCCTTGCGTGCCCGATACCCTCGAAACGGCTTCGATTTGAGATGAACGGCGGCGATGGCTTCGTAACCTGATGCCGGGCAACTCGCTCGCTATGCGGGCAAAATCAGGCAATCGAAGATCATGAGGGCAATTCCCGAGAACGCGCGCGACGGCGCGATGCGCAGGTTCCGGACCTCCGGAGCAATCCGTCGCGCCCTGCTCGTCGTAGGTGCGGCCCTCACGATTGCGGCTCAGCCTTCGCTGGCACAGGGCTCCAAGGCGCTCAATCAGTCGCCGACCATCGACAGGGACCGACTCGATCGACAGGACCCCGCGATCCCGCGCGCCGCGCCGCCGGCGGAACTTCCTCCGCGCCTGTAAGCGTGGACACCGCAGCCAGCACCGTGGCGCTCAAGGAGGTCCGCTACCTTGGCGCTACTCTCGATCGCAGGAAACTCGACGCCGCAACGGGTCCCTTCGTCGGTGGGCCGTTAGACCGGGACGCATTGCAGAAGCTCGCGAACGCGGTCAGCGCAGCTTACGCGAGCAGTGACATTGCGTTCTATGCCGTGAGCATTCCCGCGCAATCGGCGGCGGACGGCGTGCTGACGGTTCAGGTGCTTGAGGGGCGGATCGTACAATATGCTCTGGCGGGGAAACCAGCAGTACACCCAAGCGGCTCATCGACGCCCATATAAAGCGCCTCATGCGGGACACGCCGACGCACAAGTCGACGATCGAGCGAACGCTGTCTTTGCTGCGTGACATTCCCGGCCAGACGGTAGAGGCGAAGCTGCGCGGCACGGCGAAGCCAGGCGAACTCGCGCTCGATCTCGATGTGCGTCGCAAGCAGGTCGAGATCACCGTCAACCTCAACAATCGCGGCGTCTTCAACGTCACCACCGGAGCGCAGGCGCAGGCTGCAGTGGCATTCAACGGTCTGCTCCGTGAGGGCGACAGCACGCGCCTGTCGGGTTACGTTCCCCTTCAGCCGCACCGCTATCAATTCTACTCGGCGAGCCACCAGACTCCCATTGGATCGAGCGGTACCACAGTGGGCCTTACAGGCGCTTACGTGCGGACCCGGACGCGCGATCTCGACATTTTGGGCGAGGCCAAGCAACTCGGCATCGTCGTCAGTCATCCGCTGGTTCGCAGCTATAAGCGCAACCTGACGCTGACAGCCTCGCTTGATGGCACGAACAGCGACAATTATTACCTCGATACCGCATTCGGCGGGTTCCGTACGCGCGCCGCGCGTCTGGGTGCGAGTTGGTCCGCGATCGGGAAGACGAGCGGCTACGGCGTCTCGCTCTCTCTAAGCCACGGCCTTGGCGGCTTGGGGGCCCGGGCGATCTCGGGATATTCCCGGGTGGCGTTCCGCAAGGCTAACCTTCAGGCGACTTTCGTGAAGGAACTCGATCCCAGGTTTGCCGCCAAGATCAGTTTGCGAGGTCAATATAGTCCCGATCGATTGCCGACGACCGAACGTGTCGTACTTGGCGGAGAAGGAGCGGGCCTTGCCTACCGCGACGGATTTCTCACCGCTGACAGGGCGGTTTCCGGATCCGCAGAACTATCCTGGCGAGCGCTTGGCAGCAAGTCGAGCGCGAGAGCGCTAACATTTTTTGCGTATACCGATGCCGCACTTGCGCGTTCGCTTGCGCGTCCTGTCTACAATCTGCCGGGCCGTGACTACTCGCTCGCGTCGGCGGGTGGAGGCATTCGCGTGACGCCCCTGAAGGGCTGGACCGCGACAGGTCAGGTTGCTGTCCCCGTCAAGAAACCATTCGATGGGATGAGCAGCAAGGCGCGGTTCTTCTTCAGCGTGTCCCGGACACTCTGATTTCCCGCTTTTGCGTATACGCAAAAAGGCGCAAGGCCAGAATAGGGGCTATTCATGCAGAATGTTTGGGAGGCCTGGTCCGGCGCGCTGTCGCCGGCTGAGTGCGACAAGATACTCGCACGCGCACGAAAGTATCCTGAGGCCAATGCTACGATCGGATTCTCCGATACCCTTCGCAGCGATCAAAGCTACCGTAGTTCGACGATCCGCTGGCTGGACGCGATTCAGGAGCGCGACATCGTCGTGCGGCTCATGAACCTCGTCCGTTCATCGAACCGCACCAACTTCGGCGTCGATATCGATGCGCCGTACGAAATCCAGTTCACCGAATATCGTGCCACTAACAACGGACACTACGATTGGCATCAGGACGTGTGGCTGGAATCAACACGCCCATATGCGCGCAAGCTTTCAGTCGTGGTGCAATTGTCGGCACCGGACGACTACAAGGGCGGCGAATTTGAGTTCTTCGGCATCCAGAGCCCAGGTGAGACCTTCGCCGGAAGGGGCAGTGTCTTGATCTTTCCCTCCTTCCTGCAGCACCGGGTACTGCCGGTGACCGACGGCTTGCGCCGAAGCCTCGTAACCTGGGTTGAAGGCCCGAACTGGCGCTGACGTCGCGGGCGAGACTGGGTCCGAATCGGCCCTTTCCTCTGCTTCGCCGCGCAATGCCTCGCAAAAGGTCTTCTCGCATGGATCCTGCAGGCCGGGAAGAGGTGCAGGCACTCCGGACGGCACGCAACACGGGGCTGCTTACCTGAAAAGCCATCGAGGCGGCGCTCTCGTAGGAAGCCTTCGCAGCGAGGGCAGTTCGACTGGCCAGATGCCTCACGGACGTAACATCATAAAGCCTGACACCAGACGGAAAGCGCAAGGCACTCGGAGCTTTGCGATAACGGCGGAGGAAACAAACTTGCAGCATTCAAAATCCGGCTCGACGATGCGCCTTGCGATTGGTCTTGCGGTATGCGCCGTTGCACTCGGCGTGCATTCCGCACCTGCTTTCGCGCAGAGTTATGAGGCTGACGGCACTACACCGGGTCAGGCGGCGGTCGGTGCAGCCCTCGATGCCCTCGCACCGTCGGCAGCGGCGGGGTATGCAGGCATCCTTGATGCGATTGATGCGCTCCCCGATGCGAGTGCTCGGGCCGAAGCGCTCGGGCAACTCGGTGCGGCGCCTTATCGGCTTATGCCTCGGCTCTCGATCCAGTCCATGGACGCAACCGACCGGGAAATCCGCGGCTACCTGGCGCAGCGTCGCGAGTTTGCACTCGATGCTTCGCCAGGAGTGCCGGTAAGTGGTGACCGCACGATCAATGTGATGGTCAGCTACGGCCTCAAACAAGGCGACTATCACGCAAGGCCGGATCGGCCGCGCGCCAATTTCGACAGCCGCTCGATCCGGGCGGGTTTCGACATTTCGCCGGTGCCGGGATTGATCCTGGGCACGTCGATCGGGATTGATGGCATCGATGCGAACCTGGATCGCAGCCAGCAACCTCGCAGCACGCTGTTCAATGCCAACGTCACGCCTTACGCCAGCTATACCAATGGACGTTATTATGTGGATGCCACGGCGGGCTATACCCGCAGCTGGTATCAGTTGAGACGCCAAGTCAGTTTCACTGGCTTCAGCGACCGGCTGCAGTCCGGGCCAAACGGCGACAACGCCGCGGCCACGGTAGAGGCCGGAGGCATCTTCAAGCTCGGCGTCCTTCGGGCGCAACCTTTCGCCGGGCTTCACTATCGCTATGCTGATCTCGGCGGCTTCGTCGAAAGTGGTGGGCCGGCTTCACTTGCCGTTGCCAAGTTCAAGACGGAATCGGTGCGCAGCAGTCTGGGGATGCGGGCTTCCGCATCGCTCCGGAAGGGGGCATGGACCTTGCGCCCCAGCGTCGAGGCGCAGTGGCAGCGGGAACTGCGGTCGCGGCCGGAAAGCCGGATCGAGGCGATCTTCCTGCAGGGCGGCACGCCGATCTTCACGCTACCGTCCACCCGCTACGATCGTGATGGCGCAGTCGTAGGAGCCGGGATCAGTGCGGTGTACGGCGAGCGGACGGCGCTTCGACTGTCCTATTCCGGCGAGTTCGCCAACGACCGCCGCATCCATGGTTTCGCGATAACGGCCAATCACCGCTTCTGAAATCGCAGTCTTTTCGCGAGGAAATAGAGCCGATCCGAACCTAGTTCGCCGGGCGGCGGAGCCATTCCTTTCGCTATGTTCGGCCTGGGCTCGATCCAGTGGATCATAGCAAGGAAGGGGACGCACGGTGGGGAGCTTTGTTCGGGATATATTGACGACGCTATCCTATGAACCGGAACCGGCAGAGGCTTTGCGCTTCGAAAGCGAGGAACTTTCACGCCTCGATCAGCGGCTGGCCGGCGTCGCGCAGGGAGGATCAAGGGGGCGTACGGCGATTTCCATCCGTCCATCCGACTGTTCGGTATGGGATGGCAATCCACGCGACGTGCCTGGACTTTCGGCCGAAAGCTGCCGTTCACTCATAGAATCGATTGCGCAGGAAGACGGGAACCGCATTCCGGTACTCGTCCGTCACAACGCTCCGGGGGCGGATTGTCCCTACGAACTGCTGGTCGGCAGCCGGCGCCGGTTCTGTGTGGACTGGCTGAATCACAATGGCCGCCCCGAGATCCGCCTCAATGCGATGATCGTCGACCTGAGCGACGAGGAAGCCTTCCGCCTTGCGGACATCGAGAACCGTGAGCGGCAGGATATCACGGAGCTGGATCGCGCGCGCAGTTACCAGAGTGCGGTCGATCGCTTCTACGGCGGTGTCCAGTCGCGCATGGCCGAGGCTCTGAACCTTTCCAACAGCCAGCTCAGCCGCCTGCTGTCGCTCGCGCAGATGCCGGACGAGGTCGTCGATGCCTTCGCCACGCGCGAAGAACTGCGTGTGCGCCATTCCGAAGTGTTGACCCCGTTGCTGCGTCGTGGCGAGCAGCGCGAGCGCGTGCTGGTCGCCGCGCGGGCCATCGGGCATGAACAGCAACGCTTCGCGGCGGCGGGCGAGAAGATGATCTCGGCCGCGACGGTCCTGTCTCGTCTGAAGCATGCAGCGGGAGAAGGCTCCACGTCGCAGGGGAGCGAAACCGTACTGCTGGTGGGCGATGCGCGGGTCGGGCGGGTAAGGTCGGTCAAGGACGGCCTTGCGGTCGAACTGACCCTGACGCCCGATACCGATCTCGATCAGGTGTTGGCGATCGTCCGAGAAGCCGTTCTGGACAGCCGCTCTCGAGTCGCCCGCGAGATCGAAGCCGCAGCAGACTGAGTTGCGGCGCTCTCGTATCCGCCGAGCGTGGATGCGGATATAAATAACCGTCATTTCGGCTCCATCTCCCGGCTCGCGCGCAAAGCGGATTTTGCTCGCGAGCCTTTGCTTTTTCCGGGTTCTTGCCAGATTTCGAGGGCGATGCACCGTCCGGTGCTTTTCTCGCGAGCCGTTTTCCCAGGCATGCACAGCTGTTTGCGAAAACGAGCCGGATAAGCTGGAGGTGCCCGTTTGAGCCTCTAGCCGGGGCGGCTTCTTCTGAGCGCGATGTCTTCCACGACAGTCCTTTAGCCTTTGCGGACTGGGCATTTTATGGAGGACAACAAGATGCCGCTTAGTAAGCAGCGCAAATCGACAAGGCACATATTGCTGTGTGCGAGCGCCATTCCCCTTCTTCTGCTGGGAGCCTGCGCCGATGGCGTCGGGTTCCGTGTCGGTGCTGGCGGCGGTGGCACGCCGTCAGGCCCGAGCGGCCCAACCGGTCCAAGTGATCCGTCCGGCCCGACTGGTCCTGGCGGCCCGACTGGTCCTGGCGGCCCGACTGGTCCTGGCGGCCCGACTGGTCCTGGCGGCCCGACTGGTCCTGGCGGCCCGACTGGTCCTGGCGGCCCGACTGGTCCTGGCGGCCCGACTGGTCCTGGCGGCCCGACTGGTCCTGGCGGCCCGACTGGTCCTGGCGGCCCGACTGGTCCTGGCGGCCCGACTGGTCCTGGCGGCCCGACTGGTCCTGGCGGCCCGACTGGTCCTGGCGGCCCGACTGGTCCTGGCGGCCCGACTGGTCCTGGCGGCCCGACTGGTCCTGGCGGCCCGACTGGTCCTGGCGGCCCGACTGGTCCTGGCGGCCCGACTGGTCCTGGCGGCCCGACTGGTCCTGGCGGCCCGACTGGTCCTGGCGGCCCGACTGGTCCTGGCGGCCCGACTGGTCCTGGCGGCCCGACTGGTCCTGGCGGCCCGACTGGTCCTGGCGGCCCGACTGGTCCTGGCGGCCCGACTGGTCCTGGCGGCCCGACTGGTCCTGGCGGCCCGACTGGTCCTGGCGGCCCGACTGGTCCTGGCGGCCCGACTGGTCCTGGCGGCCCGACTGGTCCTGGCGGCCCGACTGGTCCTGGCGGCCCGACTGGTCCTGGCGGCCCGACTGGTCCTGGCGGCCCGACTGGTCCTGGCGGCCCGACTGGTCCTGGCGGCCCGACTGGTCCTGGCGGCCCGACCGGCCCTGGCGGCCCGACCGGCCCTGGCGGCCCGACCGGCCCTGGCGGCCCGACCGGCCCTGGCGGCCCGACTGGTCCTGGCGGCCCGACCGGCCCCGGCGGTCCGACTGGCCCTGGCGGTCCGACTGGCCCTGGCGGTCCGACCGGTCCATCCGGCAGCTACACCGGTCCCGTGGCTGGTGTCGGAGTGGGTGGCACGCCCATCCTCGGGCCGAGTGGTTCGGGCACGCTGATCGACGTGAACGTGGCTCCTGACGTCGCCACCGGCAATGGCGGTACCATCGCCGTCGATGTGCTCACCGGTGACGGCCATATCGTCAACGTTGCGTTGCCGACCACTACTCAGCAAACGCAAGAGGCTCTGGCCCCTGTGGGCTCGTTGGCTGGCGCGCTGCTCGGTCAGCAGGTGGGCTCGACGGTGACGCAAGTCACCAACGGGCTGTCCCCGACGGTGGCGGTGGTGACTTCGACCGTTAGCCAGGTGACGACGCCGATACTTGGTACGGTCGATGCGGTACTGGCTCCGGTCGTGGGACAGAACGGCCTGCTTGGCCCTCTCACCGGGCAACTCGGAGGGTTGGTTGATGGCATTACCGGCACTCTGCCGGGTGGCGGCTCCGGCACGGCACCGACTTACACCGGACCGCTGGTCGGCCTGGACCTTGGCAACAATGTCCTGACCGGGCCAAGTACGAGCGGCACTCTGGCAGGTGTCAACGTATTGTCTGAAAACCCGGGGCTCGTATCCGGGCAACTCGTGACGGCCGACGTGCTGGCGGATGGCAGCATCCTTGACGTCACCATCCCGACGACGGCGGCAGGCGTGGCGCAAGGTCTTGCTCCGGTGGGCAACCTTGCCGGTTCGCTGCTCGGTGCGCAGGTAGGGGCCGGCGTAACGCAGGTCACGAACGGGCTGGCCCCGGTAGTGGCTCCGGTTACGAGCGTGGTGGATGCCGTTGCCTCTCCGGTGCTTGACACGCTGAACGGGACGCTGGGCCAAGTCATCGGCGGCGTTGGCTCCGGCGAGACGGGCGGGACCGTCCTTGCTCCGGTGACCGGCGTGGTCGGGGGTCTTCTCGGCGGCGTGACTGGCGGCGGCGGCACGGGCGATGTCCTTGCTCCGGTGACTGGCGTGGTCGGGGGTCTTCTCGGCGGCGTGACTGGCGGCGGCGGCACGGGCGATGTCCTTGCTCCGGTGACTGGCGTGGTCGGGGGTCTTCTCGGCGGCGTGACTGGCGGCGGCGGCACGGGCGATGTCCTTGCTCCGGTGACTGGCGTGGTCGGGGGTCTTCTCGGCGGCGTGACTGGCGGCGGCGGCACGGGCGATGTCCTTGCTCCGGTGACTGGCGTGGTCGGGGGTCTTCTCGGCGGCGTGACTGGCGGCGGCGGCACGGGCGATGTCCTTGCTCCGGTAACCGGAGTGGTCGGCGGTTTGCTCGGAGGCACTGGCACCGGCGGCTCGGGCGCAGCAGGCCTGCTCGCTCCCGTAACCGGGGTCGTGGGCAGCTTAGTGGGCGCCACCGGGTCCGGTACAGGCACTGGCACCGTCCTCGCTCCGGTCACTGGACTGGTCGGGGGCTGCTGGGGGCGGCACGGGCAACTGAACTGAGGCCGGCGTGTCCACCGCCTTGTTGCCCTCCCCTGGTTGGACACGCCGCAGCCCGACCTCGGATAACGAGGTGGGGGAGGGGACGGCCCTTGCCGTGGGTCGTCCCCTCTAACTGCCGAATAAAAGAGAAGGACCTTGTGATGAGAACTAATGGGCAACAGTCAGCACGCGAATTGCTGCATACCGCGCAACGGATGCTTGAAGACGAACATGCATTCGCCGCAGCAGCGATGGTCGAAGGCGCCATCGAATGCCTCGAACACGGCACTTTTCCATCGATTGCAGCGCGCTCGCCGGCGCGTCGCTTTGGCCATGCACTGCGAGCGACTTCATATCGCAGTTGTGCTTAAGCAGGTAGCGGAAGCGCCGCTATCATGGGTCTGGTGATAACTTTTCGATTTCTAACAATGTTTATGGCTCGTTATTGATTTGGAAACGTAATGCCACCTAAGTGAATGTAATTAGACCCGGGCCGATGATGTTCGGGCTTCAGGTGAGAGAAGCTGATGGGAAACGATCAAGCTTTGGTATTGCTGATCGACGACGTGAGCGCGATCGTCGAGGAACTGCTGACGTTCATGGCGCTGCATGACATATGCGCCGTCGGCGTCGAGGATCTCGATCAGGCGATGGTGATGCTCGAACGTCACGCGTCGATCCGTGTGTTGGCTTGCGACGTGCGGTTAGGGGGCGAGTCCGGATTGTCGATCGTATCGCGTATTCGTGCGCATGCCGAGTTGAGCGAGCGTGAATTTCGCTATCTTTTCATAACCGGCGATCAGCTTCGTCCGGACCCCGACCTGGCGTTGCCACATCATCTGGTGCTCACCAAGCCGGTGCAGCCGCAACTGCTCATCAGTACGCTCACCGCTATGCTCGACGCCGGCAATGAAGTGCATGAAAACGCGGAAGGCTTCGAATGAAACCGAACGAGATCACCCAGCGCGATGTCGAGAACTGGGGCCGATGCACGCCGACAAGCCAGCTTTGCCGTGACACGGACGGCACTGCGCATCGGGCCGGTTGCGGGATCGACCCGGCCGGTGTCGAGCAATTGTTCGAGACGATCGCCGCCAAGGCGCGTCTTGCCGATCTTGGTGAGCAAAGTTCGGAACTGGCGCATGAACTGCGCCAGCCACTATTTTCCATCGCGATCGCCAACGAAAACCTGCGTCTACTGCTCGAGCGCAACGATGGTATGCAGCCACAACTCGCCAAGGCGATCGAACGGATCGCCGAGCAGGTGCAGAGGGCGCAGACGATCATCGATCATACGCTGGATTATGCCTCCGGCAACAGCAGGGGCGTGGTCAGCGCAGACTTCGGTGTGGCTGCCCGCGATGCGGTGCGGTTCCTGAGACCACTGTTCGAGAAGGCCAACATCAGGGTCGAGCAATGCCGGACGCCGGTTCCCGCGAACGTCGGCTTGTGCCAGATCGAGGCGGAACAGGTGCTCGTCAACATTCTGCGCAACGCGGCGGAGAGCATCGAAGCGCGCCGGGAGGCGGGCTGGCGGGGTGTGGGACGCATTGCGATCCGTCTCTCGATCGAGGGAGAGGCACTGCGTTGCATAATTTCCGACAACGGGGCCGGACTGTCGCGAGAGCAGGCAAGGGCCGCCTTCCAGCAGTTCTTCACTACCAAACCACGTAATGGAACGGGCCTGGGCCTGCACATCTGCCGCCAGGTGCTGGGCAAGATCGGCGGCGTCGTCGAACTGTCGCCGGGCGATGTCGAAGGCGCGTGCGTGAAGATCGAACTGCCGCTATTGGTGGTAGGCTGATACCCGATCAGATGTCGTCGCGGCCGAGGCGGATTACGAAGCGCAGCGGTTTACGGTTATGTAGCACGCAGCGAAATTCGCTCGATGCTTCCTGCGCGACCTGTTCGACCAGCCAGAGTGTGGCGCCGTCGATCGTGCGCGCGGGCATGGGGTTCGCGTTCTCGTCCATGCAATCGACGGTAATCACGACGTGGGCGGGCGTGATGCTCGCGTTGAGCAGGACTTCGCCTTTGTGCTTGCTTCCGTCCTTGCCGAAGAAGCTGGAAAAAGCGCTGAGCAGAGCCGCTACCGCCATCATCTGCAGCGCACCGTACTGTCCGGGTACGAGGTAATCGAGGCCCGTCCCGCGCAAGTGGACTGCAACTCCGTGGTGTCGCACGTTGGATCGAGTGGTCGCGATCGCGCATTCCAGTGCGTTTTGGACGGTCAGCGCGCCGTCGCCTTCGCGACCGTCTCGGCCGAACCAGCGGAACAGGCTGAGGATGTGGGCGGCGCCTTCGGTATGGGTGGCGATACGGGCCACGCGCTCGTGGATCTGCTGGCGGTTGACCTCATCGATGTCGAGATGGCTGACGATGTAGTCCATGTTGGCGTTTGCCATCGATATGACGTTCAGCGGTTGGGCAAGGTCGTGCAGCATCCCGCTGGCGATGCGGCCGAGAAGGAGATCGCGGGTGACTTCGGCCATGCCGCCTTCGCCCCATGCAAGGAGCCTTGCATCGACCATTGCAAGATGACGGGCAATTCCTGCGCCGATGAACGCCGCGCATAATGCGGAAAGAATACCCAGCGTAGGGCCAAGAATCGGCCCTGCGAAGAAGTAGGCAAACAGACACAAGGCTCCCACCGTCATGGCAGCAGGCCACGACCAGCGGGGAACGCGCAGCAATGTCGTCGTCAGTCGCCGGGGCAGCAGCGCCGCGCAGGACACCAGCACGAGGTCTGCCCAGAATATCGGCGATCCCGCGGCTTCGCCAGCCGGCAAGGCTCCGATCGCCAATAACACTGCTGTCACGAGCGACAGGCGCGGCCTGTGCAAGACGTATAACGCGCCTGAAGACGCGGCTGAGATCACCCCGGCGCCGGGCGAATGGGGTGCGACGAGCCCAAGGGTCAGCGCTGCCAGCGCCGTTGTCGCGGCGTAGAGACGGGTCCCGTCGCTCCATCTGCGGGCCTTGCGGGACCGTTTGGTATCTCGTTCGTCCGCGTGTGCCTTCGCGTTGTCGCCGATCGCTTCCTGAACGGGGATCACTGGGTGCCCCTCTTTGATGCTGCGTTGTTCACAATGTGTGCCTCATCGTCATAGTGAGGGTCGGGAAGCGCGATCGGCGTTTCGGTTCCTGCCCCCTCATGCAAGCAAGTCCAAGCCTCTGTTGAGGAATTCGTTTGCAGAGTCCCGCAATGTCCTTGACGACGATGTGTCGGAGCATGGTCGGTCAGGACGGTCTTGAACATGTGTTCCTATTGCCTCGACTATCGGCGCAAGTCACGAAAAGAACCGAAGTGAGGGTTACTTCCTGTTCATCCATTGCGGGCGATCTCCCGAATTACAGGGATGTTGCACCGCGCACTTGTGCGCAGGCCTGCAGGGAGCGACCAACTGCGGAAATCCGGGCATGCCGATCCCCTCGCATCGGCTCCTTCTCCATGATGGACTGAATTCGGCACAGGTTACCATTCACAAATGGAAGTGAACCTGTCCCGGCAAGGAACGGTTCACAATTTTCGCGGGGTGCAGGGGCAGCACTCCGTTTGCGTAAGCGCAATGGCAAAGGGAATTGCATGCGCCTGGGTTCAAAAGCGAAGCTGACGATCACTGTCGGGCTCGTTGCGGCCGCAACGTTCGGTTTCCTGGGTGTCAGGGAACTGGGGCGTTCGGCCACCCCGCGCGGCGCGTCGGGGCCGGTGCGGGGGCTGGCAGCGGGATCGACGCAGGCTGAAGGTGCCATCCTCGCTGTTGCCACGCGCGACGTGAAGATCGGAGAGACGATCACGGCGGACATGATCCGCAATGCCTCTCTCGACCCCTCCCGTGTTCCCGGCGCGGCTACCCCCGCCGAAGTCGTCGGCCGGGTTGCTACCCGCGACATCCGGGCCAATACTCCGATCCCGCGCGAGGCGCTGCAGCAGGAAGGCAAGCTGGCGATCCGCGTGCCGGTCGGCATGCGCGCGATCAGCATCGACACGACCGCGGAGATCGCAGTGGCCGGCCTCGTCCGTCCGGGCGACCGGGTCGATGTCCAGGTGGTCTATCCCGGCGAGGATGCGATTGCAGGCGCGCGTGGCAACGGCCGCAGCCGGTCTACCACGCTGTTGCAGATGGTGCCGGTGCTGGCGGTGGGCGAAGTCGTCGTCGGTGCTCCGGTCAAGGACGGGGTGACGGGCGCGGTATCCGCGCCTCCGCCTCCCGCGCGCAACCTAACGCTGGCTCTCGATCCGCAGCAGGTGTCCGAACTCTCGCTCGCGAAGAGCACCGGCGCGCTCTACCTCTCGCTGCGCAATCCCGAGGACAAGCAGGAAGTCGCGACGGCGCAGGTCGCATCCATTCTCGAGGCTCCTTCGGCGGCGGCAAGGCCGACGCCGGCGTTTGCCGCCGCGCCTCCCCTCGCGCGGCGGCAGCGCCTCCTGCCAGGACGGTACAGCCACGCCGCGCTCCCGCCCCCATGCGATCGAGCTGGTGGTCGGCAGCAATCGCGAAACGATCTATTCGGGGAGTGGCGCACAATGAGGGCGCAGTATGCAAGCGGCCTGCTGGCCTGCGTCGCCGCGATGGCGCCGGCTATCGCAAGCGCGCAGGATCAACGTACGCTTCAGATCGACGAGGCGCAGACCCTGCGCTTCACCCGCTCGATCGCTCGCATCGAGGTCAACCGCGACAACGTGATTGCCGTCTCTGCGCCGACCTCGCAGTCGTTGCGGGTCAGCGGGCAGGGGGCAGGCGACGCGGCGCTCAGCGTCTACGCGGCGGATGGCTCGATGATCGGGGAGACGCAGTTCCACGTCGATCCGCCGGCCCCCACGTATGCGAGCGCCAACGGACCGCTGCGTGCAGGCGAGAAGGTGGTCGCCGTCGACGTCCAGTTCGCGGCGGTATCCTCCTCGACGCTCAAGGCGCTTGGCTTCAGCTTCGCCAAGCTCTCGGGCGACATTCAGGGCGCGCTGATCCCGTCGAGCAGCCTCAACGGCTATTCGTTCAACGGCTCGGGGGCGAGCGGTAATGCAACGCCCGGTCTCAGCATCGATGCCTCGGCGCCGATCCAGAGCGCGTTCAACTTGTTTCTGAGCAGCCGCAACCGCGGCATCGGCGCGGTGCTTTCCGCATTGTCCTCGAACGGGCTTTCGCAGCTTCTGGCGCAGCCGACGCTGCTGGTGCGCTCGGGCGAGAAGGCGAGCTTCCTGGCGGGCGGCGAGTTTCCCGTGCCTGTACCGCAATCGACCGGCGGCAACGGCAACACAATCTCCATCCAGTACAAGGAATTCGGCGTGCGCCTATCGGTGACGCCCTATGTCCTGAGCGAGAATAGCATCGTCTTGAAGCTGGCGCCCGAAGTCAGCGAGCTTGATTACAACAACGGCGTCCAGCTGCAGGGCTATACGGTGCCAGGCATCCGCCGCCGTTCGACCGAGACGACGGTGGAACTGGGCAGCGGCCAGAGCTTCGTGATCGCCGGGCTCAACTATTCGAACAGTTCCGTGACCAAGGATAAGGTGCCGTTCCTCGGTGACCTGCCGGTGCTGGGCGCCTTCTTCAAGCGGCAGCAGAACCAGAAGGAGCGTCAGGAACTGATCATCGTCGCCACGCCCCGGCTGGTAGAGCCGGAGGCGGTGAAGCCGATGCTGGCGACCGCCAATAATCCCGTGGATCCCAGCATAGGGCAGATGATCGTCGGCAACGACGGTGTCGAACAAGGCATCCGGACTTTTGGCGTGGTGAGGCGCTGACATGGCACGCATCCATCTTCTTTCCATCGACCGCGCCCTCGCGCAGCGAATCTCCGACGCGATGGGCGCGCACGTGGCGGTCGAAATGGTGCAGTCGCTGGACGGCGCCGAGTTCGAAGGGCCCGGCATCGTCGTCATCGACCACGCCTCGATCCCGGCAGAGCGGGCCATGGCCTCGGTCATCGCCGAGGTCTCGCAGGCGGCGGCCGGACGTTCGATCGTGCTGGCGACCGAGGACATGTACGCGGGCCACGTGCTCCAGGCGATCCGCTCGGGTGCGGCCGACGTGATGCCGCGCGGCGCGGTGGCGGCGGAAGTCAGCGAGATCCTCTCGCGCGTGCTCAACACGTCGTTGACGAGCCACGGGCGGCTCGGGCGCTTCACATTGGTCCTCGGCACCGACCGCGATGCAACGGCCGTGGTGGCGACCGACATGGCACTGGCGCATTGCCTCGATGGCACTTCGACGTTGCTGATCGACTGCACCCTGCCGACCAGCACGGCCGAAGCCTATCTCGACCTCAAGGTGGATTACGGGATCGCTTCGGCCATATCCGACATCGACCGCATGGATGCCAGCCTGCTCGGCGATGCACTGGCCCATCACGAGCGCTCCGGCCTGTCGCTGCTGACGCTCGACGGCGGCACCGGCGCGGAGCCGGTCGGCATCGGTCCGGCCGACATCGTCGGGCTGATCCAGCTTCTGCGCACCAGTTGCGGCCATGTCGTTCTGTGCGGTGGATCGCTGCGCAACGGCGGCCTGCTGCGCGAACTCGCCTCGCAGGCGCAGAGCGTCGAGGTGGTCTGCAGCCAGTCGATCCGTGAACTCGACTCCACCCGCCGCCTGCTCGACCGCGTGGCAATGGACACTGCGAGTGCGCAGCGGCTGCGGTTGCTGGTGTGGGAGCACGACCCGCGCATCCTGCTCGACGGTCGCCGTATCGCCGATACGCTCGACATCGACACCGTGCTCGGCGTGCCGGTGGACCATGTGAGCCAGAGCAACGCGCTCAACGCGGGCCGTCCGCTGATGATGGAGCGCGACGGGGGCAGCTATGCCCAGGCGATCCGCCGCGCCTGCGGGATTTCGACGCAGGCCAAGAGCACGAACTTCGGCATCGACCGCATGCGCCGCGCCATCCTGCGTTCGGTGGAGCGTAGCGCATGAGCCTGCTCACCAACGACTTCGTGCCCGAGGAGGCGCTGACCGAGCCTCGGCGTAAGGCGCCGATCGCGCAGCCGGCCGCTCAGCGGATGAGCGACAGCTATCAGGCGGTCAAGGCACTCACCTGCGCGCAAGTGATCGAGCAGCTCGAGACGCAGGGCATCACCGCCGAATCCCTCGACCGACGCACGCTGCGCCAGGAGATCGAGCAGGTCATCAGCAGCCGCAGCCGCCGCGGCCAGCTTGCGCTCAACAGCGCCGAGCGGTTGCTGCTGATCGAGGATATCGAGGACGAAGTGGTCGGCCTCGGCCCGCTCGCGCCTTTGCTTCGCGATGCGAGCATCGACGACATCATCGTCAATGGCGCCAACACCATATACGCCGAGCGCGCGGGCATCCTTGAGCGGGTCGAGACCCGTTTCCGCGACGATGCCCACCTGATGAACATCATCCAGCGCATCGTCGGCCCGATCGGCCGCCGCGTGGACGAGGCGACGCCTTTCGTCGATGCACGCCTCGCCGACGGTTCGCGCGTCAACATCGTCATCCCGCCGATCGCGCTCGACGGCCCGCTGGTTTCGATCCGCAAGTTCCGGCTCCAGGCGCTGAGCATCGAGGACTGCGTCGCGGGCGGCGTGATGAGCCCGGCGATGGCCGCGTTCCTGACCAGCGCCGTGCGCTCGCGGCTCAACATCCTGATCTGCGGTGGCACCGGCGCGGGCAAGTCGACCCTGCTCAACGTGCTGTCGAGCTGCATCAGCAACAAGGAACGTCTCGTCACCATCGAGGACGCGGCCGAACTGCAGTTGCGGCAGGAGCACGTCGTTCGCCTCGAAACTCGCCCCCCAACGTCGATGGCAGCCGCGAGGTCAGCGCGCGCGACCTCGTGCGCAATGCGCTGCGCATGCGTCCCGACCGCATCATCCTGGGCGAAGTGCGCGGGGTAGAGGCGGTGGAAATGCTGCAGGCGATGTCCACCGGTCATGACGGCTCGATGGCGACGCTGCACGCCAACACGCCGCGCGATGCGCTCTCCCGTCTGGAGATGTTGCTCGGCTTCGCGGGCCAGCAGAACGACGTGCGCGCGGTTCGCCGCTTCGTCGCCAATTCGATCCACGCGATCGTCAACATCCAGCGCCTCGCCAACGGTTCGCGCCGGATTACCTCGGTCGCCGAAGTGACTGGCGTGGAGGGCGAGGCCTATACGCTCAACGAACTGTTCCATTTCGAGGAGCAGCCGCCGATGTCGGGCGAGGGGCTGCACCGTACCTTGTCACCGCGCCCCTACCATGCCGCGCGGCTCAAGGACTACGCCAGCCCGGTCGTGGACAAGGATGGCCCGGCATGGTGAAGGGCGGCGCCTATCTCCTGCTGGCGCTGCTGATCGTCGGCGCGGTTGCGTGGCAGTGGTTTGCCCAGCGCATGCGGGACCGCGTGACGCTCGACCGCCGGCTGGAGGCCATCGCTTCGCCCGGGAAGATAATCGTCCGGCCGCTGGTGGCGGTGACGGTGCCTGAGCGCATTGCGCCACTGCTCGCGCAGGCGCAGGTCGAACTGACGGTGCCTGCGCTCCAGACCCTGATCGGCGTCATGTTGGTGCTCACGCTTATCGTGCTGCTGCTGTTCGGCCCTGCCGCTGCACTGGTGCTGATCGTGGGCGTGCCGATGCTGGCGCTGTCCTGGCTGAAGGGCCGCGCGCGCAAGCGCGTGGACGCGCTGACCGAAGCGTTGCCGCTCTATCTCGACGGGGTGCGCCAGCTTCAGTCGGTGGGCAATTCGCTCTCTCAGGCCCTGACGCGCGCGCTGGCGGATGCGCCCGAGGCGGTGGCCAGCTACTTCGCGCCGGTCGGGCGGCGCCTGGCGATGGGTGCTCCGGTCGCGGAAACCGTGCAGCACCTCGCCGACCGTTTGCAGATTCCGGAAGTCTCGATGATCGCCGCGGCCATCCGCACGAACTTGCGCTACGGCGGATCGATCGCGACGGTATTCGGCAACCTTGCCAATATCCTGCGTGAGCGCGTTCGCATCCGCCGCGATCTGCAGGCTGCGACGTCGGAAGCGAAAGTCAGCGCGCGGGTGCTGATCGCGATGCCGCTGCTGGCGATGACGCTGCTGGTGGCGATGAACCGGGCCTACATCGATTTCTTCATCTCCGATCCGCGCGGGCGCAACATGTCGATGGTCGCGATCGGGCTGGAATTCATCGGCATCATGATAATCCGCCGGATGATGAGGCTGTCGTTCTGATGGCCGGGTTCCTCGCCTCGATCTCGCTCATCGCGGCCGTCTCGGGCCTTGCCGTGGCGCTGATCGGGCTGCGCTGGTTGCAGACCGACGCACGGTTGCGGGCGCGGGTCGATGGCCGGGCGACGTCCGGGACCTCGGGCGCCGCCGCCGCAGGGCGCAACTGGCGCACGATGCGCGCACCCCGCGCGCTGCTGGCGCAAGGGCGCGACAAGGCTGAGATCGAGAAGCGCCTGCGCGCGGCGGGCTATTTCGAGCCAGGCGCGCTCGACGTATTCGTGGCGCTGCGTCTGGGTGCGACGCTGGCGGTCATGGTCGCATCGATGGCGACCTGCTTTGTGGTCACCGGCAATCCGCTCAAGCCGATCTTCCCGACTTTCGCACTGACCGGGCTTACCTATATCGGTGCCAAATACGCGCTGCAGATGCGCGCGGCATCGCGTGAGCGGGTGCTGACGGCGGAATTCCCGTTCCTGCTCGACCTCATGCTAATGATGCTGGAAAGCGGTGTC
Source organism: Novosphingobium sp. NFX11 (assembly GCF_057376415.1). Classification (NCBI taxonomy): domain Bacteria; kingdom Pseudomonadati; phylum Pseudomonadota; class Alphaproteobacteria; order Sphingomonadales; family Sphingomonadaceae; genus Novosphingobium; species Novosphingobium sp. NFX11. Next base: position 1,210,468 of record NZ_CP080385.1, on the reverse strand, counting down.
TCGCTCGACCAGTGCTTCCGCGGCATCGCCCGCGACGAGCAGGTGGCAGTGCCCAACCACGCCCGGCTGGTGGCCATGCTGGTCGAGGACCTCGACCGAGGGCAGGACTATCAGGTCGCATTCGACCGCTGGGCCACGCGCGTCGGCGTCAGCGGGGCGCGCGAACTGGCGGCGCTGTTCCGCCAGTCGCTGTTCCAGGGCATGGAACTGGTGCCTGCCCTGCGCGAATACATCCGGGAGTTCTCGCAGCGCCGCGTCGCCCGCGCCCGCGAGGCCATCGGCAAGATCACCGTGCGCATGGTCGTGCTCATGCTGGTATTCTTCATGCCTGCGCTCTTCATCGTCCTGGCGGGACCGCCGGTCGCCGCTATCCTCGACACGCTGCGGAGTTCCGGGAAATGATCCGTCATCTGCTGCCCGCGACTGTGTTCCTTTTCGCCGCCGGCCCCGCTTTCGCAGCCGATCGCGCTGCCGAAGTGCAGGAGGAAACCTCCACCCGCACCTTGTACCTGACGCTGATCCAGCAGGCGCGCGCGGACGGCCGTGCCCGCGCCGCGCTGGCCTATCTCGACGATTTCGACCGCAAGCATCCCGACGATCCGCAGGCCCGTGTCCTGCGCGTCAACTGCCTGCTGGACCTCGGGCAAGTCGATGCCGCGCGCACGGCGCTGGGGCGCATTCCGGGTAACGATCGCAGCGGCGCCGCGCTTGCCGTGCGGGGCCATGTGCTGGCCGCCGAAGGACAGTGGCCGCAGGCGGTGACGCAATACGCGGCGGCGTCGCAGGCCAGCCCCGCCGATGCCTTCATCACCAATGCACTTGGCTATGCGCGCCTGCGCGCTGGGCAGACCGCCGAGGCGGTCGAGACGCTGCGCGCGGCTCACGACCTTGCGCCGGGTGATGAAGTGGTGCGCAACAACCTCATCCTCGCGCTCACTCTCAACGGGCGGCTGGGCGAAGCTGACGCGCTGCTTTCCGGCATGACGGACACCAAGGCCAAGTCGCAGCTGCGCCAGCAGGTGGCGGGCGAGGCAGCGCGGATCGCGGCGGCAGGCAGCGGCATCAAGGTGGCCGGGTCATGAGCCGTCTAAGAGCAACCATCCGCCGTCTGCGGCGGGACGAGCGCGGCGTGGTGGCGCCCGCCGTGGCCGTGCTGGGCGTGCCCCTGCTCCTCTCGGCCGGTCTCGCGCTCGATGTAGCGCTTTACTACAGCGGCAATCGCGAACTGCGCATTGCGACCGAGGCGGCAGCACTTGCGGCTTCCATGCGGCCGGATGATGCCCGCTCGCTGGCCGAGACTTACCTTCAGCACAACGGTTACGATCCTTCGGTAATTCGCAACGTCGAAATCGGTTACTACTGCGCGAACGACGACAGAAAAGCGGCGGACAACGCCGGTTCGCGCTTCTTCCTTCCGGGCGCCCTGCCTGCCGATTGTGCCGGCAGCGCGGTGCGCCCCAATGCAGTCCGCGTGACCACGAGCAAGGGTAGCCGCCAGTTCCTGACCGGTGTGCTGGGGGACATGAGCCCGATTCCCGAGCTCGCCGCCACCGCCAGCGCGGCGCGCATCGACGAGGCCGGGATTTCTGCCACATCCGGCCTGCTCGACGTCAGTACCATGGGCGTCGGCGGGCTGCTGCACGCGGTCAACGGCGTGCTTGGCGGCCTGCTCGGCATCTCGCTGAACTTGTCTTCATCGCAGATCGAGGCGCTGCTCGGCGGCAATGTCGATGCCGGGCTGTTCTTCGACGAATTGGCCGAGCGTTCGGGCTTCACCGGTACTTACGGCGATCTCGTCAAGGGGACTTACGACTTGCGCGACATCGTCGCGGCCGCGGCCGAGGCGGCTGGCCCGGGCGATACGCGCAATGCCCTGAACGCCTTCAACAGCTTCGTGCCGGGCGGCCACCGGGTGCCGCTGCGGGGACTGTTCAAGGTCGGCGTGTGGCGCAACATGAAGGTGGGCGAAGCGGACGTGGCGCCTGCGCTCCGTGCGGGACTCAATGCCTACCAGTTGATCAGCTACGCGGTGCAGGACGATCCCGCCGCGCTCGATCTTTCGCAGGTCATCGCCGCCGTGTCCCCTCCGCCACTGCTGACCGGCAGCCAGGTGACGATTGCCGCCGCAGCGTCGGGGCCGGTCAACCGTCCGCGCTTTTCGTTTGGCCCGGCAGGTGAGACCGAGGTGGGCACCTCGATGCTGCGGCTCAAGGTACAGGTGACGTTGCTCAACCTGCCGCTTAACATTGCGCGCGCGAACGTTCCGGTGATCATCGACATCCAGTCGGCCGACGGTTCGATCGACCGCATCGACTGCGCGCCGGGGGTGGACCAGCAGACGAACACCACGGTGCGCGTCGTCGGCCACTCGGCGCTTGTCAGCGCCTATATCGGCGACATGCCGGGCTGGGCGATGGATAAGCCGCTGCTGCCGATCAAGGCATCGGATATTACCAAGACCGAGATCGTACACGCAGGTATCCCGATCAAACTGCCGCTGCTGACCCAACTCGTCGACGTGACGATCAAGGGCCGCGCGATCGCTGAGCCGGTGCTGGGCGGCGAACCCCAGGGTAACACGCTGGTCTTCGGGCCGGGCACGATCGGCGGTCCCACTCGGGCCGGTATCCCGCAATCGGTGCTCAACGGCGCGCGCGTAGGCAATACCGTGCAGGGTCTCGTCAACAGTCTCACGGGGCCGGGCGGGCTGGAGATCAACTGTCTGCTCGGGCTTTGCTCGCTGGTACAGCCGCTGCTCGACAGCCAGTTGATCCCGGCCGTCACCCAGCCCGTGACCGGCATCGTCACCGCCGTCGTCGATCCGCTGCTCACCAATGTCCTCGTGGCCCTCGGCATACAGCTGGGTCACGGCACCTTTTGGGTGGGCGGTGTGCGCTGCGGAGTGCCGGTGCTGATCTAATCGCAATGCATGGCGCCATGGGAGCCCCTCCGCTCCCCGGTCGCCTCTTCAACACGGAGGGAAATGGGGAGTGTAACTATGATGAATTCGATCCTTAATCTCGTGACCCGCCTGCGCACCGATGAGCGCGGCCTGACTGCAGTTGAATACGCGGTGCTGGGCGGCATCGTAGTGGCCGCGATCGTCGCGATTGGTTCGCAGTTCAACGACGACCTCTCGGCCGCGTTCACCAACCTGTTCAACCAGACCTGATCGGGGAGGTTGTGCCATGCGCATGACGGCAAGGACACCGCTCCGACTGCTGAAGTGCGAAAAGGGCCTAGCGGCGCTGGAGTTCGCCCTCCTAGCTCCGGCGCTGCTTGCCCTGGTGTTCGGAGTGATCGTCTATTCGATCTACTTCACGGCGCTGATCGGCGTGAGGCAGGCGGCGGCCGAGGGGGCGAGGGCGGCAGTCGCCGGCCTGTCCCTCAGCGAGCGGGTCACGCTCGCGCAGGACCGTGCGCAGGCGGTGATCGACAATTACGGGTCGCTGCTTGGCGGCAAGTCGCAGCCGCAGATCACAGCGGGGGTGGGCGATACCAGCGGCACGTTCCGGGTGGAGGTGCGCTACGACATGAGCGGGAGTCCGATCATGAAGTACGGAGCCTTCGTGCCGCTTCCCGACAGCAACGTCGAAGCCAACGTGACGGTGACCAACGGAGGATACTGATATGGAAGCTGCAGGATATTTCTATCTTGCCTTTCTACTGCTCGCACTGATCCCGGTAGTGGTCCTTCCCTGGGAGGGAAGGACCACGCCGGACTGGCTCTATATCGTGCTGGCCACGTTCGGATTGCTTGGAGCCACGGCTTTCGGCGGCGTTCCAGGACTGGTCCGGGCCTGCGCGGCAGGCGCAGGAAGCCTGGCGGTCGCGAGTCTCGCGGTGGCTCTGCTGCGGGCATATACCGGCGCTCGCGTGCTCACCGGAGGCCAGATCAAGCTACTGGCGGCAGGGGCGACGTGGCTTGGCCTTGCCGGAACCTTCGCCATGGTCACGGTGGCGCTACTTACCCTTTTCGCCCTGGCGGCATTCCAGAAAGCGGGCGCCGTGCGACGGCGGCCTGATGCATCGGCAATTTTAGCGGTAGCAATCGTGTCGGTTGCCATGCAACAACATCTGCCGGGAATGTGACAGGGCGTTCTGTAGAAAATAACGGAATTGGAAGAAGCGATGCCGAAGAATTGGCGGATACGCATTGGGGCGCTTCTTGGTCCACAGACTACTGAATCAGAAGACGACGGTGCGGAGATCTCGCAAGGAGCAACGCGTATGTCTGAAATTCCCTCGGCAATGGAAGCCGGCGTGTTTCGGCAGGTATCGCCGGTACTTGTCGTCGATGACGATACCGACTGGGGCATGGAATGCGCCTTCGCGCTGCGGCAGATGGGATACGAGCCTTTCGTCGCTTCGAACGCGGATGAAGCGCAGACGCTGTTTCGAGCGCATGACATTTCGATCGCGATCGTCGACTACAACTTGCCCGGGTTGGACGGCATCGCCTTGATTCGCGAGCTTTCGCTTTACGCTGAAGAGCATGAGCGCCAGTTGCGCTTCATCATCGCGACGGGCCATGCCACCAAGGACGTAGCCATCGACGCGATGCGTGCTTCGGCTGCAGACTTTCTGGAAAAGCCGATCAGCCCCGTCGATCTGCGTCGTGCCCTTCAGCGCGTGCAGGGGCTTCCCGAGGCTGTTGGCGAACGCAAGGTGCTGCTGGACAGGATGTCGCAGCTTAGCGGCGAATTGCAACGTCTGGCGGGGCTGATCGATGAGCCCGTGCCTCCGGCGTTTCGCGATCGAGCGGCGGAAAGCAGCGTTCCCCCAGTCAGCGCCGAGGCCGTGGAGCCAGTCCACTTGCGCCAGTTCATCAAGGATCTGCTGCGCAAGGAAAGCAAGCGGCGGGAGATCGGCGGCGGTGAACTCTTCGGCGATCCGACCTGGGCGATGCTGCTCGATCTGCTGCTGGCCAAGATCGAGGCGAGGCGTGTGTCGGTATCCAGTGCCTGCATCGCTTCCGGCGCCCCGATGAGCACGGCTCTCCGTCTGGTCCGCCGCCTGGTCGATGAGGACGTCCTATGCCGACTGCCGGATGAGCAGGACAAGCGCCGACATTTCCTGGTCATCAACTCCAGGTTCGAGCAACCACTGATGAACTATCTGACGGAGCAACTGCGCAGCGGGGGCTAGAGCATTTTCTCATCAGGCGGAATTATTTAATGTATCAGAAAATACGTTAAAACAATAATTTAGAAAAGTTTCGCCGACGCAGTCAGGTCGCGAATTGCCGCAGGATGGCAGCGTCGGCTGAACGTACCACGGTTCGGCTCTCAGATGGCGATGCTGACGTGCCTTGTCGCACGGTCAATAGTAAAGCCGAAATCTCCGGCGTTCGACTTGCAACCCAGCCAGTCGGCGTCCGGATGTTCCCAATCCTCGACGCTCATCGGGTCGCCATCGCGGGTCTGCCAGACTACCGGTTCGGGGAACCGCTCGAACAGCGCGCGTCTGGCCGCTCTTGCGGCGGACAAGGTGACGACATGGTCTTCCAGTCCTTTGTCGCGGGCTTCCCAGTCGATCCAGCCGATCGCGTTGTCCTGACAATAGGCGTTATTGTTGCCGTACTGGGTGCGTCCGAACTCATCCCCGGCGGTCAGCATTATCGTACCTGTCGATGCGAACAGGGTGCCAAGCAGGGCTTCGAGATCGCGACGCCGGGCCTGTGCGATCGTCAGATCCTCGGTCGCCCCTTCGACGCCGTTGTTCCAGCTGAAGTTCTCACCGTGGCCGTCGCGGTTGTCCTCGCCGTTAGCCTCGTTGTGGCGATGCTCGTACGCCACCGTATCGGCCAGTGTGAACCCGTCATGCGCTGCGAGGAAGTTGATCGAGCGACAGCCTTCGGCCGGCGATTGCGGGCCGAAGATGTCGGTTGATCCCGCAAGGCGCGTGGCCAGTATGCCGATGGCGGTGTCGCCTTTCCAGAAGCGGCGCACGTCGTCGCGAAAACGGTCGTTCCACTCGAGCCAGGTGGCGGGGAACTGCCCGAGCTGATAGCCGCCGGGGCCAATGTCCCAGGGTTCGGCGATCAGGACCCGGTCGCCGAGCACCGGGTCGCGGGCAATCTCGGCGAAGATCGGCGCGGCGGGATCGAAGCCGGGGCCGCGGGCCATGATCGGAGCGAGGTCGAAACGAAACCCGTCGATGCCGCAACGTTCGACGAAATGCCGCATCGTGTCGAGCGTCAGCCGCCGCACGGCGGGATTGGCGAAATCGAGTGTGTTCCCGCAACCGGTATCGTTGATGAGCTGACCGCTGGGGGCGTGCGCATACATTGCATCATCAAGACCGCGCAACGACAGGACGCCGCCGTGAATATCGCTCTCGCCGGAGTGGTTGAACACAAGATCCAGCAACACGCCGATCCCCGCGTCATGGAGCGCCGCAACGGTCCGGCGCAATTCTTCTACGCCACCGGGGCAGAGGCCGGGATCGAGCGCCATCATTGCGACCGGGTTGTAACCCCACGAATTGACCAGTCCAAGCGGAGGCAGGTGCCGTTCGTCGACCCAGGCGACGATTGGCATCAGTTCCACGGCGGTGACGTTGAGCTTGACGAAGTGCGCCAGAACGGCCGGATGCGCGAGTGCGGCTACGGTCCCGCGTAAGGGCTCGGGCACTTCGGGGTGAAGCATCGTGAAAGCGCGGACGTTAAGCTCGTAGATTAGCCCGCCGCGCGCGAAGCGGGGTGCTTCTGTTGGTCCGGCAGGGTTAGGCTCGGGGACGACTGCGCGCGGAACGATGTCGGCGGTATCTTCCCCCAACGCAGCGAGGCGCGGGCTCTGCACGAAGCGGCGGTCGAGCTCGACGGCATAGGGGTCCACAAGCAGCTTGGCCGGATCGAACCAATGCCCTTCCATTGGTGCCCAGCGGCCCTCCGCGCGATAGCCGTAATGCGTGCCGGAAAGGTCGCCTGGCAGCGTGAGCGTCCAGTCTGCGGCAGTTCTCACCATTCGATGGCGGGTTTCCCGTTCTCCGTCGAAGAGGCAGAGCCAGAGCGCCTCGGCCCGGGGAGAGCGCACGGTAAAGCAGGTTTCGCCCGCCTCCACCCGGGCGCCGAGGGGCTTCATGCCGCCAGCGTGCGATAGAGGTCGGCGTAGGCCTTGCCGCTGGCCTGCCATGAAAAGTCGCTTTTCATCGCATTCTTCTGGAGGCGTTCCCACACTTCGGGCTGGGCGTGAAGCTGGACGGTGCGGGTGATCGCGGCGGCGAGGGCATCGTAGTCGACGCCGTCGAACTGGACGCCGGTGGCGCAGCCTGCGGCCAGAGCGGCCGGATTCGCGTCGATCACGGTGTCCGCCAGCCCCCGGTGCGGGCGACGACCGGCAGGCAGCCATAGGCAAGGCCGTAGAGCTGCGTCAGGCCGCAAGGCTCGAAGCGCGAGGGGATGAGGATCGCGTCGCCGCCCGCCTGCATGCGGTGGGACAGCGCCTCGTCGTAGCCGATGCGGATGCCGACGCGGCCGGGATGGCGGGCGGCGCCTTCGATCAGGGCGCGCTCCAGCGCAGCGTCACCGGAGCCCAGAAGTGCAAGTCTTCCGCCGATTCCGACGAGGTGGTCGAGGACGTCCGGGAGGACGTCCATACCCTTCTGCCAGGTCAGGCGGGTAACGACGATGAAGATCGGGCCGTCGCCTTCGTCGAGGCCGAATTCGGCCTCCAGGGCGCGTTTGTTGGCGCGGCGTTTGTCCAGCGTGCGGTGGCTGTAGGGGGCCGCCAAAGCCGCGTCGGAAGCCGGATTCCACACGTTTGCGTCGATGCCGTTGAGGATGCCGTGAACCGCGCCGCCGCGCTCCACGATCAGGCCTTCGAGGCCCATTCCGAACACGGTGGAGCGGATTTCGCGGGCATATGTGGGGCTGACGGTGGTGATCGCATCGGCGCTGGAGAGGCCCGCTTTCAGCATTCCCAAGCCGCCGTGGTATTCGACCCCGTCGAGTGCCCAAGCGCTCTCAGGAAGTTCAATGCGATCAAAGACTTCCGGCGCGAACCAACCCTGAAAAGCCATGTTGTGGATGGTGATGACCGAACGGCACTCAGCGGCACTCAGCGGCACGTAACGCAGGTATGCGGGCGCCATAGCGGTCTGCCAGTCGTGCGCATGGAGAACATCGAAGCCCTGTGGCTTGCCCCGCTTGACGATCACCCCGCCTGCGATCTCGGCAGCGGCTTTTCCGAGAGCGGCGAAGCGCTGCCAGTTGTCCGCCCAGTCGATCCCGGCAGCGTCGGAGTAAGGGCCTCCCTCCCGCGAATAGAGAGCGGGGGCATCGAGCACCAGCAGCGGGTGGCCATCGGGCAAGGTGCCCGCCAGCAGCCGCGCCGGGGTGCCGAGCAGCGCGTCCCATGCGTAGACCACCTTGGGCCGTCGTCCCAACGCCGCCAGCACCGAGGGGTAGCCGGGCAGCAGCGTGGTCATCTCCACCCCGTGCGGGGCGAGGGCGCCGGGCAGCGCGCCCGCGACGTCGGCAAGGCCGCCGGTCTTGACCAGCGGCACCGCCTCGGAGGCAACGGACAGGACTTTCAGCGAGGTCACGGTTTCACCATCACAGTTTCACCATCACAGGCCCAGCCGGTCGATCATCGGCTTGGTGATCAGGCATACGCCGTTCTCGGTGCGGCGGAAGCGGCGGGCGTCGAGTTCGGGGTCCTCGCCGACGACCAGCCCCTCGGGGATGCGCACGCCGGAATCGACGATCACGCGCTTGAGCTGGGCGCTGCGGCCGATGTTGCAGTAGGGCAGGATCACGCCCTCTTCCACGCTGGAGAAGCTGCCCATCTTCACGCCCGTCATCAGCAGAGAGCGCCGGGCGAGAGCGCCCGAGACGATGCAGTCGTTCGAGATCAGCGACGAGATCGCATGGCCCCGCCGCCCGTCTTCGTCATGGACGAACTTGGCCGGCGCGGCGACCACCGAGTCCGACCAGATCGGCCATTCGCGGTCGTACATGTCGAGCTTGGGCACGGTGTCCGTCAGGTCGAGGTTGGCGTCGAAATAGGCGTCGAGGGTGCCCGCGTCGCGCCAGTATTCCTCGATCTCCTCGGCCGCACGGATGCAGCTGTTGGTGAAGCGGTGGGCCTGCGCCTTGCCGTGCTTGACGATGTAGGGGATGATGTCGCCGCCGAAATCGCGCTTGCTGTCGGGGTCGGCGGCGTCGCGGCGCAGCTGCTCGAACAGGAAATCCGTGTTGAACACGTAGATGCCCATAGAGGCCAGCGCCATGTCCTCCTGCCCCGGAATGCCCGGCGGATCGGCGGGTTTCTCGACGAAGGCGGTGATGCGGTCCTCGGCATCGACGTGCATGACGCCGAAGGCCACCGCCTCCATGCGCGGCACGACGAGGCAGCCCACGGTCACGTCCGCACCCGAGTTGACGTGCTCCTGCAGCATCAGCTCGTAGTCCATCTTGTAGACGTGGTCGCCCGCCAGGATCACCATGTACTTGGGCGCGTGCGGCTGGATGATGTCGATGTTCTGGTAAACCGCATCGGCGGTGCCCTCGTACCACAGCAGCTCCGAAATGCGCTGGCTGGCGGGGAGGATGTCGAAGCTCTCGTTACGCTCGGGGCGCATGAAGTTCCACGCGCGCTGCATGTGGCGGATCAGGCTATGCGCCTTGTACTGCGTGGCGACGCCGATGCGGCGGATGCCCGAGTTGATCGCGTTCGACAGCGCGAAGTCGATGATCCGGGCCTTGCCGCCGAAGTAGACGGCGGGCTTGGCGCGATTGTCGGTCAGCTCCCTCAGGCGGCTGCCTCGTCCGCCGGCCAGGACATAGGCCATGGCATCGCGCGCGAGCGGCGAGCCGGAAGCTGGTCTCATTTTATGTCTCTCCGTAGTTATGTGTCTGATTGGAAACTTGATGAGGTAATTCAGGGTGTCCCGTCACCACCATCGTTCGTCATTGCGAGCGCAGCGAAGCAATCCAGGGCGGTTTTGCGTCGCCCTGGATTGCTTCGCTGCGCTCGCAATGACGAACAGGTGAGGCGGGTTCATCGTCTTATCCGGCGTATTCGAGCATGATCGTGGCCAATGGCGGCAAGGTTACCGTCGCCTGCCCGTCCAACGCCTTCACCTGACCGAGGTTGCCCTTGCCGGTGCCGCCGTAGTGGACGGAATCGCTGTTGAGCACTTCGCTCCACTTGCCGTCGATCGGCAGGGGGATGCGATACCCGACGCGCATCGTGGGCGTCATGTTGGCGATCACCGCGATGGGCTTGGCCCCCGGTGCCTTGCGCAGCCAGGCGAAGACGCAGTTCTCCTTGTCGTCGACGATCAGCCACTCGAAGCCCTCGGGATCGCAATCCCCTGCGTGAAGCGCGGGCTTGGTGCGATAGAGGCGGTTGAGGTCCTTCACCAGATTGCGCACGCCTTCGTGCGCGGGGGCATCGCGCAAGTCCCAGTCCAGCGCGCGCTCCTCGCTCCATTCGCGGCGCTGGGCGAATTCCTGCCCCATGAACAGCAGCTTCTTGCCCGGATAGGCCCACATGAAGGCGTAGTAGGCGCGCAGGTTCGCGAACTTCTGCCAGTCGTCGCCGCTCATCTTGCCCAGCAACGAGCCCTTGCCGTGAACCACTTCGTCATGGCTGAGCGGCAGGACGTAGTTTTCCGAGAAGGCGTAGACGAGGCCGAAGGTCAGGTCTTCATGGTGATACTTCCGATGCACGGAATCGCGCGCCATGTAGCGCAGCGTGTCGTGCATGAAGCCCATGTTCCACTTGAACCCGAAGCCCAGCGCGGTCTCGCGCCCCTTGCCGTCGCCTTCGTAGGCGGGCTGGGTGACGCCGGGCCATGCCGTCGATTCCTCGGCGATGGTCATGAAGCCGGGGTGCTCGCGGTAGACGGCGCGGTTGACTTCGCGCAGGAATTCCACCGCCTCCCAGTTCTCGCGGCCACCGTCCTGATTGGCGATCCACTCGCCCGCCTTGCGCGAGTAGTCGCGGTAGAGCATCGAGGCGACGGCATCCACGCGCAGCCCGTCGACGTGGTAGCGCTCGGCCCAGAACAGCGCGTTGTTGAGCAGGAAGCTGGCGACCTCGCGGCGGCCGAAGTTGTAGATCAGCGTGCCCCAGTCGGGCTGCTGGCCCAGCTTCGGGTCGGCGTGTTCGTAAAGCGCGGTGCCGTCGAAGCGGCAGAGGCCGTGCTCGTCCTTGGGGAAGTGCGCGGGCACCCAGTCGAGCAGGACGCCGATGCCCGCCCGGTGCGCGCCGTCGACGAAGCGGGCGAAGCCGGCAGGTTCCCCGAAGCGCGAAGTCGGGGCGTAGAGGCCGGTCGTCTGGTAACCCCACGAAGGATCGTAGGGGTGCTCGCTGATCGGCAGGAACTCGATATGGGTAAAGCCCATCTCGACCACGTAGGGGATCAGTTCGTCGGCCAGCGCATCCCAGTCGAGGAACCAGTTCCAGCGGTCGCGCTTCCACGAACCGGGGTGGACCTCGTAGATCGAGACCGGCACCTTGCGGGCGTCGACGGTGGCCCAGTGCTCGCGGTGGGCCTTGTCGCCCCAGTCGAGCTTGGCCGGGACGGCGGTGACCGAGGCGTTGTCCGGCCGGATTTCCGACATGAAGGCGAAGGGATCGGCTTTCAGCGGCTGCACCATGCCGTCGGCGCCGACCACGTGGTACTTGTAGGCGCGGTAATCGCCGATGTCGGGGATGAAGATTTCCCACACGCCGATATCGGCGCGGGCGCGCATGACGTGGCGCTTGGCGTCCCAGTCGTTGAAGTCGCCCACCACGCTGACCTGCCGGGCGTTGGGCGCCCAGACCGCGAAGTGGACGCCGTGCGCGCCCTCATGCTCGATCAGGTGCGCGCCCAGCTTGTCGAACAGGCGGTAATGCGTGCCTTGCGCGATCAGCAGGTCGTCCACCGGGCCGAGCACCGGGCCGAAGGTATATGGGTCGGTTACAAGCCAGTCATGCCCGTGCGCTGTGCAGCGGTAGCGGATCGGCTGCGGCTTGATACGTAGCCGCCCTTCGAAGAGATAGCGCGGATCGACCTTGTCGAGCTTGCCGAGCCAGTGTCCGTCGAGGCTGAACGCCTCGACGGTCTCGGCGCCCGGAAGGATCGCCCTCAGGTGCGTCCCGTCCGGCCCGGCATGGGTGCCGAGCAGCGAGAACGGATCTGCGTTGGTTCCTAGAAGCAGGGATTCGAGAGCGCTTTCCGTTGGCTTCACAGAACTTTCCAGATGTCCTTGGCGTACTCGGAGATAGTACGGTCCGAGGAGAACCAACCGACGTTGGCGATGTTCCGGATTGCCGAGGCGCGCCAGCCCGCCTTGTTCTCCCACCGCGCGTCGACTTCGCGCTGGGCGGCGGTGTAGCTGTCGAAATCGGCGGCGCACATGAACCAGTCATGCTCGTAGATGCCGTTGACCAGCCCTTCGTAGCGGTGCGGATCGTCGTGCGAGAACACGCCCGAGGCGATGGCCGACAGGGCCTGCCCCAGTTCGCGCGATTCCTCGATGATGGCGCGGGGGTTGTAGCCCTCGGCACGCTTGGCGGCGACTTCCTCGGCGGTCAGGCCGAAGATGACGATGTTCTCGTCGCCGACGTGCTCCTTGATCTCGACGTTGGCGCCGTCGAGCGTGCCGATCGTCAGCGCGCCGTTGAGGGCGAATTTCATGTTGCCCGTGCCCGAGGCTTCCATGCCCGCGGTCGAGATCTGCTCCGACAGGTCGGCGGCGGGGATGATCCGCTCGGCCAGGCTGACATTGTAGTTGGGCACGTAGACGACCTTGAGCAGCCCGCCCACCGAGGGGTCGGAATTGATGCGCCGGGCGATGTCGTTCGCCAGCTTGATGATGAGCTTGGCGTTGTGATAGCTCGACGCGGCCTTGCCGCCGAAGATCTTGACGCGCGGCACCCAGTCGCGCTCCGGGTGGCTGCGGATCTGGTCGTAGAGCGCGACCGTCTCGATCAGGTTGAGCAGCTGGCGTTTGTATTCGTGGATGCGCTTGATCTGGACGTCGAACATCGCGTCGGGATCGAGGCGGATGCCCATCGTGCGCTTGATGTAGTCCGCCAGCGCGACCTTGTTCGATCGCTTGACCTCCGCGATGCGCTCACCCAGCGCGGCGTCGTCCGCCAGCGCGTTGAGGTCGGACAGCTTCGCCGCGTCGTCCAGGAATTCAGGGCCGATGGCGTCCCTGATGACCTTGGTGAGCCCGGGATTGCACTGCTGCAGCCAGCGGCGCGGGGTGACGCCGTTGGTCTTGTTGTTGATCCGGCTCGGGTAGAGCGCGTGGAGATCGGCGAAGACCGTCTCTTTCATCAGATCGGTATGCAGCGCGGCGACGCCGTTGATCGAGTGCGCGCCCACGAACGCGAGGTTCGCCATGCGCACGCGGCGCTCCCCGCTCTCGTCGATGAGGCTGATCGCGGCGATCTGCGCGTCGGTCAGGCCCGCCTTGCGCGCTTCGCGCAGGACGCGGCTGTTGATCGCGTAGATGATCTGCATGTGGCGCGGCAGCAGGCGCTCGAACAGCGGCAGCGGCCAGGTTTCCAGCGCCTCGGGCAGAAGGGTGTGGTTGGTGTAGGAGATGGTCTTCTTGGTGACCTCCCACGCCTCGTTGAACTCCAGCCCTTCGAGGTCGACCAGAACGCGCATCAGTTCGGCGACGGCGACCGAGGGATGCGTGTCGTTGAGCTGGATCGCGGCCTTGTCCGGCAGGGTGCGGATATCGCCCTCGTACTGGACGTGGCGGCGCACGATGTCCTGGATCGAGGCGGCGGTGAAGAAATACTCCTGCCGCAGCCGAAGCTCCTGGCCCGCCGGGCTGGAGTCGGCCGGATAGAGCACGCGCACCAGCGCCTCGGCCCGCACCTTCTCCGCCAGCGCGCCGAAGTGGTCGCCGGCGTTAAAGGCGTCGAGCTTCAGCGGGTCGATCGGGTTGGCGGTCCACAGCCGCAGCGTGTTGACGCGCTTGCCGCGCCAGCCGACCACCGGGGTATCGACGGCGGTGGCGTCCACTTCCTCGGCCGCGTTCCACATGACACCGTCGCCCTTGGCGATTACCTCACCGCCGAAGCCGATGCGGTAGGTGCTCTCCAGCCGCTCGAACTCCCACGGGTTGCCGTGAGCGAGCCATGTCTCGGGCAGTTCGACCTGCCAGCCGTCGTCGATGCGCTGGCGGAACATGCCGTTCACGTAGCGGATGCCGTAGCCGTAAGCCGGAATGTCGAGCGTCGCGAGGCTCTCCATGAAGCACGCCGCCAGACGCCCGAGGCCGCCGTTGCCGAGCGCCGCGTCGGGCTCCAACTCCTCCAGTTCGGCAAGGTCGAGGCCGAAGGAAGCGAGGGCCTTCTCCATGTCGCGCGTGACGCCCAGGTTCGAGAGCGCGTCGCGCAGCAGGCGACCGATCAGGAACTCCATCGAGAGGTAGTAGACGCGCTTGCCGCCCGCCTCGTACGTCCGCTGGGTCGATTCGATCCACGCGTCGATGATGTGATCGCGCAAGGTCAGGATCGAGGATGCGTACCAGTCATGCTGCTTGGCCGCGCGCTGATCCTTGCCGATGCGGCGACGCAGGACGCGCAGGATGTCCTTTTCCATCTGCGAGACGGCGTCTTGCTTGATGTCGGACACGGGTTCGCTGGCCATGAGCACACTCCATAGCAGGCCATGCCGACGTACCGAATACGGCTCGACGGGACGGGCCGGTTGATGCCAGGACGAAGGCGACGCCCCCTTCCCGTTCCTAAGGAGTAATGGCTAGCACAGGCTTGCGATGCGGCAAGAGAGATTGTGCAGTGCGGCAATGATTTTCCTGCCCGGGAAAGACCGGAGCCGCGCAAGGCAGCCCCGGCCTCCTGCATGGACCTAGCGGTCCTCCTCCCAGGTGCAGTCCTTGATCTCGATGCCGAGGTCGGCGACCAGCTTGCGCATGCCGAGGACGTCGAACAGCACTTCGCCCTCGCCGATACGGCGGCGGAACTCGACCTCGTTGGCTGCGCGGGCCTCGGCATTCGTGACGGCCAGTTCCAGCAGCGCGCGCGGGATCACCAGAACGCCGTCCGAATCGCCGACGATCAGGTCGCCCGGCTCCACCAGCACGCTATCGACCACGATCGGCACGTTGACCGCAGCCGGGCCGCGCTTCTTGGGGTGTTCGGGAGAGACGGCGGTAGACCAGACCGGATAGCCGAGGTCCCGGATCGCATCGACGTCGCGCGTGGCGCCATGGACGACGGTGCCGACGAGGCCCTTCTTCTGCGCGAACGTGCAAGCGACGTCGCCCCACAGCGCGCCCTGATGCCCGCCACCGTTGGTCAGGACCAGCACGTCGCCCGCCTCGGCGGTATAAAGTGCGGCATGGATGGCGAGGTTATCGCCCGGGAAATTCCACGCCGTCACCGCCGGACCGCAGACCTTCTGGCCGGGCGCGATGGGGACCATGGCCGGGCTCATCAGGCACATGCGCCCGGCGATCTCGCCAAGGCCTTCGTGCAGGTCGGCGATGCCGAACTTCGCGGCGCGGGCGATGAGCGCCGGGTCGGGGCGGTGCACCCTGGCATAGATCACGGACTTGGTGGGCGCGGTCACGGCAGAACCTCCGGGTTGAGCAGGGTGGCGGGGACTTCGCCCCGGCTGACGGTGTCGATGACGGCGGCGACATGAAGCGCCATGTCCTTCATCCCCGCCTCGGTCACGCCCGCGACGTGGGGCGAGAGCAGGCAGTTGGAGAGGCCGAACAACGGGTGGTCGGCAGCGGGCGGTTCGGCCTCGAACACGTCGATACCCGCGCCCGCGATCTGGCCGCAGCGCAGCGCCTCGGCCAGCGCTGCCTCGTTGACGATCCCTCCGCGAGAGCAGTTCACCAGCAGCGCGTGCGGCTTCATCATGCCCAGCTCGACGGTATCGATGAGGTTGCGGGTGCCCTCGGTCAGGGGCACGTGAATGGATACGATGTCGCAGCCGAGCACGCCCGTCAGGTCTGCCGGTTCGACACCTGCGGCGCGCACTTCAGCATCGGACACCACAGGATCAAAGGCCAGCACCTCACACCCGAACCCGGCGCCGCAGATCTTGGCGACTTGCCGGGCGATCCGGCCGAAGCCGATCAGACCGACGCGGGCACCGGTGAGGTCGCCGAGGCGGATGCCCCAACGTTCGTCCCAGCGCCCCTCGCGCACGAGGGCATCCATGTCGCGCGTGCGGCGCAGCAGGCCGAGCATCAGCGAAACCGAGCCCTCTGCCACGGCGGTGGAGTTGTTGCCGCCCGGCGTGTTGGCGACCATCACCCCTTGCTGGGTAGCGGCAGGAATGGCGATGTTGTCCACACCCGCGCCATGCTTCACGATGGCCTTGAGGCCGCGCATCGCGCCGAAGATATCCGGCCCCAGCGGGCTGGTGCGGATGACGAGCACGGTCGTTTCGGCCACGCTGGGATCGTCGAGTCCGATGACATCATGCGCCGCCGCGATGCGCTCCACTCCTGACGGATGGATCGGATCGACGATGCAGACGCGCTCTCGGGAGGGGTGGGAGTGTCCTTGGGCATTGTTCTTGATGTATACCATCGGGGCGATTTTGGAGGGCCTGACGGTGAAAGGCCTTTAGCTTACGGTCAAGCTGCAATACGGTTGGCGACTTATAATATGTATCCGATCCGGGCACTTCCCGTCCGGGCGATCAATCGAAGGAGAGGACGATGTTCGCCGCCCCGCCCGCCGTCACCGCGGAAGTGTTCTGCCGTATTCCCGACAAGTTTCGCCGCTTCGGCGAAAGCACGCAGTGGGCGCAGGTCCAGCTTCACGGCGCCGCCGCGCCGGTGTTCCTCGAAGGGCCGGTCTTCGATGCGGCGGGCAACCTGTGGGTCACCGACATTCCCTGGGGACGGCTGTTCCGGATCAGCCCGGACGGTGAATGTGAAGTCGGCTTCGAGTACGATGGCCAGCCCAACGGCATGAAATTCCTGAGCGACGGACGCCTGCTGGTGGCCGATCACCACAAGGGCATGGTCATCTGCGACCCTGCCAGCGGCAAGGCGGAGACGTGGTTCGACCGCTATCTGCTCGAACCGTTCCTGGGCTGCAACGACCTGACGATCGCGAAGAACGGCGACATCTGGTTCACCGATCAGGGCCAGTCTGGCTGGCAGAACCCCAACGGCCGCCTGTTCCGCGTCCGCGCCGGGACCGGACGGCTGGAACTGATGCTGGACGGGATTCCCAGCCCCAACGGCCTCGTGCTCAACAAGGCGGAGACCGCGCTTTACCTTGCCGTGACGCGCGCCAATGCGGTGTGGCGTTGTCCTCTCGTCAATGACGGCGAGGTGATCTCCAAGGTCGGGACCTATATCCAGCTTTCCGGCGGCTCCGGCCCGGACGGGCTGACCATCGACGAGAACGACAACCTCGTCGTCTGCCATGTGGGCTTCGGCGCGGTGTGGCTGTTCTCCGACCGGGGCGAGCCGATGCTGCGGATCGATGTTCCGGAAGGGCGCTACACCACCAACGCGGCCTACGGCGGGCCTGGGAACAGGTGGTTGTTCTTCACGGAATCGAGCACGGGGACGGTCTACAAGGTCGAGATGCCGGTAGCCGGGCGGGAGATCTACGAGGCAACGATTTAAAGATCCTCCCCGAGCTTGCTCGGGAGGGGGACCGCCGACGTAGTCGGTGGTGGAGGGAGAGTTCGAACATTCCCCTCCGTCGGCCCTGACGGGCTGCCACCTCCCCGAGACAAGCTCGGGGAGGAATTAGGCGGCTGTCAGGCCTGCCGCTGCAATGCCCGCGAAGGCCGCTTCCTCATCCTTGTCCGAGAGGTCGCCGCTCACGCCGACCGCGCCGAGCAGCACGCCTGCTTCGTCGCGGATCAACACGCCGCCTGCCGCCGGGATCAGCTTGCCGTGCCACGCGGCCGACAGCGCCGCCATGAATTGCGGGCGTTCCGCCGCCATGTCGCCGAGCTTGCGGCTGGACACGCCCATCGCCAGCGCGCCCGCCGCCTTGCCCGCGGCAATGTCGGGGCGGCCGTAGCCCGAGCCGTCCTCGCGCTCCATGGCGACGAGGTGGCCGCCGGCGTCGAGCACCACGACGGTCAGCGGATTGAGCCCCATTTCGCGCCCCTTGGCACGAGTGGCGGCGATAAGGCTGCGGGACTGGTCGAGGGTAATCATGCGCACAGGTTCTCCTGAATCGGTGGGCGAACCTTGGGGAAGGCGGCCCCTGCCTGCCCGTCCTGCGCGGCTTTTACAAGCGCCTGCCTACTCCGCCGCGAGCGGTATCGCCCCGCCGTCGCCGATCAGGTGCCCGTAGCGCAGCAAGCTGGTGCGGGTGCGGCGGATGTGCATGACGAGGGCGGCCTGAGCGGTCTCGACCTCGCGCTTGGCGATGGCGTCGTAGAGCAGCTGGTGCTCCAGATCGTGCGTGCGTCCACCCGGGCTCTTCGTTCCCGGCGTGGCGCTCGCCGCTGCCCCTGACATCGCCAGCTTCATGTAGGCGCGGCGATAGCTTTGCGTCGTGTCCCAGACCCGCTCGACGATCTGCGCGAGCAATGGCGTCGAGTGGCGGCGATAGGTGATCCAGTGGAATTCGCGGCCGAGCGCGATCGCTTCGTCGATGTCGGCGGTCTGCTCGTTGCGCTCCATGACGGCGCGCAAGTCGGCGAGGTCGGCTTCGGTCAGGTGCGGGACGCTGTCGGCAAGGAGCAGCGGCTCTATCCTTTCGCGGATTTCGTAAGACACCTCGAGGTCGCGGCGCGTCAGGCTGGTGACCCGCGCGCCCGCATTCGCGCGCATGGTGACCAGCCCGCGCGCCTCGAGGATGCGCAAGGCATCGCGCACCGGAATGCGGCTGGTGGCCAGTTCGTCTGCCAGTTCGTCCTGCTTGATCCGTGCACCGGGAGGCAGTGCTCCCGATAGGATACGTTCGGCTAGAATATCGGCGACGCGCTGGCTGGCGACGCCCTGGGGAACGGTAAGGTCTCTGGTCATGGCGTCGCTTCGCGTTTTGGATACGATCAGCGGCATAGACCGTTACGAAGGGGGCGCAAAGAGGTACGTGACGGCGCTCAAGAGAGATGAAGTCGCGAAGGGAGGACGGCGTAGACGTCGCCGCGCCGTCCTCCCTGCGCCGTCCTCCCTGTCTTTCGGGATCAGAACATGGTTCGCAGGCCGAACACCACGTTGCGCCCGCGTAGCGGGGAGGCGTCCTTGATGAAGGATGCGTGGTTGAAGGCGAGGGCATTCGTCAGGTTGGTGCCGCGCACATAGAGTTCGGCCGACTGCTCGCCGAGAGCCAGCTTGTAGGAGACTGTGGCGTTGACCATGTCGTAACCCGGCGTGCGCGTCTCGTAGGAGGAGATGCGGCTCTGCTCGAAGACGCGAAAGTATTCGGCGTTCACGGCGAAGCCCGCCACCGCGACGTCGCCGCGCGCGCCGAGACGTCCCGCTGGGATGCGCGGCAGGTTACCGCCTTCATCCTTGAACTTCGCGCGCACGTAATCGCCGAAAACGGCAAGCCCGATGGTCGGCGAGAACTGATGGTGGACCTCGCCGTCGATGCCGGTGAAGGTGGCGTCGTGCGCGGTGTACCTGATGAGGCGGAAGTCCTCGAAGCGGTCCAGCGTCTCGGCGTAGATGTAACCGTCGAAGTCCTGGTGATAGGCGCCCAGCGTGAAGTGCGTGTCGCCCAGCGACTTGCGAAGGGTCACGTCGATGGAGTGTGCCGTTTCCTTGCCCAGCGTCGCGTCGCCCAGTTCATAGGTATTGGTCGCAAGGTGCACGCCGCGCGCGAACAGTTCCTGTGCCATCGGCGCACGTTGCGACCGGGCGAGCGAGAGCGCGACCGAATAACCGTTGCCGGCTTCCCAGATTGCCGCGCCGGAGAGCGAGAACGGATTGTGCTCGGCGCGGCGGTTCAGCGTCGTCTCGATCCTCTGCCACTCCTGCCGCACGGCGCCTTCGAAGCGGACGGGACCGAACTGGAGCGTTTCGAAGAGGAACAGACCGGTGTTCGTCGTCTTGCTCTCGGGCAGATAGGCCTCGGTGCCGATGGCGCTGAAGTCGCTCCGGGCGTGCTGGACGCCGAAAGTGCCGCGAAGTCCCGCCAGCGGCTTGTGCGTCAGTTCAAGGCGGACATCGTGCGCCTTGTTGCGGAAAGTCGTCGCGACCTCGTCATGTTCCAGTTCCTCGTGGCGGTACGTGGTCATGCCCGCGCGGAAGCGCACCCGCTCGAAACCGGGAAGCGGCTCTTCGTAGTCGCTGCGGATGTCGATCTGCTCGCTGCGCAGGCGCACGTAGGGCACTTCGTCATGGCCCTCTTCGTCGTGGTCGTGGTCGTGATCGTGGCCATCATCGTGATCGGCGTGGTCATCGTGGCCGCCGCAGTGGAGGCTGGCGCCGTGCGGGTGGCAGTCCTCGTAGTCGTGGCTGTGGCCGGGCAGTCCGTATTCGCTGGCCTGCCGGGTATAGGCTGCGCCGATATATCCCCGCTCGCCGACCCAGGCGCCGCCGACGGACCACGTCGAGGTGTCGTTGTAGGAGCCGTCGACGCGACGGTCGCCGAAGCGCGAGGGAACGCGATAGTCGTCGCTGGAACGGGCGACGCCTTCCACGCGAACGGCGAAGTTGCCGATGGCGCCGGTCATGCCGCCCACCAGTGACTGTTCGTTGTCCGCCGTGCCGAGACGCGCTTCCGCGACCGCTGCGACGCCATTGGCCGGCAGGGCCGTGGGAATCCTGCTGTCGAGCACGTTAACCGCGCCGCCGATCGCACCGCCGCCGTAAAGCAGCGTCGCCGGTCCGCGCAGAACCTCGATTCCGCGCATCAGCAGCGGCTCGGCCACGACCGCATGATCCGGAGAGACCTGCGAGGCGTCCTGGATCTGCGAGGCGTCGGACAGGACCTGCACGCGCGGCGCGGTCTGGCCGCGGATGACCGGGCGGCTCGCACCGCCGCCGAAGTTGTCGAAGTTGACGCCGGGCTGCCCGGCCAGCGTCTCTCCCAGCGTCGCCTGACGGCGGTGGACAAGCTCGTCTCCGCCCAGCGTCAGGACCGGCGTGACGGTCTCGTCCGCGCGCTGCTGCAGCGCCGTCGCCGTGACCACGATGTCATCGGCGCGGTGCGCCTTAGTCGATTGCGCGAGGGCCGCCGGAGCGACGATGCAAGCGGTTGCGACCGAGGCCAGAAGTATTCCGTGTTTCATGCCGAATTGTCCCCTCTAGGCTTGAGGGGTGGCCGTTAGATCATAATGAGATGATATAACATAAGATTTATATTTCAAAAAGTTTCCGGCGGCATCGGCGACGGGAGGGCCGGGAAGGGCAGATCCAGAACCAGCAGCAGGCGTGATATGCCCGTTCCGGCGATCGGCGGCGAGCGATGGAGGATCGCCGGTTCTTGAGCCCAGATACGGCCCTTGAACAGTCCGACGTCCCCTGCACGCAATCGCCTGACGGATGCGTCTTGTCCACAGGCCACTTCGATCCACTCCGTGCCGGGTTCGGTAAGGGGTATGATCATCCGCGCCCGGACGTTGTCCATGTGGAACTTGCGGCAGGCATCGGTCTCGACGATCTCCAGCCGCATGCGGACTGCGTCGCTTTGCATGATGCGGGCGAACAGGCGTGCCTGGGTGCTGATCTCTTCTGCAAGCGTGGCGGCGCGCCCATCGTCCGGGTAGCCCGCATCCCGCAGCGCGGCGGGGATGGACACAGTCAGGTCTACGACCGGAAAAGTCTCCTGCAGATCGTCGATTTCGTCGAGGTCGAGCGCATCGAGCCAGTCGAGCGACGCCGGCCGCGCGCGCTGCCACAAGGCGAGGTGGACGGCCTCGTCGTGGATGCAGTCCAGCACCAGCGGGATTTCGGCCGCGATCCATGCCGCTCGTGGGTGCGACAAAGAACCGCAGGGCATTGCGCTTTCGTCGGCGCCGGGCGAGACAGGAATGTTCATGGCTGGGATGTGCGTGACCCCTGGTCTCTCGGTTCAGGCCGGCGGTCGTTCCCGATGCCTGACCGGTTTTCCGGGGCGACGTGGCCGTCGCCCCGGAAGGTGATCCGTCGGAAGCCGGTTTTTAGAAGCTGACCCGCGCGCTGACGCGTATGTCCCGCCCGGCGAGCATCGAATAGTCCTTGAGGAACGACGATGCCCGGCGTGCCACGACGTCGAAGATGTTGTTCGCCGACAAGGCGAAGCTGAGTGGACGTTCGTTGCCCCAGGGACGGATGTTCACTTCGGCGTTGACCATAGTGTAGCCCGGCGTGCTCGTCTCGAATTCGGACGTGCGGTCCTGCTTGGTGACGCGCTCTACTTCGCCGCGGATGTCGAACTTGGGCGCCTGATAGCTCAGCCCGCCCAGAACGCGCAGCGGCGGTATGCGCGGCGCGGGGCCGACGCCGCTGATCTGGGCGTGGACATAGTCGCCCAGCGCATCGGCCACCACCTTGCCGTCGCCGAACCGGGCGAGGGTGAATGACCCCTGCGCCTCGAAGCCGTAGTAACGCGCGTCGGTCTGGCGGAACTGGTAGACGGGAAGGCCATCCTCTTCCGCGCCAGTCAGGTCCTCGTAAATGAAATTCGAGAACCAGGTGTGATAGGCCGATGCCTCGAAGGTGTAGTTCTCGCCGCTGCCGCGCAGGATCGCCTCGATGCTGTTGGCCTTCTCCAGTTTGAAGTCGGGGTTGCCGACCTCGTAGGCCTGTGTGCCTGCGTGCGGGCCATTGGCGAAGATTTCCTCCGCCGCCGGTGCGCGTTCCGTGTGCGAAAGGTTGAGGCCGACGCGCCAGTTGTCGCTGAGGCCGTAGGATGCGCCCAGCGAGCCGGAGAACGCATCGTAGCTGCGGCTGCCGTCGAAGAACTGTTCCTGATCGCTCAGGGGGCTCGCGGACAGATAGGTGTGCTCGTAGCGGCCACCGGCCTCGAACTTGAGCGCGCCGTAGTCAAGCTGCTGGAGCGTGAAGAGGCCGACCTGCGTGGTGGTGTTCTTGGGCAGGAAGGCTTCGTCGCCGATGACGTTGAAGTCACGGTTGTAGAACTGCAGGCCGGTGACGCCGTGCCAGGCGCCGTGCTTCGCCTGCGTGAATTCGAGGCGGCCTTCCATGCCCTTGTTGTAGAACGCGGTGCCGACCGAACCGTCTTCCTCCAGTTCGGCGTGCGTGTAATCGGCATAACCGAGGCGCAGCGATACCTTGTCCAGCACATTGCCGTCGCCGTCGAGTTCGGCGCGCATGTCGATGCGGTCCTGCTTCAGGCTGAGGCGGGGCGCCTCCTGTTCGTCGCCCGGCTGGGTGGCGAAGCGGATCGGTACGCCGTAAAGGCTGTCGTAGTGGCTGTACGACACGCCGATGTTGCCGCCGGTGCCGATGTAGGCAAGGCCGGCCCCGGCTGTCCAAGTCTTCGACGCCGAATTCGGCAGCTTGCCTTTCACGGCAGCGTTGGCGGCGTAGTCGATCGTTTCCTCGCCATCTGCCGGCTCTTCGGCAGGCAGCAGGCTCGTTGCGAGGGCCTGTTCGCGCAGCGCCGGGGTGAGGGCGTGGCCGCCGATCCGCACGTTGTCGCTCTTCAGGTAGCTGCCGTCGGCATGGGCGACCCAGCCGCCGTCGGGGCCGTTGCTCAGGGGTACGTCCACCGAGGCCGAGCCCGAGCGCTCATTGGCGGCAGATCCATAAGTGCCCATGGCATCGACATGGACCGCCTCGTCCGGGACCGAAGTGGGAATCCGCTTGTCGATCACGTTCACGACGCCGCCGATCGCCGATGAACCGTACAGCAGCGACTGCGGCCCACGCAGCACCTCAATGCGCTCTGCCAGCAGCGGATTGACGACGGCGGCGTGATCGACGGACGTGTTGGAGACGTCGATCGAACCGAGGCCGTTGGTCAGCACGCGCACGCGCTCGCCCTGAAGACCGCGCAGCACTGGACGCGAGGCGCTGGGGCCGAAGGACGTGGCCGAGACACCGGGTTGATGCTCCAGGGTCTCGCCGATCGAGGGACGCATCGCCTGCGCCAGATCTTTGCCCTGCACTACCGCGACGCTCGACAACATGTCCTGGCGGCGGGTGGACAGCACGCCGGTCACGACGATCTCCGACCCTGCCGACTGATGATAGGTGTCGGTGCCCGAACTGGCGGTCTGCGTAGGCGCCGGTTGCGTCTGGGCGATGGCAGGGGAGGCGAGAACAGCCAATGCGCAGCCGGAGAGAAGCTGGAGTTTCATTCGGTTGGGTTCCTGAAAGGACATGATGTAACGTATCTCTGCTCGTCAACGGGCGACCCGAAGGACGATGACGCACCGCACCTAATGGATTTCAGGAGATGTTACAACATCATTTCCGGAAGATTGCCGATCGGTGTTCTTGCCGGGAGCCCGAGCCCGGATTCCGACCCTAGAACCCGGCCATCGAAAGTGAGGCTCGAACCAGGTCGGGCACCGAGCGCAGGGCCATCTTGCGCATCAGGCTGGAGCGGTGGAGCTTGACGGTGATCTCGCTGATCTCCAGTTCCCAGGCGATCTGCTTGTTCATCAACCCGCGTACGACGCCCTCCATAACCTGCCGCTCGCGTGGGGTGAGGGTGCCGAAACGTTGCGAAATGGCCTGATTTCGCCGAGCGACCGAGCGCCGCTCGGTGTCGATTTCCAGCGCGTGCTCGACGGCGCCCAGCAGGTCGTGCTCGTCATAGGGGCGGGGCAGAAAGTCCACCGCCCCCGCTTTGATCGCCCGTACCGAGAGCGGCACGTCGGCATCGTCGGTCAGGAAAATGACGGGAATGGGCTCGCCGCGGCCCTTGAGGCGCTCAATCAGTTCGAGGCCGTCGATGGTGGGCATGCGTACCTCCGCGACGATGCAGCACGGCGCTTCGGGCAGCGCCGCGTCGAGCAAGGCTCCAGCCCAGGCGAAAGTCTCGACGACATGGCCCTCCGCGTCCAGCAGGGCGTGCAGCCTCGACCGGGCCTCGCCGTCGTCATCGACGATCAGAACCTTGCCGGGGCGGGCGTGGTCGTCGGCGGGATTGCGCGTCGGCTGGTTGGTGGGATGGATCATTGCTCAACTCCTTCTGGCGGAGCGGGAATGATGCAAAGTGCACACAACCGGCAATCCCCTCTTTCGGGGGCTTTCCCCCGAGCGCCCTGCCGGATTACACGCATCACATGGACAACAGCGATTTTCAGGCCACTATCCGCATCGCCGTGGTCGATGACCACCCGCTGCTGCGCGACGGCATCATCGCCGTCTTCGCGACCCAGCCCGATCTGGAACTGATCGCGGTGGGCGAGGACGGCGAGGCGGCGGTGCGCATCTATCGCGAGGCGCGCCCCGATATCCTGCTGCTCGACTTGCAGATGCCCAACGTCGATGGGGTGGAGGCGATGACGCGCATCCTCGCCGAATTTCCCGAGGCGCGCATCCTGGTGCTCACGACCTATTCGGGCGATGGCCGCGCCACGCAGGCGATCAAGGCGGGAGCTTCCGGCTACCTGCTCAAGAACAGCCTGAGGACCGAACTGCTCGATGCGATCCGCTCGGTCCATCGGGGCGGCACGCACTTCGATCGCCAGGTGTTCGGCGCCGCCGACCGCGAGGCCAAGCGCCTGACCGCGCGCGAGAGCGACGTTCTGGAACTGGCGGCGGCGGGCAATTCCAACAAGCAGATCGCGGCGCGGCTGTCACTGTCCGAGGACACGGTGAAAGGCTATATGAAGGCGATCTTCGCGCGGCTCGGCGCGATGGACCGCACGCATGCGGTGGCGATCGCCGTGCGCAACGGGCTGATCGAGCTTTAGATTCTCCCCCTCGTCATTGCGAGCGAAGCGAAGCAATCCAGGGCCAGGTAAACCGCCCTGGATTGCTTCGCTTCGCTCGCAATGACGAAAGAGGTGCGGGCAAAGCCATCACCGATACGCGATCTTCGCGGGCAGGCTCAGCCGGATCGAGGTGCCCTGTCCCGCCGCATTGGCGATCGCGAAGGCGCCGCCCAGCCGCTCGATCCGCTCGCGCATGCCAGTGAGGCCGAAGTGCCCCGCGCGCCCACCGGCCGCGCGTACGTCTTCGGGCAGGCCGACGCCGTCGTCCACCACCCGCAGCGAAAGCCGGTCGCGGCCGTGGTGGATCTCCACCCGCACCATGCCCGCCCGGGCATGCTTGACCGCATTGGCCAGCGCTTCGCCCACCGCGAGTTCCAGTTCCTCGGCGACCGGAGCGCCGACCAGCCGCTCGGGGCCGTCGACCTTGACCTCCCACGGCAGGGTATCGCCCACCACGCGTGCGGCGCAGGCGCGCAGGGTTTCGGCGATGCATTTGGGCTCGGCATCCTCGCGCAGGCCCCGCACGCGCTCGCGGCCATGGAGCAGGACGTCGTCGGCACGCTCCAGCGCTTCCTCGATGGCGGTGTGGGCGGGGGTGCCCGGCGTGGTCAGGTGCAGCACCGTCTGGAAGCGCAGCATCAGGCCCTGGAAGCCCTGTAGCAGCGTATCGTGCAGGTCCTGTGCGATGCGCTCGCGTTCGGCCACGCGTTCCTCGATGCGGTCGCGCAGGGACTGCATGGCGGCGCGCATGCGCCAGCGAAACAGCGCGTAGCCACCGAGCACCGCGCCTGCCAGCACGGCAAGGCGGAACCATGCGGTCTGCCAGAAATGCGGGGCGATGACGAAAGTGGCGGTCGCTTCCCGCTTCGCCCACGGCCCGTCGCCGGTGGCGGCGGTGACGTGGAAACGGTAGGTGCCCGGACCGAGCCCTGCGTAATCGACGCGGCGGCGCCCCTGCGCCTCCACCCAGTTCTCGTCCATCCCGTCGAGCCGGTAGCGATAGCGGTTGTTCTCCGCATCGGCGAGGCCGAGGCCGACGTAGGACAGGCTGACGCGCGTGGTGCCCGCAGGCAGGTGCGTGTTTGCGAGCGGATAAGCATGGCCGTCCACTTCCAGCGCGGTCACCGCGATCGGCATGTCGGCTTTGAGCGGGGCGATGCGCGAGGGGGCCACCTGCACTACTCCGGTGCTGGTGACGAACCATAGGCGTCCCTGCGCATCGACGGCGGCATCGTTGGCGGAGTAGGATTCGGTGCGTGCGCGGATCACGCCGCTCTGGCCGAAGCGGGCGAGCGGGATCGGCGTGCCGGGCTTCGCGAAGGCGGCATCGAGGTCCGCCTCGGCCACGCGGATGATGCCGCCTGACGATATCAGCCAGTAATGTCCGGCGACGCGCACGATGCCCATCACCCCTGCCAGCCACGGATACGTCCGCGCGCTCAGCTGCTGCGCGCGGCGGCCGTCGTAGCGGGCGAGACCCGCCTCGCCGCCGATCCATGTTTCGCCGTCCATCTGCTTGAGCATGCGCACGAAGCCGACGCCGCCCTTGCTGCCTGCGCCGTCGCCTTCGGGCCAGATGGGCGTGGTCTTGCCGTCATGGACGCGGGCAAGCAGGCGCAGCGGCTGGTTGACGATGAAGGTGGCTGGACCCGGCGCGATGAAGGTCGTCGCGGGCGGGAGGCTCTCGTCCTTGGTCCAGCGGGTGCCGTCGAGCCGGAACATGCCGGAGGCCGATACCGATTCCCACAGCCGCCCCTGCGGATCGGAGGCGCAGGCCTGGGCGAACTGGCGCTCATGCTCCAGCGGACCGACGATCCGCGTCACGGCGGCGCCGCGCACGAGATATTCGTTCTTGTACGTGAGCACATAGGCACCGACGCCCGAAACCGAGCAGACCTCGGAAACCAGCCCCGAACGCAGGATCAGCTGCGCCTTGCCGTCGACGATGCGGTAGAGGCCCTCGTCCCCGCCGATGTAGAAGAGCCGTCCGGGCCGGTGGCGATGCCGGTGCGCACTCCCTTGATCGCGGCGTAGCGCACGACCGGGGTGCGTACGAAGCGGTGCAGGCCGTCCGGCGCGCCGCCCCAGATGGTGCCCTCGCCGTCGCGCATCAGGGTGAACATGCCGACGGGGTAGGTCTGCGCGTGGTCCATGCTCAGCGCGCCGCGTGGTACTGTCGCGAGGCCCGAGGCATTGCCTGCGATCCACAGCAGGTCATCGTCGTCGAACAGCATCTCGCGCCAGCCGTCGCCGCCGTTCAGCGGCTCGCCGAAACCGACGTCGGTTTGCGCGAAACCCTTCGCGGTCAGGCGCTGGAGGCCGTCGCTCGAATAGAACCACATCGCGCCGGTGCGGTCCTCGCGGAAGGCGGGGCCGAGGTTCATGAGCGCGGGCACCGTTTCCAGCTTGCGGCTGCCGGGGGCCAGACGGCGCAAGTCGGGATTGGAGGCGATCCAGATGGCGCCGTTGCTCTGGCGGTACATGCGCAGCAGCGGGCCGTCGACGTCGATCACGTCCCAGCGGCCGTTCACCCAATGGCGCAGCTGCGAGCCGAAGCCGCTCCAGGTAGAAACCCAGATCGAGCCGTCAGGCGCGGCGATGATGTCGGTGATGCGCCCGCGCGGCTTTTCCGGGTTGGCGCCGCGCAAGTGCCCATCCCTGAGCCGGGCGATGCCGCCGAAGGCATAGCCCACCCATAGGCTGCCGTCCGGCCCTGCAGCCAGCGCGGTGACCTGCCGGGCGCGGAAGTTGTCGAAGTCCTCGGGCTCGACGCGCAGGAAGTTCAATCCGTCGAAGCGGTAGAGCCCGTCGCCCGAGCCGAGCCACAGGAACCCGTCGCGGGTGCGGGCGATGGCGCGGATATCGGGCGGGGCGCCGTCCGCCAGCGACCAGTAGCGGCTGGCGTAGCCGGGGATCTCGGTTGCGGGAGAGGCCAGCAGCGCGGGCGCGCAGAGGCTCGCGCCGACGAGGGCGGCGATGGCGCGGAAAAGCGGGCGGGCGACACGGACGGGACGCATCGCCCGCGCATTGCATGCGCCCGCGCGGGCGACAAGGTAACCTTTCGTTTGTCTTCCCATCTTCGTCATTGCGAGCGCAGCGAAGCAATCCAGGGCAGTCTTGAACCGCCCTGGATTGCTTCGCTGCGCTCGCAATGACGAGGTGTTGTCAGGGCCGGTGCGGCATGGTGGCGGCGGGGTCGCGCAGGAATAGCAGCGTGCCGCCCAGCACGATGGCTCCGGCCAGAGCCAGCGGCAGGGCCAGTCCGCCGTGCATAAGCAGCAGCGCGCCTACCGCCGCGCCCGCGAAGATCGAGAGCACCGCGCCGAAGCGGCGGGCGAAGTTGGGCGTGCGTCTGCCCACCTGATCGGCGGCGATGCCGGTGATGGTGAGGGTCAGCACCGTGGTCGTCAGGTCCGGCACCTTGAGCTGGCGCACGGTGGCGTTGCGCAGGCCCATCGCGAAGCCGGTCAGGGCGATCACCGCCATCACGCCCGCCTTGGGTGCCTGCGCGGCGACGTCGATGTCGAGCGCGATCAGCGCGGCGATCCACAGCAGCGCGGCCTCGACCACGGCGGCCCACATCAGCCAGCGCCCGAGCGCCCGCTCGACATGCGCACGGGCGAGGTGCCCGGCGCCCCAGGCCCCCGCCATGAACGCGAGAAGCGCCAGCACCGAAGGGATGACCTTGAACCCCGGCGTCCCCGCAGCGGCAAAGCCGAGGAACACGACGTTGCCGGTCATGTTGGCGGTGAAGACCTTGCCCAGCCCCAGCACCGAGGCTGCGTCGACAAGGCCGGTCGTGGCCGAAAGCAGCAGGAGCAGGCAGGGAAGCAGGCCGGACTTGGGTGCGGGCGTAGAGGTTTGGATAGACACGGGGGCGATCTCCTGAGTGATGCAGACGGTCTACCGGGCGAAGACCTGCCGGGTTATTGGAATAAAGTGCGTCGTTTCGTTCGATGATCTCGAAAAGACCATCAGAACCGGAAATTGCTTTCGAGGCCCAGCATCCGGATGGTCCTGGCGCTGCCCGTGTCGCGGATGAAGGCGCCGGGCGCGAAGGCGGAGACCGACATCGACAGTTCAAGTTCCGCCGTCGCCTGCCAGGCCAGCGTGGCTTCTACTTCCTTGCCGATGAAGCGTGCGCGACTGTCTCCGGCGGCGCGCACGAGGTTGCCGGGGATGTCGTAGATCCCGTCGTCCAGCGACTGGCGCCAGTAGGCCGCCGCCGCGACGCCTGCCGAGACGGTCGGCGCCAGTTGCAGGCCGATCGCCGGGTGCAGGTTCATGATGTTGTACGGGCCGACCGGCGAGAGTTCGCCGAAGTACTTGCCCTTGGGAAACAGCGCATTGAAGGTGCCGAGGCGGGTGTCGGCGGCGTTATGGTCGCCGCTCACCACATTGGCGCGCAATGTCAGGTCGGGCGAGAGCGGCAGGTCGGGGAAGGCGCGGCCGAACTCGGTGCCGACCGTCCAGGCGGAAATCGAACCGCCAGCAAAGCGGCCGAACTGGTAGGCGCCCTCGACGTTCCAGTGCCAGTCGCCGCGCTTCGCGTGCCACCGCGCGCCGAGGGTGTGGCGCGTCTCGCCGCCCTGAGTTCCACCCCAGCGCGCCGCGTCGTTGCGGTAGCCGAGGTAGTAGAGGTCCAGTTCGGGCATCGCGGCATAAGCGCCCCACAGCGCCTTCTGCGACGAGGTGCGGTCGTCGAAGCTGCCCTTGCCGGGCTGGACGGGACGCACCGCCAGCAGGCTGACTTTCGCCGTCCCGGCCGTCACGTTGGCGCGGAGCCCGTCGAAGGCCAGCGGCACGTTGGGGCCGTAGCGCGTGCCGACCAGCCGCTCGGTGCCGAGCGAGAGCATCTGCCGCCCGGCGCGCAGGGTGACGGGGCCGAAGTCGGCCTCGACGAAGCCTTGCAGCAGGTCCACGCCGGTGCCGTCCACCGGCCCGGGCGAGGGCGCGACGCTGACCGAGGTGGCGAGGATCGGCTGGGCGAAGGCGCGAAGCTTGCCGACGTGGAGGTCCGCGTAAGGCAGCGCGCGCAGCCAGACGTAGCTGTCGTTCGGCGCGTCGGCGCTGCCCCACAGGTTGTTTTCGTAGTTCTCGCTGCGGGCGCGCAGTTCGATGCCGGTGGAGAGCCAGGCATCGTCTCCCAGCGGGATATTCTTGAACGGGCCGGTCCAGTGATGACCGCGCTTTTCGGCGCTTTCGAGGTCGGACCAGTCCTCGTCGTAGCGGGTGATCGTGAGGGTCGGGGCTTCCCATGCTTCCTTCGGCGCGGCAAGGGCGGTGTGGGGGAGCAGCGCGCCCACCGCCGTTGCCGCAAGCGAAGCGAGGCTGCAAAGCCTAGGCACCTGACTGCCCCCTGCGCGCCAGCACCGCGACCAGCACGAAGCCGCCGACGAGGCCCATGTGCTCGAAGAAGGCGTTCATCGCGCCGAAGCGCTCCGGTCCTTCGGGCATGCTCCAGAAGGCGTTCGCCACCAGCGCGGCGAAGAACGTGAACACGCCGAGCATCCCCGCACCCAGCCAGACCAGACGGCCCGAGAGGATCAGCCCCCAGCCAGAACAAGGAACGCGCCGACCAGTTCGACCGCGATGGTCAGCGCCGCCCACAGCGCGGGCGGGGTCAGGCCGAAGTGGGCCTGCTCCGCCAGCGCCGAGGGCCAGTCGCCCAGCTTGGTCACGCCGCCTACGAGGTAGGCGCTCACCAGCGCGAGGCGGGCGAGGAAGGCGGTGGGAGTGAAGTCCAGCACTGCCCCGACGAATGAAGGCGTGCGGTTCATCGGGGGCAGGCTGGCCATGGCTCAGGCTCCCTGATGGATCTCGGCGACGTAGCCGCCGGGGAAGCGCACGATGGCGGTCTGGCGCTTGCCCACTTCGAACGGCGCCACGAGGGTCTCGACGCCCGCCGCCGTGGCTTTCGCCAGCGTGGCGGAAAGGTCGCTCACCGCATAGCCGGTCATGTCGCGGCCATAGGGCCAGGGCAACTGGCCGTCCGAGACGAAGACCACCATCTTGCCGTAGCCGCTCTCGATCGAGACGCGGCGCACGGTCTTGCCGGGCTCGCCGATCTCGGCGCCGGAGGCGGTCTTGTCGTCGGCGGTGATCCTGCCGTGGGCGTAGCCGGTCCAGCTCTTGACGAAGGCATCGGCGGCGTCGGGCGTCAGGTAGACACGGTTCTCGGGCACGCTGGCGAGCGGCGCGTAGTTCGGCTTGGCGGTGTGCCAGTAGATCTGCATGTTCACGCCGCCCGGCCATTGCACCACCGAATCGCGGCCGATGGGATCGGGGAAGGTGGCGATGCGGCGTACCGCGCCGTGCTTCACGGCCGAGGCCACCGCCGCGTCGATGTCGGTGACGAGGTAGCCGGTGCGCTCGTCGCCGAAGGGATAGGGGATCGGCGTCTTGAAGCCGAACACCGAGACGGTGCCCGAAGGCGTCAGCACCAGCTGCGACTTGGTGAGGCTCTTGGTGGGCGTCACCTGGAATTCGCCCTGCTTGCTGGTGGTGCCGCCGAAAGTGGCGACGAAGCTGGAAACGAAGGTGTCGAACTGCTCCTGCGGCACGTAGACGTGGGTGGTGTCGTACTGCGCGCCGACCGCATAATCGGCGGTCTCGGCGGCATAGGCCGGGGCCGAGGCGAGGACGGCGGCGGCGATCAGGAAGGTGAAGCGCTTCATCGGGGGCTCCTTGGGGGCGAGTTTCATCATCGTCAGGAACCGGTCCGTCTGTGCTTCAGCGGCCGGTCCAGAACGGTTTACGGCGTGATCGAACTCCCAACGATCCGAATAAAATCGTCCGGTCTGTTCGATATTCTGGAAAACTACGCTTCGGCTTAGACGGCCCAGCAGCCGCAGCCGAGCGATCCCCAGAACGTCTGGACATCGGCGGCGGGGACGTTGGCCCCCAGCGCCGCGGCGTGGTCGTGACCATGGACGCCGCAGCTGCTGGCGCAGCCACAGGCCGAGGCCAGCTTCTGCTTCGCTTCGGGCGTCTGGTAGTAGCCGCCGAACGTCGCGACCGGCGACCAATCCGGCATCGGGCGCGGCAATTCGGGGGCGAGCGGGGCGAAGTCGCCGTCGCCGTGAACCACCTTGCCGCCCAGCATCGTCAGGATCGAGCGGATGTGGACGATCTCGTTATCCGGCACCGCGAAGTAGTCGTCGGACAGCAGCGCGAGGTCGGCCAGCTGGCCCGCCTTGATCTGGCCCTTCTTGCCCACTTCGGTGGAGAACCAAGTGTTCTCGTGCGTCCACATGCGCAGCGCCTTCTCGCGGCTGACGCGGTTGTCGCCGCGATAGAGCGAAAGGCCGCCCACGGTGCGCCCCGTCACTAGCCACGAGAGCGAAACCCACGGGTTGTAGCTGGCGACGCGGGTGGCGTCGGTGCCTGCGCCCACCGGGATGCCGGCGGCGATCATGCGGGCGATCGGCGGGGTGCGCTCGGCCGCCTTGGCGCCGTAGCGTTCGACGAAGTATTCGCCCTGATAGGCCATCCGGTGCTGCACGGCGATCCCGCCGCCAAGCGCCGCGATACGGTCGATATTGCGGTCGCTGATGGTTTCGGCGTGGTCGAAGAACCAGTTGATGCCCTGCAGCGGGATATCGGCGTTGACCTTCTCGTAGACGTCGAGCGCGCGGCCGATCGTCTCGTCATAGGTAGCGTGGAGGCGCCAGGGCCAGCGGTTCTCGGCGAGCAGGCGGATGACGGGTTCGAGGTCGCCCTCCATGCTCGGCGCCATGTCCGGGCGGGGCTGGCGGAAGTCCTCGAAGTCGGCGGCGGAATAGACGAGCATCTCGCCCGCGCCGTTGTGGCGATAGGTGTCGTCGCCCTGGCCCGGCGTGACCTGCTTGGCCCACCCGGCGAAGTCGGCGAGTTCCTCCTTCGGCTTCTGGGTGAACAGGTTGTAGCTGATGCGGACCGTAAGTTGGTCGTCCTGATGCAGCTTCTCGATGATGTCGTAGTCGTCGGGATAGTTCTGGAAGCCGCCGCCTGCGTCGATTACGCCGGTCACGCCCAGCGCGTTGACCTCGCGCATGAAGTGGCGGGTGGAATTGAGCTGGTATTCGGGCGGCAGCTTGGGGCCCTTGGCCAGCGTCGAATAGAGGATTGTCGCATTGGGCTGGGCCAGCAGCAGGCCGGTGGGGTTGCCCTGGCTGTCGCGCATGATCTCGCCGCCCGGCGGGTTGGGCGTGTCCTTGGTGTAGCCCACCACGCGAAGGGCAGCGGCGTTGAGCAGCGCGCGGTCGTAGAGGTGCAGGATGAACACCGGCGTGTCGGGGGCGACGGCGTTCAGTTCCTGAATCGTGGGCAGGCGCTTTTCGGCGAACTGGTGCTCGGTGAAGCCGCCGACCACGCGCACCCATTGCGGGGCGGGGGTGTTGTCGACTTGCTTCTTGAGCATCGCCATCGCTTCGGACAGGCTGGTCACGCCGTCCCAGCGCAGCTCCATGTTGAAGTTGAGGCCGCCGCGGATGATGTGCATGTGGCTGTCGATTAGGCCGGGGATCAGGCGGTGTCCCTTGGCGTCGATCACGGTCGCTTCGGGCGCGGCAGCGCGGACTTCCTGCTCGCTGCCGACGGCGAGGAACTTGCCGCCCCGGATCGCCACCGCTTGCGCCTGCGGGTTCTCACGGTCGAGGGTTGTCACCTTGGCGTTGATGATGATCGTGTCGGTCATGCTCGTATCCTTGGTTCGACCCGCTCGGGCCGCGAGAGTTTGAGGCAGGAGCGACGCGGCGGCGGCTCCCAGAAACGTGTGGCGACGCGAGATCATGCGTCGTGCTTATCGGCGTCGCCCGGCAGGCGGCCGAGGACGTGATCGCGGCACTCGGTTATGACGAACTGCGCGACGTTGTTTTTCGTCACGAACCGGCTCGCCAGCGGCACGATCTGCTCGCCGAGCAGGATTCCCAGCAGGCCGACCAGCGCGATCATCGGCGGCGCAGGCGAACGGACGCCGAGGAGACTGTAGACGACACCCACCAGCAACCCGGCGGCGATGGAGAGAAGGTAGGCTTTCATCGGGAGTCTCCTTTTCCCCACAGTTCGTCATTGCGAGGGCCGAAGGCCCGCGGCAATCCAGCGCTGCGTGGGTCGCCCTGGGTTGCTTCGCTTCGCTCGCAATGACGAACGGGGAGATATCAGCCCTGCACGAAGGCGAGCAGATCGGGGTTGATGGTCTCGGCGTTCACCGTGAGCATGCCGTGCGAGAAGCCCTCGTAGATCTTGAGCGTCGCATTCGGCAGGATCTCGGCCTGCAGCACACCGGCGTTTTTGTAGGGCACGACCTGATCGTCATCGCCGTGCAGGACGAGGGTGGGGACGGTGATCGCCTTCAGGTCTTCGGTCTGGTCGGTTTCGGAGAAGGCCTTGATGCCGTCATAATGGGCCTTGGCGCTGCCCATCATGCCCTGGCGCCACCAGTTGTCGATGACGGCGCTCTTCACCTCGGCGCCTTCGCGATTGAAGCCGTAGAAGGGGCCTGCGGCGACATCGCGGAAGAACTGCGCGCGATTGGCGGCAAGGCCGGCGCGCAACCCGTCGAACACCTCGATCGGCAACCCGCCCGGATACGCTTCGGTCTTGAGCATGATCGGCGGCACGGCGCTGACCAGTACGGCCTTGGCGACGCGGCCCTGTGGGATGCCGTAGCGCGCGACGTAAGCGGCCACTTCACCGCCGCCGGTCGAGTGACCGATGTGGACGGCATTACGAAGGTCGAGGCGCTCCATCACCACGGCGGCGTCGGCGGCGTAGTGGTCCATGTCGTGACCCTCGCTGACCTGTGCGGAGCGGCCGTGGCCGCGGCGGTCATGGGCGACGACGCGGAAGCCCTTCGACAGGAAGTAGAGCATCTGCGCGTCCCAGTCGTCCGACGAGAGCGGCCAGCCGTGGTGGAAGACGATGGGCTGCGCATCCTTCGGACCCCAGTCCTTGTAGAAGATTTCCACGCCATCAGAAGTAGTTACATAGGCCATGTCGAATAACTCCATGAAAGGTGCACAACGGCACTCAAAGGTACCACAAGGTGCGCATAAGGGTGGAACCGGCGGCCCGATGAGAGTCGGGGGAGACGAACCGCCGGCTCCGAACTCAGATCAGTGACCGCCTTCGGACGCGCCGAACATGGTCTTGGCGTACTTGATGCCCAGGCCGTAAGCGCCGCCCCAGACCTTCGCGATGCCGGTGGTGCTGTCGTAGGTCTCGGTGCGCGCCCAGTCGCGCTGCAGTTCGAGCAGGTACTGCAGCGAGGTCATCGGCACGGCGCCAAGCTGGATCATGCGGGCCACGGCGCGCTCATGCGCTTCTTCCGAGATGTCGCCGCAGGCGTCGGTGATGACGTAGGCCTCGAAGCCCTGCTCGATCGCCGATGCCACCGGGCCGACGATGCACACCGAGGTCCAGAGCCCTGCGAAGACGATGCGCTGCTTGCCGATGCGGTTGATTTCGCAGATCACGGCTTCGTCTTCCCAGGTGTTCATGCTGGTGCGGTCGAGCAGTTCCTGGCCCGGGAAGGCGTCGGTGATCTCGTCGAACATCGGGCCGGAGAAGCTCTTCTCGGCGACGGTGGTGAGGATGGTGGGAACGTTGAACGACTTGGCCCCGCGCGAGATCAGCGCAGCGTTGTTGCGCAGCAGTTCGGGCGCGATCGACTTGGTCGCGAAGCTCATCTGCGACTGGAAATCGATCAGGACGAGCGCGTGATTGTCGGGCGAGATCAGCGACTTTCCGGGGGTGGCTGTGGCGGTGATCGTCATTGGTAAGTCCTCCTGTTGCTGGGCGTCCTTGCCCGTCGAGATGCATTCTGAAGCCAAGCCATGTTTTCAGAAAGGCGTATAAAATCGATCCAAGTTTTCGATAGAATTGAAAAGTGGAAATGGATCAGGTCGGTTATGGCCGGCTTGGGAAAGGCTTATGGGCGGAACCGCCGCGGGTCGAAACCAACCCTTCGTATTACACCCTATCGAGGGGATAGCTTCGGTTCGGGGGTCGGTCGCTGCGACGCCTGATTACAATTTCTCACGATTTGCGGATGGGCTGCGTGCGATCGTAGTCGTAGCCGGATGGCATGACATTCGCGTCTCCCATCCCGCTCCGTCACCGCGCATTCGGCGCCCTCCTGACCTCCGCTGCGATCATGGCGCCGCAGGGAGCCGAGGCGCAGCAGCAGGCTGCTCAGACGGGCGGGGAGCGCCGGCTCAGGTGAGTTCCGGCGACGGGGATGACATCGTCGTTACCGGCCAAGCCCTGCCGGGCGCTGTGATCGGCGACATTCCGCCGGAGAACAAGCTGGGCCAGGCCGAGATCGCCTCCTACGGGGTCGATTCCATCGCCGAACTGCTCGACGAACTGGCCGACCAGACCACCAGCATCGCCGGGCGCGATGCCTCGAGCGGGCCGGTGGTGCTGGTCAACGGCAAGCGCGTTTCGGGCGTCAACGAAGTCGGTGACCTGCCGGTGGAATCCGTGCTGCGCGTGGATATCCTGCCCGAGGAAGTCGCGATTAAATACGGCTACGACGCGCAGTCCAAGGTCGTGAACATCATCCTCAAGCGGCGCTTCCAGTCCAAGGTCGTGAACCTGGGCGGCGGCATGTCGGGCGAGGGCGGCGGCGGGCAGGGCACGGGGGCTTTCACCTATACCAAGATCCGCGACAACGACCGGCTCAACATCACCGGCAAGGCCACCAGCCAGGCCGCGATCCGCGAAAGCGACCGCGACATCACCGCCGATCCGGACAGCACCGTCACCCCCGTTGCTTCGATTCCGGGCGAGAGCGACTACCGCACCGTCCAGGCATCGACCCTCAGCTATGCGCTGGGCGCCAGCCTCGCGCATCAGTTGAGTTCGAACGCGACGGCCTCGTTCAACGTCAAGGGGACATACCAGACCAGCCGTTCGCTCGATGGACTGGCGACCGGGGAGCTGACGGTCCCGGCGGACAGCCCCTATGCGGACGGCACCGAGAACACGTTCACCCGCTATCTGTCGCAGGACCCGCTGCGCAAGGCGGTGAATAGCGGCGGTGTCTCGGCGGGCGGCACGGTCAACGTCGATCTTTCGACCCGCTGGAAGCTCTCGGTGATCGGCAGCTACGCACATTCAGGATCGGACACGCGGGCCGACAACGGCTATGACGTGACGATGCTGCAGGATGCCCTCGATGCGGGGACTGCGGGCGTCGATCCCTATGGTACGCTTTCGCCCGCGCTGCTGGGGAACATGATCGTCAATCGCGCGAAGTCGAACTCCGACACCGGCAGCGCCAGCATGCTCGTCTCGGGCAAGGTGCTGCCGCTGCCCGCCGGCGACCTTGGCGTCAGCCTGAAGCTGGGGGGCGATTTCACCGCACAGTCCTCCACGAGCGTGCGGGACGGCATGGCGAGCAGCGGCGATGCCGATCGCACCAACGGCAGCGCGCGCCTGAGCGTCGACATTCCGCTCACCAGCCGCAGCAGGGGCGTGCTCGGCGCGATCGGGACGCTCAGCGTCAACCTCAATGCGGGGGTGACGCAAGTGTCCGACTACGGCAGCCTTGCGACTTTCGGCTATGGCCTCAACTGGCGCCCGCGTGACGGGATCACGGTGATCGCGGCGATGAACCAGGACCGCAGCGCGCCCACCGTCGCCAATCTTGGCGATCCGACGGTGACCACCAGCAACCAGCGCATCTACGACTACGTGACCGGCCAGACCGTGCTGGTGACGGCGATCACCGGCGGCAACCCGAACCTCAAGGCCGACGACCGTCGCAGTTTCAAGCTGGGGCTCAACGCGCAAGTGATGAGCACGCCCAAGCTCAATTTCAGCGCCACTTACGTCAACAGCCGCAACCGCAACGCGGTGCTATCGCTGGGCGGCGTGACGCAGGCGGTCGAGGACGCCTATCCCGATCGCTTCATCCGCGACGAGGACGGCAATCTGCTCTCGGTCGATGCGCGGCCGGTCAACGTCTACCGCCAGCGCAGCGAGCAGGTGCGCTGGGGCTTCAACCTTTCGGCGCAGCTGCGCAAGCCTACGCGTCCGCCGCGCCCGCCTGCGGGTACGTGGGGCAGGCGAGGGCCGGGCGGCCGGGCCGAAACCGGCGGAGAGACACCGCCCGCACCGCCCGCCGGCGAGGAGCGTCCGGCCGATGGGCACAGCCCCGAAGACGGCACCGGCAACGAAATCACCGTCAACGGCGATCGGGAGCGCGGCGCCGAGATCCGGGCTTCGGCCGACCGCCGGGCGATCGGGGCTTCGACGAGGGCAGGGGACCGCCCGATGGCATGGGTCCGCCGCCTGACGGCATGGGGCCTCCCCGGGAGAAGGTCCCGGCGGCGGTCCGGGCGGCTTCGGAGGTGGTCCGCGCGGTCCCGGCGGCAGGGGCTTCGGCGGAGGCGGCGACAACGGCGTGCGCCTGCTCGCCTCGCTCTACCACACCTGGGTGCTGCGTCAGGACGTCCAGCTGACCGAGGGCGGGCCGACGATCGACCTGCTTGACGGCGGCACGATCACCGGCTCGTCCACGCCGCGTCACAAGGTGCAGGGCAGCCTCGGCCTGATCGACAACGGCCTCGGCCTGCGTTTGGAGGGCAACTGGCAGAGTTCGGCGGACGTCACCGGCAGCAGCTCGGCCTCGGGCAACCTGCATTTCGCCTCGCTGGCGACGGTGGACCTGCGTGTGTTCGCCAATCTCCAGAACCGCTTCCGGGGTAAAGACTGGGCACGGGGCACGCGGGTGAGCCTGTGGGTGGAGAACCTGTTCAACCAGCGGCAGAAGGTCACCGACGACACCGGCGCGACGCCTTACGCCTACCAGCGCGATTATCTCGATCCGATGGGTCGCACGATCCTGCTGTCGCTGCGGCGCATCTTCTGAGAGATGGGCTTGACAGATATTCTCAATCAAATAACTTGAGAATATCTCAGATCGTCATCCCGTCGCAGTCGCGCGGCTGGGTTTCGATCGAAAATATGCGAAAGGAAGCTCGGATGCCCACGTCCCGCAACGATTTCCATGTTTTCCGTCGCGGTCTCGAATGGGCCGTCAGCCTGCACGGGGTCGCTCTCGACGTCTTCGCCAGCCAGAAGGCCGCGCTCAACCGCGCGATCGACGCCGCGCACCAGATCGGCATGCAGGGCAGGGAGGCGCAGGTCCTTTTGATTGAAACCAATAGTTCGCCCCGGCCGCAGTGGGTCTTCGGACATCATCCCTATCCGCCTACGGCCTGATCCATAATGTCCGCCACGCCCGCACCGGCCGCTATCAGATAGGCGTGGCAGGCCCGGGGCAGTTCCCGCCGCAGGCAGGCGAAGGCTTCTTCGGAGCCTTCCGCCTCCATGACCACGCGCACTGATCCCCCCAGCAGCGCCGCGAGCATGAATGCGGCCGAGGCCGGGTCCGCGAACTTCGCACCGGGAGCGGCGGCCAGCAGGTCCTCGATCATCCCCGTCATGCATGTCGCGGCTCTTTTCATGTGCTGCGACATGTCGAACTCGGCCGCTATGCCGTAGATGGCCCGCGATGCGACCCGGTCCGCCATCTTGGCATCGAGCCAGGCGATGGCGAGGCCGTTGGCGATCGTCTCCAGGTCGCTTCCGGCAAGGCGCTCGGCCGCGTCCCGCATCGCGCTTTCGATCATCGCGAACTGGCGCTCGACGAGGGCGAACAGCAGCGCCTGCTTATGCGGGTAATACTGGTACATCGTGCCCACCGACACCCCGGCGCGCTCGGCGACCCGCGTGGTCGTCAGCCGCCCGACTCCGTCCGCCAGCAAAACCTGAATGGTGGCGACGTGGATCGCCTCGATCGTCACGGCAGAGCGCGCCTGTTGCGGGGTTTTCCGGGGCTTGAGAAGGTCGGGTGCGGGACGGTTCATATGCGAATTCCGAAACTGAAGGATCGTTCATATCTTGGGGTCTCCCAACCTTCCCCGCAAGGAGCTTCATGATGAACCGAGTTCTCGTTACCGGCAGTTCGACCGGGTTCGGCCGCGACATTGCCGAGTATTTCCACGCAGAGGGCTGGCATGTCGCCGCGACCATGCGCAATCCCGCCGCCAGCACCCTGCCCGTGTCCGAGAGGATGCAGGTGCTGGCGCTCGACGTCACCGATCCGGCCAGCATCGCCGATGCCGTGGCGCAGGCCGGGCCGATCGACGTGCTCGTCAACAACGCGGGCATAGGCTGGCTCAATGCGCTCGAGGGCACGTCGCTGGACACGGTGCGCGGCATCTTCGAGACGAACCTGTTCGGCACGATCGCGATGATGCAGGCGGTCCTGCCCGGCATGCGCGAGCGGCGCTCCGGCATGATCGTCAACGTCAGTTCCAGTTCGCTCTACAAGCCTCTGCCGCTGCTTTCGGTCTACCGCGCGAGCAAGGCGGCGATGAATGCGCTGACGGAATCGATCGCTCTCGAACTGGCGCAGTTCGGGATCAAGGCCCGGACCGTCATGCCCGGCATGGCCCCCTCGACCGCCTTCGCGGCGACGGCGCAGGAGCAGATCGCCGCAGCGGGCGGTTTTCCGGAGGCTTACGCGCCATTCGCGGGCGAGACGCTGGCGATGATGCAGAGCGCGGGGCAAGGCCCGGTCACCACGGCGCGGGACGTGGCGGAGGCGGTCTACCGCGCCGCGACCGATGCGGATTGCCCTTTGGTGCTGCCGGCGGGCGCCGATGCCCTGGCCTGGGCAAACGGGGAATAGGCGAATCGGGCGGGAGCGGGCATTCTTCGAGTTGCTTCACCCAGATTTGAAGCAGATTTGAAAATGCCGTTTTCCTAGGCATTCGGTGCCTTGCCAGTCGGCCCCGGTTGGCGTACCGGGGCGCCATCAGCCACTAGGCCGGTCAACGATACCTGTCATGGTGGCTCCCGCCCACTCCATGACGTAGGGATCACGATGAGCCTATACCTAGATTACCTCGCCGAAATCGAAAGCAGGAAAAATCAGGGGCTCGCGCCCAAGCCGATCGACGACGGCGCGCTCATCGCGGAAATCATCACCCTCATCGAGGATACCGGCAGCGAATACCGCGCCGACGCTCTCAAGTTCTTCATCTACAACACGCTTCCCGGCACCACCAGCGCGGCCGGCGTGAAGGCGGCGTTCCTCAAGAAGATCATCCTCGGCGAAGCCACCGTCGCCGAAATCACCCCGGCTTTCGCGCTCGAACTGCTCTCGCACATGAAGGGCGGTCCTTCGATCTCGGTGCTGCTCGACATCGCGCTCGGCGATGACGCGGCCATCGCCGCCGAGGCGGGCGAAGTGCTCAAGACCCAAGTGTTCCTCTACGACGCCGACATGTTCCGCCTGCGTGACGCGCTTCTGGCCGGCAACGCCGTGGCGAAGGGCGTGCTGGAAAGCTACGCCAAGGCCGAATTCTTCACCAAGCTGCCCGACGTCGAGGACGAGATCGAAGTCGTCACCTTCATCGCCGGTGAAGGCGACATCTCGACCGACCTGCTCTCGCCGGGCAACCAGGCGCACTCGCGCTCGGACCGCGAACTGCACGGCCAGTGCATGATCTCGCCCGAAGGCCAGCAGGCGATCGTGGCGCTCAAGGCCGCGCACCCGGGCAAGCGCGTGATGATGATCGCCGAGAAGGGCACGATGGGCGTCGGCTCCTCGCGCATGTCGGGCGTCAACAACGTGGCGCTGTGGACCGGCAAGCAGTCCAGCCCCTACGTTCCCTTCGTCAACTACGCCCCCGTCGTCGCGGGCACCAACGGCATCTCGCCGATCTTCGCGACCACCGTGGACGTGACCGGCGGCATCGGCATCAACCTCAAGAACTGGGTCAAGCAGATCGGCGAGGACGGCAAGCCGATCCTCAACAACGACGGCAACCCGGTGCTTGAAGAGAAGTTCTCGGTCGAGACCGGCACGATCCTCAAGATCGACGTCAAGAACAAGAAGCTGACCGACGAGGCCGGCAACGAACTGGTCGACGTCGCCGCCGCCTTCACCCCGCAGAAGATGGAGTTCATGAAGGCGGGCAGCTCCTACGCCATCGTCTTCGGCAAGAAGCTCCAGACCTTCGCCGCCGAAACGCTGGGCGTCGAGGCACCCACCGTGTTCGCGCCGAACAAGGAAATCACGGTCGAGGGCCAGGGCCTGACCGCGGTCGAGAAGATCTTCAACCGCAACGCCGTCGGCGTCACCCCGGGCAAGGTCCTGCACGCGGGTTCGGACGTGCGCGTCAAGGTGAACATTGTCGGTTCGCAGGACAC
The DNA here is from genome assembly GCF_057376415.1 of Novosphingobium sp. NFX11. NCBI lineage: Bacteria > Pseudomonadati > Pseudomonadota > Alphaproteobacteria > Sphingomonadales > Sphingomonadaceae > Novosphingobium > Novosphingobium sp. NFX11. The sequence continues at coordinate 1,167,490 of NZ_CP080385.1, read as the reverse complement.
CACCGGCCTGATGACCGCGCAGGAACTGGAAGCGATGGCGGCCACCGTCATCTCGCCGCTGGTCGATGGTGCCTACCAGTCGGGCTGCCACACCGCCTCGGTGTGGGACAAGAAGGCCCAGGTGAACATCCCGAAGCTCATGTCCTTCATGAACAACTTCGGCCTCATCACCGCGCGCGACCCGAAGGGCGTTTATCACGCGATGACCGACGTGATCCACAAGGTGCTCAACGACATCACCGTGGACGACTGGGCGATCATCATCGGCGGCGACAGCCACACCCGCATGTCGAAGGGCGTCGCCTTCGGTGCGGACTCGGGCACCGTCGCGCTGGCGCTGGCCACCGGTGAAGCGACCATGCCGATCCCGCAGTCGGTCAAGGTGACCTTCAAGGGCAAGATGCAGCCCCACATGGACTTCCGCGACGTCGTCCATGCTACCCAGCAGCAGATGCTGGCACAGTGCGCGGGCGAGAACGTGTTCCAGGGCCGCATCATCGAAGTCCACATCGGCACGCTGCTGGCCGACCAGGCCTTCACCTTCACCGACTGGACCGCGGAGATGAAGGCCAAGGCCTCGATCTGCATCTCGGACGAAGAGACCCTGATCGGCTCGCTGGAAATCGCCAAGTCGCGCATCCAGATCATGATCGACAAGGGCATGGAGAACGCGGCAGGCACCCTTGCGGGCCTGATCGCCAAGGCCGACGCCCGCATCGCCGAGATCCGCTCGGGCGAGAAGCCGGCGCTGTCGCCGGACGCTTCGGCCAAGTACTTCGCCGAGGTGGTCGTGGACCTCGACATCATCGATGAACCGATGATCGCCGACCCGGACGTCAACAACCCGGACGTCTCCAAGCGCTACACCCACGACACGATCCGCCCGGTCTCGTACTACGGCGGCACCAAGAAGGTGGACCTCGGCTTCGTCGGCTCGTGCATGGTGCACAAGGGCGACATGAAGATCATCGCCCAGATGCTCAAGAACATCGAGAAGACCGAGGGCAAGGTCGAATTCAAGGCGCCGCTCGTCGTCGCCCCGCCGACCTACAACATCGTCGACGAACTCAAGGCCGAGGGCGACTGGGAAATCCTCCAGAAGTACTCGGGCTTCGAATTCGACGACATCAACCCGAAGACCGCCAACCGCACCGCGTACGAGAACATCCTCTATCTCGAGCGCCCGGGCTGCAACCTGTGCATGGGCAACCAGGAGAAGGCCGCGAAGGGCGACACCGTCCTCGCCACTTCGACCCGCCTGTTCCAGGGCCGCGTCGTCGAGGACACCGCAGAGAAGAAGGGCGAATCGCTGCTCGCCTCGACCCCGGTGGTCGTGCTCTCGACCATCCTCGGCCGTACGCCGAGCGCGGACGAGTACAAGGCGGCCGTCGAAGGCATCGACCTGACCAAGTTCGCGCCGCAGCAGGCCGCAACCGCCGCCTGACCGAAACGGACCGGTTGAGAAAATGGCGGCGTATGCACTCTGCATGCGCCGCCATTTTCATTTTGAGGCGAACTTTCTCGAGCGATCGTCTCAGGCAGCGTCGACGAGGACGATTTCGCTGTCTTCGATGGCGGTGACACGAATTACGTCGATGTCACGGATTGCAGCGCCGTCGCGGGCATTGACGCGCACGTCCTCGATCTCCACCGCGCCGGTCGCAGGGACCAGATAGGCCTTGCGGTTGGCACCGATCGGGTACTCGGCCGTCTCGCCAGCTTGCAGCGTCGCGGCGACGATACGTGCATCGGTGCGTATCGGCAGGGCGTCGCCGTCACCTTCGTAGCCCGAGGCCAGCGTCTCGAAGTGCCCGGCACGCTCACCCTTGGGGAAGGGTCTTGCGCCCCAGCTTGGGGCTTCGCCGTTGCGAGTGGGCAGGATCCAAATCTGGAAGATCTTCGTCGTCACGTCCTCGAGGTTGTATTCGGAGTGACGCACGCCGGTGCCCGCACTCATGACCTGGACGTCGCCCGCTTCGGTGCGACCCTTGTTGCCCAGGCTGTCCTCGTGAGTGATCGCGCCTTCGCGAACATAGGTGATGATTTCCATGTCGCGATGGGGGTGGGGCGGGAAGCCGGTCTTCGGCGCGATGGCGTCGTCGTTCCACACGCGCAGGTTCCCCCAGTGCATGCGGGCCGGATCGTGGTAGTCGGCGAAAGAAAAGTGATGCTTGGCGTCGAGCCAGCCATGATTGGCGCCGCCGAGGCTGTCGAAGGGACGCAGTTCGATCATCTTGGGTCTCCGGTAAAGCGGCGGTGAGTGAGAGGGGCCGCTTCGTTGAGCCTTTTGTATGGGTTGCGATCTTTTCCGTTCAGATAGATAAAACCCATCGTTCTTTTCGAGGAAATGGAAAAGTGAGTAATCCAGGCACGCCGACGCTCGATCAGTTGACGATCTTCCTGACCGTCGTGGAAGTCGGCAGTTTCGCGGGGGCGGGACGCAAGCTCAATCGCGCGGTCTCGGTTATCAGCTACGGGATCGCCAATCTGGAGGTGCAGCTTGGCGTCATGCTGTTCGAGCGCGAGGGCACCCGGCGGCCGCAACTGACCGAACAGGGCCGTGCGGTGCTGGCCGAAGCAAAGGCGATTTCGCAGGGTGTGGACGGGCTGCGCGCCAAGGTGAAGGGCATGCTCGACGGGCTCGAGGCGGAGGTGAACCTGGCGGTCGATGTCATGCTGCCTGCCGAGCGGGTCGGTCAGGTGTTGCGCGATTTCGCCACGACCTTCCCCACGGTGCAGCTTCGTCTCCATGTCGAGGCGCTCGGCGCGGTTACCGCCCTGGTGTTGGACAAGGAGGCCGTGGTCGGGCTGTCCGGGCCATTGTCCGCCGGGGTCGAAGGCATCGACAGCCGCTCGGCAGGGTCTGTGCCGATGGTGCCTGTGGCGGCTCCCGACCATCCACTCGGTCGCATGATGGCAATCGCGCCGGGAGCAGGCCGGGACTATACGCAGCTGGTGCTGACGGACCGCTCCCGTTTCACCGAGGGCAGCGATTATTCGGTATTCAGTCCCAAGACCTGGCGCCTGGCCGACCTAGGCGCAAAGCACGCCCTGTTGCGGCAGGGAATAGGCTGGGGGAACATGCCGCTGCCGATGATCGAGGCCGATCTCGTAGCCGGGACGCTCGTGCGGCTGGCTATGCCGGACCATGTCGGAGGCACGTACCGCTTCTCGGGGATATGGCGGCGTGATACGCCACCAGGGCCAGCGGCGAGCTGGCTTCTGGACAGCTTCGTCACTCTTGGCCGGGATGACCGTGAAATGGAGGGATTGGGCGACCTCTGACGGACGCCTTCGTCAAGCCGGGTATTATGCGCTGCATACGCGAGTATTTCTCAGGCCGCGATCGCCTTGCGGCCGATCGCAATGGTCAGTGCGCCGAGCAGTATGCCGGCGGCGAGATGGCCGGCGAAGTCGATCGCCGACATCGCAATCGGGTGGCAGAACGCCAGCAGTCCGAACGACAAAAATGCCGCTCCCGCCCCGGCGAACGTCAGGGAACGGACCGGATGGAGCGACCGCGTGCGGCGCAGCGCGAGCACGGTGACCGCGATCATGGGGGCTCCGGCGACCAGCACGAAGGTGAAGCAGTAGCTGCCGTGGCCCAGCTGCCCGACGGGATGGCGGGCTATGCCGATGCTATAGACTGCCAGTCCCAACCACATAGCGAGGCAGGCCACGAACCAGCCGCTTACCCGCGCGACCCGGCCCGGCACGCTGACCGACAGGGCGGCCATGAGCGCGGCGATCCCCAGGCCAAGCGAAAGCAGGATGTTCGCGGCCGCGACCCCGGCAAGGGGGCCGGTCCAGTCGGTGCTGGCGCGATGGAGCAGTTGCGTCATGAGCCAGCCGACGCCCAGCGCAACCGGGGTCCAGCCGAGCGCCCGGCGCCAGGCCGGAGCCACGCGCCGTACCGGCGCTGCCTCGTCGCAAAGCGTGTCGATAAGGGTGTCATGGTCAACCATGTGTCTGCTTTCCATGTTCGCGCAGTCTGGTGATCGCGCGGTGCAGCAAGGACTTTACGGCGGAGACGGAGAGCCGGCTTTCCTGCGCGGCGGCATCGAGCGTCATCTCCTGCAGCTTCACCAGCTCGATCATCTGGCGCTGGCGATCGGGCAGGATGTTGAGCATCCCCGCGAGTTCCCGTTCGGCGCCGATGGCGTCGAAAGCCGCCGCAGCGCCGGGATCGACGGTGCCGGAAAGGGTTTCGTCCCGGTTGATCTCCCTTCCGCGCGACCTACCCTGCCGCCGCAGCGCATCCACCGCCCTTGCCGAGACGATGGCCGAGACCCACGGCAGCAGCGGCAGCGCCGGATCATAGGTATGGCGCAGGCGATGCAGCGTCATCAGCACGTCCTGCACGACGTCCTCGGCCAGCGCGTCGTCGAAGATGCGGCGGCGCACCCTGACCCGAACGACCGGCACCAGCGCGCGCAGGACCAGCCGGTAGGCGCGCTGGTCGCCGTCCTGCGCCCGCCGCATGAGGGCGGGCCATGCATCCTGCGGCGCGGCATTCTCCGGCGCCACCTTCTCCGACGACAGTGTATCGTTCACTCAGGGGCCACGCGGCTTCCGGGATGAACGGGCGGGATCGTATGCATCGTCTCGTCAAACCTTCTTGCCGGACGCGGCCTGCAGTGCATCGAGCGTGGTCTTCGTGTCCAGCACTTGCGGCAATATCACCGGATCGCCGCCCTTGGCCGGATAGACGAGGTAGAGCGGCAGCCCGGAGCGGCCCAGTTCCATCATAGCCTGTTCGATCCGCGCATCATAGTTGGTGGAGTCCGCCACCATGTAGGTGGTGCCGGTGCGCGCGATGCCGTCCTTGAAAGCGGCGGTGGAAAGCACTGCCTTTTCGTTGACCTTGCAGGTCAGGCACCATTCGGCCGAGAAATCGACGAAGACCGCGTGACCGGCCGCCCGCGCCTTCGCGACCGCTTCAGGCGACCAGGGCACCGGCGCGATGTCGGTCCGTATGCTGCCAGCGGATGCCTGCATCTGCGCGGCCGGGGAGAGGCCCGCAGCGCATTGCCCGGCAGGGCGCAGAGCGCCGCGATCGCCGCCGCGCCTGCGATCGTGAGCCCTTGCAGGACAGGGGCGGGGCGACCGGCCATCGCGCGCCTTTGCGCCATGCCGTAGATCCAGCATGTGAAGGCCAGCAGCAGGGCGCAACCCAGCATCAGGGCCAGGCCCGCACTTCCGGTCTGCTGTGCCAGCACCCATAGCAGCCATGCGGCGGCGGCCAGCATCGGAAAGGCCAGCGCATGCTTTAGCGTCGTCATCCATGCTCCGGGTCGCGGGAGGCGCCTCGCCAGCGCCGGGCTGAAGGACAGCGCCGTGAAGGGCGCGGCCACGCCCAGGCCCAGCGCCGCAAAGATGGCGAGCGCGGCCAGCGGCGGCTGGACGAGCGCGAAGCCGATGGCCCCTGCCATGAACGGTCCGGCGCAGGGCGTCGCCACCACCACGGCCAGCGCGCCGGTGAGCGCCGCACCCAGCATCCCGTCCTTCCCGTCGAGCGTCTGGCCCATGCGCTGCAGGCCCAGGCCGAACTCGAAGAGACCGGCAAGGTTGAGCGCCGAACCCAGCAGCACCAGCACCAGCACGGCGACCACGAGCGGGGACTGGAGCTGGAAGCCCCAGCCCACCGCCTGCCCGCCGGCACGCAGGGCGATCAGCGTGCCGGCGAGGGCCAGCATCGCCAGCAGGGTTCCACCGAGGAACGCCAGCCCCTCATGCCGCATCCGCTGCGGATCGCCGCCCTGGCGGGCCAGCCCGAACGCTTTCAGCGAGATGATCGGAAAGACGCAGGGCATCAGGTTGAGGATCAGCCCGCCGAGGAAGGCGGACAACAGGGCAACAAGCATGACGGGGCCTCTTGGCGACGGGAAGGATCGATCGTGGGGAAAAGGTCAGCCGTGCTTGGCTTTCCATGCGCGCACTGCCGCCATCGTCTTCTCGATGTGGGCCTGCGGGTTCATGTCGGTGTAGCTGAGCAGGATCGTCCCGTTGGGGGCGATCACGAACGAGGTACGGTTGGAAATCGTCTGCTTGCCGCCCTGCATCGTCGCGTCGAACTTGGCGGCGACCTTGGCGTTCGGGTCGGCGGCGACGGCGAACTGGTTGCGGCATTCCGACTTCGAGAATTCGGCGACACGTTCGACATTGCCCGCGGTCACGCCGATCACGCTGGCGCCCAGCTTCTTGAAATCGCCGGTCGCTTCGGCGAAGAGGTGCGCCTCGACCGTGCAGCCGGACGTGAAGGCGGCGGGGAAGAAGTAAAGCACGACCGGCCCCTTCTTCAGCGCCTTGGCCAGCGAGAGATCGAAGGGCTTGCCCCCAGCGCGGCGTTCAGGGTGAAGTCGGGGGCTTTCGCGCCTTGCGGCAGGGCGGCGAAGCTCTGGCTCGGCACGGCGGCCATGAATAGACCAACGGCCAGCGACAAGGCGAAATTCTTCCGGATTTTCATCGGCTCTGCTCCAACGGGGGCTCCAACGGGTTCAAGGCGAAAGCGCTCTGATCGAGCGCCTTCCCATCGCTGTTCGCTGGTGGGTGGCAAAAAGTTGCGGTCCGGAAATTTGCTCGCCGCTTTTTTAACGGCGCGGCTCTGCTGCGTATTCATTCTCCGACCGGCGCCGCTCGTCCCGGATCAAATGCGGGCGAGCGCAATTCGTCGCAATATTCGTTTCGTCATGCATCCGCTGACGGCACCGGTCGTTAGAGCGGCATGGCCTCCATGACCGACCGTTCGCCCCCGGTGGCCTCAGCTTCATGCCAGGCAGCCCGGTTCGCTATGGTCCGCGGTCTTACCGAGGCGCTTGTCGCGCCGCTGTCCGATGCCGACGCCACCATTCAGTCCATGCCGGACGCTTCTCCGGCGAAGTGGCATCTGGCGCATACGACGTGGTTCTTCGAAACTTTCGTGCTGCGCGACCACCTGCCCGGCTACAGGCTTTTCGACGACGCCTGGCCTTTCCTGTTCAATTCCTATTACGAGGCGGAAGGGCCGCGCCACGCGCGCCCGCAGCGCGGGATGCTCTCGCGACCCGCGCTGGACGAGGTGCTGGCCTACCGCGCTCATGTCGATGCGCATGTGGAACTGCTTTTGCATCGCGCCGATCTTGCCGAACTGATCGCATTGGGGCTCAACCACGAGCAACAGCATCAGGAACTGCTGCTCACCGACCTGAAGCATGCGCTTTCGCTGAACCCCCTGGCTCCCGCCTATGCCTATCCGCGCGCGCCGGAGAGCGGGACGGCGTCCGCCGTGCCGATGGACTGGCACCGGCACGAAGGCGGCCTTCATCGGATCGGCCATGGCGGCGGGGAAGCTGGCTTCGCGTTCGACAACGAAGGCCCGGCGCATGAGGTGCTGCTCGAACCTTTCGCTCTTGCCCGTCGTCTCGTGACGAACCGCGAATGGGCGGAGTTCGTTGCCGACGGCGGCTATCGCAACCCGGCGCTGTGGCTGTCGGACGGGTGGGCCTGGATCAATGCAGAGGGGCTGACGGCGCCGCTCTACTGGCGCGAGGACATGGCCTTCACGCTGTCCGGTCTCCAGCCGATCCTGCCCGATGCGCCGGTTGCGCATGTCTCGTTCTATGAGGCCGACGCCTTCGCCACCTGGGCGGGGCACCGCCTGCCGACCGAATTCGAATGGGAAGTCGCGGCGGCGGGGCATGATCCGTCGGTTGGCGTCCAACTCGACGCGGGGGCCGGAGCGTTCGGAATCCACCCCCAAGGTTCGCCCGGGCTGTTCGGGGACTGCTGGCAATGGACCCGCTCCGCCTACCTGCCGTATCCGCGCTTCCGCCCTGCGGCGGGCGCGGTGGGTGAGTACAACGGCAAGTTCATGTCCGGGCAGTGCGTGCTCAAGGGCGCCAGCTGCGCAACGCCGCGCGGGCACTCGCGCGCCACGTACCGCAATTTCTTTCCCCCCGACAAGCGCTGGCAGTTCACCGGCGTGCGCCTCGCTAAGGACTTGTAGACCATGGCCACCGCCGTCCGCGAACTGATCGATACCTCCCGCGATGCCCTGCGCGCGCAGTTCCGCCGCGACGTGCTGACCGGCCTCTCGCAGCCGCGCAAGGCGATCCCGGCGCGCTGGTTCTACGACCATCGCGGCAGCCAGTTGTTCGAGGAGATCACGCGGCTGCCCGAATACTATCCTACCCGCGTCGAGACCGGCATCCTCATGGCCCACGCCACGCGGATCGGGCGCATGGTCGGATCACGGCATCACGTCGTCGTGGAGTTCGGCGCGGGCAGCGCGACCAAGACGCCGTTGCTGCTCGATGCGATCTGGACCGCCGCTTACGTGCCGATCGACATTTCGGGTACATTCCTTTCCGAATCCTGCGAGGCGCTGGCGGCGCGCTATCCCGACCTGCCGATCCACCCGGTCGAGGCGGACTTCAGCGTGCCCACCGCGCTGCCCGCCGAAGTGGGCGATCATCGGCGCCTGGGCTTCTTTCCCGGCTCCACGATCGGCAACATGGAGCCGATGGCGGCCGCCGACTTGCTGCGTTCGATGCGCGAGACGCTGGGCGCGGGCAGCCTGTTGTTGATCGGCTTCGACCGCATCAAGGCGGAGGCGGAACTCGTCCGCGCCTACGACGATGCGCAAGGCGTGACGGCGGCGTTCAACCTCAATCTGGCGGAGCGCATCAACCAGGAGCTTGGCGGCACGATTCCGCGTGACGGGGTTGCGCACCGGGCGGTCTGGAACGACGATCGCGCCCGGATCGAGATGCACATCGCGGCGACGCGCGACATCGATTTCGAGGTCTGCGGTCGCTCTTTCACGATGGCGGCGGGCGAGACGATCCACACCGAAAACAGCCACAAGTACGATCCGCGCAGCGCCGACACGCTGCTGCTGGCAGGGGGCTGGGAACCGCTGCAGGGCTTCGGCGATGCGGATGACAAGTTCATGGTCATCCTCGCCCGCGCGATCGGCGATGACCTCACCGCCTGACGGTGGAAACGGGCTGAGCGCGTTGCCAGTTTAAGGCGAAGTCACGGTCCGAGCTGCCTCAACGGGGGGCGGGGCGGTCTCGCGTGCCTGGGCCGGCATCCCAGTTGGCCGATGTCGGTGCACGGTGCTAGGGGCGCAGGAGCAGCACGGGCTTCCAGCCCGGGCAACCAGCACAGGAACCCAATTCGATGATTCAGGCCGGCCCGACGTTCAAGGAAAATCTGCAGCAGCTTCCGCCGATCGCGGGGGTGGATCGCATCGATCTCGTCGGGATTGACGGCGCGGTGGTCGCCAGCATCGAGAATCAGCCGGGCAAGCAGGGTTCGCTCGCGGTCTACCAGTACCTCAAGCAGTCGTTCGGCACGCTCGACGCCCGCGCGGCGGAGCATGGCCTCGACGTATTCGCCGAGCACACTGCCGATGCCCGCAACCGCCCCGGCGCGCATCCCAACATCGACCGTCTTCTGGAAGTCGCGGCGGGCGGCGGCACGCTTGCCATCGAAGTTATACCCCAGCCGCTCGGTTGAGGGCGCAGTGCGCACTGGCTGCTTGATTGCGGCGCGCGCACACAAGTTTTCGGCGAACGGTGCAACGCCCGGCTACGACCAGGGTGCGGCAGGTCAGATGACCCGCCGTACTACTGGAAGGAGCATTCGTGGCCTGCAAGCGTGACCGAGTTGGCTGGAAGGGATACCTCCCGGCGATCACGACCCCGTTCGACGACCAGCGCAACCTCGACTTCGATGCTCTCGGCACTCTGCTCGAATGGCTTCATGGGGAAGGCATGCACGGGCTGGTCGTCGCGGGGACGACCGGCGAGTGGTTCAGCCTAGACGCCGGCGAACGCCATGCGCTGTTCGCGGCGGCGGGCGCGCAGATGGGCAAGCGGCTGCCGCTGATCGCGGGATGCAGCGCCTATACGCCTGCGGAAGTGCTGGCGCACATCGAGCAGGCCCATGCCGCCGGGTTCTCCGGCGCGCTGGTGACGCCGCCGCCTTATGCGCGGCCCGGCGACGAGGACATCCTTGCTTTCTACACGACGATCGCGCGGCACAGTCGCCTGCCGATCTGCGTCTACAACTGGCCGCCGGGCACCGGGATCGACATGTCCCTGCCGCTGCTGGAGCGCATCGCCGCTCTCGACGCGGTGGTAGCGATCAAGCATTCGACGGGTGACATGGCGCATTTCATGGCGACCTTTTTCGCGCTTCACGGCGAGGTCCGCGTGTTCGGCCTGCCGCTGGACGAAGTGGGCCTCACGATGGTGCGGTTGCACGATGCGGACGGAACGATGGGCGCGGGCGGTGTGCTGGGCCACAACCAGCCGGATTTCTACAACCTGGCATGGCAGGGCGACTTCGACCGGGCGCTTGCCTGCGGGGCGAAGGATCGCGTCATCATGCGCGAATGGTTCACACCTTCGCTGGTCGGGCGCTTCGGTTCCGCCGCCGCCATCCTCAAGGCGGCGCTCAATGCGCGCGGCGTCCCCGGCGGGCGGGTGCGTTCGCCGTTCCAGGACGTGAGCGCCGCGGACGCCGGGCGCATCGCGGCTACGCTTGCCGGGCTCGGCTGCCTGGGTGACACGCCAGGCGTGCAGCGGGCGATGGAGGGCGTGGGCTGATATTTCGCGGCGATCGCGGGCGCTAATTTGCGTCAGCGACAATGAAACCGGGATGGCGATCGCATTGATCGCACCGGGCTGAAATGGAAGCATCAGGACCGGCCGCAAGGCCCGCAGAGAAGACAAGAGCACCGCGCCGGAACGAGCGCGGCACGAATGCAGGCAACCAGGAGGAAGTCAGTTGGCGCGTTATCGCATTTTCGCGGTGGCGCCCGGCCTTTCAGCGCATGAGGGTTTGATCCATGAAGACACGATACATGACTGCCATTTCGACCAAGGCGCTGGTTTGTGCCGGACTGGTCTCCGGGGCGTTCGCCGCCTTCTCCGCGCCCGCCATGGCCCAGACCGCCGACGAGCCGAGCGCGCCGAACGAGATCACCGTCACCGCCCGCAAGCGCAACGAGACCGCGCAAACCGTCGCCGACCCGATCAGCGTCGTGACGGCCGCGAAGATCGGTAATGCCGACTTGCGCACGCTGCAGGACGCGGTGCGCCTGACCCCGAACCTCGTCGTGCTCGACGGCCTCTATCCGGGCTACAAGACCGTGTCGTTCCGTGGTTTCACCACGCTCGGCCGTGACGGCGAGTTTCCCTTCGCCACCGTCGTCGACGGTGTCGTCCAGCCGGGCCAGATGTTCTTCCAGCAGGACCTCGTCAACGTCCAGCAGATCGAAATCCTGCGCGGTCCGCAGGGCACGCTCTACGGCGGCGGCGCGATCGCGGGCGCCATCAACATCGTGACGCGCAAGCCGACCAACGAATACACCGGAAACGCTTCGTTCCAGTATTTCAACGGTGACGAAAAGCGCGGTCTGGTCGGATTGTCCGGTCCGATCATCAAGGATAAGCTGTACTTCTCGGTCGGCGCATCGGCTTACGATACCGATGGCCTCATCAAGAATCTGGCGAGATCCGAAGAACGTCGATTTCGGCAAGGGCCTGACCACGCGCGCGCAACTGCTGTTCACGCCGACCGAAGACCTGACTTTCGCCCTTAGCGCCACGACGACCGATAGCAAGACCGGCGGCCTTTGGCTGGCCCCGGTGCCGGATGTGGACTTCAAGGATACCATCCCCGATCCGAGCGAGAACCAGGCGGGCATCGTGAAGACCAAGCTGCGCGGCTATTCGCTGAAAAGCGACTGGGCACTTGGCGGGGCGACGCTCACCTCCGTCACCGCCTATTCGCGCGGGCGCGACTACACCACGGCGGATGGCGATTTCACGGCGGTCGATGCCTATACGCAGACCGTGCACTTCGTCGATACGACCTGGTCGCAGGAACTGCGCCTGACTTCGACCGGCGAAGGGCCGTTCAAGTGGAACGTCGGCGGCTATTACCAGGACGAAAAGCGCGATTATCAGAGCAGCTACGGTCCTGTCGGCGGCACGCCGGGCCTGAACGACAGCCTGAGGCACTATGAGACGTTCGCATTGTTCGGTCAGGCGTCCTACGAACTGACCGACCGCCTCGAACTGACCGGCGGCTTCCGCTACGACTGGGAAAACCAGTCCTACTTCGATCGCCTGAGCGGCCAGATCCTCAAGCAGAAGTTCAGCGAGCCGCAGGGCAAGGCATCTGTCTCCTACAAATGGAGCCCGGACCTGTTCACTTATGCGACCTACTCGCGCGGTTATCGCAAGGGCGGGTTCAACCCCAGCAGCAGCGCCGAAACGCTGTTGTATTACGCCCCGAAACGGCCGACAACTTCGAAGCCGGGTTCAAGAGCAACTTTGGCGGCAGCCTGATGACCTTGAACGGCGCCTTGTTCTACACCGACTTCAAGGGGCAGCAGTTCTCCACCTCGCGCGTGCTGGAGGGTGACGGTATCTACACTGCCATCTCCAACATCGGAAAGACGCAAGTGATGGGTGCAGAAGCCGAGCTGTCGATCCGGCCGACGCGCGGGCTCAGCATCAACGGCTCGGTCGGTTACTCGGATGTGAAGATCAAGAACTTCGTGCCCGAGGATCAGGACGCTTATCACAACAACGTAATCCCGCAGATCTACCGCTTCACGGCGCAGCTCGGCATCGACTACGAAGCCGATCTGACCGACGATTTGAAGCTTGTCGCGCATGGTGACATGTCGCATCGCGGCAACGTCTACTGGGACGTCCAGAACTCGCTGGAGACCGGGCCGAAGACGTTCTTCAACGCCAAGGTTACGCTGCAGAAGGGCATGTGGTCGCTCTCCGCGATCGGCCGCAATCTCAGCAACGAGAGAACGCCGATGGCGGTCGGACCCCACGCACTGGGGACCTCGACGCTTGCCAGCTACAACAGCCCGCGCCAGTACGGCGTCGAGGTCGGCGTGAAGTTCTGATCGGACAGGGCCGGTGGGGGTGCCCCCACCGGCCCGGTTCGTTCGGGTCACAGTATATAAGGCAAGGCATTGCACCGCAGGGACATTCTGAAGTGGATCGCCGCCGCCGCGTTCAGCACGCCGGCGATGGCGCAGGGCATGGCAGAGCATGCCGGGCACATGATGGGCGGTGGCGATGCAGCCCTTTCGGTGCCGCCGCCACCGACCTACACGCCGTTTCCGCCTGAGCGCCACGCAGCGCTGGAGCGGCTGGTGGACCTCGTCATCCCTGCCGACGACACGTCCGGCGCCAAGGATGCGGGAGTGACTGGTTTCATCGAACTGATGCACCAGCACTGGATGAACGTCGGGGAGCGCCGCCGCTGCGACGCCGAACTCGATCTCGTGCTGGCCGCCTTCGCTGCCGGGGGCGATCCGGTGGTCACGCTCTACGACGGCACGCGCTTCAAGGCGCCGACGCTGCGCAAACTGACCGTCTACGGCTATTACACCAGCGAGATCGGCGCGAGCCAGGAGCTTGATCTCAACCTCGTGCCCGGCGCCTACGACGCCTGCGCGGCACTGGGCGCCGACGATAAGGCGCCCTCTCTCTACGTCTGGGGAATTTCGATGAGCCTTGCGAACGGAGCGGGCGCCTGATGGACGCAGACGTCATCGTCGTCGGCTCGGGCATTTCGGGCGGCTGGGCCGCGAAGGAACTGACTGAGCGCGGCTTCTCTGTGCTGTTGCTGGAGCGTGGCCGCGACGTCGATCCTACCAGCGACTACGTCACCGAGCACCTCGCCCCTTACGAGCTGCCCTATCGCGGCTTCGGCGACCGCCACCGCTATCAGCGCGACTACAAGGTCCAGTCGCGCATGGCGGGACTTTCGGACGCTAACGAACACTGGTTCGTCAATGATGCCGAAAACCCCTACGAGACCGCACCCGAGGCGGACTTCGCGTGGATACGCGGCTATCACCTCGGGGGCGCTCCATCACCTGGGGGCGCGCTTCCTTTCGGCTGAGCCCGCTCAACTTCTCCGAAGCGGGCAAGGACGGCCACGGCATTCCGTGGCCGATCGGCTACGATGACCTTGCGCCGTGGTATTCGCACGTAGAGCGCTTCATCGGCGTCAACGGCGATGCGGACGGCATTCCCTCTCTGCCCGACGGCGAGTTCATGCCCCCGCACGGCATGAACTGCGTGGAGGAGCACGTGAAGGGTGCGGTTGCCGCGAAGTTCGGCGGGCGCCCGATCATCAACGAACGCAGCGCCGTGCTGACCCAGCCGATCGGCGACCGCCAGCCGTGCCACTACTGCGGCCCGTGCATCCGGGGCTGCTCCACCGGTTCCTACTTCAGCAGCGAAAGTTCGACGCTTCCGGCCGCGAAGGCGACCGGGCGGCTCAAGGTGATGACTGACGTGGTGGTGGACTCGCTCATCCACGATCCGGCGACGAACCGCGTCACCGGCGTGCGGATCATCGACGCGAAAAGCCGCACGCGCAGCACCGTTTCGGCGCGGGTGGTGTTCCTCAATGCCTCGACGCTGGGGTCGACGCAGATCCTGCTCAATTCCCTCGATACGCAGACCGGACGCAGCTTCGCGAACCGTTCCGACGCACTCGGCCGCTACCTGATGGATCACGTCATGGGACCATTCGGTCTGGCGACGATCCCCGGCTTCACCGACCGGATGCCGATGGGCAACCGGCCGAGCGGCATCTACATCCCGCGCTTCCAGAACCTCGACGGCAGCGACCGGCAGTTCCGGCGCGGCTACGGCTACCAGGGCAGCGCCTCGCGCCAGATGTGGACGCGGGGAGGAGAGGGCGACGACATCGGCCTGTCGCTCAAGCACCGTCTGCGCCAGCCGGGGCCGTGGCAGATGTTCATCGGCGGCATGGGCGAATGCATGCCTTATGCCGACAACCGCGCTACGCTCTCCAGCCAGACCGACAACTGGGGCCGTCCGCAGCTGCACGTCGAATTCCACTGGCACGAGAACGAACTGGCGATGGCCAGGGACATGGCCGCAGAGGCGAAAGCCATGCTGGAGGCCGCCGGGGCTACCGACATCATGGTCGGCGATACCCTCGGGCCGGGTGGCCTCGCCATTCACGAGATGGGCACCGCGCGAATGGGCGACGATCCGGCGCAGGCGGTTCTCAACGCGCGCAACCAGTGCCATGACGCGGCGAACGTGTTCGTGACGGACGGCGCCTGCATGACCGCTTCGGCCGCGCAGAACCCGTCGCTGACCTACATGGCGCTGACAGCGCGCGCTGCCGCCTTCGCGGCCGACCAGATGAAGCAAGGAGTGCTGTGATGACCGACTTCGCCCTTTCCCGCCGTGGCCTGCTGGGCGGTACGGCCCTGTTGGCGACTGGGCTGGCGGCAGGCTCCATGCTGGGCGGCGCCGGCGCCTTTGCCCGCCCGCCGAAGCGGCCGCTGGGCATCCAGCTCTACACCCTGATGACGCTGCTGGATGCCGACTTCGAGGGCACCGTGGCGAAGGTCGCGAAGATGGGATACCGCGAGGTCGAGACGCTCGGCAGCTTCGGCCGCGACCCGGCTTTCGTCCGCGAGGTCTTCGATCGCAACGGCCTCGTTTCGCCCTCTCAGCACATCATGCCGCCGGGCTTGTACGAAGTGTTCGACGATGGCGTGGCGGGCCGCATCGACCGCGCCACCTTCGAGCGCAAGTTCATCGAGGCGTTCGACTTCGATCAGGTCGAGGGCCTGATCGACGCCTGCGCCAAGCAGGCCCGGCCGCTCGGCCAGAAGTACATCGTGTGGCAGATCAGCTGGCCCTCGCAGCTGCAGTCGCTGGAGCAGATCAAGCAACTCATCGCCGCGCTGAACCGCGCCGCGCAGGCTGCTCACGATCGCGGGTTCCAGCTGGCGTACCACAATCATGATCAGGAATTCAAAAAGGTCGGCTCCGACGTCCCCTACGACCTGATCATCGAAGGCACCGACCCCGACAAACTGAAGTTCGAACTCGACCTTGCGTGGGCGACCAAGGCGGGCGTCGATCCCGTGGCCTACTTCAAGCGCCATCCCGGCCGGTTCCGGATGGTCCACATGAAGGACGTCGCCGCCGATGGCAGCGTGCGCGATCCGGGCACGGGTCTGGTGGACTTTCGCCGCATCATTCCGGCTGCGGAGAAGGCGGGGGTCGAGCACTTCTTCGTGGAATACGACGTGCCCACCGACCCGCTACGCACCGCAGCGGATGCCCAGAAGTACCTCGCGCCGCTGATGTGACCTGCCAGCGGGATAATGAAATAAGAAAAGGCCCGGTCGCATGAAGCGGCCGGGCCTTTTTGATGCCGATCAGCTGGCTTCGGGCCGTCCGATGACCTCGAAGCGGGCGATCTTGCCGTCGCGGAACCGGGCATGGGCCATGCAGACTTCGGAACCGGACTTGCCTTTGGCGGTGAAGGTGCAGCGATATTGCACGAAGCCCTGTGTCTCGTCGGCGAGCGTCGCGATCACAGGGGTGACCAGTTCGACCGCATCGCAACGCTCGCGAATTCGGGCGAAGTGGGCGCAGATGGCTTCGGGGCCGGTGCCGCGCACGCCGCCGTCGACGATGAACTGGGCATCGTCGGTGTAGTGCGCCGCAAAGGCGTCGGGCGTAAAGGCGTGTTCGCGGAAGGCCCCGTTCCACCAGTCGAACATGCGGGTGATGGGGCTGAGGGTATCGGTCATGAAAGCTCCGTTCAGGTAAGGGCTGCGGCGGGGCGCGAGCCGGTCACCCGGTCGGCCACGAAGAGGAAGACCATCGCCGCCAGCAGGGCATCGACGGTGGGGGCATGGGTGATCTCGAACAGGCCGAGGCCGACGTTCGCGCGCGGCAGCGCCGCCACGCCGACTGCTATGCCGAACACCCATGCCATCAGCGGCGCGGCGCGGAACGCCGGGATCGGTGCATTGGCGTCGGTGTAGCGGCTGCGCTTCATCAGGAAGTCGGCGACATAGGCGCCCGACATCGGCGCGATCAGCAGGCCCATGAAAGTCAGCCAGACGATGAAGTGGCCAAGGATGTCGGCCGCGGCGAGGCAGGTGCCCAGCACGCCCGCGACGACCGCCAGTTGCCAGCGCTCAACCTTCGGGAACAGCGCCGAAAGCGCCAGCGCCGAGGCGTAGAGGTTCTTGTCGTTGCTGGTCCAGGTGGCGAGGATGATGATCAGCGTGCCCGGCAGCGCGATGCCCGCCGCCAGCATCGTCGCGACGAGATCGGCGTTGCCGTAGAGCGTACCGAGCGCGGCGGCGAGGATCAGCAGCAGCGGAAAGGCGATGGCGTAGTTGATCGTCATCGCCGTCGCATTGTCCCCCGCGGTCTTCAGGAAGCGGCTCAGGTCGGGGTTGATCGAGCAGCCGAACACTTCGGCGC
Source organism: Novosphingobium sp. NFX11 (assembly GCF_057376415.1). Taxonomy (NCBI): domain Bacteria; kingdom Pseudomonadati; phylum Pseudomonadota; class Alphaproteobacteria; order Sphingomonadales; family Sphingomonadaceae; genus Novosphingobium; species Novosphingobium sp. NFX11. The sequence goes on along the minus strand of NZ_CP080385.1, from coordinate 1,150,184 downwards.
CGACGACCACCGAGACGATCATTCCAAGCCCCATCGGCTCTGTGATCGGGCGAGCAGCGAAAAGTCCCGCCATGCCGTGCCGGTCCAGCCCGATCGCCAGCGGTACCAGCGTCGCCATCAGCAGCAGCGGCACGCTGACCACGGCGACCTTGCCCATCGCCTTGACCCCGATCACCGCCGTCGAGGCGATCAGCGCGCCGACGAGGACGACGCCGATCCGCTCGTCCAGTTCATAGGCCAGCTGGGTGCGCAGGATCGCCGCGAGGCTCTTGACGAGGATTTGCGTCTGCAGACCGAACCAGCAGAACGAGGTCAGCACCATCATGCCCACGATCGCCATCGACCCGCGCCGCCCGAAAGTGCGCTGGATGATCATTGCGGTGGGCAGGCGGGCGACGAGACCGACATAGCCGGTCAGCACGCCCCACAGGCCCAGCAGCGCGCTGCCCAGGATCACGCCGATGGCGACGGTGGTGAAGTTCGCATGCTGGCCCAGCTGTCCACCGAACGCGAAGAACGGGACGGAGATCGAGACGCCGATCAGCACCATCGTCAGGAACGGCCAGCGGCGCAGTTCCCCCTCTTGGGGCGGGCGTTCGGGATTGCGTTCGACGATCCCGGCGATCTTGCGCAGCAGCTTCATTATCGAAAATGTCTCCAGTGCCCGCCGCCACGGGGAGGCGCGGCGGAAGGGCGGGTATGGCTCAATGGTGTCAGACGTATCGGGCAGGGCAAAGGGGAGAGGGCGGGTCTTGCGCGTGATGCAATGACTTCGCGAAGACTTGTGCCGTTTGCGCAATATCATCGGCGGCGAGTTCAGGGATTCACATCCGGGAAAGCAGTGCATGAAGAGATTTCGCGTCGCCGTCGATATCGGCGGGACATTCGTGGATTCTGATCCTGTTCGATTCCGAAACGGGAACGACAAGGCTCGCCAAGGCATCGACCACCCCTGACGAACCGGTGCGCGGCGTTCTGGCCGCGCTCGACCGCCTCGGCGTGTCACTGAACGACACCGAACTGTTCGTCCACGGCACCACTCTGGGCCTCAACGCGGTAATCGAACGGCGCGGGGTCGAGACCGGCATCATCACCAATGCGGGCTTCCGCGACGTGTTCGAGATCGGCCGCGCCGACGTTCCAGCCGCCTCGATGTACGACTACCGTTACCAGCGCGAGGCGAGCATCGTGAAGCGCCGCCACCGCTTCGGCGTCGGCGGCCGCATTGATGCGCACGGCAACGAGGTGGAACCGCTCGACGAAGCCGCCGTGCTGGACGCTGCGGGCAAGCTGGTCGAGGCGGGCATCCGTTCGGTCGCGATCTGCTTCCTGCACAGCTACCGCAACCCGGTGCATGAGGCGCGCGCCGCCGAAGTCATCCGCGAAGCCTATCCGCAGCTGGCGGTCTCCGCTTCCAGCGCGATCACCCGCGAATACCGCGAGTACGAGCGTACCGCGACCGCCGTGGTCGATGCCTACATCAACCCGATCTTCAACGATTACGTCGGCCGTCTTGAGAACGGGCTTGTCGAGAACGGGTTCTGCGGCAAGCTGCTGATCATGCGTTCGGCAGGCGGGGCGATGACCGCGCAGACCGCGCGGCAGGCGCCGATCTACACCGTGCTGTCCGGCCCTGCCGGCGGTCTCATCGGCGCGGGCCAGCTGGCCAAGGCGATCGGCCGCGACCGGGTGCTGACGCTGGATTACGGCGGCACCTCGCTGGACGCCGCTGTCATCGAGGACGGCGAGCCGCTGGTGATGCACGAGGCGCCGCTGGCCGACCTCCCCGCGCTGATCCCGATCTTCGACATCCGCTGCATCGGCGCGGGCGGCGGCTCGATCGCCTGGGTGCAGGAAGGGCTATTGCAAGTCGGCCCGCAGAGCGCCGGTTCGCAGCCCGGCCCGATCGCCTACGGTCGCGGCGGCAACGAGCCGACCACCACCGACGCGGCGCTGATCCTGGGCTTCCTCGATCCCTCGACGTTCCTGGGCGGTACCGTCGACCTCGACGTTCCCGCCGCGAGGCAGGGCATGCAGGACCGCGTTGCCGGGCCGCTCGGCATCGATATCGACCGCGCGGCGGCGGGCATTTTCGACGTTCTCGTCGCCCGTACCGCCGGTGCCATCCGCGAGATCACTGTCGAGCGCGGCCGCGATCCGCGCGACTTCTCGATGCTCGCCTTCGGCGGCGCCGGGCCGCTGATCGCTCCGCTGATCGCCCGCGAGGTGATGAACGCCGAACTGATCGTGCCGCAGAACCCGGCCGTGTTCTCGGCCTGGGGCATGCTGATGTCGGATATCGTCACCGACGTCGCGCTGACCCAGCTGCGCCTGCTCGAACCCGAGGCGCAGGGCCCGGTGGAAGAGGCGTTCGCGACGCTCATCGAGGACGCGCGCGCGCAGCTTGAAGGGCAGAGCGGCACCCAGACCGAGCGCCGCTTCCTGCGCCTCGTCGAATGCCGCTATGCCGGGCAGGAACACGCGCTGGAGATCGAACTGCCCGAGGGTGAGGATCTCGCCTCGCTGCGCGCCCGCTTCGACGACCTCCACCGCGAGCGCTACGGCCACGCCATCGCCGCGCCGGTTCAGATCGTGACGCTGCGCGTGCGCGCCAGCGCGGTCATGCCCAAGCCCACCCTGCCGATCGTGCCCGAGGCCACCGGCCCGGCGTCGGACGCGCAGATCGGCGCGCGCGAGGCGTTCTGCTTCGCCCGCCGCGAGCGCACCCCGTTTGCGGTCTACGATCGCAAGCTGCTGGGCGCGGGCCACACCTTCGACGGCCCCGCGATCGTCGAGGAAGGCACCACCACCACCGTCATCCATTCCGACCAGACCGTCGCCGTCGATCCGCACGGCCACCTCATCGTTCGCAGGAAGTCCGCATGAGCACCGAAACGAAGCTTGATGGCGCGACCGTAGAGGTCATCCGCAGCTACCTCGTCTCCGCCGCCGAGGAGATGCGCCGCACGTTGATCCGCACCGCGTTCAACCCGGTGATCTACGAGGTGCTGGACTTCGGCATCTCGATCTACGACGCCGATCTGGAACTGATTTCGGACGCGCCGGGCCTCGCATTCTTCCTGGGCGCCAACGACTACGCAATCCGCAAGGGCGTGGAGTTCGCGGGCGCGGAGACGATGCGCCCCGGCGACATCTTCATCATGAACTACCCGTACTGGAATTCGGCGCATGCGCTGGATGCTACGTTGTTCGCGCCGGTCTTCGCCGACGGCGAGGACAGGCCCTTTGCCTATACCTGCATCCGCGCGCACTGGATGGACCTTGGCGCCAAGGATCCGGGCTACGTGCTCGATTCCACCGACATGCACCAGGAAGGCCTGATCTTCCCCGGCACCCGCATCTACAAGGATGGCGCGCCGGTGAAGGACATCATCGACATCATCAAGTTCAATTCGCGCATGCCCGGGCCGGTGATGGGCGACCTTGATGCGCAGGTCGCGGCTACCCGCACCGGCGTCGAGCGCCTGAACGCGATCCTCGGCAAGTTCGGTCGCCCCGCCTTCGATGAGGCGGTAGGCCGCATCAAGGTAGCGAGCGAAGCGCTGGTCCGCCGCGCGCTGGCCGACCTGCCGCGCGGCACCTGGGAAGCGGGCGATGTGGTCGACGACGACGGCATCAGCGACGATCCGGTGCCGATCCACGTCAAGGTCACCATCGACGAGGAGGGCCTCACCTGCGACTTCTCCGGCTCCTCCCCGGCGGTGCCGGGCCCGATCAACATCCCGATCGGCCTGACCGAGACGATCTGCAAGTTCGTGCTGAAATCGCTGACCTCCGCCTCGCAGCGCAACAATGCGGGCTCGTTCCGTGCACTCAAGGTGATCGCGCCCGAAGGCAACCTGTTCCACGCGGTGTACCCCGCCGCCACCTTCACCCAGTGGCCTGCGCACCTCGCGCTGGAACTGGTCTACAAGGCGCTGGCGCAGGGCATGCCCGAACGCATCGCGGCCTGTTCGGGCGGCGACACGCTGGGCTTCATGATGATCGGCACCGATCCGGTCACCAAGTCGATGTACGCGGTTTCGAACAACGAGCCGGTGGGCTGGGGCGGCAGCGCCGAGTTCGACGGCATCAATGCCACCAACCACATCTCGGGCAGCCTCGTGCGTAACACGCCGATCGAGGTCATCGAGATGAAGACCGGCATGATGATGGAGCAGTTCGAGATCAAGCCCGATCCGGGCGGCGCCGGCAAGCGCCGCGGCGGCATGGGCACCGAGCGCCTGATCCGCTTCACGCAGGACGGCGAGTTCCTGTCGATCACCAAGCGTTCGAAGGAAAAGCCGTGGTCGCTGGGCGGCGGCGCGCAGCCCGAGACGAACGAGTTGATCGTGCGCGCGGGCACCGATGCCGAAAAGCGCGTGGGCACCTACCGCATGCCGGTGGCGATCGGCGATCGCGCCATCGCGCGCGGTGCGGGCGGCGCGGGCTACGGCCTTGCGACCGAGCGCGATCCGGCGGCGGTGCTGGACGACGTGCTCGACGGCTACGTCTCCGTCGAGGCGGCGCGGGAACTGTACAAGGTGGCGATCGTCGGCAGCGCCGTCGATGTGGCTGCGACCGAGGCTCTGCGCGGGGGCTGAGGGTTCGGACGACGCAAAGCAAAGGCCCGCCGGATCGCTCCGGCGGGCCTTTTTGTGTTTCGGCAGAGGGTTACTTCGGCAGCGAGGCCAAGTACGCCACCAGCGCGGCGCGCTGCGCCGGATCCTTGACCCCGGCAAAGCCCATGCGATTGCCGGGCACCATGCCGGAGGGCTTCGCCAGGAAAGCATCGAGCGTCTTGGCATTCCAGGTCACGCCGGCCTTGGCCATCGCCGGCGAGTAGCGGAAACCGGGGATGCTGCCCGCCTTTCGGCCCGAAACGCCTGCGAGGTTAGGGCCCAGCTTGTTGGCGCCGCCCGTATTGGTCGTATGGCACATCGCGCAGCTGCGTGCGAAGACCTGCGCGCCGGCGGGGGCGGGGCGGCGAAGGCGGGGGCGGCGGCAAGCGCACCGGCGGCGGCCAGTGCCGCTGCGGCGATGGGGAAAGTCTTCACTGTTGTTTCCTCACGGTTTTTCCGGGTCATGGTCCGGGGAGGCGGTCACGCGGGGCAGCGTGCCACGGGGTAGAGCATGTGACGTTCGTCGCGGTAGGGTGAACGCAGATAGAACCACTTCAGCCGCGCCATCGGGTCGGCGGCGAAGGCGTTGTCCGAAGCCAGTTTCGCGTGGAATTCCGCGCTGAGGTCGGGGTCGGTCGCCAGCATCTCGTCGGCCATTGGCGCGATGACGTAGGCTTCGAGGTATTCGACGGGGTCGAGCATGCCCGCGACGTAGCCTTGCGCGAACAGTGAATCGGCGCAGACTGGCTCAAGCATGTGGATCGCCAGATCGCCAAGCCTTTGATCCGTAGTCACAAAAGCCGATCCCGGGGCGAATTTCTCGACGCGCCGCTCGACGCCTGCGACGCTGGCCTTCAGGACGATCCGGCGTTCGGAGACACCGCCCGCCATCTCCAGATCCGCGAGGCGCAGCATGTCCACTTCCACCTCGGTCCATGCCTCGGCGATCTCCATCGCGATGCCGTGGGCGCGCAGGCGGTCGAGCACGTCGAACTCGCTGGCGGGCACCCAGTAGCCGCGTGGGCGGGCGATCGTCTGGCCCGGAATCGAGCCCAGAACGGGGGTTTCGAGTGCGGGAAGCGGTGTGCCGAGCCAGCGTACTTCGCGCGCACCGCTTGCCGGGGAATCGTAGAATTCCGAGGCGATCGGGTGGAACATCGTGGTCCGCACCGGCTCGGGCGCCATGTCCCAGGTGAGGACCGGCTCCGCCACGCGGCGTTCCCGGTCGGCGCGGGAGGCGGCGCGCAGCGGCACCGAGCGGCACCTAGCGGCACTCAACGACGCCTCAAGCAGCGCATACGTGCCCAAAACGCGCTGGCGCACCGGCTTGAGCGAGTGGTTCTCCACCAGCACCGTGGCGATGTGGCGAATGTCGCCGTAACCATGCGAAAAACGCGGCGGGAACGCGGGCAGCATCAGCCCGAGTTCGGGCCGGCGATCGTCGGCGGCAAGGATCAGCGGACCGGGCAGGTGCCCCAGGGCGCGCATGTGCGCATCGACCAGCGGGCGGTAGCTGTCCTCCAGCCAGGCGCTCAGTTCGGGCGAGGCGGAGTAGCGGGCTTCCTGGAAACCGTAAGTGATGTCGTACTGGTAATCGAGGCCGTCGGTGACGTGCAGGTCGATGAACAGGTCGGGATCGATGCAGCCCAGCAGCTTGATGATCGCGCGGATTTCCGGCGAATGCGCCTTGACGAAATCGCGGTTGAGGTTCAGCCCCTGCGCCGAGGCGCGCCAGCCCTGTTCCTCGGGCCCGCGCTGGTTGGGGCGCGCGTAGACCGAGCGGCGCTCGTGCCCGTCGGGATTGAGCACCGGCACGAAGTACCAGTCGCAGCCGTCCAGCAGGTCCGCCTTGCCGCCCACCGCGATGTCGCGCAGCAGCATGAGGCCGGCGTCCTTGCCGTCGATCTCGCCGGGGTGGATGCCGCATTCGGTGAAGACGCGGACCGGGCCTTCTCCGTCCGGAGCCGCAGCGGCGCGGTCGAGATCGGTGCTGGCGATGACCAGCGTGAGCGGCCGCCCTTCGGCGGAAGTGCCGTATTCGTAGAGCCGGATCAGCGGCGAGGCCTCCGACAGCCGGACGAGGAACGCGCGGGTCTCCTCGTACGTCGGCGTGGTCTGGAGATCGTCGATCTCGGCCGGAGTCACCCAGGGGTCGGACGGCTGGCGGATCAGTGCTTCGCTCGGCCCGGTCCAGGGCTGCACGGGGGAGGGGGCGCGGCGCTCCGGCGGCCAGTAGGCGGGCTTCATCGTCTTCCTTTCACAGGTCGGCAACACGCTACCGCCCGTTCGTTGCGTGCGCGGGCACAAGACGTTGCGTGGGGGTTCGGTTGAGCGGGGCGTGGGCCGGTGCCGCGAAATTCGCCGCAGGCGAATTTCCTGACAGACTCAATGCGTCCAGCTGCGCATCTTCGCTTCGAGAACCGTCAGCAGCTTGGCCGGCGCGCCTTCCAGCTGGCGGCCGAGGCGGGTGATGAGGTGGACGGATACCGGCTCCGCCTCGGTCTCGGCGAAGGGGATGGCGATCAGGCGGCGGCTGGCGATCTCGCCGAAGGCGGCGATCTGCGGCAGCACCGTCGCAAAGCGGCCCTCGCAGGCGAGATCACGCATCATCACGATCGACGAAGTCGTCTGCGCCGGTTCGAGATAAGCGCCTGCGGCGGCCTCCATGTGGCTGAGGATCTGGCGGATGCGAAAGCCCTTGGGCGGCAGGCACAAGTCATGCTGCGACAGGTCGGCGATCGACACCTGGTTCTTGCGCGTGAGCGGGTGCGAGGGATGGACCAGGATCATCAGCGGCTGCGCCACCGACAGGCGCACGCGCACCTTGGGCTCCGGTTCGATCTGCAGGACGAGGCCGACATGCACCTCGTCCTCCTCTACCATCCGCACGATCTCGCTGGTGGAGCCGACGTGGGTGTCGATGTGCAGGCCGGGGTTCTTCTTGTGGAAGGCGTCGATGGTCTGGAAGAAGGCGCTGGTCAGGAACCCTTCGCCCACCGCCAGCCGGATCGAGCCCTTGCGCACCCCGCGCAAGTCCTGGATGCGCGAGCGCAGCGCGTCCAACTCGGCGATGTGGGTGCGGTGGAAGTCGTAAGTGAGCTGTCCCGCCTCGGTCAGCTTCACCGAGCGGCGACCCTTCTCGATCAGGTTGACGCCGAGATAGCCTTCGAGCTGCACGATCTGGCGGCTGATCGAGGAGACCGCCACCCCCAGCTTCTCGCTGGCGAGGCGCATCGAGCCCTGGCTCGCCGCCTCGTAGAAATAGCGCATCGCCACGTCCATCAACATCTTCGTGCAGACCCTTCCACCACCCTCGGGCAACAGGAAGGAGGATAACCGAGGGCTGCCGTCTGGCACCTGCGGGAAATGGACAGGATCGTGCAGATTCGGCCAGTAGGCCCTGCGCTTTGGCGCTGTCCGGCGTATGGCAGCGCATTCGCGGGGCTTGCGCGGGAAGCGCCAAAGACGTTAGCCTTTCGCACATGCGAAAGCCTGTGTGCTCCCTCTCATGGCCCGAAACCTCCGGAACGTCAGTCCTCGGAACGGCCCGGCCGTCGTCGGGCGGGACGGCATGACCGCATCGGGGCGCGTCAGCCCTCTAACGCCGCCGGATGACGTATCCGCGACAGCGCGTGTCGAAAATCGGCCTCCCTCCCCGGAGCTTTCTCCTCTCCCGGTCCCGCCGACGCCTTTTACCGTGGAAGTACGTCTGGGGCGGCTGGCCAAGCTGATCGAACCCGCTGGGACGGAGCGGGTGCTGCAGGTCTACGGCCCCACCGGCCTCGGCAAGACGACCCTGATCGCCAACTACGCGCTGGCTCGCGGGGCGGTGCAGCGGCAGTTCCGCTGGCTGGGCCTGCATCCCGCGCATCTGCGGGACGAGGACGCCTTTCGGCAGACGCTGGCGGAGGCGCTCGGTCATCCGGGCGAGACGGCGTTCGATCGCATTCGGGCCGTCCTTCGCGGGCGCGGCGATCAGGTGCTGGTGGTCGATGCCGGTGCGCTGGAGCCGGGGCCGCTTGGCAAAGTGCTGGGAGAACTGGTGCACTGGACCGGGACCGAACTGCAGGTCTGGTTGATCTCGCGCCGGCCCAATGCGGCGATGCTGGCCGAACTGCGCTCGCCGCATCTCGTGCGCACGCTCGATCCCGGGGCGCTGCTGTTCGATGCGGATGAGGTGTTGGGCCAGGGCATCGCGCAAGGGTGGCCGCTGGCCGAGGCGGTCGTCGCAGCGTTGTCACCGGGGAAGCGGACGCCGACCGGCTGCTCGATCATGCCGGCGGCTTGCTGGAAGCGGCGATCCGGGAAGGCATCTGGCAGGGCCTTTCGGCCACGACCCGCGATTTGCTGGCGCAGACTGCAATGCTCGAGAGGGTGGACGCGCGGCTGCTGCCGCACATCGCCGCGCCGTTGCCGGCCTATCCGGTCCTCGACGAGATCGCCACGCTGGCACCGCTCGGGCAGGTCAGGCGCGGAGCGGGCGGCGGTTTCTCGCTCCATCCGCTGCTGCGCGCCTTCGCCTTGCGCCAGCTGGAGCGCGGTGAGCCTGCCCGCAGGGACCGGGCATACCGGCAGGCGCTGCTCCATCATGCCGAGCGCCGCGCGCCGGAAGCGGCGATCGCGCTGGTGCAGGATACCGGAGACCACGGCCTTGCGCGCATGGCCTTCGAGACTTTCACCAGCACCGAACTGCTGCGCGCCTCGGGCTACAACCGCCTGCGCTCGGCGATGGCGCAGCTGAGCCCCGAAGCCGCCGAGCAATCGGGGCAGATCCGCATCACGCAGGCAGTCGTGGCGATGAAGGAAGGGCGCTTTCCCGAAGCGCGGCGACTGCTCGAATCCGCGCGCGAGATGTTGAGCGAGGACATGGCCTACCAGTCGCCGTCGCTCTCGCGCGTCTATACCGATTTCGTCATCGCCCAGCACGTTCTGGCGTTCCACGCCCATACCGAGCTGACCGAGGCGCAGCTTTCGGAAGGATATTTCTGGTCGACCTACACCAACGACCTGACCAACGCGGCTTTCGTCTACGCCTTGCGCAGCCTGCACTACCTGCGCCGGGGGAGATCGCGCTGGCCCAGGACCAGATCGAGATTTCCCGCGCCAAGTATGAACGGGCGACGAGCTATTACGGTCTGGGCTCCGCGCTGCTGGTGGACGGCATGATCGCGCTGGCGGGCGGGCGGCTGGAGCGGGCGGCGGCGCTGGCGACCGAGGCGCAGGTGCTGATCACGCGCGCCATGCCGGACGATGCGGGCCTGATGGCCGTGGCCGAATGCGTCCTGTGCGAAGTGGAGTTCGAGCATGGCCACGCCGATGGTCTGTTCGACCGGGTCGATGCCGCGTTGCGCGATCTTGAGGCTTGCGACGGCTGGCCCGATGCCTTCGTCATCGGCTACCGCGTCGGCACACGGGCCGCTCTGGCGGCAGGGGAGGAGGACCGCGCGCTGGGCTTGCTCGACCGGGCGATCCGGTTGATGCGCGGGCGCGGCCTCAGCGACATCGAGCGGTATTGCCGCATCCTGCGCGCGGGCATCGTCGCGGACGACGCGGGCGGTGCGCAAGGCTGGCGCTCGCGTGATGTAGCCGCCAACCTCGTCACGCCGAACTGGATCGCCTGGCGCGAGAGCGACGAGACGGCCCTCCTGGACGGGCGCGAGGCGCTGGAAGCCGGGGACCATGCCCGTCTTGGCGGCATCGTTGCCCGGTTGCAGGAGCAGGCGGGCGCATCCGGGCGGCGGATCACGGCGATCCGCGCGCTGCTGCTTTCGGCGGTGGGCGCATTCGGCGACGATCACGTGGCAGAGGCGGTGCAGAGCCTTCGAAAGGCGGTCGCTCTGGCCGAGGCCGAGGAGATCGTGCAGCCCTTTGCCGAGCACGGCCCGGTCCTGCTGATGGTGCTGGAGGCGATGAAGGCGGCGCCGGCCTATCGCTCGGCGGGGCGCGGCACGCGGGGGTTCTGCGCCGCCCTCGGGCGTGCGATCGCGGCCCGCACGCAGGACGCGGACGGCGGGGTGGCCTTCGTCCCGCGCGAATTGCAGGTGCTCCATTGCCTGACGCAGCGCCAGTCCACCAAGGCGATCGCGCGCGAGCTGGGGCTGTCGGCCAGCGCGGTCAAGTTCCACCTTGCCAATATCTACCGCAAACTGGGCGTCAACAAGCGCTCCGAAGCGGTCGTCGAAGCCCAGCGTCGCGGCGTCGCGACCTGAGAGCCGCCGTCGATGGGTGCGGGTCTGGATGTGGGTATTCGTGTAAACGATTACTGGCATAACTCCGTGCTATTACGCGAAATTATCGGGCAACAGGCGGATACAGCGTTGCGCTCATCGCAACGAACCTCACGGATTGGCTGCATTGAAGGGCAACCGCGCTCGTGTGACGTTTCTGTCATCCGGCGATGCGGGGACACTTGCTGTCGCGCCGGTTAAAGCACAATCGGGTTGAAAGGGGTTCCATGAAGATCGAGACGAGCACTGCGCTGAAGCTTTTCGTAACCGGCATGATGGCCGGCACCGCGCTCTGCGCCGTGCCTGCACTCGCGCAGGACGCAGCGACGGCCGCTGAGGGCACCGGCGGCGACATCGTCGTCACCGCTTCCAAGCGTACGTCCTCGACCGTTCAGGATACCCCGATCGCCGTGCAGGCGCTGGGCGGCGACGCGCTGAAGGACAAGGGTGCGGTCGATTTCGCGGACTTCTACCACGCGATTCCGGCCCTGTCGGTTCAGGACGAAGGCCCCGGCGACAAGCGCTACGTCATTCGCGGCGTCAACTCGGCCGGTGCCAGCACCGTGGGCATGTACCTCGACGAGACCGTCATCACCGGCGAGAACGCGCAGGACGGTGGCGGCCAGGCTCCCGACATCAAGCTGTTCGACATCGACCGCGTCGAAGTGCTGAAAGGCCCGCAGGGCACCACCTTCGGCGCCAGCTCGATGGCGGGCACGATCCGCTACATCACCAAGAAGGCCGATCCCGACGGCGGCGTAAACGGTTACGTCCAGTCGGCCCTGCGCGCCACCAAGGGCGCATCGCTGGGCATGCAGACCGACGGCGCCGTCAACCTGCCGGTCATCCCCGGCGTCCTCGCCGTGCGGGCGTCGGGCTTCTATGCCGACCTGCCGGGCTGGATCGACAACCGCTTCGAGAAGGGCGCCAATGCCGAAAAGAGCAAGGCCGGCCGCCTGACCGCCCGCCTGCAGGCAACGCCCGACCTGACGGTAGACCTCACCGCGATGTATCAGGACGTCCATCAGGACGCGAAGAACTTCTACAACAAGCTGGATTACGACGGCAACGCGCTGCCCTCGAACTATCAGGCCGACGAAGTGCGCGCGCCCTACAGCGACAAGAGCGAAATCTACAACGCGACCGTCAACTACAAGCAGCCCTTCGGCACGTTCACCGGCACCGTCTCGCGCTTCGTGCGTGACACCAGCTTCGTGCGCGACGCCTCGCTGGCGGCGCAGGCGTTCCTTGGCCTGCCGCACGACACCACCGGCCGCAGCGCTCTGAAGCAGGACAAGCACCGCCGGGTGGACAGCGGCGAACTGCGCTTCGCGTCCGACTTCGACGGTCCGTTCCAGATCCTCGTCGGCGGCTTCTTCCAGAACGAGAACCGCTTCTTCAACAGCTCGTGGCCCAAGGCTGACGTAAACGGCAACCTGCCCGCCGATGCCGACATGCTGCTCGACCGCACCGTCGACACCCGCATCAAGGAACGCGCGCTGTTCGGCGAACTCAGCTACGAGATCGTGCCGGACCTGACCTTCACCGCAGGCGGCCGCCTGTTCGACTTCAAGCTTGAGCAGCAGTCGGTCGCCAACGTCGCGTTCGGCGGCGGCACCGGCGCGGGCGCCGGTCCGGTGCTGCACACCAAGGACAACGGCCTGATCGGCCGCTTCAATCTGGCGTACAAGCTGAGCGATCAGGTCAACACCTACGTTCAGGTCGCGCAGGGCTACCGCTCGGGCGGCACCAACGACCAGACCGCCGCCGCCATCGCCAACGTCGTCATCCCCGACGGTTACGGCTCGGACTCGCTGTGGTCCTACGAGTGGGGCGTGAAGACCACGCTGCTCGACCGCAAGCTGTTCCTGAACGGCGCAGTCTACTACATCGATTGGTCGGACATTCAGGTCTCGCAGCAGGCGACCGACGGCACCGTGTCGTTCGGCTACACCGGCAACGGCGGCAAAGCCGAGGTCAAGGGCATCGAAATGACGCTCGATGCGCGTCCGGTCCCGGGCCTGCAGATCAACCTGTCGGGTAACTACAACACCGCCAAGCTGGCGCAGGACAACCCCGTCGCGGGCACCGGCAACAAGGGCGACCGCATCCCCTACGTGCCGGAATTCACCGGCGCGGGCAGCGTCAACTACACCACTTTCGTGGACGCGCTGGGCGTGGACGCTTCCTTCGGTGCGGACGTGAGCTATCAGGGTTCGATGGCGACCAAGTTCAACCCGACCATCGACAACTACCAGCCACTCGACTCCTACTGGCTGGTCGGCATGCACGCCGGCATCAGCAAGGGTCCGTGGCAGGTGAACCTCAACGTCACCAACCTGTTCAACGACCAGACCACGATCAACTACAACGAGATCGTCCCGGGCGTGTACCCGCTGGGCTACTACATGAACCGTCCGCGCACCGTCAGCCTGTCGGGAATGGTGAAGTTCTGATCATGACCTCTGCTGTCTCGAAGTTCGTCCTCGGGTCGCACCGTACGGCAGTCGCATCCCGGAGAGCCTTGCTCTCCGGGATCGCGTTTTGTGCCGTGGCGACCGCTCCCGCCTTCGCAGCCCCGGCCGACAAGCCGTGGCTGGACGCCGCCCGCACGCCCGAACAGCGGGCGGAGCTGGTGGTCGCGGCGATGACGGACGACGAGAAGCTGAAGCTCCTTCAGGGCGATACCGAGCTTGATGCCAACGGCACCGGCGTCAACGCCTGCGTCGGCCACATCAGCGGCATCGCCCGCCTCGGCCTGCCGCGCCTGTGCATGGGCGATGGCCCGGCGGGCGTCGGCAACGGCATGAAGGGCGTGACGCAGTTCCCCGCCCCCGTCATGGGCGCGGCGACCTTCGACCGCGACCTGATGACCGCCTACGGCAAGGCGCTGGGCGCCGAGCACGCGGGCAAGGGGCGCAACGTGGTGCTCGCCCCCACCATCAACATCATCCGCACCCCCAAGTGGGGCCGCCTTGCCGAGACGCTGAGTGAGGACCCCTACCTGACCGCGCAACTGGGCACCGCGATCACCGGCGGTATCCAGTCGCTCGGCCTGATCGCCACGCCCAAGCACTTCGCGGCGAACAACCAGGAATGGCTGCGTCTGGGCGACGGTCCCGCCTACGAGGCGGTGGACGCCATCGTCCCCGAGCGCGCGCTTCGCGAGATCTACTACCCCGGCTTCGAGGCGGTGGTGAAGCAGGGCAAGGCCGGCTCGATCATGTGCGCGTACAACCGCGTCAACGGTGAGTACGCCTGCGAGAACCCCGGCACGCTGGGCAATCTCAAGCGCTGGGGCTTCGACGGGTTCGTCGTTGCCGACTGGTACTTCGCCCACCGCTCCACCGCGCCCTCGGTGAAGGCGGGGCTGGACATTTCCATGCCCGGCGGCGTCAGCCCTTCGGGTTCGCGGAGTTCTACGGGGTCAAGGAACTGAAAGCCGCGCGGGCGAGCGGCGCCATCACGCAGGCCGACATCGACGGCATGGTGAAGCGCATCGTCACCCCGATGTTCCGCCTCGGCCTCGTCGATCATCCGATCGCGGCGGCCGACGCCAATGCGAACGTGCGCGATCCGGCGCACCTCGTTCTCTCGGAAAAGATCGCCGAGGAAGGCACCGTGTTGCTGCGCAACGAGCGCGGCGTACTGCCCCTGAAGGCGAAGACTATCGCCGTGATCGGCGACGATGCGGGCGCGAACGTCCAGACGTCCGAACGCTACGGCGGTTTCGTGAAGACCGAGGACGTCGGCACGCTCAAGGCCCCGGTCGATGCGATCAAGGCGGCGCTCGGCGACAAGGCGAGCGTGACATATGCGCGCGGCACCCTTGGCATCGCGCCGCTGCCCGCCATGCCGGCCTCGGCCTTCGAGGGCCTGACGGCGCGTTACTACGCCTCGCCCGACTGGAAGGGCGAGCCGCTCGTCACCCGCAAGGAAGCGTCGATCGACTACGCCGAGGCCGGTCCCAAGGCGGGCGTGCAGGGCTTGCCCTCATTGTGGTCGGCGTGCTGGACGGCGGGCTTCGTGCCGCCGAAGACCGGCACTTATCGCTTCTCGCTCAACGGCGGCGGCGAGATCGCGCTGCTGATCGACGGCAAGCGCGTGGCCTACGTGCCCAAGCAGAGCTTCCGCCTTGCCACTCACGGCACCGTCTGGCTCGAAGCGGGCAAGCGCGTGGCGCTGCAGCTTGATTATTCCAACGCGCCGACGCTCTCGGCCAACGAGTTGCGCCTCGGCTGGCAGGCGCCGGATTCGACGCTGATCGACGAGGCGGTCGCCGCCGCGAAGAAGGCGGAAGTGGCTGTGGTCTTCGTCGCCGATCACGTTTCCGAAGGCGCGGATCGCACCGATCTCAAGCTGCCGGGCGATCAGGACGCGCTGGTCGAGGCGGTCGCTGCGGCCAACCCCAACACCGTCGTCGTGCTCCACACCGTCGGCCCGGTGCTGATGCCGTGGCGCGACAAGGTCGCGGGCATCCTCGCCGCCTGGTATCCGGGCGAGCAAGCGGCCGATTCCATCGCCGCGCTGCTGACCGGCAAGGCCAACCCCTCGGGCAAGCTGCCCGTTACCTTCCCGGCGGACGAGGTCAACGGCCCCGCCGACCAGCCCGCCCGCTACCCCGGCATCGGCACCACCGCGCGCTATGACGAAGGCATTCTCGTCGGCTACCGCTGGTACGACGCCAAGGGCATCGCGCCGCTCTATCCCTTCGGCCACGGTCTGTCCTACACCCGCTTCGCCTACAGCGGGCTGAAGCTGGCGAAATCGGGCGATGGTTGGTCGGTGCGTGCCACCGTGCGCAACACCGGCAAGGTCGCTGGCGACGAAGTGGCGCAGCTTTACGTCTCGATGCCCGCCGCCGCCAACGAACCGCCGCGGCATTTAAAGGGCTTCGCGCGCGTCTCGCTGCAGCCGGGCAAGTCGGCCACGGTCGAATTCCCGCTGGACCGCCGCGCGCTGTCCTACTGGGACGAGACCGCGCACGACTGGCAACTGGCCAAGGGCAGCTACCGCGTCCAGATCGGTTCCAGCTCGCGCGACCTGCCGCTGGGCAAGGACTTCGATCCGGCGCGGTGACCTGCTAGGGACTGGCTTCGTCATTGCGAGCGCAGCGAAGCAATCCATAGCGGTGTAGTGCTGCCCTGGATTGCCGCGCCCCTTCGGGGCTCGCAATGACGAGCGGTGTGCGAGTCCCAAAGGAGTTCGATTTGTCCGAAGCCGGAATGCGATACCTGCTGGAAGCGCTCAGCGCCGGATCGATGCGCGCGGCGGGGGATAGGCTCAACGTCGCGCCGTCCTCGATCAGCCGCCAGATCGCGCAGCTGGAGAGCCAGTACGGCCTCGCCCTGATAGAGAAGGGGCGGCGCGGCGTGCGACTGACCCATGCGGGCGAGATCGTGATCGCCCACTACCGCAACCAGTTGGCCGACCGCGAGGCGCTGCGTGCCAAGCTGGAGGAACTGCGCTCGGTCCGGACGGGCCAAGTGACTGCGGCGATCGGCGACGGCTTCGCGGGGCAGAGCTTTACCTCGATCGTCAGCCAGTTCTCGCAGGCGAACCCGCTGATCCGGCTGGAGATCCTCACCGGCTCCACAACCGAGATCCTGCGCATGATCGCGGATGACGAGGCGCATTTCGGCCTCGTCTTCTCGACCCCGAACGACATGAAGATCCACGTCCGCTCGGTGATTGCGCAGCCACTGATGGCGATCATGCTGCCGGACAACCCGCTGGCCGCACAGCCGAGCGTCACCATTGCCCAATTGGCGCAAGTGCCGCTGGTGCTGCCGCCCGCCCACTTCCGCATCCGCCAGATCCTGAGCGCGGCCGAGGCCAATTCGAAGACCTATTTCCAGCCCGCGATCACCTCCAACTCGATCCACGTCATGCAGGACATGGTGCGCGCCGGGATCGCCGTTGCCATCCTGCCGCAGATTTCCGTATGGTCCGAACTTACCGAGGGCGCGATGGTCAGCGTGCCGATTGCCGACGACAGCATCGAGGAAACCACCACCAGCCTCGTCCTGCGCTCCGGCCGCCAGCTGGAAGGCGCCCCGCTGCGTCTGCTCAAGCGTATCGAGGCGCAGCTGCGGCAGTGGAACCGGCCGGTGGGGCGGGAACGGTGATGTCAGGTTACCTTCGGATCGTCATCACGAGCGCAGCGAAGCAATCCAGGGCAGTAGATCGCCCTGGAGTGCTTCGCTACGCTCGCAATGACGAGATGGGTGGAAGGTAATCATACGGGTCGGCGTTTCGTTTTTCGCAACGTTTCGAGCATTGATCTCGTCATTGAATGCAACGTTGACGGCGTCCACGCTGCTCATTGCAACATCCGAGAGCACTGATGACTGACCCGACCGACGACCCCGAAGACACCGGCCTGTCGCGCGCCGACCTGCTGCTGTTGCTGCCGTTCGTGTGGCAACTGGGCTTCGCGCCATGGGCCAACGGCGTCGAGTGGGCACCGCTGGGCCTGCCGTTCGGGATGGTCTGGCAGATGGCGGGCATCCTCTTCGCCACCGCCGTTCTGGGCCTGCGCTTCATGCTCGACACGCGCAACAGGAAGGGCGGGGCATGATCCTCTCGCTCATCCTGCTGATCGTGTGCGGCACCGTCGCCGGATCGATGCTCTATGGCCGCCGCAAGCAGAAGCGCGCGCAGACCATGGAGGAATGGGCGCTTGGTGGCCGCAAGCTGGGTACGCTGGTGTTCTGGTTCCTCAACGCCGGTGAGATCTACACGACCTTCGCCGTGCTCGGTATTTCGGGCTTTGCCTGGGCCTATGGCGCGCCTGCCTATCTGGCGTTCTGCTCGGTCTCGCTGTCGGCGGCGCTGGGCTATTGGCTGACGCCGATGATCCATGCCTATGGGCGGCGCCACGGCCTTGTCACGCAGGCGGACTTCTTCGCGCACCGCTATCAGGCGCGCTGGCTGGGCGTCTGCGTGGCGGCGGCGGGGCTGATCGCGCTGGTGGTCTACGTGCAGATCCAGGTCACCGCGCTGACTCTGGTGGTGCGCCTCGCCGCAGGGCCGTGGGTGAGCCAGGGCGCGGCGGCGGGCTTTTCGGTCGTGCTGATGCTGCTCTTCGTGTTCCTCGCGGGCCTGCGCTCCGCCGCCTTCGCCGCGGGCGTGAAGGACGTGCTGATGCTGATCGTGGTGATCGTGCTGGCCTGGACCGTCGCGAACGTGGTGGGCGAGGCTTCGGTGCTCGACGTCTTCCGCACCGTCGGCGAGCGTTTCCCGCAGGCCACCCGCTTCCCCGGTCTCAAGCCCGAACTCGGCCTCGACGTGACCTGGCTGGTGACCTCGGCGATCAACGTGGCGCTGGGGACGTACATCTTCCCGCACATGTTCCAGCTGTGCTACTCGGCCGACAGCGGCACGACGATCCGGCGCAACGCGGTGTTCCAGCCGATCTACTCGCTCTCGTATTTCTTCATCATCCTGCTCGGCTTCGCGGCGCTGCTGGCCGGGACCAAGGCCCCCGGCGGCGACCCCAATGCGCTGCTGCTGGCCTTCGTGGAGCAGCGCTATCCGGCGTGGATGCTCGGCGTGCTGGCGGGGACGGCCTCGCTGCTGGCGCTTGTGCCCGGCTCGGTGCTGCTGCTGACCTGCGGGTCGATCTTTGGCCGCAACATCGTGCGCCCGCTGGTGCCGACCATAGACGACCGCACCGAACTGCTGGTCTCGCGCCTCGCCATGGTCGTGTTCGCCGCGATCGCGCTTTACCTGACTTTGGGTGCGAGCGGCTCGCTGGTCGAGATCGGCCTGTCCGCCTATGCAGCGATCGGTATGCTGGCGCCGGGCGTCTACTGCGCCTTCCTGCTGCGCCGCACGAGCGCCGCCGCCGTCCTGTGCGGATTGCTGACGGGCTATGCGGTACTCTGGGTGCCCGCGCTGTCGAGCCTTGCCGCCGCATGGTTCCCGCACTGGGAGATCGGCCTCGTCGCGCTGGTCGCCAATGCCGCGGTCACCGTGGGCCTGTCTCTGGCAAGCCCGCGCAAGGTGCTCGTCGCTCAACCCGCCTGACGACAGGCGACTGAGGCGCAAGACAACGCCGCGTCCGGTTCCGACCGGGCGCGGCGTCTTCGTGTCCGGGCCATGTCCGACGTTGCAGCCAGCGCAACGTTTTCGCCCGATGCGCGCCATTGTTGGAAAACAACCCCGCTGGCATCGATCGTCTGAAGGCAGAGAGCGGGACAAAGATCGCGCCGCTGCAGCAGGAATTTCCGCAGGTCAGGAACAAGGACGAAGCAATGACGGTCAGCAAGCGGTCACGGGTGAACTGGCAGGGCTATATTCCCGCCATCACGACCCCCTTCATCGACGAGGACACGCTCGACGAAAAGGGCCTCGGCCTGCTGCTGGAGTGGCTCGTCGATCAGGGCATGCACGGCCTTGTGCTCGCCGGAACCACCGGCGAATGGACCAGCATGCGCCCCGACGAGCGCAAGCGCCTGTTCGCGCTGGCGGGTGCCCAGATGGCGAAGAAGGTGCCGCTCATCGCGGGCTGCTCCAGCTTCACCGCGCGCGAGACGATTGCTTATGCGCAGGCCGCCGCAGAGGCCGGTTTCGAGGGCGTGCTGATCACCCCGCCGCCTTACGTGCGTCCGCTACCGAACGAGATCGTGGCGTTCTACGAGGAAGTCGGCGCCGCCATCGACCTGCCGATCTGCGTCTACAACTGGCCTCCGGGCACCGGCATCGACATGCCGCTGGAGACGCTGCGCCGCCTTGCCGACATCGACGCGATCGTCGCCATCAAGCAGTCCACCCCGCGCTTCACGCACTTCATGGACACCGTCTTCGCGCTGGGCGAGCAGGTCCGCGTATTCGGCTACCCGATGGACGAACTGGGCCTGACGATGCTGCGCGTCCACGGCGGCGATGGCACGATGGGCGCGGGTGGCGTGCTCGGCCGCAACCAGACCGGCTTCTACGACAAGCTGTGGGCCGGCGACATCGAGGGTGCGCGTGAATGCGGGCGCAAGGACCGGGTGCTGATGGAGGAATGGTATACGCCGGACCTCGTCGGCCGCTTCGGTTCCGGCCCGGCGATCCTCAAGGCCGCGCTCGATACTATGGGCCTGCCCGGCGGTCCGGTGCGCAAGCCGCTGATCGGCGTCACCGGCAAGGACCGCGAAAGCATTGCCGAGACGCTGCGAAAGCTCGATATGCTCTGACCATGAGCATGCCGACGACGACCCACTGCGATATCCTGATCGTCGGCGGCGGACTCGTCGGCTGCGCTACGGCCTGGCACCTTTCCCGCTTGGGATTCAAGGCCTTGCTGGCTGAGCGGGGGCACCTCAATTCGGGTGCCTCCGGGCAGAACGCGGGCTCGCTGCACTTCCAGATCGAGCGGCGCTTCCTCGAACAGGGCGAGAAGGCCGCCGCCGACGGCGCGCGCATCGTCTCGCTCAACCGCCTCGCGATCGAGGAGTGGAAGGGCATCGAGAACATGCTCGGCCGCCCCCTCGACGTCGCCATGCACGGCGGGCTGATGGTGGCCGAGACCGAGGCGGAGATGGACCTCCTCGCCTTCAAGGTGGCCCGCGAGAACGAACTGGGGCTGCAAACACGGGTACTCAGCGGCACCCAACTGCACCATAAGGCCTCCGCACTGTCCCCCAACCTTGCCGGAGCCGCCTGGCTGGAGGACGAAGGCCATGCCAACCCGCGCACCCTCGTCGATGCCTTCGCCGATGGCGCGCGGGGGCAGGGGGCGGTGGTGCAGACGGGCACCGCGCTTGCCGGACTCTCGATGCAGCGCGACCGGACCTACCGTGCCACGCTGCACGGACCCGACGGCGAGATCACGGTGAACACGCCGCGCGTGCTGCTGGCGGCGGGGCATTGGGTGCCGCGCCTTGCCGGGCTGCTGGGCCTCAACGTGCCGCTCTATCCTGCGCCGCTGATGATGAGCGTGACCGACCGCACCGAGCCGGTGCTGCCCTTCCTCATCCAGCACGTCGGGCGGCGGCTGTCGATGAAGCAGACCGAGGACGGCAACTTGCTGATCGGCGGCGGCTGGCCCTCACGCCTTGCGAAGCGCGCCGACGGCACCCCTGATCTCGACCGCCCCGCGATCGTCGAGCCTGCCAACTTGCGCGCCAACCTGGACGTCGGCGCGCGGGTCATGCCGGGGCTGGCCGAGCGCTCCTTGCTGCGGACATGGACCGGCACCACCTGCATTTCCGCCGACCAGCTTCCGATCGTCGGTGAGGTTGCCGCCGCGCCGGGGCTGTTCGTCGCGGCGGGCGGATCGCTGTTCACGCTTGGCCCGGTGCTGGCGCGGCTGCTCGCGCGCACGATCGCGGAAGGCGCCGCGCCGGAGGAACTGACGATGTTCACGCCGCGCCGCTTCGCACACCTCGATGCCTTCGCGGTGCTTCCATGAAAGAGGCTGGCGTGAAGCGCGTCGAACAGGGCGTCACCCGGCCCGCGCCGGTCGCGGTGGAACTCGACGGCGCGCCGGTCATGGCACATCCCGGCGAGACGGTGGCCGTCGCCGTGCTCTCGACCGCGCCGCGCTTTCGTGACGACCGTTCGGGACAGGCGCGGGGGATGTTCTGCAACATGGGCACCTGTAGTGAATGCACCGTCTGGGTCGCGCGCGGGGATGCGCCATGGCGGCGCCTGCGCGGCTGCCTCGTGCCCGTAGAGCCGGGCCTGCGCATCCGCACCGAAAGGCCGGAAGCATGAGCACTTACGACATCGCCATCGTCGGCGGTGGCCCGGCGGGCCTGGCTGCTGCGGAGCGCACGCTGGCGGCGGGCCTCTCGATATGCGTGATCGACGAGCAGCAGCGGCCCGGCGGCCAGATCCTGCGCCAGCCTCCCGCGACGTTCTCCGTCCCCGGATGGCTCGGCGGCGCGCCTTATCGCAAGGGCCGCGCACTGCTCGACCGGGTGAGCGGCGACGCGCGGCTGCAGTGGCTGGGCGGTCGCTCGGTGCTGGGCGTCATGCCTGATGGCGAGGGTTTCGCGCTGACCCTCTCGGGCACGGCGGGCGGTATCGAACAGGTGCGGGCGCGGCGGGTGCTGGTGGCTGGGGGCTGCTACGACATGCCGGTGGCGCTGCCGGGCTGGACGCTGCCCGGCGTCATGAGCGCGGGCGCGGTGCAGACGCTCATCAAAGCGCAACAAGTGCTGCCCGGCCAACGGATCGTCCTGTTCGGCACCCATCCGCTGATGATCGTCCTCGCGCAGCAGATCGTCGAGGCAGGCGGTGAAGTCGCCGCCGTCTGCTTCGCGCAGCCCTTTGCCGCCATGGCGCGCACGGCGCTGGCGCATCTGCCGCGCGCGCTGCGGACGCCCGGCCCGTTGCTAGCCGCTGCCGCCGGGATCATGGCGCTGCGCCGGGCCGGAGTGCCGGTCCGCTACGGCGCGCAGGCCTTGCGCTGCGAAGGCACCGACGCGGTGGAGCGCATCGTCTTCAGCAACGGCGAAAGCATCGCCTGCGACGTCGCCGCGATGTGCTACGGCTTCCTGCCGCAAGCCGACCTGATCCGCCAGATCGGCGCCGAGGTACGCTGGTCCGACCCCGCCGGAGGCTGGGAAGCCATCCATGACGAAGCCATGCGTTCGACCGTGCCGGGCCTCTACGTCGCGGGCGAGACTACCGGTGTCGCGGGCAGCGATGCGGCGATGGCCGAGGGCGCGTTGGCGGGGGTGGCCATCGCGCAGGACGCGGGCGCTCTGTCGGCCGAGGAAGCGGCTGCGGCTATACGCAAGCCTCAGGCCGAGCGACAGGCGATGCAGGGCTTCATCGATCTTCTGCGCGGGGTCGCCGATCCCCGCCCATGGCTGCCGGAGCCGGAACCGGAAACCCTGCTCTGCCGGTGCGAGGACATTTCCGCCGGGACTGTCGATCGCGCGATTGCCGATGCCTTGGAAGTCGGTCCCTCGTTCGGGGCAAGCGCGATCAAGCTGCGCTGCCGGGCGGGCATGGGGCTGTGCCAGGGGCGGACCTGCGAACATGCGCTGGTGCGCCGCATCGCCTCGGCGCGGGGCTGCCGAGAAGCCGAGGTGACCGGCTTCCGCCCGCGTTTCCCGGCACGCGCGGTGTCGGTGGCGGACTTGCTGGAAGGCGCGGCATAGAGCACCTCGCGGCCCACACGCCGTCATTGCGAGCGCAGCGAAGCAATCCAGGGCAGTATGAGGCCGCCCTGGATTGCTTCGCTGCGCTCGCAATGACGACGTTTGGGGATGCGTAGGATCTGATTCTGCTTACGTTGCGTCCATCGCAACATCTTCGCTCAGTCCACGCCATTGCCGGAACACTCGTGCGGCGTAGGCTGGCCGCTTCCCAGCCGGAGATTCCCATGACCGACGCCGCGTCCGACCGCCCCATCTTCATCGAGGCCGATCACGTATCCTGGACCGTGGCCGATGCCGACATCGTCGCGCAGTGGTACAAGGACGTCTTCGGCGCCACCGAACTGTTCCGCATGGGCCCGCTCGACGCCGCGCAGATCCCGGTGGGCGAGGACGGCCGCGACTGGATGGAAAGCCACGTCAACGTGCCCGGCGCCTGCCTGACGCTCATCATGCTCAAGCTGACGGCGAACCTCAACTTCCAGCTCGTCCAGTACGACAAGCCCGCCGATCGCTCCGCGACCCTGCCGCGCAACTGCGACGCGGGCGGGCATCACCTCGGCATCAAGGTGGACGATGTGGAGAAGGCCAAGGCCTATCTCGCCGCTCATGGCTGCACGCCGATGGAGACCATCGACATCACCGAGGGTCCGCTGGCGGGCAAGAAGAACCTCTATATTCTCGACCCCTGGGGCCACCAGCTCGAGATCGTCGACTGACCTTTTCTGACAGGAGCCTGCCATGACCAGCACCCGCATCAATCCCGAGACGCTCTATCCCAGCGTCCAGTACGGTTTCTCGCACGCCACGCTCGACGAGGCGACCGGCACCCTGCACCTCTCGGGCCAGGTGGCCTGGGACAAGGACTACAACGTGGTCGGCGGATCGGACGTGGGCCTTCAGGCGCGTCAGGCGCTGGCGAACATCAAGGACGTGCTGGCTTCGCAGGGCGTCGGCCCTGAAGCGGTGCTGCGCCTGCGTACCTTCATCGTGAACTACGACGTCTCGATGCTGGCCGCGATCGGGCCGGAACTGGGCGCGTTCTACGGTGATGTGGTGCCCGCCTCGAACACCGTGGTCGGTGTCTCGGCGCTGGCGATGCCCGAGTTCCTGATCGAGATAGAGGCCATCGCTACGGTGAAGTAAGGTGCACTCGTCGTCCCGGAGCAAGTCCGGGACGACGATCATCACGGCACGTTGTCCCGCAGCCGCATCCAGCCCGGCGCCTCGACACAGACCCCCGCCCCCACGGCGAGGTTGTCCGCCGCGAGCCACTGCACCGTCTCGTCCTGCGGCTTGCCTTCGGAGACCACGCGGATGCCGATGCGGGCCAGCGTGATGGCGTTGGCATTGGCGTGCAGGAACCGCCCGAGCCAGCCCCAGATACGGATGCCCTCGTGGAAGCGGCGGTCGTTGCCGGGGGCGAAGTCCAGTTCGTTCTCGTTCACCCGCACCTGCGCGGCATTGCCCACGTAGATGCCGTGACCGCCCCACAAGTACTCGACCGGCAGGCGCAGCGCCATGCGGTTGGCGATGACGGCGACGCTGGCGAAGTCCCGGTGGTCCCCGGGGCCGTCGCCCTCGCGGGCCAGCGCGACGTGGGCGCCTTCGAGGAAGGCGGCGATGTCGTTGCGGGCGATGCGGGTTGTACGCCCCTGGCCACCGGCGACGACGATCGCCTGTCCGCCGACCACGCCGAGACCTTTGCGCAGTCGCTCGAACCACGCCGCGACGGCGGGGAACTTGGCGCGCAGGTCGGGATCGGTGACGAAGCGGCGGGTCAGGTCAGCGATAGCGTCCCAGGTGCGCTCCTCGGTTTCCGCGGTGATCTCCTGCGCGAATTCGCGGGCGATGCGGATCCAGGTTTCCTGATCGATCTCGGATCTCGAAGGCGACGCGCCATTGCCCGGCGGGAATGGTGATCAGGCCCTTGCTGTCCGTGGCAGCGGGTTTCGGTGCCTCGGCCACCGTCATCTCGCCGCCGCGGATGAGGTCGCCGAGCAGTTCGGGCGATAGCTGGATGCCGGTCTGTCGCCCCATGACCTTGCGCACGCGGTCGGCGGGCGCGCGGAAGGCGGACGTGGCGGAAGTGTCCGCCAGCGCCTTGTCGGTCAGGCGGCGCATGTAGGCTTGCACCGCGTCGGCGCTGGCCGTGTCGGCGGCGGCGGGCGGTTCGGCGGCGACCAGCTTGCGCCATTCGGGGGCCTCGACCATCGAGGCCATGCTCACCGCGTATGGTCCGACGAGGACTGCATTGCCCGGCACCGGCGTGCGCGTCTCGGCCGGGGTGAAGTCGCGGGCAAGGTGCCTTGCCAGCATCCCGTGGCGACGCGGATCGGCGGCGAGTTCCTCCAGCGTGAACGGCTCCGGCAGGGGCGAGACGCGCAGGCGGTTGCCCTCGATAACGGAGTCGATGGCGTCGGTGACCAGCACGCCGTCCTGCCCGAAGCCGCAAGTGAAGGCGCAATCGACGATCCGCACGAAGCTGACCGGAACGGGCTTGCCGTCGCGCTGCGTGCCGGACACGGTCACGCAGGTCCGCTCGTTTCCGCGCGCGGTGCCGCACGTGACGGTCAGGTCCTCGAGCGTCACGGTATCGACCCCGATGGCGGTGATCGCGCCCCGGCGGCGGGGCTTGTGGTCGAGGAGATCGGCGGTCGCGGCGACGGTCAGCTCGCGCATCGAGAGGCTGGCGCAGTCGATGAACTCCAGCACGCTCTCCCCTCGCTGCACAGCACCTGGCTGGCCGCTCCGCCGCCGTGGATGACGACGTGGCCGAGGCCGGTCAGGATCACCGGCTCCCCGGTCTCGAACCGGCCCTGCCGGAAGCAGATGGTGACGTCCTCGCCTTTGGGCAGTTCGCTGAGGGTCTTCACCCAGTCGGTGCCGGGCGAGAGCGTGACTTCCACGCAGCCGCCGCCGACCCGATTGGCCAGTTCCTCGATCGCGCGCTGGACGGTGACGATCCCGGCGAGGCTGGGCGTGGCCGCCGGGTCGTAGGACACGCGCGCGGCGGTGGAGAGGCTGGCCCCGAAGGTGACGGCAAGGCCCACCCGCGCATCGGTGGAATCGATGAGTTCGGCGCGGACCTGCTGGGTCGCGGTAGCGGCGTCGAGTGCCCAGGCGACGGTCGCCTCACCTTTGTCGTCGGTGAGGGCGATGACGCTGGAGAAGCCGCTCGCGGGCGGAATGACGTTGAGCCCCCGCTGCCCGTCAGCACCTTGAAGCGTACGCGGGCATTCTGGACCGGCGTGGTCCCGCGAAACACGCCGACGCGCAGCAGGTCGGCGAGGGGACACAGGCGCGTCGGCTGGGTCGGATCGGGCATTGCCTCCTGCCCGTCGCCGCCGAGTAGCGCCAACTGGCGCATCCGGGTAAGCGGCGGGAACAGAGGGCGGCAGTCGCCCACGAAAGTCCACGCGCCGCCGGTGCAGTCGAGCACGGCGAGGCGGGCATAGGCATGTTCGATGCCCTGCGGTGACTGCTGTGCGGGGACACCGCTGCTCTCGGGCCAGTCGATCCCGCTGCCGCTGCGGGCAGGGATCACCCACCAGTCGCCCGAGCGATAGGCGCCCCCGGCGAGGAAGGCGACCTCCAGCCCGCTTTCCAGCGGCAGGAAACCGTCGTTGGTGCCGGGCACGGTGATGGCAACGGCACCGGGCGAATCCCACGCGCGGACCTTGGGATTGCGACCGAAGGAGTTGATCGCGATCGGCCCGTCGGCAGTCGGCGCGTCGAGCCGGACGCGGTTGCCGGTCAGGCTGACGATGCGCACCAGCGTTCCGGGGCGGCCGGCAAGTTCGGCGTCGTCGTCGATCAGTTCGATCCACTGGCCGGGGCTCAGGCCGCTTACCGCGTCGCGGCCGGTCTCGGCGAGGGTCAGGGTATCGCCATTGCTTTCCAGCCAGCGCGTGGCGAAGGCAGCATTGTCGCGCGACCACTTGAAGGTCGCCCCTCCGCCTGCCGTGCCGGGCTTGTGGATCTCGACGCGGTAGAGGTGGTTTTCGAGCCGCTGATAGCCTGCGGTCTCGGGAAAGGCGCAAGGGTTGGCCTCGGTGTCGGCGGGCTTGCCGCGCGCGGCGATCGTGCCGTTCGGGCGCTGGATGAAGGAGGTCCACCCCGGCACCGCCGCGTCGCAGGTCACCGCGCCGTCGCCCGCATCGCCTGCCCGAAGGAAACCGACCTGCTCGACCACCTGCAGCCGCGTCGTGGTATCCACGCCCAGCGCTTCCTCGACGAGTTCATCGTCCTCGATCGCGGTGACGTGGCGGTGCCAGACGTCGACGAAGGCGATGTAGCGCCCGTCCGCCGGGCTGGCCGAGCGGCTGCCGTCCGCCGTGACGAAGACCGGCGCTCCGGCAGGCAGGAAGGGCTGCGCGTCGTGAAGGAACTTGCCGGGGTTCATGCAGCGCACGCCGTCGACGTAGAGCGTGCCCGCGCCGACCCCCAGCTTGCCTGCCGCCTCGACGGTGATCGCGAACCCGGCATCGCCCTGCGGCGCGCCGGATGGGCCGATCAGGTCTGCGGCGGTGCGCCTGTCGCGGTGGAGCTGGATCGCGCTGGCCTCGTTACTGTCGGCGTCGAGCGCGACGCGGCCCTGTTGCAGCAGGACGGCCTCGTACTGGCGGGCGGGATCGAACCGCAGCCGGGAAAAATCGCCTTTCATTCGTCCTTCTCCTGCATGATCAGCTGGCCGGCAGCAGTCCGGCTTCGAGGCCGAGGCCCAGGTATTCGTCGAGCGCGATGGCAAGGTTGGCGCGGCGCTGCGGCTCCTCGAGGAAGCGCCAGACGCCCATCGGACCGCCGTTCGCCGCGCCTTGCGTCAGCGCGGGATCGCTGCCCCACGAGAGGCGCGCGAAACCTGCAGCGCCCGGCTCCAGCGTCTCGAAGGCGAGGCCCAGACGCGCGGCGATGGCGGCCTGATCTGCGGCCGCGCCGGCTTCGCGAATGGCGAGGTCGGGCTGGCAGCGGAACTGGCGCGGGCCGGTGGATCCGGGTGGAACCAGCGAGTAGCGCAGGCATCCCACCTGCCGCCGCGTCGCCGCGAGCGTGCGGGCGAAGATGCAGTCGCTGGCGGTGATCGAACGCACCTGTGTCTGGCCGAGAACGGTCGCTCCTGCGAGTGCCGTGCGCGCTCCGGGCATCGTTAGAGCGCCGAGCACCACGCTTTCCGTCACGTCCAGCCCCGGCACCGTCGCGGGCGCGGAAAGAGCGGGCAGGACGCTGCGGCGCAGGGTCACGTTCAGCCGGTCGTGGTCCCCGGCGATGGTGAGGCCGTCCGCGCCGAGCACGGTGCTGTTGGACACGACCAGTTCGCCGAGGTTCGCGGACCCGTCTGCCGCCACCCTGAGCGCGCCGCCGACCAGCAGGCCGTCGATCACCAGCGCGCCGGGATCGAGCGCATCGGCCGGAGCGGTCCCGGCGACGGTGATGTCGCCGGTCACGCAGGCGCGCCGGTCGCGGGCGGTGAGGGAGCCGGGGCGAAGGTCGCTGCCGCCGCCCTCGCGCGGGGTTTCCGGCCAGTCGGCGCTGGCGAGGAGCAGCAGGCTGCCGCGCGGCAGGGCGATCGTGCGCGGGCCGGTCAGGTCCTCGTCGAAGCGGTCGTTGTCGAGCAGGACGATGGCGCCCACGGTCCCGGCAGGCTGCGCGTTCCACAAGGCAACGGCCTCGGCCAAGCTGGCGAGCATGATTCCCGGAAGCGGAGCGCGGCGACGGCTGACGCCGACCTGCCAGGTGATCTCGCGCCCGCCGAGCAGCGTGGCGATTGCGGTGCTGCGATCGTAGGGGCCGCCGCCGAGGTCGCCCGGCGCCGCGAGGGCGTGGCTGACGTGGACGCCCGCAGGCTCTACGCCTTCGGGAAAGGCGACGCGGCCGCGCATCGGATCGAAGGCGGCGGTGATCGGCCGGGTCACGGTGCTTCCCGTGGCATCGAGGTAGTCGAGCGTCGCAGGAGGCCGTCGCCATCCGCGCGCGTCGGCCACGTCATGCAGGTCCGCGCTGGCCAGTTCGGCGGAGGGCACCGCGACGAAGGCATCGCCCGTGCTGGCTTGCACCCAGAGTTGGACCGGCGGGCGATCGTCGAACCACAGCGGCGTGGGCGTGCGTCCCGCCGCCATGTCGGCGCGCATGGCTTCCAGTTCGAGATACAGCCTGCGCCGGTCGAGTAGAGTGGGCAGGTCGGCCTCGCCCGCCGGAACGTCGGCAGCAAGCGGGCTTGGCGGGTTCCACAAGGGCAGTTCCCGCCCCGCAGGATCGCAAAGGAAGCGCCCCGGTCCGGCAGGCGCGGCTTCCACGGCGGCAAGCGGGTAGACCTGCTGGCGCCACGCGAAGATGCCGATGTTTGGCACGTTGTAGCGGCCCCGCCCGCGCGCGATGGGGCGGATGTCGAGCGTGTGCGGCAGCGCGTCGAAGGCGGTGTCGTGGCGCCGCATCCGCTCCGGTTCGCGCACCGTGGCGGTAGCGGGCGCGTCGAGGCGCAAGTGGCGCAGCGCCTGCGTGGTGGCGAGGCGGCGGAACATCTCGGCCGGCACGGCGGGCCAGCCCGTCGTCGCGCGGGTCAGGGTGCCAATGATGCCCAGCGTGCCCTTGCGCCGCCGCAGGCCGACGGTCTGCGCCACCCATGCACGCTCGGAGAAGTTCTCGGTCGGGGTCAGCGCCCGCACGGCGAGGAGGTCGGCGATGTAGGGTACGGCCCATTCCGGGCAGGTCTCGATGAACCAGCTCTCGCTCAGTTCCTCGATGGCGCGGGCGACGCGGTCGGCCTCCCCGCCCATGATGTCGAACAGCGCGGCGACAACTCCCCCGGCATCGAGGTCGGCCTCGCGCAGATAGGCGGGCAAGGCGGTGTATAGGCGATCTGCATCCATGCGCATCATTGCACCTGCGTCAGCTGGAGGGCGGCGGGATCGATCGTCAGCAGTTCCGCGCCCTGCCACCCGTTGCCGAGGCGCGCGGCGGTGGCCGCGGGAAGGACGGGGGCAACCGAGGCGGACTGGTCCTGCCGGTGGAAGCGGGTGAACCGCGCGGCGGTCACGCCGTCGACCGCGTGCAGCACGGCGGAGACTTCGGCGAGGCTGGCGGGATGGGCGAAGGCGCGCGCCGCGAACCCGAAGGCGGCCAGCAGCGCCTCGCGCGCGGCGGCCATGACCGTGGCGGCGACCGCATCGGCGGCAAGTACCAGCCCGGCGTGCAGGACAAATCGGCGTGATCGGTAGGGGGCGAGCGCGATCGGCAGGCCGTGGCGTTGCCCGGCATAGTCCCCGCCGCTGCGCACGGACGCGATCGACTGCTCCAGATTGTCGAACAGCGCGTCGCCGGGCAGGGGCGCCGCCGCGCGTGTCGGCGATTGTCAGGACGACGGCGCGCAGCGTTCGGTCGCGTACAAGGGTGGCGTCGGCCTTGCCGATCCCGGCGAACGTGCGCGCATAGTCCGCCGCGTCGGCGAGGCTGACTATGCGGGCCATCGTGCGCACGGTGCTCGGCGCATTGGCGCGTGCGGTGGCGAGGGTCTCGGGGTCTTCGGCGCCCGATGCAGGGAGCGGGTTGATCACGCCCGAGAGTCCGGCGGGCCGCTGCAGCGGCTGGCTCAGCTGCCCGGCCCTGAGCATCCCGACAAGGCCGGTGCCGATGCGGTAGCGGGCGATCAGGTTGCCCTTGCCGCTCGGCGGGCGCGCGCCGGTCACGCCGTCGCCGAACTGGATGGTGACGGTGCCGTCGTCGGCGGTGCGGGTGGTGAACACCCGGTCGCGCGGGCCTGCACCGACGAAATCCGCGACTTCGCGCCAGCGGGCGGGTCCGATGCGCAGTTCCAGCGTGCTCGCGCGGCCGAGCGGCGTGGGGGCCGATACCCAGGTCAGCGGCTTGCCGGGAAGCGCGACGGCCTGGAAAGCGAGCGTCGCATCGCCGTTGCCGATGGCGTCCTCGCGCGTTTCGCCGTGGCTGGCGGCGACGACGTTGGCGTTGATCCGCAGGCTGCGCGGGGTGAGCGGCGGGTCGATCTCGGCGGTGAAGGTCAGGCGGGTGGCGTCCCGCGCCGGGGAGCGAGTTGCGGCGCGTCGCCGCCCGCCGCGACCGTGCCGATCTGGGCGATGGTGAGGATGCGCGCGGCCGCCGCGCCGCTTGCGGCCTCGGAACCGGTCAGGGCGACGCGCTGGCCGACCGAAAGCCCGGCAACGTGGCGGCTCAGCGTCACGCTCTTGCCGCTGACGGTTTCGGTCACCGGCGTCATCGCCCAGCCGAGCAATTCGCTGACGCCGTGCACGGTGGTCGAGCGCGGCGAGAAGGCCGTCATCGCAGGGCCGCTCAGCTTCAGGCGGGTGACCTTGCCGGACATGCCGAAATCGCTGACGCTGATCTCGCTGGCTTCGGTGACCTTGTAGGTCTCCATAGTCGTCCCGGCGCGCAGCACGACCCAGCTTCCCGCCACGAAGCGTTCGTAGACCTGGTCGAGATCGACATAGTCGCGGGTGGCGGGGAACGGCGCATCGGCCCAGCTGGAACGCCTGCGCGCATAAAGGCCGGGCGCGAGCTTGCGGGTGGTGTCGAACTCGATGATCTCGCTGATGTCGTCCAGGATGCCGCCGTAGCCGATCGCGCTTACGGCGGTGTCGCCGATGCCGCCCACGATGGCCCGCTTGATCGCCTTAGCCTCCAGCGCGGCTGCGGCGATCGGCAGGAATTCGCCGACGCGCAGGGCGAGGGGCAACGACTCCCACGCGGGCGCATTGTGCCCGAACAGGCTGGCGCGCTGGCGCAGAGCGAAGACGCGGGGCGCCAGCTGCGGGATGGCAGCGGCGGTGCCGAGCGGTGCTTCGAGGACGACTTCGCTGCGTGCCGGGATCTGGTCGGCGGTGTCGGGAGGCACATCGGTCACGCCTGCGACGCGGCGGGCCTGCCAGCGGGGGCTGGTGGTCGCGGTGTCCCGCTCGGAGCCGACGATCAGCACCATGTCGCCGGTGCGCAGCTGCGTGGGCGGCTGCAGCATGAGCCTGTCGTCCCCCGCCTTCGGGGCGACGTAGCGGACGCTTTCGGCGCGCAGGTCCTGCCAGTCCGGGCGAGCGTCAATGGCGGCGTCGGTTTCGAAGATCTGGGGCTTCTCGTCGGGGCCAGGGATGCTCATGATCCCGGACCCGACGGGGAGCGAGACGACCTCCGGCGAACCGGGAATGGTGTCGCAGGTCACCGCCAGCCAAGCCGAGGCGGAGACGCCGGGTGCGGGCGCATAGCCGATCAGCCGCGCCAGTTCGAGCACCGAACGCCGCTCGGTGGCGGGGCGCAGGAAACCTTCGTTGCCGATGCGCTCGTTGTAGAAGGCGAGGATGTCGAGCGCAGTGGCCCAGCCGTCGAGCAGGGCGATGGCCGGGTCGGCGGGGTCGCGCGTGGTCAGCCGGGCGAGCGCCGGGGCCTTGTGCAGCCGGTCCAGCATCGCGCCGTTGAAGCCTGCGTGAGTGGCCAGTCGCCACGGGATCATGGCGAGGTTCGCAGCGGGCGTGTCCGGCTGCGTGTCTGCGCCACCGAAGCAGGCGCATTCGGGGTCAGTGGTCATCGTCCGCCCTCCATGTCGAAGCGGATGCGGCCCCGGTCGGGATGGTCGGGGTCGTTGTCGAGCCGCAGCAGTTCCGGGCCGGTCGGTGCGATCACGCCGTCGGCGACCGGGTCTATCGGCGGCGCCCCGGCACGGCCGAAGCGCGTCAGCATCGCCGATCGCACGCCTTCCACCCCCACGGCAGCGGCGAGGATCGCGCTGGCGTGCACCGGGTCGCCGAAGCTGCGGCGGTCGGGATGGAAGAACCCCGGCGTCCCGTCCGGCGCGGTGGCCGCGCTGAAAGTGCGCTCCAGCCGCTGCCGCACATCGGCGAGGATCGCGTCGGGATCGACGCAGACGTGCATCACGATGTCGAGCGGCACGTGGACCGGGTCGGCGACTTCGAGGTCGAAACCGGCCATGCGCTTCGCTTCCAGATGGGCGAAGAGGTCCGCAGCGAAGTCCGGGTCGTCCGTCGCGGACAAGCCGCCGATGCGGTCGACGATGAGGAACACGGTGTACCAGCTTCCCGTCCAGCGAATGCGCGCCTGTGCGCGCTGGACGCCGGGCAGTTCCTCCAGTGCGGCTGCATAGTCGGCCTCGGTCACCGCGCGGTCCTGCCGGGCGACGCGGGCGGGGGCGAAGCGGCGGATGTGCGCGGCATCCTCCCGGTCGCGGCCGCCCTGCGCCGGGAGCGGGTTGGTGACGGCGACGATACCTTCGTGCGGGGGCAGGGCGACGTGGCGCAGCACGTCGCGCCCGACGTTTCCGGCCGCGCCGCCGCCCAGACGGTAGGCGACGGAGAAGCGTGTGCCCAAGGCAGGCCGCACGGCCAGCCGGTCGTCGCCGAAGCGCAAGCTCACGGTGCCGCCGTGCTCGACTTCGGCGACGGCGGCGCGGGCGAAGCGGTCGGCGCCGAGCAGGTCGGGCAGGATGTCCCATGCCTGCGCTCCGTCGTTCAGCTGGATCGCGGCATGGGTGGGCGCTTGGGCGGGCGGGGCAAGAAAGCCGGAGACCGGCCCCGATGCGGCGAAGTCCGGTGCGAAGACGACGCCGGCATGCGCCAGTTGCGGACGATAGGGTCGGTCCGTGTCCCGGGCGGTGTCGGGCAGGAGCGTGGCCTGCGGCTCCCAATGCCCCGCATCGGCAGGGGCGAGGTTCGCCATGGCGAGGGCGCAGGGACGCACTTCACCGGCAAGGCTCAGGCTGTCGAGAGGCAGCGCGAAGGGCAGGGCGTCCTCCTCGTCCCACGCGACGTCGCAGACCGGGGTGCCGTCCACCGGATCGACGGCGTGGCGCACGGCGGTCAGCCGCACCGCATGGCGCAGGCGCGGGTCGGCGTCAGTGGCCGCGCCGGTATCGGGATCGGCGCTCTGGAGCAGCATCAGCAGGTCGCCGGGGGCAAGGTTCAGCCGGGGCTCGTCCACCAGAGTGACGCCGAGCGCGCCGGGCGGCAGGCAGCAGGCCGCATCGGACCAGGTGTGGATGGGGATCGCGTCGTGGGCGGACCACAAGGTCACGTCGGCCATCGTCTCGAAGATCGCCGCGCCCGAGCGTAGCGCCGCGTCGCGCTGCGCGGCGGTCTTCAGCACCGCCTCGCGCCCGGGCTGCATCCCGGCGACGAGCTGACCGGCGGGCAGCACCCGGCCGTCCATCGCCGATCCCGCCGCGACGCCGAAGTGGACGATCGTGCGGGCATTGGCGCCTTCGTCCACGCGGTAGTCGACCAGCCGGGCGTGGCGGCGCAGGGATATGCGGCTGCGCGCGGTGCCGAGGTAGGCTTCGGTGCCCGCCGCGTCCTGCGCGTAGCTGAGCCGGTCTGCGTGGTAAGCCAGCGTCTCCACCAGCGCGAGGTAGGGATCGGCCGCGCCCCGGTCGCGCCAGCCGGGCATCAGCACCGCCAGCCTGTCGAGCATGACGCGGCGGAAGCTGGCGTAGTCCTTCGCGAGATAGTCGATGCGCGGTTCCTCGGCCACGAGCGGGGGCAGCGGTGCACGGGGGCGCAGTCGAATTCGCTGGGGCAACCGGCCTTGAACAGGAAGTCGATGGCGGCAAGGCGCGGGTCGAAGCGCTGCGGTGGTTCCTCCTCCCCGCTCGCGCTGACGAGGTGCAGGACGTAAGTGGAGAAGTCCCCGGCGGCATTGACGCGCAGGCGTATCCGGTTGCCGTCGGTTTCGATCAGTTCCTCCACGCCGATCCCGGTCACGCGGTCGCCGCCGGTCACGCTGAAGTTGGCGGCGACCAGCGGTGGCGAAGCGGGAACGCCATCGGTCTCGCCGGGCAGCGGATGGACGAAGAACACGTCGATCAGGGTCTGATCCGGGGAGGCGATCTCCAGATAGTCGAAGCCGTTGATGGCGTCGGGCTGCGGGTCGCCCAGGGTATCGCGCACTGCCGCGACGCGGCGCGCCTCGCGGCAGAGGTAGCGGGCGGTCATGGCAGCGGCCTTTCGATCGTCGCCAGCTTCGGTTCTCCGCTGGCGCGCAGGACGTAGGCGACGCGGATGCGCAAGGTGGCCTCCTCGATGGTCACTTCCACCTGCCCGACCTCGATCAGATCGCCGAGCCACTGGCCGAGCGCGCCCTGCAGGCCGAGTTCGACGGCCACGGCGATCGAGGGATCGTTGCCGCCGAACAGGATCTGCCGCAGGCCGCTGCCGAAGTCGGGCCGCATCACCCGCTCTCCGGGAGAGGTCAGCAGGAGCTGGCCGATCAGCATCCGCACATAGCCCTCGGCGTTCATGGCGGCGGTGCGACCACCGGAATCGAAGGCGAGGGGGAAGGCGATGTGCGGCGCCTGCGAGGTGGCTGGCTGGGTCATTGCGCGATCACTCTCGTCTGCACGGTGGTGACAGTGGGCGGGCCTTGCGGGATCTGCTCGGCGCTCTTGCACAGGCCCGGCGAGGTGGAGAGGATCAGTGGCTGCCCTCCGGCGGTGACGCGGGTGGCGGGCACCAGCCACTGCACGGTGATGCAGGGCTGGGGCTTGGTGCCCGCGCCTACCGGCACCTGGAACGGGCAGGCGGCGATCGTCGCCATGTCGGCCATGGTCGCGGCGGGCATCCCGCCCAGCATGACGCGCGGCGATCCGGGGGCGATGCTCATCTGCCCGGAGTGGGGGCACATGCCGAGCGCGCCGACGTGGAGGACCGGGCCGGGCATCAGGTCACCACCAGCGCGCCCTGGTTCACGGTCACGGTCGGCCCCGTGAGCATGATCGTCGCGCCCTTGCCGTTGGTGATGGTGATGCCGACGTCGTTGATCGCGATCATCGCGCCGGTCATGGTCTTGAGCAGGAAGCCCCCGGTCGGCCCGGGGGTGTCGCTGATCATCAGCGTGTTCTGCCCGGCGGTCTGGATCACGAAGTTCGACAGGCCGGGCGTGCCCGCCATCGCCAGCGGCGGGACTTCGCTGGTGCTGTGGTAGTAGCACCCGGTCCAGATCGGGTAATTCAGGTTGCCCTGTTCGAACTCCACCCACACGCCCGCGCCGATCTGCGGCAACCAGTGCATGCCCATCTGCTTGCCGGTGGCGGGAAAGCACGGCTCTGCCCATGTCGAGGGGGCGAGGCCGGGACCGTCGGGGACCTGCACCATCAGGCGGCCGGTCTGCATCGGGTCGATGTTGTTGATCACCGTGCCCCGATACTTTCCGTAATAGCGGCGGGTCTCGGTCATGCGGCCACCTCCTGTGTCCATGAGCCGTGCGCATTGCGCGCCAGCTGGAAGTTCTGGCGGAGTTCCCCGCGCTTGATCGAGGTCGTCACCGACTTGACGAGGTAGACGCCGTCGTGATGCGGCCCGGCCCCGCGCACCGGCACCAGCCGCCCGGGCACCAGCACCCGGCCGTAGCGCGCGACGTCGAGCGTGCCCGAGGCACCGACCACGCGGCTGGCCTGCGCGGCTTCTCCCAGCCCGCGCATGACCAGTTCGGGGACGTCGAGCCGTGCCTGCGTCTCCCGGTCCGAATTGCGGCCGAGGTCGGCGAGCTTGGAGAAACGGGCATAAGGTATCCAGCCCGGCCCCATCGGCGGGCTCAGGACCTCTCCGGGAATGGGGATCGGGATGGTGAGGCCGGTGCCGCGCACTTCCTGGCTGAGCAGGTAGGGCAGCAACTTCTGAGTGCCGTCGAAGGTGAAGTTCAGCGACTGCACGTTGGATGCCTGATCCATGTTCACCGTCAGCGCGGGCTGCATCGAGAAGCCCTGGCTGTTGAAGTTGCCGCCCGGCGTCAGGCCGCCGAGGTCCGGGCCCCAGTAGGCGGTCGTCACGCCTTCCTCCTCGGTCGGCTCGACCATGAAGACGTAGCCGCAATCGCGGGCGAGACGGTTGACGTGGCCGTAGTCGGTGCCTTGCTGGACGTGCCAGCCGTTCACCGGATTGGGGATCGTCCAGCTCGGCGGGGAAGGATCGCGGCGATCACACCCAGCGGCGTCCACCGGGCGAGGATGAAGGCGACCTGCCCCATCGGCGGCATCCCCGGCATCGGCAGGCCGGTGACGTCGTACTGGTCCATCAGTTGCGTCACGTCGCCGCCGGTGACGCTGAGGGTGGCCTTGCCGCTCTCGTTCGACTGCGCGACGTCGTAGCGGGCCACGAAACCGTCGAGCAGCACCGTGCGCAGGCCGTCGATGGTGAGCGAGAAGATGAACCGCTTGCCCGGCGTGAACATGCCACCGGGGAGCATCTCGGTCTCCACCGCGCCGCCTTTGGCGAGGTTCAGCTTCATCTGGAAACCGCCGCGCGGGGACTGGCGGGTCACCTGCAGTTCGGTGATCGCGTCGATCAGCGCGGGCGGCACCGGGTCATGGGTGATGAACCCGGTCCGGATCGAGAGCTGCGCGCCCCTAAGCATCGCCCTGCGCCTGATGCGTGGGGCCGGGCAAGGGCACCATGACCCGCGAGCCGGGCGTCGCGGCGAGCGCGTCGATGTCGGACAGCCCGGCCGCGTCGGCGAGGCGCCAGTCCAGTTCCGCCCGGCCGTAGGCCCGCGCCGCGACGAGGTCGGCGCGGTCGCTCACTCCGATTTCGGCGACCCCGGCGGGGAGAACGCTGCGGGCGGCGGGATCAGCCGCCGGGTGACGTAGGCCGCGTGACTGCCGTCTGGCAGCGTGACGGTGGCGAGCGGCAGGCCCTGATAGCGGCTGGTCGCGCCGAATGCGGGCTCGGCGCCGGGGGTAAGGCCGGGCAGGACGGGAAGCTGCGACGTGCTCATTGCAGCGCCTCCAGCCCCAGATCGGACAAGGCCCGTCCGCCGAAGCGCCCGGCGAGGCTCTCCTTGCGCCCCTGATAAGCAAGGTAGAGCGAGGCAGGCCAGCTGGTGAAGCCGAGGTCGTTGGCATTGAGCACCCGCAGCGACAGCTTCACTTTCGCGCGGATCGGATTGAGCGCGGTGTCGAAGGCGTCCTCGGTCACGCTCATGTCGGTCAGGCGCACCGGCATCACCCGCGAACGGCCCCAGACGAAGACGGTCAGCGGTTCCGGCGCGGGCAGCACCTCGATCGCACCGCGCGCCGCCTGTGCGTGGGCCGCGCGCATCGCCGCGAGGCCGGGGTAGAGCATCCGTTCGAGGATCGCGAGCTGCGGCCAGAGGCCGAGCGTGGCGGCATCGTCGGTCGGCTCGGCATTTTCCAGCGCATCGGTGGCGTCGAGTTCGGCTTCCAGCGAGATCGTCTCGGTCGGCGGGCCGGTGAGGCGGGTCGCCTCCTCCGCCGGGGCGCCATCGGTCGCGCCGCGCGGCTGCAGGGTGCGGGAGAGGGTGTCGGGGTTGTACTGCAGCGGCACGACCTCGATCAGCACGCCGGTCTGCGCCTCGACGCGCACGAGACCGGCCTTGAGCAGACGGGGGTGAGGGGGAACTGGCCATCGTCGCGCCTTTTGCTTCAGGGTTTCTTTTTCTTCTTCTCGGCCCAGGGGGATCGAGCAGGTCGATCGAGAGCCCGCGCACCGAGGTGCCCCGGATCTCGTCTTCCTGCTGCCAGCGGTCCCACTGGTTCGGGTTTTGTCGGTACTGGTACGATTCGTAAGCACTGGAGATCGAGCGGCGAGCCAGCCAGTCGCCGATGTCCGCGCCGAACACGCCGCTCCAGAACGGTAGCAGTCCGCGATAGAGAGACTCTGCCGCGGCGGCGTCCCGCAAGTCCACCGACTGCCCGCGCAGCGCCGCGGAACGTGCAAGGGCGGTCCAGTCCACACCCTCGCCGCGCCATGGGAAGAGGCTCTCGTTACTCAGTGGCGGCACCAGCGTGGCATCGAAGCGTGGCGCGTAATCCGAGGGTAGCAGGCTCGCCCCGTAGCGCGGCGCGAAGCGGGGATCGAGGAGGGGGCGGACGCCTCCGGCTCGCTCCCGGCAGGCGGCGGTGCGACATCCGGACGCCCCCGACAAGCGGGCTCGGATCGAGCTGCAGGCGAAAATCGCCGAGCAGGCCGATGCTGGAAAGCTCCGGCGCATCGCGCAGGCGGATGCCGACGCGCCGGTTCTCTTCCACGGGGCCGAAGTCCTGCACTTCGCCCTGCGCGTGGACGTCGAGCAGCGAACCGGGCGGCAGCAGCGGTTCGATCGCCCTGCGCACGGCGACGCCGCGATGGGCGGACAAGTTGGCGTTGTAGGCGTCGTCGCCCTCCAGTGAAGCGTAGCCGTAGACGTCCACCCACAACCTGCGGCTGCGCCCGCGCATCAGGCCCTCGATCGTGGCGACGTCGCCGGGGTCGAGGTCGGCGCTGTCGCGCTCGAACAGGACGTGGCCGGTCTCCGGCATCACGCCTTCGCCGCGCTCGAACGCATCGCGCGGGGGCGCCGAGCCGATGCCGCGCGGGCGGGGCGGATCGTCGTGGAGCGCGATCGGCGGCGCGGCTCCGGTACGGGCCTGCGCGACGTGGGCGAGTTCGTGAAGCAGTACCGGCGCGCCCGCTCCGGCACCCAGCACGACCTCGTCCCCCAGAGCGAAGGCATTGGCGCCCAGCACGTGCGTGCGCTCCCGTGCCTCGGCCCCGGTGTGGAGGCGTACTCCGGCCAGGTCGATGCCCAGCTGTGCCTCGGCCTGTCGCCGCACCGTGCCCGGCAGCAGGGAGCCGCCGCTGCGGGGGAGCAGTCCGGCCTCGTCCCGGGCTGCCCGGCGGGATGCGGGCAGCCCGCCGAGCAGCCCCGGTGCGGCCAGCCCGCGCACGGCGGTATCGTGCGCGCGGTTCTCCAGCGTGGGGCGTGCCGCTTCAGGAGAAGCGCGGGGGAGGGCGCGTTCATGGACGGTCCTCCCGGGGCCTGCCGTTCGCGTCGAGGCTCCGGAATTCCCCGGCGGTGTCGAGTGCGGGAGCCCCTGCGCGGCGCGGGGCGGGTGTCTCTGGCACCGGGCAGACCTGATCCGGATTGAGCGTGACGATCAGATTGGTGACGCTCGCCTCGGACAAAGTTCCTTCGGCCGTACGCGGGGTCAGCCCGGCAAAGCCGATCTCGGCATCGGCGATACGGCCGATGTGCACCGCGCCGGTGCGAACGTCACGCGATCCGCGTCCGCGCGTCGGGAAGCGCAAGTCGAGCGCGCTGAGATCGAAATGATCGAGCCCTACCGCCAGTGCGCCGAGGCGCTCGGGATTGGTGATGCCCTGACGGCGGAGGCTCGGGTAGGCGTTGAAGATCGGATCGAGCGGTTGCAGCGCCCCCGTGACCGTGAGGCCCCCGAGCGCGTGCGGCGCGAGTGTCGCCGTCCCTATCGATCCCAGCGAGACGGTGAGATCCGAACCGTTGTCCAGCCCCAGCGCGAGCGCCAGCCGGTCGATCCTGAGCGGAGCGGCGTAGTCCGTGCCGCCGGAGTCCGAGGATGCCGACGGTGCGCGGGGAGAGCGTGCGCGCAGCAGGGTTTCCAGGTCGATCCGGCCCGCCTCCGCCTCGCGCAGGTGATTGCCTTCGAGGTTCCATTCGAAGAAGTCGCGATAGATCGGGATCGGCTCCGGCGTGGGTCCCATGCCTTCGGGATCGCCCGGCGGGTAGAAGTGGAAGCCGGCCCCGATGAAAAGCGTCGATCCTTCGAGGTGGAAGTCCACCAGGGCATCGGCGAGGTTGGGGATCTGGCCCTCGAGGTCGGCGTAATTGATCGAACCGTTGGTGATCGGAACGTTCACCCCGAAGGTGTAGTCCAGCGAAGGGATGCCCA
This sequence comes from Novosphingobium sp. NFX11, assembly GCF_057376415.1. NCBI lineage: Bacteria > Pseudomonadati > Pseudomonadota > Alphaproteobacteria > Sphingomonadales > Sphingomonadaceae > Novosphingobium > Novosphingobium sp. NFX11. The sequence continues at coordinate 1,109,566 of NZ_CP080385.1, read as the reverse complement.
GCGCCCCGTCGATCCCGTAGGCGCCGGCGAGCGTGAAGCTGCCGTTGACGTGGCTGAACAGCTCGTGGTTCGCGGCGAGCCATGCCGCGCCCGCATCTCCCGCCAGATAGCGCGAGGCTGTTGCCCCGCTGCCGCTTCCCCGCCTGACGGGATCGGATCGATGCGGAACCACGCGTCGGTGATCGTCGCCGAGGAATCTCGATGACGCGGCGGCCCTGGTTGTTGCCGCCGAGATCCACCGCGACTTGCGGGGACTCGATGCGGCGGATGTCGAGGTGGATGCCCGCACCCTCGTCGTCGTAGCGCAGGCCGCGTGCGTTGAGGCCGGCGAGGGTGACGTGGCCGCCTTCCGCCGCGTTGTAGGACAGTCGATCGCCGCCGATGCCGGTGCCTTCGCCGAACATGTCGTGCCGGGTGCCGCCCGCTCCCCGGCGTACGCGGATGCGCTGGTCGGGATCGCCCATCACGTAGCCGACGATCTGGGTGGCGGACCAGTTGAGGAGGTCGATGCTCATCGGCCCGTCGCCCGCGAGGTTCGCCTGAAGCACGTCGGCATCGAAGGCCATGCGGGCATTGAGCGAGCCGACCAGCTGCGCCTGCAGCCGCTCGGTGTGAAGTGCTTCGGCGCGCACGATCCCGGTGATCGCGGTGCCTCCGGTGGAGGGCACGATCTCCAGCGGCTCGTTGGTGGCGGGATCGGCAGGGCGGCCGACAAGGACAGGGCCGACCGTGAAGGGCTCGCTCTCCGGCAGGTCCAGCCAGAGGTCGAGGCTCGCAAGGTGAATACGCATCCCCGAGGCGGCCACCTGGCCAAGGCGCAGTTCGTCGATGACGATGCGTTCGTAGGGCGTGCCTGCAGCCGCCGCTGCCGCGGGCGTGGGATGCAGGTGCACCGAGAGCCGCGCGGTGATGTCGCTGACCGTGATCTCGCTGGTGTCGGGGGCGAGGATCTGCATCGACGGTCCCGAAAGCTCCAGCTGGGAGAGGTTCAGGCTGTCCAGATGCAGCGGCGCGCTGCCGTTCGCGCCGATCGAGACGACATTGCCGGAATAGCGGATCAGCCCGGTGTCGAAGTTGCGGAACCCATAGCCGAGATCGACACCCGGCCCGGTGCCGTCTCCGTAGTGGACCGTGCCCGCGCCCGAGATTCCCGTAGCACGTCCCTCGATCGCACCGCCGGGATCGAAGGCGAAGTCGATCCTTCCCGCGTTCAGCATGCCGCTCGCGCGCAGTTGTTCGCCGTAGCGCACGAGGAAGTCGGTCTCCACCGAGCCGATCGAGCCGCGCGCCCTTGCTGCACCGGCGGTCGGCACGATGGTGGTCGCCGCGCCGCCGAGGCCGATCAGCAGGTTGTGGACGTTGATGTCGGACAGCGTCGCCGCCTCTCCCGGCACGAAGCGCCCGCCCGGCGCAGCCTCGGGCAGTTCCAGGTGCAGCGAACCGGCATCGACGACGATCCGCGCGGCGCTGATGCGGTCGACATGGAGGCTGTCGATCGCGAATTCGCTGCGCTCGTCCGCCAGCGAGGAATAGCGGCCGGAGAAGCGCACGCCGGTGGCCACCGTCGGGCCGTCGGCGCGGATCGTGGTGCCGTCGGCGGTGTGCCAGCGGATGCGGCTGAAGGTCAGGCTGTCGAGCCGCAGCGCATTGATCCGCGTGTCGCCGCCCGCCAGGACGACCTGCCCGGACACGTCGCCGCGCGTGATATGCATGCCCCCGCCGCTGCGTCCGTCCGCGCCGCGATAGGTGACTTCGGTGTCGGAGGCGACGAGGGCATCGAGGGCGACGGTCATCGTGCCGTCGCTGGCCATGTCGACGCTGACCGCGCGGGGCGCGCGCTCAGCCCCTTCCGGCCGATCGAGCTGGCCGTCGGCCTCCAGCATCCGGCCCATCGCGAAACGGAAGCGCATCTGGTCGAACCCGGCGACCTCGATGGCGCCGGACATCCGCGTCTTCTCGCCGCCGAGGTCGATGTCGAACCCTCGCAGCGCCAGCCCGAGCAGGGCGCCGGAGGTGATCTCGACCCGGTACGAACTGCTGCCGGCAACCAGTTTCTCGTAGCCGAGGCCGCTGCCTTCGATCCGGCCGATGCGGAAGGTCTCGATGTGGATGTTGCGGAAATCGATGCCGCCGTTCTCTCCGGTGCGGCGGCGCAGCAGGATGTCGGCGGTGATGTCGCGCGCGGTGCTCAGGCCATCCGCCCAGATGTGATGGGTGCCGTTGTTGTAGTCGAGGGCCTGCAAGTCGAGCTGGCGCACCACGAGCCCCTCGACATGCAGCCCATCGGTAGCCACCCGCAACCCGGCGCTGACACCCGAGAGGGTGAGGGCCTGTCCCTCGCGCTCGGTGATGACAGCGCCGTGGATGCCGCGCACCGCCACGGAACTGGCCCCGATCCGCGCGGAAAACGCCTCGCCGCCGCCTGCCGAGATGGTCGGTCCGGTCACGGTGACTTCGCGCACGCGGATGTCGAGCAGTTCGCCCAGCTGGCGCGACACTTCCAGCAGTTCGCGTTGGTCCTGCGGCGAGCGGGCCAGCCCTTCCGGCACGCCGATGCCGAGCGAACGGCTCCGCAGTTCCTCGTAGCGACCGACCAGCGGGCGCAGGCGCAGCAGGTGCTCGCGCTCGGCGGGCAGAGGAGGCGGATCGGCGCGCAACTGCGCCTCGATCGCGGCGAGCGTGGGGATCGTCGCGGGCAGGGCGAGGTCGCGCAGGGTGAAGTCGTCGGCGGTCACACTCGGTCCGCTCGCCGCTGTGCCGAGGCGTGCGGGCGAAGGGGGACCGGCACTGACGAAGCGGCGGATCGCCTCCTCGCTGGTCATCTGGCGGAAGGCCAGCGCGGCGGTGTCGCCGCCGCCGCGTATGCCGGTCAGTTCCGCATGGCCAAGGCGGACCGGGCCGTCCACGCCGTCGACGCTGACCCGCGCAATGGCGATGGAGAGGCCGCCGACACCGCCCACGCCCGTCTCGGCCTGCAAGGTGTCGAGCCGTGCCTGCTCGGCGGGGCTCAGGCGATGCCCTGCCTGCAGCCGCGCCATGAGCCCCAGCATTTCCGCCTCCAGCGGCTCCAGTGCGGCGAGCCGGGGCCGCAGCTCCTCGCGATCGGCGACCAGCCCAGCGACCTGTTCAGGAGCGGCGGCGCGCGCCTGTTCGATCCGCGCGTCGAGGACGAAGATCTGCGCGCGCAGCGCCGCCGCGCGGTTGCCGCCTGCCGCCGCCGTGAAGCCCTCGACCGAGAGGCTGGCAACGCGCAGGTCGCCCATGTGCAGGCCCTGCGCGTCGATGCGCCCGACCGAGATGGTCGCGGTGCCCAGCGAGGTGTTCGCCGCCGCCCGCTCGGTCAGCGCGTCGCGGTTGAGCGCGAGGTCCCACAGCAGGCCGAGCACATGGCCCAGGACCGGGGAATCGGGCAGCGGTGCGGTCTGGAAACTGGCGCTGGCATCGACTCCGGCGATGCCGAGGTGGCGCAGGCCGGTCGGTTCGGCGTCCCCCGCGCGGGTGTGGACGATCTCGTCGAGCGAGACGTCGTCCACATGGAAGCGCCCGGCACGCGGCGCCCGCAAGTCCTCTGGCGCGAAGGTGATCGCGAAATCGAGGTCGGTGAGCGAGACCGCCCCCGCGCGCAGCGTCGATCCGGTCGAGACGGAGGCGAACCGGGTGAGCGCGATCCGGCTGGCCCGCACGCGCATGAAACCGGCGGGCTCGTTGATCTCGATATCGACGACGTTGGGCTGGGCGAGCGCCGCCTCGCGGTTGTCCGAGCCGATGGAAATCCGCTCGCCCGGCGACCGCGCCAGCACCGCGCCGGTGTAGAGCGGAGCCCCGGCGTTGCCCTCCAGCTGTTCGAGGTCGACGGTCACCCTGAGCCCGGTGGTCTCGGCATACGTCGCGGGTTCCCCGGTGAAGGGGTCGGTGCCGTGGACAGGGCGGGTGTACTCCTCCAGTTCGTAGGCGCCGGTGCCGAACAGCATCGCCAGCAGGTGGCGGCTGCTCCGTGCGGCGCTGACCGTGTGTGGGCGCGGGAACGTGCGCCCCACGCGCGGGTCGTAGAGCGCGAAACGTTCGACCAGCGCCCCAAGCGCCTCGCGGGTCCAGGCCCGTTGGCGGTGCGACTGCTCGAAGATCCAGTCAAAGTCGCCCGCCGTGATGCCCATCTGGACCAGCAGCGCCAGATCGGCAGGGTTCGTCCCGTCCCATGCCGCCGGGTCGGCCAGCTGGCGGCGCAGCGGGGTTTCCCCGCGCTCGTCAGGGCGGGTGAAGGCGAACGACAGCCCTGCCTCGTGGAGCATCGACTGCGACAGTGCCCCGGCGATCCGGGCGGCATAGGCGCCGCGATCCTCAAGCTCGAAGGCGCGGCGCTGGTCCTCGGGCAGGGCGCGCAGGATGTGGAAGGCGAACAGCGCCTCCTCGAACGTCACCTCATCGATGGTAATGATCCACAGGAAGGTGCTGACGTGGAGCAGCCGCCGCAGGTCCTCGCGATTGAACGCCGGATCGCGGGCGCCGAGGACAGTGGCGAGATCGTTCCAGTAGCGTCGGTCCTGTTTTACCCCGTCGGAGAGGGCGGAGAACAGGCGGCGCATCAGGCCCAGGACGTCAAGCCTTCGCACGACGGCCTGCAGGACGGACAAGCCGGGCGCCGGGCGCGTGGAGGCGGGCGCGGTTCCTTCCGGCGGCGCGTGGGCAGGAGCCGGCACGGCGAGCGCGGCCAGTCGCACGAACAGGCGATAGGCCGCCTCGGCGCTGTCGTCGAAGGCGCGGGCGGCGGCGATCAGTTCGGCCTGTCCTTCCAGCAGCGCGCCCGCCTCTGCGGTGAGGTCGGACAGGGAGCCGTCTTCGCCGCGAACCACGATAAGCCCGGCCATGGCGGCTTCGGCGCGCAGGTCGTCCGGCAGTTCCTCGATCAGCCGCAGGTAGAGGCGGCCCTCGTCGAGCGACTGGAAGCGCGCCTGCTCGGCGGGCGGCATCGCGCGCAGCATGTCCCAGGCGAGCGAGGCTTCCCAGTCCCGCACTGCCCAGTCGAAGAAGCTGCGGCTCAGCAGGGTGCGCATCCGGGCCATGGTCCTGTCCGGCCGCCGGGTGCGGACGAGCATCGCGAAGCCGCGCGCTTCGGGCGTCTCCCCGGCGGTCGACGGGTTCGAGCGCGCCGATCCAGCGATCGACGATGCCTGCGCCGTCGAGCCGGGCGATGACGCTCTGCAGGCTGCTTTCCGGTAAGGGGGAACGGCGGCGTCGGGTGCGGGTGTCGGCGCGCCCGAGAAGCGCGGGTCCGGCACCGCGAGTGCGGGGTTTTCAGCCAGCAGCCGAAGCGCCTCACGGGCGTCCTCGCGGCTGGCGTCGGTGAGCATGATGGAGAGGGTGCGGCGCAAGTCCTCTTCGCGCCGGGTGAGGTCGGGCGCGGCCGCACGCCGTCCCGCTTCGGTGCGCGCGGCCCGGCGGCCGGCCTCCTCGCGGCCGTATTCGGGCATGGCGGTTGTGCGCAAGGCGCGCAGGTCCGCGCCGTTGTCGCCGCCTTCGAGGCGCGTGAGCTGGCCGATCGGCACGCGGCGCAGCGTGGTGACGGCGGCGTGATGTTCGGCCGGACTGAGCGAGCCGGGGTCGAGCCGCATCGCCCGGAAGATGCGATGGCCGTTGTCGGCGCGGTCCAGCATGTCCGTGGTGAACGATTCCGCTGCGGCCAGAACCTCGCGCCGATGGCTGCGCGCATGATCATCGCCAAGGCCGTTCGCGAGCGCGGCGAGCGGCCCGGTGCCCAGCTGCGCCGTCAGCACCCGCGCCGTCTCGAAAGGCAGCGGCGCGAGCAGGTCCAGCACGCGGGTCACGGCATCGGCGGACGGGGTTTCCTGCGCGAGCAGGCGAACCATGTCCTCGCGCTCGTCCCGGTAATTGGCCTCGACAACGTCTTCCAGACTGCGTGCGGGTGGCGGCTCGGCCCCGTCGAAATGCAGCGCGCCGCCGGTCGCCGCACGCGGGCGCGGCGCCATGCCTCCGCCGAGCAGGGTTGCGGCCAGGCGCTCGGCCTCGCGCTCGGCGGCAAGCGGCGACGGCGGTGTCGCGGAATGCAGGCGGCCTTGCGCGACATGGACAAGTTCGTGCGCCAGCGTCAGGCGGCTCGCCTCGGATGCCGGATAGTAGCCGCGCAGCCACACCACATTGCCCCGCGCCGCGCCGCGCGCCCCGGCATCGGCCAGCAGGCGGTCGCCCTCGCGATCGAGCCGGAGATCGACCTCGCTCGCCGCAAGGCCGAGAGCCGGGGCGAGGCAGGCGAGCGCGCCTTGCGCGGCCTCGCGCGGCGCGCTCACGCTCTCGGTCGAGGAAGGGGCGGCGCGTTCGCTCATGGCGCGCGGCCTTGGCCCGCGATCCCCGCATGGACGCGGGCGGCGGCGGCGCGGCCGATCTCCTCGGGGCGGGGCCGGGCGGGAAGACGCGGCGGCGCTGCGGCGCGCGACAGGCCGCGCTGGCCGACGAGACGCTCCAGCTCGGAGGAGAAGGCCGCCCCGGCGCGCCCTGCCTCATCGGCGTTGAGGCCGTGGAAAACCAACTGGCCGACCTCGATCGCCACGCGGCTCACAGCCAGCCTCCCAGTTCGGCCGAAGTGACCGGCCGCTCCAGCTTGCGGCATTCGAGCACGGCGGCTTCGTGCAGGTGGCGCATCTCCACGGCGTCCCCTTGCGCTGCCGCGAGGAACGCGGCGTTGACGGCGATGCTGCGGATGTTGCCGGGCGCGACGTTGAGGCGCGCGAGGCGCTCGAAGTCCAGCCCTTCGGTCGGCGTGGCTTGCGGGAAGGCGCGTTCCCAGACGGTCCGGCGCAGCGCTTCGTCCGGGAAGGGGAAGGCCACCACGAAGCGCAGGCGGCGGAAGAACGCCCCGTCTAGCGCTTCGCGCTGGTTGGTGGTGAGGATGGCGAGGCCGGTGTAGCTCTCCATGCGCTGCAGGAGGTAGCTGACTTCGATGTTGGCGTAGCGGTCGTGCGCGTTGCCGACTTCGCTGCGTTTGCCGAACAGCGCGTCGGCCTCGTCGAACAGCAGCACCGCGCCGCTGCCCTCGGCGGCGGCGAACACGCGTGAGAGGTTCTTCTCGGTCTCGCCGATGTACTTGCTGACGACGCCCGCCAGATCGACGCGAACCACGTCGGTGCCGAGGTCGGCGGCGATGACTTCGGCGGCCATCGTCTTGCCGGTGCCGCTGGAGCCCGCGAACAGCGCCGCGATGCCGAGGCCGCGCCCACCGCGCGATGCAAAGCCCCAGTCCTCGTGGACGTGGCGGCGGTACCGCACTTGCGCGGCGATGGCGTGCAGCGCGGTCTTGAGTTCTGCGGGAACGATGAGGTCGTCCCACGTGGCGACGGGGTGGATGACTTCGGCGATGGCGGCGATACGCGCCTGTGCATGGGCGCGGGCCTCGCGGTGGAGCAGGTCGCGCGCGGCTTCGCGGTCCAGCCCTTCGGCCAGCGGGCCGAGGCGCGCGATGGCGGTCGGGCCGATGGCGAACTGGCTGGCCAGGGCTTCGCTCGCGCCGTTGAGCCTGGCGGCCTGAGCCTGCCCCAGCGCCCGCGTCCAGAGGGCATGGCGCTCGGGCGCTTCAGGCACTTGCAGTGTCGCGGAGATAAAGGGGCGGCGGCATGGCAGCGCCCCCGCGCCGCCGCTGACGATGATGCAATCGTCCAGTCGATCGACGAGATCGGCGGCGAGCGCCGCCTGTTCGGGGGCGATGTCTTCGGGCAGCTCGATCAGCAGCGCGAGGCCGCCCAGCAGCGCCTCTCGCCGCCACAGGGCTGCGAAACCGTGGCGCTCGGCGGGAGTGGGCGGCAGGTTCGCCGCGCCGAGAACATGGAGGCGGCGCCCCAGCCGGGTCGCCGCAGTCTGGGCGATGAGCCGGGCGTCGGCGGGCTCGCCGTGATGCAGGTGGATCGCGGGTGCCTCTCCGTCCGCGCGCATCGACCACCAGCGCTCGACCAGCCGCTCCGCCTGGGCGCGGCCGGAGGGGCCGATTTCCGCGCCCGCCGCCACCGGGCGGACGAGCGGGGCGAGGCGTTCGTCAAGCGCGTCCTCTCCCAGCAGCGCGAGGAGGATGCGTTCGTCGATCAGGAGTTCGGAAAGGGTCGGTCGGTCGGGATCGGCGAGGCGCAGGCATCGCAACGCGCGCAGCGGGGCGTCGGGACGCAGCGCCGACCATGCCGCCTCCGGCAGTACCGCCATGGCGAGGGCGGCGGTGATGCGGCCTTGCGGGTCGCCGGTCACGGCGGCACAGAGCGCTACGGAGCGTGCACTCAAGTGCGGCAGAGCGGCCAGCAGCAGGCAATCACGGGCGAATGCGATGAGGCCAAGGCGCTCGGCGAGACGCCTTGCCGGCCCACCGGATTGGGCGGCCTCCAGCGCTGCGTGCAATGTCGCTTCGGAGGCTGCGATTTGCTCGCCCGTTCGCGCGGCGGCAAGCGCGAGGTGCGCTTCGATCACGGCGATCTCGCCGGCGAGAGACGGCGCGCTCATATCGTCACCAGCGGGGTGGCGAAGCGGCCGTCGCCGCCGGGGGTGAGCAGGCTTTCGGCGCCGTCGATGCGCAGGCGCACGAGGTAGTCGCCGCGCGCGATGGCGCGATAGGGGATTGCGATCTGCGCAGCCTCGTCCACGCTTTCGGCTAGGCCATTGGCGGCGGGAGCGGCGATGGCATAGCCGCGTGGAGGCCGCGAGGCGGGAGCGCCGCGCTCGTTGAGCAGCACTTCGACCCGCTGGTCACGGCCGATGGCGCGGGCGGCGGTGACCGTCAGGGTGCCGTCGGCGTAAACGATGCCGTCGATGGTCCGCGTCGCGGAATTGGCGGCGGAGACGGTGTTCACCACCGGGCGCAGGATCAGCGCGGCGGCGTTGGAGAACACGCCTTCGTGCGCGGTGGCCGGATCGCCCATTTGGCGCGGGTGGATGACGGTGACGCTCTGCACTCCGGCGCGCGGGCGAGGGGCGGCGGCAAGGTCCACGTTCAGGATGTGGGCGCGGGAATCGGAGGCGGGCGCGTGGTCGGTGGCGCCGATGCGGACCACGGTGCCGCTGGCGGCGAGCAGGCGCAGGCCGGAGATTGCCAGCGTGTCCTCGGTGGTCACCGCGGCGCTTGGATCACCCGGCAGACCGATCCGCGTGATCTCGGGCAGCGCCAGCGTCTCGCCGAAGACGGCGCGGGCGGTGGCGGGCAAGGCGGTGCGGCCTTTCGCGCGCGGATCGATGAGCACGACGCTCGCTTCGTAGGCGACGGTGGTGCGGTAATGCGCCTGGAATGCCGACCAGATCCGCGACATGTCCTCCAGCGCGACGGCGGTGGGGGTCAGCTTGACCAGTTCGATCTGGTCGGCGAGGCCGCAGTTCTCCAGCGCCGTGGCGAGCGGGCTCGCCGCCGTGGGCACCAGTGCGCGGCGCACCGCCTCGCGCGTCAGCACCGCGTTCTCGCCGAGGATGCGCAAGGTGTGGCCGAGCAGGACTTCGGCGACGAACATCTCCGCCGCGAAGGTCGTGACGAGGTAGTACAGCGTGAACGCCAGCGGCGGTGCGGAGACGAGGTCGCCGCCGCTGTCGCGCCCAGGCAGCCCGAGATTGCGCCAGGCCGCGTTGGGCGTGACCTGATGGAGATAGAGGTTCACCCGCGTCGGCTCGGGCTGGCCGGGCTTGGCGACGAGGTCGGGCGGCCCGGCACTGACGCCGATGGTGCCGACCGCGTCGCCTGCCTTGTCGAGCGCAAGGCCCTCCACCACGAGCTGGCGCAGCACGGCGGTGACTCCGGCGATGGCGAAAGGCGTGCTCATCGTGCGCGCTCCCCGCCCGAAAGGAACTCTGCGAGCGAGGGGCCGGGCGACGGCGCAGGCGAGGCGGGCTGGCGCCGTGCGGGCGCCGGAACGGGGGCGAGGGCACCGCATGGACGTCTATGCGCTCGATCCGGATGATGACCGGCGGCTCGCCTCGGGGCGTCGAAACGGAGCGTTGGCGAGGTTGCGGAGCGGCGGGTGTGGGCCGGGGTATCGCATGCGCGACCGGCCGAGGAGCGGGTTCGACGGGACGCGGCGAGGGTGCCTGAACGTCCGGGCCGGGCGTTGTGCCGGCGCGTGCGTGGACTTCGACGTGGCGCACGATCTCCTGCAGCACCGTGCGTTCGGAGATCTGGAGGTTCGGGGAGGGCGAGTTGGGCACGAGGCGGGGAGCCGGGCGGTCAGGCGCCTGGGTCGGGGGTGCGTGAGCGCAGGCGTATGGCCGGGATCGGCAGGGGGCTGCGGTATCGCAGGACGTTCGCTACTCGGTATCGCCGTCTGGATTGGCGGCACGGCCTGAGAACGGAAGCGCGGTTCCGGATTCTCAGCGGACGTAAGCACTTGCGTAACCTGCACCACCGAACCCTGCCGGATTGTCGGCGCGGCGGCGGGGGCCGTGGTGCCCGGGCGCGGCGCCGTGCTTTCCCTTGGGGCGGAGGGCGCGTCCATGACCGTGCGCGGTATAGGCTGCACGCTCCCGGCGATCGGCTGCGCCGGTTCCTCGAAGGCCGTATCTTCGCCGCCGCCCTCGTAAAGCGTGCGCGGGCGCGGGGAGAGCAGCGCCACGCGGCCCGAGGCTCGGGCGGCGAGGGTGGCGAGATAGCGGCTCACGCTGCCAGCTCCAGATACGCCGCGCGGCGCTGCGGGGTCATCGCCAGGATGTCCGCCTCTCGCCAGCCATAGGCACGGGCGAGCGCGGCGACTTCCGCCAGCAGCCGCCGCGCCTCGGCGGCGACCGAACGGGCGAGGTGATGCGCGGGATCGTGCAGCGCCGGAATGCTCGCGCCGCAGTGCGGGCAGGCGACGAGCAGCGTGATCGCCGCCAGCGGATCGGCAGCTTCCAGCGCATCCTCGATCGCGGCGACAACTTCGGGCGGGAGGTTCGCGGGATCGGCGGGCGCACCATCGCGGGTGCAGAGCGTCACCACGCGGGCGAGGAGGGCGCGCTCGGCCGCTTCGGGCTCCTCTGTCGCCAGCACCGCCATGTCGCGGCTGTCGGCGGGGCGGGCCTCGATCCGCCACGCGCCGGTCGTCACCAAGATCGGCGCGCTCCGTTGCGGGGCCATCGCCAGCAGGCTGTCGGCATCGAGCGTGACTTCCGCCGTCTCGCCACATGCGTGGCAGGGCACGGTCGCCTCGATGGCCGGGCCGAACAGTCGCCGCTGGTGCGCGATCAGCTTCCCGTCACGCGCGCCGATGGGAAGGCGTGCAAGGGCATCATCCCCGGCACCGGGCTCGGCGGCCCGAAGCAGGGCAAGCGGGTTCGTGCCCGCCTCCCAAAGTGCGAGCAGTCCCTCGACCGGGTTCGTGGACATGGCCTTACTGCGGTTCGACGAAGCTCGGTTCGGAAGGCTCGGTTACCGCGTAGTCGCGCTCCCAGCCTTCGTTCTCGATCTTGATGTGCTGGATGGCCACCGCGTTGGCGTTGGCGTCGAGGTCGGGCATCGACTGGAACTCGCTGATCCAGCAGCGGAACAGGCGATAGACGATCGCCGGTTGCCCTGCCTCGTTGTAGAGTTCGATGGTGATGTCCTTGCGGAAGTCGGCGAGCGAGACTTCGGCGCCGAGGGCGGAACCGAAGTTCCAGACCTTGTTGGCCCACCGCTCGAACTCGACGTCGTGGGTGACGCCCCGTTCGAGGGTGACGGCCTCGAACTCGCTGCGACCGGGGGACTTGCGGCTGGAGGAGGGGTCGCCCCCTCGCGATGCTTGACCACTTCGGTCGTGCGCTTGAGCGCGCTGACCTTGCTGACGCCCGCGACATAGCGGCCGTCCCACTTCACCCGGAACTTGAAGTTCTTGTACGGGTCGAAGCGCTGGGCGTTGACGTTGAACTGGGCCATCGGGCAACTCCTCCCTTGCCGATTACGAAGCGGCCTGACCGGCCAGCTGCTGGATGCGGATCATGACGAATTCCGCGGGCTTGAGCGGCGCGAACCCGACCAGGATGTTGACGATGCCCCGGTCGATGTCGGCCTGCGTGGTCGTCTCCTTGTCGCACTTGACGAGGTAGGCGTCGCGCGGGGTCTGGCCCTGGAACGCGCCCTGCCGGAACAGGCCGTGCATGTAGGTGGTGAGGTTCAGCCGGATCTGCGCCCAGAGCGGTTCGTCGTTGGGTTCGAAGACGACCCACTGGGTGCCCCGGAACAGGCTTTCCTCGATCATCAGGGCAAGGCGCCGGACGGGTACGTACTTCCACTGGCTTGCCTCCACGTCGGAGCCGACGCGGGTGCGCGTCCCCACGAGAGCGTGCCGTAGACCGGCAGCGCGCGGATGCAGTTGAGGCCCAGCGGGTTGAGCAGCCCGTTCTCGGAATCGGACAGCTTGTAGACGAGCCCGCGCACCCCGCGCAGCTGCGCATCGGTTCCGGCGGGGGCCTTCCACACGCCGCGCTCGGCGTCGGTGCGGGCATAGAGCCCGGCGATCGCGCCGGACGGGCCGAAGGTGCGCAGCTGGAAGTCGTTCAGCGGATCGGCCATGCGGACGCGCGGGAAATACGTGGCCGCGTTGGCGCCCTTGACGGTGAGGCCCGAGGAAATCCACTCGAACGCGCGGTCCACGGTGTTCACGGTCGGCGGCGGGTCGATCAGCAGGAAGGCGCGGCGTTTGGTGCAATAGTCGAGCGCGGCCTGATAGATGGCGTTCGGGTCCAGCCCGGTATCGAGCGCATTGGGATCGCCGGGGCTGGCGCGGGTGGCGTCGGGCAGGACGAGGATGTTGAAGATGTCCGCCTTTTCCAGCGCATGGATGCCGGTGAAGGCGGACGGACTGCCGATCACGTCGGCGCTCTGCGGCAGCTGGGTGCCGTCGGCGCCGGGGACGGGGTTGCGCTGGGCGGCTTCGGCTGTGCCGGTGCCGAGGCGGTAGCGACCGACATTGAAGTTCGCCGCAGGCAGCTTGAGCATCGCCAGGGCACCTGCCGGGGCGCTGTCCGCCAGCGAAAGCGTGGTGTCCACGGCCGCGGGGAGCAAGGCCGGGTCGAACATCGGGGCGATGCGCAAGGCCTTGCCCGATCCGGTGACGCCGACGGCGACGGCCGCGCCGGGCAGTGCGGCGGCCAGCGCCTCGTTGAAGCGCCGCTCCAGCAGCCGGGCGAGGGCGACGACCGAGGTGGGCAGTGTCTCGGCCTGCTTGATCAGCGTGACTTCGAGTGCGGTGATGGGGCCGCTGGGCCGGTTGGCGGTGACCCGGACCTTGTACGCCTTGTCGTTGGCGAGGCCGGTGATCCCGGTGGAGGTGACGGTGAAGTCGGTGCCGACGATCCCGCTCTCGGCCGGGCGCGCGCCGGGGCTCGCGGCGGGGACTTTCGCCGTGGCGAGGCGCGAGCCGTTGGCCGGGTCGTTGAGCACCGCCTCCACGAAGCGGGGCGAGGCGGTCGATACGCTGAGGTCTGCCCAGCGCTCGACGGCGCCGCTGCCGAGATCGGTCAGGGTGAGGTTGAAGTTGCTGGCCGATGCCCCGTCGTAATCGACGTCGGCGACGATCCCGTTGCCCCAGTCGCCCTTGCTGGTCGCGGTGAGGGTGAAGCTGACCTTGGCGGCGTTGGCGACGCCTTCCTTGAGGTTGACCTGCGCGGCGACCCCGTCGCTCTTGGGTACGCGCACGACGATCGCCTGGCCGCCGCCGTTCTGGAAGAACTGCTGGACCGAATAGCTCAGCTCGCTGTTGGCGGCGAGGCCGCCGAATTCGCGCTCGTAGTCGGCGTAGCTGAAGATCGTCGTCGCCCGGTTGTCGAGCCCGCGCGCGGTATAGCCGACGAAGGCGGCGATCGCGGTGGGTACGCCGGCCAGCGGACGCACGCCGCTGCCCAATTCCTCGACGTAGACGCCGGGATAGGTCGGTACGATAGGCATGAGGCCCCTCCTCCCCCTTGTCCGCACATGCGGATGGTGGATCGATGTTGATGGGAAATCGACCTTGAATGATAATCGCTACGTATAGCTACTTGGCGACCAGATCTGCTTGCGGCGAATCAATAGCACCGGGGAAGTTCGGGGCACATGACGATATATGTTAGAGTATGTTTGTCGGTGTGCGGCGAAATGACTTATTATGTAGATCAACTGATATTGGTTAACATCATGTAGTATTGCTTCTACTTGATTGGATTGTCTTTCTCTGAATTTCGACTGTCGTTGCGGGTTTTGCATGCGGTAAAGCGTGGCGCTTTGCCGCGTCACTCCGCGCAGGATTGAGTCGCTGCGCTTGCCATGACGATGCGGCGGCAGGTCACCCGCTCCCTGCCTGTCGGCACCACCGTTCAGAACAACTCATAGGTCGCGGCAACCAACTCGATTGTCCCGTGCGGCTTCGGTCCGCAGGTCATCCCGGCAATCTGAGGAGTCGATCCGTGCATCTCGCCCTGTTCCTTTCGCTGTCGGGCTCACATCTTGCCGGCTGGCGCCATCCGCTGGCCGAGCATGGCGATCCCTTCGACGTCGCCAACTACGCGCGGATCGCGCAGGCGGCGGAACAGGCGAAGCTCGACATGGTGTTCGTGGCCGACAAGCTGTCGATCGACGACATCTACGGCAGTTCGTTCGAGGCCGCCGTCAGGCTGCGGCCCGCGATCCACGTCGAGCCGCTGACCCTGCTTTCGGCACTGGCCATGACGACCGACCGGATCGGGCTGGGGGCGACGATCTCGACCAGCTATTCCGAGCCTTATCACGCCGCGCGCATGTTCGCGTCGATCGACCACTTCAGCAAGGGGCGCGCGGCCTGGAACGCGGTCACCTCCGTCAATGACGGCGAGGCGCGCAACTTCAGCCGGGCGGAGCATCTGGGGCACGCCGAGCGCTACGAACGCGCCGCCGAGTTCATCGACGTCGTGCGCCTGCTGTGGGACACATGGCAGGAAGACGCGATCACCGCCGACAAGGCGAGCGCGCGCTATGCCGATCCGTCGCGGATCCACTACGCCGATCATCGCGGCACGTGGTTCCAGGTCAAAGGGCCGCTCGGCGCGGTGCGGCCGCCGCAGGGGCATCCGGTGCTGATCCAGGCCGGTGTCTCCGGGGCGTTCCAGTCTCTGGCCGCGCGCAATGCCGAAGTGATCTTCCCGGTACAGTCGACGCTGGCCAAGGCGCAGGCGTTCTACGCCGACTTCAAGGCCCAGGTCGTGGCCGCCGGCCGGTCTCCCGATGCGGTCAAGGTGCTGCCGGGGGTGGTTCCGATCATCGCGGATACCGACGAGGACGCGTTCGAACTCGAAGCCCAACTCGACGCGCTGATCCATCCCGAGGCAGGGCTCAGCTTCATGTCGGGGAGCATGAACTACGACTTGTCCGTCCACCCGGCCGATGCGCCCGTGCCCGATATCCGCGATCGCATACGCGGCAGCAAGGGCCGCTTCGAAGTCGTGCTCAAGAGCGCGATGGAGCAGGGCATGACGCTGGGCGATCTCGGTCGAAGCTATGCCAAGGGCCTCGCCTTCGCGAAGTTCGTCGGCTCGCCCGCGACGGTGGCGGACAGGATGGAGCAATGGGTCCGCGAGAAGGGCGCCGACGGCTTCGTCGTCATGCCGCCCTACATGCCGGGAGGGGCGGAGCGGTTCCTTTCAGGCGTCGTGCCGGAACTGCAGCGGCGCGGGCTGTTTCGCAGCGAGTACGCGGGTACGACCCTCCGGGACCACCTCGGACTGGAGCATCCCGGCAACCGCTTCGATCTGGGCGAGGACATGCTGGCCGCGCAGTGACGTAGCCGCGCACCCGGGGTTTCAGCGCCGCGGTGCCGGTCCGGGGCTCTCTCGAGTGGCTGTCCGGCAGCGGATCGCCATGTCGAAAGAGCCGGTCACCCGGAGGCGGCGCCATGCTGCTTTCGGGTGTCGCACGTGGTTCGTAACGACGAGATGAGGCGGATCGCATGTTCTCCAGAGACCGGAGCATTACACGAGTGCCGATCTTCCAAGTCATTATTCGATTGCCCTAATTGCTTCGGGAATACAGGATTTGCCTGTTTCTCGGAGAAATCTCTTTGATGGCCGATAAGGGCAAGGCTATATTGCGGACCCGGAGTAATTGACCATGCGGAAGGTCCGGCCGACGCTTTTTCGTACAGTAGCGCAGATTTCGTGCTGCATTGCAGAAAGGGCGTAGACGACGCCGCCATCCCGTATTACCATGTTTGAAATAAGTATTACTGACATGGGTGGTCAAATATTACGAGGGCAGGCGCATGGACGGGGTTCGCGTAGGTAAGAGATTGATCGGAACACAGGCACCAGTCACTGTCGGCTGGGAGAATATCGGCAGGGTCGAAGGCGGTCCGGTGAAGCAGTTCGTCTTCACCTGGTTCCAGCCAACGGTGCTCTTCGCGCTGATCGCGTTCTGGTACTACGCCCCCAATTCCATCGCCAAGGCATCGACAGCGATCGGCATCGGCATCGGTTTCCGTCTGTTTCTCCTCGGCCTCGAATGGGCCTTCCCGCGCTACGAAAGCTGGAACCTCACGTGGAAGGAACTGGCGACCGACCTGTTCTACGTCGGCCTCGGCTATACGATCCTGCGCATCGTCGACGGCTACATCGGCGACGGCGTGATGATCGAGGCGATCCAGGGCGCGTTCCACTGGGACAAGTTCGCCTGGTTTACCGGGCTGCCGCTGCTGCTGCAGGCTTTCCTGATCTCGTTCATCTTCGATTTCGGGCAGTACTGGATGCATCGCGGGATGCACAACTGGTATCCGCTGTGGCTGCCGCACTCGGTGCACCACTACATCACCCAGTTGAACATCAACAAGGGCGCGGTCGGCAACCCGGTGGAGCTGTTCCTGATCGGGCTGGGTGTCGGCGGGTTCTTCGACTTCCTGCCGCGCGCGTTCCTGCTGGCCGGGGCGATCGGCATGGCGGTCGGCAGCTACCAGCACATCAACGTGCGCTTCAATTCGCCCCGCTGGTGGCGCTTCCTGTTCCACACGACCGAGCATCACAGCCTCCACCACTCGCAGGACTTCGAGGCGAGCCGCAGCAACTTCACCAACACCTACATCTTCATCGACCGCATCTTCGGCACGTGCGTCGATGGCGAGGCGGAGCTGCTGGGCATGGAAGGCGGCCGCCGCATGGGCATCCGTGAGCAGATGACCTTCCCCTTCACCGAAGGCTGGAAGGCCCTGAAGGAGCGCTTCGGCGGCACCCGCGCCACTGCGGTTCCGGCCGAGTGACCGCCCGCATCGGGCGCGGCTCTCCTCCCATGCAAATGCAGTCCACGGACTTGGGCGGCCCTTGTGGCCGTGCCGAAAGGGATACCATGAACGCGCGTTTCATCGACTGGATCTGGCATGTCAGGGGCAGCCTGCCGCTCGCGCCCGGACAGTCGCGCGAGGATGCCTTCGACCGCCTCACACCCCTGTTCTTCGAGAGCGGCACCAGCCACGAGCGCGGCGGCGACACCCTGACTTTCACCAAGCGCGACCAAGCCGCGCAGGACAGGATGTCGGTCTTCGACGGCGGCACGCTCCGGATCGATAACGGCGCGGGCGGGTCGGTACTGCGCTGGCACATGACCAGCCGGGCCTTGCTGTTCTGCTTCCTGGCGCCGCTGCTGTTCCTCGCCTTCGGGCAATTGACGATCGCGCTCGGCAAGCTGGAAAAGCCCGCAGCCGAAGCCTCGGAAAAGAAAGACGAGAAAAAGGACAAGGCCGCGCCGGCGATGAACCCGATCGACAAGTTCCTCGGCGCACCGGCTCCGGAAAAGCCCAAGAAGGACAGCAAGGACAAGAAGGAAGAGAAGAAGGACGACAAGCACTCGCCCACTTCCGCCTATGTCTTCGCCGGTATCTTCGCCGCGCTCTACGTCGGTGGGCGAGTTCTCGAGGACCGGAAGATCAAGGCGCTGATCCGCAGGAAGCTTTCGGGACTCTAGCGTCTTGTTCTCGCCGTACCGCGCCATGGATTGCTTCGCCGGGTGATCTCGGTCAGGGGTACGTCGAAGCGGGAAGAGGCGTACAGGAATGGCGGAAGCAGGCGAGAACAGGAGCAGGGCGGCGATGGACCCGCGTGCCCTGCTGACCTTCCGCGCGGTCTGCGATACCGGATCGATAAGCGCTGCCGCCCGGGCGCTCAACCTCTCGCAGCCCTCGGTGTCGAATACGATCTCGCTGCTGGAGCGCAAGTTGGGCGTCGTGTTGTTCGAGCGCGGGCGCGGCGGCATCGTGCTGACGGCGGAAGGCGAAGTGCTCCAGCGCCGGGCCGAGGCCATGGCGACGCTGCTGGGCGATGCCGTGACCGAGATCGAGCACACCCGGCAGGGCATCGCCGGACCCTTGCGCATCGGCGGCACGCCGGGCGCCCTGCTCACTCTTCTGCCCGGCGCGATCATGCGGGTGGAGGAGGCGATCGGCGACTTTGCGCTCAGCGCCATCGAGCGGCCCGACGAGGAACTGCTGGAGATGGTGCGCAAAGGGGCGATCGAACTGGCCTTCGTGACGACCGGTATCGAAAGCGTTCCGGCCGACATGAAGGAAGTCACGTGCGCCAGCGACCCGTTCGTCCTGATCGTCGGCCCCAGGCATGAGAAGCTGCCGGGCCGCGTGTCGCTGCGCGAGGTCGAGAGCTACCCCTGGGTGCTGCCCGAGGCGCGCGGCGCGTTCCGGCGGCAGGTCGACGCGCTGTTCATCGCCGCGGGGGTGGCGGTGCCGCGCACGACGATCCGCTGCGACTCCCTTCTCACCACGCGGGCCATCGTAAGGGAGAGCGACCGGGTGACGGTACTGCCGCGAACCGTGGCGCTCGACGGCGTCACCGATGACAGCATCCGGGCCGTGATGATCGAGGAAGCCGTGCGTGAACGCAGCGTCGGCGTGCTATGGCTAGCCAGTCGTCCGCTGTCTCGTCCGGCGCAGGCGATGATGGACGCGCTTCGGCAGGTTCCATAGTTTCAGACTATAGCATCGCAAAAAATCATTATTTTACTTTGTGGGTCTGCGCAGCTTAACAATCCAGCGATAACGATGATCGCAGGAGAGCAGGATGCGGGCACTGATCCGCCAGGTTTCCATTTTCGACGGCACCGGCTCGGCGCTCCGGACAGGCTCCGTTCTGGTCGAGGGCGAGCGTATCGCCCGCGTCGCGCCGGGTGAGGACGCACTCGCCGATGAGGCCGCCGATCTGGTGATCGACGGGCGCGGGCTGACCCTCATGCCCGGCATCGTCGATGCGCATACGCACCTGACCTGGGCTTCCTCGCTGGAGAAGGTCTACCACCAGTTCATCCTGCCGCATGACGAACTGAAGGTCGCAGCCTGGCGCAATGCACGGGTGCTGCTCGACCACGGTTTCACCAGCCTATACTCGGCCGGTGCCCTGGGTGACATGATCGAGCCGGATCTCGCCCGCGCCATCGAGGAGGGCGATACGCCCGGCCCGCGCCTCGTCCCCTCGACGCTGGAGCGCAGCCCCGAAGGCGACGATACCGGCGACGTGTTCAACGGCCGTGGCTCGGAGGCGATGCGCCGGTTCGTGGCTTATTGCGCGGACGAGGGCGTCAAGTCGATCAAGCTGGTGGTCTCGGGCGAAGATGCGCTCAAGCCCGGCAGCGCGATGGACGTGCTCTATACCCGCGAGGAAATGCTGGCGGCGGGGAGGCCACCCGCGAGGCCGGGATGTGGATCGCCTGCCATACTTATTCGCCCGAGGCGATCGGCCTCGCGCTCGATGCGGGCGCGCAGATCCTCTACCACTGCTCCTTCGCCGACGAAGCGACGGTGGAGCGGATGGCGGCGGAGAAGGACAGGTTCTTCTATGCCCCCGGTCCCGGTGTCTCGGTCGCCGCGCTGGAGGCGAACCCGCCGCCGCACGTCGATATGACGCACATGAAGGCGAGCGCAAAGGTTCGCATGGACCTTGAGGCGAAGTTGATCCCGCGGCTGAAGGCGCGCGGCGTGCGCGTGCTGGTCGGCGGCGACTATGGCTTCCCGTTCAACCCGCATGGCCGCAACGCGCGCGACCTGCAGCACTTCGTCGATTACTTCGGCTTCACTCCCGCCGAGGCGCTGCAGGCGGCGACCCAGCATGGCGGCGAACTTATGGGCATCGAGACCGGCGTGATCCGCGAGGGCTGGCTGGCCGATCTGCTGCTGGTGGACGGCGACCCGACGCAGGACGTTGCGATCCTGCAGGACAAGGATCGCCTGAAGATGATCATGAAGGGCGGCAAGCTGCACAAGGCTCCAAGTGACATCTTGGCCGGGGCCGGGGCAGGGGTCGCCGCCGCCGCGAACTGAGTTTAACAGGGACGAAAATCATGTCGTACGACGTCGTTGTCGTAGGCTGCGGCCCTGTGGGCGCGCTGGCCGCGAACCTTCTCGGCCTGAAAGGGCTGCAAGTCCTCGTTCTCGAACGGGAACTGGAACACTACCCCCTGCCGCGTGCGGTCCATCTCGACCATGAGATGATGCGCCTGTTCCAGTCGGCCGGGGTGATCGACCGTGTCGAGGGCGACATGATCGCCACTGACGGGCACCTCCATGTCGGCGCGGATCACGGCGTCATCCGCTATATGGGCACGGTGGGCAAGCCGCGCCCGTTCGGCTGGGCGAACGACTACTTCTTCTACCAGCCCGAGCTGGAAGCCCACTTGCGCGAAGGCTTCGCCGGCATGGCGAACGTCACGCTGAAGCTGGGCGCGACGTTCACCGGTCTGGAGCAGGACGCAGGCGGCGTCACCGTATCCTACGACGAGGGCGGTGAGCGGCAGACCGCCTCGGCCCGCTGGGTGATCGCCTGCGACGGCGCGCGCAGCACCGTGCGCAAGGCGCTGGGCGTGGATCTCGACGATCTCGATTTCGAGGAGCCCTGGCTGGTCGTCGATGCCGAAGTGCAGGGGCCGGTCAGCTTCCCGCCGATCGCGGGCGTGCCCGAAGGGGCGGACCTGCAGCGGCTGTCGGTGATGATGTGCGATCCGGTGCGCCCCGCGACCGTGGTGCCCGGCCGCCGCGATCATCGCCGCTGGGAATTCATGCTGCTGCCGGGTGAGGACGACAAGGCGATGTCTGCGCCGGACAAGGTCGCCGAACTGGTCGGCGCGTGGATGGCCGACGTACCGCACGAGATCGTGCGCGCCGCGACCTATCGCTTTCACGGCCTCGTCGCCCATCGCTGGCAGGTCGGCAATGTCTTCCTCGCGGGGGATGCCGCGCATCAGACGCCGCCGTTCTTCGGGCAGGGCATGTGCCATGGCCTGCGCGACGTCGCCAATCTGGCGTGGAAGATGGACGCGGTGATCAATGCGGGTGCCTCGCCTGCGATCCTCGATACCTACCAGCGCGAGCGCGACCCGCACGTGCGCGCGGTGATCGGCGCGGCGGTGGCGGCCGGGCGCTACATCTGCGAACTCGACCCCGACCTTGCCGCCGCCCGCGATACCCGTATCCGTGAGGAAGCACGCGGCAAGCAGGGTGAGACCGCGCATGACCTGATCCCCGCGATCCGCGAAGGACTGGTGCTTTCCGGCACTTCGGGTGCAGGCGCGCGCTTCGTCCAGCCGGTACTCGCCGACGGCAGCAAGCTGGACGAATGCACCGGCGACGGCTGGCGCCTTTTCGTCCGCGACGACACCGTGCCCGGCGAGGCCGGGGGCGTCACCCGCGTCGTCGCGGCGGCGCTGGCGGACAATCAGGCGATCGCGTCGTGGCTTGACCAGCACGGCGTCGATGCCGTGCTGGTGCGCCCGGACCACTACGTCTTCGGCACCGCGTCCGACAGCGGCGAGGACCTGCTGGCCGCTCGCGCGGCCCGGCTTTTCGATTATAAGGAATTTACCGCATGACCCTGACGCTCCTGCAGGCGCAGACCATCGTGACCGCCGCGCTGGCCGAAGCACGGGCGCGGGGCGCGAAGGCTTTGGCGGTGATCGTGCTCGACGCCGGAGCCCACCCGGTCGCCTTCGCGCGTGAGGACGGGGCGAGTCTCTACCGCTTCGACATCGCCCGCGCCAAGGCCGAAGGGGCCGTGGGCATGGACGCCGACACCGCCGTCCTCGCCGAGCGGGCCAAGGGCAATCCGGTGTTCTTCCATAGCGTCAGCGCGGCCGTGGGCGGGCGCATCGCCTTCTCGCCCGGCGGCGTGGTGATCCGTGATGCGAGCGGCGCCCTGATCGGCGCGGTGGGTGTCAGCGGCGATACCGGCGAGTGCGATGCCGAATGCGCGCTCGCAGGGATCAGGGCGGCCGGACTTGTCGAGGAGACCGAGGCATGAAACTGCGAAGCATCGAACTGGCGCTGCCCGATCCGGCCGCTGCTGCCGCCTTCATGACCGATGTGTGGGGCATGGCGGGCGCCGACGTGATCGGCACGACCCATTACCTGCGCGGTTCCGGTTCCTACCCCTACCTGGTCGCCTTCGAGCAATCGGCGGACGAGTTCGTCCGCTCCACGACCTTCCTGTGCTCGGCGGAGGAGCTTGACGGCATCTCGGGCCGCGCCGCCGCCGCAGGCTGGCCGCACCGGGCCACGGTCAGCGAGGACCCCGGCGGCGGTCACGGCCTGCTCGTCGAACTGCCCGAGCGCGAACTGC
The DNA here is from genome assembly GCF_057376415.1 of Novosphingobium sp. NFX11. NCBI lineage: Bacteria > Pseudomonadati > Pseudomonadota > Alphaproteobacteria > Sphingomonadales > Sphingomonadaceae > Novosphingobium > Novosphingobium sp. NFX11. The sequence goes on along the minus strand of NZ_CP080385.1, from coordinate 1,087,042 downwards.
TGCGCTTCCTCGTCGATGCAGGCGAAGTCGAGCCGATCGCGGGCCGCGACCTGCCGGTCAAGCTCACCCATGTCGTGTTCAACTCTGCCGATGCCGAGGCTTCCGGCCTTGCGGTGGAGGAAGTGCTGGGCTTTCGCGTTTCCGACCGGACCAAGGGCATGGTCTTCGTGCGCTGCAACGACAGCCACCACTCGACCGCTTTCGCGCGGGCGGGGATCAGTTCGCTCAACCACATCGCCTTCGAGATGGAGGACATCGATGCGGTGATGCGCGGCATCGGCCGCCTGCGCGATCATGCGCTGGCGCCTGCCTGGGGGCCGGGGCGGCATGGGCCGGGGGCCAACGTCTACGCCTATTACATCGCCCCGTTCGGGCCGGTGATCGAGTTCTCCACCGCCGTCGAGAAAGTGCCCGACGACTACCGTGTCGGCGCGCCGGAGGACTGGACCTGGCCGGAGAACCGCATCGACCAGTGGGGCATCTCGGACAAGGATTTCGCCGGACTGCGCCGCGCCGAGGAACGCTTCCGCTTCCGCCGCGACTGGCAGGACGAAGCGCAAGGACAATGAACACCGCTGCCGCCATTCCGGCAGGTCAGGAGAAAACGGACATGACCCAGTATATCAGTTTCCAGCGCCCCGACGGCACCAGCAGCTTTGGCCGTCTCGATGGCGAGACGGTGCTCGATCTCGGCGCACCCGGCGGTGATGCGTGGCTGAAGGACGCGCTCGCGGGTGATCTAGTGGCGCTTCCCGTCACTGGCGAGTTTGCCCGCGCCGCCATCAGGCTGCTGCCGGTGGTGCCGAACCCCGGCAAGATCCTGTGCGTCGGGCTCAACTACGCCACCCACGTCGCCGAGACCGGTCGCGAGCAGAAGGAGCATCCCGCGATCTTCACCCGCTGGGCCGACAGCCTGATCGCCGACGGCGACGCCATGGTCCGCCCGCTCGAAAGCGAACGCTTCGACTACGAGGGCGAGCTTGCGGTGATCATCGGCAAGGGCGGACGCCGCATCGCACCCGAGGATGCATGGGATCATGTCGCCGGCTACGCACCGTTCAACGACGGCTCGATCCGCGACTGGCAGCGGCACAATATCCAGTTCACCCCCGGCAAGACCTGGCCCGGCACCGGCGCCTTCGGTCCGCACATGGTCCCGGCGGGTGAAGTCGAGGACCTTGCCGCGCAGCGCGTACAGACCCGCGTGAACGGCGAACTGGTGCAGGACCAGCCGGTCTCCGACATGATCTGGGATATTCCCACGGTCATCGCTTATTGCTCGACCTTCACCGAACTGCACCCCGGTGACGTCATTGCCAGCGGCACCCCGGGCGGCGTCGGCGACAAGCGCAAGCCACCGCTCTACCTCAAGGCCGGAGACACCGTCGAAGTCTCGATCGGCGTGATCGGCACCCTTTCCAACCCCGTCATTGATGAAGCCTGAGCCGCTGCGACCAACCAGATAACAAGTTCAAGGGAGAGACAGACATGACCATTCGCAAGATTGCGCTGCTTTCGGGCATCGCCCTCGGCACCATCGGCGCTCCTGCCTTCGCGCAGGATGCCGCCGCCCCTGCGGACACCGCCACCGGCAACGACATCATCGTTACCGCCCAGCGCCGCGCCGAGAAGGTGACCGAGGTGCCGATCTCGATCACCGTCGCCAGCGCGGCCCAGCTCGAGCGCCAGCAGGTGAGACACCGTCAACGACCTCGCCCGCATCGCGCCGAGCCTCGAAATCCAGTCGGCACCCGGCCAGAACACCGGCGGCGGCGGCTCGATCCGCGGCATCGGCACCCTGACGTTCTCTCCCGGTGCGGTCGCCTCGGTGGGCGTCGTCGTTGATCAGGTGAGCCAGGGCAACGCCAATATCTCGGACCTGTTCGACATTTCCCGCGTCGAAGTGCTCAAGGGACCGCAGGGCACGCTGTTCGGCCTGACGACCTCGGCGGGTGTCATCAACATCACCACCAATGCGCCCGAATTCGGCGAGTTCTCCGGCCGTGTCCGCACCGAGCTGTCGAATGCCGGGACGGCGGGCGCCAAGTACGGCAACCAGGTGGTGCAGGGCGTCATCAACGTGCCGCTGGCCTCGAACGCGGCAGTGCGCGTATCGGGCGTCGCCAACTTGCGCCAGGGCGTCAATCGCAACGCGACGACCGGCGACTACAACGACAACGACCGTTACGGCGTGCGCGGCCGCCTGCTGTGGGAACCGACCGACCGGGTGACCGTCAACCTCATCGGCGACTATTCCAAGAGCCGCTACGAGAACGGCGGCGACTTCTTCACTTTCGTCAAGACCAGCGGCCCCGGCTCTTTCCTCGGTGGTGCGGGCTTTGACGCGGTGGGCATCACCGATCGCCTCGCCAGTTGCGGCGTGACCGTGCGGGAGGGCAACCGTGACTACTGCAGCAACAACGACCAGGTCGGCAAGGCGACCAGCTATGGCGGTTCGCTGCAGGTGGACTATGCGGCGGATCCGTTCACGCTGACCTCGATCACCGCCTGGCGCAAGGCGACCGAGACCGGGTATGGTGCGGCGTCCGACGTCTTCCGCGGCTCGCCGCTGGAACTGCAGGTGGCCAACGACCCGGTTGACCGCGACCTCGGCCTGTTCACGCAGGAGTTCCGCGTCAGCTCGGCGGCGGGCTCGCCCATCGAGTATACGGCCGGCGCGTTCTATTCGAGCCAGAAGCAGACCCGCATTCCCGAGATCGTTCGGGTCACGCTGGTCCCGGTTCCGGGCGTCGTGATCCCGATCGTCACATCGACCACGCCCGCGCTGACGATCCGCGACGAATCGCTGGCCTTCTTCGGGCAGGCGACCGGCCACGTTTCGGACAGCTTCCGCCTGATCGGCGGCGTGCGCTACACGACCGATCGCCTTTCGCTGAACACCGCGACGTCCGAGACCGAAACCTTCCTCGACGTTGCCAAGTGGTCCTGGCGTGCGGGCGCGCAGTACGATCTGACGCCGACGATGATGAGCTACGCCACCGTATCGCGCGGGTTCAAGGGCGGTCAGATCGCGGTTCCGGCAGTTGGCGATCCCTCCGTCGTCCAGCCCGAGATCCCGACTTCCTATGAAGCGGGCCTCAAGGCCACGCTGTTCGGCGGCTGGGTGGCCGACCTCAGCGTGTTCTACATGAAGATCCGCAACTTCCAGGCGCAGCAGTGCACCGTCGACGACAACGGCATCATCTCGTGCGTCCAGACCAACATCAACGGCGTGAAGACGCGCGGCGCCGAGCTGAACTTCTTCGGCAAGGTGACGCCCAACCTCTCGCTCAACACCGGCTTCATCTACGCCAAGGCGACTTATCCCGGCGGCTTCGTCGGCACCGACGGGACTGATATCGGCGGCACGCAGCTGGCTAATTCGCCGCGCTACAAGTTCACGCTCTCGGGCGAGTACGAGCAGGACTTCGGCGATACCCTGGCCGGGTTCCTGGCGGTGGACACCGTTTGGAAGTCGCGCGTGCGGTACGAAGCGAACTCGGTGGCGGACACGACCTTCCGCGCCCACTGGATGGTCGGCGGGCGGGTCGGCCTGCGCACGCAGGACCAGCGCTATTCGGTCGCGCTGTTCGTGCGCAACCTGTTCAACGTGCACGAACCCTCGCTGATGCAGAGCGACTTCCCCTATACCAGCACGACGACTGCGGGGGCGAGCGAAGGCAACATCGGCGCGATCTACGGGCCGCAGTCGTTCCGGAACGTCGGCATCAGCCTGGACGCGAAGTTCTGACGATGGCGGCGCCGTCAGGTCTGGACCTTCGGGCGCTGCGCCGCCGCGAACAGGCGATCAGCGCGATCATCAACGCGGTGCTGAGCGCGGTGTTCTTCGCCATCGTCTTCGGCCCTTCCGCAAGGCCGTTGACGATGGCGGCGCCGGATCGCTTCGCGCTCGATTTCGTGCCGCAAGGGGTGATGGTTTCACTCATGGCTTCGCTGGTGCCAACCCTGCTGGTGCGGGCGAAGCTGCGCGGGATGGGGCTGGCGACGCCCGCAAGCGTTGCGGGGATCGTCCTGCGCGGCGTGGCTTGCGGCATCGCCTCCGCGCTCGTCCTCGCGGGGCTGGCGCTTTTCGGGCCGCTCCACGAAGTGCCCAGCCATCCGGCACTGGCTTTCAAGGTCGTGTACGGCGCGCTGTTGGGACTTGCCTGTACGCGGCTGGCGGTGTCCTTCCTGTTCGACCGGACGCTGAAGGAGCAGGCTGCGTGACCGATACGATCGCCGAACTCGGAACCCGCCTCGGCCCCGATGTTGTGGGCGCGGTGAGGGCGCTCTATGCGCCCGAGCAGGAGCCCCGCGCCGCCGCGCTTGCGTCGGTGGCGATCGACTGCGCCTATGGCCCGCATCCGCGCAACCGGTTGGACCTCTATCGCGAGGGGAAGGCGGGGGCCGCGCCCGGTGCTGCTGTTCGTCCACGGCGGGGGCTTCCTTGTCGGCGACAAGGGCGGTGACGGGAACGGCAACGGCGGCTGGGCCAACGCCCATCTGGGGCGCTGGGCCGCCGCGAACGGGATGCTGGGCGCGGTGATGAACTACCGCCTCGCGCCCGATGAGACCTGGCCCGCCGGGGCCGAGGATGTCGCCGCTGCCGTCGAATGGCTGCAGGAGCACGCGGCCGAGCACGGCGGCGATCCCGAGCGGATCGTGCTACTGGGCACCTCCGCCGGTTCGGTTCACATTGCCAGTTTCCTGAAGCTGCGGAGCGACCATGCCGGGATGGTGCGCGCCGCCGTCCTGCTCTCGGGGCTCTACGGCTTCACCCCGCTCGATGAGCGCGACATGCTCTACTACGGGCGGCAGGACGCCTACGCCGGACGGATGCCGCGCGAGGCCGTGGTCGAGACCGCGCTCCCCTTGCTGCTCGCTTGTGCCGAGTTCGATCCGCCGCGCTTCCAGGCCGAGTGGGCCGGGCTTCTGCAGGCCCGGCTGGACCGCCACGGCTGCCTGCCGCGCACGCACTATGCCAGCGGCCACAACCATTACTCGATGGCCATGCACCTCGGCACCGCCGACCGGCGGCTTTCCGACGAAATTCTGACCTTCATCTCCGCGCATTCGTGAGGAAATCCTGATGACCCAGATAGACCGCCGCAGCATGCTCGCCGCCGCCGCCATGATCGCGGCTGCTCCCGCCGTGTCGCGCGCCGCCGCGAAGCGCCCGAGCCCGGCATTTCCCGCAGGCTTTCTGTGGGGGCGGCCACCGCGCCGCACCAGATCGAGGGCAACAATGTCGCCTCCGACTTGTGGCCGCTGGAGAACCAGCAGCCGACGATCTTCGCCCAGCCTTCGGGCGATGCCTGCAACAGCCTGGAACTGTGGGCCAGCGACCTCGACATCGTGAAGTCGCTCGGCCTCACGTCCTATCGCTTCGGCGTGGAGTGGGCGCGGATCGAGCCGGAGAAGGGCCTGTTCTCGCAGGCGATGCTCGATCACTACAAGGCGATCGTCGCGGGTTGCCACGCGCGCGGACTGAAGCCGCTGGTGACGTTCAACCACTTCACCGCGCCGCGCTGGTTCAGCGCGCAAGGGGCTGGACCAACCCGGAATCGGCGCAGCTCTTCGCGCGCTACTGCGACAAGGTGGCCCGCGCGATCGGCGCCGACATCGCCATGGCCATGACACTGAACGAGCCCAACCTGCTGTTGATCCTCAAGCCGATGCTGCCCCCGCCGGTATGGGACATGCAGCGCCAGACCCTTGCCGCCGCCGCCAAGCGCTTCGGCGTGGAGAAGTACGTCTGCGCCAACGTCGCCGCGCTCGAGGACCTCGACGCGATCCAGACCGGGCTGCTGGCCGGACACAAGGCGGCGCGCGCGGCGATCAAGGCGGTGCGTTCGGACCTGCCGGTCGGCCTCACTCTCTCGGTGCTGGACGACCAGGCGGCGGGCCGCAACTCGATCCGCGACAAAGTGCGCGCGGAAACCTACGGGGCCTGGCTGGAAGTGGCGAAAGCCGACGACTTCATCGGCGTGCAGAACTACGAACGCGCGGTGTGGAACGACAAGGGGCGGCTGCCGCATCCCGATGGTGCGGACGTCAACTGGTCGGGCACCGAGGTATGGGCGCCCTCGCTCGCGGGTGCGGTGCGCTACGTCCATGAGGCGACGCGGGTGCCGGTGCTGGTGTCCGAGCACGGCGTCGGCACCGACGACGACACCTTGCGCGCGCGCTTCATCCCCGCCGCGCTGGAAGGGCTGAAGCAGGCCATCGACGACGGAGTGCCGGTGCTGGGCTACATGCACTGGTCGCTGCTCGACAACTTCGAATGGATCTTCGGCTACAAGCCTCGCTTCGGCCTGTGCAGCGTCGATCCCGCCACCTTTGCCCGCACGCCCAAGCCCAGTGCTTCGGTGCTCGGCGCGATCGCGCGGCGAAATGCATTGTAACGCATGCGGGCTTTTAAAATTAGAATTAATATATTAATAAATGCGAGAGCCTGAAGCGGCTCCGCAGGATAGAGATGGGGAGTATGGAATGCCGGGTCGCCGTTTTCGCGTGATGCTGATGCTCGCTTCGGCCCTGGCCGCGCCGCATGCGGTGGCGAAGGAGGAGGCGCCGACCACGGCGGCGGCGGAGACAGGCGATCCGCTGCTCGAAGCGTTCCGCGATCCGCCGAACTCGGCCCGGCCGCGCGTCTGGTGGCACTGGATGAACGGCAACATCACCAAGGACGGCATCGCCAAGGACCTTGCATGGATGAAGCGCGTCGGCATCGGCGGCGCCCAGACTTTCGACGCCAACCTGCAGACGCCGCAAGTTGTGGACCATCGCCTCGTCTACATGACGCCCGAATGGAAGGACGCCTTCCGCTTCGCCGCGCATGAGGCGGACCGGCAGGGGCTGGAACTGGCCATCGCTTCCTCGCCCGGCTGGTCGGAAACCGGCGGGCCATGGGTGCAGCCGCGCGATGGCCTGAAGAAGCTGGTCTGGTCGGAGACGTCCATAGCGCCGGGCAAGCGCTTCACCGGCAAGCTGGCCGCGCCGCCGCAGACGACCGGGCCTTACCAGAACCTGACCCCGGCGTTGTCGATCGAGGAGATGATCTCCGGCCACCCCGCGCCTCCCGGCCCGCAGTTCTACGGCGAGATCGGCATCTTCGCGTTCCCGGAGGCGATGCCGGTTTCGCTGGCGGCGGCCCGCGCTTCGGATGGGCTCGGCAACGCGCTGGATGCTGCGGCCCTCGGCGACGCGGACATCGCGGGCGGCGTCACGTTGGTGCGCAAGGAGGGCACCGCGCCCGAACTGCGGCTCGACTACGCCCGGCCGACCGAAGTGCGTTCGGCGACGCTCTATATCCCCGATGTGGTCGTGCCCTTTGCCGGAGCGGCTTTCACGGCCGCGCTCGAGGCCAGCACCGACGGTACCGCATGGACCCCAATCACCACGTTGACGCTCGGTGCCGTGCCGACCACGGCGAGCTTCCCGGCTGTCACCGCCGCGCATTTCCGCGTGGTGCTCAATCCGCGCAAGCCGGACGAGGGGCTCGGCTCACCGGCTCCGGGGACGGCGATGGCGGGCCTGTTCGACGGCATCGGTGCGATGATGGCGAAGAAGCCGCTCGTCGTCGGCACTTTCGCACTGGGCGCCGGGAGCAAGGTCGACCGCTTCGAGACCAAGTCCGGCTTCATCATGAGCCGCGATTACTACGCGCTCGGTGAACCGGCCGACGCGGCAAGCGGCGTGGCGCCTGCCAAGGTTGTCGACCTCACCGGCAGGCTGCGGCCCGACGGCTCCCTCGACTGGACGGCTCCGGCGCTTTCCAAGGGGCAGCACTGGCGCGTCCTGCGCATGGGCTATTCGCTGCTCGGCACCACCAACCATCCCGCCTCGCCCGAAGCGACCGGGCTGGAGGTGGACAAGTTCGACGGCGCGGCGGTGCGCCGCTATCTCGACCATTACATCGGCATGTACAAGGACGCCGCCGGTGCCGACATGGTCGGCAAGCGCGGCGTGCGGGTGCTGCTGACAGATTCCATCGAAGTCGGTGAGGCGAACTGGACGCCCCGGATGATCGAGCAGTTCCAGAACCTGCGCGGCTACGATCCGCGTCCCTGGCTGCCCGCGCTCACGGGCACGCTGGTGGGCACGCGCGCGCAGTCGGACAAGTTCCTCTACGACTATCGCCGCACTTTGGCGGACCTTCTCTCCAGCGAGCATTACGGCACGGTTGCCAAGGTCGCCCATGAGAACGGCCTGATCGTTTACGGCGAGGCGCTGGAGGACAAGCGCCCGATGCTGGGCGACGACATGACCATGCGCAAGGCGACCGACGTGCCGATGGCGGCGATGTGGACTTTCGGTAAGGACGATGGCCCGCGCCAGACGCTGATCGCCGACATGAAGGGCGCGGCATCGGTGGCGCATCTCTATGGGCAGAACCTCGTCGCGGCGGAATCGATGACGGCCTCGATGGCGCCCTGGGCCTTCGCGCCCAAGGACCTGAAGCGCTTCATCGACATGGAATTCGTCAATGGCGTCAACCGGCCAGTGGTCCACACTTCCGTCCATGTCCCGGTCGACGACAAGAAGCCGGGCCTCTCGCTGTTCATCTTCGGCCAGTACTTCAACCGTATGGAAAGCTGGGGCGAGATGGCAAAGCCCTGGGTCGACTACATCGCGCGGTCCTCGCTGCTGCTGCAGGCCGGGCGTAACGTCGCCGACGTCGCCTACTTCTACGGCGAGGAAGCCCCGCTGACCGGGCTCTACGGCGACAAGCCGGTGGCCGACGCCCCGGTCTCCCATGCCTATGACTTCCTCAGCTTCGATGCGCTCGACACCCTGCTGAAGAACGACGGTGCCGACCTCGTCGCGCCCAGCGGAGCGCGCTACAAGGCGATCTACCTAGGCGGCTCCTCGCAGCGCATGAGCCTTGCCGCGCTGCGCAAGCTGGCGGCACTCGTCGAGGGCGGGGCGACCGTGATCGGCAACGCACCGGTCGCGACGCCGGGCATGGACGGGCGGGGGCAGGGCAGCGATGCCGAGTGGTCCGCTCTCGTCGCCAGGCTGTGGCCCGGTGCCGGCGAGGCGCGGGTCGGGCAGGGCCGGGTCATCCCCGGCACCGACGTGGAGGCTGCGCTCAAGGCGATCGGCACCGCGCCGGACTTCACCTTCACCGGAGCCGCAGCCGGGGCCAAGATCCCCTTCGTCCACCGCAGGGACGAGCGCGGCGACATCTATTACCTCAGCAACCCGCATGACAGCGCCCAAACCGTCGAAGCGCATTTCCGCGTGACCGGCAAGGCACCGCGCTTGTGGCACCCGGAAACGGGCGAGAGCGAAGCCGTCAGCTACCGCATCGAAGGCGATGAGACGATAGTGCCGCTCTCGCTGGTGGCGGGCGATGCGGTGTTCGTGGTGTTCCATGAGGCTGCGACCGCGCGATCGCTCGATGTGCCAGTCAAGACCGCGACGACACTGGCCACACTCGACCACAACTGGACCGTGCGCTTCCAGCCGGAACGCGGCGCGCCGGCCTCGACCCGGCTGACGACACTCGCGCCGCTCGACCACAATGCCGATCCGGCGATCCGGTACTTTTCGGGAGAGGCGATTTATACGCGCAGCTTCGCGCTGCCCGAGGGTGCCCGGCCGGGCAAGTCGTTGCTGCTCGACCTAGGCCAAGTGGGCGATCTGGCGCAAGTCACGGTCAACGGGCGCGACATGGGCACCTTGTGGCATGCGCCCTACCGCATCGACGTCGGCCGCGCTCTCAGGAAGGGCGCGAACACGATCGAGGTCAAGGTCGCGAACCTCTGGGTCAATCGCTTGATCGGCGACCAGCAGGCCGGCGCGAAGCCAATCACCTGGACGGCGATGCCGACCTACCGTCCCGATGCACCGCTGCGCCCTTCGGGTCTGATCGGACCCGTGACCCTGATCGGCCGTTAGATCTCGCTGACGCTCAGGGGCATGTTCACGACAGCCTGTAGTGCGCCACGTAGCCGAGGTGATCGGAGAAAACGTCCTGTCCGGTGTTTTCGCCGAGGGGAACCTCGAGGCTGCGCAGGCGCATAAGGCCGCGATAGTACAGCTTGTCCTTGTTGCGTTCGCGGATGGCGGCAAGGTCGCGCTGCTGGTCCGGTGCGGCTTCTGTAATCGTGGTTGCTTCCTGCCCGCCTGCGATGAGGTTGCGCGTGGCCGCGATCCGCTCCGGGTCTCCGCCGATGTTGAAGTCCCCGCCCAGGATAAGGTCCGTGCGCGGATCGACCTGCCGGCGCAGGAAGGCGCGCATGGCCTCCACCTGCCGCGTGAAGGCCATGTTGGCGCGGGCGACCGGCACGCCCGAAGCCTTGCGCGAATTGAGGTGGGTGTCGGCCACCGCGACCGGTCCGACGCGCCCCGGCACCGCGATCCAGGCGATGACGACGCCCTTGCTGGCAAGGCAGTCGAACCCGGCGCACATCGCCTCGGGGAAGGTCATGCGGCTGGCCTTCACGATCGGATGATCCGACAGGATGACGAGGCCGCTGTCGACTTGCGGGCCGACCGTCTCGCCCCGGCTCCACGAAGCCTTCTGCACGAAGGCGTCGGCCTCGCCGCCGGCAGGGGCTGCGTCCTTGACGCCGGGGCCGAGCAGGACGTGGGCGTAGCCCGCTTGCCGGGCGATGGCCTTGGCCTCGGGAATGAAGGCTTCCTGCAACAGGATGACGTCGGGCTGCCGTCCTTCGCGGCGCAGCTTGCGGAGCCGGTCGCCGATCGCTTCCAGCGCCTCGGCCCGGCCATAGGCGAGCGGGAAGGGCAGGCCCTTCACGTTATAGGTCATGACCGAAAGCGTTCCGTCATCGCGCACCGAGGTAGCGAAGGGACGTTCGGGCGCCGCCGCCGGCGAGGGCTTCGACAGGTTGAGCACGACGACCGCAGCGGCCGTCGCAAGCGACATCTTCGTCAGGCTCTTCATGCGACGCGTTCCCCCCGAACTTTTCGCAACGTGGTCCTGACGGCGCCACTAGGCGCGCCGTGTGAAACTGGCGTTGCGGTTCGGTGAAGGCTGCGTGACGGTGTTCAGAGCAGGACGACGCCCTCGATCGTCATTGCGAGCATAGCGAAGCAATCCAGGGCGGTTTACGCGGCCCTGGATTGCTTCGCTATGCTCGCAATGACGAAGTGGCGCTTATTCCCCGCCCAGCTTCAGGCCCTTGAGCGCGGCGAACGGGCCGCTGTCCTCGGGCGTGCCGAGTCCCGCCGCCTTGCGCGCCGTATCGGCCTCGGGCCCGGTCAGGAACGGGTCGATGGCAAGGGCGAGGCTCTGCGCTACCGCCTCGCCGATATCGACGTGGGTGCCTTCGTATTCGATCTCGTCGAGTTCGTCGGCGGTCAGCTCGACTTCCTCGTCCGGGGCGTAATCCGTCGCCATGGGCACGAAACGGAAGAACAGCGGTTCGTCGATCGATACCGGGACATCCTCGGCGGAAACGGCGCAGGGCTGGACGATCTCGGCCTTAAGGGTGCCGCGCGCCTCGACGCGAAAGCCGCCCTCGCGCTCCGACGTCGAGAGGTCGAGTTCGGCGACGAGTTCGTCGATCCGCACCAGCAGAAAGCGTTCGGTGAGAGCAGCCCGCTCGGCCTCGTTGGGCGAGAGGCGGACGTGCTTGCCTTCGATCTGGCGCACGTCCAGCAGGCGGGAGAATTCAGGGGTCATCGCGCGATCCTAGCAGCAAGCAGGTCTTCGTTGGAGAGGGCATCGATCTGCGCGTGAAGCGCGCGAACGCGGGCGGCGAGGCGCGCGGTGTCGGCGCCTTCCACCAGCGTGACGTTGCGCTCCAGCGCGGCGGCGAGCGCGGCGTCGTCCTGTGGGAGCGCATCGCGCAGGGCACCGATCCGGCCGCCCAGCACGCTCATCAGCTTGCCCATGCGCTTGCCGACGACGAGATCGCCGACACCCGACTGGCGCAACTGGCCGTCCATGTCGTCCACGAACAGCTCGGTCAGCCGCACCGAGGGGTTGATCAGCGTATCGTCGGTTTCCTTGTCGCGCTCGGCGCGCAGCATGACCAGCGCCATCACCAGCGTCACCGCGTCGAAGCGGCCAGGCACGGTATCGGCGACACCGCACTCGGCATACCATGCCTTTTCGCGCGCGATTTCGACCACGCGATGCCACAGCGGCCGCGCGGCTTCGCGGGAGTCGGGGCCTTTGCCGAGAAGGCGGGAGATCAGGGACACGATGGTTACGGGCCTTTCTTCGAGGATATCCGTTAAGGAGCAATTCAACCGGTCTGCCCCAACGCCCATTGCGCGGGCGCGGATGGGGCCTTAAGGCCGTCTGGCGATATATGGGTATGGGCGCGGCTGGCAATGCCTGCGGCTTCCATACCTGCGGTTTGGAGTGTTGAAATGCGCAAGGTGGGTCTCAAGGTGGCAGCGGCAGGCATTGCGCTGGCGGTCGCCACTCTGGTCGGCGGCTGCACGTCGATCCGCGACCATCGCGGTTACCTGATCGACCAGGCGCTGCTCGATCCGGTGCAGCCGGGCATCGACAACCGCATGTCGGTGGAAAAGACCCTCGGTCGCCCGACCTTCGAAAGCCAGTTCGGCACCAAGGACTGGTACTACGTCTCGCAGCAGGTGAAGACGCCGCCGTTCCGCAAGCCGCGCACGGACAGCCAGACCGTGCTGCGCGTCCGCTTCGACGCGGCTAACAACGTCGTCGGCGTCGACAAGCGCGGCGCGGAACAGGTCGCGCGGATCAATCCCGATGGCCACGTCACGCCGACGCTGGGCCGCCACCGCAGCCTGCTCGAGGATCTGTTCGGCAACATCGGCGCGGTCGGCGCGGGCGGCATGGGCGGCAACACCGGCTCGAACACGGGCCCCGGTCCGAACGGCAGCTGATCTCCTGTCTTGAACCATTCGGAGCGCGGCATATATCCGCGCTCATGAACAACGACGGGGCGAGCCACGGCCTCATTCAGTGGCACGGAACGACCATCATCGGCGTACGCAAGGGCGGCAAGACCGTCATCGCCGGCGATGGTCAGGTTTCCATGGGCAACACGGTCATGAAGCCGAACGCCCGCAAGGTCCGGCGCATCGGAGAAGGCGGCAAGGTCATCGCCGGCTTCGCGGGCGCCACTGCCGACGCCTTCACCCTTTTCGAGCGTCTCGAACGCAAGCTGGAGCAGTATCGCGGCCAGCTCATGCGGGCGGCGGTCGAACTCGCCAAGGACTGGCGCACCGACAAGTATTTGCGCAACCTAGAGGCGCTGATGATCGTCGCGGATGCCGATACCCTGCTGGTGCTGACCGGCAACGGCGACGTGCTGGAGCCCGAGGGAGCGGCTGGCGGCGACAGCCAGATCACCGCGATCGGTTCGGGCGGCAACTATGCTCTGGCCGCTGCCCGCGCGATCGACGCCTATGAAACCGATGCCGAGACGATCGCGCGCAAGGCCATGCAGGTCGCCGCCGACATCTGCGTCTTCACCAATGACCGCGTGACGGTCGAGACCGTCTGAGCCGGGAACCCACATGAACGACAATCTCACGCCCAAGGCGATCGTCGCCGCGCTCGACGCGCACATCGTCGGCCAGACCGAGGCCAAGAAAGCCGTCGCCGTCGCTTTGCGCAACCGCTGGCGCCGTCAGCGCCTGAATGCCGACCTGCGCGACGAGGTGACGCCTAAGAACATCCTGATGATCGGCCCGACGGGCTGCGGCAAGACCGAGATCAGCCGCCGCCTGGCGAAGCTGGCCGACGCACCCTTCGTGAAGGTGGAAGCCACCAAGTTCACCGAAGTCGGCTACGTCGGCCGCGATGTCGAGCAGATCGCCCGCGACCTCGTCGAGGAAGCGATCCGGTTGGAGAAGGAGCGCCGCCGCAGATCCGTGCGTGAGGCGGCCAGCAAGGCGGCGATGGATCGCCTGCTCAACGCGCTCGTCGGCGATGGCGCCTCGGAGGCGACGCGCGCCGCCTTCCACCAGCGCATCACCGAAAACGCGATGAACGAGACCGAAGTGGAGATCGAGGTCGAGGACGCTCCGGCGGGCCCGATGGAGATTCCCGGAATGGGCGGCTCGGTCGGCATGATCAACCTCGGCGACATCATGGGCAAGCTGGGTGGCCAGCGCATGAAGCGCCGCAAGATGAAAGTGCCTGACGCCTGGGACAAGCTGGTCGACGAGGAGTCGGAAAAGCGGCTGGATCAGGACGACGTCGCCCGCGTCGCGCTGGCGAACGCCGAGCATAACGGCATCGTCTTCCTCGACGAGATCGACAAGATCGCCGTCTCGGACGTGCGCGGCGGCTCGGTCAGCCGCGAAGGCGTGCAGCGCGACCTGCTGCCGCTCATCGAGGGCACCACGGTCGCCACCAAGTACGGCCCAATGAAGACCGACCATGTCCTCTTCATCGCCAGCGGTGCCTTCCACGTCGCCAAGCCGAGCGACATGCTGCCCGAACTTCAGGGACGCCTGCCGATCCGCGTCGAATTGAAGGCGCTGACCGAAGAGGACTTCGTGCGCATCCTCTCGGAGACGCGCGCCAACCTCATCGCCCAGTACAAGGCGCTCCTCGGCACCGAGCAGGTGACGGTGGAAGTGACCGCAGACGCCATCGGCGAGATCGCGAAGATCGCCGCGCAAGTGAACGAGAGCGTCGAGAACATCGGCGCCCGACGTCTCCAGACCGTGATGGAAAAGCTGCTCGAGGAACTCAGCTTCGAGGCCGAGGACCGCAAGGGGGAAACGGTGACGATCGACCAGACCTATGTGCGCGACAAGCTGTCCGGCCTCGCGGGCAACGCGGATCTGTCCAAGTACATTCTCTGACGGGCAGCACCGGAATGGTTCAGACGGGGCGCGGGCAGCTTGCTCGCGCCCTTTTTGTTCCTTGAATGTTCCTGTCAATCGCGTAGCTTCGGCGGCGAAGGAGAATCGCGATGAAACTCGAAGGTGGATGCCAGTGCGGCGCGGTGCGCTACAGCGTCGAAGGGGAGCCGCAGCACGTCGCGTTCTGTCATTGCGCCGATTGCCAGAAGTCTTCCGGGGCGCCGGCTGTCGCATGGGCAGCTTACGCGGCGGATGACTTCGCGGTGACGGCAGGAGCGGCTTCGTCCTACAGCTCCAACGGGGATGCGATCCGTCATTTCTGCCCGACGTGCGGATCCGGGCTCTATTACGTCAACGAAGCGGTCCTGCCCGGTCTGGTCGATATTCAGGTCGCCTCGCTGGACAAGCCCGATACCCTGCAGCCGCAGGCGCACATCCAGGTTGCCGAGCGTATCAGCTGGATGAAGCACGCGGCCAGCCTGCCGGAGTTCGAGCGCTATCCGGGATGACGGTGGCCTGTACGCTTGCAGAGCTGGATCTGGACGGAGTGAAACTCCATCCGGGGTTGGCCTTGCCTATGCTCGCCGGGTTGGAAACGGTCTTGGGACGAATGCCGTATGGCCGGGCTGTTTTTGCAGGTCGATTATGCGATCGGGGCCTTGCCGTTCGGGCTGGAATGGCTAGGCATCTGATATCGGATAACCAGAGTGCTTCACATGTACCAGACCCCGGAAGATCGCCCCGTATATCGCCTGCTGACAGGAGCGGACGACCGTGCCTTCTGTGAGCGCGTGTCGGAAGCTCTGGCGCAGGGCTGGCGGCTCTACGGTTCGCCGTCACTATCATGGGATACGGCCGAGAACTGCATGAAGGCTGCCCAGGCCGTCGTCTGGCACGAGGCCGACGTCGTCAAGTGACAGTCAGCGAGGGGCGTCGTCCGTAGGGCTGACGTCGTGGTCTGCCCGATCCATGGCAAAGGCACGCTCGGCGATGCTCTCGGCCTTTGCCTGCGCCACATTGGAGGGCAGGGCCAGCGGGATGGCGCAGAGGGGCGTTGCCGCGAGGGCAAGCGCACCGATACCCGCAAAGCTGGACTTCATCGAATCATGTCTCCGGCAGAACTCTTCCCGAACGAACTGCTGAAGGTTCAAAGGGTTCCCTGACGGGTTCACCGTGATTGAGGCACGGTCCGCAGGCTTTCGCCTTGCCCGCACGCCCCGCATCGCGATGCTCGACTTGCCCTGACGCAGGAGCATTCAGGCTGATTGCTCCAGAATTTGCGGTCTGTAATGTTTTCCCGCCAGGTGATGTCGCCTGACGGGAAAACGCCTAAGCTTGCGGAGAACGACATGGTCCTCAAGACGGTCGACCCTCTTGCCGCCGCGGCCTTCATCGCCGTGCCGGTCGCGGCGCAAGACATTGTGCCCATAATCTCGCCGGGTCAGGCAGCGGAGGGCGTGTTCAACCGTGCGCGCATGGAGGAACAGGCGCGCCGCCAACGCGAAAAGGATGCAGGGCAGGAAGCATCGAGCGATACGCCATCCGATTCCCGCCCCGCGCCCGGCACGCCGGAATTCCAGAAACAGGCGTGCGACAACCGCCCGATCTATCGCCGGCAATATGGCGAAGATCATCCGCAGGTCCAGAAACTCGAGGCGCTGTGCAAGGCCTCGGGTTACTGAACTACTCGGCGGCCTCGATCATCGCTTCGGCTTCGGCCGCCTGGCGCGCCCACATTTCTGCGTAGAGCCCGTCATGGCGCAGCAGTTCGGAATGGGTGCCGCTCTCGGCCAGCTTCCCTTCGTTGAGGACGAGGATGCGATCCGCGTCGGCGATGGTCGACAGGCGATGGGCGATCGACAACGAAGTGCGATGCTCGGCCACGCGGTGCAAGGTGGTGAGAATGTCCTGTTCGGTGCGGGAGTCCAGCGCACTGGTCGCTTCGTCGAGGATCAGGATCGGCGGGTTCTTGACCAGCGTTCGCGCGATCGCGACGCGCTGCTTCTCTCCGCCCGAGAGCTTGAGACCGCGTTCGCCGACTTCGGTTTCGAAGCCCTGCGGTAGCCGGTCGATCAGGCCCATCAGCGCCGCGCCGCGTGCCGCGGTCTCGATCTCCTGGACCTCGGCGCCGTCGCGGCCGTAGCCGATGTTGTAGCCGATGGTGTCGTTGAACAGCACCGAATCCTGCGGAACGATACCGATCGCGCCGCGCAGGCTCACTTGAGTGACCTCCCGTATGTCCTGCCCGTCGATCAGGATGCGGCCCGAAAGCGGATCGTAGAAGCGATAGAGCAACCGCGCGATCGTCGACTTGCCCGCGCCCGAGGGGCCGACGATGGCGAAGGCCTGACCGGCAGGCACCTCGAACGAAAGACCATGGAGGATCGTGCGGTCGGGTTCGTAACCGAAAACCACATCATCGAACACGATCGAAGGCTTGCGGATGACCAGCGCAGGCGCTCCCGGCGCATCGGAGACTTCCACCGAGGTGTCGAGCAGGCGGAACATCTCGGCCATGTCGATCAGGCCCTGCCGGATCGTGCGATAGACCATGCCCAACATGTCGAGCGGCCGGAACAACTGCGTGAGGTAGGTCTGCACGAAAACCAGCTGGCCCGCCGAATAATTGCCGCGCCACCAGCCGTAAACCGTCCAGGCCAGGGCACCCGCCATCAGCAGGTTGATCACCACGCCCTGCACGATGTTGAGCAGGCCGAGCGAATTCTCGCTCTTCACGGCGGCGACGGCATAGGCGCGGGTCGCCTGTGCGTATCGTTCCTCTTCCCGCTTTTCGGCGGAGAAGTACTTCACCGTCTCGTAGTTCAGCAGCGAATCGACCGCGCGGGAAAGGGCTTGCCCATCGAGGCGGTTCATCTGTTCGCGCAGCTTGGTCCGCCATTCGGTGATGACGCGGGTAACCCAGATATAGGCGGCAATGGCGAGCGCCGTCGCGGCGACGAGGCCGGGGCCGAAATTGACCCAGAAGATCACCGCCACGACCAGCAGCTGCAGCACGGTGGGGGCGATGTTGAACAGCATGAAGTAGAGCATCGTGTCGATGCTCTTGGTCCCGCGCTCGATGGTCTTGGTGACTTCGCCGGTGCGCCGGGCAAGGTGGAAACGCAGAGACAGTCGGTGCAACTGGCCGAACACGTTCTCCGCCAGCTGGCGCGTCGCGTCCTGCCCGACCTTCTCGAACACGATATTGCGCAAGTTGTCGAAGCCGGTCTGCGCCAGCCGTCCGGCCGAATAGCCGAGCACCATGAGCATGGTCAGCTGGAGCAGCTTCGGCCCGGTCGTGCCCATCAGGTCGACCGCCCACTTCATCATGTACGGCAGCACCAGCTGCGTCGCCGTAGAGAGAACGATGAACACGCAGGCCCAGACGATCCGCCAGCGCAGCGCCGGATTGTCGCGCGGCCACAGGTACGGCAGGAAGCGCAGGAGCGTGCGCCAGCCATCGTGGCGGGCATTGGAATCGCGAACGGCGGTATCGGGAGGCATCGGCGCTATTTAGGGCCTCGACGTCACGAAACAATCCGGCAATGCGCTGTCCGTCAACGCGCACCGGCCAGGTCAAACGAAACCTTGCGCTTCGTGAAGTCGATGGCGACACGCTTGAAGGCCCGCAATTCGCGCATGCCAAGGAAGATCGCGGGCTTGCGGCTGAGCTTCAGCTCGCTGAACGCGGGGGCGTCGGCATAGGCTATGACGACGTTGGATACGCCGATCCCGCCCAGCTCCAGCTTGTCCGCGACGCCGAGATCGACGGCGAGTTCCTGCCCGGTGACGCTCGATACCGCACCCTTGAGCATGGCCTGTCGTGGCTTCTTCGCCAGTGCCTCCTGCAAGGCGCGGTTGCCGATCGTGCCGCTGGCGCCGGTATCTATGACGACGTCGGTGCGTACGCCATCGATCAGCGCGTCGGTCATGATCAGGCGGCCGGAGCGCTCCTTGGCGCGCACCACAATCTCGAAGCCGCGCCCGCCGCCGGTCTCGGCAAGGTTGCCGATGGTGATGGTGTTTCGCGCGAAATCGAGGAGCACGCGCTGATGCTGCAGGCTGTCGGTGCCGAGAATCCCGTCGGCGCCCATGTTCGCGCGTTCGAGCAGGGGCACGGTCAGGCCGTAAAAGGCGCGCGGGCCGATCGTGATGGATCTCGACCTGGGCCGTGGCGACGTCATGCGCTCCCGCGATGCCCACCACGCGCACTTGCGGTCCCTGCGCCAGCTTGAGGGTGCCTGCCAGCGCGGTTGAGACGACGGTGCGCTGGGATCCGGTGTCGATGAGGAAGCGATAGGGCCCGGTCCCATGGACGGCGACGGCGATGGTCATGCGTGCATGGGCGTCGGTGTCGCCCTGGACCATATCGCCCTGCGGCTCGGCGCCGGGCTGTGCGGGGCCCGTGATCGGGGCAGGGGTTGCCCCGAGGATAACGGGATTGGCGATCAGCATCGCCAGCGCCATGCTCATTCCCGACATTGCATCCTCCCCGCGAGGTACGTGCCTCGCGTTCTTTATAGAGAATGTCAGTTTATCACGATATTGCGTGGAACACTACGTGAAACGGATAAATATTTCAGCTTTGGCTGAGGCGCAGGCGCATCCGTATCGGCGTGAGAATGTGCCCCGCCATGCCCTTTATGTCGTCTCGAGCGGGGTGCCGAAACAGCATGATCGCGGCCACCCAGGCCACCACGGATGCCGTACCGGCGACTACAAGTCCGACGAATCCAAGCGTCGCCGGTGACCGCCACGCCGTGACGGCATAAAGCGCCGGCGCGATCGTCACCACCGCGACAAGGATGGACGATGCGTAGACCCTGACGGTCGCGCGCCAGCGAAAGCCGATCATCCGCTGGAGCCAGAACGCATAAAGAAAGAACCACCCGAGGCCGTAGACGAGCCGGGAGGCCGCCGCCGCTTCCACGCCGATGGCCGCCCCCGCCGCCAGCGTGCCGACCGACAGCGCTGTGTCCGCGAGGTTGAACCAGAGCAGGACTTTCAGCCGCCCCAGCAGGATCGGCAGGTCCATGTGCAGCGGCAGCGCGACGAAACAGCACTCGGCAATCGCGACGAAGGCGAGCAGCGGCGCCGCCTCGGCCCAGCCGGGACCGTAGAGCAACAGGATCACCGGCTCGCTGAGCACTGCCAGCAGGGCCATGGCGGGCCAGACGATCGCGCCATGCGCCGCGACCACGCGCTCGTAATAGGGGCCGAGATCCTTGCCCTCGTCGCGCAGTCGCGCGAAAGTCGGATAGTAGATCGCGCTCACCGCGCCCGCCACGAGGTAGTGAAGTTGCGTCGCCAGCGCGACGCCCCGGCTGAACAGGCCTGCCGCCGTCATGCCCTGCATGCGCCCGACGATAAGGTCGGGCGTGCGCATGCCGATCCCTCCGGAGAGATAGAGCAGCGCGCTGCCCGATCCGAATCCGATGATCTCGCGTGCCCTTTCGCGCCGTACCCGAAGGCTGGGCGGGGTCGGTCGCAGGATCTGGGCCGCCACGGCGCGCGCGGCGGCTTGTGCGATCATGGCCCAGGCGAGCGAAGTGGCCGAGAACCCCAGCGCCGCCAGCGTCAGCGCGCAGGCGCTGTTTGTTACCGATCCGGCGGCGTTGACGATGAACGTCGCCCTGAAGTCGAGCCGCCGCGACAGCAGTGCCACCGGCACGATGCTCCAAGGATTGAGCAGGTAGGATGCCGCGATCAGCCCGAATATGGGGAACAGTCTCGGTTCCCCATAGAACCGCGCCACCGGCCAGGCGATTGCGAGGATCAGCGCCGCAAGCAAGAGCGAGAACCCCGCTGCGATCACGGTGCAATGCCGCACCGTGTCCTCGTCGGCGGTGGGGTGCCGTCCCAGATAGCGGGTAAGTCCGAAGTCCTGGATCACTGAAAGGATCATCGCCGCAGCCAGCGCGACGGAGAACAGGCCGATCTCTTCGGGCTTCAGGAAGAAGCGCGAGACGATGACCGAGGTTGCGAATTGCAGCACGAATTGCGTGTACTGGCTCGCCGCTGCCCAGAGGGCTGCGGACTTTACGCTGCCGGTGCCCCGGCCTGCATCCGTGGCGCGGGGCTCGGCGGCGGGTGCTTCGATCTCGACCGTCATGGGGCGGTCAAGTCGAAGTCGAGGTCGTGAGCGTGGCGGCAAGGCGCAATGCACGCACCGGCTCGCCGAAGCGCACGAGTCTGGCGACGGTGCGCCACATGCCGTCACGCCGCCCGCCATCGCGCAAGTGGCTCACCAGCAGATCGAATCCTTCATCACGCATGGCGCTGGCCGAATAGAGCAGGCCGAGCGCGACCTGCTCGCGTACTTGCCGGGAAATGCCGGGACGGCCGAAAAGGGAGTCGAGTTCGCCGATCGGCGGCAGGTGCTCGAGGTCGGCGGTCGGATCGGTGCGTCCGGCCTTGCGCTCGCGCCAGGCGATCTGGGCGACGGCCGTGCCGATCTGCTGCTCGGTGGCGTGGCGGGAGGAGACTTGTCCAGGATAGCGCCGATAGCGCAACAGGCGCTCGGGAATATTGCCGAGCCTGGTCACGCTCGACAGACGCAGCCACAGGTCGAGGTCCTCGCAATGCCGGAATGCGGCGTGATAGCCGCCGACCGACCGGACTACGTCACGGCGATACATCGCGGCGGGATGGCATATCAGTTGCCCACCGATCTCTATCGCGGCGAGCAGTTCTTCGTGAGTCTCGGGATGGTCGGCACCGGACCGGACGAGCTTTTCGCCGTTTTCTCCGATGTCCTCGCTCCAACTGCCGACGACGCCATATTCGGGATGGCCCGCAAGAAAGCCGATCTGCCGGGCGAAGCGGTCCGGCCTGCAGATGTCGTCGGCGTCCATGCGTGCGATGATCGGTGCGCGGGCTGCGTCGATCATCTCGTTGAGGCTGGCCACGAGCCCGCGATTTTCGCGTACGATGGGGCGAATACGCGGATCGCGTTCCGCGTATTCGCGAATGAGTCCCGCCGAACCGTCGCTGGAACCATCGTCGATGATGAGGAACTCGAAATCGGCGAAGTCCTGCGCGAGGACGCTCTCGATCGCGGATGCAAGGAAGCGCTCGCCGTTGAAGACGCTCATGGCAACGCTGATCGCCGGTGTCGGCATGTAGGTAACAGATTCCTCAATCAAGGCCGCGCGCCGGAAAGCGCGTTTGCAAATCAGCCTTTATGCCTGCCGTGGTAAAGAAAGCGTTGGGGATGAGGAAGCCGGGGATGCAAGGGGGCAGGGGAAGCTTAAGCCTC
>NZ_CP080385.1:7500-1057500 GCF_057376415.1 Novosphingobium sp. NFX11 | reverse complement strand
GTTGCGCGTGCGCCTCACGCTGAACGACCTTCACACGGTCCGGGGAGGCGTTGCTGCGCATTTCGAGGAGGTCGTGCTCCACTTCGGCGCGGACGGCTTGCCATAGGGCGCTTTCCGGCCAACGTGAGCGATTGCTATCGCCATTGGGGGAAACATGGCGAACCTTGCGTAGCGTTTCAGCTACCAGATCACCAAAATGGTCATGGAGATTGGACCATTTCGTGATCTTCCACTCTTCCTTAAGGTGGTGCTTCCCGGCGCGAATTTCTACGCGCCAGACCGCATGACTGCGTGGATCGTCGCGGATCAGCGGCTCAAGCCCGCATGCAACGCGGTTCGCGTCCCAAATCTCCCACCATGCCAATTTGCGTTTGGCGATGATCTCGGCTCGCTTGTCGTAGACGATGATTTGCCGTCTCGGCATCTTGCCGACTGTTACAGAGGATACGCGGCCCGATTTACCGTTTTCGTTGAACTCCTGAGCGTCGGCATGCAGTTTCCAGCCAGTATTAGAAGGCATGATGAAGTGCTCTGATGACAGCACGAAACCGGGCGCGAGAAAATCGAGAGCGTAGTCTACGCGGCCGATGCTTTCACCGCCGGGCGGCACGACGATCCCGAGAGCGTCGAGCACGGCGTAAATCTCTGCCCGCGCTCCACCTAAGCCCTTTGTTGCCAGCAGGAATGAACTGCAGGACACGCGGACGCCCCAAGGGTCGTAGATGTTGGGTTTCTTGAAAAACCATGTTGCGCCGAAATCGCCAGTGCTGGCGACGAAAGCATAGCCATTGCGAGCACCGCTTTCAGCGATGGTCATGTGCACGCCGTTCCATTCGAACGGCATGGCGCTGCGGAACTTCTGTGCTTCCGCTTTGGCGGCTTCGAGGGCTTGCGAGAGGGCGGCGGGTATCTGGGCCTGAAAGCTGACGTCCAAGCCGTCGAAGCCGCGATAGAGCAGTTCGATCATGGGTTTTAACCTGTTCATGTATTTCTGGAGGGGGTGCTACAAAGACCCCCTCAGCATCTGGATGGACCGGAAGGTGGTGGGGCATGATGCCGCGCGCAGTGCGCCCTCGCTGCCGCTCGGTACGCGCTGCGTGCTGCATCAAGCCAACGACCTGGGCGGTGTGACCGTGCACTGACGGAACCAGTCTATGAGATCATTCCCCCAGTAGAGGACCAGACCGCCTTCGCGGTGATACTTCGGCCCTCGACCTTCGGCGCGCATCCGGGCCAGCGTGCGCGGACTATGGCGAAGGAGTTGAGCGGCTTCCGGCGGCGTCAGAAAATCAGATGGTGCAAACGTTCCCACAGCGCATCTCCAATTGGAATGAGGCGCAAGGCCGAAGCCCTATAAGGATGCTGTGGGATGATCACCTCGGGGGACGCGCCACTACTAACTAGGCTTGGTCACGCTTGCCCACACGGTCGGGGCACTATGTTACGTGTTGCCTGCAACGGATTGCTAAGCGCGCCCATCACTCTGGATGGTTTTGCAAAAGCGCCCCTTTTTCGGACGCCGGCCTTGCGCGCCTAAAAAGCCATAGCGCCAGACGATAGGCAAGCGCTTCGGGGGATATGGCTTTCAGTGGCAGCGTATGTCACCGCTCGGAACTCAAGCCAACCGAGAGCGGGACGCTTTCAGCGGCCAACCGCAAGGAATCGTCATAGAGGTTGGCGTAGCGCTTCGTCGTCTGCGGGCTGGAGTGCCCCAGCAGTTCGCCCACGACGAGCAGCGATTGCCCCGACGAGGCAAGCAGGCTGGCGAAGGTATGCCGCAAGTCGTGAATACGAACCTTCTCCAGACCCGCGACTGCGCAAGCCTTCGCCCAAGTGCGGCGTACTTCGACCAGCGGCGCGCCGACGCTTCCGGGAAACACGAACGTCCCTACTGCTTCGGCACGCCGCCGGTCGAGGAGTTGGGCAACGGCAATTGAAAACGGCACGCGATGTTCGCGGCGTTGTTTGGTTTCCGTGCTCGGCTTGGTCCAGATGCGATGCTGCATATCGATCTGGCTCCACTTCGCATTGAGCGCTTCGCCCCGGCGACAGCCGGTAAGCAGCATGAACAGCAGCGCGTCAGCGGAAACGCGCTCAGGGTGATCTTCCAGCGCACGCACCAGCTTGCCGACCTCTTCCCGGCCTAGATACCGTGTCCGCTTTGGCTCGGGGTTCCTGCGCGCGCCGGAGGCAGGGTTGCGGTCGATCCATTCCCACCGGATCGCGAGGTTGAGCGCCTTGCGTAGAACCTCGATCACGCGGTTTGCGCGGGTAGGGCGCTTGATGCTGATGGCGCGGTGCAGTTCGTCGCAGTCGGCAGAGGTCAGGTCCGCAACCTTGCTTGCGCCCATGGCGGGAAGAATGTCCTTGATCCACATCGAGCGATCGTCAGCGGCAGAGCGCGGCGCTTTGGTCGGCAGGTGTTCCAGCGCATAGCGGTCGAACAGGTCGCACACGGTCGGCGCGGTGCGGTCGGCGATGCGCTCTTCCAGAGGATCAATCCCGAGATCGATTTGCCGCCGCAGGTGTTCGGCCTGCTTGCGGGCGGCGAGCAGCTTCCAAGTCGGATACTGCCCGATGGTGATGCGTCGCTCACGTCCCTTGAACCGATAGTTCAGCACGAAGGAGCGAACGCCCTTGGCGGTGATGCGCAATCCGAAGCCCGGCAGCTTTGCGTCATAGATGATGCGGTTGCCGGTGATGGGCGGTGCGGCATCGCGCACGGACTGGTCCGAAAGCTTCTCTCGAAATGCCTGTGTCCGTTCTGTGTCCGCGTTCGATTGCGATATGCTTGACATTGGCTGTCTCCGAGCGAGCGCGATTGACCAAAAGAAAGTCGCGATATTCAGGTATTTATGCCTGATAATGCCGCATATTCAAGGGTTTCAGGAAACACCTATTCTCAGGTTCATAACCTGAAGGTCGTAGGTTCAAATCCTACCCCCGCAACCAAACTCCCTAAAAATCTTATAGAAATCAGAATCTTGCTGAGATGTCTATTTGGGCGGAAATTCCTCGTCTCAATAAAATCAATGACTTGGCTTATTGGGTTCAATCGGGGGCGCACCCCGCAACCAACTTCCGCTTCTCCTCGCGGAGATAGGTAAAATCTCGAAAAAAATGATTTTTTGCATAGTTACTTCCAGAAGCGTCGGCCCTCGCCGCCGGACCCTTGATGCTCAAAGCGGCTCTCTACGCCCGCTACTCATCCGATCTGCAGAATGTGCATTCCATCGACGACCAGTTGCTGGTCTGTCGGGAACTTGCAGCACGCGAACGCTGGGAGATCGTCGCTTATTATCACGACGAGGCGCGAGCATGCGGGGCGAACAGGCCTGCTGCAGCTTCTGGCTGATACCAGGGCAGGGCAGTTCGACATGCTGTGTAGAAACCTCGATCGCATATCCCGCGATCAGGAAGACATCGCACACGTCGATAAGCTACTACGCTTTAACGGCATCACGCTGCACAAAGGGGACGATGAAAACTCAGGCGCATGCTCGGGCCGATTAAGGTGATGCCCGCTCTGGCACGAGCGCAATGGCCCTTGAGTGGAATGAAGAACCAAATCTGAGCCAGGCAACACGATAAAAATCCTGAAGCCGCTGGCAGCAGATGGGACTTTGTGCACGGTCTGCTTCCGAGCGCGAGGCAGGCGATTCCGGACGTCGGGTGATTATAGCATGATATTCACTGGGCTGTTCATACCAGCCTTTCGCGGCTCGGGATGTTCGAGATGAATGGGCCCATCGATATCACTGATGAAACGGTGACTCACAGCTTCTCGCGCGCCGTCTAGGAATTGGGGATTACGCACGGCGCCGTAAGCTAATGTATCCGTGACATCGAAGAACGGCAAGGAGCCTCCATGTTCGAACGCAGAGGCAATAGCATTAGGCCCATCGCCGCTGACCGCCAGATGCTGCCGGTGGTGCAGCAAATCGCTCGATTTGATTGCCAGCGTTTTCCACGCCCGCCGATGCTGGATGTTGCCGTGCCAGTCTATGGCATCGACTAGTGCGCGAGCTCAATTGCCCAGATACAAGGCTTCGAGATTTTCGCTCGACATCATAACGCCAGACGGACCCGTCGCCAGAATTCGTCCGCTTCTTAGAACATAGGCACGGCTGGAAAGGTTAAGTGCCAAATCGGCCATCTGATCGACGATGAGCATCGCCATGCCTTCATCTCGAAGCAGCGTTAATTGATCGAACAGGTCCGATGTCATCTGCGGGGACAGGCCCAGTGAAGGCTCGTCCAGTAGCAGGATATGGGGCGAGGACATGAGTGCCCGGCCGATCGCCAGCATTTGCTGCTCACCGCCAGAGAGCAGCCCCGCCCGGCGCTGCTGCATGTTGGCAAGGCGCGGGAAACGCTCCAGAATCGAGGACATGCGGGCCGCCGCATCCTTGGGTCGCACATAAGCACCCAGACGCAGATTGTCGAATACCGAAAGCTCGGGAAAGACCTGCCGCCCTTCCGGGACGAGTGCCAGCCCCTGACGCACGCGAGCGGGCGCATCCTGTGCCGTGATCTGCGTACCTTCCAGTCTGAGGTGCCCTGAACCCGGTTCCATCAGACCGGAGAGAATGCGCATCAGCGTGGACTTGCCAGCGCCGTTCGCGCCCAGCAGGGCTACGGCTTCGCCGGGACGTACCTCGATGTCGATGCCGTGCAGCACGTCGATGGCGCCGTAGCCTGCATTCAGCGCGTAGGCGGCAAGGCAGGGTTCGCCGCCTTTGGCGATGGCCACGGCCTGCCCGCCCATGCGCCTTTCGCCAAGGTAGGCCTCGCGCACCAGCGGGTCCGCCTGAACTTCGGCCGGGCTGCCCTGTGCGATAAGCTCGCCGGTGCGCAGGACCGCAACGCGGTCCGACACGCCCATTACAAGGCCCATGTCATGCTCCACCAGGCCGACACCGATACCTGCCTCGGCGATCTGCCGCAGCAGGTCGCCGAGCACCCGTTTCTCAGTCTGGGAAAGCCCAGCTGCCGGTTCGTCGAGGAGCAGGGCGTCCGGGTCCGTCGCGAGCGCGCGCGCGATTTCTACCAGCCTCCGGTCGACGTGTGCCAGAGCGCTGCAGCGGGTCGATGGCGGCCCGGCAAAGCCGCAGGCCCGCAGCAAGGTGCGCGCATGGTGCACATCCTTGGGGCTGCGGTTCAGGGCGGCCCCGTAAAGCATGCCGGGCTGTCCCTTGCGCATGGCGAGCAGGACGTTGTCCTCCACGCTCATGCTGTCGAACAGGGCAGAGGTCTGGTAGGTGCGCGCAATGCCGACCCGCGCCGAAAGCCACGGCTTGCCAGCGGCCAATGGAGTGTCTCCGACCAGACGCTCCCCTTCATCGGAGCGATAGAAGCCGCTCAGGATGTTGATGACAGTCGATTTCCCGGCACCGTTCGGGCCGATCAGCGCCGTCACGCTCCCAGCCGGGATTGCGATGTCGAGATCGCCGATCGCGCGCACGCCACCAAACCGGATACCGAGGCCGCGCCCCGACAGGGTATTGCGGCGGCGTTTCGCCAGAAGCGAGGCAATAGCAGCGGCATCCTCTTGGGGGCAGCGCTGTCTGCCTCAGGCAGGCGCAGCATTCCGGCAATGCCGCCGGGAGCTATCCACAGCACCAGTAGTACCAGCGCCGCATAGGCAAGGATGCGATAGGCCTCGAAAGAAGACAGCAGTTCCGGCAGCACGCCGATGACGATCGCCCCAACCACCGGGCCGGGCCGCGATCCGATGCCGCCGATCACCACCGTCAGCACCAGCAGGATCGAGAAGTTGAGGCCGAAGGACTGCGGCGTCACGAAACTGTTGAGCGGCGCCGACAGCCCGCCCGCTAGCGCGCAGCACCCGGCCGAGACCATGAAGGCGACGATGCGTGTGCGCGTCGGAGAAATGCCGATGGAGGCGGCAGCGTTCTCGGAATCGCGAACCGCGCGCATCGCCTGCCCCCAGCCGTTGGCCGACAGCATGTGATAGGCCGCCATCACCAGCGTTGCCGCCGCGATGGCCGCGATCGCCATGGCCCGGTCGCCCAACACGATCCCGGCCAGCGACAGCGGCGGGATTTGCAGGATGCCGCTCTGGCCGCCGGTCAGGCTTTCGGCTTCCACCAGCGTCTGCTCCACCACCAGGCCGAAAGCGATGGTCACCATGGCAAGGTAGGGCCCTTTGACTCGCAAAGCGGGCAAGGCGAGGAGAGCGCCGATGCCGACCGCAATGGCTACGCCCAGCGGGCATGCCAGCCAGAACGGCAGATAGCCGTGAGAGGTGCAGATCGCCACCGCGTAGGCACCGATGGCGTAGAATGCGGCATGCCCGAAGCTGAACTGGCCGCTCAGCCCGATCAGCACGTTGAGGCCGATGCCGGCGATTGCCAGCAGCGCGATCTGGCCAATGACGAAGGCGTAATAGCCGTTGAGCAGCAGCGCTCCGGCGATGCTCGCCGACAGGCACACGCCCCACAGTGCAGGTGCGGCGATTCGATGGGATAGGGCGTTCATACCTTGCGCACCTGTGCTCGGCCGAGCAGCCCGTCGGGGCGTACGGCAAGGACGATGATGACCAGCATGAAGGTCACGATCTGGGTATAGCCCGAGCCGACGCCGAGCGTGACGAGGGCCTCCACCAGCCCGAACAGCAGCGCGGCCACCACGACGCCTCGCGCGTTGTCGAGGCCTCCCAGAATGGCGACAGCGAAGGCCTTGAGGCCCAGCGTCACGCCCATGCCGGTCTCGACATGGGAAAGCGGCGCCACCAGCATTCCCGCGATGCCGGCAAGGGCCGAGGACAAGCCGAAAGCAGCAGCAATGACCCGGCCCACCGGAATGCCCATGATCGCGGCGGCGTCGCGGTTCTGCGCCACGGCGAGCATGGCCACGCCGTGCAGGGTGCGGCGGCGGAACAGGTCGATCCCCCCGCCAGTGCCAGCATCACCAGCGGGATCAGCAGGTGCAGCGGATAGATGCCAAGGTCGATGCCGCCCACCCGCACGGCGTCTTGCGCCAGCGGCGAGGGCAGCGAACGCGGCTCGGCGCCGAACACCAGCATCACGCCGTTATCGCAGACCAGCCCCAGCGCCACCGTTGCCATCAGCCAGGCATCGGACTTGCGCATCAGGAACGGGCGGATCGCCGCGCGCTCGACGATCAGGCCGTAGAGCGCGCAGGCGGTAACGGCGATCACCACCGCAGCGGGGACCGGCCATCCGGCCTGCGTCAGCATCCAAAGCAGCACCGCGCCCAGCATGGCGCTGGACCCTTGCGCGAAGTTCACTGCGCCGCAGACCGACGCGGTGATGTGAAAGCCCAGCGCGATCAGCCCGTAGATGGAGCCAAGCGCAAGGCCGGTGAGCAGGGCGGGAAGGACTTCCATAGCTCAGGCCGCCTTTGACGGCATGGTGCCGGGCAAGGGCAGCGGCACGATGCGCCCCCCGTCGAACTCGGCCCAGACGT
Source organism: Novosphingobium sp. NFX11 (assembly GCF_057376415.1). NCBI lineage: Bacteria > Pseudomonadati > Pseudomonadota > Alphaproteobacteria > Sphingomonadales > Sphingomonadaceae > Novosphingobium > Novosphingobium sp. NFX11. Next base: position 1,050,048 of record NZ_CP080385.1, on the reverse strand, counting down.
AGTCATGCTCGTCCAGCGCGTCCTGGCCATGGGCGAAGGGAGCGTCATACGTCTTGATCAGGCCTTCATAGCGGCCAATCCGGATGAAGCCGCGCCGCACTGCCTCGCCGTCCTGCGACCCGGCGGCTGCGATCGCCAGTCCGGCCAGATGCATCGCATCATAGGCGTTGGCGACACCGACGGCCGGCGTCACGTCCTGCGGTCCGGTGATGTCGGGGTACTTCGCCTTGAGCGCAGCAAGAACGCGGGCTCTCACCGGGGTATCGGCGCCGAAGAAACTGTATGTCTGCACGAATTTCACCCTGTTCGCGTGCGAGCCAGCCAGTTCGGAGAAGCGCCCGCCGGCCGGTCCCCAGTGCGACACGATCGGCACGTCCCAGTCCATCTGGTCGAGCGACTTCACGACCTGCGCCGAAGGACCGACAGTGGCCACCATCAGCAGGCAATCCGCTCCGGCAGCGCGCAGGCGGCCAAGCTGCGGGGTAACGTCGAGGTCGGAATGCTCGAACTTCTCCGACCCCGCCAGCGGCAGCCCGGCTGCGGCGAGCGCCGCCTTCAGACCTTTTTCGTTGGACTGGCCCCATGCGGTGTTCAGCAGGATCAGGCCGGGGCGGCGCACGGCGTAAGTGCGCCGGGCAAAGGCGACCATCGCCTTGTCGACCAGTTCGTCCACCGCTGATACGCGGAACACGTAATTGGGATCGGTGCCATTATGGGTGATCACCGTGCCCGCCGCCCACGGCACCACGAAAGGCGTGCGCGCGGCAGTGGCGATCGGCACGATGGCGCGCGCGACGGGCGTATCCAGCCCGCCGAACAGTACCGCCACGCCTTCTTTGTAGAGCAATTCGCGGGCGGCGATCACACCTTTGGCGGGACTGCTTTCGTCATCGCGGCGGATCAGTTCCAGCTTGCGGTTCAGGAGGCCGCCTGCCGCGTTGATCTCATCGATGGCGATAGTGATCCCGCGCGAGATCGCCTCGCCGGACTTGGCCGACTGCGCGGTGAGGGCGGTGATGAGGCCCACGCCTATCCGATCGCTGCTGCGAGAGCATCCGCCAAGGGCCGCCGCGGCGCCGCCGATCATGCCGGCAAGGATGGTGCGCCTGGGAACGAGAATCGCCATGGTCCGCCTTCATTGAGGTTCGCAAGCTGGCTATCACGAAGACGAAACAATTCAATACAAAAATCGTCAACGATTTATATTATGGATCGTTTATGATTGTTCTTGCAAAATTCGACAAATCTGGTGCAAAGCGAATCCGGGGCATCCATCGCGTGTTTCAGAGTGGAGCTTCGGTGAGTAGGGTGGTTCCGGCTGGGCTGTGATGGCCGTGCGGGGTGTTGGAAGGTGGTTTTGGATCATGAAGCAGGGTTTCGCGATGTCGGACGATAATGCCAGTGCCGCTTCCGCCCCCGCCGGGCGCGCAAGGCTGAGGCTGCGCCGGACCTGGGCGTGGCGGCGGCGGCCAGCGGGGTCGATGTCGAGCAGCACATCTACGAGACGGTGTTCGACAGCGTGCTTAACCAGCGGCTGACGCCCGGCACCAAGCTGCCCGAGCCGGCGCTGTGCGAGCTGTTCGGCGTGTCGCGCGCGGTGATCCGCAAGGTCCTGCAGCGGCTGGAACATGAGCGCATCGTCGAACTGCGGCCCAACAAGGGCGCCGTCATCGCCGCCCCGACACCCGAGGAAACCCGCCAGATCTTCGAGGCGCGCCGGGCGCTGGAAGTATCCATCGTCGAGATCGCCGCACGGCGCCACACCCCGCAGGACTTGGCCGATCTTCGCCGTCTGCTGGCGCACGAGCACGAGATTACGCATAACCCTTACCAGCCCGCCTGGGCCGCCTGCGCGCGCGAATTCCACCTGCGCATCGCGGCGGTCGCGGGCAACCCGATCCTGACCGCGTACCTGACCGAACTGATGACGCGCTGCTCGCTGATCGTCGCGCTCTACCAGCCCAGCGGCAACGCCGCGTGCGAGCATGCCGAGCACGGCCGCATCGTCGACTACATGGAGAAGGGCGACGTCGCCTCGGCCCGCGCCGAAATGGGCCGCCATCTGCGCGCGCTGGAGGACAATATCAGCCTCGATCGCGGGGCCTCGACGCAGACGCTTGCCCAGATGTTGAATCTGGGATGAGCGGTTCTGACGCCACCTCCGCCGAGACGACCCACGTCGATTTCGACGCGATCGGTGCCTATCAGCGCTACAAGTTGATGGCGAGCCTGATCGTCCCGCGCCCGATCGCGCTGGTCACCACGGTCAATGCGCAGGGGGTGGTCAACGCCGCGCCGTTCAGCATGTTCGCCATGCTGGGCGAGGATCCGCCGCTGGTGATGATATCCATCAACCGCTTGCAGGATGGTGCGCTCAAGGACACAGCCGCCAACGTTCTGGAATCGCGGGAATTCGTGGTCCACATGGCGGACGAGGCAATCGCCGCGCAGATGCACGACTGCGGCACCACGCTGCCGCCCGACCAGAGCGAGTTGGACCTCGTCGGCTTCACGTCGATCCCTTCCGCCGGTGTGAAACCGCCACGCATCGCCGAGGCGCCGATCGCCTTCGAATGCCTCCTGTGGGAGACGATCGAGACAGAGAGCCGGTACATCTTCCTCGGAAAGATCCTGCATCTTCATGCCCGCGAGGGGCTGGTCGACACCGACCTGTGGCGGGTGAACCTGCAGGACTATTTCCCCGTCGGCCGCTTCGGCGCCAGCTTCTACACCCGCACGCGCGATCGCTTCGCCTTGCAGGGCGAAGCGCGGGAAACCGCCATCGACCGGATCTGAGCGGCGGAGTTTTGGGGCGTATGAGGTTTCGCTGTGCGGCCCTGGATTGCTTCGCTGCGCTCGTAGTGACGACGGGAAATGGACGTGGCACCCACGGCTTGTCATTGCGAGCGTAGCGAAGCAATTCCTCGTCAGCGCTGTGTCGTTTCCGTCTAGCGCGTTTCGCCATTCCCCCTTCCTTCCCTCTTTCCTGCCTGCACAGCGCGACGGCAGGGAGATGAAGGTGGCGCGTCCCGCCGATGTTCGAGGCGCACACGACCGTGCACTGAACTGAACCTAGCGATACCCAAAAGAGCAAGAGCGCGCGTTGGCGCGCACTAAGGCGCATTCGCATGGCCCATTCCGATACCGGAACCATCGAAAATATCGTCAACGATTCGATTCCAAATTGCTGCGCGGCGCGATCGTCAACCTGCACTAAACTCTAACATACCGCGCCGCAGCATCCAAAAATCGCAGAAACACAACGTTCTCGAAAATTTATTATATCGTTGACGATTTAATGTTGGATCATCGACGAAGTTCGACATATGACTTGATCTCGCAACGAGCGATCGGGTCGCCGGGTGTCGGCAGGACAAAAGTCCGCCGCACCCCTGCCGGTCGCCTTTTCGGACAACATGAGGGTGACAATCATGCGCTTTGCGAAACTGGCTGCCGGACTTTCTCTGGGTGCGATGGGGATCGCGCTCGCCGTTCCCAGCGCGATCCACGCGCAGGTCATCACCGGGGCCATCAATGGCCGCCTGACTGATCCGGACGGCAATCCGGTGAGCGGCGCTCCCGTCACCATCGTCCATGTCCCCTCGGGCACGACCACCACCGCGACGACCAGCGCCGACGGCGTCTACGCCGTGCGCAACCTGCGTCCCGGCGGCCCGTACCGTGTCACCGCGACTTCACCCGACCTCGGCACCAAGTCCGTGAACATTCCCGCGATCAACACCGGCGACGCGTTCCAGGCAAACTTCACGCTGGGCGAGATCAGCGAGATCGTGGTGAGCGGCACGACTTATGGCGGCGGCGACCTCAAGACCGGGCCGAGTTCCAACTTCTCCGCGCAGAAGATCGAGGCGGCGCCTTCGATCAGCCGCGATCTCAAGGATCTGGCGCGGATGAACCCCTTCGTGGCGGTCGATCCCAGCAACAGCGATGCGCTGGTCTGCGGCGGCGCCAACAACCGCACCAATTCGCTGACCATCGACGGGGTGCGCCAGAACGACGACTTCGGCCTGCAGGCCAACGGCTATCCCACGCAGCGCTCACCGATCTCGATCGACGTGGTTGAGACGCTGGGCGTGGAACTGGCGCCTTATGACGTGAACTACGGCGCGTTCGGCGGCTGCACGCTGAATGCCACCACCAAGTCGGGCGGCAACAGCTTTCACGGTCAGGTCTTCTATGAATATACCGGCGATGCGCTGCAGGGCGGCCGCTTCGGCTACACCGATTTCCAGGACGGATCGAAGCAGGACCGCCGCCTGACCGGCAAGTTCTCCGAAAAGACCTTCGGCGCGACGCTGACTGGCCCGATCATCAAGGACACGCTGTTCTTCACGCTGAACTACGAGAAGTTCGAGCGTTCGGAGCCGTCGCTGGTCGGCCCTTCGGGTTCGGACTTCGCCAATCAGGTGCCCGGCGTCAGCGTGGCACAGGCCAACGAAGTGCGCCAGATCCTGAAGGACCGCTACGGCTACGACCCGCTCGGCTACGAGGCGACCAAGCTGCCTTCGCGCGACGAGAAGTTCTTCGGCAAGCTGGACTGGAACATCGCGCCGGGCCACCGCGCCACGGTTTCGTACCAGCGCACGCGCGGCTCCTCGATCTCGGCCAACGGCAACACGCTGACCGGGTCGAGCACGTCGCTGGGGCTGCTGTCGCAGTGGGTGGAGCGGCAGAACAACCTCGACGTCTACAAGGCGCAGGTGTTCTCCGACTGGACCGACAATTTCAGCACCGAAATCAGCGCGTCCTACAAGAAGATGGACAACCCGGGCTTCCCGCTGGCGGGCAACGATTTCGCGCAGTTCCGCGTATACCTGAACGGGACGACGACCGGCCCGAGCGTCTATGCGGGCACCAATGCCTCGTATCAGGCGAATGAGCTGACGACCTATCTGCAGCAGTACCGCGCCAAGGCGACCTATACCGCCGGATCGCACCGCATCACCGCCGGGTACGAGCGCGAGGCGCTGAAGATCTGGGATCTGTTCGTGCAGAACGCCAACGGCTCCTACGTGTTTAACTCGCTGGACGATCTGCGCGCGGGCAATGCCTCCTCGGTCAGCTATGCCAATGCGGGCAGCAACCAGAAGGCGGATGCGGGCTTCACGCTGCACACCACGACCAACACGCTCTACCTGCAGGACGAATGGGCGGTGCTGCCCGAACTGACGATCAAGGCGGGCCTGCGTTACGACTTCTTCGAGCAGTCCGACCGGCCGGACGAAAACCCGGTGGTGATGGCGCGCTACGGGATTTCCAATACCGAGAACCTCGACGGCAAGCACCTGCTGCAGCCGCGTTTCGGGTTCAACTGGAAGCCCGACCCGACGCTGACGGTCTATGGCGGCGTCGGCCTGTTCGGCGGCGGCTCGCCCACGGTGTGGACGGCGAACACCTTCTACAGCACCGGGCAGATGTTGGGCAACGTAACCTGCAGCCGGAGTGCCACGGCGAGCGCGGCGTGCCTTGCGGGGCTGAGCAACGTGGACGGGTTCAACGTCAACCCGGCGCTGCAGGCGGCCAATACCGCCAGCGCGGCGCGCGGGCAGGGGCTCATCAATGCGCTGGACAAGAACTTCAAGCCGCAGTCGACGTGGAAGATGTCGATCGGGGCGCAGAAGGAGTTCGATCTGGGCGCGTTCGGCAACGGCTGGCGCGTGGCGGGTGAGTTCATCCACTCCGAAGTGCAGAACGCGGTGGCGTGGTACGAATTGTACGCAGGCGCCAATCGCGGGCCGGATGCGCCGGACGGGCGACCGACGTATCTGCCGGGGCGCGAGAACCGTAACGATATTCTCGTGACCAACACCAAGCAGGGCTATGCCAACCAGCTAGGTCTGGCGCTGGCGAAGACCTGGCGTGAAGGGCCGCTGGACGGGCTGGAGGCGATGTTCTCGCACACCTACATCCGTTCGAAGGACGTCAATCCCGGTATCACCACGGTGGCTGCGTCGAACTACAGCGGGGTGGCGACTTCGGACCCGAACGATCCGGCGCTGGCGACCTCGAACTATGAGTTCCGCCATCTGTCGAAGCTGTCGGTCAGCTATTCGCATGCCTTCTTCGGCGACAACCGCACGCGCCTGACGCTGTTCGGGCAGAGGCGCTCGGGGCAGGTGTTCAGCTATACTTTCGATGTGGGCGCCAACGCCAACATGGCGGCCGACATGCTGGTGGGCGAGAACGGCGCGCTGGCGACGCGCAACCGCCAGCTGCTCTATGTGCCGCAGACGAGCGGCGGGCAGGTGACGGCGACGAGCGATGCGATCGTTACTTATGCGCCGGGCTTTGACATCGCTGCGTTCAACGCCTTCCTGAAGCAGAACGGGCTGCTCAAGTACGCGGGCAAGATCGCGCCGCGCAATGCCTTCACCGCGCCTGCGCTGACGACGATCGACATGCGGATCAGCCAGGAAATCCCGGGCTTCTTCCCCGACGGGGCGAAGGCGGAAATCTATCTCGATATCGAGAACCTGGGCAATCTTCTCAACCGCAAGTGGGGCGTGCTGCAGCAGATCCCGTCGCCTTATGTGTCGGCGAACGTGGTGGCGCGCAATTGCCAGATCGCCGGGGCTTGCCCGACGCAGGGCAACTTCTACCAGTACGACAGCTTCGTCGGCCGTGCGGCGACCAGCTTCAACACGCAGTCGGTCTGGCAGATGAAGATCGGCGCGCGGTTCAAGTTCTAAGGCTTAGGGAAGGGACGACGATGATGGATCGCAATGACATGCAGCTTTCCCGCCGGGGTATTCTTGCCGCCGCCCTGGTGGCGGGGCGGCCGGGGTCGCGGCTCCGGCAATGGCGGCGAAGACGAAGCCGGCCGGGGCGAAGGGCGCGAGCTTCCTGCTGCGCGGCGTGACGCTGGAGACAGGCTACCGGCGCGAGGGTTCGGAAGTGGTCGGCACCGAGACTGCGAAAGCCTCGGTGCTGGTGCGCGGCGGAAAGATCGCCGCGATCCTCCCCGCCGATGCGCCTGCACCGATGGGCGTGGCGGTGCGCGATGCGAAGGGCATGCTGCTGCTGCCCTCGTTCCGCGACATGCACATCCACCTCGACAAGACCTTCTACGGCGGCCCGTGGGTGCCCCCGCGCAAGCGGACCGAAGGCATTCGCGGGCAGATCAAGCTGGAGCAGACGCTGCTGCCGCAGCTCCTCCCAACGCTGGAGGAGCGCGCGGGCAAGCTGGTCGATCTGCTGCAGTCCAACGGCACCACCTTTGCGCGCAGCCAGTGCAACGTCGATCCGGTGGTGGGGACCAAGCACGTCGAACTGCTCAAGCACGCGCTCGACGGCCGCGCCGACGGTTTCGGGCATGAGATCGTGGCGTTCCCGCAGCACGGTTTCGTCAGCGCCGACCTGATCCCGACGATGCGCGCGGCGATGGCGGCGGGCGCGACGCATGTGGGCGGCATCGATCCCACCGCGCTCGACGGCGGCATGGAGAAGTCGGTCGATGCGATGATGCAGGTTGCGCTCGACATGGACAAGGGCGTGGACATCCACCTGCACGAGCCCGGCGCCAGCGGCATCGCCGCGATCCGCCGGATCGCCGACACGGTGGAGCGCGAGCGCTCACTGAGTGGCAAGGTAACGCTTAGTCATGCGTTCTCGATGATGTCGATTTCCGAAGGCGAAATGGCCGAACTGGCCGCTCGGCTGGCTTCGCTTGATGTTTCGGTGGCATCCACCCTGCCGTTCGGCACGCGGATGATGCCGATCCCGATCCTGCTGGACAAGGGCGTGAAGGTCTACACCGGCACCGACAGCGTCGAGGATCACTGGTCAGTGTTCGGCAGCGGCGACGTGCTGGAGAAGGCAAAGCTCGCTTGCCAGCTCTACGGCTGGAGCGACGAATACGGGATCTCGCAGTCCCTGAAGATCGCCACCGGCGGGCCGACCCCGCTGGATGCGGCGGGCAAGCAGGTATGGCCAAAGGCCGGCGACGCCGCCGACATGGTGCTGGTCCCCGCCAGCTGCTCGGCCGAAACGGTCGCGCGCCAGACCCCGCGCAAGGCCGTGTTCCATGCCGGCAATCTGGTAGCGGGAGTGCTGGACGCCGCCTGATTGCACGGCCGGATTGTGGCGCGGCCATGCTGAAATGCTGATTGTTCCGGCGCGATACCCTCGCGCAGGAACTTTCGGTAATTCTGTTTCGATACCTCCCGGCATTTGGCCGCCGCCGCCATGAGGCGGCTTTGAAACCGGGCGACTCAGGGCCCGGCTTCTCCGTGATAGCCACCGCCCCGCTTCCCAGGGTATGGGGCGGCGACTTCGCTCGTTTGACAGTAAAATTCGAAGATACCGGGCCTGTCGGCGTGGTCCTGGTGGTGTGAGCGGCACGATCGGGCCGCTGCCAGCTTACTTTGCCTCCAGCTCCCGGATACCGGCCAGTCTGCACCCGGGAAGCGAAATTGCAGCGCTGAACGACCGGGAAGGGGCGGTCACCGTAGCGTTGCGATCAAGCCCAAACCGGGTGAGGTACTTGCGCAGGCGGTCGGCATCGTTGGTGCTGGCCCGGCGTTCGCGGGAGGCAGCAAAGAGGCGGCGACCGGCTTCGGAGAGGGAAGGACTTTCTCGGCAAACCCGTGCGACGTACGCGAGTTGGACGCGGTCGAAGGGATCGATCTCGGCCAGTTGCGCGGCGCTCAGGACCGTTTCGAGGCCGTCACTTCGATTGCTCCCGTCTGACCAGAGGCGCTCGAGCCGGACGACCTCGCCGTCCACCGTCGCCACGTCGATGCGGCCCTTGGGTGCGAAAGTCGCCATGCGGGTGATGCTGGCGGCTAGATCGCGGAAATTACCGTTCCAGGTTGCGCGCGGCGACGTGGCGAAATCAAGGAAGCGGGCGCGGGCCTCCTTGTTGAACGAGACGCGCATACCCTCGCGCTCGGCATGGCGATCGAGTTCGTAGTCGAGGTTGGGCGCAATGTCCTCGCGCCGGGCAGCAAGGCCGGGAAGCGCAAAGGTCCACAAGTTGAGGCGGGCGTAGAGGTCTTCGCGGAAGGTGCCTTCTGCGACGCAGCGTCCAAGGTCACGGTTGGTGCCGGCGATCAGCTGGAAGTCGCTCTTCACTTCGGCGTCCGCGCCTATCGGCAGGAAGCGCCGGTCCTCGATCGCGCGCAGGATCATCGCCTGCTCGTCGAGCCCGAGTTCGCCGATCTCGTCGAGGAACAGCATGCCGCCATCGGCGCTGCGCAGCAGGCCGGGACGGTCGGTGGCCGCGCCTGTGAAGGCGCCCTTGCGATGTCCGAACAGCGCTGACATCGCGCCGTCGCCGCGCAGGGTGGCGCAGTTGACCTCGACGAACGGCCCCGCGACCTGCCGCTTCACCTTCTTGAGATCGTGGATGCGCCGCGCCAGCTGGCTCTTGCCTGCACCGGTCGGTCCCATCAGCAGGATCGGCGCGCGGGTGCGCGAGGCGACCTGCTCGATCTCGTCGATCATGGCGTTGAAGGCGGGGTTGCGCGTCTCTATCCCGGACTTCAGGAACGAAGTGCCCTCGCGCTGGTCGGCGGCGAAGCGGGTGGCGATGGAATCGTAGCGCGACAGGTCGAGGTCGATGACGCTCCAACTGCCCGGCGCAGTGGCGTCGGCGCGGCGGATCGGCTGCGTCTGGGGCAGGCGGCCGGGCAGATAATGCGCCTCGGTCAGCAGGAACAGGCAGATCTGCGCGACGTGGGTGCCAGTGGTGATGTGGACCAGCACGTCCTCTGCCTCGGTGTCGAGCGGCAGGGTGCGCGTAAAGTCGAGCAGCTTGCCGTAGACTTCCTCGAAATCCCAGGCGCCCACGAAGTCTATGACATGGCGCTCGACCGTGGTTTCCGGGGAGACATCGGCGATGTCCTCGCTGACGTATTCGGCGAGGCGGCGATGCGCGGTGCCGTGAATCCGGGACATGGGAGATCCTTCGGTTCAGATCGACGATTGACGAGGCTCTGGTTGGCGGCGGAATAGCGCTCGCCCACCAGTTCGATGGCGGCGAGTGCCGAGCGGATACGGACCAGATCCGGCTCGCTCAGTTCGACCGCAGCAGCGCCGAGGTTTCTTCAAGCCGGGGATGTCCGCTTCAGGCCGGGTATTACGGCCGCGCTTTTGTTGGGCGTGACCCCTTCCATCTTTTCATTTGATTGAAATGATCTGGCGGGCATTCACTTCATGAAATTGTCCGCCAGATTGTATAGATATTCATTCAGAATCGAGCCCGCGCTGTTCGATCGGGAAAGGAAGGCTGTTCGTGACATTCCACACCATCACTGCAGGTGGGCTTGCCTTGGTACTGGCTGGACAGGCCGCATTGGCTCAGGCTCCGTCAGAACTTTCCGATCTCGTGGGCTCCCGTGCGCCCGGCGCTGAAACCCAGATGAAGGCGCGTGGCTACGACCTTGTGAATACGCAGAAAGGCGATGATCGCAGCTACACCATTTGGTGGAATGGCGACAAACGCCAGTGCGTTACCGTTGCGACGATGAATGGACGTTACGATTCGATCACCGATACGCTGCCTGCCGATTGCGGTCACAGTACCGGTCATACCCGATCGGATGCGCGCGACGGGGATCGCGACCGTGGGTATCATCCAGACATCGGTTATGCTCGGTCAACCGCCGGGCAGCGCGAGTCGCCAAGCTATGTCGAGGACCGGGCTCGCTTTCAGGTAAACGATCAGAATGTCGATCTGGGGCTCGTGTGCTTTGGAGACGGTCAGCGTAGTAGTGTTTCGACGACGTATGGCTGGTCATGGAATGCGCGGACCAATCGCTATGACTATGGCAACCGCACCGAGATGACCGGACAGCAGTTCGATGCCTCGCTGATGCTTCAGTTCTGGGAAGGTGGCGGGCGCATCCGACTGCCCAAGAAGCTGGTTCCCCCATCAACAGCCGGGGTAATGACGGGTGGTGGGATCTTTATGATGTGGACATGGGGCCGGACGTGATCCGGGCCAAGTACCGTCTCAATGGTCTCAACAAGCCTTTGGTCACGATCAACCGCCGCAGTGGTCAGATCAGCGTCCAGGGCACCGCTTCTTATGCATTCCGTGGAACCTGCGACCTGATCGAGGGGCGGGAGCATCGGCGCTTTTAAGATCGCGCGCCCGGCCCTGCCTTCCCTCGCGTTACTTGGGTCGGGCAGCGGTGCGTCAGGCTGTAAGTAATCGTTCCGTCCTATCGGCTTTACATCCCGCCCCAACTCTATGGGAGCATTTCTATGGTTACGAGGCAGGCAATGTTGAGCGCGGCTGCGGCTATCGCAGTGTCCGTTCCCGCCGTTGCGCAGGCGCCCGTCCGCAGCGAGCGCGTGCAGTTCGCGCGGGGCGCAAGTTCGACACTCCTGCGCGGGACGATCAAGGGCTACCAGACCATCGACTACCTGCTCTCGGCCAGGGCCGGGCAGACGATGACGGCGTCGCTCAGCAGTTCCAATCGTTCCGCCTATTTCAACGTGCTCCCGCCGGGGTCGCGCGATGTGGCGATCTTCACCGGATCGACGAGTGGCAATCGCTTTGTCGGCCGCCTGCCGTCGAATGGCGACTATCGGCTGCGGGTCTATCTGATGCGGGGTGCGGCACGGCGCGGCGAGCGAGCGGACTTCGGCCTGTCTGTGGCGGTGACGACGCGGCCGGGGGCGGGAGCGCCGGGGCCGGGCCCTCGTCCCGGGACTGGCACCGGGCAGCCTGTCGCACCGGGCAACATGGCCGCTTACTGTCGCGGCGAGGCATCGGCGCAGTATGGCGTCAGGCCCGCCTACATCGCCACCGCGCGTCTGATCCGCGGGCGTAACGGCGGCAGCACGATCGACGGCACCGCCGATCAGGGGCGGAGTGGCATCAAGCGCTTTCGCTGCCGCTTCGATGCGCGCGGGCGTTTCATCGACGTAATGGCGCTCACCCGCGATGGCGAGTGAGCCCGGACGATCGGGATTCAGCCGGTAACGTTGTATCCGGCATCGACGTAGATCGTCTGTCCGGTGATCGTCGGCGCGCGGGGTGAGAGGAGGAATGCGGCCATCTCGCCCACCTGCTCGATGGTGACTAGCTGGTGCATCGGCGCGGTCTCGGCGGCCTTCGCCATGAGATCGTCGAAGTGCGACAGGCCCGAGGCGGCGCGGGTCCGCACCGGGCCGGTGGAGAGCGCGTTGACGCGCACGCCCGAAGGGCCGAGTTCGGCGGCAAGGTAGCGCACGCTCGCCTCCAGCGCGGCCTTTACCGGCCCCATGATGCCGTAGCCGGGGATGACCTTTTCCGAGCCGTAGAAGCTCATTGTCAGGATCGAGCCGCCTTTCGTCATCATTGGCGCAGCGCGCGCGGCGAGGCGGATGAGCGAATGGCACGAGACGTCCATGGCCGCCGCGAAACCCTCGGCCGAGCAATCCAGCACGCGGCCCTGCAAGTCCTCCTTCGGCGCAAAGGCGATCGAATGGAGCAGGAAGTCGAGGCTTCCCCATTCCGCCGCGATAGCATCGAACAGGGCGTCGACCTCTTCGGGCCGCGTCACATCGAGAGGCAGGAAGATCGGCGCTTCCACTGCCTGCGCCAGTGGCTCGACATGCGGGCGCGCCTTGTCGTTGAGGTAAGTCAGCGCGAGCGTCGCGCCCTGAGCGCGCAGTGCCGAGGTGCAGCCCCAGGCGAGCGACTGGTCGTTGGCAAGACCGACGATGAGGCCTTTCATGGCATTGACTCCAACTGGGTCTCCAGCAAGGCACGGGCATGGATCGCCATCATGCGCTCCTCGTTGGCGGGGATGACGAGGCTCTCGACAGGTCCGAGGAAGGCCAGGCGTTCGAGGACGGCGCCGCGCAGGCCCGGTGCGTTCTCGCCGATGCCGCCGGTGAAGACGACCGCGTCGATCCCGCCCATCGCCACCGCCATCGCGCCGACATACTGCGCAACGCGGTACGTGAAGCAGTCGAGCGCGAAGGCGGCGCGCGGATCGTCGCTGGCGACGAGCGTGGCGACGTCGTTGGTCAGGCCCGACAAGCCCTTGAGACCGGACTCCTCGTAGAGCATGTGGTCGAGCGCGTCTGCGTCGAGGCCGAAGCGGCGCATCATGTATGTCACCGCGCCTGCATCCAGCGCGCCGCTGCGGCTGCCCATCGGCAGGCCGTCGAGCGCGCTCATGCCCATCGTGGTGTCGAGGCTGCGCCCGCCGCGAAGCGCGCAGAGGCTGGCGCCGTTGCCCAGATGGGCGGCGACGACGCGGCCTGCGGCAAGGTCCGGCCGCTGCTCGGCCAGCATGCGCGCGATCCATTCGCAGGAGATGCCGTGGAAGCCGTAGCGCCGTACGCCCGCCTCGCGCATCGCTTGCGGAAGGGCGAAGCTGTGGACCACCTCGGAATGTCCGGCATGGAAGGCGGTGTCGAAGCAGGCGATGTCCTGCGCATTGGGCGCGAGGCGGCCGGACGCGGCGATGCCGGCAAGGTTGTAGGGCTGGTGCAGCGGGGCCAGCGGGCAGAGCGTCTGCAGTTCGGCCATGACTTCGGGCGTGACGATGACGGGCGCGGTGAAGGTCGCGCCGCCGTGGACGATGCGATGGGCGAAGGCGTCGATGCGCCAGTCGTCGTCATGTGCATCGATGCAGGCGATCACGGCGGCGAGGGCGGCCTCCTGGTCGGCGCCGGGCAGTTCATGCGTGATCTGTGCGCCGGTCCCGGTGACTTTCGCGTTCATGCGGCAGTCGGTGCCGATGCCCGTGACTTTGCCGGCCATCAGCAGGTCGAGACTGGCACGCGCGAAGATACGGAACTTGAGGCTCGACGATCCGGTGTTGAGGGTGGCGATTGCGGGAGTAACCGGCGCCGCGATCACAGGATCGCGCCCGAGGTCCGCGCCTGCGCCAGCAGCACGGCGATGGCGCAGGAGAGCAGGCGTGCCCGCTCGCTGTCGGCGCGGCTGGCCAGCATGACCGGCACCCGCGCGCCCAGCACGATCCCGGCCGCTTCCGCCCCGCCGAGGAAGCTGAGTTGCTTGGCCAGCATGTTGCCCGCCTCGATGTCCGGCACGACGAGGATGTCGGCCTCGCCCGCGACCGGGGAGACGATGCCCTTCTCCCGCGCGGCCTCGGGCGAAACGGCATTGTCGAAGGCGAGCGGCCCGTCGATCACGCAGTCGGCGATCTGCCCGCGGTCGGCCATCTTGCACAGCGCGGCGGCGTCCAGCGTCGCCTGCATGCGCGGGTTCACTGTCTCGACGGCGGCGAGCACCGCGACCCTGGGCTTCGCCTGCGCGTCGAACAGCACCCGCCACAAGTCCACCGCGCTCTGTACGATGTCGGCCTTGGCGGGAAGGTCGGGTGCGATATTGACGGCGGCATCGGTGATGATGAACGGCTTGGGGTAACTCGCGATGCTCATGACGTAGGCATGCGACAGCCGCCGTTCGGTACGCAGGCCGGCCTCGGGTTTGAGGATCGCACCGAGCAGTTCGTCGGTGTGGAGGGAGCCTTTCATGATGGCAGCCACCTTGCCGGTTCCGGCAAGCATCGCGGCCTGTGTGGCGGCTTCGTGGCTGTGTTCGGTATCGATGATGGGCCATTGAGTGCCTTTGAGTGCCGCCTGGTGCACGGCTTCCTCGATGCGCGAACGCGGCCCGATCAGCACCGGAGCGATGAGCCCGCGCCGTGCCGCATCGGCCGCCGCCTCGATCGCGACGGCGGTGACGGGATGGACCACGGCGGTCGGAATCGGCGGAAATCCGCCACATCGGGCCAGCAACCGCTCGGTCGATTGGGTGATGGCGGCCTCAGTCATGCGCGAGAATCCAGCGCGCGATCTCCGGCCAGGCATCGGCCAGCGTGCGGTGCCCCATGAACAGCCCGATATGCCCGCCGGGAACCAGCCTGCTCTCGATCAGACCGGAGTCCGTGCCGAACAGGTCGCGGGCGCGGAAAACCTGCTCGGAGGTGGTGATATCGTCCTCTTCGCCCGCCAGCAGGTAGGTGGGGATGGTTATGTCCTTCAGGTCCAACGTCCGCCCGAGCGCGCTAAAAGTGCCGTTGGCGAGCCGGTTTTCCTTGAACAGCTGGCTGATCGCCTGGAGGTAGTAGCGGCCCGGCAGGTCCAGCGGGTTCTCGTACCAGCTGGCGAATTTCTCGGTGCGGGCGATGTAGTTGCGATCCTCGATGTTGCGGTAGAGCGCCTCGAACTTCTCGACGTACTGCTTGTCGGGATGCATGTTCTTCCAGCCCGTCAGCATGAAATCGCCGGGCATGTTGCCGCCGCCCGCGCCGACCATTTTTTCATAGACCGACATCGGCATGGCATGGGCAAGCTCGCGGATCGGTCCGTGTCCCGCGTCGGTATCGATGGGCGATCCGGCGAGGGTCAGGCTCTTCACCTTGCCCGGAAACCGCGCGGCCATCATCGTGCTGAGCCATCCACCCTGGCACAGCCCGATGAGATGGACCTTTCCGCCAAGATCATCGACTGCGACGTTGAGCTGTTCGAGGTAGGTGTCGATGTCGAAGTAGCGCATTTCCGCCGTTGCGGGCTTCCAGTCCGTCGCGAAGACGTTGGAGATGCCGCTTGCCATCAGCGTTTGCACGAGGCTCTGGCCATCGGCGTAGTCGGCGATTGTGGAACTGTGCCCGGCGAAGGGCGCGTCGATCAGGACCGGCGTTCCGCTGGCGCCTTCTCCACCGAACTCCCGCAACCGCATGGTCGCCAGATCGAGGCGCACGATGTTTGCCGTGGCCCATTCCGGCTCGGGCGGATGCTCGATGCGGCCCGCCTCGACCGCGAAGTCGAGGTTGCGCTGCATCGTCTCGACGGCCTGTTCGCCAAGCGTCAGCGCCGCTGCAAAGGGCCAGAAGAACGGGACGCTGTGTTCGTGATCGGCGGATGCTTCGACGGGCAAGGTCATGAATGCGTCATCCAGTCTTCACCTCAAGATGCGGGAACGGATAGCGGGCGGCAGGGTAATGGATGTGACAGTCGGTCACAAATCCTTTGCAGCCTGAGGCATCCGGGCGTCGTGAAGCCATAATTCGCGCTGAGGGTACGGAATGGAGATGCCGGCCTCGTCCAACGCCTTGATGATCGCGAAGTAGAGGTCGGATCGCACGGTCATGCGCTGGTTCACGTCGCCCAAGAAGCACAGCAGGTTGAGGTTGATCGCATTGTCGCCCAAGGTGTCGATCACGACGCGAGGAGGCGGATCGCCCAGTACCTTTTCGTGCGATACCGCTATGTCGGCGAGCAGCTTGCGCACCTTTTCCGGTTCGGAACCATAAGCGACGCCTACCGGCAGCACGATCCGTCCCTCGCTGTCGCCATAAGTCAGTTTCTTGAGGCTACCAGCCACCAGTTCGTTGTTGGAGATGCTACTTCGTGGTGATCGGCTGTTTCGATGTGCGTCGAGCGGAATGCGACCTTGCGGACATGGCCGGAATAGCCTGCGATCTCGATCCAGTCGCCTTCCTTGATCGGCCTTTCGATGAGCAGAACAATACCGCTGACGAAGTTCGCGACGACCGACTGCAGGCCAAAGCGCGCCGCCCCGCTGCCGAGGCCACCCGAAGAAGTGAAGGGCGATGTCATCGAACTGGTCGTTCCCAGTGATTTCTTCATGCGAAGATGACGCCCAATGTTCATAGGGGCTAGAGAAAGATATGACCGCCATGATCGATCAAGCTTGCTAAAGCAGATGGCCTGCTCCTGAGAGCGCTAAATTGACCTCTGAATGTCTCGTAAGGGTTGTCAATCTTTCAATCGAGCCAGCGCGACAGCACTTTTCAGGGATGAACCCGGAGGATCCGCAAGTGACGCGCCCACCCAGCCACCATCAACTTGAAGATCACACCCGGTAATGTAGCTGGCCCGTCGAGACACCAAAAAGGCTATTGCCTCTGATACTTCTTCGGAAGTTCCTGAACGAGGAATTGGTGCGGCCTTCAAGGCGTTTCGCGATGTTTCGCTGCGGCCCATCTCCAGACGCCCCATCGGCGTGTCAATGCATCCTGGCGAGATCGAGCAGATGCGGTGTCCCTGACGACCGAACGGTGTCGCAAACCGGCGTGCCATGCGCAGAATCCCGGCCTTGGAAAGCGCGTATGCCATCCCAGGCAATGCCGCTTCCGGACCAATGAGTTCACTCAACCGGGCGGCGAGATCTGGTTTTTCGGGCTGGTCGAGCAAAGCGGCAATGCGCGGGTCTTCAACCGGTGCCGTGTGGGCGGTCATCGAACTTATGAGGATCGCGGCTCCTTCAGCCCGCAGGCGCTGTCTCAGCAGTTCGACAGCGGCCGCGGTCGCCGTGAGATTCACGGCAAGTATGCGCTCGAAACTTCCCATACTTGGCGAGAGGCCCGCCGTCAGTACCAGCGCGTCGATCTCCGGCAGGCCGTTCGCAAAAAGCCCAAGCGCGTGCCTGTCTGCTATGTCCAGGGCAGCTACTTGCGCATTGAAGGCGATGCGCAGTGGCTCTAGTCCTTCGGTCGACAGGTCGGCGAGAATCAGGTCATAGCCTTCGCGGTGGAGGACTTCGGCGGTCGCCCGGCCGATCCCCGAACCGGCGCCGATGATGCAAGCGACAGGTCTGGTCATGTGTGCTCCGGTGCTTGCAGCTGAAGGTCGAGCCGCGTTTTTGAGTGATACCGCAGCGATAGCGCCATCAGCGCGAAGGCGACGGGTACGGCGATTGCGCCGATGATCGCCAGCGATGCCGACAGCGGATGCGCAAAGCCGGTCAGGCGATCGCTCATGTAGCCGGACAGAATCGGCCCCAGCCCCGTGCCGAGCAACGCGGCGGTCATCGCCATGATCGCCATCACCTGCGCGCGAAGGTGGCGCGGGGTGATGTACTGGAAGGTAAGCGAGGAAAGGCTCGTCACGCAGCTAATGAGGAACAGCGCCGCGCCCATCAGCGTCAGTTCGAGATAGAGCGAGGATGTCAGCAGCCCGAAGGCGGCGAGAGGCCAGACGAGTGCGAGTGCGCACAGGATGACTCGCAGAACCGTACCCGCCGGATCCTGTCTTGCGAGGCGGGATACCAGCATCCCGGCCGAAAGCGTCCCCGCCGCTCCGCATATGAGGTAGACGGGGCCGAACAATCGCCCGACTTCCGCCTCGTCGATTCCTTTGGAGCGCATGATCGCGGCGGGGAGCCAGCTGATGTAGCTCGCGAGCAGGATCATCACCGCGGCCATAGCCAGCTGGTAGAGCACGAAAATCTGCCAGTGCCGGCCGAACAGTGCGAAGACCTCGCCGAAGCCGGGCGAGGTTTCCTTCGGCGATGCAGCGGCCTTGCGGTCCACGATCAGGAGCAGCAGCGCTGCGGGTATCAGGCCGAGCGCGCCGACGATCAGGAACACCGCCTGCCATGCGTTGATGCTGCTCAGGATCGGCACCGAGCCGGGTTCGAGACCGTCCGCCCAGGCATAGATCGCCCCGCCTAGGCCGAGCGCAAAGCCGCCGCCGATGAAAGGCGCGAGCGTGTAGAACGAGGTCGCTGTCGCCAGTTGGCGACGATTGAAGCGGTCGGACAGCGTTGCCAGCGCGGCGGGGGTGAGGCCTGCCTCGCCTACCGCCACGCCGATGCGCGCGGCCATCATCTGCCCGAATGTGCCCGCGAAACCGCAGGCCATCGTCATCACGCTCCAGGCCGCGACACATCCGCTCATCACCCGCGAACGGCGCGTGCGGTCGGCCAGCCAGGCCAACGGCAGCGTCGCGGCGACGTAAAAGAGCGAGAAGCTGACGCCCTGGAGCAGTCCGAACCGGGTGTCGTCGATATGCAGCGCCGCCTGGATCGGCGCGATCAGCAGGCTGATGACCTGCCGGTCGAGGTAGCCGATGGTGTAGCAGAACGCGAGCAAGCCAGCGACGAGCCAACTGCGAGCGCTGGCTGGCGGCAGGTCCGCAGGCGCTGGGGAGCCCTCAGGCATCGATGACATATTCTCTCCCGGATGACGCGGCTCGGCGCTTTTTTGGCTTGCTCGAAGTGATTCTATATTGAACAAATGAGCGATAATCAAACATTGATCGCGGCTGCCGGTCCGGCGGAGCGCAGCGGAGGAGAGAGTCCGGATGTTCCGAAGCGTCGCGGAAGCAAGGGAAATCGCGCGTCGGCGCCTGCCACCGGCGGTGTTCCACTACATCGACGGCGGCAAGGAGGACGAGGCCACCGTGCGCGCCAACGAGGCAGCGTTCGCCCGGTGGAATTTCCTGCCCGCCGCCTGCCCTACCGCGACCCGCCCCGATCTTGAGACGACCATTCTGGGCCGCAGATGCGCGATGCCCCTGGCCATCGCCCCAACCGGGTTCGTGCGCATCGTCCATGCCGACGGTGAACTCGGCGCGGCGCGGGCGGCGGCACGCCATGGCCTGCCTATCGCGATCAGCACGTGGGCGAGCGCGCCGGCCGGGGACGTGGTGGCAGCGAACCCGGACTGCTGGTTCCAGCTCTACATGATCGGCGGCCGCGACGGCGCAGGCTATTGCATCGACCTGGCGCGCGAGGCGGGGTGCCGCGTCCTCGTGGTGACGGCGGACATCGCCGGTGTATCGCCCGCAGACCGGATCGCACCGCCGCTGCCCGATCCGGGCGATCCGGCCTCGATCCTGCGCTTCGCTCCTTCGGCGCTGGGCAGGCCGCGCTGGCTATGGTCGCTCCTGCGCGGGGGCCTCGCCATGCCCGCGCCGAATGCGCCCCGGCGGGACGACGGCACGATGCTGCGTGTCGCCGATGCCGGGCGACTGCTGACCCGGACCCCGCTGGGCTGGGATGACTTGCGGTGGGTGCGCAAGCGCTGGTCGGGGCCGCTGGTGCTCAAGGGCGTGATGCGGCCGGGTGACGCGCTCAAGGCGCTGGAGTGCGGGGTCGACGGTATCGTTGTGTCCAACCACGGCGGCAAGGTGCTCGACGGATCGGCAGCGACGCTCGATGCCTTGCCCGCTATTGCCGAGGCGGTGGGCGGGCGCTGCGAAATCCTGCTCGACGGCGGCTTGCGGCGCGGCGCCGATCTCGTGCGTGCCCGCGCGTTTGGGGCGAATGCCGCGCTGATCGGCAGGCCGTGGCTCTGGGGTCTCGCAGCAGGCGGGGAGCATGGTGTCGCGCAAATCCTCGACCTGTTCCGTCGCAGCCTCTCGGCGACATTGGCCAACCTTGATCTGTCGCGGTTCGACGAGGTCGATGGCTCGGTCCTCCGGCTGAACGGCGGTGCGGCCATGCACGAAGCGGGTTGACAGGGAGGGCCCGAATGCTGTCAATGGTCGAATAAGAAACAATAGGGCGATTATCGCCCATATGGAGATAGGGATGGCGCAAGGCCCGGGCGATGACGTCGATCTCGATATCCACGCGGCCGATGCGTATGAGCGCGGCCCGTGCATCTGGAGCCGTCTGCGCGAACGCGACGGGCTCGTCCATTCGCCGCGCCATGGCGGGTTCTACGTCGCTGCCCGGCACGAGGATGCGCTGAAGGTGCTGATGACGCCCGCGGTCTTTGGATCGGGCAAGGGCATTACCCTGCCGCCGCCCGGCGGCATCCGCAGCTTTCACATCCCGGCCGAGATCGACCCGCCGCTTCATGGCGAATATCGTGCGCTGATGCAGCCGCTGCTCGACGGCCCGCATGCCCGCGCGCTGGAGCCCGCCATCGGCGAGATCGCGCGGGGCCTTATCGCACGCATTCCCGATGACGAGCCGTTCGATTTCGTGCGCGTCTTCGCGCGGCCGCTGCCGATCGTGGTCGCGCTCGACATCATGCGGATCGACCGCAGCCATGCCGGCGAACTGGAACAGATGGTCGAGGATCTCCACCACGAAGTCGCCACCGGCACCCCGACCGGTGCGGCCGAGCGGCTCAGGATTTTCGCGGAGGACGTGATCGCGCAGCGCCGCTGGACGCTGAGCGATGCGGATGACGATGTCGTCGCCTCGATCTTGCGCGGGCAGGTGGAGGGGCGGGCTCTTAGCGCGGCGGAGCAGATGTCGATGGTGCGCCAAATCCTCGTCGGCGGCTTCGACACGACCTCGATCGCGCTGGCGACGATGATGAAGTGGCTGGCCGAGAACCCGGACGAGGCCGCACGCTTGCGCGCCGATCCGGTCGCGATCGACGCCGTGAGCGAGGAGATCGTGCGCTTCGCCTCGCCCTCCACGTATTTGCGGCGGGAGGTCATGGTGCCGACCGAACTGGCTGGTACGCCGCTGCAGGTGGGGGACTCCGTGCTCGTCGCCTTCGCCGCAGCCAATCGCGATCCGGCGAAGTTCGCCTGCCCCGAAAGCATCGATGCCAGGCGCAAGCCCAACATGCATGTCGGTTTCGGGGCGGGGCGGCATCGCTGTGTCGGCTCGTTCGTTGCCAAGGCCCAGATGCGCGTGGCCTTTACCGAACTGCTCGACCGTTTCGAGGGCTTCGCTTTGGAGGCCGAGCCGCCGATCACCTATTCAAGCGGGCTGGGGCAGGGCATCATGTCGATGACGATGCGTTTCCACCGGCGCGCGGGTTGACGTCATTTTCGTAATTAGAAGGGAATTTTCGTGCCTGCCATCGATCCCAGCCAGTACCAGTGGATCAAGATCGACAAGAACGACGGCGTCTGCACGCTGACGCTCAACAATCCGCGCCGCAAGAACGCCGTCTCGCGCCCAATGCACCAGGAGATCGAGCGCATCTGGGACGATGTCGACCGCGATGATGACATCCGCGTGGTGATCCTGACCGGGGAGGGCGGCGCGTTCTGCGCGGGCACCGACCTGTCGATGCAGGACGGCGAGAACCAGACGGGCCGGAAGGGCCGCCCGCCGACGAAGAGTGCGCGCCGCCTGTTCTGGAACATGCTCGATGCCGAAAAGCCGATCATCGCCAAGGTGCGCGGGCCCGCTTACGGCGTGGGCGTCAACATCGCGCTCGCCTGCGACATGGTGATCGCGGCGGAAGGCGCGAAGTTCTGCGATTCCCACGTGCGCATGGGCATAGCGCCGGGCGATGGCGGGGTCGCCTTCTTCCCGCTGCTGCTCGGCTTCCACCGGGCGAAGGAGTACCTGATGCTGGGCGAGGCGATCGTCGCCGAGAAGGCGGCCGAGATCGGCCTCATCAACTACTGCGTGCCCGATGCCGAACTGGACGATTTCGTCGATGGCTATGCGCGCCGTCTGGCGGCGGGGCCGCCGCTGGCGATTTCCTACGGCAAAATGTCGGTCAACCTGCTGCTCAAGCAGATGACGGCAGGCGCGTTCGAGACCTCGCTCGCCTACGACCAGCTAACGCTGTTCACCGACGACCAAAAGGAAGGCGCACGCGCGTTCCTGGAAAAGCGCGATCCGGTGTTCAAGGGAAGCTAGGAGCCTTCCACATCGTCATTGCGAGCGTAGCGAAGCAATCCAGAGCCGAGCAATACGCCCTGGGTTGCTTCGCTACGCTCGCAATGACGAATTAGGGGCAGCCCTTCAGGGCAGGGTCTCCGCCAGATAGCGCTGGACGTCGAGCATGGCGGGGAGGATTTCCTCGACCATCCGCTCCTTGCTCCCGCGCGAAGCGTGGAAGCCGACGTTGATCGCGGCGATCGTGCTGCCGGTGCTGTTGATGACCGGCACGCCGATCGACAGCGAATTGGGCGCAACCTCCTGGTCGATGATCGAATAGCCCTGCTCGCGCACCCGCGCGATCTCGGCCATGATATCCTTCACCGAAGTCAGCGTGTGGCCGGTGAGGGGCTGGCGCACGCTGCTTTCGATGGTCTTCTTCGCCGCCTCCACCGGCAGCGCCGCCAGCAGCACTCGGCCGAGCGAAGTGCAGTAGGCGGGCAGGCGGCTGCCCGGATGCAGGCCGGTGCCGACGATGTGATGCTGCGTATCGCGCGCGATGTAGACGATCTCGTGATGGTCGAGTACGGCGGCCGAACAGCTCTCGCCGATGCGGTTGGCCAGTTGCGACAGTGCCGGGCGCAGCAGTTGCGGCAGCGAGGCCGAGAGGTAGGACTGGCCCAACTTCAGGATGCGGGGGTCAGTTCGAAATAGCGGTCGTCGGCGACCGCATAGTCCAGCTCCACCAGCGTCAGCAGGCAGCGGCGGGCCGAAGCACGGTCGAGCCCGCTCAGGCGCGCGACTTCGGCGATCGTCAACCTGTCGCGCCCCTTGCCGAAGGCCTCGATCACGGCGAGACCCTTGGCGAAGCCGCCCATCCGATCGACGTCGCGTACCGGCTTCTTGCCCGTTCCCGCCTCGACCAGTTCTTCTGCGTTGGCGCCCGCCATGTACGTCACCCTTTACCAATCAACTGTGCGATTATTGTACGGTTGGAGGACTTTCGACAAGTCCCGCGTATCACTCTTCCCCACCCAGGATCAGGTCTGCGGCGCGCCAGCCGGCGACCATCGCGGGCGCGTTGGTGTTGCCGGCAGGCATGAACGGGAAGATCGAGGTGTCAACCACGCGCAGTCCCTCGACGCCTCGCACCCGCAGCTGCGGGTCGATGGCAGAGGCAGCGTCGCGGCCCATCCGGCAAGTGCCGCAGGCGTGGTAATTGGTGTAACCGGTGGCGAGATAGGCCGCCTCGATCGCCTCCTCGCTGGCGTGCTCGGGGCCGGGACGGGTCTCGGCCTCGATATAGGCGGCGAGCGGTGCCTGCGCGACGAAGCGGCGGGCGGTCGCGAAGATCGTCGCCACCATCGCGCGGTCCTCGTCATGGGTGACGTAGCAGGGCGCGATATCGGGCAGTGCCTCGGGATCGCGCGAGGCGATGGCGAGACTCCCGCGCGACTTCGGGCGGATCGGGTAGACGCAGATATTGAGGCCGCCCTGATCTTCCACCCTGATCGGCACGGCGCTGAAATCAAAGGTGAACGGCGAGATCAGCAGTTGCATGTCCGGCCGCGCAAGGGCGGGGTCGGACTTGAGCCAGGCGCCCATGTCGTAGGCGCCGCCCGCCATCGGCCCCTTGCGCTTCAGGTAATAGCACAGGACGCTGCGCACGAGGCCGAGGGCTCTAAACTCGCGGTTCTGCGATACCGCATCGGGCACGCGCCACTGGAACACGACGCCGCGATGCTCGAACAGGTTTTCGCCCACGGCCGGATTGTCGTGGACCACCGGCACGCCGATCCGTTCGAGCAGGGCGGCAGGGCCGATGCCCGAGCGCTGCAGGATTGCCGGGCTGGCGAGCGCACCGGCGCTGAGGATCACCTCGCGCCCGGCAGCGAAGCGCAGTTCCTGCCCGTTCCGGCGCGCGATCACACCCACGGTGCGCTTGCCTTCGAACAGTACGCGATCGACGACGACGCCCGTTTCCACCGTCAGGTTCGGGCGGTTCAGCACCGGCAGCAGGAACGCGGTCGCGGCGCTCTGGCGGCGGCCTTTCCAGATCGTGCGCGGGGCATAGCCGATGCGCGGGACGTCGGCGGGATCGTTGACGTCTTCGACTTTGGCGAGGCCCATCGTCGCGCCCGCGTCCAGTACCGCTTCGGTCAGCGTGTTGTGCGTTTCCGGCATCGAGATGCGCAGCGGCCCGGCATCGCCGCGCGTCGCGTCGGGGCCGAGTTCATGGTTTTCCATCCGGCGATAGGCCTCGCCGATGTGGAGCCAGCTCCATTCCGGGCCGGTCAGCGCGGCGAGTTCGTCGAAGTCCGCCGCGCTTCCGCGATTGTAGACCATGCCGTTGACCGAACTCGATCCGCCCAGAACCCGGCCGCGTGCCCAGAATTCGGCGGTGTCGTTCGATCCGCGCTCGGGCCGGGTCATGAACGGCCAGATATAGCGCATGTTCGCCATGATCTTGGCGAGGCCGCGCGGCATGGCGATGAAGGGGTGCTTGTCGCTGCCGCCCGCCTCCAGCAGCAGCACGCGGACTTTCGGGTCTTCGCTCAGGCGGTTGGCGAGGACGCAGCCCGAAGAGCCTGCGCCGACGATGATGTAGTCGTAGCCGTCGAGCGTAGTCATGACGTGGTGATGGTCCTCTCGTGGCGTACTTCGTCGAACAGGGAGAGCATGTTCGCTTCGGAGCGCATGGTGTCCTTTCCTGCCGCGGCATCGCGCAGGAACTGCATGTGAAGGTCGAATGTAAGCGGCTGCGCGGCTGCACGGGTCATCATCGTCGTCGCCAGCGCCTCGGCGCGGGGCAGCAGAGCTTCGGGCGCGACCACTTCGTTGACGAGCCCCCAGGCGAGCGCGGTGGCAGCGTCGATCGGTTCTCCGGTCAGCATCATCTGTGCCGCGCGCTGAGTGCCAACGGCGCGCACCAGCAGCGATGCGCCGCCCCAGCGCGGGAAGAAGCCGACCTTGCAATGCGTATCGGCAAAGCACGCGGCTGGGGTGGCGATCGCCATAGTGCAGGACAGCGCCATTTCCAGCGCGCCGGTCAGGCAGGGCCCGTCGATCGCGGCGATCACAGGCTTGCCGAGCGAGCGCAACGCGGCGGCCGGGTCGGGCTTGACCGGAGCGGCGCCGTCCGGCCGGTCCTTGAGGTCCACTCCGGCACTGAAGCAGCCCTGCGCGCCGGTCAGGATGACGGCGCCGATTCCGGTGTCCTCGGCCGTCCGGGCCATCAGAGCGGCGAAATCGCGGCGCATCGCGCGCGTCATCGCGTTGCGCGCGGCTGGTCGGTTGAGTGTTATGCGACGGATGCCGTCGCGATCTTTGACCAGAATCGGCGCTTCGGGGTCAGGCATGCGCGGCCGCCTTGGCCATGTCGGGAAGCGCACAGGCTTCGGCATATTCGCGGCGCAGGCGTGTGACGAGGGTGGCGACATCGGGCACGTCGCCGATCAGGTCGATGCCCTGGCCTGCACTCCACAAGTCACGCCAGGGGCGGATGTCCTCGGGCAGATGCGCGTAGCTGCGCGTCGCGGGAGGGAGTGTCTCGGGCGCGATGCCCCGGTTTTCCAGAGAGGGACGCAGCCAGTTGGCGGGGACGCCGGTGATCGCAGGGGTATAGGCGAGGTCGGCCGAGGCATGCTCGACCAGCATCGCCTTGTACGCGGGCGGGGCGCTGGATTCCTGCGTGGCGATGAAACGCGTGCCGAGGTAGACGAGATCCGCGCCCAGCACTTCGGCGGCTCGGATCGCCGCGCCGGAGGAGACGGCGCCCGCGAACACGATCAGCCCGTCCCACATCGCCCGGACGCGCGGCAGGAAGGCCAGCGCGTTGAGCGTGCCCGAATGCCCGCCGCCGCCGCTGCCGATGCATACCAGCCCGTCGACGCCCGCCGCGATGGCCTTTTCGGCGAAGCGCAAGTTGGTGACGTCGTGCAGGATCGTGCCGCCGTGGTCGTGGATGGCCTTGGCGATCTCGGCGGGGTTGCCGAGGGCGGTGATGAAATGCGTGATTCCGCGCGCGATGCACAGGCGGATGTCGGGGAGCGTTTCCTCCAGGGGACGGCTGGCGATGATGTTGGCGGCGACCGGGCCGATGCGCGCTTCGGGATGGCGTTCGCGGTGGATGGAGAGGTCGCGGTGGAGGTCTTCCAGCCACTGCGCGAATTCTTCGCGGGTGCGGGCATTGTGGCGCGGCAATCCGGCCATTATCCCGGCCTTGGCGGCGGCGCCGACCAGTTCCGGTCCGGAGACCAGCATCATCGGCGCGCAGATTGCCGGCAGCACCAGGCGGGCACGGATGTCGGATGCCAGCGTCAAGACCCTCTCCTTGATTATCGTGCGTTATTCGCTCGATTGGTCACTTATTGCACCTTTTGTCGTCTTGAGGCAATCAGCGTCAAGCAGATCATCGACTTGGGAGACGACAATGAGCGCAGCGACGGCACAGACCGCGCACCTAACGGCACACAACGGCACCATAGCGGTACTTACGGTAGCCAATCCGCCGGTCAACGCGCTCAGCCACCATGTTCGCGTGGCGCTGTGCGAGGGCGTCGATCAGGTGCTTGCGAACAGATCGATCCGGGCGCTGATCATCCTGTGCGCGGGGCGGACGTTCTTCGCGGGGGCCGACGTCAAGGAACTGAACCGCCCGATCGAACCGCCGCTCTTGGGCGATGTCATGGCCGCGTTCGAGGCGTCCGGCAAACCGGTGATCGCGGCGATGCACGGCACGGCGCTGGGCGGCGGGTTCGAGCTGGCGCTGGCGGCGCATTTCCGCGTGGCGGTGCCCTCGACCACGGTGGGCCTGCCCGAAGTGGCGCTCGGCCTGCTGCCGGGGGCGGGGGACGCAGCGGGTGCCGCGGATCGTCGGCGTCGAGGCGGCGGTGGAGATGATCGCGCTGGGCCGCAAGGTCGGCGCGGCGGAGGCGCTCGAACTCGGCCTGATCGATGCGGTGGTGGAGGAGGGCAGGCTGGAGGAGCAGGCGGTCGCCTTCGCCGAGCAGGTGCTGCGCGAAGGCCGTCCGCTGCGGCGGGTGCGCGATGTAGCGATGAACGGCGATGCGGCTGAGATCGAAAGCATCTTCGCGGCCTTCCGTGCTCGCAACCCGGAATTGTTCGTGGGGCTGAAGGCGCCGGAGGGCGCGTTGCAGGCGATCGAGGCCGCTGCGACGCTGCCTTTCGAGGAAGGCATTGTGCGCGAACGCGATATTGCCCGCGCGCTGACGGCCAGCCCGGAATCGGCGGCCCAGCGCCACCTGTTCTTCGCCGAGCGCGCCGCCGCGAAGCTGCCGGGAGCGGAAGCCGTGAAGCCCCGCGCGCTGGCATGCGTCACGCTGCAGGGCGAGGTGGACGACCGCCTGCTGCGGCTCGGTCTGCCGGAGGGACAGGACGCGGTGATCCTGTGCGACGCGGCTGGACTCGACGCGCCGTCGGAACCTGACCTCTCGCACGTGGTCGGACTATCGATCGGCGAGGGGATGTGGGAGATTGCCGTCGCTGACCGGACCGCGCCGGAAGTAGCGCTGGGCGTCATGGCGATGCTGCGCAGCAAAGGCGTGCAGGCGATCTTCGTCACGCCCGGCGCGGAGCGTGTGGCCGATCGGCTTTCGGCGGCGCTGGCGCGGGCGGTCGATCGCCTGCTGGCCGAGGGCAGGACATGGCCGACATCGTCGCCTCCGCGCGGGACTACGGCTTCGGACCCGAGGCGATCCCCGGCGAGGGCGGTGGCGCGGTGGACGCGGGAATCGTCGAGGCGCTGGTCACGGCTGGGGTGGCCGAAGCCCGGGCGCTCGTCGCCGAGGGGCGGGTGATGCGGGCCTCCGATATCGACGTTGCGGCGGTGAAGACCGGGCTCTGGCCGCTGTGGCGCGGCGGCCCTGCATTCGTCGGCGGGGTGTGAGGATCGGGATCGTCTCGGACGTCCATTGCCAGCACGATGCGCTGGCGATGGCGGCCGCGCGGATGGGCGCGATCGACCGGCTGATCTGCGCCGGGGACGTGATCGACCAGAGCCGGTTCTGCAGTCGCACCGTCGCTCTGCTGCAGGCGCTGGGCGCGGAGACGATCCTTGGCAACCACGACCTTGCCTTCCTTTCGGGCGAAGGTGCGCGCGGTCGTATCGATGCGGTGACGGGAGCGTGGCTGGCCGGGCGGCCGGAGGAACTGCGCCTCGATCTGGGCGGCCTGAGGGTACGTGTCGTTCATGCGACGCCGTGGGCGGGCGACTTTGCCTACGTCACCCCCGCGCACCCGCGCTTCGCCGGGTTCGAGGAGGAGGGAACCGACGTGCTGATCTACGGGCACACGCATGTGCCGGTGGTGCGGCGTCTGGGCGGAACGCTGGTGATAAACCCCGGCTCGGTCGGCGAGGGCCGCCCCGAGCCGCGCGGGTTCGTGCGTAGCTGCGCGGTGCTCGATACCGCGACGGGCGAGGCGCGGATCATCGATCTCGATTGATGGTGATGCCGCGCGTCCCTCGTCATTGCGAGCGCAGCGAAGCAATCCAGGGCAGTATGAGGCCGCTCTGGATTGCTTCGCTGCGCTCGCAATGACGAGGGGTGGGGACGGCGCACGCCGACGCCGCACGCTGCGGCGGCGACGCGGGTTGGAGGCGAGGGGGCTTAACTGTGCCTGCGCCCCTACCGCAGCTTCTCCAGCACCTTGTGCCGCTCGGCGTATTTCGCGCGCACGGTGGTCTTGTCGATCTTGCCCGAGGGCAGGCGCGGGAACGGTTCGGGCTCGATGGCGACGTAGCGCGGCACCTTGTAGCTCGCCAGCGCCTCGCGGCAGTGGCGGATCACGGCGGCCGGTTCGATGCCCTCCGCCGCCGGGCCGTGGACGATGGCGAGCGGCGCCTCGCCGAAGTCGTCGTCGGGCACGGCCATGACGACCGCTTCCTCGACCTCGGCCATCTCGCAGATCGCGCCTTCGACTTCCATCGCCGAGACGTTGAGGCCGCCGGTGATGATGATGTCCTTGATCCGGTCGATGAAGGTGAGGTTGCCGCGCGCATCCAGCATGCCGCGATCGCCGGTGTGCAGCCAGCCGTCCCTGAAGGTGGCGGCGGTCTGCTCGGGATCGTTCCAGTAGCCGGTGGCGAGCGCGTCGCTTGCGATCAGGATCTCGCCGGCCTCGCCCGGATCGGCGGGCGAACCGTCCGCGCGCACGACCTTGAAGCGCGAGAACATCGCGCCAGGGCCGCACTTTTCGGGTGCGGCCACCACCGTCTCGTCCCGCGCGGCCCAGGCGCCGCCCGCTTCGGTGGAGCCGTAGGCCTGCCGCAGCACCACGCCTTTGTCGCGGTAGCGTTCGAGGAGGGCCGGGTTCACCCGCGCCCCGCTGATCTGCGCGAAGGCGATCGAGGACAAGTCCGCGCTTTCGAATTCCGGCAGCGCGGCGATGCGCTCGAAGAAGATGGTGGAGGCGAGGAACGTGGTGATCCGGTGATCGCGTAGCAGCCGTAGCGCGCTCTCGGGGAGAAGCGGCTTTCGGAATAGACCGTCGCGCCCACGGCAAGGAACTGCAGCATGCACAGCGTGCCCGACGCGGAACTGTAGGGGCCGGTGACCAGCGCGCCGCCGCCGTGGCCGGTCGCGGGCTGCATCAGCACGAATTCGGCGGCGTAAGTCATCGTCGCACCGTGGCTGTAGATCACGCCCTTGGGAAAGCCGGTGGAGCCGCTGGTGCCGATGATGAACAGCGGGTCTTCGGCGCGCGCCTCGAAAGTGGGCGCGTGGGGTTCGGGCGCGCCGCGCAGTTCGCGCACGATGGCGAGGGGCACGTGGCGCATGCCCGGTGCCAGCGCTTCGCCGACCACGCCCGCCCGGTCGGCGTCGCTGAAGACGAGCGCCGGGTGGGTGATCCCGAACGACTTCGCCAGATCGCGCGCGCTGGCGCGGAAGCTGAGGGCGCGGCGATCGCGCCCGACAGCACGGTGCCGACGATCAGCACCGCGTAGTCGAGCGCATTGTTCGCCACCATCGCGACGCGGTCGCCCGGCCGCACGCCCTGTTCGCCGAGGAACGCGGCGATGCGCGAGGCCCAGGCGTGGAGTTCGCCGAAGGTCAGCGTCTCGCCGTCGTAATGCAGCGCCAGCGCTTCTGGCTTGTCGCGGGCCCACCATTTGAGCGCGCGTTCGATCGTGACGGCCATCAGAGCGTCTCCTCGCTGCCGAGCAGGGCGGTGCTGCTCATGATGTCGCCGGGGCCGCCGGTGACGAGCGACAGCTTCGCATCCGGCACCGGGTTGGTCGAGGTGCCGCGGATCTGGCGCACCGCCTCGGGGATCAGGCCCATGCCGTGGATGAACCCTTCGCCGAGGTCGCCGCCCGAGGTGTTTATCGGCAGACGGCCGGTGGGCGCGATGAGGTTGTCGAGGGTGCAGAATTCGCCCGCTTCCTCGAAGCTGAAGAAGCCGTGGTCGATCATCGAGCCGATGCCCATCGCGTTCATGTTCATGTAGACCTGCGCGACGTCGACGTCCTTCGGGCCATAGCCCGATTCCCGCCACATGCGGTCGGCCAGTTCCTTCTGGCCCGCCGTGGCATAGTAGGGACGCCAGTTCTCCTCCAGCGCGCCGCCGCCCTCCATGGTGCCCATCGGTGCGGAGAGGACGTAGGCGGGCTTCTGCTTCAAGTCCTTCGCCCGCTCGGCCGAGACGAGGATGACGCAGGCGGCGCCGTCGTTCTCGCGCGAGCAGTCGAACAGGCGATAGGGTTCGGAGATCATCCGCGCATTGGCGTAGACCTCGTCGGTGATCTCGATGTTGCGGCCATAGGCGTGGGGGTTGTTGTGCGCGTGGTAGTAGGAGGCCTGCGTCGTCGCCAGCAGGGCGGATTGCGGGACGCCGTGGTACTCCATCAGCCGCTGCGCGCGCAGGGCAAGGATCTGCGCGGGGAATCGAGGCCGTTCACCAGATACTGCGCCGAAGTGTCGTTCTGCGCCACCATCACCCGCAGGCGCTGGCTGCTGGTCTCGGCCATCGAGCGATAGACGGCGACGATCTCGGCCTGACCGGATAGGATTGCCATCGCGGCGAGGTTCAGCGTGGCGGGAAGGGCGCCGCCGTGGAACCAGACCAGCGAGGAGAAGGAGCACTCGCGCGTGCCCAGCGCCGGCATCAGCTTGGGCGCGTCGCTGCGTTCCGAGGCGTAGGAGACGAAGCCGTCGATGTCGCGCACGTCGATCCCGGCGTCCTCGGCGGCGGCGGTGATCGCCCGCAGCGCCAGCTTGAGTTCGGGTTCCGGCGAGGTGCCGCGCTTGTAATAGGGGTCTGGCCGATCCCGACGATTGCCGCCGCGCCGCGCATCCTGCTCACGATTTGCTCTCCACGATTGTCCTCATGATCCGTCGCTCGAAGGGGCGCGCCTAGCGCACCAGTTCCCATTCGATGGCGGGGTAGTGCTTGGTCTTCGCGCTGGGCGGGCGGATGTGGCCGCGCACCTGCGCACCGATGGCAAGGCCGCTCTCGTCGCCGGTGAGGACGCCCATCACCCGCGCGCCGTCGGCACCGGGCAGTTCGACCACCAGCGTCACGTAAGGCACGTCGTCCTTGCGCTCCAGCACGCGGTCGAAGGCGTAGCGGCTGCGGGTGTAGGTGAAGACGGTGCCCTGCGGCTCGACGTCGGTCCAGGCGAAGTCCCACGATCCGCACTGGCCGCAGCGGTGGTGTGCGGGCCAGGTCCAGCCCTTGCAGCCGGTGCAGCGCGGCAGTTGCAGCTTGCCGTCTTCCAGCGCGCGCCAGAATCCGTCGTCGGCCTCGATCGCGCCGATGATCTTATGCTGCTCGAAACTGTACCCCATCCGTCTCTCCGTGGCCCGTCGCGGCTTGCGTAACGGCATGTCGATTTGTACGACTATGTAACAAGAGTGCGATTTACGACAAGGAGTCCGACTTGGCAATCCCCGCTGCACCTTCCGTCCTGCCCGATGATCGCCCGTGGCTGCCGACCGACAACGGCGGCCCCTTCACCGATCACAGCGCCACCTTCTATTATGCATGGGAGGCCAATGGGGAGCGCGAGGACCGCACCGTTCCGCCGCGCTTCGGCTTCCGCGTCGAGCCGGTCCACTGCAATTTGCGCCCGACCTGCCACGGCGGGATGCTGGCGACGTTCGTGGACGTGGTCATGGCCAAGGCGATCATCCTTACCGGGCCGCCGCGCACTTCGGTGCCGACGGTCAATCTCTCCATCGACTACCTCGCGCCCGCCCCGCTGGGCGCGTGGGTCGAGGCCATTGTGCGCATCGACCGGCTGACGTCCACCCTCGCGTTCACCCACGTCACGCTCCATGTCGGCGAGACGATGATCCTGCGGGCGAGCGCGGTCTACCGGATTTATCCCTCGGAGCGCGCGCTGTGAAAATTTCCACAAGTGCTTTGCAATTGCTTGAATGAACGTTATTCGAGCATACGAGCGAATAACGCACTATCTATAATCTTGGGACGGGCTGAGCGGCAATGAGCGAAGCACAGCGAAGGGCGGCGGTTCTGGGCGCCTCCGAGGAAGGCGGCACCGGCTGGTGCATCGCCGAGACGCTGGCGGCGCAAGGCTGCCACGTCACGGTGGGCGCGCGGCAGATCGAGGGGCTGACGAAGCTGGCGGCGCAGATTTCCGGCACGCCCGCCCGGTGCGATGCCACCGTGGAGAACGAGGTCGAGGCCTTCGTCGCGACGGCAGCGGGCGAAGGGCAGCTCGACTGCGCGGTGCTGGTTGCCGGGGCGGGCATCCGGGGCACGATCGACACCATGAGGCCTGAGGACTTCGAGCACTGCATGAAGCTCAACTTCCATTCCGCCGTGCATTTCCTGCGCCATACCGCGCGGCGGATGAAGGAGGATGGCGCGATCGTACTGATGAGTTCGATCGCGGCGACCAATCCGTGGAAAGGCTACTTCGCCTATGGCGCCGCCAAGGCCGCATTGCAGACGCTGGTGAAATACGCCGCGATCGAGTTCGCCGACCGCCGTATCAGGGTGAACGCGGTGTGTCCGGGGCCGATCTCCACACCGGCGGCGCGCTACCTCGTCGATCATCCGCGCGCCGGGGCCGTGGTTGCGCATGAAGTGCCGCTCGGCCGCGTCGCCGGACCGCAGGACGTGGCCGACGCGGTCGCGTGGCTCTGTACCGCGCCGGGCTGGATCACCGGGGAGACCATCCACACCGATGGCGGCATGTCGCTGCGCCGACCGCCCGACATCGACGCCATCGCCGCGGCCTTCGCCGCACAGGACTGAACGAGAGAAGGAATGCCATGGAACTGAACGGACTGACCGCGGTGGTGACCGGCGGGGCGAGCGGCCTCGGCGAAGCCACCGCCCGCGCCCTGGCGGCGCAGGGCGCCCGGGTCGCGATCTTCGACCTCAACGCCGAGAAGGGCGAGGCACTGGCCGCCGAACTGGGCGGCGCGTTCGCACAAGTCGACATCACCAGCGACGAAAGCGTCGCCGCCGGCTTCGCCGCTTCGCGCGGCGCGCTGGGACAGGAGCGGGTGCTGGTCAACTGCGCCGGGCGCGGCAACACCTTCAAGACCGTGCAGCGCGCCCGCGACACCGGGGAGATCAGCACGTTCCCGATTGCCGAGTTCGAGCGCATCGTGATGCTCAACCTCGTCGGCACCTTCCGCTGCATCACCGCTTCGGCGGCGGGCATGCTGACGCTGGACCCGGCCAATGCCGACGGGGAGCGCGGGGTGATCGTCAACACCGCCTCGGTCGCGGCGACCGACGGGCAGGCGGGGCAGGCGGCCTATGCCTCTTCCAAGGCGGGGATCGTCGGGCTTACCTTGCCGATCGCGCGCGATCTTCGGCGCGAGGGCATCCGCGTGAACACCATCTTGCCGGGCATCATGGATACCCCGCTGTTCGCCACCGCCCGCCCCGAACTGCGCCAGCAGCTGGGCGACAGCGTGCCGTTCCCGCGCCGCATGGGCCTCCCGGCGGAATTCGCCAGCCTCGCGGTTGAGATGTGCCGCAACGCCTACTTCAACGGCGAGCACGTACGGCTCGACGGCGCGATACGGATGTAACGGAGAGAGATGATGACGGAAGCCTGGATCATCGATGCGGTGCGCACCCCGCGCGGGCTCGGCAAGACCGAAGGCGCGCTGGCCTCGCTGCACCCGCAGCAGCTCTACTCGCAGCTCCTGACCGCACTGGTCGAGCGCACCGGCATCGATCCGGCGGCGATCGACGACGTTATCGCCGGGGTCAACACCCAGCAGGGCAAGCAGGGCCTCAACCTCGCGCGGATGGCCGTGCTCGATGCAGGGTTTCCGGCGACGGTGCCGGGCTTCTCGCTCGACCGGTTCTGCGGCTCGGGCCTGACCGCGCTGACGCTGGCCGCCATGGGCGTGCAGTCCGGCGCGCAGCAGGTGGTGATCGGCGGCGGTGTCGAGCAGATGTCGCATGCCCGTACCCTGTCGCGCGAATTCATGCTCGATTCGGGCAACATGGGCCTGCGCAAGCGCATCCCGCAGCCGCACCAGGGCATCTGCGCCGACCTGATCGCCACGCTGGAAGGCTTCACCCGCGAGGAGCTCGACGCGGTCGCACTCGCCAGCCAGCAGCGCGCCGACCGGGCGATCCGCGAAGGCCGTTTCGACCGCTCGCTGATCGCAGTCCGGGGCGAGGATGGTGAAGTCCTGCTCGACCGCGAGCAGTACCCCCGCCCGCAGACCACCGCCGAGGGGCTGGCGAACCTCAAGGCCGCCTTCGAACCCTTCTTCGACCGCGCCATCGACGCCGAGGGCACGACTTACGGCGATCTCGTGCGCGGGGCCTATCCCGATGCCGCGATCCACTACATGCACACCGCCGCGACGAGTTCGGGCGTAGTGGACGGCGCGGGCGCGCTGCTCGTCGTCTCGCCGGACTATGCCAGAGCGCATGGCCTGAAGCCGCGCGCGCGCATTCGCGCCAGCGCGACAGTGGGCGACGATCCGACGCTGATGCTCAACGGCCCGGTCCCCGCCGCGCGCAAGGCGCTGGCGCTGGCGGGCATGGAAGTGGGCGATGTCGACCTGTTCGAAGTCAACGAAGCCTTCGCGGTCGTCCCGCTCAAGTTCACCCGCGACCTTGGCCTGGATCCGGAGGTCGTCAACGTCAACGGCGGCGCCATGGCGCTCGGCCATCCGATCGGCGCGACCGGCGCGATCCTTGCGGGCACGCTGCTCGACGAACTGGAGCGGCAGGACAAGACCGTCGGCCTCGTCACCATGTGCGCGGCGGGTGGACTTGCCCCGGCGGTCGTGATCGAGCGCATCTGATTTCCTCTCCGAGCTTGTCTCGGGGAGGTGGCGCCGCTGAAGGCGGTGACGAAGGGGATTTGCCCGGCGTCTCCCCTCCACCACCCGCTAGCGCGGGCGGTCCCCCTCCCCGAGACAAGCTCGGGGAGGAATTTGCCGGCAACCAAACTTCATCTTTCCAGCTTCAGGCAGGATGGCGATGCCGTGCGCGCCGCGAAGTTACGTGGCAGCGCCTACCGGGTGTGCAGAGCAACCATATTGTGCGTAAATCGACCATAAGAACGATAAACGCACAATATTTGCCTTTTCAGGGTGCCTGTAGTTGACAGGCTCATGTAAGTGGCTCAATGGTTCTATATGGAACATCGGGGCGTTATTCGCACGATATGCCCTTGGCGCGAAGTGAAGCGAATGCGCTTCAATGCTTGCGCGGGGGTCTGGGGAGGACGTCGCAGCGCTCATGCTGGAAGAACTGCAAAGACTTGAGCCGTTCCGCGCCGAAGTGCGCGGCTGGCTGGCGGCGAACCTGCCGTCCGACTGGCGCCGCCGCATGCTCGGCGCCAGCGAGGCGGATCACGTCGCGTTCCAGGAATGGTGGTTCGGCAAGCTCATGGCGGCGGGCTACGGAGCGCCGCACTGGCCCGCAGAATGGGGCGGCAGCGGCTTCAGCTTCGCGCAGCAGATCGTCCTTTACGAAGAGATCGCCCGCGCGGGCGCGCCGCGCCTGATCCATTACTTCGTCGCGCTGCACCACGTCCCCGGCACGCTCCTGCACTGGGGCACGCACGCCCAGCGCGAGCGGCACCTGCCTGCCGTGCTCTCGGGCAAGGAAATCTGGTGCCAGGGCTTCTCCGAGCCGAACGCCGGTTCCGACCTCGCCTCGCTGCGCACCCGCGCGGTGCGCGACGGGGACCATTACGTCGTCAACGGGCAGAAGACCTGGTCGTCGAACGCGCACCACGCGCAGTTCTGCCTGCTGCTGGCGCGCACCGATCCGGCGGCGTCCAAGTCGCGCGGGATTTCGTACTTCATCCTCGACATGAAGACGCCGGGCATCACCTTGCGTCCGATCAAGCAGATGACCGGCGCGTCGCATTTCAACGAGATATTCCTCGACGACGTGCGCATCCCGGCCGAGAATCTCGTCGGGCCGGAGAACGAGGGCTGGAAAGTGGCGCAGTCCACGCTTTCGTCCGAGCGCGGGTTGTCGATCCTCGAACTGGCCGAGCGGATGAAGCAGGGCTTCGCGCTGCTGCTTGCCGATGCGCGGGTTCCCGGTCCTGACGGCGTACCTTACGACGACGCGGAGACCCGCCGCCGTCTCGTCGACATCCATGTGCGGATCGAGGCGCTGCGGGTGCTGGTCAACAACCAGCTCGGCGCGGTGCTGCGCGGCGAGGCGCTCGGCGTCGCGCCCTCGATCGTCAAGCTCTACTATTCGGACCTGCTGCGCGACTTCACCCGCTTGGGCGCCTCGATCCGCGGGATCGAGTCGCAGCATCTGGAGGACGTGCTCATGGGTGGCCCCAACGAGACCGGCTACTGGATGCAGGACTATCTCTATTCGTGGGCGTGGACGATCTCGGGCGGCAGCTCGGAGATCCAGCGCAACATCATCGCCGAACGCGGCCTGGGGCTTCCCCGGGAACCGGCGGCGGCCTGACCTGTACTCGAGAGGCGAAAGACACACACGCAGATGGAATTCGGATGGACCCCCGAGCAGGAAGACTACCGCCGCCGCGTGCGCCAGGCGCTGGACGAACTGCTGCCCGAGGACTGGGACGAGGTCTACGTGCCGCAGAGCTATGCGTCTGACCTCCAGGTCGATTTCTCGCGCGAGTTCTGCGCTGGCCTCGCCGAGCGCGGCCTGCTGGTGCCGCACTGGCCGCGCGAGTTCGGCGGCTCCGACAGTCCCGACTGGAACCACTTCATCCTCGGCGAGGAAATGAAGGCGGCGGGCGAGCCGCGCGGCGCGCAGTACATGAACGTCAACTGGATCGGCCCGACGCTGATGCGCTACGGCACCGAGGCGCAGAAGGAGCGCCACGTGAAGGGCATCGCCGGCGGCAAGGTGATCTGGTGCCAGGGCTTTTCCGAGCCGAACGCGGGCACCGACCTTGCCGCACTGCGCACCCGGGCGGAGCTTGACGGCGATCACTACGTCGTCAACGGCTCGAAGATCTGGACGTCCTATGCGCGGCGCGCGGACTGGTGCTTCCTGCTGACGCGGACCGGGCCGGGCAAGAAGGACATCACCATCCTGCTGGTGCCGATGGACACCCCAGGCATCTCCGTCACCAGCTATCCGGGCGTCATCAAGTTCGGGCACCTCAACGAAGTCTACTTCACCGACGTGCGCGTGCCGGTGGAGAACCGAGTCGGCGCCGAGGGGCAGGCGTGGGAGATCGTCAGCCACGCCCTCGCGTTCGAGCGTGTGGGCGTGCCGCGCTATCACACCGGGCTGGATGCGCTCGATCGGGTGGTGGAACGGCTCAAGGCCGAAGGGCGGTGGGACGACGATCCGGTGGTGCGGGCGCGGGCCGGGCGGCTGGTCGCCCAGTTCGAATCCGCGCGGATGCTGACCTATCTCGTCGTCGACCAGCGCGTGAAGCGGGCGCCGCCGAGCACCGATTCCAACCTCGCGCGGGTCATCGCGCTGGCGGCGGTGAACGAGATGATGGACTTCATCGCCGAATATGCGCCCGAAGCGCTGACCGGCGGCGACCTGCTGCTGGAGGATTACTACCGCATCAACATTCCGGCGGGGATCACCGGCGGCACCAACGAGATACAGATGGACCTCGTGGCCCAGCGCGGCCTCGGGCTCCCGCGGGGGTAGGCACAGGCATCATGGATTTTGAACTGTCGGAAGACCAGCACGCGCTGGTCTCGGCCTTGCAGGCCATTCTGGAGGACCATTCGCAGATCCCGCAGTCCGCGCGGTTCGACAGCCACTGGTGCGATACGGACCTGCAGGCGCAACTGGAGGACATGGGCTTCCTCGATGCGGCGCGCGAAATCGGCGGGCTGGAGGGCGCGCTGGTGGTCTACGAGACGGCGCGGGTGATCGGCGCGGTCGAGACGATCGGGCGCGGCCTCGTCGCCCCGATCGCCTGTCCGGGGCTGGAGCTTTCCGGCCCGGTGGCGCTGGCGCGGCGTGACGGGCTGCACCTCGCGATCCGCAACCTGCCGATCGCGCGCATGCTGCTGATCGAGGATGGCGCGGATGTGCTGGTTCTCGATCTGGCCGACGGCGTTGTAGAGCCGGTGGAGACGATCCTCGCCTATCCCTATGGCCGCTTCGCCGCGCCGCCCGTACTGGACGACGCGCGGCGCTTCGTCGGAGCGGGCGAGGCGATGCGCAAGTGGTGGCGCGTGGGCCTCGCCGCCGAGATCGCCGGGGCCGCGAGCGCCGCGATCGACTTCACCGTGGACTACGTGCGCACCCGCAAGGCTTTCGGACGGCCGATCGGCGCGTTCCAGTCGGTCCAGCACCGGCTTGTGCAGCGCCACGGCTATGCCAAGGCAGCGTATTACCTTGCGATGCGCGCGGCGTGGAGCGGGACGGCCAGCGATGCGCAAGTCGCCGCCTGCCACGCGCAGTCGGGGCTGAAGGAACTGCTGTTCGACCTCCACCAGTTCAACGGCGGCATGGGCATGACCAACGAGCATCTGCTGCACTTCTGGATCTACCGCGCCCGCGCGCTTCAGGCCGAGGCGGGCGGTCCGACCCGGGCGGCGCTGGCCATCGCGGCGGCGCGGTGGGATGATGGATTGAGCGAACCTGAGGAACGGCATCTGAGCATGGCCCGGTCATGAGCGACACCATCGAACCGAACGAACTGCGCGACAGCGTCCGCGAAGTCCTTGCCGACCATCGCGGCGACAGCTGGGCGATCCCCGGCGAGGAAGGGCGTGGGCTGGACCATGCGCTGTGGGCGCAGATGGCGCAGCTTGGCTGGCTGGCGCTCGGCGTGCCGGAGGACGACGGCGGGCTGGGCCTCGGTATCGCGCATCTGGCGGTGCTCTACGAGGAACTGGGACGCGAGCTGGCCTCGGTCCCGGCGCTCTCCACGCTGGCAGTGGCGGGCCTGCTGGGGGCGCATCCTGACGCAGCGGATCGTGAGGGCCACCTTGCTGCCATCGCTGAGGGCACCTGCCTTGCCGCACTGGCGCTGCCCGCATCGCATAGCGCGCTGACGCAGGAGGGGGCAAGGTCTCCGGCTCGCTGCGGAACGTACCGTTCGCCGATGTCGCCGATCTGCTCGCGGTGCCGGTGCGTGCCGGGCCTGACCTCGTGCTCGCCTTGATCCCGGTAGTGGCCGAGGGCGTGCATGTCGCCGCGCGGCCGCTGGTGGACCTCACCCGCAGCAGCGCCGAGGTGGAATTCGCCGCCGTCTCTCTGGTGGGCTGCACTGTGCTGCCTCTTTCCGCCGTCGAATGGTCGGCGCTGGAGGACCACGCCGCCATCGCGACCGCGGCCGATGCGGTGGGGCTTGCCGGCGGGCTGTTCGAGATCACGCTGGACTACCTCAAGACGCGCGAGCAGTTCGGGCGGGCGATCGGCTCGTTCCAGGCGCTCAAGGCGCGGATGGCGGACTGGAAGGCGAAGCTGGAAGCCGCCACCGCGCTGGTGCGCCACGCCGCCGCGCAGGTGGAGGCGGGTGACGCTGGCGCCGCCGCCTCGGGCGCGCGGGCCTATGCCGTCGAGATCGCCGCCGGGTTCGCCGAGGATGCGGTGCAACTGCATGGCGGCATCGGCTTCACCTGGGAGCACCCCTGCCACCTGTTCCTCAAGCGCGCCAAGCTGAACGAACAGCTTTACGGCAGCCCCACCTATCACAAGGAGCGCGTCGCCCGCCTCGCATTCGCGCCGCACGACGCTCCCGCCCGCGCCGAACCGGCGCCTCTGTTGCAAGCCTGAGAGACCTGACATGAGCGAAACCCAGACCCAGGAACCGCAAGTGGCCGGACGGATCACCGACGGCCAGTTCCGCCTGCTCTCGGCCATGCCCGCGCTGTCCGACTGCAAGTACCCTGAAGTGCGCGACACCATCCCCGCCGATGTCTACATCGACCCGGCGCGCTACGAGGCGGAAGTGCGGCGCATCTTCCGCGCCGGGCCGACCATCGCCGCGCCGTCTGCGTTGCTCTCGGGGCCAGGCACCTTCCACCAGCTGACGCTGGCGGGCATGCCGGTGCTGCTGACGCGCAACAAGGCGGGAGAGGTCAAGGCCTTTGCCAACGTGTGCCGCCACCGCGGCATGAAGCTGTGCACTGTCGAGGGCACGCAGAAGGCGCCGCGCCTGGTGTGTCCGTACCACGCCTGGACCTACAACCTCGACGGCGCGCTGATCGGCCTGCCGCGTTCGGAGACGTTCCCGGGGCTGTCGAAGGCCGATCTCGGTCTGCTAGAACTACCTTCGGTCGAGGCGGGCGGGCTGATCTGGGTGGGGCTGGACGCGGATAATGCGCCGGACTTCTCGGGCGTGACCGGTGAACTGGCGCAGGATCTCGACGCGCTGGAGATGGGCGGGGCCTACCTCTACGACTACGCGACGTTCCCGGTGAAGGCGAACTGGAAGCTGGTCATGGATTCCATGCTCGACAGCTACCACGTCACCCGCCTTCACAAGGATTCGCTGGCGCAGTTCTCGGTCGATTCCGAGAACCAGATCGACCGCATCGGCCTGCACATCCGCAACGCCGCGCATCGCAGCAACTTCGATCCCGCGCTCGTCTCGCGCAGCCATGACGAGATGCGGCGGATGATGGTGTTCAGCTACATCGGCTTTCCCAACGGCATCATCGTCGTCAGCCCCGGCTACATCAGCCTTGGCGTGGTGCGCCCGATCGCGGTCGGCGAAAGCGCCGTCGACTATTACATGCTGGCGATCGAAAAGCCTGAGACCGAGAAGGCGGAAGGCCGCCTGCGCCGCTCGATGGAGCTGATGGCGCGCGTGTTCGGCGAGGAGGACTACTGGGCTGCCGCGATGTGCCACGAAGGCATTGCCTCGGGCGCGATCAAGGAGGTCAACCTCGGCGGTATGGAAGTGCAGATCCGCATGTTCCAGGATGCGGTTTCGGAGCGGCTGGGGAGGGGTAAAGCTTCCTGTCCACCTTTCGTCATTGCGAGCGAAGCGAAGCAACCCAGGGCGGCGTAGTGCTGCCCTGGGTTGCTTCGCTTCGCTCGCAATGACGAGGTGGGCGGCGGTGGGCATGCCCACCGCTCGCCCTCACGCGATTACCATTCCCCCGTCCACCGGCATCGAAATGCCGGTCACGAAGCTGCCGCCCGGCCCCACGAGAAACACCGCCGCCGCTGCGATCTCGGACGGTTCGGCCATGCGCTCCATCGGCCGCGTGCGGGTCTTGGCGAGCGCCGGGTTGGCGTTGCTCGAACTCATCGCCAGCGGCGTGATCGTGGCGCCCGGGAGCACCGCGTTGATGCGCACGTTGTGCTCCGCGCAGTCCATCGCCGCGCCGCGCACCAGTCCGTCGATTCCCGCCTTGGACGAACAGTAGTCCGAACTCCACGGCAGCCCCTTGAGCGCCGCCGCCGACGACACCGCCACGATCGAACCGTCGCGGTAAGGCAGCATGGCGGCGACCTGATGCTTGATGCACAGGAACATGCCGCGCAAATTGATCGCGAGGATGCGGTCGTAGTCCTCGACCGCGATCTCATGCACCGGCTTCGACATGCCGACCACGCCCGCGCAGTTGATCGCGCCGTGAAGCTGTCCGTAAGCCCCGGTCGCCGCCGCAAGGAGGGCACGCACGTCCTCCTCGCGCGAGACGTCTGTGGCGACGAACTGCGCGGTGCCTCCGGCCGCGCGGATCGCCTCGACCTGCGCTTCACCATCGGGGTTGCGGTCGGCGATGGTCACCGCCCAGCCTTGCGCTATCAACTGGTGCACGCAGGCCTTGCCGATGCCGCTCGCACCGCCCGTCACGATTGCCGAACGCCTTTCGCCCACACGTCTCTCCATTCGCTTGATCTATCCTGTGGCTTTGGTAGTTTAGGCGATAATAGAACGCAAGGGCGATAATCGACCTTATTTATCTAGAGGAAGGCCTGAAATGACGCGACTTTCACCCCCGCTGGAGCACCCCGGCAAGCTCTACATCGACGGCGCCTGGGTCGATGCTTCGGGCAGCGAGATGATCGACGTCGTCTCTCCCGCGACCGAAGACCTCTACATGCGCGTCGCCAGCGCGCAGGCGAACGATGTCGACCGCGCCGTCGCCGCCGCGCGCGAGGCGTTCGATAATGGGCCGTGGCCGCGCATGAGCCATGCCGAGCGCGCCGGGTACATGAACGCGATGGCCGCCGAACTGAAGCGCCGCGCCGCCGACATCGCCGCGATCTGGCCAAGCGAGATGGGCATCCTGCATTCGCTCGCCAGTGCTTATGCGCCGGGCGCGGGGCATGTCTTCAAATATTATGCGGGGCTGGCCGAGACCTACCCGTTCGAGGAGGAGCACCGCACCTTCTCGGGCGCCAAGGTGGGCCTGCTGGTGCGCGAGCCGGTGGGCGTGGTGGGTGCGATCGTGCCGTGGAACGGGCCGATTATGATTACCGCCTTCAAGGTCGCCCCGGCGCTGATCGCGGGTTGCACGGTGGTCATCAAGGGATCGCCCGAGGCGCCCGGCCATGCGCTGCTGATGGCGGAAGTCGCCGCTGCCGCCGGGCTGCCGAAGGGCGTCATCAACGTCGTCATCGCCGATCGCGTCGCATCGGAGGCGCTGGTGCGCAATCCGGACGTGGACAAGATCAGCTTCACCGGGTCCAGCGCCACGGGCCGCAACATCGCCGGAATCCTTGGCGGGCGCATGGCGCGCTATACGATGGAACTGGGCGGCAAGTCGGCCGCGATCGTGCTCGACGACTACGACATCGAGACCGCCGCCAATGCGCTGGCCGAACGCATGGTGGACATGAGCGGGCAGGTCTGCGCCGCGCTGACCCGCATCGTCGTGCCCGGCAACCGCGCGGACGCCATGGCCGACGCGCTGGGCGCGGCGTTCTCGAAGGTCGTCGTCGGCGATCCCTTCGATCCGGCCAGCGGCATGGGCCCCGTTGCCACGCGCGTGCAGCGCGACCGGGTGGAGGGCTACATCGCGCAGGGCAAGGCCGCCGGTTTCCGCGTTGCCGCCGGGGAGGGCGCCCGGCGCATCTCAACCTGGGCTTCTTCATCGAGCCGACCGTGTTCGCGGGCGTAGATAACCAGTCGACCATTGCGCAGGAGGAGATCTTCGGGCCGGTCGTCTCGGTGATCCCGGCGCGCGACGAGGCGGATGCAGTGCGCATCGCCAACGATTCCAGGTTCGGTCTCAACGGTGCGGTGTTCACCAACGATGTCGACCGCGCTTATGCGGTGGCGCGGCAGGTGCGGACCGGGACGGTCGGGCACAACGGCCATCTCGTCGATTTCATGATGGCGTTCGGCGGCTTCAAGCAGTCCGGCGTCGGGCGCGAGGGCGGCGTCGAGGGGCTGCACCCGTTCCTCGAAACCAAGACCATCCTGCTGGCCGACCGGCCGAGCCATCTTCCGGCGGCCTGATATAGGGGTGGGCGGCTGACTGCCCACCCCGCTGCTAATAAACCACCGTTCGTCATTGCGAGCGCAGCGAAGGAATCCACGCGGTTTACGCGGCGCTGGATTGCTTCGCTGCGCTCGCAATGACGATTTGAGGCTAGTCGTTCACGCTGTGAACGCAAAAAGGCCGGGCGGATGGACCGCCCGGCCTTTGCATGTCCTCTGATGAGCGATCAATAACGATAGGTGACCGAGCCGCCGAAGGTCGCCGGATCACCGAAGCGCGCACGCGCAGACGAGGGGTCGATGAAGCTGGCGACGAAGTACTTCTCGTTGAACACGTTCTTCCCGAAGATCGAGAAGTCCACATGGTCCGACGGATCGGTCCAGGTCGCCTTGAGGTTGACCAGCGTATAGGCAGGCTGATCCAGCTGGTGCGCCGGGTCGTAGTAGTACTTGCCCGAGTGGAACACGTTGCCGTTCAGCACGAGGCGCCCGCCCGCAAGGTCGAAGCCGTAGTTGGCGGAGAAGCTGCCCGCGAACTTGGG
The DNA here is from genome assembly GCF_057376415.1 of Novosphingobium sp. NFX11. Taxonomy (NCBI): domain Bacteria; kingdom Pseudomonadati; phylum Pseudomonadota; class Alphaproteobacteria; order Sphingomonadales; family Sphingomonadaceae; genus Novosphingobium; species Novosphingobium sp. NFX11. The sequence continues at coordinate 1,005,440 of NZ_CP080385.1, read as the reverse complement.
CGTGCGTTCCACCCGGAAGCCGGATGCGTCGACGTTGAACGCTTCGAGCGTGTCGAAGTCGCGGCCCAGCGCGTTCGGGAAGTCCTTGTACTTGGCGTCGGTCCAGGTGCCTGCGAGCGTGACCGAGAAGTCCGGCGTGATAGTGTAAGTCACGTCGGCGTCGATGCCGTAGATGCGCGCCTTGGCGGCGTTCACCGTCAGCGACTGGCCGCCCGCGCCGTAGCTGGTGACCTGGATGTCCTTGTAATCATAGTAGAAGCCCGCGACGTTGAAGCGCAGCGGCCCCTCGGCGGTCTTGTAGCCCACTTCCCAGGCATTGATCGTCTCGGGCTGGACCGGGACGGTCGAGAAGGCCGAGCCGGGCAGGCCGCCTGAACGGTAGCCCTGCGAGAACGAGGCATAGACGTTCGAGCGCGGCGTCAACTGATACCGCGCGACGGCGCGGAACGAGGTGTTGTCGAACTTGGCGTCGCCGGCACCGGTGAGGCCATAGGCCTGCAGGTTGTAGGCCACCTGCGGCTTGTCCTTGGTGTAGCGCACGCCGCCGGTGAGGAACAGCTTCTCCACCGGCTGATAGGTGACTTCGGCAAACCCTGCGTAGGATCTCGGTCTTGTTGCGCGACTGGAACACGTCGACGCCCTGTTCGAGCGCGTAGACGTAAGTGTTGTAGTCGTAGGCGTCCTTGTAGTTCAGGTAGAACGCACCGACGACCCAGTTGAGCGGACCCGAACCGCCCGACGCCAGGTTGACTTCCTGCGTGAAGGTCTTGTCGCGCACGCTCCAGTACGAGAAGTTGTTGGGCGCGGACGAGGCATCGTAGTCGAGGCCCTGATCGACACCGTCCTTGCGGTACTGGGTGTACGAGGTCAGCGTGGCGAAGCCGAGGTCGAATTCGCTCTTCAGGCTGAACGAGTCCTGCTTGAAGCGCGCATAGCCCGGCATGTCGAGCGCGACGCGCTTGGGGCTGTCGTAGCTGAACACGGTGCCCGGATAGGCATTGCCCGCCGAGACACCGTCCCGCGCCACGACCATCTGCGAGATGGGGTCGTTCGAATAGCTGTGCTGGTAGGCAGCCACGAACTTGATGCCGTCGGTCGGCTCGAACAGCGCCTTCGTACGCACCGAGTACTTGTGGTACTTGGCCACCTTGTCGTCGTCGGTGACGATGTTGGTGACGTAACCGTCGCTGTATTCATAGTTCGCCGCGACGTTGACCGCGAACTTGTCGCCGATCCCGGTGGTGGCGTAGACCGCGCTGGAGACGGTGTTGTACGAGCCGTAGCCGAAGCGGATCAGCGCCGAAGGCTTGTACTCGGGGTCGCGGGTGTTGATCTGGATCGCGCCGCCGGTGGCGTTGGCGCCGAACAGCGTGCCTTGCGGGCCCTTGAGGACGTTGACGCTTTCCACGCTGACAAGGTCGAAGTTGCTCGAACTGGGCGTCGGCACATAGTAGCCGTCCACGTACGTCGCGATGTTCTGCGTCAGGCCGGGCAGGGCGACGACCGAGCCGACGCCGCGAATGGTCGGCAGCACGAACGTACCCGCATAGTTGACGCGCAGCGACGGCACTGCCTGCGGCAGATCGAGCACCTGCTCGATGCCGCTCTGCGCCAGTTGCTGGCTGGTGACCGCCGCGATCGAGATCGGCACGTCCTGCAGCGCCTCGGCGCGCTTCTGCGCGGTGACGACGATCTCGTTGGGGCTGGTCTGCGATGCGGCGTCCTGCGGCTGCGCAGCGGCGTCCTGAGCCCATGCGGCCTGCGGCACTGCCACGAGCGTCCCGCCGATCGCGGTGCCGACGACCAGCGCGGCGCGCAGGCGCGACGACCCACGGGTAATCGATTGATGTGACACTGAACTCTCCCTCTCAAATCTTATGTTCGATAAACGACCATGTGTTCGTTAAATCAACATTACGAAAGGGCATTGGCGCTGTCAATCAGCTTGCGACTGGTGGCTGGAGAAGATTTCATGAGGGTCTGGTCCCGCGCGCCGGTGCATATCGGCCTGCGGGAAAGAGATTGACCGCTCTGGTTTATGTGCTTAATTGATACATATGTGCGAATAACGGACGAAATGGTGGTCCGGCAGGAACCGTGCCGCTCAGGCGCGAACGCCGGGCGACCGCCTTTGGAGAGGTTGGAAATGGTCGATACCCAGTTGCTGGCGTCGGTTCCCGCGCATGTCCGCGCGGATCAGGTGTTCGATTACGATTACACCGGCGACAGCCGCATCCTGAGTCGGCAGGACATGGGGCTCGGTCTGCATGAACTGCACCAGACCGCGCCGGACGTGTTCTATTCCCCGCGCAACGGCGGCTTCTGGATGGTGACCCGCCTCGACATGATGTCGAAGGTGCTGTCGGACACCGAGCACTTCTCCAACCGCGTGCTGGAGATTCCGCGCATCTACAGCGACAACGTGATGATCCCGCTCAACCTCGATCCGCCGCAGCACCTTCCGTTCCGGATGGTGCTGATGCGCCATTTCGGCCCCGCGCAGATCCGTGCGATGGAGCCGGGCATCCGCGAATGGGCGAACCGCCTGATCGACGAGGTGATCGACCGGGGCGAATGCGAATTCGGCGAGGAAGTGGGCGCGGCCTTCCCGGTCTCGGTGTTCATGCAGCTGGTCGGCTGGCCGCTCGAACGCTTCGAGGAATTCCGCGCCATCGTCCACGAATTCTTCCGCCCCGACATCGTCGCGGCGGACCGCGTCAAGGTGCAGGAGCAGATCATCGGCATCGTCGCCGAGTACTTCGAACTGCGCCGCACCCAGCCAGGCGACGATCTGTTCAGCAAGCTGCTCCAGGAAGAAGTGCGCGGCCGCAAGCTGACCACCGACGAACTGCACTCGATCGGCTTCCTGCTGTTCATCGCCGGGCTCGACACCGTGGCCAACACGCTGGGCTTCGCGTTCAACAACCTGGCGCAGCGCCCCGACGTGCAGGAGCGTCTCCATGCCAACCCGGGCGATGTTACCAGCTTCGTCGAGGAATCGCTGCGCCGTTTCTCGATCGTGCAGCAGCCGCGCATCGTGAAGAAGGACGTCGAGATGTTCGGCGCGCAGTTCATGGTGGAGGACATGGTGGTATGCTCGCTCCCGGCCGCCGGGATGGACGAGCGCGTCAATGCCTCTCCCGAGACTTTCGACGTCGACCGCGAGGGGCGCAAGCACATCGCCTTCTCGACCGGGCCGCATACCTGTGTCGGCAACTTCCTCGCCCGCACCGAGATGCGTATCCTCGTCGAGGAATGGACGCGCCGCATTCCGCGCTTCCGCCGCAAGCCGGGAACCGAGCCGCAGATCCGCACCGGTGGTGTGGCTGCGCTCTCCGACATCCGGTTGGAATGGGATTGAGCGCAGTGTCTATGCAGCTCTACTAAAGCCCCGCTGCAGCACTCGAAAGGCTGTTGTTTGACGGGATGACCATCATGTCAGGCGGGTTTGGCCTTTCGGGGAACCCGGACAGCCTGATCCCGGAAATACGCAAGGCGGGCGTTAAGGATCCAACTGCAGGCGCGGCTGGCTTCGGCCTGTGGATGCTGCTGGAGAGCCGCCAAGTGCGCAAGATGATCTCTTCTTACGTGGGAGAGAACAAGCTGTTCGAGCACCAATACCTTTCGGGCGAACTGGCACTGAATCTAAATCCGCAGGGTACGCTGATGGAACGCATTCGTGCGGGCGGAGGCAAGCCCGTCGAGGTCTTCGAGGGCGAGGAACACGTGCGCGAAACTGGCTGCGCTCTGACCTGTCGATCGTGAAGGCATGGCGCGCTGATCGTGGGCATCGGCATCGTGCCGGCGGTCTGCCCGCTTGTCGTAGCGGGTGCATCGGGCGCGAACGGCGTGGACGTGCACGAATTGTACCGCACTTCGCTGCCGGACATCTATGCCATCGGCGACTGCGCCGCCTTCGCCTGCGATTATGCGCGCGGCACGGTGGTGCGGGTGGAATCGGTTCAGAACGCCAACGACATGGCGACCTGGGTGGCCAAAGCGATCCGCGGTGACGAGAAGCCCTACAAGGCGTTTTCGTGGTTCTGGTCGAACCACTACGATCTCAAGCTGCAGACGGCGGGGATCAACATGGGCAATGGCGGAACTGAGAGGTGTATCCTTGGAAGATTTTGTGTTCCCCAGCCCTACTGATCACGCATGACCAGCGGTCTTCCCTGACCGTCGCAGACGGCATGGAGCTTCGAGTTCAGACTGCCTTTGGTGCGTCCGATACGTCCGGGAACAACCCCTTTTTGAGCACGCTAGCTGCCGTATGATGCGCCTTGAGATGGGTCGCGTCGATCATCGACTGGTCGGGCTTGCCGCCTTTGGCCGAAAGAGCCGCGAGAATCTTGTCGAATACGCCAAGCCTGCTCCACCGGATGAAGCGGTTATAGATCGTCTTGGGAGGTCCATAGTCAGCGGGCACATCGCGCCACCGCAGGCCATTCCTGATCACGAAGATAATGCCACTGATGATCCGACGATCATCGACCCGTGGCACGCCGTGCGACAGCGGGAAATACGGCTCGATCCGGCGCTTCTGCGCCTCCGACAGTCAGAGCAGATCACTCATGGCGACGTCTCTCACGCAACCATTGAACCAACCTATCCCATCCTCGCAACCAATTTAGTAGGCCCTGAGCCTAGAGTGGCTGTTATGGGTAGGGCTTGAAACACTGTCCTCCGTCAACTTTTGAACGGCTTGTCGGAGATAGCAGACACTAGATGCGCAAACATTTTCTTGTGCATACGCCTTCTCCGATTATTAGAAATATGATTCTAATAATCGGAGAAGGCGTATGGAATCCCGCCGCGATGCGATCAAATTGGCACTTGCAGGCACCGTCCTATCGTCAAGCATAAGTAGCGCGAGGGCTGCAATACCTACTGATGAGGGCATGCCCTGCGAGGCCGCCGTTCCGCAGTGGCGGCCCGGCATTGAAGGTCAGCGCAAGGCGGATCTCGGAGACGGCCGGTTCCTCAACCCTGTGCTGGCGGGTGACTATCCCGACCCGTCGATCCTCAAGGACGGGGACAACTACTACATGACGCACTCGTCATTCGATGCTGCACCGGGCCTGCTGATCTGGCATTCGCGCGACTTAGTGAACTGGCGTCCGCTGGGCCCCGCGCTCCACCGCCCCATCGGTACCGTCTTCGCAGTAGACATCGCGAAGCACGGCGACCGCTACTTCATTTACATTCCTTTCATGAAGGCGACTTGGTCGCCACCGCTTGCTAGCTTCGCGAACATCTACGTCATCTATGCAAGTTCCATGGAAGGGCCTTGGAGTGAGCCCATCGATCTCGGCATCGGCGGGCTGATCGATCCGGGTCACGTTGTCGGCGAAGACGGGCACCGATACCTTTTCTTCAATGAAGGAAAACGCGTCCGTCTTGCTGCAAACGGTCTTGCAACGGCGGGCCCCGTCGAGACAGCCTACGAAGCCTGGCACTATCCAGATAACTGGATTACCGAAGCCTGGTCGCCTGAAGGACCTAAACTGTTCCGGCGCAGCGACTGGTTTTATCTCGTCAACGCGGTGGGTGGAACCAGCGGCCCTGCCACTGGACACATGATCGTTGTCGCCCGCTCACGCTCGATCCATGGCCCTTGGGAGCATTGCCCGCACAATCCAATCGTACGCACGCAATCCGAGGACGAACCTTGGTGGTCACGGGGCCACGCCACCTGCATCGAAGGGCGCGGCAGGGATTGGTTTATGGTCTACCACGGTTACGAGGACGGATACCACACGCTCGGGCGCCAGACATTGCTCGAACCGATTGAATGGACGCAGGACGGTTGGTTCCAGGCAACCGGGGAGACCTCTCGAAACCGCTGCCGAAGCCAGTCGGACCAGTGCAAGTTCACGGCATGGCGCACTCCGACCCGTTCAAGACGGGGTCCCTAGGTCGTCTGTGGAGCCTCTATGCCAGCGCACCCGATGAGGCGGAACGGGTGCGCATAGCTGACGGCCAGTTGACACTCGCTGGCAAAGGCACGGGTCCCGCCGACAGTTCTCCGCTCACGCAACAGGTCGGTGACCGCGCCTACGAGATCCAAGTCGAACTGGAATTATCCGGCGAGGCGCAAGGAGGCCTGCTGTTGTTCTTTGATGACCGCCTGTTCCTCGGCATGGGCATCGACGGCAAGCGCATGACGACCTATCGCGGGGGCAAGGCGTCCTACTGGTCCGAACCCGCGCCTTCAGCGCGGCGCATACATATGCGCATTACCAACCAGAATCAGGTCGTAACTTTCTACTACAGTCTCGATGGCAAGGCATGGACCCGCCACGGCGTGCGCAGCTACGTCTCGGGTTACAATGCCAACACTGTCGATAATCTGCTCAGTCTGAGGCCGGCGCTTTTCGCGGCAGGTCAGGGTCATGTGATTTTTCGTGCATTCCGGTATTGTGCTCTACGGTAGTCGATCACCCCCGCGCCGAACGGAAAGAGCACGGGCATGTCTGAAATTTGCAGGTAGCCGTCCGGCAGGTTCAAGTCTGTCGAACAGTGGAACCTAGAAATAAGACCAGCCTACATCTTCGCTTCTGAATGGCTTTAATTTGGTCGACACCCGCCGGAATAGTTACCGTTCCGTACCTGAGGACGGGCAATCGTCGGCTGAACGGAAGCAAGGGTCGGCTGTAGTTTTTAAGGCGTGAAGCAATCTTGTCATTTCCAGCTTCGCCCGGGGGTGCAGAATTAGATGGAAGCGTGCGCTCAACGATAAAATTTTCGAAAGGTCCAATTCGTACAAGCTCGCAGATTCGCACCGAGATGAGGTCTGCTTCGTGCAAATAATTGATTGAAAGTCCGAAAGATCAATGAATCGCCGGTTGATGGATGTACAGATTGGAGCGACCCAAAGATGAAAAAACCGGTCAATCCAAATCGTGCTCCAGTCTCCGCTAAAGGAGATGCCACTCGAAGCCAGATTCTGGATGCCTGCGAAATCCTGTTTGCTCGCAACGGCTATCTGGGCACATCATTGCGACATATCGCCTCGGAGGCCGGTGTACGAATAGGAGTGCTACATTATCATTACGGCAATAAGCATCTAATTCTCGAAGCAGCGCTCGACCGAAAGCTTGGGCTACTGCGGGAAACGATAGCTGCTGGTATCACCGATGCGGAAGAGGGGGCCGAATGTGTCGAACCGGAAGAGATCGTCTCTGCGTTCATCCTTCCATTTATGCAGGCTGCCGCTTCGGTAGATAGTCCGCTGCGCAATTACATAGTCATGACATCGCATTTGATGAGCGCATACCGCATGCCGGAATTGCGTCCGATTTTGGCTAAACTTGGCGTAATCTCAGAGATGCTCACGGATCGAATCCAACGTCAGCGGCCGGGTATTTCCGAGAGAAACCTCCTTGCCGGAGTTTATCTTATAGAGGCCGCTCTAATATTCATGGTGCAAGATCCTGGGTTTCTGGACGATTTGAGTGATAACCATCATTCTGTGGACCGCCTCGAGGAGATGGCGGCGCCTGCGCTTTGCTTCTTTACAGGTGGATTGGAGTATCTGGATAGGCTTGAGGTATGCGCCTGAAGCTGGACGACCCATCTCGATAATTTATCGCAATCGCGTTCAGATTTTTCCGATTTCCGGTGTTGCTGACATTCAAGTTGCGCAAAGTTGGCTACTGGCGAAGGCGGTCTACGGCTTAGACGGTGAGGGATAGGCTGTAGAAATTCCGCACTGACACGTTCCCATAGAGTCCGATGGCGGCGTCGGATGATGAGCCTGACAGATATACTAGGTTGGTCGAATGACCAGTTTTGATATTCTGCATCCAGATCATCAAAAATGATCCGCTAAAGACGGGCGATGGGCTTCGATGAAAGCGACCGACGAGACTTGTACCACCTGATAAAAAGGGTGAGCAGTTCAGGCGGTCATGCTTCTTCGAGAAGGATGGCAGATGGGAAAGCAAGACATTGACGCAATGATGATCGACGGACGCGATGCCGACAATCTTCGCGGCGACCCGATCACCGGCGAGCGCTACACCTCGGTCGAGTTCATGAAGCGCGAATGGGACCACATGTGGACCCGCATCTGGCATGTCGCTGGCCGCACGGCCGAACTGGAAGAGCCGGGCGACTACGTGGTGCACAACTTCATGAACGAGTCCGTCTTCTGCGTCCGCCAAGACGACGGCTCGATCAAGGCGTTCTACAACTCGTGCCGCCACCGCGGCATGCGGCTGGTGTGGGATGCCAGCTCGCAGGACTCGTTCCAGTGCCCGTACCATGGCTGGGTCTGGGGTAAGGACGGCGTGCTGAACTACGCGCAGGACCCGCAGGACTTCCCGCAGGGCAATCCTTGCGGCAAGCTAAAGCTCAAGGAACTGCGCTGCGCCACCTGGGGCGGCTTCGTGTGGTACACGATGGACGACGAGGCGCCGGAGCTTCTCGATTACCTCGCGCCGATGCCCGATCTCTACAAGAACTATCCGATGGACACTGCGGTGCGCGTGTTCTGGATGAAGATCGACCTCGAAACCAACTGGAAGTTCGCCACCGACAACTTCTCGGAAAGCTATCACACCCGCACCGCGCATCCGCAGGTGCCGCCATGGATCGACCAGGACGTCGATACCGCGCGGCACGAGATGTGGGCGAATGGGCATGGCCGTACGGTGCAGCCGATGCGTCCCTCGCTGTCGGACCGTCTCCCCGACGGCGTGCCGCATCCCTTCGACATGATCCTGCAGGCGTGGGATATCGATCCCGCCGCCTATCCGGATTACGAAACCAAGGCGATGCAGGGCTGGCTGGACCTCAAGGCCGCCAAGAAGCGACTGTGGAAGGAGCGCGGCTACGTCCACTACGAGCACATGGACGACGAGGAGATCACCGACAGCCCGCACACGGTGATGTTCCCCAACGTCACCATCAGCTTCCTGCCGGACAACCTGATTTTCTTCCGCACCGAGCCGCACCCCACCGACCCGAACAAGTGCACGTTCGATCTGTGGTGCATGGCCTTCCCGGTCGAGGGACAGACCATGGTGGAATCGGTCATGGCCGGCCCTCAGCCGCTGCGCGAGGCGGAGATGCAGCACCGCGCTTTCGACAACGGCCGCGGCGTGCCCGAGATCAAGGATCAGATCGTTTATCAGGACATGCTTCTGGCGGAAGGCCAGCAGAAGGGCATGTATTCTCGCGGGTACACCGACGCCTATCTGGCCGCGCAGGAGACGCGGGTGCGCTTCTTCCATGAAGTGCTGAACGATTACCTGGAGGGGCGGCGCTAGCGCCCTTCCACCCCGGGCCGCTCCCTTGCCGGGGCGGCCCCATTCTTTCGCACCGGAATGCCGGACGAAAGCCCCGCGCTCTTGCGCGCGCGGGATGCGCTGACGCGCACCACAAACACGAAGGGGAGAACGAAATGAACATCTGGCTCAACGCAAGCTCACGCCTCGCACTTGGCGCCGCCGCGCTTCTCGTGCCGCAGACGGTCTTTGCGCAGGACGCCGAAACGCAGTCCGGCGGCATCCAGGAGATCGTCGTCACCGCGCAGAAGAAGTCCGAGAACCTGCAGGACGTGCCGATCTCGATCACCGCCGTCGGCGGCGAGGCGCTGGCATCGACGCAGGGCACTTCGCTGCAGGCGCTGCAGGGCCAGATCCCCAACGTCCAGATCGACAACTTCGCCAATACCCCGCAGAGCGCGGTCTTCACCGTGCGCGGCATCGGCGTGATCGAGCCTGACCCTTATGCGGGCAACACCGTGTCGATCGTCGTCGACGGGGTGCCGCAGTTCTTCTCGATGGGCGCGCTACTCGACCTCTACGACGTCGACCGCATCGAGGTATTGCGCGGGCCGCAGGGCACGCTGTTCGGCGCCAACACCACGGGCGGTGTCATCAACGTCGTCACCAAGCAGCCGACCGGCGATTTCGGCGGCCACGTCAAGGCGGTCTACGGCAACTACAACCGCATGGACCTGACCGGCTCGATCGAGGCGCCGCTGGTGAAGGACGTGCTGTCGCTCAAGGTCGCGGGCATTCACACGCAGCGCAAGGGCTGGGTGACCAACGTCGTGGACGGCTCTGACATGGGCCGCAAGAACCTCGACGCGGTGCGCGCCTATCTGAAGTTCACGCCCGGTTCCAACTTCGACGCGACGCTGCAGGGCGAATACGTCAACGCCCGCAACGGCTCGCCCATCGTCATCAACGGCGCGCGGCCGGGCGAGGCGCTCTACACCGCACCGGGCACGGCAGGCCCCGGCACCGGCGGCATGTACGTCAGCCCCTGCGCCACCGCCGGAAGCTGCACCGCGCCCGACAAGTACTACGGCGCCAACAACTCGGTTCCCGATACCTCCAACATGGATACCTACAGCGGCACGTTTACCATGAACTGGCGCAACACCGGCCTGGGCGACTGGACCGCGATCACTGGTTACAAGCACTTCACGCTGCGCGAGTTCACCGATCAGGACGGCACCCCGCTGTTCCTCAACGACACCTACCGCCGCACCGAGGGCTGGCAGTTCAGCCAGGAACTGCGCACCAACCTTGAACTGACCGACACGCTGAACGTCCTCGTCGGCGGCTTCTACCTCAAGAACCACTACGACCATATCCAGGCCTATCGCCTGCAGTTCGCCGCGCCCGGCCTGCTGCAGATCAACCTGCAGGATCAGGACAACTATTCGGTCTCCGGCTTCGCGCAGGGCTACTGGCAGGCGACTGACAGGCTCAAGCTGCAGGCGGGCATCCGCTATTCGCACGAGCAGACGGAATCGACGCCCAGCCTCATCACCTCGATCGGCGATCCGGCGGGCTCGAACTATACCGGGATCGGCAACACCGTCATCGGTAGCTTCACCGTGGGCGGCAAGAAGAGCTGGAACAACGTCGGCTGGAAACTCGGCGCGGACTATGAAGTGGCCGACGACGCGCTGCTCTACGCCAGCTGGGCGCGGGGCTTCAAGTCGGGCGGCTTCACCGCGCGCGTCGGCGTCCCGGCGGACGGCGATACGCCCTACAATCCGGAAAAGGTCGATACTTTCGAAGCGGGCATCAAGGCCGACTTCCTCGACCGGCACCTGCGCGTGAACCTGGCGGCGTTCTACACCAATTACCGCGACATGCAGGTCGCGCAGATCTACTTCGACGATACGACCAACACGCAGGGCAACCGCATTCTCAATGCCGGCAAGTCCGAGATCAAGGGCTTCGAACTGGAAACCACGGCGGTGCCGGTGGAGGGCATGACGCTGCGCGCCTCGCTGGCTTACCTCGATGCCAAGTACAAGCAGTTCCTCTATGCCGACCCGCTCTCCGGGCAGGTGCTCGATCTGGAAGGCTACCGCCTGCAGAATGCGCCCAAGTGGAACGCCAGCTTCGGCGCTAACTTCGTGATCCCGCTGGGTAACGGCGCCGACCTCGTCAGCGACGTGAGCTACACCTACACCAGTTCCAAGTACTACACCGCGATCCTCGATACGCCGCGCTCGAAGATCCAGCCCACGCATCTCGTCGATGCCTCGCTGACCTACAAGCCGGACGGCGGTGCCTGGTCGGTGGGTCTGTGGGCGACCAACCTGCTGGATTCGCGCTACATGTCGACGGTGTTCGACAGCCCCGGCTACGCGGGCCTCGCAGGCTACGCACCGCCGCGCCAGTGGGGCGGTTCGGTCAGTTTCGAGTTCTGAGAATGCCGTCGTCCCGGGCTCGCCCCGGGACCGCTGGCCGGGAACAACCCACCTATCGGCGGGGCCCGGCCAGTCCGAGCCTGAAGACAGTCACCGGTCCCGGATCAAGTCCGGGACGACGAATTGGGAGATCCCATGAACCGCGTATCCGGCAAAGTCGCCCTTATCACCGGCGGAGCCTCCGGCCTCGGCGCCGCCGACGCCCGGCTGCTGGCGGCGGAAGGCGCGAAAGTCGTCATTACCGACCTGCAGGCCGACCTCGGCCGCGAGGTCGCCGCTTCGATCCCGGACGCCCTGTTCCTCGAACACGACGTGCGCGACGAGGCGCAGTGGCAGGGCGTGGTGGCCCAGACCGTCGCCCGCTTCGGCAGGCTCGACGTGCTGGTGAACAATGCAGGGCTGGTGCGCTTCGGCAATGTCGAGGAATGCGATCTCGACACCTTCCGCCTGCAGATGCAGGTCATGGTCGAGGGCTGCTTCCTTGGCTGCAAGAGCGCCATCCCGCACATGACCAAGGGCGCCAATGGTCCTTGGGGAGGCTCCATAATCAACGTCGCCTCGGTCGCCGCGCTCAAGGGGATCAGCGCGATCCCCGCCTACAGCGCGGCCAAGGCGGGCATCATCGCGCTCACCCGCAGCGTGGCCGTACATTGCCAGGAACAGGGCTACGCGATCCGCTGCAACGCCATCGCGCCGGGCGCCCATGATACGCCGATGACGCGGCAGGCGCTGGATCAATTGCCGCAGGACAATGCCGGGCTCGATCAGGTGCAGGCCCATGGTCAGGGCCGCCCGGAGGATGTGGCGAACCTCGTCTTGTTCCTCGCGTCCGAGGAATCGCGCCAGATCACCGGCACCCATATCGTTATCGACAACGGGGAGACGGTGGGATGAACATTGCGCAGATCGCGGACCGGCAGGCCATCGCCAACGTCCTCGCCCAGCACAGCCGGGGCGTGGACCGTGCCGATGCCGGGCTGCTGGCGGACTGCTACCACCCCGACGGAACCGTGGACTACCGCTTCTATGCAGGTCCGGCCTCGGAGTTTGTCACGATCCTGTGCGGGGCACAGAAGGCCGGGCCGGTCACCTTGCACCGCACCGCGCAGATGTGGACGGAAGTGGAGGGCGATCGGGCGTGGTCCGAAAGCTACATCATGGCTTACGCCTCCAGCGCGGGCGAAGATGGACCGGCCACGCAACACCTGATCTGCGGTCGCTATCTGGACCGGCATGAGCGGCGCGACGGGCAGTGGCGGATGAATGATCGGACATATGTGCTGGACACCAGCATCAACTGGACCGGAGGGCTGGCGATCCCCGGACTGGGGCCGCTTGAGAACCATGTCCCTTCAGGCGGCCACGGCAGCGCCGATCCCGGTATCGCCCTGCTTGCCCAAGCGACCGCTAAAATCACCACGAGAGGAGTGGGAACGATGACGTATGATGACAGCACTATCGACGCGGTGATCTCGCGTCAGCAGATCGCGGACCTGACGATGGCTTATTGTCGTGGCGTTGATCGCGCTGATGCCGCTTTGCTGGGCACGGTCTTCCATCCCGACAGCACTGTCGTCAGCGGCGCCTTCAACGGTGACGGGCCGACGTTCGCGACGGAAATCTGCGCTGTGGTAGAAGCGGATTACGAGCAAACATTTCACTCCATCGCCAACCAGTGGATCAAAGTGGAAGGCGATGGCGCGGTGGGTGAAACTTATGTCATCGCGGTGTCCACTTCGCGCGGGGAAGATAAGACCGATACGTTGACCGGCGGGCGATACATCGACCGGTTCGAGCGGCGCGACGGGCAATGGCGCATTGCCGAACGGACATTCGTGCTCGACTGGCTGCGCGCCGAACCCAGCACGCGGGATATGACCGGCGGCATGTACGCCGCACTGGACCTGCATGGAACGCGTGGCTCGGCCGACCCCGTCTACTCTTTCGCAAAGGCCTGATGATGGACAAGATTCGGCTGGACGGCGCCATCGCGCTGGTAACCGGCGCAAACGGCGATATCGGTTCCGCCGTATGCACGCTGCTGGAGGCGCGCGGCGCCACGGTACTACGGTCCGACCTGCGCGCGCCGGAAGGGGCTGCCGACGGCTTCCTGCCGCTGGATGTTACCAGCGAGGGCAGCTGGACGCAGACGCTTGCCGCCATCGAAAGCCGCCACGGCGCGCTGGACATCCTCGTCAACAACGCCGGGATCGCACCGATGGAGCGCATCGACGCGATGACGCTGGAGGACTGGCGCCGTTGCCAGCAAGTGAACGTGGAAGGCGTGTTCTTGGGCCTCAAATTGGCCTCTGCACTGCTGGCGCGCAGTGGCGGGCGCCGTGAGGGCGGCGCGGCGATCGTCAACTTGTGCTCGGGCGCGTCGGATCGCCCTTCGGCATTCAGCGCGGCCTATTGCGTCAGCAAGGCAGCGGCGCGGATGCTCACACGGGTCGCGGCGGTGGAATTCGCCGCGTTGAAGCACCCGATCCGAGTCAATTCCGTGCATCCGGGCGTCGTTGAATCCGCGATGATGGATGATATTCTTGCCACTTATTCGCGCATCACCGGCGGCACACCTGTCGAGACGCTGCGGGCCGGGGTGGCGGCCTCCAATCCGCTTGGCCGGTTCGTGGAACCTGTCGAAGTGGCAGAGGCCGTGGCCTTCCTTGCATCGCCAGCGGCCCGCTATATCCACGGCGATGCGATCCACGTCGATGGAGGATACGCCGCGGCGTGACACCAGGGTGGTTGTCGTTGGTTCAAAAGGCCTGGTTGGACGGACGGATAAGAATGTCTCTGATTGAATGGAGGAGGCAATCTATGGAGTCGAAACTCATTCGCGCAACGCCCGCCCTATCGCCGCGTGAGCATGACGTACTCATGCTATGTGCGAAGGGCAACACGGATGACGGTATCGCGGAAGCGTTGCATATCAGTCATTCCACGGTACGATTTCACATGCGCAATGCTTGCACCAAATTGGATGCGGTCAATCGGCGACATGCCATCTATAGGGCATGCAGTTTAGGATGTCTGGGACCTGAGAAGCACTGATGGTGGGATGACTGAGCAATCGGTATGCCGCGACATGAAAAGACGAGGACTTTGCGACGGCTATCTAGGCTCAGGACTGATTGATTGATCCAGAAGATGATGGTTGCGGCAATGCAGATGGCGGGCATGATGGTGCGCGCGCATTGGTCGTAGCGGGTATGGATGCGGCGCCAATCCGGGAGCCTGGCGAACATGTTCTCGATTCTGCGGCGTTGGCGATAGAGCACGGCATCGTGTGTTATCGGGACCTTTCGGTTCCTCTTTGACGGGACGCAGGCGGTGATGTCGCGCTCCGCGAGCGCCTTGCGGAACCAGTCGGCATCATAGCCTCAGTCGCCGAGCAGGGCTTTGGCCTGAGGCAAGGCGTCGAGCATCAGGGCAATGCCTCCTCACGCCACGATTGAATCAACCGATCCTCTGCTCTGCAGATATTTTAATAGCTCCTGAGCCTAGGAATGAGAAATCTTCGGCGGAACGGTCGGGGGGAAGGGGCGCTCATGCTTTACTCACAGTTTTCAGCGTGTGTTTGGCCTTCCCGCCTTCGTTGACTCGCGAATGGCGCTATGATGATCTCGCGATGAATTGGCGCTTGTTTTTGCGGAAAGCCCGGGGGTAGCATGCTGGCCGTATCACGAATGCCGCTCACAATCTTCGCAGCAGCGAGTCTTGCCGCATGCGCTACTCCCTCGCCATACCGGGAACTTTCCTGCTCATCGACAAGCGCGCCCGTCTTGCAGACAATTGATGATGACAGGAAGTCTACCACTCTGTCCGTCCTGACGTACAATATCGAGGGCTTGGGTTTTCCGGCCCGGTCTGGCCGAGCGATATACTTGCGTAAGATAGCCCAGCGGTTGGCCGAGTTGCGGACCGAAGGTCGAGCGCCTGACGTCGTCCTGTTCCAGGAAATGTTCAGCGGGGCGGCCAAGCGTGCGATTGCCGACAGCGGTTATCCTGCAATTGCCTCTGGTCCGCATCGCACCTCGGCTCCAGGCAATTCCAACAAGGAGCCTTTACCGGGTCGATCCCATATCAAGCGAGGGGAGATAGGCATCCATCTGTCCGGGAGCGGGCTCGCCGTGGCTTCACGATATCCGATCACCCAAGTGCGCAAGCAGGCGTATGGGCGTCGCTCGTGCGCGGGATTGGACTGCCTGGCGAACAAGGGGATCATGCTGGCGCAGATTTCGATCCCGGGCGTTCCGACCCCCATCGATATTTACGACACGCATATGAATTCACGCGGGGCCTCGGGGGCTCCTGCAGAGCGGAACCTTGAAGCCCATGATCGTCAGGCGCAGGAGGCTTCGCAATTCATCAACAATACACATGACGATGCCTTCCCGTTGATCTTTGGCGGCGACTTTAACATGCGTCATTCCGAGCCGCGCTGGGAAGGTTTCTCACGATATCAGGACTTAAGACTGGTCCATCGTGTCTGTGCGGATCCGCAATCTGGCTGCGATGTACGCATGTCATGGGACGGTGACGAACCATGGATGGATACGCAGGATTTGCAGTTTTTCTGGAATGGCGATGCAGTATCTATACGACCTGTTCGGGTCGAAGCGATGTTCGATGGAGGGCCAAGCGGACCGAGCCTATCTGACCATGACGGCTTCCTCGTCACGTATGAACTGTCATGGAAGGATGACATCAAGGATCTCGCGATTTCAAGTACATGCTTCGCCGGGAGCCAGCCTGATGCTTAAAAGCGGAGATGCTGAAATGAAGCGATCGGCGAACTGGAGGGAGATCCCTCTGTGATGGCAGCATCGATCACGCATAGCGCTAAAAGTGCCGCCTGCAGTTACTGCATCATTTGGCTCGCGCGATAAGAGGCTGATCAGGACGGACACCGCTGGAATAATGGACGTTCTGCAGTCGGGTCACGAAGTTTGTGATCTGAAAGGCGGGATTTGTTCGACGACAGAATGAGAGCTGGGCGTCGCGAGTGACGCCATTCGAAGGGTTCAACTTTTACCCTCGAGATTTCGCCTCTTCTCCATATCCCGTTTCCACCGCTGGCGGAGCGTTCCAGGCCGACTGTCGTAGCGTTCGTCGACAAATCTGGCCGCCATTATGCGATCAGCGCGAAAGTGGCGGAAATCCTGACGCAGCTCGCACCAGGCTGCGAGCATGCGGGTGTCGTCAAGAAAGCCCAGGATGATTGGCCAGATCATGCGCACCGTGTTGGCGCCGTGCTGGTCGAGGTAGTCGATCTCGATCTTGCGACCGTCCCTGATCCATAAGCGGGTTTGCGCCAGATCGATGCGGTCCGGTGTCGGGGCTGCAATGGGCCGTGTTCCGATCGCGGGATGGGCGATGATCGGGCGAAGCCGCGCAGGCACGACGCTGGTAATCTTGGCGATCAGATCGCGCGCTGCGTTCGCCAGCGCCGGATCGCCCCGCCCAGCGACCCATTGTGCACCGAGCACGGCCGCTTCGATTTCGTCCGGCGTCAGCATCAGCGGCGGCATGTCGAAGCCGTCGTCGAGGATATAGCCGAAGCCTGCCTCACCCTGCACAGGCACCCGCTGGGCGATCAGGTCCGCAATGTCACGGTAGATCGTTCGCTGCGATACCTCCAGTTCGCAGGCGATCTCGCCCGACGTCACCGGACCGGACGAGCGGCGCAAAATCTGGATGATCTGGAACAATCTGTCTGCTCTGCGCATGCCCTGGCCTCCTGCTGACAGAATGCTGTCAGTAAGGAGGCCATACAAGGGGAAATGCCTCGTCGCACTCGGTGTCGGGGCGAAAGCTTGTCGAGGAGACATCTATGATTACCCTGTTCCACGCTCCGCAATCGCGGTCATCCCGGATCATCTGGCTGCTGGAGGAGTTGGGAGCTGCTTACGAAATCCGGCCGGTCTCGATCTTCCGCCCCATGACCGGCGAAGGGCTGCCCGACCCGGCGAACCCGCATCCCGACAAGCGCGTGCCAGCGATCGTCCATGACGGCGCGCTGATCACAGAGGCCGTGGCGATAGCGCTCTATCTGGCCGACGCGTTTGAACAGGCGGCACTCGCGCCGGCGATCGGTGATCCGCGCCGCGGCGAATACCTTGGCTGGATCGCTTGGTATGCGACAGAGTTTGAGCAGGCGCTGTTCGCAGGCCTGTCGGGCACTCTCCAAGGAGCACCGCAGGCGCAGCGAAATCGTGACGCCGTGCGGGCGCGGTTGCGCACCGCACTGGCGCAAGGGCCCTATGTGATGGGTGTCGATTTCACTGTGGCTGACGTGCTCATCGGCAGCGCGCTATCCTTCGGTCGTCGCGCCTTTCCGGCCGACGATACGCTTGATACCTATGTCGAGCGTTGCCGAAACCGCCCGGCGGCCATGCGGGGCGCGAAACTGGACGATCAATCGGGGCTGCAGGCTGCAGCCTGATTAAGAACAGATGCCATCCGGCTCCCCCAGCGTGGCGGGGGCCGGAACCGGTTTACGTCTCCTACAGATCGGGCTTCGCGTTCATCAACCAGAAGAGGACGATCACTCGCGAGGTGCGCTAAACCCAAGCGAATGACGACGATCCGGAGTTAGCATCCGGGCATCCTCCGGTCCATTACGGCCACTTTTCGGCATCCAGAGTGGGAAAGCAGAACGGCAGAACGGCAGAACGGCTGAAAGGGTCGGGAGCGCAGGAGACAATGAAATTACCAATCAGCACCGAGAGAGTGTTTGGCCAAGATCGCCATTTGTATCCTAAAAATCTTGCGGATCAGGTTCCTTCGCAACGTCACGTGATCCAGCTTGAAATGGCCTCAAAGTGCCACTCATTGCCGTCAAGCCAGAACAAAATTGTGCCGCCGGTCCAACCGGTCGACCAAATCGCGTAGCCTCGCGACTTCTCCCGGTTCATGACCAGTGCGGGCAATTCGATTAGACGGAAGTCGGGCGAGCGCCGTTGCAGGGCCTCTTCGCCTTTCCCACCGTAGACCAGTACGGGCATCGGCAAGGGGGGCATGCAAGCCAAGTCAGCGGGACGCCCTTTGACGAACAGCGGCCATTTCTCGCCAGTGGAAACGCGCGTGATCCCGGAAAGCAACGGTGCATCGGGACTACGGTCGATTGGCTCGCGGATCGCCGCCTCATCGATGCCGGTGAGCATCAGGAGAACTTTTCGACGTACCGTTGCTACCGGATCAGTAGCGTCCTTTTTGCAGGAGGCCACATCCGAGCCTAACATGAAGGGAGCTTCATCTACGGGCCCGTCCACGCCCAAATGAGCGGAGACCAGATCGGAAATACCGTCGCCATTACTGTCTTTGCTCAGCATTCCGATTGGAATATCCAGCCATAGGTTCGCCTCTTTTCGCAAGGTGCGCAGCCCCACGGGGGATAGGAAATGCTGGAGGTATCCAGCAATGCGTACGTGACTTCGATCTGAAGGTGATCGCCCGTCAGCAGTGGCAGCTTGGATGCCGGCGCTATCACGTAGGGGAAACGGACGGAAAGCCCGGTGTAGAGTGCCTCTCCCCATGTCTTGCCGGCATCGTTACTCAGGTGTACCCAGTACCCGCCGCCGCCAACTTCACCGCCGCGATCGAAAGCACCCGACTGGCTGATAGCAACGGCACGGGTTCTATCACTCTCCCAGCGCACGGGCTCGAATCCCCGGGGCAATGCCGCCCAACCTTTGGGCCACTTGCTTTTCCCTGCTTCGGCCACTCTTTCGTCGGAGCGGGCAGTGATCAGTTGTGACGGCAGTTTATGCTGAGCGAACGCCGGATAGATTGGCTCGATCGGTGGTCGCTCCATGTAGGCGACATTGGTGTCGCCAGTGTCGAAGGCTGCAAGGCTGGCGGTGCGTTCGTCTTCGATTAGTGTGGCTATAGAATCCCATTCGGGCAGATCGAGCGCCTTTAGCGCATTTCGAGCCGCGACTTCCTCATCGTCTCCATACGACGAGGGTTTCAGATCATAGGCGACCGAACGCTTCGCATCGGCACAGACGCTGCCGGCCACGTTGACGTCGAACAACCTGCAATAGAGGCTGGCAAGCGGCGCATTCGCATTGGAACCACTCGTGCTGAAACCGGTCTCCAGCATGGGATAAGGATCGCTTTGCTGTCCATTGATAGCCCATGACAAGATCAGATCGTCGATGTCCGGATCACGTCCGTGGACATTTCCACTTTCTCCGCAGCCCTCCGCGGCCTTACTTGCATCCTTTGCGGTCTGGGCCGCAAAAAGACAATCAACCAGCCTGCGTTGGACCGGTAGCTTGGGGTCGGCATCGATGAGCACGCGAGCCTCATCCTTGCGATCCGCCAAGTACAGCGCGGCAGCAAGGCTTGTGGTCAGGCTAACGTCGCTGGCAGGGACGAAGATTACGGGAATGCCATCGATCATGGCGGTGAATCCTGCTTGCGTGTCATCCTGCATCGCTCGGCGCCCTGCTGGATCAAGCGCGTCGTATAGCGCAAGCCCGCGTGCGTTGGAGCCTCGCGCAAACGCATCTGCAATCGCGTCGCGCGTAAGCGCCAGCGTGAACATGCGCTGATCGGGCTGTGCGAGGTGCTGTTTGATCTCAGGCCGCAGAAGCCATAATGTCAATGCGGTTTGCTTCTGAAGTAGGCTATCCAATAGGGCGAGATCGGCGACCCTGTGCATGGGATCAGTTCGGATCGTTTCCAGCAACGGCCCGCTGCAACCGGTTATGGCGGCAATCGAACGCAAGGTTTCGGGTCGGTCCGCGCCGGTGCCGGGCAGCGTGAGGAGGCTGTTGTCACAGACATTGGCTTCGTCGAGGGTAAAAGCTGCGAATTGCACCAAGAGGGGATCGTGGTCGGCCTGATCAAGCGCCTTATTGATCCCGGCGATCAGGCGCGCGCGGTTGCGAACGTCAGCGGGCTCATCTCCAAAGAATTCATACTTATGCGTCCACACCAGAGCCCAGCTACGCAGCAACTGGCGTACGGGGCCATCGGGCAGTCCGAAACGCTGCGCCATTTCATGGCTGGCGGCATCAAGATCATTTCGGCTAAGCGAAGCGAGCAGTGCACTCGTCCAATTGCGAAATGCATCCGGTGCAGTTGCTCGAATACCTCTGGCAATATCCTTCTTCGACGCCAGGAGTCCTTTGCGAAGCGTCTTATCATCGGTTGCGAAAAGATTCTTGGATGTGTCGAGACCGGCATACCCGGTCATCACTTCCTCAGAGACGACTTCCACGCTCGCATCGTCTTGCGCGATTCCAGATGAAGACAAGCCGATGGCAAACATCAAAGCGAGCAGGCTGAGACCTGATTTTGAATTTGATCTCTGCAATTTACCCCGCCCATCTTATCCCATGATTCAGTTCGTACAGACTAACGCGACACAATACGATGTCGAGATCACAGTTCGAAAGCTTCGATGTTGCCACGAGCGAACTGAACATCAGCATCACGTTTTGACAGTATTCTCCCGAGGGCTTGAACGCTGCGCGTCCGCGAGCGACCAGAGTTGGTGGGCGGAATCCGAATACCGGTGGGGCTGCATCTTAGAAATGGAACTCGGCACTTTTGCGGCCGAAGATCGGTGAACAACGCTTTCGGCAGCGGGCCACGGTCGCGATGGAATGTGGGCCTTGCGCCTATCGACAATCTCCAATAAATGGACGCCAGCCAGCACTGGCCTGTTTTTGAATGAGGAAAGGAGAAGACCATGCGCGCAGCATTTGACCGCGACGAAAACAACTTCTCATTTCCCTGTGTTCAGGAACAGATTGCATGGGCAACTGCCTCAAGGGCGACACCGCTCGCCTGATTGCTTTTCGCGGCCTTCGCGCCGCTGATTTTTCCAGAATTTCCGTCGTTGTCGCACCTCTCGTCGGGGAGGCTTTTTATGCGTGATGACATGTTCAAGGTGATCGTCGAGCGCTCCCGCTTGGGGGCGAGCCACGCCGCTTCTCCCATATTGAAAAGGATGGCTCACGCCGACGCACGCCATATCGGGCTCAAGCGCCATGCCCACATCGGTGCGCGCTACACCAAGTCATTGAACGAGAATCTCGCCCCCTTGGTACGTTACCTGCGGCGTCAGCGCGGGCGCCGGTGGGACGCGGTCTTCAGCGAGATCTGCGCCAAGCTCGACACGGGTAGCACGGTCAAGATGCACGTGCGCGAACATGTCGAGGATTTCGTGCTGACCCGCATTTCTATCCGGCGTTATGGTGAGTGGATGTTCGAGGGGCAGGTTCTCGGGGGCGGGACGAGTGGTTCCCAGGTCGCGAGCTGTTCGTCGATCCGCGTGACGGGGTTCTCAAGGACATGGCCGCACTTGAGGCGATGTTCACCTCTGGAATGGTCGACGACCAGGGAGGCGCGCAATGACTCCGATCTCCCTGATCTCTAACGATCCGTCGCGGTTCGATCCGCTGTCACTCGACCAGCTCCAGGCAACGGCAGATTACGAGGGTATGGCCCGCGTTGTCGGCCTTCCCGATCTCCACGCAGGCAATGGCATTGCCGTGGGGGCGGCCTTCTGGTCACCGGATCGCATCTGGCCCCATCTCGTGGGCAGCGACATCGGCTGCGGCATGACCTTGTGGGAGACCACTTCGCCATTGCGTAAGTTCCGGCTCGGCAGCGCGGCGCGCAAACTGCAAGGGTTGGACGCTCCTTGGTCGGGCGATGGCGAAGAAGCCTTGAAGGAGGCTGGATTGCCGCCCGAACTGGCCAGTCCTGCGCTGGGCACCATTGGCGGGGGCAACCATTTCGTTGAATTCCAACGGATCGAGACGGTGGAGCACGAGACGCGCTTCGCGGTTCTTGGCTTGCGGCGCGACAGGGTCTGGATGATGGTGCACAGCGGTTCGCGGGGCCTTGGGCAAGCCGTCCTGCAAGCGCATCGACAGCCGGAAATCAGCCATGGAATACCTGCAGACAGCCCGGAGGCCGCGGCCTACCTTGCCGAGCATGACGCCGCGCTGGGATGGGCGATTGTGAACCGTCAGATCATCGCCCGGCGCTTTTGCGAAAGTCTTGGCATCGACGGCCGGTCAGTGCTGGACATTTGCCATAACAGTGTGACGCCGCATCAAGGCGGGTGGCTGCACCGTAAGGGGCTGCGCCTGCTGATCGGGGGTTGGTCACCATCCCCGGCTCGCGAGGAGATTTCAGTTATCTGGTGGAACCCATAGTGGACGACGCCGACAAGGCTCTCCATTCGCTGGCCCATGGCGCGGGCCGCAAGTGGAGCCGCAAGGATGCCCACGCCCGCCTTTCGCGCCGTTTCAACGTCGCGGACATGCAGCGCACCGCCCTTGGCAGTCATGTGATCTGCGAGGATCGCAGGTTGATCTTCGAAGAGGCTCCCGATGCCTACAAGGATATCGGCATGGTCATTGCCGATCTGGAGGGAGCCGGCCTGATCCGTGTCATTGCCAAGCTTCGCCCTCTTCTCAGCTACAAGACGAGGGTGGAATGAGCGAGGTGATCTTGCACATCACGGCGGGCAAGGGCCCCAAGGAATGCCAATGGGTAGTGGCACAACTGGCGCGCGCTTTCGCAAAGGAGGCCAAGGGCATGGGCCTTGAATGCGAAGCGCTCGATGGTTTGGAGGATTTACCGGCCTCGACCCTCCTCCGCATTGAGGGCGAGGCAGCATCTGCCTTTGCCGCGAAGCGGATAGGTTCCAACCAGTGGATCGGGACCAGCCCCTTTCGTCCCCGGCACAAGCGGCGAAACTGGTTCGTTGGTGTAGCTCTGGCGCCCGAGCCTGACGCGATCATCGCCCTGAAGAATGAGGACATCGATTATCAGGCGATGCGTGCCAGCGGACCGGGCGGCCAGCATGTCAACAAGACGGACAGTGCGGTTCGGGCCACACACCGGCCGACCGGTTTGGTAGCCACGGCCCAGGAGCAACGCTCCCAACACGCCAACCGAAGGCTGGCGCGGATGAAGTTGGCGATCCTGTTGGAAGAGCGGCATGGACAAGCTAATGACGGCGCAAGAAGGTCACAATGGCAGGCCCATCAGAATCTTGAACGCGGGAATCCGATTAGGGTCTATTCTGGCGATAAATTCGTGCTGAAGGAATGAGACTTACTGAGCCGGGCGGCATTTCCGTCCGGCTCAGCACCTCAGCTTTGAGGTGGGCCGAGTGCTGCCTGAACTCGTATCGGGTTTCGTAATGGAGTGTCCAGGATGAAAGTCTGCTATTGGCAGGGACTGTCGGAATAACAGAACGTCTGCATCTGGGGATTAGAAATTGACAGCTGAATGGCTGGGAAGGGTGTGCGCCGTGCAAAGGCGGCACTTTCTAGTGGGTGAGAGGCCCACCCGGCGATGCTCCAGCCGGAAGCAACCGGGGCAGGCGTGGAGGTGACGAAATGTCTGAAGCCCTCGGATAACGGTCACGTAGGTGACCGTGCGAGCGTACAGGCCGCAACGTGAGTGAACGCTGAGCAATCCTCGAAAAGGACGATGTGCAGGCCGACCCGTTAACCCTTACGGGGAAGGTTGATATGGACGGGCGAGTTTGAGCGACGTTGAACCCGTCTGCTGCACCGGGGTAGTGGCGACAGCATGTACGCAAGGAAAGTGCACGCAACACGGGAAGCCCCATCGCGTGCCGGGTGATCGGCAACTGGACGCCCGCGAGGGAGGGAAGGGCGCAATGGGGTGGCGGAGAGGCCCGTAGTACCGAGGAAGCCGGGTAATGTCGGTGGAGGGAAGGAGCCTCAGTTCAAGATGAACGCAGCAAGTGGTGAGGGGCAGGAGATTGGGTAACCTATCAACTCCGATAAGCGTCCAGAAACTGCAGAAGGCGTTGCACGCGAAAGCGAAGGCAGAAGTCGGCTATCGGTTCTACGCGCTGTACGACAAGATTAGCCGCAATGACATTCTGGCTCATGCCTATGCCCAGTGTCGTTCCAACAGGGGCGCGCCGGGTGTGGATGGTCAGGACTTTGCGGGTATCGAGGACTACGGCGTCGAGCGATGGCTGGCGGAACTGGCGCTTGCGCTCAAAGAGGAGACGTACCGACCGGAACCGATCAGACGGGTCTACATACCAAAAGCCAACGGCAAACTCAGGCCGCTGGGCATTTCCACCGTGCGGGATCGGGTCTGCATGACGGCAGCGATGCTGGTGCTTGAACCGATCTTTGAAGCCGACCTCCCACCCGAGATCTACGCCTACCGAGCCGGGCGCAACGCCCAGCAGGCCGTGGTCGAGGTGGAGGAGCAACTGTTCTATGGCCGACCGGATGTCGTGGACGCCGACCTT
Source organism: Novosphingobium sp. NFX11 (assembly GCF_057376415.1). Taxonomy (NCBI): domain Bacteria; kingdom Pseudomonadati; phylum Pseudomonadota; class Alphaproteobacteria; order Sphingomonadales; family Sphingomonadaceae; genus Novosphingobium; species Novosphingobium sp. NFX11. Next base: position 980,475 of record NZ_CP080385.1, on the reverse strand, counting down.
GCCGACTACTTCGGCAGCATCCCCCACCTTGAGCTGATGAAATCGGTATCGCGCCGGATCGTTGATCCGCGCGTTCTGCATCTGATCAAATCCTGGCTGGAATGCGCTGTCGAAGAAACGGATGACAAGGGCAGGAAGACACGAACGACGCAGGCCCGCGATCAGCGGCGCGGCATCCCGCAAGGATCACCCATCTCACCACTGCTGGCAAATCTCTACATGCGCCGGTTCGTTTTGGGGTGGCGGAAGCTCGGTCTTGGGCAACGTCTAGGCGCGCGGCTCGTCACCTATGCTGATGATCTCGTGATCCTGTGTGCGAAGGGCAATGCGGAAGCTGCGCTAGATCACATGCGCAGGATCATGGAAAAGCTGAAGCTGACAGTGAATGAGGAAAAGACACGTATCTGTAAGGTGCCGGACGAGACGTTCGACTTTCTGGGATACACGTTTGGTCGGATGTACTCCGCGAAAACCGGCAAAGCCTACATGGGCCACCGGCCATCAAAGAAAAGCATCCAGCGCGTGATCGCTACGATCCACGAGCTGACAGACCGAGCGCGTACATGGCAGGATACCACATACCTTGTGGCCAAGATGAACCGGGTGCTGCGCGGATGGGCCAACTACTTCTCGGTTGGAACCACGAGCAGGGCATATCGGGCTATCGACAGTTACACAGTGGTGCGGTTGCGCCGGTGGCTGCGGGCCAAGCACAAGACCAGACGAAAGCGCGAGGGAGCCTATCACGACCCTGAGCTGTACGAGCGCTTCGGCCTCGTACGTCTGGCGAACTTGGCCGCAGCCCGCCGTGGGTGAAGGCGTGATATCTTGTCCGAGAGCCGGATGCGGGAGATCTGCACGTCCGGTTCGATGAGCAGGGAGTGGAAACGGATCGTCTGGCAAGCCCCACAGGCGCGCCGCACGACACCGCGCCACTTCCTGACTCTACCGACGTCGGTAAGCGGCCGCTACGTCCAAAACCGCTTGGCGTCGATCAGCGTGTCGTGGTGCTCTGCGGCCTGCTCCAGCAAGGCGGTCTTGGCCTTCTGGTCAGCCGCGCGCTCCTCCGCATCCGCGCTGGTCACGCCGAGCCGCCGCAGCGTTCGGGATGCAGCGGACAAATCGTTGAGGTCACCGAGGCTGTCCTGCAGGCCTTCGAGCGCTGACAGGAAGCGCTTGAACCGCCTGCGATCCCTTTTGCGGTCGTACAGCGCAGCGAAGAATTCCGCCGCGTAGCGCAGTTTCTTGGATGACTTGCGCAGTTCGTGACGGCTGTCGTCATCCATTGCCTCAAGGTCATTGCCCTGGCGCTTCACCTTTTTGCGCATCTTGCGCAAGGTTCTCGCCGCGAAGCCGAGCACCGGTGTCGTCCGGGCTTCGGCGTTGACATCGTCGAACAGCCACTCGCCCATGCTCATCCATTCGACGAGATCGATCATGAGACGGCGCGTCCGCACCGATTGCAGGGTGCTCCCCGCCCCCTCGTAGGCGTTCACCCGGGCCTCCAGCAATTGTGCCCTCACCTCCTCCTCCCCGGTCCGCTTGAGCAGCACGTCGATGTCGCGTGCCTTCCCGAGTTCGGCTGCCACCAAGCGCAGTTCCGCATTGAGCCTCGGAACAGTGCGATCGGCGAACACGCTCTTGTGGATGGTGAGCGCGGATCGCAGCCGCCGGATCGCGATGCGCGCCTGATGGAGCGCTGCCGTGTCCCGGTGATCGAACACGAGCGGGACGTTGAGCCGGTAGTGTCTCAGGCAGTCGAAACCGATGGCCTGCAGCGCGCTGGCCGCCGTCATGCCGTCATCTAGCGCCACGCGGTGCGCCTTGGAGGCAGCAAGCGCGGGGCCGAGGAGGCGGTAGCCGCGCTCGGCCTTGCTCATCACGCCAAGCTGGACCGGGGCGACCGCGTCGATTGTCCGGGCAAGTGCGAAGATCGCGGCCGGGTCACCTTCCTTGTGCTCCAGTTCGACCTCGACGAACGGCGTCTCGCGATCTCCGGCAATCACCCGTCCTTCATCGAGCGAAATCTCGATGCCGCCGCTCATCCACTGGCGGCGTTCGTTCTCGACGGTGAAGACAGGCACGATCCCGTCGATGCCGTTACCGACCAGCGCGCAGACCGGGCTCGTATGATCGAGCACGGGCTGATCGTCGGTAACGTCGAACTCCCATTCGGGACGTACGAACAAGCCGGCGGTCGTGCCGGAGGCCTTGACCGTCTGGACCCGGCGCTCGCCTTCCCGGCGGATGCGCAGCGACAGCTCACCGCGACGCAGGGCCTGGTCGGGCGTGTCGAAATAGATCGCACGCTGTGAAACGGCGATCGGCGCGTCAGCCAGCAGCTCCGACGCACCGAGCGCTGCCATGCTCGCTGCATCCAGTTCCAGCTTGAGCTCCATTTCCATGCCTTCGGATGGCTTGGGGATCATCAGTTCGCCTCTCGTCCTGCCTTATCGGTGACTAAGGGGTGAGCAGGCAAATCGTGACAGCGCGCGCGCCCATCGATCGCTTTTCCAGCTCATGCGGGCACGATCTCTATATTGGGATGGTCCGCGAAGATCTGCATCACGATGTCGAAATAGGTGGTCCCGCCGCCGCTCTCCAGCGCGGCCAGTTGATCGACGATGGGGGAGCCGTTGAACATCGTTCTCGTCCCCAGCCGTTCGCGCAGGAAGGCGCAGGTCGCTTCCCGGCCCAGCGCGGCGCGAGCGGCGGCGATGTCCTTCCAGACCATGCGGACGGGCTCGCGGCCTTTGATGGCGCCGTAACCGCCGTAGAGCACGTCGTTCAGCGCATCGAGGCTTTCGGCCAGTTGCCAGGCTTCCCCTACCATGAGCAGCCGGTTCATTTGCGCATAGAACGACGCTATGCCGGTCATGGTGCTGCCATCGATCTCGAACTGCCTGGGCGCAATCGCGCGTCCGTCATCCCGGTTCTGCGATGCCGGCGTCGTTTCCGACTTCAACTCGCCCTCCTTTGCGACAGGAAGAAGCGCATCATTTCGCGCGAGGCGTCAGGCCCCAGAGGGTCGGTGTAGGACGCAAAGGCGCTGCCGCCCGACCATTCATGGCCGCTTCCGTGGATGGTCCAGTCCTCGAGCAGGATGTTGCCGCCTGACGAGCGGTAGACCTTCCGAGTGAAGTCCCGGCCCTTGCCGGATTTCCCGTAATACGTGCGCGAAACCAGCGGGCCGGGCTGCGATCGCTCCAGCGTGTTGAGGAAACCGGCGGCGTTGGAAGGGTGGACGACGCGGTCCTCGTCTCCGTGGAAGACGATGGTGGGCAGCGGCCGCGCCGCTCTGCCGGTCGATCTGGCCCGTCCTTCCCCACGCATGGCGGCGAGCGCTGAGGGCAAAGTCCGGATCGTCCCGCGCGCGACACCGGAATGGACGCCGACTGCCGTGAACACGTCCGGATAGGCGCTGCCGATGATCGCGGCGGCCGAACCACCTGCTGAGATGCCCGCGATGAAGACCCGTTTCGGGTTGCCCGCAGCGATCGCGAGGACATGGCGGACCAGCGCGGCGATCAGCGCCGGTTCTCCCTCGCCGCGCGCCTGGTTCCTCGGCCGGTGCCAGTTCCAGCACCGGGCCAGGTTCGCCCGCTGCGACTGCTGCGGATAGAGGACCACGCAACCCAGTTCGTCGGCCAGCGCATTCATGTCGGTGCCGGTCGCGAAGTCGGATGCCGTCTGCGAGCAGCCGTGCAGCATGACGACGAGGGGGAAGCCCCGCCGCTTCGGCCCCCGCGGCGTGTATAGCCGGAAGCTGATCTTGCCGTGCGCGCAATCGAACTCGTGGGTGCCGAAAGTCCCGGGCGCCGGGCGCACCTGCCGGGCCGCCGCAGGCTTTGCGCCGGGACGCCGGGGTGCCTTCGGGGATCTGGTCTTGGCGGGTGCCGGGGGCTGCAACCCGCCCTGCATGGCGATCAGCGCCGACATCGGGCGGCCCTTGCGGACGAGGCGCGCTGCTTTCGAAAGAGTCTTGAAAAGATCGGCCATCGCGCCTTGGTTAGGCTTCCTTGCTTGCATTGAAGCTACAGAAGAGGCGAGCATCGCAGACCCGGTGCCGGATGTCACCCTCCGGCCATAAACTCGCCATTCTCTGCATGGCCATTCTTGGGTATCCAGAAAGAGAAAGCCGACGGGCCGCACCTAGAAACGGAAAATCGGCAGTGGAGCGACCCGCAAGGGTCGACCTCAGCATTGCCCTTAAAACCCAACTCCCTCTGGAACACGGCCAGCTTCAAGAAAAGCCTTCAGGCGGCTGGCCGTTTCGGGGGTCGCCGGATTGTAGATCATCATAACCAGATCCTGCCGTCCCTCGACGGAGAAGGTGGAGAATTCCAACTCGACGGGTCCAATTTCAGGATGGTGCAGGCGCTTCGCGCCTTCGCCATGCCCGACCACCTCATTATCCCGCCACAGGGCTGAGAATTCGGGGCTCATGGCGGATAGCTCATCGACAAGCTGGCGGATTTCCGCGCCAGCGCCCGCTCTTGCGGCATCCGCGCGGAACGCTCCGACCACGAAGCGCGCCACGCTGTACCAATCCTCCTGCGCCGCCTTCACCCGGGAATCGGAGAACATCAGGCGCAGGATGTTGCGGTCCTGGCGTGAAAGGCGTGAATAATCGGTCAGGACCACCGCAGCAGCCCTGTTCCATGCCACGACATCCCAGGTCGCCGTCCGGATGATCGCGGGACTGGTCGCAATGGCGTCAAGCACGCGCTGCAACCGGGGCGATATGCCTGCCGGCTCGCTATAACGCACTTCCGGCGGATGGCCGAATGCAAGGATATGGAGATGTTCGCGCTCCGGCTCGGTCAGCATCATTCCGGCCGCGATGCGCTCGATCACATCCGCGGAAGGCGCGCCACCACGGCCCTGTTCGAGCCAAGTGTACCAGGTCGGGCTGATATTGGCGCGCTGCGCCACTTCTTCGCGGCGAAGTCCCGGCGTCCGACGGCGATCGGTCGAGAAGCCGAACGTCGCCGGGTCAAGCCGCATGCGGCGATCGCGCAGGAACTGGCCGAGGGCGTTGTCGATTTCCACCAGAAGTCCAGACTGTTGAGATCTATACCATGATAAGATCACTACTTTAACAGGAAGGTATGCAGGCGGATAGGTTCTCCGAACACTATCGGAGTATCGATGATGCGTATTTTTCTCACGGGTGCGACAGGCTTCATCGGGTCGCGCATTGTGCCCGAACTGCTGGCCGCAGGCCATGACGTGCTCGGCCTGACCCGATCCGAGGCCGGCGCAGCCTCCCTCGTTGCGGCGGGTGCGCAGGCGCATCGGGGTACGCTGGAGGATCTGGACAGCATCCGCGCCGGGGCGGTCAATGCCGATGCCGTGATCCACACCGCGTTCGATCACGATTTTTCCAACTTCGTCGCAAATTGCGAGAAGGATCGCCGTGTGATTGCGGCGCTGGGGGCCGTGCTGAAAGGAAGCGAGCGTCCACTTCTCATCACCTCAGGCACGGGCATCGGGGATCCGGGCGATGGCACGCCTGCCGTGGAAGATGTGCTGAACCTCCATCACCCCAACCCGCGCATCGCTTCGGAAATGGCTGGACAGGCACTGTTGGAGGACGGCGTGAATGTGGCGGTGATGCGCCTGCCGCAGGTGCATGACACGGTGAAGCAGGGCCTCATCACGCCCTATATCCAGATTGCGCGGGAGAAGGGGAGCGTGGCCTATGTCGGCGATGGCGGCAATCGCTGGCCTGCCGCGCATGTCCTCGACGTGGCCAAACTCTATGCGCTTGCGATCGAACGGGCACAGGCCGGCGCGCGGTACCATGCGGTGGCTGAGGAAGGCATATCCGCCCGTGCGATTGCGCAAGTCGTGGGTGTCGGCATCGGCCTGCCGGTCATATCACTGGCTCCGGAGGATGCGCCGGAGCACTTCGGATGGTTTGCCATGTTCGCTGGCCTCGACATGCCTGCGTCGAGCAGGAAGACGCGTGAACTGCTGGATTGGCATCCTGTCGGTCCCGACATGCTTACCGATCTGGAGGCGATGGATTACGCCGCGATTCCGGCCTGATGAATTTGGTGGGGGCTAGCTGGACCAGCAGGCTCCCGCCCAGATCATAGCCCACCGTCACACCCCAGACGCGCTCGGCGAGATAGGTCGCGCCGTCCGGTGTCGCGATCAGGTCGCAGACGATGGCGCGGAGTGCGCGCGTGCTTTGACACGGCCGCATCAACGCAACTTGCGCGCGCGACCAGTCGAGGATCTGCTCGGCCAGCGGCCGGCGCTCATGCTGATAGCTGTCCAGAAGCCCGGGGGCAGCGTTGCCGCGGACCGTCGCGGCAAGTTTCCAGCCAAGGTTCATCGCATCGCCAAGACCGAGGTTGAGGTTGAGGCCTTGACCGCCGAGCGGCGAGTGGATGTGCGCGGCATCGCCTGCGAGCAGTACCCGTCCGCGCCGATATTCGGTCGCCAGATAGGCTCGATCCGTCCAGGTCGTGGCACGTCCGATCGCCGTCAATTCAACGTCGGCACCGGAGATGCGGCGCAGTACCGCCTGGAGATGATCGCCGGTAACCGGCTCTCTGCGGTGATGCGCGCCGCCATCGAACTCGACCATTCTGACCATGTCGGGAAGGTCGAAGATGTAAGCGCCGGCGGGCGTATCGTGGTGGCCAGGCTCCAGCATGGACGGGTCGGCGAACTGGACCTGGGCAAAGTAGCCCGTGAATTCGGGATCGGTGCCGGTGAAGCCGAAACCGGCCGCCTTGCGCACGGCGCTGCGACCACCATCACACCCGACGAGCCAGCCGCCCCGGAATGTCTCCGCACCGGCGCAGACGGTCACGTCGTGATCCGTCGCATCCACGCCCCAAACGCTCAGGCCATATTTGGTCGCAACCCCCAGTTCCTCCGCGCGGTCTGTCAGTACGGTGCCGATACTCTCCAGATCGGCGGGCATGGGCGTGGCCGAATGTGGCAGGCGATAGGGCCATCGCGTCTGGTCGATCTGGTCGAGAAGGAAGTCGATTCCGGCAAAATGTCCGCCAGGTCTGCGCTCCTCCTTCATCCAGGGCGCCGCGGCTGCGATCTCCCGCCCGGGAATCCGCGCTTTCAGGGACTCGAGCAGGCCTCTCCTGTCGAAACTGTCGATGGTCGGCACGGAGAGACCGCGCAGTCCGAAGGGCGCGCGCTTCAAGGGTGTGGGCAAGTCACTCGCCTGTTCGATCACCAGCACCGAACAGCCGGCCAGCCGTAGCTCGCAGGCCAGGAAGAGACCGACGGGGCCAGCGCCGGCACGCTCGACCTCGTCGTCCGGCTTCGCGGGAGAAAGGAGCGCGTCCGAGCTTGCGATCAGTGCCGACGGAACCATTCTCTACCTCACCGACCGGGGCGAGAACACGATCGTCGTTCACGCCATCGACCCGGAGACCGGCAAGCTGACCTTCCTTCAGCGGATCGCCTGCGGCGGCGAATTTCCCTGGCACTTCGCCATCGCCCCATCAGGTTCCTGGATGCTGGTCGCCAACGAGCGGTCCAACCGCATCGAGGTCTTCAGCATCGATGCCGCCACCGGCCATGTCGCTCCCACCCGCAACGGTCTGGACATGCCCCGGCCCGTTCATATCCTCTTCGCTGGAGAGATCGCATGACGAAGACATCGGGTATGACGCGCCTATGCGCGATCGCCCTGTCGCTGGCCGGCGCGGTGATGGCAGCCGCGGCGTCCGCCCCGGCGCAGGCCGCTTCGGCTTCGGACTGTGGCGGTGTTCTTCAAACGTTGAGCGCGCGGGCGGAAGGTGCGCAGGCGAAGCTGGTCGGGGCATCGGAGCTGCAGCTCAAGGGAACGGACTGGGAGCGCGCGCCCGGGATGAACATTGTCGGGCTTGCGACCCAGGCTCCCAACCCGTTCTTCTGCCGGGTCTCCTTCGTGCTCAAGCCGACCCCGGCATCGGCGATCCGCACAGAGGTCTGGCTGCCGGCGAACGGCTGGAACGGCAAGTTCTTGGGCCTCGGCAACTTCTTGGGCCTCGGCAACTTCTTGGGCCTCGGCAACTTCGGTTGGGGCGGCTCCATCCCGTTCGGGACGATGATGACTGGTCTCGCGCAAGGCCATGCGGTTGCTGCGAACGATACCGGTCACGACGAAACCACCGGCCATGGCGGACGTTTCGCGCTGGGACAGCCGGAAAAGCTTGAAGACTACGCGGGGCGCGCCAATCATCTGATGACTGTGCAGGCAAAGCGGCTCGTCGCGCGCTATTTCGGCCGGGCAGCAAGCCGATCATACTTCATCGGGTGTTCGCTTGGCGGCCTGCAGGCGCTCATCGAAGCGCAGCGCTATCCCGAAGACTACGACGGCATAGTCGCCGGGGCGCCGCCGAACCCGCTGGCCGCCTTCAACGCCGCACAGATCTGGCCGCAATGGCTTCTCGCCCAGGATCCCGGGCGGTTCATTCCGAAGGAAAATTATGCCTCGATCACGGCTGCAGCGATCGCCGCATGCGCTGGGCCAGTCGGCAAGGCGCAGGGCTTCATCGACAATCCCGCGACCTGCGCCTTCCGTCCAAGCCAGCTTCTCTGCAGGGACGGTGCCACCGCCGGGTGCCTCAACCCCAGGCAGATCGAGTTCCTCGACCTAATGTACCGCGGACCGGTCGATCCCAAGAGCGGGCACCTGATCTTCGCGGGCCCCGCACTCGGCTCCGAGGGGCAACTCGGTATGTTCGCCAGCGGCAAGGAATTTACCAACGCCGCCGATTTCTTCCGTTACGCTGCATTCCAGTCCGCCCAGTGGTCGCCGCTCACGATGGATTGGTCCAAAGACGTCATCGCAGCCGAAGTTAGCACCAAGGGAAAGTTCGCCGTCGCGCCCGATCTCGGTGCCGTCTTGCGGCGGGGTGGCAAGTTGCTCCTTTACGTCGGCTGGAACGATTACCACCACCCCGGTGACCTGATGGGTTGGCACGATGCCGTGATGGCTAGGGGCACAGCCGGTGGCATCGATGCCCGTAGCGGCCTGCGCCTGTTCGTTCTGCCAAGCATGGACCACTGCCAGGGCGGGCCCGGCTGCGACACGTTCGACAAGCTGGGTATCATGGATGCCTGGTCGAGCGGACGGAAGGCACCGGAATTCTTTGTCGCCAGCAAATTCGACAACGGCAAACTGGTCAGGCAGCGACTGACCTGTGCCTATCCGCTGGTCGCCCGGTATCGCGGGACCGGCTCCATGGACAAGGCGTCGAGCTTCTCGTGTGAACAGGCAGGCGACGCGAATTAAACTGCCGCGGCGGCATGCGATAAGGGACGAGCCGCGCCAGACCGTGTACCGATAGGTTCCGGTGTCGGGGTGATTGTATCTGATTGCCAAGGGGGCGTCGCCACGCGCAAAACGCCTACGCTGGGGCATGGAAGCGCGGAGAAGTGCAATGATACCCAAGACCTCGCTCGCCCTCGGCATCGCGGGTCTCACTTTGGCCGGCTGCCAGACGGTGTCTGGCGTAAGCTCGGACCGGACACTGGCGTTCATCGGTACGCAGGAGGCGGGACAGGGGCAGGGCATCGTCGCCGTCAGGCTCGACCGCAGAACCGGGGCGCTGACTTCGCTCGGCACGGCGGCGACGGTGGAGCGGCCGACATGGGTGCTGGCGGACCCCGCCCACCGGCGGCTGTTCGCGGTCAGCGAGGTGGGCAACGACGGCGCCTCGCAAGGCGCGGTGCTCGCCTTCGGATACGATCCCGCAAGCGGCGCGCTGACCGCCGAGGGGCGTGCGGCGTCGGGCGGCGGCGGGCCGACGCATCTGGCGCTCGGCGCTGCGGGCCGGCAGGTCTTCGTCGCCAATTACGGGAGCGGGCAGGTCGCGGCGATCCCGGTCGCGGCGGACGGTTCGCTGTCGCCCGGCTGGGTGGCGGCGCACGAAGGTTCCGGGCCGCACCGGCGGCAGAAGGGGCCGCATGCGCACGGCGTGACCGTCGATCCCTCGGGCCGCTGGGTGCTGTCACCCGACCTGGGGACGGACCGGGTCTATATTCATGCCGTGGCCGGCGGCGCGGCGACCTCCGCGACGCTCCCGCCGGGGTCCGGCCCGCGCCATATCGTCTTCGCGCCGGACGGGCGCCATGCCTTCCTGATGACCGAGATGGCGGGCACGATCTTCAGCTTCGCGTGGGATGCGGTGCACGGGCGGCTGACCGAATTGTCGCACCTCGCGCTCGACGGCCCGGATTTCGCAGGCGCGCCGAGCGGGTCGGAACTGGCGGTCTCGCGCGATGGACGGTTCCTATACGCCGGAAACCGCGCGGGGAACCGCATTCAGGTCTATGCGATCGGCGCGGGAGGCGTGCTGACGATGGTGCAGGGCGTGGACTGCGGCGGGCAGGTGCCATGGGGCTTCGCGCTGGACGGTAGCGGCAAGTGGCTGGTGGTGGCCAATCAGGGATCGGGCAACCTGGCGGTCTTCGCGGTCGATCCGAAGAGCGGGCGTCTTGACCTCAGGCCCGCACATCTCGACATCGCGAAGCCTACTTCGGTCGCGTTCGTCGGCCCCTGAACAGGACATAGCCCCCGATGACTAAGGATTTTCGCCCCGTCCTCTATCTCAAGGCGACGTGCCCGCATTGTCTGAAGCTGCGCGTGTTCCTGCTGGAAGCGGGCCTGCTGGACGGGTTCGAGCAGCGGATCTTCTCCGAAGGCGATGCGAACGAAGCCGCGATCCGCGCGGAACTGGCGCCGCACTTCGACAAGGTGACCTTCCCGACGGTGCAGCATGCGCCGGGCGCATACATGAAGGACTCTGACTCCATCATCGCGCATTATGCGCAGGAAGCCGGGATCGACCCGCAGGGCCTGCCGACCTTCCTTGCCTACGCGCACGGCGTCCTGCCGAAGTACATGGAAGTGCGGCGCGAGCTTGCCGCGTTGAAACGCAGCGCGTGACCAATCCTCCCCGAGCTTGTCTCGGGAGGTGGCGCCGCCGAAGGCGGTGACGGAGGGGGAATTGAGAGGCTCGCCCCCTCCACCACCCGCTTCGCGGGCGGTCCCCCTCCCCAAGCTTGTCTCGGGGAGGAATGAGGTTCAGAAATCGAACCCTGCGGTCACGCCATAAGTGCGCGGCGCGGCGTAGGTGCCGTTGTCGCCGCTGTTGGTGGCGCCGATCTGGGTGCGGTAGAACTCGTTGGTGATGTTCTTGCCCCAGAACCGCACGAACAGGTTGTCGGCGCTCGACCGCCAGGTCAGCGACGCATCCAGGGTGTTGTAGGCCTTCTGCTTCACCCGCTCGTCCGGCGAGCCCACGAAGCCGGAGTTGTAGTAGTAGTTGCCCGCGAGGGTGAACTTGCCGATCCCGGTATGCAGGTCGTACGAACCGCCGACCGAGGCGGTGAACGTCGGCGTGTTCTGCAGCTTGTTGCCCGATGCGTCGCCGATCAGCAGGCAGTTGCCGCCGAGCTGCGTATAAGGGCTGCCATTGGTGCCGAGGCACGTCTGCCCGGTCGGGATCGTGAAGCCCGCCGGGAGCGGGTAGGGCGTCGAGATGATCGCGGTGTCGAAGTCGGTATAGCGCGCATGCATCCAGTTGAGGCCGCCGAACAGGCGCAGGTCGCTGGTCACGCGCCAGGTCAGGTCGGCGTCGATGCCGTAGATATGCGCGCCGTCGGCGTTGTAGACGGTCTGCGCGCCCGAGATCACCTGCATGACCTGGATGTTCTTCTCGTCGTAGTAGTACCCGGCGAGGTTGAAGCGCACCTTGCGGCCGAACAGGTCGGACTTGATGCCCACTTCGTAGGCGTCCACCAGTTCCGGCTGCAGCAGCACGATCGGGTCCGACTGGGTGATGAAGGTGCCCGAGCGGAAGCCCCGGTTGTAGCTGGCATAGGCGAGCAGTTCCGGCGAGAAGCGGTGGTCGATCGACAGGCGCCACGTCACCTTCTTGAAGGTCTTGCCCTCGTTGATGGTGTCGCTGACGGTCAGCAACCCGCTGGGCGGGACATTGCCGTTGAAGGATACGTCGTAGGCCGAAAGGCTGCGCTTGTCGCTGGTGTAGCGTATGCCGGCGATCACATGGGTGCTGTCGCCCAGCGAGTAGGTGCCCTCGGCGAAGCCTGCGAAGCTGTCGAGCTTGATCGAATTGTAGTCGTCCACGTAGCCGTTGTTGCCGTACGTGAACAAGCCGGTGGTGCGCGACCCGTCGTTGCCCGCGTTGCCGTGCATGTAGAACCCGCCGAGCACCCACTTGAACGGCCCGCCCGCCTCGGAGACGAGGTTCACTTCTTGCGTGAACTGCTTGTCGTAGAGGTGGTTGTCCACCACGATCCGGCGCACGGTGGTGCCGTCGGGGTCGAAGTTGTAGTCGAAGGTGGAGTGGCGGTAGGCGGTGATGCTCTTGAGCGAGACGCCGCCCAGATCCTGCTCCAAGGTCAGGCTGGTGCCCCAGGCGCGGGTGTGCATGACCGGGTCGACGTCGGCCATGATGTCGCGCTCCGGGTTGCCCCCGGCGGCGATGATCTGCTGCACCACGTCCTGCCCCAGCGCGTTGGTGCTGAAGTTGCGGAAGGCGGGTGCGGCGGCGTCGCGGCCGTTGAAATCGCCCGAGAGGGTGACCTTGGTAAGCTCGCTCGGCTTCCACAGCAGCTTGGCGCGGCCGGCCCACGACTTGCTGGTCTGGATGTCGTTGCCGGTGAGCAGGTTCTTGCCGAAGCCGTCCTGCTGGTTGTCGTACTGGCCCGAAAGGCTGATCGCGACCGTGTCGGTCAGCCCGCCCGAGACGTAGGCGGCGGAATGGACGGTATCGTAGTTGCCGTAGCCGATCTCCGCCTTGCCGTTCCAGTCGAAGTCCGGCCCCAGCGTCGACATCTGGATCAGGCCGCCGGTGGCGTTGCGGCCGAACAGGGTGCCCTGCGGCCCCTTCAGCACGGCGACCTGGTCGGTATCGAAGAAGTTCTGCAGGATGCCGAACGAGGCACCGTAGTAGACCCCGTCGACATAGACCGCGACCGGGTTCTCGATCCCCGGTCCCTGTCCGGTGGCGCCGATGCCGCGAATGCGCGGCAGGCCGATGCCGCCGGTGCCGGTGGTGATGTTGAGCGCGGGCACCGCCGCCTTGAGGTCGAGCGTGCTGGTGACGCCCGCGCTGGCGAGCTGGTCGGTGCCGAGCGCGGTGATGGCGATCGGCACGTCCTGCGCGGATCTCGATGCGCTTCTGCGCAGTGACGATGATCTCCTCGACGCCGCTGCTGTCCGCCGTCTGCGATTGCCCAGCTTGCGCGGATGCGAACTGCGGCACCGCTGCCGTGAGCGCCGCCCCCGCCATCAGGGCATGACGCAAGGATATGGCGGCGGATGTACAGGTCTTCATCGTCGTCCTCCCAGACTCCAGCCCATCAGGGAGCTGGTAAATTTTACCGCTACGATATTTCGCCGGCTCCGCTTAAGGGCCCGGCCATGTGTGCAACACTGCAAAAGGGCAGCGGCGCGGCATCGATGTAATCCGGGAAAGGCAGGGAGCGGATATAGGCACTCGAACCTTGCTGATAACTTCGATGATGGCGCTGGTGCAAAGCCTCCCCGCTGTCGTAGCAAGAGCATCTGCACCGAAAATGGGCGGACAGCTCGGGCCGGGATCGAGAGATTGCCTGGATTATAGCAGGGGAGAGCAAAGTGAAGCGTAGAGATTTCCTGGCAGTCGTCCCGACCTCGATACTGCTGAGCAAGGTCGGTATCGCCAAGCCGCTGCCAACGAAGAAGGGCGTGATGCTGATGAACCGCATCGCGCCTTCGGTTTCCGAACTCTACGTCGCCGCTCTCGACGGGACGGATGAGCGCAAGGTTCTGGCCGAGAGCGCCTACGACTACAATGCGTCCATCTCACGTGACGGATCACGTGTGGTCTTCACCTCGGAGCGGTCGGGCGACGGCAATTCCAGCCTGTTTACGGCACGTGGCGACGGCACCGGGGTAAGGGCCCTGGAAGGCGGTCCCAGCGTGGACGATGCCGCAGCGCTTTCGCCGGACGGTAAGCATCTGGCGTTTGTCTCGACCCGCAACGGCTACAAGGCAAACATCTGGGTCATGGAAATATCGAGCGGCAAGCTCCTCCAGCTTACCGGCGTCGGCGATCTCGTCGGCGAGGCGGACAGCCCGGACTGCTATTATCGCCCGGCATGGTCGCCCGATGGCCAATGGATCGCCTTTTCCAGTGACCGCAACACCAGTTGGCGTGGCCATGACGAAGGTCATGGCTGGGAGCATACGCAGGAACTGGCCATCTACCGAATTCGTCCCGACGGGACGGGTTTCGTCAAAGTCAGCGCTCGCAAGGACTGGTGCCAGGGTTCGCCGACATGGTCGCCGGACGGCAGGCGAATCGCCTTCTACGAACTGACGACGGAAGCCACCTGGGGCGCACGACGTCCCGAATGGATCGGGAGAGTCACCTCCCAGATTGTTTCGGTGGACGTTGAAAGCGGCGAACGAATCGAGCACACCAGCACACCGGGCCTCAAAGTTTCGCCCTGCTATGTCACGCAGGACGAGATCGGCTATGTGGTCAAAGGCGGTCCCGAGGAAGGGATCGCCTATACTTCGGGGCGTCCAGGCTTCAAGCGCGAGGGCCTTCGGTCGCCTTTCTGGACGGCTGATCGGGCCTCGGTAATGTACGAGATCCAGACGTTTCGGCCCGTCCGCAAGCTCGACAAGCCACTGTATAGCTGGGATCCCAACTACGACTATCGCTTCATGGACGTGTTTCCCACCCTCTCGCGGCAGGGGGTACTGGCCTTTACGGAAAAGCAGACCGGGTTCTCCTCCATCGTGACGTGCAGACCCAATGGCTCTGAGCGCAGGGTCGTCTTCGACAACACCAAGGCGGGCCTCGATCCCGTTCTGGTGAAGAAGGGCCTCGCCGGTGCATTCCAGCCCAGTTGGTCCCCTGATGGCGAGTGGATCGTGTTTGGCGTCGGCGCCTGGTTCGGCGAGCGCGACCATGCCAAGGCGACGGTGATGCGCATCCGCAAGGACGGGACCGGGCTCGAACCGCTTACCGACGGCTTGGTGCATTCCGGCTTCCCCAGCTATTCTGCGGACGGCAAGGAAGTGGTCTACCGGGTGTGGGGTCAGGATGGCGAACGGGGCCTGCGGATATTGAACCTGACGACACGAAAAGTGCGCGTCCTTACCAAGGAGCTCGACAATCTTCCGGGATGGTCGCCCGATGGGAAACGGATCGTTTTCACCCGTAAGGTCGATGGCACCACGTTCCAGATCGCGACGATCAGACCCGATGGGTCCGGGTATAAGGAACTCACAACCGGCAAGGAGAGCGATGGCCACGCGGTATGGGCGCCGGACGGTCGCATCATGTGGAGCGGGTCGGCGCATGGATTCCGCGATGAAGCGGCGCTCTACGACAATACCTTCCAGCAGTATGGCCAGATTTACGTTATGGACGCAGACGGGCGCAACAAGCGGATCCTCACGGACAGCAAGTGGGAGGATCTGATGCCGCTCTATATCGACAGGTCGCTGCTCTGAAATTGTGCCGGAGGAAGGGAGGAGCGTTGCCGTTACGCCCTCCTGCCACTGTTCAGGCCTCCGGTTTAAGCGCCGCGTCGAGGAACGGGACCAGCGTCTGCCAGTGGCGCACGGCTGTGAGCCGCGGTGTCGCGCGGACCCCAGCCGTGCCTGGCCGGGTAGGTCTCGACTTTGTGATCGACCCCGGCGGCTTCTAATGCCGCCACCAGCGTGGCCTTTTGCGCGTCGGTGAAATTGTCGTCCTCGATCGCGCTGCCGACATAGACACAGGCCTTGATCTGCGCAGCTAGACGGTGAGGGCTCTACGGCGCGTCGGATGCCAGGCCGCCGCAATCAGGGCAAGCCGTCCGCCCATGCAATAACCGACGACCCCGATCGCCCCATTGGCCGTTTCCGGAAGGCAATCGATCGCGGCGATCACAGCGGCAGTGTCGGCCATCACATTGCCCGGCGTGGCGGTGGTCATGTAGTTTTGGCGGTGGGCGGCGCGCAGGGCGGGGTCGGTGAATACGATCTTGGGATCGACCGGCGCATAAGGCCCTGCGCGGTAAAACAGATCAGGAAGCAGCACTGCATAGCCGGATGCCGCGAGGCGATCGGCCATTTCCCGGATGGCCGGCCGGATGCCCGGCCCGTCCATGAATAAAATCACGGCCGGAAAAGCCCCTGGCGTTTCGGGGTAATGCAGCGTCGCGGGGCAGGCGCCGTCGGTGGTGGGTATTGTCAGTTCGCGGGGTGAGGGTCGCGGGCATGATTGTGATCTCCTCGGTAAGCTGCTTCGCTTTGACCGAGCCGGCCGTGCATGGGTGATAAGTCTTGGCAGGGGTGCAATCGGAATACCGCGCAGGCAAGCGCGATGGGGCGACAAATGCCTCAGGTGCGCCTCGATCGCGATTTCAATGGTATTGGATAGCAAACAAACATGGACGGCACTTTCCTGGTCGGCGCCAGCGCGGTCGCGCGCGGCGAGAAGTTTCACGCGGTTGACCCCGCCCGTGCAGAGGCCATGGAACCCCCTTTTCAGCATCGCTACTTTGGACAATGTTGCCCGGGCCTGCGCGCTCGCCGACGCGGCTTTCGATGTCTTCCGCAAGATCGTGCCAGAGGCCCGCGCGCACTTTCTTGAAGAAGTCTCAGTGCGGGTCGAGGGCATCGGTGAGCCACTGATCGAGCGGGCCATGGCCGAATCCGGATTGCCACTCGCACGCCTGACCGGGGAGCGTGGCCGCACGACCGGGCAACTGCGTCTCTTGCCAAATTGCTGCGTGAAGGCGCGGGCCGGCGTCGTCATTGAGCGCGCTCTGCCCAACCGCAATCCTCCTCGTGCGAACCTGCGTCAGCGCCGCATCGCAATCGGTCCGGTGGCGGTGTTCGGTGCGGCGTCCATCATCGTGCGGTGCACGTCGCTCGGCGAAATGCGGACGGTTCTTGCCGCGATGGAGGGGCAACTCACCGCGACCTTGCAGATGGACGATGGCGATATTGAAGCCGCACGAACGATGCTGCCGCTCCTCGAACGAAAGGTCGGACGTATCCTCGCTAACGGCTGGCCGACCGGTGTCGAAGTAAGCCGCGCAATGGTGCACGGCGGACCATTTCCGGCGACTTCAGACACGCGCACGACTTCAGTGGGCACGGCAGCGATCAAGCGTTTCCTGCGGCCGGTGTGCTACCAGGATCCGCCGGATGCGCTGCTGCCGCAGATCATTCGTAGCGATAACCCACTGGGTGTGCCTCGGTTCGTCGATTGAACGCTGGACAAGGGTTGGGGGCTCGACGGCCTTGGCGTCTACCCCGCCTTCCGGAGCTTGGGCACCGGGGCATTCGCATGGGCGCGGATCACTTCGATGAAGTCCGACTGGACCGGCGTTGGAAGCCAGTCGGCGCGGGTGGTGATGCCGATTGCGGGGACGGGTTCGATCGGGCTGCAGTGCAGTGTGCGAAGACCTTCTTCATGGGTCAGCTCATAGGACGTCATCAGCGTCAGCCGGTCGCTGCCTTTTAGCAGATGGCGGATCACCGGCAGGGCGCAGGTAGCAACATGGGTCTGCGGGCCATGCGTGCCCTCGAAGATGCGGTCAAAGCATGCGCGGCGACTGGATCCGGGCGTGCCGGTGATCCAATCGTACGCCATCAGTTCCTCGATGGTCACTTTCCCGGCACGGGCCAAGGGGTGACCCTGGCGGGCGACGACGGCATAAGGCGTCGCGACTAGCGGTTCGCACACCAACTCGGCAGGTGTCTCTTCGGGCAGGAGCCCCACCACGAAATCCACGTCCCCGGCGCGCAGGCACTTGTACATTTCAACTGCGCCTTCGTTCGTGATCCGCACGTCGGCACAGGGGTGACGTTCGAGGAAACGGTCCAGCACCGAGGCCAGCAGCACGGTGCCGCCGAACGGCATCGCGCCGATCACCACCGGCGTCGTGCTGCCGTCGAGAGCAGAATCGACTTCCATCACGCCCAGTTCGATCTCTTGGAGCGCCAGCTTGACGAGCAGGCCCAGCTTCATGCCCTGCGGGCTGACCAGCATGCCGGCGGCGGTGCGATAGAACAGCGAGACGTGGAGGTTCCCCTGCAAATCCCGGGCGGCGCGTTGGAGCGAGGCGGCGGAGATGTCGAAGCTGTCGCTCGCCTGTTCGAACGAGCCATGCTCCATAACGCCAACCAGCGTGCGCAGCTGCGAGCGTGAGAGGCGGTTGGTCATGGCACGCGCTGCTTCGCCGTTTATCGCTGCCCCGATCTCGATGATCGCGCGCTCGGTCTGTTCGAAGAAGCGCTTCACGCGGGCATGGAACACGAGGCCGTATTCGTTAAGGTAGCTGCCGCTGGCGCGCCGGTCGACGAGAGTTGCGCCCAGCTGCACCTCCATCTTGGCGAGGGCCTGCGTGACCGCGGGCTGCGACAGGCTGCATGCCTCCGAGGCGCGGCGGACGCTCTTGAGGTCGCCGATGGCCTCGAACAGACGAAGCTGGCGGAAGCTGAGGCTCTGGGCCCGTTCCTGGCTCGATGACTTGGTCATTTGTATGATCCTCTCTCGACGTGCTCGGTAGCGCGAAATTTATCGGTTCGACAACCCAGGGCAGGGGGTCGAAAGGCTTTCGCGGCTGCATCATGACATCGAGGCAAGGTAGCGGCACAACGACGAAGAGAAGTAAAAAGATCTTTTAGATTGTGGATGTTATGATCTCTGTCTCGCCCGCGATACCCTGACTCCGCAGTGCACCATCAGCGGATTCCAGCACCGATGAACCTATTGCTGGATGCGCAAAAATTATATCCTGATCGGCGTGAATCCTATCGCCTGCGCGGTCCGGCGGAACCGGCGGGACTATAAATTGTGCGCCGGTGCCGCTTGGTTCCGGAGCGGTGCGCGTTGACTTAAGAGGGGTAGGCGATGCTTTTCGCGGACAAGCGTTTCGGACGTTGCACAAGCACGCCGTTGTCGTCCTTAAACTCATCCCAAGGAGAGCGACCTTGAGCCAGAAAGTCCGCCTTAAGCTGGCGATTGCCGAACATCCGCACACGTCCGCTATCCGCGACGGCAGCATCAAGATCGAAGGGGTCGAGCCCGAGTTCATCACCGTCAAGCCGCAGATCGGCGCCTTCCGTCGGATGGTGCGCGATGTCGAGTTCGACGTGTGCGAGCTGGCGCCGACCACTTACATCATTGCCCGCGCTTACGGGGCGCCGTTCGTCGGCCTGCCGATCTTCGTGGTGCGCCGCTTCCACCACGGCGGCATGCTGGTGAAGCCCGATTCCGGCATCAACTCTCCCAAGGACCTGGAAGGCCGGAAGGTCGGCGTGCGCGCCTACTCGGTGACGACCGGCGTATGGATCCGCCAGGTCTTCATCGACGAATACGGCATGGACAATTCCAAGGTCACCTGGATCGTCGACGACGAGGAGCACGTCACCCAACTCCAGCTACCGGCCAACGTCCAGCACGCGCCCGAAGGCCGCTCGCTGGCGGACATGATGGCAGCAGACGAGATCCAGGCCGGGGTCGAGGCGGCGGCAGGCATCGGCCGCACCGGCGCGCCGACCGGCGGCTGGCAGGAAGTCGATACCAGCGCCTACGTCGATCTCATCCCCAATGCCGCCGAGGCCGAAGCCGAATACTACGCACGCACTGGCGTCTACCCGATGCACGGCACGATCGTGATCAAAGATCCGATCCTGGCGGAGCACCCCTGGATCGCCCGCTCGCTCAACGACGCCTTTACCCGCGCCAAGGAGGAATGGCTGGCAAAGCTCGATTCCGGCGAGGCGACCGGCGGCGGTGCCGACAAGTACCGCGCGCTACAGAAGATCGTCGGTCCCGACCCGCTGCCCTACGGCATCGAGGAGAACCGCGCGACGATCGAGGCGCTGGAGCAGACTGCCTTCAAGCAGGGCCTGACCCCGCGCCGTATGTCGATGGAAGAACTCTTCGTCGATCCGCTCAAGGCGCCCGTTCGCGTCTGAGCCGGCGTCTTTCAGGAAACCCACGGAGAATCCCATGATCATCGATTGCCACGGTCATTTCACGACCGTGCCCAAGCACTTCCGCGATTGGCGCGCCGCGCAGGTCGCCGCCGCGGACGACGAGGCCAACGCGCCCGCCCTCGCCGACGCCCATGTCACCGACGAGCAGATCCGCGAGGGCATCGAAGGCGGCCAGCTCAAGCTACAGCAGGAGCGTGGCAGCGATTTCACGCTGTTCTCGCCGATCGCAGGCCTGATGAGCCATCACCTCGGCAACGAGCGCACCAGCCTGGAATGGGCGACCATCTCCAACGACCTGGTCTACCGCGTCACCGAGATGTACCCGGACAACTTCGTGCCCGTCGCGATGCTGCCGCAGAGCCCTGCCGCGCCGCCGAAGAACTCGATCCCGGAACTGCGCCGTGTGGTGGAGGAACTGGGCTTCGTGGGCGTCAACATCAACCCGGACCCGACCGGCGGTTACTGGACCGGCAAGCCCTTTACTGACCGCGAGTGGTATCCGCTGTTCGAGGCGCTGTGCGATCTCGACGTACCGGGCATGGTCCACGTCGCCGCCTCGTGCAATCCCAACTTCCACGGCACCGGCGCGCATTACCTGAACGCCGATACCTCGGTGTTCATGCAGATCCTGCAGAGCGATCTGTTCAAGGACTTTCCGACGCTGCGCCTGGTTATTCCACACGGCGGCGGCGCGGTGCCGTACCACTGGGGCCGCTATCGCGGCATGTCGCTGGAGATGATGGACCGCCCCCTCGAAGGGTTGCTCGACAACATCTACTTCGATACCTGCGTCTACCATCATCCCGGTGTGGAACTGCTGACCAAGGTAGTGCCGACGTCGAATGTGCTGTTCGGTTCCGAGATGATCGGCGCGGTGCGCGGGCGCGATCCGAATACGGGCGAATACTTCGACGACACCAAGCGCTACGTCGATGCTTGCGAGCTACTTTCCGACTCCGATCGCAAGGCGATCTATGAAGACAACGCCCGCCGTGTCTACCCGCGTCTCGACGCGCGTCTGAAGGCGAAAGGGCTTTAAAAGGTGGATCGGGGGAGGGAAAGTGAACCTCCTCCCGGCACGCCGACCCCAGTGACGCAGAAACAAGCTCGGGGTGCTGGCGTGTTCCAATGTTTGGGATGCACGGCACTAGCCCACCCTCGAAGCCCACAAGTTATCCCTCGCGGCTGACTATCAACTCCCTGCCGGTCCGATGCCGGCCCCACAACACCGACGACAACAAAGGCACCCGAGGCGCGCGCAGCGCCCTTGGCAGGAGACAGGTGCATGACTTCCCCATTCGTCGATATCCATCCTCACGTCATTTCGGACGACGAGGCCGCCTATCCCCCCGCGCCGCTGTTCGGCCTGCGTTCGGACTGGTCGCAGGAGCGGCCAAGCACGGTCGAGACGCTGATAGCCTCGATGGACGAGGCCGGCGTCGCCAAGGCGGCGGTAGTCCACTCCTCGACCACCTACGGGTTCGACAACAGCTATGTCGTCGATGCCTGCAACCGCTATCCGGGCCGTCTGATCGCGGTGGGATCGGTGGACGTGCTTGCACCAGATGCCGTCGATACCATCCGTGGCTGGGTGGATAAGGGGCTGGCAGGCCTGCGCGTCTTCACCGGCGGCTCGACCAAGGACTTCGACCCCAGCGAACTCGACGATCCGCGCGCCTACCCGGCGTGGGAACTGCTGGCCGAACTGGGTCTGACCATGTGCATCCAGACCGGCCCGGTCGGCCTCGCCGCCGTGACCGCGCTGGCCCGGCGCTTCCCGAACGTGCCGATCATCCTCGATCACCTCGGCCGTCCGGACGTGAGCGACGGGCCGCCTTATGCCGCCGCGCAAAGCCTCTTCGACCTCGCGCCCGTGGAGAACATTTTCTTCAAGCTGACCCCGCGCATCATGGGCGACTCCGTCAAGGGGTCCGCCACAGCCGAGACGCTGTTTCCCAAGTTCGTCGATGCGTTTGGTGCGCAGCGCCTGGCCTGGGGCTCTAATTATCCGACTTCGCCCGGCACACTGGGCGAGATCAAGGCAACCGCCCAGGCGCGCCTCGCCTGCCTGTCTGACGAGGACCGCGAATGGATATTCGCGAAGACCGCGCAGAAGCTCTACCCGGCCCTGGCAGATTGACGATCGCCGGCGCGCAGTCGAAGTTGAAAAACGTGGAGAGGACCGAAATGGCCAAGGCAATCGAACAATCGAGGCCGCCTGCCGAGGCGCAGAGAGTGGCACTGCCCGCAGCTACGCCTTGGGCCGTGCTGTTCCTCCTTGCGCTCGGCGTGATGATCGCCTTCGTCGACCGCACGAGTATTTCCTCGGCGCTGGCGGATGCGCCGTTCGTGCAGCACTTCGGGATGACCAGCGTGGATCGCGGACTGGTCAATTCGGCCTTCTTCTGGTCCTACGGTCTGATCCAGATACCGGCGGGCTGGATCGTCGATCGCTACGGGGTGAAGACGCCCTATACAACCTGCTTCGTGCTGTGGTGCGCGGCGACGGCGCTGACCGGGTTCATCTCCACCCTGTTCGCGCTGGTGTTGATGCGGGTGATTGTCGGCGCCGCCGAGGCAGTGGTGATGCCCGCCAGCTATCGCTGGATCTGCAACAACTTCAAGGAAGGCCAGAACGGCACCGCCGTGGGGATCTTCGCGATGGGCAACAAGTTTGGCCCGGCTATAGGCGCGCCGATCGCGGCCTGGCTGATCACCGCCTACGACTGGCGGGTGATGTTCATCCTGACCGGCGCGGTCGGCCTCGTCTGGCTGTTGCCGTGGATGTTCCTGGTCAAGAGCGATCTGCCGCGCCGCGAGGACATGGCGGAAATCCGCCGCAAGGCTTCCTCGGTGACGTTCGCCAGCATCCTTGCCAGCCCGCTGATCTGGGGCACGATGATCGTGAACTTCTGCTACGGCTACTTCACGTTCTTCTGCATGACGTGGATGCCGGCCTACCTCGTGGAGCAGCGCGGCCTCTCGCTGGAACGTTCGGGGCTGTTCACCTTCTTCAGCTTTGCAGGGATAGCGATCGTCGCCGTCATCGCTGGCTGGATCGCCGACAGGCTGATCGCGCGCGGCGGTGACCCGGTCTTCGTGCGCAAGGCCTTCGTCATCGCTGGTTTCGTGGGGGCCTGCACGGTGCTGCTGGGCGCCCATGCGGATTCCCTGAACGCGGCGCTGTTCTGGAACGTCTTCTCGCTTTCATTCCTGGGCCTCGCCACCGCTAACAATTTGGCGCTGTGCCGCCTTACTCTGATCCCCAAGCCGGCGATCGGCCTGGCGACGGGCGTGCAGCAGGTCGCCACCAGCCTTGCCGGCGGTGTCGCCGCGGGCTTGTCGGGCTGGCTGCTCCATGTGAGCGGCAGCTACGACCTGCCGATGCTGGTGATCTTCGTGTTCCTGATCATCGGCGCCGCCGCGACATGGATTCTGTTGCGCCCGCAATGGGCGCCCAAGGTCGCGCTCGAAATCGGCGAGTAAGGCAAGCGATGCAATCACCCGGGGCACACATTGGATTGGCGGTGGCTCCCGCGCGCTTCTAGATCCTGGCGCAGGATCGCACGCTCTATTTTGATGGGATAAGGATGTAATGGCGCAGATCGTATTCGGCATGGCGGTTCCGCACAGCGGGATGCTGGGTCAGGCCCCGGAGGATTGGCTGACCAACGGGCAGCGGGATCGCAACAACCCCGAACTGTGGTATCAGGGTCGGACCTGGACCTATTCCGAGCTGGAGGCCGAGCGCCGCGCCGCCTTCGCGCCCTTCCTGACGCTGGAAGAACGCACGACCCGCGCCGCCCGCTGCCGTGCCGCGCTCGACGAGATGGCCGCCGCCTACCAGCGCGCGGAGATCGACGTGTGCATCGTGCTGGGCAAGGACCAGAAGGAAATCTGGCCCGACCAGTCGCCCTCGATCACCATCTACACCGGCGCGGAAGTCCACAATGGTCCGCCGCAGCGTGCCGTCTATGCGCCTGATCACCATGTCGTGCACAAGGCTTATCCTGAATTCGCGACTTATCTGATCAAGAAGTTCCAGGAAGAGAACTTCGACCTCAACGATCTGCAGGCCTGGCCGCAGAATACCTGGATGGAAAAGCGCCAGGGCTATGCGCCGGACTACCCGGTGGTCCCGCACGCCTACAGCTTCGTCTATCACCAGATCATGGGCGACGATGTGCCACCGCACGTGCCGGTGCTGTTCAACTTGTTCTACCCGCCGACCCAGCCTTCGATGGCGCGCTGCATCGAGTTCGGCCGCGTGTTGCGGGAGTCGATCGAAGCGTGGCCGGACGACATCCGCGTCGCAGTGATCGCGTCGGGCGGGCTTTCGCACTTCGTCAACGACGAGGCGTTCGACCGCGACGTGATGGAGAAGCTCGCCGCCTACGATTACGAGGGCCTCGCGGCGATCCCCGACGGCTATTACCAGTCAGGCACGTCGGAGGTGAAGATCTACTCGATCGTCATGATGGCGCTGCAGCAGACCGGCGCGCAGATGACGCTGGTGGATTACGTGCCGTGCTGGCGCACCGAGGCCGGCACCGGCGAGGGCATGGGCTTCATGTACTGGCAGCCCGAGGACTGATGCAACGACCCGGCCCGCCCGCAGGCGGCGGGCCGTCCTTCCCGAACGAAAGACCACATAATGACCGACCAGCGCCTCAACGGCATCATCCGCGCCTTCGAATCCGGCAAGCCGGCCTTCACCTGCTTCACCAAGGTGGACAAGCTGAGCGCGCAGGAAATGACCGACGCGCCGTATGACGGCGTGGTGTTCGAGATGGAGCACAACCCCTACGACGTGGCGGGGCTGGGCGATGCCTTGCAATACATGCTCAACCGCAAGAAGATCGCCGAGAGCGGGTCGGTGGCGCCTTCGGTCACTCCGATTGCGCGCATCCCGGCGAACGGGGCGGAGATGAACCAGTTCCAGGCCAAGCAGGTGCTGGACCGGGGCGTCTACGGCGTCATCACCCCGCACGTCTCGACGGTGGAGCAGGCCTACAACATGGTCGCCTCGGCCCGCTATGCCAAGCCGACCGGCGCCGCACTCTACGAGCCCAAGGGCATTCGCGGCGACGGCCCGGCAACCGCCGCGCGCTACTGGGGCGTCAGCCAGCCCGAATACTACGCCAGGGCCGATGTCTGGCCGCTGGCGCCGCACGGCGAACTGCTGGTCGGCATGATGTGCGAAAGCCCCGAGGCGATCGAGAACCTCGACGATATCCTCGGCAACGTGCCGGGCATCGGCTTCGTGCTGATCGGCGAGGGCGACCTGTCGCAGGCGCTGGGTTACGCGCGCCAGTACGAGCATCCAGAGGTGATGGGTGCGATGTCGAAGATCGTCGAGACCTGCCACAAGCACAATGTCGTCGTGGGCAACCCCCACACCAATGCCAAGAACGTCGAGCGCCTAATCGCGGAGGGCTACAAATTCCTGATGTCCGCCCCCAGCCGCAGTTACGGCGTGGTCGGCCAGGGCCGTGAACTGGCGGGGTATTGAACATGAGCGATACCAACCGAACCGGCGCGCAGTCGCTCGTCAACACGCTCGTGGACAATGGCGTAGACATCTGCTTCGCCAATCCCGGCACGTCCGAGATGCACTTTCTGGCGGCGCTCGACAATCCGCGGATGAAGAGCGTGCTGTGCCTCTACGAAGGCGTGTGCACCGGCGCGGCGGACGGCTGGTATCGCATGAAGGACACCCCGGCCTCGACGCTGCTGCATCTGGGCCCCGGCCTCGCCAACGGCCTGTCGAACATTCACAACGCCAAGCGCGCCAGTTCGGGCATGGTCAACATCGTCGGCGAACATTCCGCCTCGCACCTCAAGTACGACCCGCCGCTCACCTCGGACATCGAGGGGCTGGCTCGCCCGCTCAGCCACTGGGTGCGCCGCGCCGAAAGCTCCGCCACGATCGCCTGGGACACCGCCAGCGCCGTCGCGAAGGCAAGCGAGCACCCCGGCCAGATAGCCACGCTGATCCTGCCCGGCGACACGGCCTGGAAGGATGCGGGCGAGGGCCGCGTGCCGGTTCAGGGCGCGTCTCGCCGCTCCGCGCCCGATGCCGCGCGGGTCGAGCAGGTCGCCAAGGTGCTGCGCTCGGGCGAGCCGACGCTGCTGATCCTGGGCAACAAGGCGACGCGGGGCCGCGCGCTGGAACTGGCCGGCAAGATCGCCGCCGGGACCGGCTGCCGCCTCGGCTCGCAGTTCTTCACCGCCCGCATCGAGCGCGGCGCCGGTCGCACGCCCCTGGAGCGCATCCCTTATGCGGTGCCGCTGGGACAGGCGTTCCTCAAGGACTTCAAGCACATCGTCACGCTCGAAACGCGTGAGCCAGTGGCGTTCTTCGCTTATCCCGACCAGCCCAGCCTGCTCAAGGCGCCGGGCACCACGGTCCACCCGCTGGTCGATGTGGACGAGGACAGCGCGCTGGGCCTCGAAATGCTGGTGGAGGCTCTGGGCCTCAGGGACACGCCGGGCTTTGTGCAGGAGCGCATCGAAGCCTCGGCCCCGTCCGGGGCGCTGACGCCCGAGACGATCGCCCAGGCCCTTTCGGCGGCGCTGCCAGAGAACGCCATCCTCGTCGATGAATCGCTCACCACCGGCCGCCAGACCATGGGACTGACGATGGGCGCCCGCCCGCATGACCTGATCAACAACATGGGCGGTTCGATCGGCTATGGCACCCCCGTCGCCACCGGCGCGGCGCTTGCCTGCCCCGACCGGCGGACCTTCTGCATGGTCGGCGACGGCAGCGCGATGTACACGATCCAGTCGCTGTGGACCCAGGCGCGCGAGGGCCTGCCGGTCACCACGATCATCTTCGCCAACAACCAGTACGCCATCCTCAAGGCCGAATACACCAACATGGGGGCAGGGGTGACCCCCGGCCCGCAGGCCATGGCGATGATCGACATCGACCGCCCTACCATCGACTGGGTGGCGATGGCCAAGTCGATGGGCGTGCCCGGCGTACAGGTTTCCAGCGCCGAGGATTTCCACAAGGAGATGGTCCGTTCCGCGCAGACGGACGGCCCCTGCCTGATCGAAGTCAAGCTCTACTGATCCGGGAAGGATGCAAGGCCCCATGACCACTACAGACGTGCTCACCCTGCGCGCGAACGTGCAGGACTATCCGCAGACCGCGGCGCTCAAGGACGGGCGGGTGTCCTCGGACATCGTCAAGCTCGACTTCTGCGGGCCGCCGCTGGCGCAGAACGGCTTCAAGCCGATGCTGCGCGAGGACGCCTTCGACTGCGGGGAACTGGCGATCGTGACCTATCTTCAGGCGCGAACGTACGGTAAGCCTTACGTGATGCTGCCGGCGCCGGTCTCGGGCCGGTTCCAGCACCACTGCGCGGGCTTCAACCGTGACCTCGGGCACATCGACCCCAAGGACATCGAGGGCAAGCAGGTCGGCGTGCGCACTTATGCGCAAACCACGGGCCTGTGGGTGCGCGGCATCCTCCAGCATGAATACGGCGTCGATCTCGACAAGGTGACATGGATGACGGTGGGCGAGGGGCACCTGCTCGAATATGCTGACCCTGACAACTGCGTGCGCCTGCCCAAGGGCTCGGATATCGGCCAGATGATGCTGGACGGCGAACTGGCCGCGACGCTCCAGGGCGTGGACCTGCCCAAGGACCCGCGCGTCGAGAGGCTGGTTTCCGATCCCTTCAATGCCGCGAAGGACTGGTTTGCGCGCGAAGGCGTGGTGCCGATCAACCACGTGTTCGTGGTGCATGAGGACATCGCCCTTAACCGCCCCGACGTGGTCCGCGAACTCTATCGCATGATTGGCGAAAGCCGTGACCTTACCGAGGGTGGTCTGCCCGATCCGTTCCCGCCCATGGGGATGGAGGCAAATCGCAAGGGCCTGGAAATGGCGATCCAGTGGGCATGGGAACAAAAGATAATCCCCGAGCGGATGAGCGTGGATCTCGCTCTTTGATGAGACCACCATCGCGCTGGGCTGATCCGCCCGTTCAGGTCTGACGAAGGCTGCACCGCCATCCCTTCTGGCGGTGCGGTCCTTTTTCCATTGAGCTAGGGCAAGCGGATAAGTTGCATAGTCTGTATTGGGTGGGGAATGGCCAACCGAGCACGCGTCGCACGATGTCTGTTCAGTGACCATTTTTTCCGTTCCTGGCCGCTTTCACAGATGCTGAGAGCGGCCGCTAGTTCATCTGTCCGGTAGCGGCTTGGTCGATCGCCCAATTCGGAGTTCTTTTTGGTCGATCAGCCGATCTTCATAGAGAGTTCGACGTCGTCGGCGAACGGGATCGAAAGATATCCGCTGCCGATAGCACGAACCCGTTCCAGATAATCGGGGCACATATCGGCATTGTCGCCGAGGAGGAGGGCGCCGGGGCGTAAACGGCTCTCCAGCAGGTCGAGGACGTCGTTGTAGAGACCCTTGGCGCCATCGAGCAGAACGAGATCAATGCTTTTAGGCAGATCGCGGCCAAGCGTCATCAAAGCGTCGCCCTCACGGATTTCGACAAGGTCGAGCAGGCCCCCGGCCTCGAGATTACTCCGGGCGCGCGCGATCTTCGACGGTTCGAACTCGGTGGTGATGACCCGACCGCCGCCATTGTCCCGGATTGCGGCTGCCAGATGCAGCGTGGAGATGCCGAATGAGGTGCCAAATTCAACGATTGAGCGGGCGTTGCCAAAGCGCGCTAGCATATAAAGTAGGGAGCCGGCTTCGCGGGATACAGGGAGGGGTAGATCCTTCATCCGCGTGTAGAGGTCGAGATACTCGGTCCGGCTTCCGAGCATGGCGTGGGCCTGATCATCGGTCATGCCGGCGAAGGCTGCGGGGATGTCGGCCCGGCTCGCATCGGCCTCGGTGAAGAGGCGGTCGAGCAGGGGCGCGACCGGCTCGGAATTCAGGGTGGTCATGTTGTTCTCCGTGAGGGTCTGGGCGATCTTGCGCCCACCCCGAAAATACGATTAATTCGTCGCATTAGTTATTCGCGTTTGGGAATGTACCCTTGGCAGGCCGTGAAAAACCCGGGATTTGTGCGCGCAAAGCGCCGCGTCAGGCCCGCTCCAACCAACTGGTCAAGGACATTCTGACAGCTGCCGCTCGCGTTCTGGCCGAGCAGGGCGCACACCGGTTCACCACGGCGCGAGTCGCGGAGCGGGCGGGGGTGAGCGTGGGCTCGCTCTACCAATATTTTCCGAACAAGGCGTCGATCCTCTTCCGCCTGCAGACCGACGAGTGGCGGCAGAATGTCGAGTTGCTTTGCGGCCTCCTTGAGGACCGATCGAAGCCACCGTTCGAGCGCATGCGCAATCTCGTCCGCGCCTTTGTCCGGTCCGAGCGCGAGGAGGCGCAGATGCGCGTCGCCCTTGCGGATGCCGCCCCTTACTATCGCGATGCCGAGCTCGCAGACGATCCCCGCGAAAGGGCGACCGGGGTCATGCGCGACTTCATAGCGGAGGTGCTCCCTGACTTGGCTGTGGATCGCCGTGAGGTCGCGATGGAGACCATTAAGATGACCATGTCGGAAACGGGTAAGCGCATATCGGAGGAGCGCCATCTGTTGGAGCGGAGCGAGGTGTATGCCGATGCGGTCGCGGATATGTTCTGCGCCTATCTCGATCGCCTCTCGGCCAACAGCTGAGCCGCTCGGGCGAAACTGTCCCGCTCGTCGCAGTCGCGCCTGACAACTACGCGCCCTTAGAGGCCATAGTCACTAATCCGGCAGCATCCTAAAAACAGACGGTCCGCCACCGGCACGACCTAGCCAAATCCCGGGATAACTCACTCCGTAATCAGCCCCCTTTTGGACAATTGCCACGAACCGCTTGCCATTGAACTGACGCCCGCGCGAAGCGGAGCGGATGCCAAAGGTCTGCGCGCAGTTGCAAACCTCGGAGGAATAATCAGCTCCGCAATTCGCGGCGCAGTATCTTGCCCGTGGCTGTCTTCGGCAGGCCGTCGCGAAACTCGATGATCCGAGGCACTTTGTAGGCTGCGAGCCGTTTTCGACAGAATTGCTCAAGATCGTCAGCACTCAAGGCAGCGCCAGCGCTAAGGACCACCACCGCCTTGACCGTCTCACCACGGTAGCTGTCCGGCACGCCGACGACGGCAGCTTCACGCACGGCGGGGTGCTGGTAGAGCGTGTCCTCCACCTCGCGCGGCCAGACCTTGAAGCCGGAGGCGACGATCATATCTTTCTTGCGGTCGATCAGGTAGATCCAGCCGTCAGCGTCGCGTACGCCTATGTCGCCGGTGCGAAAGCCCAGCGCGCCCATGGCCTCTTGCGTGGCCTGGGGGCTACGCCAGTAGGCGCTGACGACGCTGGGGCCAGTGACGACGATCTCACCCGCCTCGCCGACTGGGCAGACCGCGCCCTCCTCGCCGATCACCGCGACGGTGACGCCACGCACCGCTCTGCCCACCGCCAGCGCGCCCGTGGCCGGATCGACCGGCGCATCGGGCGCGGATGGGCAGGCGATGACCGGGGCGACCGTTTCGGTCAGGCCATAGACGTTGCGCAAGGTAAGGCCGGTCGCCATGCGGAAGCGATCGCGCATCGCTGGCGCAACAGGCGCACCGCCGGAGAACACGGTGCGCAGACTTGTGACGCGCGCCGGGTTGAAGGTAGGTGCATCGATCAGCGCGCCGAGCGCGGTTATGGCGGCGACGCAGAACACCGGACGCTCACGCTCGATAAGGTCGAGCATCTCATCGGCCTGGAAGCGGTAGGAGAGGATCAGCGGCGCCCCTGCGGCCAGTGCCGCGCCGATGTGGCCGCTGAGGCCTGTAACGTGAAACAGCGGCGCGGCTGCGAGGATCGGCTCGCCCGCCTGAAGGTCGGCCTGGCTGCGGTAGAACTCCGCACCCGCCAGCAGGTTGGCGTGGCTGATGACTGCCCCTTGGGCCTGCCGGTGGTGCCCGAGGTGTAGACGAGCATCAGCGGATCGGCAGGGCCCTTCACGGGGCGCTCGGTGATCTCTGTCTGCGGGAAGCTGCCGCCGTCGCCTACGGTAAAGCGCACCGACGTGTCGAACGCATCGGCATGCGCAAGTTCGCAAACGACCGCCGCCGGTTCGCAATCGGCAACGATGCGCTCGATCTCGGGGCGGCGGTACATCGGATTGACCGGCACCGTCACCACCCCCGCTTTGGCTGCGCCGAGCAGTGCGACCAGGAACTCCGGCACGTTCTGGAGGCACAGCAGCATCCGCTCGCCCGGCACGAGGCCCGCGGCGACCAAGGCCGCCGCGAAGCCGTTGCTGCGTCGATCCAGCCAGCAGAAGCTGCGGTGCACGCCGCGATAGATGACCGCAGTCGCCTCTGCATCCGCGGCGAGCGCGGCATCGAGCAGGGCGAGGATAGAGGGTTCAGGCATCGGCGGGCGCCGTTCCCATAACCGCCTTGACCTCAAGAAATTCCCCGAAGGCATGCGCGCCCCATTCACGGCCGTTGCCCGACTGCTTGTAACCGCCGAACGGCGCGGTCAGGTCCAGTTCGGCGTAGTTCAGGGACACCTGCCCCGCCCGCAACCGCGCGGCGATAGCCTGCGCCTCCGCTTGCGGCCCCTGCACGTAAGCGGCAAGGCCGTATTCAGTGTCGTTGGCGATGGCGATCGCCTGTTCTTCGTCATCGTAGCCGAGGATGGTGAGAACAGGGCCGAAGATTTCCTCGCGAGCGATGGTCATGTCGTTGGTGACATCAGCGAACACGGTCGGCTTGACGTAGTAGCCGTTACCCAGCCCTTCGGGGCGGCCCGGACCGCCCGCCACCAGTGTCGCGCCTTCGGCGCTGCCCTGTTCGATCAGGCGCTGGATCTTGTTCCACTGCACTTCGCTGACCACGGGGCCGAGCTTAGCGTTGCTGTCAGGCGTGCCCACGGTCTGTTCGGAGGCGGCTTGCGCGGCGATCGCCTTGGCTTCCTCCATGCGCGCGTGCGGGACCAGCATGCGCGAGGGCGCGTTGCAGGACTGGCCGCTGTTGACCATCATCGCCGCCACGCCGCCCGCAACCGCCGCCTTCAGATCGGCCGAGGGCAGGACGATGTTGGCCGACTTTCCGCCCAGTTCCTGATGCACACGCTTGACGGTGGGGGCCGCCGCGCGGGCCACTTCCACCCCGGCGCGAGTGGAGCCGGTGAACGACATCATGTCCACCTGCGGATGCGCGGAAAGCGCCGCGCCCACGCCCGGCCCGTCACCGTGGATAAGGTTGAACACACCTGCCGGCACGCCCGCCTCGGCCATGATCTCGGCGAAGATATGGCCGGAAAACGGCGCGACTTCAGAAGGCTTGAGCACCATCGTACAGCCCACCGCCAGCGCCGGGGCGACCTTGCAGGCGATCTGGTTGAGCGGCCAGTTCCATGGCGTGATGAAGCCGCAGACGCCGACCGGCTCCTTAACCAGCAGCGTCGTGCCGGTGCTTTCCTGGAAGGCGTAGCCGTCCAGCATCTGCCGCGCGATCGTTAGGTGGCCGATACCGATCGGCACCTGCGCGGCGCTGGCCAGCCAGTTGGGCGCTCCCATTTCGGCGGTGATGGCTTTCGCCAGATCCTCGGCCCGGCGCTGGTAAGCGGCAATTACCGCGTCGAGCAGTTCGGCGCGCTCGCGCACACTGGTTCGGGAAAAGCTGTCGAACGCGCGGCGCGCGGCGCTGACGGCGGCATCGACATCGGCCGCGCCGCCCAGCGCCACCGTGCCCGAGACACCCGCGTCAGCGGGGTTCACCACGTCGATCACGGTATCGGTCGATGGGGCGACCCAGCGGCCATTGATATAGAATTGCAGGGCTTCGTACATGGTCCTCTCCTTCTGTTCCTTCAGGTTGCCTTGACCATCATCTTGATCTGGTCGCCGCCACCGGCAAGTGATGCAAATGCCAGTCCGGCCTGCGCCAACGTCGTCTCGCCGGTGACCAGCGGTGCCAGGGCGTCGGGCCGGGCGCAGATCATCGCAAATGCCTGGGCGAACTCAGCGGGGGTGTAGGCAAAGACGAAACGCAGCTGGATCGACTTCTGGATCAGCAGCGAGGGTTCGATGGCATCGGGCTCCATGCACACGCCCGCAACCACGATCGTCGCGGCAACGGGCGCATGTTCTGCAAGCGCGGCAAGCATGCCGGGCTTGCCCACGCACTCGAACAACACCGCGCGCTTGCCCCCGACGCCGCCGCCATCGTATCGGACAGACCGATGTGCAAGTCGCTCTCCCGCCACCATGCCGCGCCCGCAGCGGGATTGGGAGCGATGACCTGATCGGCTCCCATACGCTCGGCCATGGCGCGGCGAGCGGGGTTGGGCTCCACCGCCAGCACCGGGCCAAGGCGCAGCGCCTTGAGCCGGGCGATGATGAACAGACCCACCGGCCCGCAGCCGTGGACGGCAAAGGCGCAAGTCCCGTCGGCGCCCGACTGGTTCACCGCATGGACCGCCACCGCCAGCGGCTCGGTCATCGCTGCTACATCCGTATCCACATTGTCCGGCACGGCCAGCAGCGCGTCGGCTTGCAACAGCATCCGTTCCGCGAAGGCGCCGTTGTAGCGGTTGGAATAGCCGATCAACGTCAGCCCGCCGTCATCGACCAGGAACGGCTGCGCCACTACCCGCGCGCCTGCCGGCAAGCCCGACGCTGATTCGAGCAGCTCTGCGCAGAACTCGTGCCCCATAACCACCGGCCGCGCAGGGTCCATGAAGCCGCGAAAGCCTGCCCGGTGAAGCAGTGCGCATAAGTGATCGGCATGATCGCGCGCATGCAGGTCGCTGCCGCAAACCCCGCAGGCAAGCGGAGCGACGAGGACTTGCCCCTTGGCCGGTTCGGGCTCGGGCACGTCCTCCAGCGTCATCGCCCCGCGATGGAGCACCATCGCCTTCACAGCTGGATGTTCTCGTAATACGGCACCATCACCTCGTCGTCACGCGCCTCGCCCAGCATCGCGGCGGTCATCGGCAGGACGACTTCGGCGGCAACCGTCACGTCGATGCACCCTGGCTTGCCCGAGGCGAAGGCGCGCGCGATGGCCGGGCCGATCTCCTCCAGCGTCGTCACCCGTTCGCCATAGCAGCCGAAGCCCTGCGCGATCTCATGGTAGCGGATATCGCCCAGCACCGAGATGCAGCTGTAGTTCTCGCCGTACAGGATCTGCTGGCCGTGAAGCGACTGGCCCCAGCACGAGTTGTTGAGGACCACGGTGACGATCGGCAGCTTCTGGCGCACCATCGTCTCGAATTCCTGAAGGTGGAAGCCGATCGCGCCGTCTCCCGATATCTGCACCACCGGCTTGCCGGGCCGCGCATAGGCCGCGCCGATGGCGAGCCCGAACCCAACGCCAAGCGCCCCCAGCTGGCCGAACGTCAGCACCCCGCCGGGGTGGGAAACCCGCGCGTGATAACCCGCCCACAACCCCGCCTCGCCGCCTTCGAGCACGTAAGTGGTGCCCTCGGGCGAACCTTCGACGGAGGCCTTCGCAGCGAAATAGGGATTGATCTGGCCCGAGTGCGTTTCGGGCGTGAACTCCTGTCCAACGGCGGCGGCGGCCTTGCACATGGTGCCCTGCCAGCTTTCGAAGCGGGAGGGGCCATCGGTCCAGGCCGCAGTCACGGCATCAAGCACGGCGCCGACCGATGCCGTGGTGGCGACGGCAGGCTGGTGGATGCGGCCGAACTCGGCGGCATCGGCATGGACCTGCACGATCGGCGCGTCCTCGGGGAAGAAAACGCGGGTCCGTCCGCCCAGGAACAACCCGAAGCGCGAGCCCATCATCAGGATCAGGTCCGCCGGTTCGCCCTGTGCGGTGGCCACGGCGATGGCGCTGGGATCATGGGCATAGCCGGGATGCGCGGGGTCCAGGAGGCCAAGCGCGCGGCTGCTGAACACGGCGGGAATACCCAGCGCATCGACGAAGCGGCGCACCTGCTCTCCGCTTGCCTGATAGCGCGCCAGGCTGCCGAAGATCGCGACCGGACGCTTCGCCTTGCGCAGCAGCGCGACGATCTCGTCCACTTGCGCAGGCAGCGGCGCGGTGCCGACCGGCTCGACCGGACGTGGTACCGGGGATGGCATGCGGCCGGGTCGCGCCATCACGTCGATCGGCAGTTCCACGAAGACAGGGCCGGGACGACCATTGCGGGCAATGGTGATCGCATTGGCCAGAAGATCGGGGATGCGATCGGGATCGGTGATACGAATCGCGTGCTTGACCACCGGGGTCGCCATCGCGATCTGGTCGACGCCGCCCTGCAGCACGTTGAGCGCCTCTTCGCGCAGCGGCGGCGCGCCTGCCATGAACAGCACCGGCGTCCCGTCCAGCCGCGCGTTGGCCATACAGGTCAGCGCGTTGGTGAAGCCCGGCCCGGCAGTTATCATGCACGCGCCAAGCTCCCCGGTCACCCGCGCCCAGCCTTCGGCCGCGTGGCCCGAGCAGGCCTCGTGGCGCGCATCGACCAGCTCGATGTCCTCGTCGAGAAAGCCCTTGAAGGCCGCGTCCAGGTGCCCGCCATGCAGCGCGAAGACCGTGGAGACGCCCGCCTCCTTCAGCGTTCGGGCCACCAGCGCTCCGCCGTCGACTTTGCTTGCCCGCACGTTCGCCATCCTCGAATCCTCATTTCATCGTTGTGTGGGAGGAGACTAGGCGGTGCGGCGCGCGGAGGGGATTGACGGAAACCCGTTATTTCATAACCCTGCCGTTCTCCCTATATGGAAGACACTGCCCAAGCTGCGCCGCCCAGGCCGCGCCGCAATGTGCAGACGGCATGCAGGTATCCGAACAACCGGAACCGAACTGGGAGAGCGACGTGGAGATGGAAGCCAGGCTTTCAGGCGATATTTGCGAATTCACGCAGCACGTGGTGAAGGCATGCGCGCTGGACAGCGCATCAATATTCCTGTGCGACCGGATGGGAGACAAGCCGCAGCTGTCCTACCTCTACCACACCGGCATCTCGGAAGAGGTGAAGCACATCTATCACAGCAATGCAGTGTTCCACGACGATCCCTTCACCGACCCGCGCCTTCAGGAACGCCCGGACCGGGTGGACGACGATGGCGTGCTGGCGGGATCGGACATGCGGGTCGGGAACATCGCGCAAGTATCCGGGCGGTACTGGCAGTTCATGTACCACTACGGCATCGACGTTGTCGGCGCCTCGACCCGGCGGCTGATGCCGGGGTCTATTCGACGATCGGCTTCCACCGCAAGCGTGCGACCAAGCATCGCGGTTCGGTGCCGATGGCGCAGCTGGATCAGCTTGCCCCGCGCCTTCAGGACATGGTGGCGAGCCACATGTTGCGCGACCTGCTGGACCGCGCCAACGGCCTCAGCACCTTCCGCAGCAGCTATTTCCGCCGCACCGACGCGGCGAGCGCCACCCCGCTCTCCAAACGCGAGCAGGAAGTGACCGACCTCGTGTGCGAGGGCAAGCTGAACAAGGAAATCGCCTTCATCACCGGGCTTTCGGAGTATACCGTGGAGAACCACCTGCGGCGCATCTACGCCAAGCTGTCGATCCACAACCGTTCGTCGCTGGTGGCACTGATGCGGCGGTAGAGGATCCCGATCCTGCAATCAAAAGGGCGGCTCGCCGGCCGCCCTTTCCGTATCAGAAGTTGACCGTCGCCGTCCCGCCGAACCAACGCGGCATTTGGTAGACCACCTCGCCGCCATTGCCGACCGTCGAGATGTCGAACAGGTTGATCGCCCTGCGCGTATTGAACACGTTATTCACGTAAAGGCTCAGCGACCAGCCGCCATCGCCGGATGTGTAACCCGCCTGCGCATCGGCGACGAACAGCCCCGGGATTTTGGTCGAGGGGTTGTTCAGGCTGTCGCGGAACATCCAGGTCCGCGCCCGCGCCGCGCCCTGCACGAACAGCTTGCCGTCAAACTGGTCCCACTCGTACCGCGCGCGGATGTTCCCGGTCAGGCGCGGGGCGAGCGGCAGGCGGTTGTCGGAAAGCACCGCCACGGCGCCGGTCGGGTTGTAGATCCCATCCACCTTCGTATGCACATAGCCGCCCGAGGCCGAAATGCTGAGGCCGCCCATCGGATTTACGGTCAGTTCGATCTCGCCGCCCCAGACTTTGGCGTCGTTGTTGGTGATGACGTTGGTGATGCCGATCAGGCTGGTGTTCTGCATATTCCGGTAGTCATAGTAGAACACCGCGCCGTTGACGCGCAGTTGGCGGCCCATCAGGTCCGCCTTCCAGCCCAGTTCGAAGGCGTTGTTCGTCTCTTCCTTAAACGGGCGCAGCTCTGGCGCGGTGCCCGCCACGTTGCCGGTGATGAAGCCGCCGCTCTTCTGCCCGCGCTTGTAGCTGGCATAGAGCAGCACATCGTCCACCAGCTTGTAGTTCAACTGCACGTTGGCGTTGACTAAACCCTTGCGGAAGTGCGCCAGATCGCCGTTGGCGGCCACCGAAAGCTCGGTGAAGCTGGCATCGGGTGATGCGAAGATTTGGCGCCGAAGCGCTTCATACGCCTCGATCGACATCGGCAGCGGCGTGTCCAGCGGCAGGCTGTTGGTCACCGCGTTGATGCTGTTTAGCACCTTGTCGTCATGCGTATAACGCACGCCCGCGATCACCGTCAGCTGACTGGTAAGGTCGTATTCCGCCTGCCCGAAAAGCGCCCAGCTTTTCAGCGTCTGCTGGTCACGGAAGGCCTGACCGTAAAGCGTGTCGCCGAAGGGAGTAACGCTTGCCCCGAAGAACAGCGGCGAGGCGGAGGTGGTTACGATGGAATGGCGCAGGTAGTTCGCCCCCACCGTCAGGCGTAGCGCGTCACGGTCCCAGTTGACGCGCCCTTCGGTCATCCAGTGGCGTGAACGCGCCTTGTTGGAAAAGTTGCAGATCGGCAGCGGCGTGTGGTCGCAGTCCTCGATGCTGTACTTTTTCGTCTGCAACCAGCCGCCCAGCGCGGTGAAGCTAAGCCCGTCGCCCTCATCGTAGTTCAGCGTGGCAAGATAGTGCTGCATCTTGCTTTGCAGTTCGTTGCCTCCGTCCGAATTGGTCACGTCGGTCGCGCCCGCGCCGATGTTCTGCTGGTTCTGCCCATAGGCGTCGGTCGCGATTGGATACGTACCCGGCAGTCCGGCGATCTGGCCGACCGGATAGGCCTTTTCATTGCCGCCCGCCACCGGCCCCATCCTGCCCAGTTCCGCCTTGAGCAACAGCGAGAGCCGATCATTGGGCTGGTACAGCGCCTGGAGACGCCCGGCGTAAAACTTGCCCGCCGCGCCCTTGCGCCAGTTCGAATTGGGATTGATGTTGCGCAAGTAGCCGTT
Source organism: Novosphingobium sp. NFX11 (assembly GCF_057376415.1). Lineage (NCBI taxonomy): Bacteria > Pseudomonadati > Pseudomonadota > Alphaproteobacteria > Sphingomonadales > Sphingomonadaceae > Novosphingobium > Novosphingobium sp. NFX11. The sequence goes on along the minus strand of NZ_CP080385.1, from coordinate 942,192 downwards.
GCTGGTGTCGGTGGAAAACGCGCCGCGCAGCGCCAGCGTGTTGCTGACTGGCAGGTTCAGATAGCCGTCGCTGCGGAAGGTGCCGTACTGCGCGATAGTGGCGGAAACCCGGCCCGAAGTGCCGTCGAAGTTGGGCCGGTTGGTGTAGTAGTTGATACTGCCCGCCGTGGCGTTGCGCCCCTGCACCGTGCCCTGTGGCCCACGCGCGACTTCGGTGCGGGCGATGTCGAAGCTCAGGAAGTCCGCCTGCCCGGCGCCGATCATGTAGAATTCGTCGACGTAGGCGGTTGCGGTCGCCTCGGTGGTGTCTTGGAAATCGGGCTGGCCGACGCCGCGGATGGTGATCTGGGTGTTGAAACCCGGCGAGGCATAGCTGCGGATGATTTCGATGTTGGGCGTGAAGTTCGCCACGTCGAGCGCGGTGTTGACGCCGAGCGACTTCAGTTCATCGCCCGAGATGGCGCTGATCGAGGCGCCGACGTCTTGCAACCGCTCGCTGCGGCGGTTGGCGGTAACGACGATATCGGCAATGCCGGCCTGCTCGGCTTCCGGCGCTGAAGCGGGCGTCGGAGAAGTCTGGGCATGCGCCAAGACCGGAACGACCAGCGCGAGCACGGCCGCAGAGCAACGATAGACTCGTTTCATAAATCCCCTCCTGAGTGTTTTTTGACTTGTTTAGCCTTGTGCCTCCGCCTTGCGGCGGAGGCGATGGACGGAAATCCGTCAGCGCTTCACGGCGCTTTCCGCCTCGACCAGATGGCTGTTTTCGCCAAGCAGCCTGGTGAAGTTGGGTTGCCCCGTGTGTGCGGTCATGCCTCCGTCGACGACGAGATTGTGGCCGTTGACATAGGACGCATCGGCCGAGGCGAGGAAGACAATTGCCGCAGCCACTTCGCCCGGATCGGCCGGGCGGCCCATCGCCAGCACCGGCTCGTAGGCGGCCATCATTTCGGCATTGCCGGTCAGTCCGGTGGCAAGCGGGGTCGCGGTGAGGCCGGGGCTGACGGCGTTGACGCGGATCGCGGGCGCATGGTCGATCGCCATCGCGCGCGTAAGATTGAGAACGGCGGCCTTGGCTGCATTATAGGCCGCGAACCCGTAATCCGCCGCCATGCCCGAGGCCGAGGCGACGTTGACGATCGATCCGCCGACTTTCTCCAGATGCGGGATCGCCAGGCGGCTGGCCCAGAACACCGATTCCACGTCCACCCGCTGCACTTGCCGCCAGTGGTCCATGTCGATCTCGGTCACGCGCCCGAACGAGCCCATCCCGGCGTTGTTTACCAGCACGTCGAGCCGCCTGAACCGCGTGAGCGTAACGGCGATCATGCGCTCGATCGCGGCCATGTCCTCCATGTCGACGACAAGGCCGAGGTGACGCTGCGGGCCGATCGCAGCAAGCACCCGCTCCATCGCCTCGGGCCGGATATCGGCGACCACCACCCGGGCACCTTCAGCCGCGAAACGGCGCACCGCCGCCTCGCCAATACCTGAGCCGCCACCCGTCACCACCACTGTCTTGTTCCGAAAACGCATCAAAAATCTCCCAGCGTCCTTAGTACTCATGGGAGATTGCGCGTTCGACGGCAGGTGGCGATTGACGGAATTCCGCTAAGACCTCCTCCGCATGCTGAGACAGCCCAAAGCAGCGCGAAGAGCAGAACATGACTTGTGTTGCGGATCAACGAGACGCTCACCGTTATAATCAGGCTCGAAGCGCTGTACGTAGCGGGCAACTTTAGCGTTTCGACACTTCCCGCACTCCTAAGCGAGAATGAAGCCCACCGGGAACTGGTCGGGGAATGGCAGTTGTCACCTGTCGATGGATCAAGACGGGTCGTTCCGCAGTCGGCCAAAATCAGAAATGGTCTGCGCCCCGCCTTAAAGGCGCGGCGCAGACCATTTCGTTACGTCGTAATTCCGTTGATACCCGATCAGAAGTGATAGCCGATCGTGGCTACCACCGTGCGACGATTGCCGTACCAGCACCAGCTATAGGCGGCATAGCAGCCCGTCAGGTACTTCTTGTCGAACAGGTTCTGTGCATTGACCGACAGCGTCATCCCGCCAAGGCGCGGGAAAAGCGTGCCAACGTCCAGCCGGGCCAGCGCATCGACCAGCGTATAGCTGGGGGTATTGAGCCCCACCACGCCGGTTGCGACCGGGCCGACATGACGCAGCGTGCCGCCGAGCGCGAAGCCCTGCAGCGCGCCATCCTTGGGCGCCCATTCGAGATCGCCGGTGATGCCGCCGCGACCGGCCATGACAACGCGAGCGCCGTCCTGATCACGCACCGACTGGCGGTTGAAGGCCACCTTGGCCTGGAAACCGTGCGGCAGCGGCGCCGTCGCCTCGACCTCGACGCCCCTTGAGCGCTGCGAACCATTGAGCTGGTAGCCGCCCAGATCTCGCGACATAGACCAGCACATTGCTCTGCTTGATGTCGAACCACGCCCCGGTCACCAGGATCTGGGTGCCGGGCACCTGATACTTGGCGCCGATCTCCAGCTGCTTGCCCACGGACGGGTCGGCATAGCCATTGATGTTGCCGTTCTCGTCGACCACCGTGTTGCCTTGGGGCTGGAAGGACGTCGAGTAGGAAACATAGGGTGCAAGGCCGAAGGGCAGCTTGTAGAGCCCGCCAATGCGATAGGTGAACTTGTTCTTCTCGATCGCATCGGAACCGATCGGGTGAACGCGGGTCCAGTCCTGGCGACCGCTCAAGGTCACGCGCAGGCCACCCAATGCCATTTCGTCCTGCACATAAAGGCCGCGCTGGCGGTTGTTATACGGATAGGAGCTGGGCACACCGCCGACCACTTCGTCCACCGTCTTCGGCACGGCGGTCAGGCCGTAGACCGGGTTGTAGATATCGATCGAATCCGCGGTGCCGAACGCGGCTTCCTCGCGCGAATGCAGCACCTGGCTGTCGAAGCCGAACATTACGTGATGCTCGACAGGGCCGGTCTGGACCGTGCCGTTCAGCTGGTTGTCGAACGTCCAGCTTTTCATCGACTCGTCGGCGACGTAGGAGCCACGGCTTAGCTGGGTCTGGGTGTCATCCAGGGTGCCCGACGAATAGACCAGCGCAAAGTTCGAGCTGAGGTACTGATAACGGCCCGACGAGCGGAAATTCCAGCCGCTGCCGAAATCATGCGTGAAGATAAAGGTTCCGGCGGCCTGGTTGCGCTTGATGCGGTTGTCCTTCTCGCCCGCATCGAAATGCGTCGACACCTGACCGTTGGGATTGTCGTACAGCGTGCCGACGGCCGGGAAGCCGCCATACGTGCCATTATAAGGGTCATGCGAGTAGTTGCCGAGCAGGGTCAGACTTGTCGGACCGCCAAGACCCAGCGTCACCGCACCCGAAACGGTCTGGCGTTCACGCTTGCCCCAGGTCTGCTGCGTATGCGCGCCATTGGCGCTGGCGTAGAGGCGATAGCCGATATTTTCGCCTACTTTGCCGCCCATATCGGCATCGAGACGATAGAGATCGTAATTGCCAAGGCTGGCGCTGACAGCGCCATACAGGTCCTTGTCGAGCGGCAGCTTGCTGGTCATGGCGACAAGGCCGCCCGGGCCGCTGGCGCCGTAAAGTGCTGATGCCGGCCCCTTCACCACTTCGACACGTTCCAGACGCGACATATCGACTTGCGCCTGCGCGTAGCCGGTCGGGCTGGAGAACACGCGCAGGCCGTCAAGGTACTGATAGGCGTCGAAACCGCGCAGCGTGAACAGGTCGTAGACTTCGGCGCTAGAGCCGCGCAGTTCGCCGGTGACGCCCGGCACGAAACGCAGTGCCTGGCTGAGGTTCTGCAACCCCAGACGCGCAATCTGTTCCGAGTTTACCACGCTGATCGACTGCGGAATCTCGGCGATCGGCATCGCGCTCTTGGTGCCGGCGGACGAGATGGTGCGTTCACGTTCACCGGTCACGACGATGACGCTGGTGTCCTTGCTGCCCTCATCGTCAGCGAACGCTGTCGTTGCCGAGGTCAGCATGGTGCCCAACAACAGCCCACGAGATACAAGTCGGATCATGCGGTAAGCGTCCCTTTATACAATTTGGCAGGGCCGCTATTGCGATCGATCCGCAATTGCAACGGATTTCGCGGATTCCTCTTAGATTTCTACTTTGTTGCAATGATCCGCCACGCCGGCCGTGTGTTCGCCCCAGGCCTGATCCGCGCGATGGCCTTTACCAACGCCATGATGGACCTTTGCTGGCTTTACATATTCCACCATTGCCCAATAGCAGGATCATGCACCGGCGCTCGTGGTGCTGGGATTGCGGGTGTTGCCGCGCTAGTTGATCGGGCAGACAGACCTATTGCCACCCGGCCTGATGCTGGCGGAATTCGTGACCGCCATCTTCGAGATGTTCTTATCCGTTTTCTATGACGGGCCCACGCACCTGATGTCGTGCCCTATCCATCTGTATTTGCGCGCCATCGCGCTGGTTGGCTATCCTTGCCGAGGGGGTCAATGCCTCAGCTCATTTGGTTACTGGCGCCCGCAGCGCTCCTTGTTCTGGTGACTGTGATAGTGATTGGGGTTGGAGCGTTGACGCACGCCTCGACCTCGCGCTTTCCGACCGTTCGGGAGCCGCGAATTCAACTGAAGCGCCAAGTAGCAATATGGTGACCCTCCAGTGCTAACCTCGCGTAGCCAAAGCATCAGCTATACTGATGCTGCTCCCTGCAACCTGCCGTTCCGTTTACGGCCGGGATCCATCCCGGAGCGTGGCTGACCGGCGCTGGGGGATATAGCCATTCCCAAATTTGTTCACGCCACCTAAGGAATTCGGCTACCGCGCTCTCCTGGCGCTGCAGCGGACACCACTTCCTCGATGTGGTGCTCGAAGCTGTCGGCCTTGCGCAGCGCCGGGAACCAGCGGGCCCATAGTACAACTACGGCAATGGTCCCGGCGCCGCCCAGCACCACTGCCAGAACCGGGCCTATGGCGGCGGCGAGGAAACCGCTCTCGGCTTCGCCCAGCTCGTTGGATGCGGAGACGAACAGCGAGGAGATCGCGCCGACCCGGCCGCGCATGGCATCGGGGGTGGCGATCTGCACCAGCGACTGGCGCACGTAGACAGAGATCATGTCCGCACCGCCCAGCACCGCCATGCACACCAGCGACAGCGGCAGCGAGCGTGACAGGCCAAAGACGATCGTGGCGATGCCGAAGATGACGACCGAGACAAGCATTTTGATGCCGACCCTGCCGTCCAGCGGTTTCCATGACAGCCATAGCCCCGAAGCCAACGCGCCGATCGCGGGCGCGGCACGCAAGTTGCCGAGGCCCGCCGGGCCGACGTGGAGGATGTCTCGCGCGTAGACCGGAAGCAGCGCGGTCGCCCCGCCCAGCAGCACAGCGACGAGGTCGAGGCTGATCGCGCCGAGCACCAGCTTGTGACGCAGCACGTACGTCAGCCCGTCGACCATCTGGCGCAGCGGATGGCGGTTACGGTCGAGTTCCTGCCGCTCGATCGCGCTGATCGCGAACAGCGCGCCCGAAGACAGCGCCAGCAGCGCCGCACTCAGCGCGAAGGCGAAGTAGGGCGCGATGGCATAGGCGTAGCCGCCCACCACCGGGCCGAGGATCGCACCGACCCGCCCGGCGACGGCGTTCGCAGCGACCGCGCGCGGGAGCAGCGGGCGCGGCACGGTGTTGGGTGCGAGGGCGTTGATCGGCGGACGGTAGACGGCACGGGTGATACCGGTCAGAGCCGCGATCAGGAAGTACGTGAGCAGGGATCCGCGCCCGTCATGGACCATCCAGGCCAGCACCACCGCGCCGGCCAGTTGCGCGATGCACGACCATCCGGCCATGTGGCGGCGGTCGTAGCGATCGGCCATCCAGCCCGTCAGCGGCGTCAGCACGAACATCGGCACGAACTGGACCAGACCGATGAGGCCGAGCTGGAGCGCGGCCTCGCGCACGTCCATCGTCCTGCGGGCGACATCGTAAACCAGCCAGCCCAGCGCAATTACCAGGCTGCTCTGGGATAGCATCGATGCCATCCGCGCTATCCAGAACAAGCGGAAGTCGCGATAGGCGAATGGTCCGCCGCGGAGTGGTACGCCGTCAGTCATGGTCATCCCATCCACTGGCTGACAGGCACGTTCGATTGTTCCAGCGGCTGCGAAATGACGTCGATCAGTGTGGGGCCATCGTGTGCGATCGCGGCGCGGACTACCGCATCGAGTTCGCCCGGGTCGCTCACTGTCCAAGCTTTGACGCCATAGGCCTCGGCGATACGGGTATGGTCAGTACGGTTGAAATCCACGGAGAAGTATCGCTCGCCGTAGCCGGTCTTCTGGCTGGCCTTGATCCAGCCGTAGGAAGAGTTGGAGAGGACGACCATCGTCAACGGCAGTTGCTTGCGCACCACTGTTTCCATCTCCCCCACGGCAAAGCCGAAGCTACCGTCCCCCATGACTGCCACTACCTTGGACGACGGAGCGGCGTAGCAGGCGCCGATCGCGGCAGGCAAGGCGAAGCCCAGCGCGCCCTGCGCGCGGTTGGTGATGATGCGGCTTCCTTCGTCCAGCGCGAAATGGCCGGAGAAGTAAGGGCAGGGTGTGCCGGGATCGGCAACGATTACGCTCTCGCGCGGAAGCGCCGCCTGAAGCGCAGCGACGACGCGCTCGGGGCGGATTGGCGCTTGTGTCGATGCGGCCAGGCGAGCGAAGGACTCGCGCTTGCGGATCTTGAGCAAGGCCAGCCGTTCGCTTGCACCGGTGCTGCGTTGCCGGCCCTTGAGGCGGCGGGCAATCGCGCTGCGCAATGCGTCGAGGCACAGACGCGCGTCGCCGAGCAGAATTGCGTCGGTCCGATAGTTGGTGCCAATCGCCATCGGATCGACGTCAATGTGCACGATGCGCACGTCCCTGCCAGGGACGGTGCGGTGTTCGGTCGTGGTCGATCCCGCGCGGCAGCCGACGAAGATCACCGTGTCCGCGTCGGCGATGGCCTCGCGGGTTTCCTGGGTGCCACCGTTGGTGCCGACGACCCCGACAGCGAGGGGATGGCGATCGGCCAGGGCGCCGTGCCCACTGACGGACATGGCGACGGGTGCCTCGAGCAGTTCGGCCAGCGCGCGCAGGGATGCTTCTGCCCCGGATATCGCGACACCGCCGCCCACGATGAATGCCGGCGCTCGGGCCGCGAGGATAACCTCGGCCGCTTGCTCCACCGCGTCGGGGTCGGGGCCACAGCGCAGGGCGGGGAAACGGGCGTTTTCGCTTTGGGCCCAGAGCAGATCCGCGTCGATCTCGTGCTTCTGGAGGTCGTAGGGCAATCCGATGTGCGCCGCGCCGGTGCGGCCCGTAGTCATCGCACGAAAAGCGGTACGCAGCAGATGCGGAATCTGATCGGCCCGGTCGACCACCGCATTCCACTTGGTCAGCGGAGCGTACAGCGCCTTCTGGTCGAGTTCGGTAAGGGCGAAATGGCCGCGGCCGGATACCGGTATGTCCGAGGTGATCGCGAGGAGGGCGATACCGCTTTCGTTCGCTTCCACTACCCCTGGCAGGATGTAGGTTGCCCCCTCCGCTTGGACCTTCGCAGACACCCGGGCGACCGGTGAGGCGGGCATAGGCATCGGCCATGTAGCCGGCGCTGCGCTCGTCGCGGGTCAGGACATGGTCGATGCCGTGGTCGAGCCGGGCGAGTGCGTCATAGAACGGAAGGCTGGTGTCACCGCACAGTCCGAAAATATGGCGGACTCCATAAAGTTGAAGCATTCGTACTGTTGCTTCGGCGCCGTTCAGCATTGGCATCTTCCGCTATCTCCTCGGTCCCGGACGCCCTTCCCTATGCCTGCTTGCTGACAACGATGTATCGAAGGCGATAGCGCAGAGATAGGTTCGCCGCGCTTCACCAGGCTGGCTGTGTGGCGTAGAAACGCTTCCAGAAATCGACTTTTTCCGAGCTCGCTGCCGGGATTGGGCCGAAGTTGTCGCCCAGTTCCATCACCTGCGGCACTTGGGCGGAGTAGGCCGGCCATTCGGGCAGGCCGGGCCCGTTCGGATTGCCGGTCTTGATAATGTTGGCCCAGTAGGACGACATCGTTTCCGCGATCGCGCGGTCCTGCGCCGTCCACGGTTGCGGCAGGGCGTCGAGGCTGTTGAAAGCGTAAGGAATCTCCGAGCCGTGAAACGCACCTCGGGTATCGTGGCTGGGTCCCGGGATGGCGTGGGTCCAGAAGTAGGTGTGCAGCGGCTGCGGGTTCGCCCTGGTCCACAGCGTGCCCCACAACCACGTCGATACGCGGGAATTGTCGCGGACCGAGGCGTTGTTCTGCAGGGCCGCTTCGTCGTCAGTGCGGGCCGGGTAGAGCTTGAGGAACTCGCTGGCCAGCTTGCCGAACTTGCGCCGGGCGGAGGCTTCGAACTGAGCAACGGTGACGCTGGTCTGCGGCATGCCCGCGCGGGGCGGGGTCTTGCTGGCGCGCAGCGCCGCGAAGGCGGTTTCGGGGACGGCGCCGGTCTCGTCCTTGTTGTTGCCCGCGACGTAGGCGATCCGGTTCTGGGTGCCCGACTGGTAGGTGTCCCAGTACGATTTAGGGATCACCCAGCCGTCCACCACCGGACGGAACAGCGGCGGTTTACCGTCGCTGCCGGTCTCGACCCCGGCGTCGATCGTGGCGCTGCCCTCGATCACCTGCTGCCACGGCATCGCGCGCAGCTCGGCCAGGGTTTTCGCGCCATGATCGGCGGCGTACTTCGCGCCCTGCTTCTCGGCCGATGCGAGCGGGCGCCACGAGACCGAAAGGTAGCGCAGTTCGGTATCACGCGGATAGCGCGCGTGGCTTTCGGCGATCCCGGCGCGGAACAGCCCCCTGGCGAGCGGGGACATCGACAGGAAACCGACCGAGCCGGCCCCGGCGGACTGCCCGCCGATTGTCACTTGCGCCGGGTCCCCGCCGAAGGCCTCGATGTTGCGCTGGACCCACTGGAGCGCCGCGATATCGTCGAGCAATCCGTAATTGCCCGAGGCACCGTGGCGGGACTCCTTGCTCAGTTCTGGCGTTGCAAGGAACCCGAGCGCCCCGACGCGGTAATTGAAGGTCACGACGACCACGCCCTTCTTCGCCAGGCCCTCGCCGTCGAACTCCGGGCTGGCGCCGGTGCCGCCGATGAACCCGCCGCCATAGATCCACACGTAGACCGGCCGCTTCTCGCCGCTGCCCGGTTTGGCGCCCGACCACACGTTGAGCGTAAGGCAGTCCTCGCTTTGCGCCATGCCGCGCGCCATCTCGCCGCCGGGCTGCGGGCACGCGTGGCCGAAGGTCTCGGTCTTGCGCGTGCCGGTCCAGGGCAGGGCCGGGGCAGGTGCGCGCCAGCGCAAATCGCCCACCGGCGGCGCGGCATAGGGGATGCCCTTGTAGACCGCGACCGACGTATCGCGGCCGGGACCGCCGGTGATCTGCCCGGTCTCGACCCTGACCGGCACGGATGCGGCGAGTTCGCCTGCGCCCAGCGCCGACGCGGGCTTCGCGGCGAAGCCCACCAGTTCGCCCGAGGCGAGGACATGGCCCGCCATCGCCGCCCTGAGCGCCGCAAAGCTGGCCCCGGCGCGGGCATCCAGAGCGGAGTCCAGCGCGAACACCTGCGCGTGATAGGGGTGACGGCTGGCGTCGTGGGTATGCGGCCCGGCATAGGCGGCGGCAGGGCCGTGGACGTTCGGGCCATAGGCGGCGCCTGCGGGCAGCGTGGTCATCCCTTGCGTTAGTGAGGTGGTCCCTGCCGGGATGTCGTAGGCGACGAAATGGATGCTGGTGCGGGCCTCCAGCGCGCCGTCCTTGCCGAGCATGCCCTGGATCACGACGACGTAGGAGCGCGTCCCCTTCGGACCACGGGTCCACGCAAGGCCGGGGAATTGGTTGTCGCCGTACTGCGTGCTCGCCAGCGGAATGTCGGCGCCGGCGGCGAAGGCCGGGCTCGTCACCGACAGCGCGGCCTTGCCTCGCGCGGGAACTGCGGTGATCAGCAATTGCGCGTCATGGCCGATGGTCGTCGGCATCGCCTGAGCCGCCGTCTGCGAATGGCCGGCACCGGCGAATGCCAGGGCGGCAAGGCCCGAGGCGACGAGAGCCGAGTGGCCCAGCTTGCTGCGCATCTTCATTCCTTTTTGTATTGTTACGACGCCTCTCGGGCCGGCAGCCTCAATGGGGACGATCGGTAAAGCGTCCCGGCTTGCTCAGCCAGCCGTCGATATGGTCGTAGGTTGTCGTCAGCGTATCGCCGAACTGCCCAGGCGTGTGTTCGCAGGCCTTGCAGGTGTCGTAGAGATGCGTCGCGCCTTCGACGAAGGCGATCGACTTGTCCCGGCTTTTCGCGAGTTCGTAGATCGTTTCGCTGGCGAGGTATTCCCAGTGCCCGGTCATACCCATCACCAGCAGCGGGGCGGTGATGCCCTGCACGTTGCCGGGAGGGCTGGCATACGTCGAGGTCCACTCCACGCCGTGCACTGAACTCGCGTCGTAGGCGAAGTTTGGGCCAGTGCGGATCGCGTAGGAACTGAGGTAATTGCGCACCGTCGTCTTGAGCGCGCCCTTCATCAGCGAGGGGTCTGGCTATGCTGGTTCTCCGGCACGCGTACGGTGGGAATGATCCCGTTAGTCATGCTCCCATCGGCGTGGAGCAGCGGCCAGGGCTTGCGCGTGTGCGCCATTAGCGTGACGTCCTGCGAGAACAACTTGTTGTTGCTGCCGAGCAGGATCGCGCCGGGCACCACGAAGGGCGCATCGTCCGAGTAGGGGCCTTTGCCTGCCTCGATCGCGGCCAGCTGCGCTTCGGCGCTGGCGATCAGGGCGTTGCTGCGGGCGCCTTCGGCCTTGAGGAAGGCGCGGGTAAAGGCGGCCGGGTAATGCGAGCCACTTGCCCTGAAGCCGTTGGCGGGATTGTACATGTCCAGCGCCGGGTCAAGCGCGGTGCCGCTGTCCTCGGTCTTCACGGCTGGGTCGATGCTGAACAGCGTCATCGCGCCAAGGCCCCAGTTGGAATCAATCAGCATCACGCCATCGGCGGGGGCAGATCCGCCAGGCTGCCGGGGCACTTCCAGATTTTTTCGGCCGAGCGGCAGGCGCCGAGGCCACCCTCCGCGATGAACTGGTAGGCGCTCATCACCGTACCGCCGCCGCTGTGGCCCAGCAGCACGACGTGCCGCACGCCCGGCTGCCGCCGCAGCCATGAGACCGCCGCCTTGGCCTCGACCAGCACCTGGTCGAGCATGCCGTCGTTGGCGGCGCCGGACTTGCTGGTGCTGTTGTTGGCGCACAGGACCCGGTAGCCGCGCTGCGCCAGTTCGGTGCAAGCGGAAAAGCTCAGGTAGTCCGCCGAGGAATGCATCGCGAACACGGCGGTCGCGGCCTTGGGCCCGGGCACTGTCGGTTCGTATAGCACCCCCGGCACCCGCGCGCGAGCGGCACGAAAGTGGTCTTGACCGCCGGAGCGGCCTGAACTGGCGATTTAGCCGCCGTCTGCTGGCTGCCCAGCAGGAGGAGCGCCGCGCCCACGGTTGCCTTTATCGCTGCGGTTATCGGGAGCGCCTTGCTGTTCATCTCCCGCCTCAGCCCTTGACACGGAAGCCCACGAGGAAGGCGCGGCCGGTCGGATCGTCGGAGAACGAATAAGACTGCCCGGCCGAGCTCTGGCCCGAATAGTAGCCGCTGAGCGGGGGCTTGGCGTTGAACAGGTTGCTCACGCTGACGTAGAACGCGCCGTCCTGGAGCTTCCATGCCGAACCGGTATCGAAGGTGAGCGTCAGGTTGGTGGTCGCATAGCTGCTGACGTATTCGTCCGCGAACACCTGCGCCTCGACACCGCTGCGGCGGAACTTGTTGCGGAACTTCTCGAACAGGTCGAGCTTGATCGAATCCGTCAGCTGGTAGCCCAGGAACGCGGAAACCTGCACACTCGGGCTGGGCATCAGACCGTTCTGGCCCCAGCCCGCGCCGCCCTGGTCGATCGTCGCGATGCCCGGCTGCTCGTAGTAGATGTGCGGCTGGTAGTTCATCAGCACGCGCAGGCTGAGCGCCTTGTCGAACAGGCGGCCGGCGTAGGAGGCTTCGACGTCGATGCCCCAGGTCTTTACCTTGGCGATGTTTTCCGGCCGGATGTAGAATGCGGTCACGTCGCCGTCGGCGTTGCGTTCGATCAGGTTGCAGTACAGGCCGGTGTTGATGCAGGCCTGCTGTGTGGCGGCGTTGAAGCCCTGTACCGTGGTGATCGCGTCAGAAACGACGGTGTGGTAATAGTCCACGGTGAAGGTCGTGCTGGGCAGGAAGCTTGGCTTGTAGACGGCCCCTGCCGTGTAGGTACGGCCGACTTCCGCGGTCAGATCCGGGTTGCCGTTGTTGATCGACGGCACATAGACAGACTTGTTGCCTGCGACGTCGGTGTAGGTGCCCACGACGACGGTGGTCGGCTGGAACAGGTCGTAGAGCGTGGGCGCCCGGATGTCGCGCGACATGGTACCGCGCAGCTTGAGGTCGTTGTTGACCTCCCACACACCGCCAATCTTCCACGTCCAGTAGTCACCACTGGTGCTGTAGTCAGTATAGCGCGCCGCCGCGTTCAGTTTGAGCGAGCGGAAGAGGGGAACGTCCTTGAGCAGCGGCACCTCGACTTCGAGTGCGGCTTCCTTGACGCTCTGCGAGACGGTGTCGCTGTTGGGGAAGGTGGTGGGATAGAGTGCCGTCGCCGAAGTGGTCGCGGTGGTGACGCTGCAGTTGTAGGTGAGGTTGGTGCAGTCCGCATAGTCGGTGGCGGTCGCGGTGCTCGATGCGTCGAACGAGACCCGGCGCCATTCGGCCGAGACCGCGAGGTTGACCGGGCCGGCCCAGGTGTCGAACGGGGTGCCGCTGATCGCGGCATCGGCGGCGTCCATGTTGGTGTGCGTCAGGAAGCCGACGCTGCCCAGCACATAGTCCTGCGCGGCCTGGCTCGACGCGGTGGGGCCAAAGAGGTTCAGCGGGACGCAGTTGGCATAGGCCGAGTTGACCAGCGAGGCCGCGCACACGACATTGCCGGTCGCCGGATCGACCACGGCGTCCAGCGCGGCGGCAAGGCGCTGCTGGTTGGGGATGTTGCTGATAACTGTCTTCAGGCGCGAGGACCCGTGCGTGTACGTCGCGTCCCAGTTCCAGTCGCCCAGCTTGCCGTCTATCCCCGCATTCACGTAGATCTGGCGGGTCTTCGACATCGCCTCGATGCGCGGGGCGCCCGACCAGATTTCGTTCATCTTGAAGGTGGTCTGCCCGGCGGCGTCGAGCTGGTCCTGGATGTCCTGCGACAGGAAAGCGTTGTCGGCGCTGATGGTCAGGCCGTTGAGGACGTTCCAGCCGGTGTACGACTTATTCTTCTTGAGGTTGGCGGCGCCTTGCACATAGACGTGGACGTCGTCGGTCAGGTCATAGTCGAAGCGGGCGAACAGCTGCGTCGCGCGCGAGGGAGAGATCATCGAGGCGTCCTGGTAGGCGCCGTCGCCGCCGATCTGGCAGCACGAGGTGTTGGTCGAGGTGCCGGCGTCGAAGGCGCTGAGGACGCCGTTGGCGTTGAACGTCTTGTTGGCCAGCACGCCCGAGGCGATCTTGCCGCCGAAGCTGTAGGCAGCCAGTCGCACGTCCTGGTCCAGCACATAAGGATTGGTCGCCGAGCCCGTGCCCTGCAGCGCGGCCAGGTTGTCCCAGCTGCGCGAACCGACGCGGTGGAGGATGCCATCGGCCTCTCGGTGCTGCACGCTGGCCTCGAAGTGTCCGCGATCGCCGACGTCGAAGCCCGCTGCGCCGCCCATGTTGCGGGTCGCTGCATCTCCGTACTGCGAGAGGCCGGCCTCGGCATGGGCGCGGAAGCCGTTGAACTTCTTGTTCAGCACGTAGTTGACCACGCCCGAGACAGCGTCGGAGCCGTAGACTGCCGAAACGCCGCCGGTGACGACATCGACGCTCTGGATCAGTTCCTGCGGGATCAGATCGACGTCGACGGTCGAGTTGTAGAGCGTGGGCGGAATACGGTGCCCGTCGAACAGTACGAGGGTCCGGTATGTGCCCAGGTTGCGCAAGTTTAGGACGTTGGCGGCACCGTTGCCGCCCTGCACGCCGGTGGCGTTGGAACCAGGGTTGCTGAACGAATTACGCGAGCCCGAGAACACCGGAAGATTATTCAACGCATCCGAGATCGTGCCCGAAGGGGAGGCCGCCAGCAGCGCTTCGGTCGATACGGTTGTGAGCGGTGTCGGGCTGGCCGAGCCGTCCCTGATGACACGCGAACCCGTGACGATGATGTCTTGAGGCGTTGCGGCAACATCGTCTTCTGCGGCTGGTGCTTTCTCCGCTGGCACGTCCAGCCCCGTTGAACTTTGATCCTGTGCTAGCACGGGGCGTGTCAGTCCGAGAGTGCTCACGCCTAACATGAGGGTGCATACTAGAGCTCTGGAACTCATTGTCTTCCTTCCCAGGTGTCTCTCACGGCGTCAGGCGCAAGGCGCCCGGCTATTGCCCGTGAGTGTTCCCGGTGCTGATGGCACACGCCTTTCGAGGAAGGGGTATCAGTTCTGGACGGTTTCAAATAAGTTTGTCTCTTGGACGCGCTATATCTTGCAGATACGGCGGCGGGCGCTTGGTAAGGTTATCGTGCGAGACACGATGACTTACCTCATTGCAATGGGGACGTCAGGATTGGTGGCACCGATGCGCAGCGCACTGCGATCGAACACCTGCTAGACGATGTGCGACTTACTAACCATTCCTCTACCCGTCTGTGAACGACAGGGTCTGAAGAGTCGGTTTCCGGTTTCTCTTTGACGGGATGCAGGCGGTGATGCCGCGCTCCGCGAGCGCCTTGCGAAACCAGTCGGCATCGTAGCCTCGATTGCCGAGCAGTGCATCGGCTTTGGGCAAGGCGTCGAGCATCAGGGCAGCGCCTTCATAGTCGCTCATCTATCCTTCGCTCAGCAGCATGACCAGCGGTCTTCCCTGACCGTCGCAGACGGCATGGAGCTCCGAGTTCAGACTGCCTTTGGTGCCTCCGATACGTCGGGAACAGCCCCTTTTTGAGCACGCTGGCTGCCGCACGATGCGCCTTGAGATGGGTCGCGTCGATCACCAACTGGTCGGGCTTGCCGGCTTTGGCCGAAAGAGCCGCGAAGATCTTGTTGAATACGCTAAGCCTGCTCCACCGGATGAAGCGGTTATAGATCGTCTTGGGAGGTCCATAATCAGCGGGCACATCGCGCCATCCCGGGCTATTCCTGATCACGAAGATAATACCACTGATGATCCGACGATCATCGACCCGTGGCACGCTGTGCGACAGCGGGAAATACGGCTCGATCCGGCGCTTCTGCGCCTCCGACAGCCAGAGCAGATCACTCATGGCGACGTCTCTCACGCAACCATTGAACCAACCTATCCCATCCTCGCAACCAATTTAATAGGCCCTGAGCCTAGAGTGTTTCACCAGTATCACCCCGGATTCATGCCGCTTGCCGCACATAGTCTTCAGGACTTCGGTACCCGCTCAGATCCGCTCCGATACTGAGCTCTGTTCAAACATAGCCATCATTCTGCCTAATCGTTCCCGCGCAGAGGTATCTATGGATCGGTATCAAGCCTTAATTCTAAATCGAATACCGGAAAAGGCGGTCCTGTATGGACCATCTTCGCCCTTATGGTCATGCACAGATGCAGCACCGGCTCGATGCTAATCCGGACGCTATGCGCATCCGGTGCCAGACTGTCGGGCATCTCTTTGGCATCCTCAAGTCGCGAATGGCCCTCCACGTCCTCGCCTACAACCTCACTCGCGCTCTCAACGTCATGAGACCCGCAATTTGCTGAGACCAATCGCCAGCTAAGACAACGTCGCGTAAACTCGGCCTGGGACGACATCCATCGACCACGACAGCGAAGACGTTTCCGCACAGCCTGGGTCGGTTTCGGACAATCCTGACCTTCGCGAGCAACTTAGAGTGAGGAATGAACAGACTAAGATCGGTACCTGATAAGGCATCGCGTCAGTGATGAGTTTGCTGATTCAAGTTAGGCAAGGGCTGGTGGGCAACCCAAACGTATGCTTTTGGGGGGCGTAGAAGTAAGATATACAGCAAAAATATCACCCTAATGCATTGAAACAATAGCTAGATTTTCCCTTGCTTGATCTCGTCGACCGCATATGCGGCAGCCCGCGCGGTCATCGCCATGTAGGTGAGTGAAGGGTTCTGCCAGGCGCTTGACGCCATCGCCGATCCATCGGTCACGAATACATTTTCGACCGCATGCATCTGGTTGAAGCCGTTGAGCATCGAGGTGGCCGGATCGCGGCCCATGCGCACACCGCCCATCTCGTGGATGGCGCCCTTGATCGCATAACCCTCGCCGGGACGGGAGACGACCGTGGCGCCGAAGCCCTCGGCCATCTCGACGCTTTGCGCGATGGCGTCGTCCAGCAACTTGCGCTCGTTGGCGCCGAAGCGCAGGGCGACGCGGATTTGCGCGATACCGTCCTTGTCGCGAGCCGCGGGGTCCAGCGTCAGGCGGTTTTCGGCATCGGGCAAAGTCTCGGCGAACAGGTTGAAGCGCAGGCGCCAGTCGCCGCGCTGGCGGGCCTTGCGCTTGAGGTCGTCACCGATGCCCGCGCCGAAAGCCCCCGCTTCCCAGCTGGCACGCGCGGCGTCGAGCTGGATGCCGTAGCCGCGCAGGAACGCGGGCGAGGTGTCGCCCCCGACGTTGCGGAAACGCGGGATGAAATGGTTGGTCGGCCGGAAGCCCGTGTAGTTGCGGTCCTGATAGCCCGGCACATGCGCGACGACCTGCACGCCCGAGGCATGGTCCATGATGTAGCGGCCCAGCACGTCGCTGGTATTGCCAAGGCCGGTGGGGAACGCCTCGCTGGTGGATTGCAACAGCAGCGCGGTGCTGTTGAAGCTCGATGCGCACAGGAAGATCGTGCGCCCGGTCACCGTCGTGGTCGCGCCGGTAGTGGTATTGCGCATGCGCACGCCGCTGGCGCGCCGGGTTGCGGGATCGTGTTCGATCGACACGACGCGGCTGTCGGTCAGCACCGTCAGCAGCCCGGTCGCCTGCGCGGCGGGGAGCGTGGAACTCTGCGTGCTGAAATAGGCCCCGAAGGAACAGCCACGCGCGCACAGGTTACGGTACTGGCAGTTCGAGCGGCCTTCGTCCGGCTTTGCCTCGGTCATGTTGGCGAGGCGGCTGGGAATGAACTTGCGACCGGGATAGTGCGCCTCCATCCATTCCTTGAATTTCTGCTCGACGTGGTTGAGCGCCATCGGCGGCTGGAACTGGCCGTCGGGCAGATGGGCGATCCCCTCGGTGCTGCCCGAGACGCCGATGAAGCTTTCGACATGGTCGTACCACGGTGCAAGGTCGGCGTAGCGGATCGGCCAGTCGGTGCCATGGCCGTCCAGCTTGTTGGCGGTGAAGTCGAGGTCGCTCATGCGGAAGCACTTGCGGCCCCAAACCAGCGAGCGGCCACCCATCACATAGGCGCGGGTCCAGTTGAACGGTGCGTCCTGCGGCGTCTGGTAGGGATGATCCTCCGGTGCCACGAAGAAGCCCGGCGCCTGGGTCAGCGGGTAGAGCGAGGACGCACCGTTGAGGTTGGCGTTGCTCATGCCATAGCCGGCGAGGCCCTCATGAGTGGCGGCGGGATCGCGCTGGGCGCGGTAGTCGAACTCCCAGGGCGCCAGCGTTTCGGTTGCGTAATCGGTGCCGTGCTCGACCACGCGGCCGCGCTCGATCATCGCGACCTTGAGGCCGCGCTGGGTCAGTTCCTTGGCCGCCCAGCCACCGGTGATGCCCGAGCCGATCACGATCGCATCGAAGTCCTTCGAGATACTCATTGGCCAAGCACCGTTTCGTTGCAGTAGTTTCGCCAGTCGGCGGCAAGCTCGATATCGGGCGCATAGCCGCCGGGCACCAGTTCGAAGCGCAGGTCCTGCGAGCCACCGGCTTCGGATGTATAGAAGCCCCAGACCGTGATAGCCTTGAGCAGCCGGTAGGTTGCTCCATCGGCATCGTCCGCGCTGGTGGCGGGCACGCGGCAATCCTTGCGGCCCAGCATCGAGGCGGCGTCAACTTGTGCAAGGACGGTGTGCCGCACGGGCGCGGGGGCCGCCGCGAAGGGCCGACCCGCAGCCGTGTCGAGCACCCGCTCCAGCCCGTCGATAGAGGTGCGCAAGGCGGCGATCTGCGCTTCGTCGCTGGCGCGCACGGCAATACGGTCAATGAAGGCGGGCACGCCGGCGGCCAGGGCCCCGGGGGTATCCGTGGCCGGGATGATGGTGTCGCAAAAGGCGGACAGGAATCGCATCTGCGGCGCCGTCAGGGCGCTTGCCGCAGGCGCGGGTGCAGCCCATGCCGCCCGCGCACCGCTCAGCGAAAGCGAGGCGGCGAACAGGCCCGAGACGAGGAACAGCCGACGGTCCATGTTACTTCGCGTCCTTGGGCAGTTCGCGGATCGCGATGTTGCGCCAGCGCAGCACGTCGCCCGGCCGCCAGCGCTGCCAGCCGCCATGGACCTGCAGCGCGATCGGTCCCGCCACCATTCCCCCGACCGCATGGTTGGCGGTGTCGGTGGTGTCGCTCACTTGCGTGCCGTTGATCCACACCGTTACATGGGGGACATCTCCGGCCACGCGGATCCGGACGTGGTTCCATTGCTCCCGCTTCCAGAAGTCGGGAACCGGTTCGATCGGCGGATGCGCATAGTCGGGTTGCGGTTTCGCCGCCGCCTGCGCGGGATCGAGCTTGGGCGAGGTCGCCGGGACCTCACCCACCTGGACGCCGCCTTCACCGATGAAACTGCCCAGGTTCAACCCCGGCCCGGCCGTGTAGGCGCGGTCGCTCGAAACGTAGTCGAGCGTGACTTGATAGCCAGCGCCTTCTTCGGTGGTGCGGAAGAATACGCCGCTGTCAGCACTCCAGTCCGGCTTGAAGTCGAAAGAGAGTTCGAAATTGCGGTACTTGCGATCGGTGACCAACTGGCCGCCCTGGCCCGGGGCGCTCTGCATGCCCATGAGGATGCCCTGACGCACCTCGAAGACGGGTGCGGTGCCGTGGCGGGATGTCTTGCTGACGTGCCATCCGGCGAGGTCACGACCGTTGAAAATTGGCGTGAAGCCCTCGGGAATGGCGACCGGCAGCGGCGGTGCCTTGGCTTTGCCGTAGTCCGGCACCGGCGGCAATCCGGGCGCGAGCGCGCGGAACGGCAAGGTGAGACCCGGCGATATCTCGCGCATCTCGACCCCGTCCTTATCGGGAGCGGCGAGCGCCGGCATGGCTGCTAGGGTAGCATGGCCGACCAGCAGGGTGGCGATCCGGCGCACGGTCACTTGAGCCCCAGCAGGTAGTCCGCAAGCGCGGCGGCCGCCTTGGGGTCGGAGGTCCCGGCATAGGCCATCTTGGTCCCCGGCACGACGGTGCGCGGCTTGGCGAGGAAGGCCATC
Source organism: Novosphingobium sp. NFX11 (assembly GCF_057376415.1). Classification (NCBI taxonomy): domain Bacteria; kingdom Pseudomonadati; phylum Pseudomonadota; class Alphaproteobacteria; order Sphingomonadales; family Sphingomonadaceae; genus Novosphingobium; species Novosphingobium sp. NFX11. The sequence goes on along the minus strand of NZ_CP080385.1, from coordinate 922,712 downwards.
AGCGTCTTGCGATCCCACACCAGGTCCGACTGCTTCATCGCCGGCGAGTAGGCATAGCCCGGCAGCGTCCCGGCCTTGCGGCCGCCAACGCGCCAAAGGGTCGGGCCGATGGCGGAAGGAGCCTTGTCGGTGGTCTTGTGGCAGACCTTGCACATGGCGAACTGCGGCGGCGGGGCGCTTTGCGCCGATGCTGCGCTCGGCAGCAAGGTGGCGCCTGCGGCTACGACGGCCGCGCGAATGAGAGTTCTCGTATAAGTCATGGAAGCTCCGTTTCTGTTCTTGCGGCCCGTCCGGCAGGTCATGGCCCACCCGGTTCGAGGTCTATGGGTAGTCGCGTGCAAGGGCGACCCGGCTGCACTGCGCGGCCACTTTCAAGGCCCGTTGCACCGTCGCCTGGCCCGTCACGAAGGGAGAGGTTGCCCCTTTCCGCTCCGCGGCGATCTTCGCGAACGTATCGTCGAACACCGGATGGTTGGACAGCCAGACGTCCGCACCCCGCTGGCGCGCAAGCCCCGCGAACCGCTCGGCCGAGGCGGCCATGCCCGCGTACTGCTCGCGCGTCCGGGTATTGAACGCGGTGCCGCCCCACAGCGCGGCGACATGGCGCTCAGCCCCGTCGTGGACGGGGAACAGCAGCGACAGCGTGCCGGGCGTGTGGCCGGGCGTTTCGATCAGACTGATTACCGTCCTGCCCAGGGCCAGGTCCATCGCCCCATCGACAACGATGTCGCGGCGAGGTTTGGGATCGGTCCAGCGGGTGGTCTGCGCGATCACGTCCCAGTCCTTGCGGCTCGCCACAACCCGCGCGTCGTAAGTGTCCTGCAGGTAGCGCGCGCCGCCGTAGTGATCACCATGGCCATGAGTGACGACGACATAGCGGATCGTCGCCGGATCGAGGCCGAGCGCCTTGAGCCCGTCGACGATCTCGGGACCGACCGAGTAATCGAACAGAGCGTCGATCAGGATGAGGCCCTCGTCGGTCTTGAGCGCCCATGCGGAAACGCCCTGCTGACCGACGTAATAGAGATCGTCGAACGCCTTTGCCGGGGGCGAATACCAGCTCGCCCGATCGGCCACGTTCTCCGCCGGCGGGTGCACGACATCGACGGGGCAGAGCACATCGTAAAGTGCGCGGAGGTCTTTGCCCGCCACCGCTTCGGCGCTGCGCATCTTCGGGTCAGGAGCCGAGGCCGGTGCCGGCGCGGCGCCAATTGCCGTTGCCATCATCGCGGCGACCAGGGCCACGCCACCGATCAAGGCTTGCTTGCGCATCAGGCCGCTTCCACGGCCATGACATCTTCGCGCAAACCCATCTCGACCAGCAGCGGCAGGACGTTCTCGCAGAAGTAAGGCAACTCCTCGCGGTAGTTCACGAACGACAGCGCGATGGCGGAGAAGCCGGCCTGCGATATCTCGGCCATCTGCCGTGCGATCGTCTCGGGCGAGCCTACCAGCGGGAAACTGCCGGCCCCGCCGGCGAAACGCTGGCGGTAGAGGCGATAGCTTTCGTCATCGTGCGAGCCGGAGAATTTCTGCTTTGAACTCATATGCTGCTCGACCCCATCGTGGTCGGCGTTGGTGAGGGCATAGTCTTCGTAATAGGCCTCGGCCTCAGCGTCGGTGGGGCGGCACACCACGTGGCAAACGGTGCTCACGCCGACCTCGCGCCCGGCAGCGGCGGCGCGCGTGGCGATGTCGGCGATGTGGCGCTTGCCTTCCTCGATCGTGGTGAAGGTCGTGAACAGCTGGTCGCAGGCATTGGCGGCGAAGTCGCGGCCCGGCGGGCTGAAGGCGGCGTTCATCGTCACCGGGCGCGGCCTTTGCAGGGCGACGGGGCGAGTGATCGCCTGCTTCAGCTTGTAGAAGCGGCCTTCGAAGTCGATGGGACCATCGGCGGCGTAGAGCTTCTCGATCACATCCAGCCATTCGGCGGCGCGGGCATAGCCGTCGTCGTCCAGCGTCATGCCAAACATGCCGAACTCGCTCGGATTCCAGCCGCACACGATGTTGAGACCGGCGCGCCCGTGCGAGACGTGGTCGATCGTGGCCAGCGCCTTGGCCGCGAACAGCGGGTGGACGAGCGGCACGTGCACGGTGCTGAACAGCGCGATGCGGCTGGTCGCAGCCGCAAGCGCCGAGGCCCAGGTCAGCGTCTCGAACGACCATTCGCGCGCACGGGTGGCACCGCCGAAACCCTGCCAGCGGGCGATCGGCAGCAGAAAGTCTAGGCCTGCCTCGTCGGCGGTCCGTGCCGCGGCGAGGCAGTCGTCCCAGGCGGCGGTCCAGCGTTCGGGCACGGTGGTCAGGGACAAGCCGCCGTCGGCGTTGCTGGCAAAGGTGCCGAGCTTGAGGCGGTTGGGGCCGAGCATCGGATTCATGCATTATGCTCCATTGGAATGGCGAAGTGGCAGGTGGTGCCGCCGTGCTGCGCGGCGCACCGGGTTTCGGTGGCGGTGACGGGCGAGCCGCTCATGATCGTGCCGACGGCCGAGAGCATCCCGGTCATCGCCGTGCACACAGGCTGCGCCGCGCCGGTCAAGGGGGCCGCGAAGGGGCTGTCCTCGACGGTGACGCGGATGGCGTCCGCTTCGTGGGCTACGGTCCAAAGGCCCCAGCCCAGGTCCGGCGCGGTCTGAGCCACCACCTCGACCAGCGGGCGGCTGGCGGTCTTGTTGTAGGTGCCGGCCGATCGCCCGCCGAAGTCCAGCACGGAGGCGTGGAGCGCCGCCAGCATCTCGGCCTGCGCACCGGGCGACAGGCGCATGATTGCACCCATGAGCGCGTCGGGCCGGATCAGCATGTAGCGGATTGCGCCGTCGACCACCTGGCCGGGCACCGCGCTCCAGTCGAGCCGATCGCGGAAGGGAGGGATAGTCGCGCTCATCCCAGGATGCGCCCACGCCCGAGGATGCCGCGAGGATCGAGCGCCTGCTTGATCGCGCTCATCGTCGTCAGTTCGTCGGGCGTGCGCGTGCGCGAGAGCACCTTGCGCTTCTTGAGGCCGATGCCGTGTTCCGCTGAAACCGAGCCTCCCAGGTCGGAGACGACGCCGTAGACGAAGGCCTCGACGGCTTCGACCGTCTCCGCCGTCGCACCCGGCACGTCGGCGATGAGGTGGATGTTCCCGTCGCCGAGGTGGCCGTAGACCAGCGCCAGCGAGCCGGGATGGCGCGCCTCCAGGCCTTGGGTGATGCGGCTCGCAGCTTCGGCCAGGTCGCTGACCGCGAAGCTGATGTCGAAGGCGATCATGTTGGGAACGAGGCGCGGGAACTCACCCGGCGCATCGCGCACCGCCCAGAAATCCAGCGCGGCGCGTTCTGACATCGCGACCGCCGCGTCCTCCAGCACTTCCTCTTCGAACATGCGGGCGAGGAAGGCCTCGAACTGCTCGCCCTGCGCCTCTGGATCGGCGCCGTCCGTTTCCAGCAGCACATAGAAGCCGTGGCTCCCCGCCAAAGGACGGCGCAGTTCGGGGAAGTTGCCCAGCACATAGTCGTGGTAGCTCGGCCACATCACCTCGAACGCCGATACCCCGCCGGCGAGTTCGGACTGCGCACGGCGCAGCAGCGTGGTGACAGCCTTGAAGTCGTCCAGTCCGCACCACGCGGTCGAGACTCCCAATGGGCGAGGACGCAGACGCAGGACTACGCGGGTGATGATACCCAGCGTGCCCTCGCTGCCGATCAGCAGGTTCTTGAGATCGTAGCCGCTGTTGTTCTTGAGCATCTTGTGCAGGCCGCTGATCACGCGGCCATCGGCGAGCACCGCCTCGACGCCGAGCACGAGGTCGCGGGTCATGCCGTACTTGATCACGCGGTTGCCGCCCGCATTGGTCGCCAGCACGCCGCCGATGGTGCAGCTTCCCCGCGCGCCGAGGTCGAGCGGGAAGAAGTAGCCCGCCGCCAGCGCGGCTTCCTGAACGCTCTGCAGCACGCAGCCTGCCTGGACGGTCATCGTCGCCGAGACTGCATCGACCTCCTCGATCGCCTTCATGCGCTCCAGGCTGACGGCGATCTCGCCATCGAGCGCGCTGGCACCGCCGGCAAGGCCCGTAAGTCCGCCCTGCACGGTCACCGGCTGCCCGGCGGCGTGGCAGATCGCCATGGCCTGCGAGAGTTCTTCGGTCGAGCGGGGGCGGATCAGGGCGAGGACGTCGCCCGAGGGAATACCGCTCCAGTCGGCGAAGCGGCGCCCGTCTGCTTCTTGTGCGAGCGTGACGATGTCGGGGCCAAGTGCGGCGAGCAGGCGCTCGACGACGTCGGTGGTGGTGGTGGAAAGGGCGGTGGTGTCAGTCATGGGCGGGTGCTCGCGTCAGGAACGAAAGAACTATCGCGGCGAGCAGCATGGTCGCGGCGAAGACGTACATCGGGATATCGAAGGCGCCGGTGGCAGTCTTGATCCAGCCGACGAGATAGGGCGAAAGGAAGCCGGGAATGTTGCCCAGCGCCGAAATCAGCGCGATAGCGGCGGCGGCAGCGGTGCCGGTGAACATCGCCGTCGGCAGGTTCCAGAACACCGGCAGCGAACCCATCGTACCCGCCATCGCCAGCGAGCAGCACAGCATCGCCAGCGGCATGCTGACGAGCGCCGCCGGGCTCACGGCCCAGCCGAAAGCCGAGACCAGCGCCAATGCGATCAACAGCGGGCCGACGTTGCGCAAGCTCGACACCCGCGAAGCGAGGGTGAGCATGGTGGCCACCCCGACCAGCCAGGGGATGGTGCTGAGCACGCCGATCATCAGCGGGCTGGCGATGCCGGCGCTCTGGATGATGGTGGGCAGCCAGAACACGAAGCCGAAGAACGAAGTGCCGTAGCAGCCGTAGACGAGGCTGAGCGCGAGGACCCGGCCGTTGGTCATGACTGAGGACAGCGGGGCATGGCCAGTTGCGGGGCCAGCTGCGGGGCCATCCTGCGCGACGATGGCGGCCAGGCGGTCGCGCTCTGCGGGGGTGAGCCAGAGCGCGCTGGCAGGTCCGGCGTCGAGGCGCTTCATGCAGGCGATGCCCAGCAGCACTGCCGGCGTACCTTCGATGATGAACAGCCATTGCCAGCCGGGCAGTCCGCCGAAATCATGCAGCGTCTCCAGGATCAGGCCGGAGACCGGTCCGACGACGACGCCGGCCACCGCGATCGCGGTCATGAAGATCGCCGTCATGCGGGTGCGCCGCGCGGCCGGGAACCACAAGGTGAGATAGAAGATCACACCCGGGAAGAACCCGGCCTCGGCCACGCCGATCAGGAAGCGCAAGGTGTAGAAGCTGGCGGGCGTGCGCACGAACAGCATCGCGATCGACAGCAGGCCCCAGGTGATCATGATCCGCCCCAGCCACATCGGCGCGCCGAATTTTCTCAGCGCGATGTTGCTGGGCACTTCGAACAGCACGTAGCCGATGAAGAACGTGCCCGCGCCGATGCCGTAGACCAGCTCGCTGAACCCCAGGTCCTTGAGCATGGTGAGCTTGGCGAAGCCGACGTTCATGCGGTCCACCTGGGCGATCAGGTAGCACACGAACAGAAACGGCAGCAGGCGGCGCGCGACCTTGGCGAACAGGGCGGCGTCGCCATCCCCCGCCAAAGTGGACGCTAGGGCGGGCATATCCATGGGTGTGGCTCGTTCCATCTCGTAAAACTGTCACCAGTTAAAGGCGTCTGGGGTCATGGAAGCGAGGGCCCGGCCGGTCATGGCCGACCGGACCCTCGCGGCTGGGAGCTTAGAACTTGAAGCGGACGCCCACCTTGCCGGCGCGGCCGATCGCATCGTAATATGCGAAGTTGGTGGCGCCCACGCCGTAGACGGGAACCAGCGGCGGGTCCTTGTCCAGCAGGTTGTTGATCACCGCGAAGATTTCCACGTTACCCAGGTCGCTGTCCAGCAGCTTGTACTGTGCCGAGAGGTTCACGTAGAGCCGGCTCGGCACGGAATTGTCGTTGATATCGACGCCTTCGACATAGGTGTTGTCGTACTTGCTGGCGCTGATGAAGCGGCCCTGCAACTGCATCCCGAAGCGACCGACATCGTAGCCGAGGTTGGTGTTGACGATCCAGCTCGGCACGCTGGCGACGGTGTTCACCACCTGCCCGTCGAGGCGGGTGGTGACGAGGCCGTCGCTGGTGGTCGACTTGATCGTGTAGGTCGCGAAGGCGCGCAGGCTGACGGTGCCGGGCAGCGAGGAAATTTCGTCCAGCGGCTGGCGGTAGCTGAACTCGATATCCACGCCCCGGTTCTTCAGGCTGGCGACGTTGATGTACTTGTTCGTCACCGAGGTCACCACGTCGCTGCTATTGCGCACGATCTGGCTGCACAGCACGGTTTCGCCCGTCTGGCAGCGATCGAGGATCGACTGGAAGGCCAGCGTCGAAATTGCATCGTTGATCTTGATGTCGAAGTAATCGACCGCAAGGCGCAGGTGCGTGCCCGGCGTCAGGACGATCCCGGCGGTCAGCGTATCGGCCTTCTCCGGCTTGAGCGCTGTGTTGCCTGACGTGATCGTGGGCATGAAGTAGCTGCCGCCGGTCTTGGGATCGCGCAGCGTGTTCTGGCCAAACACCGAGGTGCTGAACAGTTCGGTGATGTTGGGCGCGCGGATATCGCGCGAGCGAGTGGCCCGAAGGCGCAGGAAGTCGTTCACTGCCCAGTCGAGGCCCGCCTTCCATGTCGTGACGCTGCCCGAGGTGCTGTAGTCGGTGTAACGCACGGCACCGGTCACATCGAGGCGCTGGGCGAAGGCCCAGTCCTTGATCAGCGGCACGTTGACTTCGCCGTAGAATTCCTTGGCGTTGTACGATCCGTGCAGCGGCTTGGGGTTGGCATAGTCCCACAGCGAGGCCTGGGACGCCGTATCGGAATCGGCGTTCACCTGCTCCTTCCGGTACTCGGCACCCAGCGCCACCTGGAGCGGCCCGGCGGGCAGTTCCAGAACCTTGCCCTGGATGTTGAAGGCGGCGGCGTTCTGCACGGTCTTCTGGCGCAGCCAGGCGGTGCCGGTGAAGTAGTCGGTCGAGGCCGGATTGAAATTGCCGACGCCGAACGGGTTGAACGCCAGGCAGGACGTGCCCGGGTTGGTCAGCGCAATGCGGCACACGGCCTTGCCGGTCGCCGGGTCGATCACCGAATCGAGCGCCTGGCTGAACAGGGCGGACTGGCGCAGGCCGTGGATTTGCGATCTGTACTTGGTCTCGCCGTATTCGTACGAGGCTTCATAGGTCCAGTCGGAGCCGATCTTGCCTTCGGCACCCAGGACGGTGCGGAAAGTGCGGGTGGACAGTTCGGTCGTGACCTGACCGATATCGCCGCTCCAGCGCCCGAAGCTGACCGACGACAGGTTGTTCGCCACCATCGCATCGCGGACCGCCTGAGGCAGGAAGGCGTTGTCGACCGCGATCTTCAGGTTGCCGTAGTTGTAGGCGTTGGCGCTCTGGCCGTTCACCTGGCTGTCCGAATAGGACACGTCGGCGAACAGGCGCAGTGAATCGGTGGCGTCGAAGGCCACCCGGCCGTAGCCGATCTTGCGCTCCATCTTCGGCAGCAGGTCGAAGCCACGGTAGAAGTAGCTGGCGCCGTCGCCCCCGATCATCAGCTGGCTGCCGGCCAGTTGGCCAACGGTGAAAGGCGTGGGCGTGCCGTCGGCGGCGAACTGCACGAGGCGGGAATCGCTGGTGCCGGTGAGCGAGCCCCAGGTCAGGCCCGAAGTGATCAGGCCGCCGTCGGTCTGGCGCGAATCGTGGACGTTGTTGGTGATCACGCGGGTGGGCGTGCCGTTGCCCGGAGTCGGGTTTACGACGAGGCCGGGCTGGCGGCGGCCCCAGTCGCGGGTAAACTGGTCGCCCGCACCTTCGTTGTCGTAGTATTCGCCGGCGGCCATGAGGTGCAGGCGATCGTCGAGCAGCGAGCCGCCGACGAGCAGCGCGGCGCGGTATTCGTTGGCGTCGTTCTTCTGCGACTGGCCATACTGGATATCGCCGTGGATTCCCGTGAAGTCCTTCTTCAGGATCAGGTTGACCACGCCGGCCACGGCATCCGACCCGTAGCTGGCCGAAGCGCCGCCGGTCACCACTTCCGTGCGATCGATCAGGATCGAGGGAATATTGTTGAGATCGACCTGGCCGGTGCCGGCGGACGGCACGAAGCGCTTGCCGTCGACCAGCAGCAACGTGCGTGAACTGCCCAGGCCGCGCAGATCGACGAAGTTGGAGCCAGCGATCTGCGAGCGGTTCGACGATCCCTGCGGCGTCTGCGCCGGGCGGAACGAAGGCAGTTCGTTGAGCGCATCGGCGACGTTCGATTGGCCGCGCTGGTTCATATAGTCGGCGCCGAGCACGGTGACCGGAGTGGGTGCGCTGGAGCCGTCCCGGGCGATGCGCGAGCCGGTGACGACGATGTCGCCGGCGGGCGACTCGGCAATGTCGGGGTTCGGCGCGGACGCTTCCTGCGCCAGCGCAGGTGTCGCTGCGGCCAGTGTGAGTGCAAGTGCGCTGGCTCCGAGCCAGCGGTTATGTGCGATCCCTGTATGCATTGGAAACTTCCCTCATCGTTTCGAATACTGATATGCATAACAGAATATGGATTTGCGCGGCCGTCAAGGGTGTGATCCTTAATTATTTTGCCATAATCTCCTAATTTGCGTATTTTTGCATGGACAAGCGATCTATAAACCGTATTCTGTTACGCACTTGTTAGGCGGCATGTCTTGAAAGAGAATACGGATATGACAGTGCATCAGCTCGATCGTGGGGCGCGCGGAACGCCCGCTTACATGGAGGTGCTCGCCCGCATTCAGCGCGGCGACGTGGGGCCGGGCGACAAGCTGGTCGATACCGCGCTGGCCACGGAACTAGGCGTGTCGCGTATGCCCGTTCGCGAGGCGCTGCTGCGGCTGGTCCATGAAGGATACCTCGTCGGCACCACGCGCGGCTTCATGCTGCCCGAACTATCCCAGAAGGACATCGCCGACATCTTCGAGATCCGTAAGATGCTCGAGCCGCGCGCTGCGGCGGCTGCCGCATACAATCTTGACGCGCAAGCCGTGGCCGATCTCGAAGCGGCCTATCGCATGGCCTGCGACGCGGTGGAGCAGGATGAGCCGCTCGCCCTGATGCAGGCCAACACGCGCTTTCGCCAAGCTTGGCTCAACGCCGTGCCTAACCCCCGCCTGGCCGCGACGATCGGCCGCTTCGTCGACCACGTCCAGACCGTGCGGATCGGCACGCTCCACGACAAGGAAACGCAGATGGTGGTGATCGCGCTGCTGACCGACTTGCTGGAAGGCTTCCGCGTCCGCAATTCCATCGCCGTCTACGATCTGATGACCCGCTTCGTCGATGTCGCGCAGGGGCGCTTCTTCGCACTGATGGAGAAGACGCGGGGCGATTTCGACAACAAGGACATTGTCTCGGGCGGAGCTCTCTGAACTCGCCTCCAGCCGGACCCCATTCAAGCCGGATCTATTCAAGGATGTACATGACCACCCTCAATCCAGTGCTCGCCAATGCGAGCGACATGCGCGCGGCTCTCAAGGCCGGGGGCATGATCACATCGTGGTTCGCGATGGGTTCGGTGCCGCTGATCGAGATCGGCGCAATGGACTATTTCGACGCTGCCATCATCGATCTCCAGCATGGCCTGTGGGATCGCATGACCTCGCACCTCGCCGTGAGCGTGCTGGGCCCCAAGCCGGCGATCATGCGGGTGGCTGCCAACACCATGCCGGCGATCGGCGAAGCGCTCGACAGCGGCGCCGAGGGCGTGTTGGTGCCGTTGGTCGAAACGGCCGAGCAGGCCCGCGCAGCGGTGGCTGCAGCCACGTTCCCGAAGGACGGCATCCGTTCGGGCGGCGGCGTGCGCCCGCTTGCGGAAGGCTTCACGCGCTATCACAAGCGCAGCATCAATCCGCTGATCGGGGTGATGATCGAGACTTCCGCCGGCGTCGACAATGCGGCCGAGATCGCGGCGGTCGACGGGGTCGACTTCGTCTTCATCGGGACCGGCGACCTGGCGCTGTCGCTCGGCTGCTTCCCGCAGATCGACGAGCGCCACGAGCAGGCATGCCAGAGCGTATTCGAAGCCTGCAAGCGTGCCGATACGCCGTGCGGTATCTTCACCACGACTGCCGAAGCCGCCGCAGCGCGGATCGAACAGGGCTACGCCATGACCGTAGCCGCGAACGACGTCGACATCCTCCTGCACGGGTTCGCGCAGGCCGGTCAGGCCGCGCGCAAGGTCGCCGCGCACGCCTGACCGGGAAGGCCCGACGCTCCGGCGTCGGGCTTATATAGTTCAATGCTAAAATAAAACGGGGGCGGAGCTCAAGGTGCCAGCGCGAGGCAAGGCGCGCATTCATCTCTTGGACAAATGGGGGAAACATCATGCTTTCCAAATTGCATCTGAGGTACGACGTTCTGAGCTGCACGGCCAGTTTCGCTGCGTTGTCGGTCGCTCTGGCCAGTCCTGCGACGGCGCAGGTTGCAGTGCCGGTGGGGGCACAGTCCGCTGCAACCGATGCCGAAAGCCCGGCGCCTGCCGGCGATATCGTCGTAACCGGCACCCGCATCGCCCGCGATGGTGCATCTTCTCCCACGCCGCTCACCGTACTGGGCGGCGACTACCTCGCTGCCCGGGCGACCAGCAACGTCGCCGATGCGCTCAATGAACTGCCTTCGTTCCGCGCCACCACCTCGTCGGCCAGCACCAGCTCCACCGCGACGCAGGCCGGTACGAACTTCCTCGATCTGCGCGGCCTTGGAAGCAACCGCACGCTGCTGCTCGTCGACGGCAAGCGCCACGTGTCCACCGCGATCACCGGCCAGGTCGATATCAACATGATCCCGACGCTTCTGATCGACCGGGTGGAGGTCGTCACCGGCGGCGCTTCGGCGGTCTATGGTTCGGATGCGGTCGCGGGCGTGGTCAACCTCATCTACAAGAAGAACTTCACGGGCCTGGAAGGCGATGCGCAGTACGATGTGGCGCAAGTGGGCGATGCGCAAGGCTATCGCTTCGCGCTGCATGGCGGCACAGCCTTCCTGGAGGACCGTCTCCACGTGTCCGGCGCGGTCGAGGTGTTCCACAACGACGGTATCGGCAGCATGTATACGCGCGACTGGGGTCGGCGCGAATACGGCATCCTGACCAATCCCGCGCGCGCCATCAATGGCCTGCCGGTGCGCATCATCTCCGACCATGTCCGCACTTCGACGATGACGCCTTACGGTCTCGTCACCTCGGGTCTGACCTACGGCGACCTGACCGGGACCACCGACGCCCGCCGCATCCAGTTCGCGGCCGATGGGACCCCGGTGCCCTTCAATCAGGGCACGCTGGCCGGTTCGCAGTATATGATCGGCGGCGACGGCGCTGGCCAGGGCTTCCTCAGCGACTTCTCGCTCGCACCGCGCATCTCGCGCCAGTTGGCCAGCGGCGACATCCACTATGACGCTGGCGACGGGCTGGAGTTCGGCACCGCGTTCTACTACGCTCGTTCGCGCGCGTCGGGACAGGCGATCGCGCCATTCGACTTCGGCACGCTGACGATCCAGCGCGACAATGCGTACCTGCCCGCCGCGCTTGCCGCAGCAATGGATGCCAAGGGCCTGACCAACCTCGGCTTCGGGCGCCTGTCGCTCGACGTCGGACCGAACACGTCCGACAACACCACCCAGACCTACCGCTCGGTCACCGACGCCAAGGGCCGCATCGGCGCCTGGAAGTGGGACGCCTACTATCAGTACGGCAAGACCGACTATGTCGGCCGCTTCAACGGCGTGCGCAACAATGCGCGCTACCTGGCCGCCATAGATCCGGTCATCGACCCCGCCACCGGCAAGGCGGTGTGCCGATCGACCTTGACGGCGCCGAGCAACGGCTGCATCGCCTACAACCCGTTCGGCGATACCAATTCGACCGCCGCCAAGGAATACCTGACGGGCGACCAGTACTATCACCTCGTCACCCAGCAGCACGTCGCGGCGGTGAACTTCACCGGCCCCGTCGCGGAACTGTGGGCCGGCCCACTGGCCGCATCGCTCGGCGCCGAATATCGCCACGAACAAGCGAGCGCCACCGCCGATGCCGCTTCGATCGCCGGCGCCTATGCGGCCGGCAACTACAAGCCGATCGACGGTCGCTACAGCGTCAGGGAGGCGTACCTCGAAATGGAACTGCCGGTCGTGCGCGACCTGCCGTTTGCCAAGGCGATCGACCTCAACGGCGCGGTCCGCTACGCCGACTATTCGACCAGTGGCGGCTACGTGACCTGGAAGCTGGGCGGCACCTGGGATATCGGGTCGGGCCTGATGGTGCGCGCCACCCGATCGCGAGACATTCGCGCGCCCAACATCTCCGAACTCTACGCCTCGTCCGTTACACGCATCACCAGCGTGACCGATCCGCAGAACGGCAATGCCTCGATCTTCATTCCCACGCTGACCTCGGGCAGCACCGCGCTCAAGCCGGAGAAAGCCAACACTTTCACCGCCGGCGTCACTTACGCGCCGACCTGGATCAATGGCGTCCAGCTTTCGGTCGACTACTACGACATCAAGATAAACGACGCCATCACCAGCCTGACGGCGCAGAACATCGTCGATCGCTGCTATGCCGGCGACCAGAGCCTGTGCGGCCTGGTGGTTCGTTCGGGTGGTACGATCTCGCAGATCAACATCAACCAGATCAACCTCGCCTCGTTCGCTACCGCCGGCGTAGATTTCGAGCTGTCATATTCGACCGATCTGCTGGGCGGCCGGTTCTCCTGGCGCAACCTGCTGACGTACGTGGACAAGTTCGAACAGAGCAATGGCGCGGTCGTCACCAACCTTGCCAACCAGTTCAACGGCGCGGGCGTAGCGCGCTGGACCGGCAACTCGACCATCGCCTACCAGCACGGCCGCGTCGGCGGCTCGCTGGTCGGGCGCTTCGTGGGGGCGGGCAAGTACGACAACCTTTTCGTCGAGGGCGTCGATATCAACGACAATACCGTGTCCTCGCGGTTCTACCTCAACCTCAACTTGCGCTACGACCTGACCGATGACGGTTCGGTGCAGATCTACGGCGTCGTCAACAACCTGCTGGACACCGATCCCTCGATCGCGCCGCAGACGACGACGGTAACCAATGTTGCCTACTTCGACGAAGTGGGCCGCGCCTTTCGAATTGGTGCGAAGTTCAAGTTCTGACCTGACGGGGGCGCCGTGTCGCGGCAGGCGCGGTGCCTCACCAGACGAGACAACAAGGAGTGAAGGCAGGCATGTTTGGCAATGGATCTCTGCGCAAGGCACTCGCGCGATCGAGTGCGATCCTGACCGTAAGCTGCGGCATTGTTGCCGCGGCCTGTGCCCAGACCAACGTACCTGTGGCACCCGCGTCGAACATCCAGACCAGCACACCCGACGGCCGGTCGCGCGAAGTGTTGCCGATCATCGACAGCCCGTTTCGCGGCGTCACCGGGACCACTGTTGCCGAATCCCGTCCCGACTGGCCGGTGCCCGTCGCTGCACCGGCCGGGGCGCCCAATGTCCTGCTGATCATGACCGACGACGTCGGCTTTGCGGTGACCTCCGCGTTCGGCGGCGCCATTCCCACGCCCAACCTCGATCGCCTCGCCAAGCGGGGCGTGCGGTACAACAACTTCCACACCACCGGCATGTGCTCGCCCACCCGCGCGGCGCTGCTGACCGGGCGCAACAGCCATGCGGTGGGCAGCGGCGCGGTGACCGACGTGGCGTCGGGCTATCCGGGCTACAGTTCCATCATTCCGCGCAGCGCCGCTTCGATCGGTGAAGTGCTGCGCGACAACGGCTACAACACCGCCTTCTTCGGCAAGCACCACAACATTCCCTCATGGGAATCCTCGCTGTCAGGCCCGTTCGACCACTGGCCCACCGGGCTCGGCTTCGACTATTTCTACGGGTTCGTGATCGGGGATACCAACCAGTGGAACCCCCGCCTCTATCGCAATACCCTCTCGGTCGACGCACCGGCGCTGCCGCAGGGCCAGACGCTGGATTTCGCGCTGGCCGATGACGCGATCCACTGGATCCACCAGCAGAAGGCGACTGGCCCGGACCGTCCATTCTTCGCCTACTTCGCGCCCGGCAGTGCCCATGCGCCGCACCAGGCCCCTCCCGAATGGATCGCCCGCTTCAAGGGCCGGTTCGACAGGGGCTGGGATTCGCTGCGCGAAGAGAACTTCCAGCGCCAGAAGCGCGAAGGGGTGATCCCGGCTAATGCCACGCTGACGCCGCGCCCGGCCGAAATCCCGGCGTGGTCCTCGCTTACACCCGTGCAGAAGCGGGTCTATGCCCGCTACATGGAAGTGTTCGCGGCGATGATCGCCTATCAGGACGCGCAGGTCGGCCGCATCCTCGACGAACTCGACCGCATGGGCCAGTCCGACAACACCATGGTCCTCTACCTCGTGGGCGACAACGGCCCCAGCGGCGAGGGCGCACCGGCCGGGACGCTCAATCAGGTCCAGCACATGAGCCATGATTTCGAGCAGAGCGCCGAAGAAGTGGCCGGGGTGATCGACACAATGGGCGGGCCGGACACCATCGAGCTATATCCCGCCGGGTGGGGCTGGGCGATGGGCACGCCGTTCCGCTACATGAAGCAGTTGTCCTCACACCTCGGCGCCATCCGCAACGGCATGGTCGTGTCGTGGCCGGGGCACCTGAACGATACCGGGACAGTGCGCACGCAGTTCGCCCATGTGACCGACATCTTCCCGACCATCCTCGAAGCCGTGCGCCTGCCGGTCCCTCGCCAGGTCAACGGCATCGATCAACAGCCGGTCGACGGCGTAAGCCTCGACTACACCTTCACCCATCCCCGCGCGCCCGAGCAGCACAAGGTCCAGTACTTCGAGATGTTCGGCAACCGCGCGATCTATGCCGACGGCTGGATGGCGAACACCACCCCGCGCCGGATGCCCTGGGAAATGGGCAATCCCGGCGGCAACCCCTACACCGACTACAAATGGGAACTCTACGATCTCGCCAGGGACTTTAGCCAGTCCCGCGACCTGGCCAGCGCCAATCCCGCCAAGCTGGCGCAGATGCAGGCGTTGTGGCTGGAGGAGGCGCGGCGCAACCACGTGCTGCCGCTCGACGACAACCTCGCGAAGTCGCGGCTCGGCGCCTCGCATGCCCACTATGCCTCGGGGCGCACCTCGTTTGCGTACTGGGGCGGGAACCTGAGCATCAGCGAGAACCAGGCGCCCAGCTTCCGCAGCCGTGCATTCACCATCTCCGCCGACGTGACGCTCGACGTCGAGCGCGCCACCGCGCCGATCCTGGCGCGCGGCAGCCGCTTTGGCGGTTGGGCGTTCTATCTGCGCGATGGCGTGCCCGTTGTGCGTCAGGCCTATACGCAGCGCCCGCAGGATCAGGCCGAGATCGTCGGCAAGATCGCCCTTGGTCGTGGCGCTTCGAACATCGGGTTCGCATTCACTCCGGACGGAGCCGGCAAAGCGGGCGGTACGATGTGCATGACCGTTAACGGTGCCGAGGCAGGGTGCAGCCATCTCGATTATGCCGATGTCAAGGATGCGGGCCAGGGCGAGACTATGGACATCGGCATCGACACCGGTGCGCCTGTATCCACGGACTATGCGGCCAATGGTCCGTTTCCGGGCGCAATCCACAAGGTGCAAATCGAGCTTACAGGCAAGTCGGAAGCCGAAAAAGACAAGAAATTATAATAAATTAACTATCAGTATAAATAACTATCATGATAATGCAGGATTTGTTCTCACGATTTCGTGAACGGATTTTTCGCTCCGTGGCATCCTTATGCGTGTCGTCATTTGCATAGTTCGCCTAGATCTGTATAAAGTTTGTGCTATTCATAAGGTGGTTGGATAATTTATTCTTAACGAAGCATCTCTGTGCTCCTGGTCGCGGCAACGGGCTGTCAGGCTTCGTCACCGATGGAATAGCGTTCGAAGCGAATGACCCACGAGGGAGGAGGCATTTCGATGAGGAGGAGTATCGGTCAGCGCAGGTAAAGAAACGACGGCTTTCAGATCCGGCGTTACAACTCATCAGTATCCGAAATAGCGGTGCCAACGGAAGGCAGGTTCGCTCCCACGGATCGTCCGGAATCGACGCCTGGTACCTCGGGGCCGACAGTCTCAAATGTTCCAATGTCGCCGCTTGCCACCAACCACAGCCGTTCCGTCTATCGATCCGTTAGCCTGCGTGGTGGCGCCGAAGGTTACGCCGTGAGATATACAGATGACGCCGTGAGGAACTGCTGATGGAAGAGCAAGATATTGATGCCGACCGGATCGATGACGCGGTGCTGGCATTGATGTTTCTGACACTGCACGATCTGGATCGGTTGTCAGGGGCCTGTAGGGCCTGGAAGTCCTTTGATTGATCTGCCTTAGGACGTTGCACGAACTAGGGTTGATCCACGATCCCGTGGGTAAAGCCAAGTCGGTGGTGCTTACGCCATTCGGCCGCGAGCGCAGCGAACAGCTCTTTCACCGCCTGTTTTGTGTTCGCGGCGAGCGCTTGCTCTAGTAGCGCCTTCGGCCGTCAGGCTTTAGGCAGCGCGACGCCAAGCGGCTTTCCTATGCTAATCCTGCGCCGACACATCTCTTTCCTTTGGCGCGTGAGATACCCGCTATTTCGGGGAAGGCGAGGACGAGAGGGAGTGGCATCTCAGGGTCGTGCTCTGATCGCGCTCTACTTCCACTCCGCGTCAGCCGTGCCACTTGGGGGCGTCTCGTCGGCATAGCCGAGAGACTATGCGTGACGGGCAGCATCCTTCTGAGAGCAGGCCGGACGAGCGGCTTTGCCGCTCGTTAGTGGTCGCGACACCTCCGGCGCGCGGCGGCGCAGGGCCTTTGGCGGCATCAAAGTGATTGGTAGGCGTCGCAGCCCTATAGCCCCGCTTCGCCGCAGTGCAACCCGTCCGCCTCGCTTGCCGGGTCCTCCGCTTCGTCGCGGCCTTGTCAGGTGCGCCACGCCTTGGCCGGCGGGGCTAATGATCGCAGCATTCGGCGCTGCGGCGCCAAGGCCAGTTGAAATAGCAGGAACGATACTGTTTATATGCACCTCCGTCCGCGTCAGGAGCGGTAACGGAAGACTTCAGGACATCACGCGGACCAACCCCAAACTCGTCGGCGAATCCGGTGTGCGCATGAAGGTGCTTTCGGGGGTGGCGCGGAACTGCTGCCTCTGAAGATTTGCGTTGACGGCTATGGTTTGCGGGCTTCATTCACCGAGTTGGGCGGCAGATAGCGTCCGGCCAGATGATACCCTTCATGCCACGCGATCGCATTGAAGATCAGGGATGATCCGATCTCTACCGTCAAAACCTCAAGCAGCCAGAGAAGATTAGCCAGAAGTCCCCGAGCAATTACGATGGCGACTGCTCCAAAGACGAACAAGAGCCAACCATGAAAGAGTCGCATCAGCTTGCTTTCGTAAGGCAGCACAACGAAATTGTCGGCGATGTCGGATTTGACTTTCCACCCCACTACGACCACCCGGTCACCATCGATTATCGGCAGCATGGGAGCGGGATATCGGAACCACTCGTGGCCAATCCGGAATGTGATGGCGTGAAAATCGGTGAGGGGATGTTGGTGCTGACGTCGCTCGATCGAGGTCACCGCGCCCTTCCGAACGATTCAGGGATTGAGCCAGGTCATTGGCCAGTTCCCATCTTGCCGCAGCCCTCGACCTTCGCCTCGGTATTCGTCCTTTGGGTTCCGATTTGAGCCTGGGCTGCGACAACGAGGATGTCGAAGCAAGCCGCAGATTGACGGTCTGCCCGTTGATCCGACCATCGTCAAACCAGACGCCCCCGCCTCTGATCTAAGTAACCCTTTGCGGATCAACGGCAAAATAACCGGCCGGGATATGTGTGAAATGGATGTTGCCCGAGCCGGTAAGGTCGGTGGTGCACCCGTTCCTGGACACTTGGTTCTCAGCCTCTGCGATCGCTGCTTTCAGTGTATCCACCGGGATTGATTGGAACGCGATCAGCACCTGTTTGCGGGTAGCCTTAAGCGAGAAAATGCTGACGCAGCGGCTGACCGAATTGCAGGCGCTCGCGCTCATGGAAATGGTGATGTATTCTCGTTCGGAGGTGCGGGCCTACGAACTGACCATGCGTGGTCAGATGCTGCACAAGGTCTTGAGAGTCGTGCGAGAGCTGGGGCAGGGCAGCCTCTTCGTCGACCGAAGTTGTCGTATTCAAAGGACGGGTGCCTGAATGAAAGGGCCGTTCAATGGGTCTCGACGTGCGAATGTCGCTCGACAAGGCTAAGTCTTGAAGGCGAGAGGGCTCCTCCGGTCGAAACGGTTTGTCCGCCATCGCGGGTGGTAAGCCGCCTAGGGCCAGTTCTGCCAAAGGTTGCCAGGCGGGGATGGCAACCAGCCGTTCGGCTATGCGCTCCTTTTCGTCTTTCAAACCGCCATTTTGCATTCCTTTAAGCTCTCGCCTTATTTCTCTTGGTTCCGATCAGAGTGGCAGGACCATCTTCAGCCAAAGCCGTTCGCCCTGCGGTCGGTACTCGGCATGGAATTCATGCTGCCAGGTGCCGATGATCTGTGCCTTGCCGACCTGATAGCTGATCGACGGCCCCGCCGCGAAGACCTTGCCGCGAAAGCCGCGCAGCGCGTCGATGGTGGCCTGCGCGCCCGCGTCGGAAACCTTATCATCGCTCGTCTGGGTGTAGAAGTAGCCTGCCGCGCCCAGCTTCAGCTTGCCGATCTGCTGGCCCACCGCGAAGTCCGCGTGGAACTCGTCGCCTGACCGGTAATCGGCGCCGGTCGGGTTGAATGGCGTGACCATCGCGTTCGTATTGCGGAAATTCATATCGTACATCAGCTTGAGATCGGCGGAGAAACCGCTCTTGCCGTAATAGGCAAAGGCGACGACCGGCTCGACGCTCCAGTAGTTGCGGCCGATGTTCGACAGCTTGCGCGGGTTGTAGCGGCCCACCGGCACCGTCACGTCGACGCCCGTGGTGATGTGGACGCCGCTCGGGAAATGCCAGCCCAGCATGACCGGATCGACGATGATGTCGCCGATGCCGGTCGTCTCGTCCGCCATGCCCGCCGCGCCGACGCGCAGGTTCACCACCGGCACGATCGCCTGCATTGCCCAGCTCGCGCCGAGGATGCGTTTGTCGGTGACGTGGACGATGCGCGCGATCGCAGCGTCGGCGCGGGCGTGGAAGTCTGGCAACTGACCGGAATCGCCGTTGCCGTCGTTGAAGCGGTCGGCATCGTAGTGCTCGACGTAGCCGAGCAGGTAGGTACCGGGCGGGGGCAGGGCGGCGCCGGAATAGCCCTCGGCGCCGTTGGGGTAAACGCCGCCGCCCGCTTCGGTCGCAAGCGCGGGATGGGCGGCCAGTGCGCCTGCGGCCAGAGCCAGCTTCAGCGCGGTCTTCATCGTCCTCATGGTCATTGTGTTTTCCCCGTCGTTGTTTTGAGTGTCTGGTCAGGCGGCCCGGTCGATCTGCCGGTATTGTCCGCCGTAGAAGAGCAGTGGTTCCTCCTCAGCGCCGCCGCGCTGTGCGTGGTGCAGCACTTCGCCGACGAACAGGCCGTGGTCCCCGGCGGGGAAGACGTCGCGCAAGGTGCAGACGAGATGGGCGAGGGCGCCCTCGATCAGCGGCACCGCGCCGTGACGGGTGAAGGGAATTTCGGCCGCCCCCGGTCGTCCGGCGAAGTGGTTGGACAGCCCCTGCTGCTCCGCGCCGAGGATGTTGAGACCGAATTGCCCGCCCTCGCGCAGCATGGCGGCCATGCGTGCGTGATTGCCGATGCTGACGAGCACCAAGGCGGGGTCGAGCGACACCGAGGTGAAGCTGTTCGCGGTCATCCCGTGGACCGCGCCTTCACGCTCGCAGGTGACGATGGTGACGCCGGTGGCGAAGCGGCCGAAAGTGCGGCGCAGTTCGATACGGTCCATGGCTCACACCGTTTCCGCGAGGAAGGCCGCAGTCAGCGCCGGGTCGGCGATGGTCGGGAAGAACCCGCGCGGATCGTCGAAGTTGTTGGCGAACCAGTGCGCCACGCGCGGCTGCGCTCCGGCCGCGCCGAGCAGTTGGACCATATGCTGCGGCGGGGGCTGCAGCATGCCGTTGGTCCATGCGACCACATCGCGGGCATAGTCCCAGTAGCGGTCGAAGGTGCGCTGCATCCACGCCGCGTCGAAAGCCTTGTCCTCGTTTTCCCGGATCGAGGCGAGGTAGGATGCGGCGCACTTGGCGGCGTTGTTGGCCCCCTGACCGGTGATCGGATCGTTGAGGCAGACCGCATCGCCCACGCCCAGCGCCTTCGCGCCCGAGGGCAGCGTCAGCACCGGCTTGCGCACCGTCGGCGGGAAGCGGCCGCAAAGCGCACCGAGATCATCGGTCAGCGTGCAGTCGCGGCTGCGCTCGTATTCCCAGGGCAGGAAACGCTTGAGGATGTGCTGGCTGATTTCCAGATGCTCCTCGGGGCTGGCCCCGGCGCTCCACAAGTCCATCGGGCCGCCGGGGATCGCCTCGAAGACCATGATCTCGCACGGGCCGCTCAGCGTCAGCGCGGGGAACACGAAGTATTCACCGATGCCCGGGATCAGGTTGAAGTTGACCGCGCTGTATTCCGCGCGTGGGCGCATGCCGTGGACGTAAGTGAGCGCGAGGCTGCGCATCGGTTTGTCGAAGGGGGACTTTTCCGCGTCCCGCTCGAACAGCCGCCCGACTTCCCCCTTGCCCGAGGCGACGAGCACGAGATCGCATTCGCGCGCGAGGTCTTCCAGTTCGGCGATACCGGCATCGACGATGCGCAGTTCGCCGCCGCGCGCCTCGAATTCATCCATCCAGCGCGGCATCTTCACGCGCTGGTCCACCGACTGCGCCGGCGCATCGAGCCGTGCAGACCAGTCGAGCAGTTTGTCCGGACCTTCCCCCGCCAGCGCGAAGCCGATGCCCTCCACCGGCGGGCAGGCATCATCCCAGAAGGCGATGCCGAGCGCCCTTTCGTGCGATCGGGCGGTGTCGAACATGCACTGGCTCGACGTGACGCGCCCGGCGGCGATCTGCGCGCCGGTGAGGTTGGAAAGCATGACCACCTGATGGCCGCCGTCCAGCAGCCCGATGCCCAGCTGCAACCCTGCCTGTCCTGCTCCCACGATGCCGATCTTGGTCATCTTGCCCAGCCTTTTCCTGTGATTGATCGAATGACCACAGGATAGGTAGGGCGGCCGCGCGGGCTCTATGCAGCCAGTGCAGCCGCCATTCGGCCAGTGCCGAAATCAGATCACGCTGCCCGAGCCGCCGGTCAGCTTGGCGATGGCAGGTCCGGCCTGCTCCGGCCCCATCGCCAGATAGCCGCCCTCCACCCGCAGTTCGGAGCCGGTGGTGAAGCTGGCATGGTCCGAACACAGGAACAGAGCGCCGTCGGCCACTTCCTCAGGACGCCCGAGACGCCCGAGCAGGTGGAACTCGGCGGCCACCGCATCGGCCTTCGCCAGATCACCGCTCGAAAGCCCCGCGATCGGGTCAGACCATGTCCAGCCCGCCACCAGCGCATTCACGCGGATACCGTGCGGCGCATAGTCCAGCGCCTGCTGCTTGGTCAGGTGGAGGATGCCCGCCTTGGACACCGGATAGGTCCAGCGGCCGGCCTGCGCGGCATGGCTGCTGATGCTGGCCATGTTGACCACGCTGCCGCGATTCTTAGCCAGATGAGGCCGCGCCATCTCCACCAGGATCGCCCCGCTGACCAGATTGACGTCGAGCGTCTCCAGCCACTCGGCCCTGCTCGATGCCGCGCCGTTGTCGACGTAGGAGCAGGCGTTGTTGACGATGCAGTCGATACCGCCGAACGCCTCCACCGTGCGCGCCACCAGCGTCGAAAGCGCGGCGTCATCGCGGATGTCGGTCTCCACCGCCAGCGCCCGCGTGCCCAGTTCGCTCGCCAGTTCCTCAGCCGGAGCGCCCGAGCGCGCCGCGATCACCACGTTCGCACCTTCCTCGTGAAAGCGCCGGGTCAGCACCTTGCCGATGCTTGCCGCGCCGCCGGTGATGATGACTGTCCTGCCTGTGATACCCTTCATGTCGATCGTCCTTGCCATGCTTCGATGGCGCCGGTCTGGTACCGGCGACGGGCGCGGGGAAGGCGCCGCAGCGCCTGCCGCGCGTTTTGCAGCGCCGCGCGCACAGGCGCTGCACTTTGCGCATGGTCGCGGTCCTCAAGCGGGACTCCTTATCCGATGGAATGGTTGCAGATGGCAGCATTCCGTGATGTACTTTCGCCATAACGATGACGGGCCGAAAGCCCGACCATGACGGGGAGCACAGGCTCATGCTGGACGGGACATTCCGCCCGCTGAGCGGCCATCGCCTGTTCGCGTCGACCGATGTCGACGATGCACGCGACACGGTCGCTCGGATCTATTGCGACCATCTCCTGACGCCGTGCGAGCGCGGCGGGCGGGTCGATGCGTGGCAGAACGCGGTGCGGCTCAAGCGCACCACGCTGAGCGCGATGAGCTACGGCGCCGACGTGCGCGTGGAGCCGTCGCGGCTAAGCGACTTCTACCTGCTGATGCTGCCCTATTCGGGCAAGGCGGAAGTCGAGGCGGGCGGGCGACTGGTGGCCGCGCACGGCGAACTCGGCACGATCCTCAACCCGACCGAGCAGGTGGCGATGCGCTGGTCGGCCGATTGCGCCAAGCTGATGGTGCGCATCGAGCGCGCCGCGCTGGAGCAGCAGCTGTCCGCGATGCTCGGCCGCCCCTTGCGCGAACCGCTCAACTTCCGCCTCGCCATTCCGAAGGACGGGCCCGGCGCCAGCTGGTGGCCCTTCGTGCAACTGCTCATCAGCCATGTCGAGCATCAGGGGCGCAGCGGCGCCAATGCGGTCAGCCTCGAACTGCTGGAAACCGCGCTGCTGACGAGCCTGCTCGAAGGACAAGTGCACAATTATTCGGACAGCCTGCACTCGCGCGCCTGCACCGTGGCGCCGCGCCATGTCCGGCTGGTCGAGACCTTCATCGAGGACCACGCGGCCGACCCCATCGGCATCGAGGATCTGGTGAAGGCCAGCGGCGTCAGCGGCCGCGCCCTGTTCGACGGGTTCCGCCGGTTCCGCGACACCTCGCCGATGGCGCACCTGCGCACGGTGCGCCTGCGCCGCGTGCGCGACGACCTGCTCTCGGCCAGCGAGGGTGTTACGGTTTCCGCCGTCGCCAGCCGCTGGGGCTTCTTCGAATTCGGCCGCTTCGCCGGGCAATACCGCCAGCTGTTCGGCGAAACGCCCTCCCAGACGCTGCGCCGCCGCTGAAACGGAAAACGGGCGCCTCCCGCAAGGGAAGCGCCCGTTTCATTCCATACCCATACCTTCGTCATTGCGAGCGTAGCGAAGCAATCCAGGGCGGCTTATGCGGCCTTGGATTGCTTCGCGGCTTCGCCGCTTCGCCGCTTCGCCGCTCGCAATGACGACCCTTTGAGGGGATCAGAACGAATAGCGCGCGCCGATCTGGAACATCCGCGGCGGCTTGTACGAGACTTCGTTGCAGCCGCAGAACGTCGCGAGGTCGAAGCCCTGCACGCCCGCGCGCGCGTCGGTCAGGTTGCGCACCGCGAAGGTGATGTCCCACGGGTCCAGCTTCCAGTTCACGCTGGCGTTGACCATCACGTAGCCGCCGAACTTGTCGGCCGAGAAGTTGCGCAGGTTGTAGTAGAAGCTGCTGGTGTATTGCGCATCGCCGCCCACCGACATCCGCCCGCCCAGCGCGTCGAAGCCGTAGCGGATGATGCCGGTGGCCTGCAGGTGCGGGGCGTAGACCGGCTCCACGTCGCGCACGATCGGGCCGTCGACGCGCAGCGGCACATCCTTGACCTTGGCGTCGAACCACGAGAGCGAAAGGCCGGTGTCCAGTCCGTCGAGCGGCTGCGTGAACACTTCCGCCTCGATCCCGTAAGTGCGCGCATCGGCATTGATGACCACGCCCGAAACGCCGGTGAACAGGAACGCCTGGTAGTCCTTGTAATCGTAGTAATAGGCCGAGACGTTGAAGCGCGAGCGGCCGTCCGGGAACGTGTACTTGAAGCCGCCTTCGTAGCTGGTCAGCGTCTCGCCCTTGTAGGGGATCGCGCTCGTCGGCACGGCAAGGCCGCCCGCCAGTTGCGCGTTGTAGCTGCCCGCCTTCACGCCGCGATTGACGCCGAAGTAGAGCATCAGGTCGCTGTCGGGGCGGTACTCGATCTGCGCCTTGCCCGCCCACAGCGTCTGACCGCGCTTGTCGGTGTAAGGGGCGCCGTTGTCGGGGCCGATCACGATGGGCGTGCCGGTGTGGACCTTGCGCAGATCCGGCGTGCTCCAGATGCCCTGAAAGAAGGCGTAGTCCTTCTGTTCGCGGATCACGCGGCCGCCCAGGATCATCGTCAGCTTGGGCGCGAACTTCCATTCCACCTGACCGAAGGCGGAATAGGAGTCGGTCTTGAGCCGCGCATCGACGCCAAGGTCCATCGGCGCACCCGGCACCACGCTGCCGACCGGGAACTTGAGGCCGTTGAGCGAGTGGTTGTCGATGTGCAGGTAGAAGCCGCCCGCCACCCAGTTCAGGCTGTCGGTAGAGCCGTTGAGGCGCAGTTCCTGCGAATACGTGTTGGCATTGACGCCCGCATAGTTCGCCGCCTGATTGCCCGGCCCGGCATCGACGTCAACGAACAGCAGCTTCTCGAAGTGCTTGTAGTCCGACACCGAAGTCAGGCTGACCGCATCCGACAGGTCGAACTCAGCCGTCAGGTTGAGGCCTTGCGTCTTGACGTGGTTGTGGTTCTTGAAGGCGAAGTCGCTGGAGGTGGCGAAGTCCTTCCCGTCCGGGTCGATGTAGCCGAAGAAGTCCCCGCCTGCGACCGGGCGGCCGTAGCTGTCGCCGAAGACGCCGTTGTTGTCGGTGTCCGAACCCATGTCCTGCCCGTTCGCGCCGATCGTCGCGCGGGTTTCATTGGCGGCGGCATTGCGCACGTCGATCAGTTCGCCGTCGGCATTGAAGACGCCGATGGTGGACTTGCTCTGGTACGGCGCGGTGGACATGCGGCTGCGCGCGGCGTTGCCAGAAAGCGTGAAGCGGGCGGTGTCGGTCGGCTCGAACAGCACCGTCAGGCGACCTGCCAGCGTATCGTCGTCACCCAGGTTCGCGCCCGCTCCGGCGCCCGGCGATCCGCCCACCGCGCCTGAAGGATAGCGGTTGCGCAGCAGCGCGTCGCTCTTGTTCCACATCACCGCGCCGCGTACCGCCAGCGTGGTGGATAGCGGCACGTTGAGCGCAGCCTCGCCGTGGAACATCATCGGCGAACCAACGGAATCGTAGATGCCGCCCTTTACGTCTATGTAGCCCGTGGTTTCGGTCAGGCTCGGCTTGGTGCTGACGAAGTGGACGAGGCCACCCGTCGCGTTGCGGCCGAACAGCGTGCCCTGCGGGCTCTTCAGCACTTCGACACGGTCGATGTCGAAGGTCGCGAAAGTCTGCCCCTGCGCGATCGCGATGTAGCCTTCGTCGAGATAGACCGCGTTGGGCGCCTCGACGATGTCGTTGAAATCGTTCTGCGTCACGCCGCGAATGGTGAACTGGGTGTTCTGCCCGGCGATGTTGCCGCCGGTATGCACGCCCGGCGAGAACGCCGCGAGATCGCGGCTGTCGGTAACGTTGAGCGTGCGCAGCTGCTCGCCCGAATAGGCGGTGATGGCGATGCCGACGTCCTGCAGCTTCTGCTCGCGCTTCTGCGCGGTGACGACGATCTCGCCGCCGAGCCCCCGCTGTCCGCCTGCGCTTCCTGCGCCAGCGCCGGTTGCGAGACGCCGCATAGGGTCGCCACCACAAGGGCGGCGATACTGGTGTATGTCCTCATGACGATTACTCCCCTTGGTACTGATTTCACCAAGGCGCCCGCCCGTGTGCCCGGGACGTGGTGCCGCTAGCCTCCTGCAAACAACTTCAAGCCTAAAATCTTTAGATATGAACTATTTGGACGCGAGTATGCGCCGCCGGAATTCCGGCCTGTGTCAGTCAGTGAATGAACCGGCGTCTATCGGCCGTCAGTAAAGCGCTGGTGCGTCGCGGTGACGCGCGCGGCCTGTTCGTAGATGCCGGAAAGCAGATTGAGCGTCTGGGTCGTCTGGCGCAGCCGTTCATCCATATCCTTCACCACTTCGGTGAATTCGATGAGGTGTCGGCGGCGCAATTCCGCATAGAGATCAGAGATTTCGCGGCCCTTGTCAGTAACCTGATAGACCGCGTTGCTGCGGTTGCCGATCTGCTCGATCAATCCGAGCTTCGTCAGCTTGCGCAGCGCGTACTGCATGTTGGGAACGTCGTCCCGGTTGGTCAGGCGCGCCAGTTCCTTGAGCGGCTTGGCGCGTTCGTGAAGGCGAATGGTGTGCAGCAGCGCGTTCTCGCTGCCCGAAGCGGACAGCCCGCTGGCGGCGGCGAAACACTCGCCCTGCCAGCGTTCGAACGACTCCCGAACCCGCATCAATGCGAATTCGAGTTCGGTGACATTCACTTCGTGCGGTGTCGAAGCGAGATGCCAGCGCTGATCGAGATCACCCGGTCCCGGCACGCCCGCAGGCGGCCTGGAAGCCTTGCTTCGCCCCATGTTTCGGACTCCTGTTTGTCCTTGAGTCGAAATCTAACTGTAATTTTTGCGATGGACAAGCATCAAAAGCTAACATAATTTTTTATTTAGAAATCGAAGAAGGGGAGTAGCATGACACAGGATCGAGGGATGGTGCGTCCGGGCCACTTCAAGCTGGGCACCTTTGCAACCAACTGTTCGGGCGGTATGTCCGTCACCACGGTTCCCGAGCGCTGGAACGCAAGCTGGGAGAACAATCTCAGGCTGGCGAAGATGCTCGACGAGGCGGGGATAGACTTCATGCTGCCGATCGCCCGCTGGATCGGCTACGGCGGGGAAACCGACTTCCATGGCTCAGTGCTGGAGACGATGACCTGGGCCTCGGCCCTGCTCGCTTCGACTCGCGACATCACCGTCTTCGCCACGATTCATACGGCAGTGAACAACCCCGTCGTCATCGCCAAGCAGATCGCCACGATCGACCGCATCGGTGGCGGCCGCGCAGGGCTCAACATCGTGGCGGGCTGGAACGAGCCGGAATACCGCGCGCTCGGCCTGAAGCTCGCCGCCGATCACGAGACGCGCTACGAATATGCGCAGGAATGGTTCGACGTGGTGCAGGCGCTGTGGTCGCGCGAAGGGCGCTTCGACTGGGAGGGCAAGCACTTCCAGCTCGAACAGATCCACTCCGATCCCAAGCCCGTCGTCGCCCGCCCGCCGATCATCAACGCCGCCGGGTCCGCGCAGGGACGCGACTTCGCGGTGCGCAACGCCGACTTCCTGTTCACCCCGGCGATCGACCTCTCGCGCTCGGCCGCCGAAGTCGCCGACCTGCACAAGGCAGCCGCCGAGCAGGACCGCAGCGCCGAGGTGCTGACCTTCAGCCATGTCGTCTGCCGCCCGACCGAACAGGAAGCCAAGGACTACGTGGCGCACTTCACTGGCGACGCGCTCGATTCGGTTGCGCTCGACAACCTCGTGAACCTGCAGTTCGCGCACGCGCAGTCGTTCCCGCATGATCTGCTGGCGCTGATCCGCGACCGCATGGGCATGGGCCACGGCGGCGTCCCGCTCATCGGCACGCCCGAACAGGTGGCCGAAGGGCTGATCGGCCTGCACCGCGCCGGGTTCGGCGGCACTACCCTCTCCTTCGTCGATTACGCCGAAGAGTTCCCCTACTTCCGCGATACCGTGCTGCCGCTGCTGGAGGCGGAAGGCATCCGCACGCCTGCCGCCAAGACCGCCGTGCCCGCGTGAAGACCAACTGGGACGCCATCGTTGTCGGCAGCGGGATCAACTCGCTGGTCTGCGCGGCACAACTGACGGCGAAGGGCCGCCGCGTGCTCGTTCTGGAGCGCGCGGCGGTGGCGGGCGGCTGCATCCGCACCGAGGAGGCGACCGTGCCGGGATTCCGGCACGACCTGTTCTCGATGTCCTATCCGCTGTTCGTGACGACACCGTTCTACCCGCAGCTGGCGCCTAAGCTGGAAGCGCATGGCGTCCGCATGGTCCAGGCGGAAATCCCGACCGGCGTGCTGCTGCCCGATGGCCGCTCGCTGCTGCTGCGCCGATCGCGCGAAGCGAACGTCGCGGCATTCGACGCGGCGTATCCCGGCGACGGTGCCGCCCATGCGCGCGCGATGGCGGGCGTCGAGGAACAGGCGCCGCTCCTGTTCGGCCTGCTGGGCAATGAGCCGCGCTCGTTCGATACCGTCAGCCTGCTGGGCAAGACGCTGCTGAAACAGGGCATCGATCAGCTCAGCGCCTTCGGTGCTGATTCGCTGAAATCCGCGCGCGACTGGCTGGAGGCGCGGTTCGGTTCGGACCTCGTCCATGCGCTGATCGCGCCGTGGGTGCTGCATGTCGGCCTCGGCCCGGAAAGCGCAGCCTCGGCGATGATGGCGCGGGTAGTCATGTTCACGCTGGAAGCGGCGGGCCTGCCCTTCGTCGAAGGCGGCAGCGATCGCATCGTCGCGGGCTTCCGGGCGATCATCGAAGGCGGCGGCGGCGCGCTGCTGACCGATGCCGACGTGGAGGAAGTCATCGTCGAACGTGGCCGCGCGACGGGCGTACGCCTCGCCGATGGCCGCACCTTCACCGCCCGGCGCGGGGTGGCCTGCAACGTCACGCCGACGCAGCTCTACCAGCGCCTTCTCCCGGCCGAGCATATCCCGCCCGCAACGGCGGAGCGCGCCGCCGACTACCGCTACGGCCGCGCCTGCATGCAGATACACATCGCCTTGTCCGAGCCGCCCGAGTGGGCCGATCCGGAGCTGGGCAAAGTCGGCCTGCTGCACCTGACGCCCGGCATGGACGGCATCTCGCGCGCGGTGAACGAGGCCGACCGGGGGCTGCTTCCCGCCGAAGCCACCATCGTCGTCGGCCAGCCCGCCCACGCCGATCCCTCGCGCTGCCCGCCGGGCACCTCGATGCTGTGGATCCAGCTACAGGAACTGCCGCGCACGATCCGGGGCGACGCCGCCGGTGAGATCGCGGTGCCTGCCGACGGCCGCTGGAACGACGAGATGGCGCAGGCCTATGCGCGGCGGATCATCGCGCGCATCACCGCGCATGTGCCCAACCTCGAACGCGCGACGCTGGGCATGCGCGTCCTCGGCCCGCATGACCTTGAGGCGGCCAACGCCAACCTCGTCGGTGGCGACCCTTATTCCGGTGTATGCTCCATCGACCAGTTCCATCTGTTTCGCCCCTTCACTGGGACCCGAAACCATGCAACCCCCGTAAAGCGACTGTTTCACATCGGAGCCTCCTCTCATCCAGGTCCGGGTCTCGGCGGCGTGTCGGGATTTCATGCTGCATCGGCGATAGGATAGGCCGTTATTGGTAGCATTCTGGCAATAAACTAAACGATTTTTTTGCTATTTAGAGTCCTCTTCCGAGGAGGAACCCCTCCGACTTCAGTCGGATATTGGCTTCAGCCTTAGACTCGCGTGCAAGCCTGTAACCTGAGGGAAAACCGAAGACCGCCTGAAGGGCGTAAGTCTTCGGTTTTCCCTCAGGTTACAGGCTATGCGCTACAAGAGCGGTTGTCACACAACATTCCATCACCGTTATCATCTGGTGTGGGCGCCGAAGTACCGCTTCAAGGTGCTCCATGGCGACGTGCGCTTGCGGGTCCGGGAAATCATCAGGCAAGTCTGCGCCGAGATGGGCGTGACGATCATCAATGGGGTCCTGTCGAAGGATCACGTTCACATGTTCGTCGAAATCCTGCCGCACGTCTCGGTCGCGGACTTCGTGCGTCGGGCCAAAGGGCGCTCGTCACGCAAGATCCAGCAGGAGTTCGAGCACATCCGCAAGCGCTACTGGGGACAGCGCTTCTGGCAACGCGGCTACTTCTCGACCACTTCCGGCAACATCACCGATGACATCATCATGCGGTATCTCGACAAACATACACACAAGGATGGCTTCAGCCCCGCCTCATGATCCTACCGACGTCAGCCGGTCAGTCATTCAGCTTTCCTGCCAAGGTGTTGAATTTATCTAAAATGATAGCGCTGGGGCTAATGGAAGGAAAAACTTTGGAATTTTATGGTGGAGAGTGAAATAAAAAAGGTGCCGTTATCTGCCATAATTCAGAGATAATCTGACGAAATATCACTGCCCGCAAACGGACAATATTAGGCATGCAAGATGAGAAAGCTGCTTGTCCGCACCTAAGGGCGTAAAGTTGGTTGCTGAACGACTGAGAAAATTCGCTACCCA
Source organism: Novosphingobium sp. NFX11 (assembly GCF_057376415.1). NCBI lineage: Bacteria > Pseudomonadati > Pseudomonadota > Alphaproteobacteria > Sphingomonadales > Sphingomonadaceae > Novosphingobium > Novosphingobium sp. NFX11. Next base: position 892,395 of record NZ_CP080385.1, on the reverse strand, counting down.
AGATGTCTTACTGACTTCAAGATCTGCGCCTCATTCCGATCGTTCTAAACCAGCGCGGCTCCCCCGCTAACCGTTCATCCCGGAGACCGAAAGTTAGAAGGCTGCCCATCAAACTGACACAGTTCTGGAAGTTTTGATCGGTCTGCACTTCGGACAAGACTGGCTCTGACGGCATGGAGTGTGAACCATGCGCAATCCCGGTTGGCAGCGGGAACGAGAATGAACTTGGACGTTTCTACGCATGCTAGGGCAGGACGTCGGGAACGCAGCAAGATGGTCGAGCACGGCTGATTATAGCCGATTCGATACACTTTGTGCTTGGGGCGTTTTAGGTTTTTTGTCCTTGTTCGTCGTGCTGGTAGGTAGCGGATCACCCTTTCGGTTTGCCTTTGCCAACAGACTTTTAATCCAAACGAGGAAACGCCATTGCCTGCCAACGATCCAACACTCAAGACGGCCTCTACCGGCATAGTCGGGCTCGACGATATTCTAAACGGTGGCCTTACCCTGGATCGTATGTACCTGATCGAGGGAACACCGGGCACGGGCAAGACGACGCTTGGTCTCGGATTTTTGCTGAGTGGTGCGGCCGCGGGGGCATCCTGCCTTTACATAACGCTAGCCGAGACCGAGGTGGAGCTTCGGGCGGTTGGCGCATCCCACGGCTGGTCTCTCGACAGTCTGCACCTGTTCGAGATGGTTCCCGCCGATGGGTTCAGCGAAGATCAGGAGCAGACACTTCTGCATCCGAGTGAAGTCGAACTGGGGGAAACGGTTCGCAGCATTATGGCCAAGGTCGACGAGTTGCGGCCTGCACGCGTGGTGCTGGACAGCCTTTCGGAGCTGAGGCTGCTCGCCCAAAGCCCCATCCGATACCGGCGCCAAATCCTGGCGCTGAAACATTTCTTCTCGACCCGGGAATGTACCGTCCTGTTTCTGGATGACAAAGGTGCCTCGGGGAGCGACCTTCAACTCCACAGCATTGCCCACGGCGTCATCTCGCTTGATCAGACGCTCGCCAGCTTCGGCGCGCAGCGCCGACGCCTCCATGTCGTGAAGATGCGCGGTCTGGCCTTCCGGGGCGGCTATCACGATTTCGAGATCGAGCGCGGCGGACTGCGAGTTTACCCGCGTCTCGTCGCATCGGAGCACGACACTGCCGACAACGCTGCGGCGATCACGACCGGCTCATCCGAACTGGACGCCTTGCTGGGCGGCGGGCTGGTACCCGGGACGGCCACTCTGCTGACAGGACCGGCCGGGGTCGGCAAGACGACCACTTCGGTCCAATGCATGGTCGCGGCTCTCGAGCGCGGCGAGAACGCGGCTTACTTCTTGTTTGACGAACGCATGCCCACGCTGATGGTCCGCAGCAAGGCGCTTGGCATGGATTTGCAGCCCTATCTGACAAGCGGGCAACTGCTGATGCGCGCCATCGATCCGGCGGAGATGTCGCCTGGCGAATTCGCAGCCTCGGTTCGCAGCGCCGTGGAAAGCCACGGCGCCCGCATTGTCGTGATCGACAGCCTCAACGCCTATCTCCAATCGATGCCAAACGAGCAATTCCTCGTTCTGCAGATGCACGAGATGTTGACCTACCTCGGTCAGAAAGGTGTGGCGAGCCTCCTTATCCTTGGCCTTCATGGCGTGACGGGAGACGTCCGTTCGGATGTCGATCTCAGCTACCTGTCGGACACCGTGGTTCAACTTCGGTATTTCGAGGCACACGGAGAAGTTCGTCAGGCCATATCTGTGATCAAGACGCGAACGGCACGGCACGAAAGAACGATCCGGGAGTTTCAGATCAGTGAGGACGGCTTGCAATTGGGTGAGCCGCTCCGTCAATTCCAGGGCGTTCTGACCGGCGTGCCCACGTTTTTAGGTGAAGGAAGAAATCTGATGGCTGCTCAACCGGATGGCGAGTTGCCGAACGGCTAGGATGAACCTCCGTGTTTTGATCCTGGCGCCGCGCGGGCGTGATGCGGCCATCGCCGCCGACCTCCTTGCCCGTAATGCGATTCCATCGCACATCTGCTCTGACCAGCAGGACCTTGTCGAGCGGCTGCTGGAAGGGGCCGGGACTGTTCTTCTCACCGAAGAAGCTCTTGCAGCACCAATTCCGTCCCAACTGGCAACCTGGGTGGCCGGGCAACCGAAATGGTCGGATGTTCCCTTCGTCGTGCTTGCCAACGGTTCGCGCTCGCCGCGCACAGTCGCCGCAACGGCGCGCCTGGCGGAGCTTGGCAACGTTGTCCTGCTCGAGCGACCCTTGCATGCCGAAGCGATGCTTGGCGCAATCCGCTCGTCGCTGAAAGCCCGGGCTCGACAATACGAAGTTCGCGATGCTGCCGCGCTGGCGGATGCTCAGAACCGCGTGCTCGAACTCGCGGTCGCCCAAGCACCGCTTGCGGTGACCCTTGAGGCTCTCGTGCGCGAGGTCGAAGAGTTGTCCTCGTCGGGGGTCATCGCCTCGATCCTTCTGATTGACCAGGAAAGCCAGCGGCTGAGGCACGGCGCTGCCCCCAACTTGCCCGCTGCCTATAACGAAGCGATCGACGGTATCGCGATAGGTCCCGCCGTTGGCTCATGCGGGAGCGCAGCACACCGCAAGGAACCGGTGTTCGTCATCGACATCGCAACGGACCCGCTATGGTCCGAGTACCGGGAATTGGCGCTGGCGCACGGCCTGCGTGCCTGCTGGTCATTCCCGATCCGGTCCACCCAGGGCGAAGTCGTGGGTACGCTTGCCCTTTATCACCGCGAAACCTGCGCTCCGGTCGAAAAAGATCTAGAGATCGTCGGCTTCGTCGTGCGCACCGCGGGAATCGTCATCGCCCGCGCCCTGACCGAACTCGAGTTGCGGACGAGCGAGGCACGCTACCGCCAGATCGTAGAAGGGGCGGAAGACTTCGCCATCGTGACGCTTGATCTTGCAGGTACGATCACGGGCTGGAACAGTGGCGCCACTCGGCTCCTGGGTTACGCAGAGCACGAGGCACTTGGCCATTCGGGCGCTATGTTCTTCCCGACAGAAGACACGGGAAGTGGCGAGCCTGCCAAGGAGATGGAGCGCGCCGTTGGTGACGGGCGCGCTGTCAACGAGCGATGGCACGTCCGCAAGGACGGCTCGCGGTTCTGGGGATCCGGCCTCACCATGCCTCTGGCAGGCGGTGATGCAGGATTCGTCAAGATATTCCGCGACCGTACGCGTGAACATGAAGCCGAAGCGACGCTCCGCGAAAGTGAAGCGCGACTGCGGTTCTTCGGAGAAATCGAGGAACGTCTGTTCCGCGCCGGAGACGCATCGGACGCCATGCGAGCAGCGACCGAGATGCTGGGGCGCAAGCTGGCGGCGTCGCGATGCGCCTATGCGGACGTCGACACCGATGCTGATCGATTCTGGATTCTGCAGCGACTACACGGCAAGCGGCATCGTAAGCTCCGCCGGCGTCTACAGCCTCGATCTGTTCGGTCCACGCGCAGCCGCCGACATGCGTGAGGGAAATACCCTCGTCGTAAGTGACGTGGCGGAAGAACTGGATGCCGGTGAGGGCCGGGAGATGTTTCAGGCGATCGGCATCAATGCAATCGTGTGCTGCCCGCTCGTCAAGAATGGCTCACTGGTGGCCATGATGGCGATCCATCAGAATGAACCTCGTCATTGGACCACATTGGAAATCGCGCTCGTCAAGGAGACTGTCGAACGGTGTTGGGCGCATGTCGAGCGTGTCGGAGCCGAAGCGCGTCTCAAGGAAAGCGAAGAGCGATTGCGTCTGGCCGTCGAGAACGCAGAAATTGGCTTCTGGGATGTCGATGTCATCAGCGACCGCTTGATCTGGCCGGCCAGGACAAAGGCTATGTTCGGGATATCCGCGGATGTGCCGGTGAGCATGAACGATTTCTACGGCGGGCTTCATCCGGAAGACCGCGACGCGACCATAGCAGCCTACCTTGCCGCTGCCGACCCCGATCTTCGTACCTTGTACGATGTCGATTACCGCACCATCGGCAAGGAGGACGGCGTCGAACGCTGGGTCGCAGCAAAGGGCCGGGGTCTATTCGACGCAAGCGGGCGCTGCTTGCGCGTCGCCGGGACAGCGCTTGACATCACCGCGCGCAAGCAGGCCGAGATTGCGCTTCGCGACCTCAACGCCACGCTGGAGGCCCGGGTTGCCGAAGCTGTCACCGAGCGGGAGGAAGCACATGAAGCGCTTCGTCAGAGCCAGAAAATGGAAGCCATGGGCCAGCTTACCGGCGGCGTTGCTCATGACTTCAACAATCTTCTCACGCCGATCGTAGGTGCGCTCGATCTATTGCAGCGAAGAGACGTGGGCGGGGAGCGCGAAAAGCGTCTGATTGCCGGCGCGGCACAATCGGCAGAACGCGCAAGGATTCTCGTGCAGCGCCTGCTCGCTTTCGCGCGGCGTCAGCCGTTGCAATCCACAGCGGTCGATATTGCGAAACTGGTCGCGGACATGGGCGAACTCATCGAAAGCACGACTGGCCCGCAGATCAAGGTCGTCGTCGAGAGCCCTGCGGACATTCCGCCCGCCAAGGCGGATCCAAACCAGCTGGAAATGGCGGTCCTCAACCTCGCCGTGAATGCCCGCGATGCCATGCCGGAGGGAGGTACGCTACGTATCTCGGCTTCGGTGGCAAACGTGGGTTCGGGGCACCGGTCACGGCTAGTGCCAGGCAGGTACGTCTGTCTTTCGGTAGCCGATACCGGCACCGGCATGGACGAAGCCACGATAGCCCGTGCCATCGAGCCGTTCTTTTCCACCAAGGGTATCGGCAAGGGTACGGGGCTGGGATTGTCCATGGTGCACGGACTGGCTTCCCAGTTGGGCGGCGCGCTCACGATCGAGAGTCATCTCGGGCTCGGCACGAACATGCGGTTATGGCTCCCGCTCAGCGAACAAAGGGCTGACGAGTACGTGATACCGCCTCCGATTATCCCTTACGCCCCACGCATGGGCACTGCCCTTCTCGTCGACGACGAAGCGTTGGTCCGTATGAGCACCGCCGACATGCTATCGGACCTCGGTTACGAGACCATTGAAGTCAGTTCAGCAGAGGAAGCCTTGCAGATCATGGCATCAGGACAGCATATCGATGTCCTCATCACCGATCACCTGATGCCGGGAATGAGCGGGCTCGAACTGGCCCAGAATGTGCAATCCACACGTCCAGAAGTACCCGTCTTGCTGGCATCTGGGTATGCGGACCTTGAAGGTATCGATGCCGAACGTCCGCGGCTGACCAAACCGTTTCGCAAGGACGATCTGGCTGCGGCACTGTCTTCGCTATAGCACCTGATGCTACCTTTCGTCTCAAATTCCTCCCAGACGCATCAGCATCGGCGCCGCTCAAACAACAGGTTCCAAATCGGCATCGAGCAAATGTAAAGGCGTGGATACTGGCCGGCATCTAACTTCCCATTCGCACCAACACGCCATGCCTGAAGGCTGCGGAGCAACTGCTTCGCGCCGGTAAGCTGGAATTCCGTAATCGGCCGCTTCTACGTGCGCGGGATTGAAATGCTGCCGGTCCGCACTTGGTAAGCGAAATTTCGGCGTTGAGCGGCCGACAAGAGTCGGGTCGAGACCACCGGTGCGCGCAACTTTCAAACTTTTGACGAGCGCGTCCACGATCTTGGTCGTCGTTCTCCTCACTCTTTGCGTTTGGCCAACCAGATGGTGCGAAAGCCACAAGACGGGTCTTCAACGACGTGATCTAAGACGACGAAGCCAGCCTTGTCCAAAAGGCTTTGATACTCTTCAGAGTCAAGGCTGCCATGATAGAGTGGGTCTCCTTCCAAATCGCCAATGGCTTCGCCTTCAGATGATCCACTGGTGAACATAAGGGGCGCACCAGATTCTGCATGCGCATGGAAGCGCGCAAACATCTCACGTTGGTCAGAAGGCGAGAGATGGAAAAGGCTATCCCATGCGAGAAGACCTGAAAATCGTCGATCGAAGGCGAGCTTCCGCATGTCGATGAGATGCGCCTCAACGCCAGGTAGATTGTGTTGGAACAGCTCAAGCATTGCCGGCGTGCCATCTACTCCCGTGATCTTGAAGCCGCGGCCGATCAAATCGCCAGCAACTGGCAGCCCGGAACCACAACCGATATCCAGCACAGTACCGCCAGTCGGTAAAAGGTCGCAAAAGCGATCGAGCCATGAGCGTTCCGCTAAGTGATCACTACGCAATTTGGGCCAAGCACCGCCGTGAAGTTGGTACGTCTCGAGCACGGTGAGCGGAGCATGTTCAGGCATGTTCATCGGATACACTGAAAGGCGAATAGCGGCTACGTGCTTAAAAAGCTGCTTTCTGGTACCGATTGCACGCATTGCAAGGGCTGTCGAAAGCCCGGCGTTACTATTCTCCCGCCCCCACCGGCATCCTCGATCGCAAGGCCGCACAGCGCTTTCGCGCGAACAATGGGCTGACGCTGCAATGGATCGACTGTGCAATACTCGTGATACTACTTAAGTAAGTGCCCAAAGGCGGCTCATGGGAATTGCGCGAGCGGAGGCCGCGCCGTGCCCAGCGCCCGCTCCTCGACGATACGATCAAAGAGATCGGCACCGACTACTTCACCCTCGCCGGCCGCATTGGGATCACCCACACTCCCGACGCAGCCGCGTGTACGACAAGGACGAGACCTGGCAGGTCGCGACCATCCAAAGGCGGCGCTACTATCGCTTGCGCGAGTTCGAATGATGCGACGGCCTGACAAACTACATAGACATCCATTTCTGAACATGGACCGTCGGCATGGCCCGGCTCATCCGGGAACGTGCAGGCGGGCGAAGTCGCCCTCGATCGAGCGGTCCAGCATCTCCCGATATGCGGCGAAATGGAGCATTTCGGGCGTGACCAGGCCAAGCGGTGCGTCCTCCCTATCCCCCAGCTTGCGCAAGGCGATGGGAGCAGCGGCCGGCACCAACTGCGAGCCATGGCCCACTTCGAGGGTCGTCAGGATGCCGAACAGTCCGCCATCGATCGTCGGGCGCGACAGGATGGCGAGGCGGTACTGCCCCTGCTCGTTGGTGACGAGATAGATGTGGCCCGAGAGGTTGGGCATGGAAACCTGCCCGGCCTGCTCGAACCGGGAATCCGAACGACCCGATTCAGCAAAGCCGAGGCAGGCCTTCTCCGCGACCCAGCGGATCGTCGTCAGGTATGCGAACAGGCCGCCTGTGGTGCCGAAGCTGGGCCGGACGGTGAGATAGCATCCCTCCAGCCAGGTCACAGCCGAGCGGGCGTAGGCCCCCATGGCCTCGGGCGCGATGTCACCGCCGGTCGGCGCCGGCGGCGCAGAGGCGGAGCGAAGGCTTACGCCCAGTGCTTCCTCGATCCGCAGGAGTGTGGCGAGCGTGAAGGCTCGCTTGCCCGCCAGCGCTTTTTCCAGCGTCGACAGGCTGATGCGCGCCATGTCCGCCAGCGCCTGGCGCGACAAACGGCGCCGGGCGATTTCCTCGCGTACGCGCCGCGCGGTCTCGGCGCTTTCTACTGAGAGGCCCTCGGCGTCTGGCCGGTCATCTCCTAGGGTCGTGTCCATGCGTACATATGCGCACATATCCGCACATTGCGTCAATCCTTCCGCTAGTTTGCGTCGCCGTGCGCAAGGCTCGGCAGGAACCGGCTGAAACTGCTCGTGGCTGTGTGCACCGCCCTGCGCATAGAGGGTGGGCTCCCCAGTCGCAGGAGCCATCCGATGCCGCATTCACTCTCTCTCCGCCGCGCCCTGATCCCCGCCGCCGTGCTGGCCTTCGGGGCTCCCATTGCGCTTGCCGTTGACGCAACCACCGCGGCCGCTGCCGACGAGAGCGCATCCGACGACGCTTCGGGCGATGAGGGGCCCGCCACCGGCACCCTGATGCTGCGTGGCCAAGGCATCGTCCGGAGCATGTCCGCCGTGCGCCTCGGCACCGACATCGACGTGACCGTGACCGGTCAGACGGCCCGCGTGCGCGTGGTCCAGGCGTTCCGCAACACCTCGGGCAAGTGGATGGAGGCCAGCTACCTTTATCCACTGCCGCAGGACGGTGCGGTGGATTCGCTCAGGATGGTGGTAGGCCAGCGCGTGATCGTCGGCCACATAGAGCCCCGCGAAAAGGCCCGCGCCACTTACGAGGCGGCGAAAGCGAGCGGGCGCAAGGCCGGCCTCGTCGAGCAACAGCGACCCAACATGTTCACCACCATGGTCGCCAACGTCGGCCCGGGCGAAACGGTGCTGATCGCTATCGAGTACCAGGCCCCTGTAGGCCAGGCCAACGGCACCTTCTCGCTCCGACTGCCGCTGGTCGCCGGCCCGCGTTATACACCGCCGCACACGCTGGGCACGGTGGCTGCCGTCGCCGACGCCAATGCCGTCACCGCCGCACCGGTGCTCGCTCCGGGACTTGGAGAAACGGTCAACCCGACGTCGATTTCGGTCCGCCTCGCCCCCGGTTTCGAGGTCGCCAACCTCATCAGCCGCTACCACCGCGTCAATATCACCGGTCCACTCGGCGATCGCACGATCAAGCTGGACGGCAGTGTCCCGGCGGACCGGGACTTCGTTCTGGAATGGCGCTCCGCCTCCGCCGATCCGACACTTGGCCTGTTCGCGCAGCATACCGCCAGGGGCGATTACGTGATGGCCTCGGTGACCCCGCCCGCCGACACCTCCTCGCTGCCGACACCTCCGCGCGAGATGGTGTTCGTGATCGACAACAGCGGCTCGATGGGCGGCGATTCGATGGAAGAGGCCAAGGCCAGCCTGCTCCATGCGCTGGGTACGCTGCGACCGCAGGACCACTTCAACGTGATCCGCTTCGACGATACTATGACCCGGCTGTTCGACCACAGCGTCGCCGCCACGCCTGACCAGGTCGATCTCGCCCGGCGCTTCGCCGGATCGCTGGAGGCGCAGGGCGGAACGGAGATGCTGCCCGCGCTCAAGGCGGCGCTGGCGGATGCCGCGACCGGTGGCGGCAGCGATCCATCCATCCTGCGCCAGATCGTTTTCCTGACCGACGGGGAAATCTCCAACGAGCGCGAGATGGTAGCCGCGATCGGCGCCGATGGGGGCCGTAGCCATGTCTTCATGGTCGGTATAGGCTCGGCGCCAAACGACTACCTGATGGAGCGCATGTCGACGATCGGTGGGGGCTCTACACGCATATCGGCGCCTCGGGGAAGTCACCGCCAAGATGATGCCGCTGCTCGACGTGCTCAGTCATCCCGCAGTGCGCGACCTCTCCGTGCGGGTTGAAGGCGGTTCGCTCGAGCTCACCCCCTCGCGCCTTCCGGACGTCTATGCCGGCAGGCCGCTGGTGCTGGTGGGGCGTACCGACCACCTTTCGGGCACCCTGACCGTGAGCGGCACGATCGGCGGCAAGGCGTGGGAGCGACGTGTCGATCTGGCGAGCGCTCTGCCTAGCCCGGCCATAGAAAAAGTCTGGGCCCGCAGCCGCATCAGCCACATCGAGGCAGACCGCGCGCTCGGCAAACTGGAAGACGAACAGGCCGATGCCGAAGTCGAACGGATCGGCATGGAAAGCGGTATCGTCACCAGTCGCACCAGCCTCGTCGCGGTTGACGAGACACCGTCTCGCCCCGCCGGCGCCCGTCTGACGCGTGAGGAATTGCCGATCAACCTGCCGGCGGGCTGGGACTTCGACACTCTCTTCGGCCAGGGCGCTGCTCCGGACGTCGCTGATCCACAAGGTTCGGGCGATAGCGCCGCGATGCAGGCTGCGGCGCTGGACCTGCCCCAGACAGGCACCGGTTTTCTCGGTCTGCTCGGCCGGGGCCTGGCCCTCCTGCTCGCGAGCCTTGCCGGTTTCGCCTGCCTGCTGCGCCGGAGGGCGGCGTGAGCCGCGCCGGCAAGCTTGCGCGCCGTTCGAAAGAGGCCCTTTGCAGGCACGGCGTCGCGGCGACCCTGTTGCTGGCGTTATGCCTGGGCGGAATGGTCGAAATCGGCAGGGGGCTGTACATACCCGCCAAGGCAGCGGTCGCACAAGCACTGCTGGACCATGCCTTCGAGGCGAGTCTTGTCGACCACCGGCCCCGCAGGCCCTGGCCCTGGGCCGATACCGCGCCGGTCGCGCGCCTATCTGTTGCAAGGCTGGGCGTGACGCGCGTCGTTCTCGGCGGAGGATCGGGCCAAGCCCTCGCTTTCGGCCCGACGCTGCTCCCGGCCGGGGCAATGCCAGGGCACGCCGGCACCGCCGTTATAGCCGCTCATCGCGACACCCATTTCAGATTTCTGCATGACATGCGCACAGGTGATTTTGTCACCCTTCAGACGCGCGAGGGGACGCTGCTGCGCTACCGAGTGACCGGTACGAGCATCGTGCGGTGGGACCGCTATGCTCCGCCGGATGATTCAATGGGCGAACGGCTTGACCTTGCGACCTGCTATCCTTTCGACGCGATCCGCAGCGGTCCCTGGCGCTATGTTGTCCATACCGAGTCGCTGTAAATGCCTTCCTTCCCGTACCGTTTACACCTCGCGACCCAGATTTGATCGCCGAGCGTCTCATAAGGGATCGGCCATGGGAACGGCTGCCAAGCGCAGGTCGGCCTGGAAGCTGTGGTACGCCTCCGCTGACGGTCGCCTGGCAACGTGAGCGAGGGACGGGCCTTAAAGTCGCACTTGCTAGCGAACTTGTGAGCGGTCTGTTTGCGGGCGGCGTCACGGTTTTCGGCGCAGGACGTGATCTGCGCCCCCTTTCGAAGTGAAGAAGTGCTTGCTCCAGCTACACAATCAACGCAAGCGAAGGCTTTCCTGGGTTCTTGTTGTGGACGCTACATGAGATTCAATCCTGCCCGCATCGAGGCCCGTTATGACCATGGATCGCGCCGGGGGATGGACCCTTGGACAATGCTTGGTCTGGCGATGGCTGTCGTTTTCTTTATCGGCAGCGGCAGCGTCGCTTACATGAATGTGACTGTGCTGCGCGACGATATGCGCAAGATCGTTCATTCACACGAAGTCATCGTCGGGATGAACGATCTCACGTCCTCCATGCAGGATGCCGAAACCGGGCAGCGGGGGTATCTCCTGACTGGAAACGAGAGGTATCTCGCTCCCTATCGTGCGGCCCTGTCCGACATCGATGCCCGCTTCGCGACGATTGCGACCTTGACCCGGGACAATCCCGATCAGCAGGCTCGTGTTGCGCCGCTGCGCGCTCGCATCGATGGCAAGCTGGCTGAACTGAAGGAAACGATCGCACTCCGGCAGTCCGGCGGCGCCGCGCAGGCGCTGGCGATCGTCAACAGCGATCGCGGCAAGATCGAGATGGACGAGCTGCGCGCGCAGCTGGGTGTCATGAAGCAGGAGGAAATCCGCCTGCGCACCGAGCGCATCGCCGAGATGGAGCAGGCGTACCGCTCGGCGTGGGTGAGCGGATTGCTTTCCAGCCTGCTGGGGATCGCGCTGACCCTGATCATCGGCCTGCTGATGTACCGCTCCGCCGTTGCCAATCGCAAGCGGCAGTGGCTACAGACTGGTCAGGTCGAGATGGCCGCCGCCTTGCTTGGTGATCAGCCGATCGACACGCTGGGGGATGGCATTCTCGGTTTCCTCGTCCGCTATCTTGGGGCGCAGGCCGGCGCCGTGTTCTCGTCCGAGAACGGACATTTCCGCCGCGTCGCCGCTTACGGAGTGGCGCCTGATGCCCAGATCATCGAGCGGTTCAATCGCAAGCAGGGATTGCTCGGCCAGGTTGCGGTGGACGGCGAGCCGGTGGTGCTCAGCGACATTCCCGACGGCTATCTGACGATCGGTTCTTCGCTTGGGAATGACAAGCCGCGCCACCTGGTCATTGCTCCTGCCAGCGCTGACGGTTCGGTCCAGGGTGTTATCGAACTTGGCTTTCTCCAGCGGGTGGATGAGGACGTACTGGCGTTTCTTGCCGAAGCGTCCAGTTCGATGGGCAGTGCGATCCGCTCGGCCCGCTACCGATCTCAGCTTCAGCATCACGCCGAGGAACTGCAGGTGCAAAGCGAGGAACTTCGGGTTTCCAACGAGGAACTGGAGGAGCAGGGACGCGCGCTCAAGGAATCCCAGGCCAGCCTCGAGCAGCAGCAGGTGGAACTGGAGCAGACCAACTCGCAGCTCGAAGAGCAGGCGCAGCTGCTTGAGAACCAGCGCGACGATCTCGCCAGCTCGAACGCAGCGGTCGAGGCCAAGGCGGCCGAGCTGGAACAAGCAAGCCGCTACAAGAGTGACTTCCTGGCAAACATGAGCCACGAACTGCGCACTCCGCTCAATTCGCTGCTGATTCTCTCGAAGTTGCTGGGCGATAACCGCAGCGAGAATCTGACCGATGAACAGGTCCAGTTCGCCCGGACCATCAGAATCCGCAGGCAACGACCTGCTGGCGCTCATCAATGATATTCTCGACCTTTCGAAAATTGAGGCCGGGCATCTCCAGATCCGTCCGGAAGCCGTGCTCGTCGAACGGTTCGCGCGGGACTTACGCCCGGTATTCGAACCGGTGGCGGCAGATCGCGGCCTTGGCTTCTCGGTCACGGTAGACCCCGCTGTGCCCGGCGAAATCGAAACGGATCGCCAGCGTCTCGAGCAGATTCTCAAAAACCTGCTCTCCAATGCCTTCAAGTTCACCGAGCGCGGGTCTGTCACGCTGGAGATCGCGCTCGCCGGGCAGGGGCAGGTCTCTTTCACAGTGGTCGATACCGGCATCGGCATACCGCATGAGCAGCAGAAGGGCATCTTCGAAGCTTTCCGGCAAGCTGACGGAACCATCAGCCGCAAATTTGGCGGTACTGGTCTCGGACTGTCGATTTCGCGCGAACTGGCGCGGCTGCTCGGCGGCTCCATTGCCCTGACCAGTATCGTTGGCGAAGGCAGCCGCTTCACGCTGACTATCCCGCTGACCTTCGATCCGGCTCGGCTTGCGGAAGTGTCCTTGCCGGTGCCAGCCGCCGCGCCCCAGCCCAGTTCGCCGCAGCCGCGTGCCGTACCGATCGTGAGGCAGGTTGAGGACGATCGCGAGGTGCTCGGCGCCGGACAGCGGGTTTTGCTTGTAGTGGAGGACGACGCGGCATTCGCGGGAATCGTGCGCGACATGTCGCGCGAGATGGGCTTCCAGTGTCTTGTCACCGGAACGGCCGAAGAAGCACTGAACCTTGCCCGCAAGTTCAAGCCTCATGCGGTCGTGCTTGACGTGGGATTGCCCGATCAATCAGGCCTCGCCCTGCTCGACCGCTTGAAGCAAGACGTCGAGACGCGGCACATTCCGGTTCACGTGGTTTCGGGCAGTGATCATACCCAGACCGCTCTGGCGCTCGGGGCGATCGGCTACCTGGTCAAGCCGGTGAAGCGCGAGGAACTGGCGGGCGTGCTGGAGGCGCTGGCCGCCAAGCTTTCCTCCGATGTGCAGCGGGTTCTGATTGTCGAGGACGATGCGGTGCAGCGCGACGCCGTCAGCCGTTTGCTGGCTACCGGCGATGTAGAGACAGTTGGCGTCGCCAGCGCTGCCGAATGCCTTGCGGCGCTGCGCGAGACGACCTTCGACTGCATGGTCCTCGACCTCAATTTGCCTGATGCCAGTGGGTTCAGCCTCTTGGAAACACTCAGCAAGGAAGGTGCGTACGCCTTCCCGCCCGTGATCGTCTATACCGGACATGATTTGTCGCCCGAGGATGAGCAGCGGCTGCGGCGCTATTCCGACTCCATCATCATCAAGGGCGCGCGCTCACCTGAACGGCTGCTCGACGAGGTTTCGCTGTTCCTCCATCAGGTCGTGACGGACTTGCCGGCCGAGCAGCAGACGATGATCCGCGCGGCCCGTAATCGTGATGCGATCCTGGAAGGGCGGCGAATTCTGGTCGTCGAGGACGATGTGCGCAACGTATTTTCCCTCACCAACATCCTCGAGCCGCAAGGCGCCAGCGTGGAGATCGCCCGCAATGGCCAAGAGGCGCTCGACGCGCTCGATGCCTCGGCATCCGAGCCTGCCAAGCGCATTGACCTCGTGCTGATGGACGTGATGATGCCGGTAATGGACGGGCTTACCGCTACTCGCGCGTTGCGGCAGGATCCCCGCTGGTCAAAGCTGCCGATCATCGCCTTGACCGCCAAGGCGATGCCGGACGACCAGGAACGGTGCATCGAGGCCGGCGCCAACGACTACATGGCAAAGCCGCTGGAAGTCGACAAGCTGCTCAGCCTGGTGCGCGTATGGATGCCGCGGTGAGCATGAGGTCATGCTGATGGACGCGGATAAAATAGAGGATATCGAAATCCGCCTCCTGCTGGAGGCCATCTATCGCCGCTACCACTACGATTTTCGTAATTACGCTCAGGCGTCCATCAGGCGGCGCCTGCGCCAGGCACGCGAGCGCATGGGGTTTGCCACCTTCTCAGCGTTGCAGGACAAGCTACTCCACGATCCTGCCCTGGCCGCGCAAGTTCTGCGCTTCCTGACTGTGCAGGTCAGCGATTTCTTTCGCGATCCCAGCTATTTCAAGGCGCTGCGCGAGAAGGTCGTGCCACACTTGCGCACTTATCCCTCGCTCAAGGTATGGATCGCGGGCTGCAGCGCAGGCGAGGAACTGCACTCGCTTACCATCCTGTTCCGCGAGGAGGGGCTGGAGAAGCGCACATTGTTCTACGCAACCGATATCAATTCCGAAGCGCTGGAAGCCGCCGAGCGCGGCATCTATCCGCTCGAGCGGATCAAGGCTTTCACCGAAAACCACCGGCTTTCAGGAGGGCGATCGTCGCTCTCCGACTATTACACGACCGGATACGGAGGGGCAGTGTTCGATAAGTCCCTGCGCGAGCGGGTGGTGTTCTCGGACCACAGCTTGGTTACCGACGCGGTCTTCTCCGAAATGCACCTGATTTCCTGCCGCAACGTGATGATCTACTTCGACCGAGCGCTACAGGATCGCGCTGTTGGCTTGTTCCGCGACTCGCTGACCCGCAACGGGTTCCTCGGGCTGGGCTCGAAGGATCCTTGCGATTTTCAGCCCACTCGGCCGATTTTGCAGATTTCGTTCGCGAAGAGAAAATCTACCAGCGGCGAAAAGCATGAGAGTTGCCTCTGCCTCCGCGGCCATTGTGATCGGCGCCTCGGCTGGCGCGATTCAGGCACTGCTTCACATCCTGCCGGTGCTGCCCGGCGACTTCGCCCTGCCGATTATCGTGGTTGTCCACGTGCCTCCGGGACGCCGCAGCGAACTGGCCGCGCTCTTCGATGTCAAGTGCCAGGTTGCGGTTCGTGAGGCTGAGGACAAAGAGCCGATCACGGCGGGTACGATCTACTTTGCTCCGCCGGACTACCACCTGCTTGTCGAACGGACCGAAGGTTCAAGCCAAACGCTGTCGCTGTCCACAGACGCACCGGTCTTCTTTTCTCGGCCATCGATTGATGTCCTGTTTGAGAGCGCAGCCGAAGCATATGGTTCCGACTTGATAGCAATGGTGCTGACCGGCGCCAACGAAGACGGTGCGCGGGGCCTTAAGGCGGTGGCGGAAGCGGGCGGACAGGTCTATGTGCAGGACCCCCAGACCGCTTATGCCCGGGCGATGCCAGATGCCGCGCTGGCCGCTTGCGGCAGCGCCCACGTGCTCTCGCTGTCGCAGATCGCTGATCGCCTCCTCGAGGCCGGAAGGAAAGCGGCATGAACATGAGTGATCACGTTCCTGTTCTCTTGGTCGACGACCTTCCCGCCAATCTGACGGCGCTCGAAGCTTTGCTCACAGACGAAAATATAACAGTTCTCAAGGCTCGATCAGGTACAGAAGCACTAGAGTTGCTACTCGCGCACGACTTTGCCGTTGCGCTTCTCGATGTGCAGATGCCCGAGATGAACGGCTTCCAACTCGCGGAACTGATGCGTGGCATGCAGCGAACACGCCATGTTCCTATCATCTTCGTGACAGCGGGCGCAGCTGATACGCATCGACGTTTCCAGGGTTACGAGGCAGGTGCGGTCGACTTCATCTCCAAACCGATCGAACCGCATGTTCTGCGTAGCAAGGTGCGCGTTCTGTGCGATCTTCATCGGCAACGGCAACAGATAGCGGCCCAGCGCGATGAACTGGCGGCGTCCGCGGCCGCGCTTCGCGAGGCCGATCGCGCGAAGGATCGGTTTCTTGCCGTACTTGCTCACGAACTGCGCAACCCGGTCGCAGCGCTCATGGGGGCGGTGGAGCTTCTTGGGCGTCCGCGTTCCGCGGATCAGGCGGGTATCATCCATGCCAGAATGGAGCGTACGGTGTCCCACCTCACGCGACTGGTGGAAGATTTGCTCGACGTCTCCCGCATCACCGAAGGCAAAATGATTTTGAAAATTCAACGGATTGCGCTGGCAGACGCCTTGAGCTTCGCAGTTGAAAGCAGCCAGCACCACATGGAGGCTGGGAATCATCACCTGACCGTCGTGCTGCCCGAGGAACCCGTTTGGTTTGACGGCGACTATTCCCGGGTTGCCCAGATCGTCGCAAATTTGCTCGGAAACGCAGCGAAGTACACCCCGCCTGGTGGCGCCATCAAGCTATCGGCCCGCACCATCGGCGGCGAGATAGTCATTGAGGTTGCAGACAATGGCATGGGCATACCGGCCGATATGAAGGCGCGCATTTTCGAGGCTTTCGCGCAAGTGGAGGATCATCGCGCCTATGCGCAAGGGGGACTAGGCATCGGTCTTGCTCTCGTGCACCGACTGGTGACCTTGCATGGCGGCAGCGTCTCTGTCGAAAGCGAAGGCCAGGGACAAGGAAGCGTCTTTACGGTTCGGTTGGTTCAAGTCGAAGGCGGAGAATAGCCGCGACTGAGGCGGTGCGTGTTTTCCGAGCCAGATGCCAAAGGTCTGCATGTTCGGTTCGATGATCAGGGGTTGGAAATGGATTTCTAGCGACACGCCCCTTGAGCGTACCGTTCGATCTCGCGCGGAGCGGGCAATTCACAAACATCAAGCATCTGCGTCTGCAGCTCAAAAAAGGGCTGCCTGGACGTCGTCAATCAAGAAGCAGCTGGGACAGTTGATGTGCTGCAGCAGGCGTAATGCCGCCGTCAATTAAAGCTGCACTGACTTGCGCCCGGTGGAGTCGAACAGGCGAATTTTTGAAGGGTTTCTCAGCAGGGTTGGGCAAGGACGACAATTATCATCTTTGCAATTGCTGTCGCGATCGTGGCTACGAGTGCCCGGCTCGCAGAGCCGCCGAGATCCGATCACGTTGCCGTCAAAAAGGCTGCTGCGGACTGATGCCGTGGCAGGAACCCTTTTCGCCGAAGTACGATCCAGGAAAATCGACTGCCTCGGTGAATGGAGCGCAGTTGGGGCACAGCGCCGCTATCGTAGCCGCCACAATGTACCTCTTCCGGTGGAAGAGTCCGACGAGTGAGGAAGTCTTATGACCACGAATAGGGTCGGATTTTCACGTGCAGGATCGGCGCGGCGCGCAAGACTAGAATTTGAGGTGGTTTTAGAAGTAGCGTACTATTACATACGTGAGCTACGACGTCTGAAGGCTTGCCGAAATAAAGCAGCTTTACAAAGCGAGTGCCGAAAAGCCCTAACATCGAATTGACCTTCAGTAACGCGGCCAGGTTTGAAGTCGCGATGTGCCCGAGTGCTCCGCTGCCTACCGCGCATCCGTTCGATCCACCCACCCAATCCCCACTTCGCCGCGCTTGAGGTGATCTAGGTTCAGGGACCTATTAAATTGGTTGCGAGGATGGGATAGGTTGGTTCAATGGTTGCGTGAGAGACGTCGCCATGAGTGATCTGCTCTGGCTGTCGGAGGCGCAGAAGCGCCGGATCGAGCCGTATTTCCCGCTGTCGCACAGCGTGCCACGGGTCGATGATCGTCGGATCATCAGTGGTATTATCTTCGTGATCAGGAATGGCCTGGGATGGCGCGATGTGCCCGCTGACTATGGACCTCCCAAGACGATCTATAACCGCTTCATCCGGTGGAGCAGGTTTGGCGTATTCGACAAGATCTTCGCGGCTCTTTCGGCCAAAGGCGGCAAGCCCGACCAGTCGATGATCGACGCGCCCCATCTCAAGGCGCATCGTAGGGTAGCCTGCCTGCTCAAAAAGGGGCTGTTCCCCGACGTATCGGACGCACCAAAGGCGGTCTGAAACTCGGAGATCCATGCCGTCTGCGACGGTCAGGGAAGACCGCTGGTCATGCTGCTGAGCGAAGGATAGATGAGCGACTATGAAGGCGCTGCCCTGATGCTCGACGCCCTGCCCAAAGCCAATGCACTGCTCGGGGATCGAGGCTACGATGCCGAATGGTTTCGCAAGGCGCTCGCGGAGCGCGGCATCACCGCCTGCATCCCGTCAAAGAGAAACCGGAAGGCACCGATCCCGCGCGATGCCGTGCTCTATCGCCAGCGACACAGGATCGAGAACATGTTCCGCACGCTTAAGGATTGGCGGCGCATTCATACTCGATACGAACGCTGTGCCCACACCTTCATGTCCGGCATCTGCATCGCTGCAACCGTCATCTTCTGTCTCAATCAATGAGTCCTGACGGTAGGCCTATTCGTTTCGATAAAGCTGCCGATGATCGGTTTTGCGTCCTCTTGCTGCTGATTGGCTACTTTCGATCGTACGGTGAGTGGTGCCGCCTGCTATCAGGGAAGCGCAAAAATGCGGTTTGGCAGTCTTGCCCATTCGCTGGTGAGTTTGCTTCGTCGCAGTTGTTACTGAGAAATTCGTTTGACGACGTTGGAATATAGGTTCCTGTAAAGTTACCAGGCCAGGTTATCGCCGATCGAGGCATCGAAATGGGCTTCCATGGCTGCAATCGCTTCTGAAGCCTGCTTATCGACAATGGCCTCCGCAATGCGCCGGTGCAGCGAGAGGATCGCCATCTTCTCGGCCTGCGCATGGCGGGTTTCCCATGCGCGCGGAACGGCAATTTCCATTTGCGGCGCAAAGGAACGGACGATCTGGGCAAAGAGCATGTTTCCGGTCGATGCCGCGAGGACCTGATGGAATTGCGTGTCATGCGCGGTCATCAGCGCCATGTCTGCCTGATCCCGGACCATAGCATCCGCAAGAGCCAGGATTTGCCTGGCCTGTTCGTCGCTGCGGCGCTCTGCCGCAAGGGCGGCTATGCGGACTTCGAGCGTGCGCCGGACATCCCAAACTTCGGCCACGCTGATCTGTGACGTGGTCACCGCGTGGTCCAGCGAGGCGCCGATCACCGATCCGTCGATCGCGCCGACCCGCGCCCGGCGACCATTGCCGACGTCGAGCAGTCGTAGAGCCGCCAAGGCGCCGAACGCTTCGCGCATGACCGCGCGACTGACGCCCAGCGCCGCGGCGAAATGGCCTTCGCCGGGCAGGCTGTCACCCACTTTCAGGTTGTGATCGCGGATATGGCTGCGCACTGCCTGCACCGCGTGCTCCACCAGCGAGCCGCCGCTTTCGACAGGGCGCGTGCTCATGCCGCGAGGCTCCGCGCGCGGAACCGGGTGGGGACTTCGCCGAAGTGCCGCACGAAGGCGCGGGTGAAGCTGGCATTGTTGAGATAGCCGCAGCGATAGCCGATAGAGGATACCGGCAGGTCGGTCGCCAGCAGCATCTGTCGCGCTTCGCCAAGGCGCTGGCCGGAGATGGCGTCTGCCACGGTGCAGTCGAACATCTCGCGGAAGCCCCGCGTCAGCTTGCCGCGATTGAGGCCCGAGGCGCGGGCGATCATGTCCAGCGTCAGCTTCTCGGCCCAGCGCTCGTCGATCACCCGCCGCGCTGCCAGCAGGCGCTGGGTGTCTTCGGGAGACAGCGCGCCATCCGCGCTCATCGGCACCAGCGCATCGGCGCCGTGCGCGCGCAGCAGGTCGCACAGCAGTTCGATGCTCTTCGCCAGCCGATAGGGCGTGGCCGCCGCTTCCGGCAGATCGCAGTCGCGGATTGCTAGCGCGATGGTACGGAGTGCGACGGGGACGTGGAACAGTGCATGGTCGGAAAAGCGCAGGGGACCGCCAGCGATCCGCTCGCACGCATTGCGCGAGACCAGCAGGATCAGGCGGGCTTCGACCTCGCTGTCGAGCAGGCGGACACTGGGTCTGGAAAGGTAGCGCAGGCTGGCGCCCCTGCCCTTCGTGCCGAACGTAATGACCAACCCGACCGCGCGCGGTGGCGGGCCGATCCGGCCGACCTTGCCGGGGCCTACGAGTGTGAGCATCTCGGGTGAAACCTCGATCGCAGCCATCTGGCCTCGCATGCGGGCAGCCTCTCGTTTTGTTTTTCGGGAGAAAGTTTAACCTATCTGATAGCTGTTGGCAATAGCTATCAGATAGGTTCGCGGGTCGCCGAAAGTGGGGCGTGGCGCCTGGCCTGCGCGAAGGCCAGCGCCGAGATCACGCTGACGCCTACACCGACGATGGCCAGCGCCTGGCCGAGATGCGGCTCGCCGCCTAGCAGGCCGCTGACCGCAGTGACCAGCGAAGGAGCGACACCGAAGCCGACGAGGCCGGCAAGCGCGATGAACGCGCCGATGCACAGGCCGCGCAGCTCGTTGGGGATCAATACCGTCAATGCCACCGAGGTTATGAGCCCGGTGATCGTCCCGCACAGCATCAGCATGCCGATGGCGAGCGCGAAGAGCGGAACGGTGGGCGCGACGGGAAACAGCGCGGCGGGCACGCCGATCGCCGCCGCCACGACCGCGCCGGTCAGAAGGCCGCCGCGCCGGGCGCTCTTGTGACCGAAGTCAGCCGCGATGCCGCCCAGGATCGAGCCTGCCACGCCGGTCGCGAAGATCAGCGCGCCCATCCACCCGGCAAAGTCCTGCGGGGCAAGGCCGTAGCTGCGCGAAAGGACGGGCGAGGCCCAGATCGCGGCGGCGGCATCGGCCATCACCACGCCGACCTGCCCCACGAACAGCGGTATCAGGAACGCGCGGCGGGCCCACAGTTCACCCGCAACGACGCGCAAGGGCGCATGCGTGCTGGCCATCACCTCCTGCCGTGCGGGTTCGCGCAAGGTCAGCAGCGGCAGGGTAAGCGCCAGGCTGATCGCGGCCAGCAGGACATGCGTGCTCCGCCACGGTGCCAGACCGGAAAGACCGGGCAGCGACGCGTGAAGCAGCAGGCCGAGCAGCCAGCCCGCCAGCGCGAAGGCACCGGCCTGGCCCAGACATTTGCCCAGGGTGACGACCAGCATCGCCCGACCGCGCTGGGCGGGGCCGCACCAGTCTGCGGTCAGCGAGAGCGCGGCGGTCAGCGCGCCGGTGGTGCCGATACCCGCCAGCATGCGCGCGGCGAACAGCACGGGAATGCTGTGCGCCAAGGCGGTCAGCAGCGTCCCAGCAGTCCAGATCAGGCTCAGTGCGATCAGAAGGCGGACCCGGTTGCGGCGATCGACGAGGATGCCGATGGGGATCGAGAACAGCACCAGCGGCACCGCCGCCGACACGCCCTGCACGACGCCCAGCGTAGTATCGCTGAGGCCCATTTCCGCCTTGGCGCCTTCCTGCACCATGCTGAACGAGCCCATCATCGTGAAGCCCGCGGCCATCGCGATAGCCAGGATCAGCAGCGGGACCAGGCGGCTGGAGAAAGTGGGAGCGGCGGGTAGGGCGATGCTTGCCACCGATCAGCCCTCCTTCGCGAAGATCTTGCCCGGATTGAACAGGTCGTGCGGGTCGATCGCCTGCTTGATGAGGCGCATCAGGCGTACCGCGTCACCCAGCTCCTCGACCAGCCAATCCTGCTTCCCAAGGCCGATGCCGTGTTCCCCGGTGCAGGTGCCGTCCATGGCCAGCGCCCGGCGCACGAGGCGTTCGTTGATCGCTTCCACCTCGACCATTTCCTCGGGCACGGTGGGATCGACCGAGAAGACGACGTGGAAGTTGCCGTCGCCGACATGGCCCAGGATCGTGCCGGGGACGCTGGAGGTCTCCAGATCCTGCTTGGTTTCGGTGATGCACTGCGCGAGGCGGCTGATCGGCACGCAGACGTCCGTCGCCCAGCCGACCGCGCCGGGACGCAGGTTGACGGCGGCGTAGTAGGCCTCGTGCCGGGCCTTCCACAGTTTCGAGCGTTCTTCGGGCAGGTTCGACCAGCGGAACTGGCCGCCGCCGTTCATTCCGGCGATCTCCTCCACCGTTCGAACCTGCTCCTCCACATAAGTTTGCGACCCGTGGAACTCGAAGAAGAGCGTCGTCAGCTCGGGATAGTCGAGCTTGGACCAGCGGTTGACGGCGCGCATCTGCGTGTCGTCGAGAATTTCCACTCGCGCCAGCGGCACACCGATCTGGATCGCCTGCACCACCGTATCGACCGCGCCTTCCAGCGTCTCGAAGCTGCAGACTGCGGACGATATCGCTTCCGGGATGCCGTGGAGGCGCAGGGTCACTTCGGTGATGATGCCCAGCGTTCCCTCGCTGCCGATCATCAGGCGGGTGAGATCGTACCCGGCCGCCGACTTGCGGGCGCGGCGGCTGGTGCGGATGTCCTTGCCGTCGGGCGTCACCACCCGCAACGACAGGATCGCCTCGCGCATGGTGCCGTAGCGCACCGCGTTGGTGCCCGAGGCACGGGTGGCCGCCATGCCGCCGATGGTTGCGTTGGCGCCCGGATCGATCGGGAAGAACAGGCCCATGTCGCGCAAGTGCTCGTTGAGCTGTTCGCGCCGTACCCCGGCCTGCACCGTGCAGTCGAAGTCCTCGGCATGGACTTCGAGGATCGCGTCCATCCGGCTGAGGTCCACCGTCACCCCGCCGCGCACGGGGATGGTGTTGCCCTCGATCGAGGTGCCCGCGCCGAAGGGAATGACGGGCACCTGCGCCGCGCCGCACAGCTTGACCAGCGAGACCACTTCCTCGGTCGAGAGGGGAAGACCACCGCATCGGGCAGGCTTGGCGTGAAGTGCGCCTCGCTGCTGCCGTGCTGCAGGCGGATCGCCTCGCCCATCTGCAGGCGATCGCCGAACAGGCTGCGCAGCGCCGTCAGGAAACCTTCGGGCAGAGGCTTGCGCGGCTGCGGGGTGTAGTGGGCTGACATGGTGTCCCTCAGAAACGGAAGCTGGCGCGCACGCCGTAGCGGCGAAGGTCGCCGATGATGCCGAGGTCGGACGCGGGCAGCCCGGCAAGCGCCAGCGTCGTCTTCTCGATGTAGCTGTCGAAATACTTCTTGTTGAACAGGTTGTTGCCGAACACCGCGAGTTCGACATTGCCCATGCGGTAGGTGATCGAGCCGTTGGCGAGGACGTAGCTCTTGAGGATCGTCGGCGTCGTCTGGTTGAGGCTGGCGGCCGAGCGGCTGCCCTTGCCGTTGACGCTGGCGCTGAAGGTGAGGCTGTTTTCACCGACCGGCACGACGTAATCGCTCGACAGGTTGAACATCCAGTCGGGCTGGAAGGTCAGACGGTCGGTCGCCAGGGTGCGGCCGGTGACGGCGGTGTAAGGCGAACTGTCGGTCAGGCGGGCATGCATATAAGTGGCGCCGCCCGAGAGAGTCCATTCCGGCACCGGCTTGAAAGTGGCCTCCACTTCGGCGCCGTAGCTTTCGACGTCGCCCGAGTTGAGATCGACGGTGACGAGCCCGCCGGTCGAAGCCGGGGCGATCGAGTTGAGGCCGATGTAGTTCTTGTAATCGGAATAGAACACGTCGCCCGCAAGGGTGAAGCTGCGATCTGCCGAGGCGTACTTGGCGCCCACTTCGTAAGTCCAGGCGGAGTCGCCTTTGTAGACGCGCACCGGGGCCGTCACCGCGTTGAAGCCGCCGCCGCGATAGCCGCGCGCGACCGAGGCGTACGTCATGAACTCCTTGTTCCAGTGCCGCGTCACCGAAAGGCGCGGCTCGACCTGGTTGGACTTCAGGCCGACGCTGGTGGGCGTGCCGCCATTGACACGGCCGGTCGCGGAGCGGTCCTCGTGATCGTAGCGCAGGCCGAGCGCGACTTCCCAGTCAGGGCTCGGCTTCCAGAATGCGGTGCCGAAGGCGGCGTAGGTATCGGCCTTGGTCGAATTCTGCGCGCGGTTGTTGAGGCTGAGGCCGATCAGCGGGATGGCGATGTTGGTCAGCTGGTCGGAGCGGGTCGTCTCGCGGCTGTAGAAGAGACCGAAGAGCGTGGAGAACTGGTCGCTCAATTCGGTGTCGAAGCGCAGTTCCACGGTCTTGGTGCGCAGTGCATCGGTGCCGCCCTGCCGCACGGCGGGGATCGGCAGGGCAGGGTCGCTCGGGCCGAAATCGCCATCGGTGTCGGGCGCGCTGGTGTTGCGCAGATCGTAGGCGGCGAGCAGCGAGACCTTGGTGTTCAGCGCCTCGATCGGGGTTTCGATGCGGGCATTGATGCCGCGATAGCGGTACGTGGTGGTGCCGAGGCTGTCGAACTGGTTGTCGCGCGAATAGTCGGTCGGGCCGGTGACGCGGGCGTAGGGCACGTTGGCGCCCTTCACCCAGTCGTAGTAGCCGTTGATCACGATCGTCAGGTCTTCGGTGGGCGTGGCGCGGATGGTGGTGCTGACCGAGATCGGTGTTCAGCCTGTTGGCCTTGCCGCCGATCTGGGTGTTGTTGATGAAACCGTCCTGCTGGCGGTGCGAGGCGCCCACGCGGATCGCCAGCTTGTCGGTGACGATCGGCGCCGAGACGGAGCCGGACACCAGCCAGGCATTGTCCGGCCCGGCATAGCTGGCCTGTCCGCGCGCCTCGAAATCGTTGCCGGGCTGGCGGGTGATGACGTTGATCGCGCCGCCCAGCGTGTTCTTGCCGTACAGCGTGCCCTGTGGTCCGCGCAGCACCTCGATCCGCTCCACGTCGAGCAGCGGGTTGTTGAGATAGGCCGTGTTGGGACGATAGATGCCGTCCACGAACAGGCCCACGCCCGGCTGGACAGACTGCACCAGCGTCACGCCGACACCGCGGATCGACACGAAGGCGCGGCCCGCGCCGTCGCTGCTGATGTTGAGGCCCGGCGTCAGCACGGCGGCCTCGCGCACCGAATTGATGTTGCGTTTGGCCAGTGCATCGCCGCTGACAGCGGTGACGGCGACGGGAACATCGAGCAGCGTCTCCGTGCGCTTGCGGGCGGTGACGACGATCTCGGGCGCGGTTTCAGCGGCGGCAGATACCGCGGCAGGCGCGGCGCTTTGCGCCATCGCCGGGCCAGAGGCGGTAACTGCGGCCAGGAACGAAACACCGGCGAGCAGGCAGATCCGTGATTTCATAGTTCTCTCCCGACGCCGCTCTCTCGGGTACGTGCCCGGGGAGTCGGCGTTGCAACCTATATGACAGGTCTAACCTATCTGAAAGGTTAAGCGAGGGGATTCGGATGTGCCGTTCGGCGCGTTGAATTGACCGATCGGATCATCATGCCGACGTCATTGCGAGCGCAGCGAAGCAATCCAGGGCAGTGTGGAACCGCTCTGGATTGCTTCGCTGCGCTCGCAATGACGGATGGGATTACCAGCAGGTATAGCCGCCATCTGCCAGCACGATGCTGCCGGTCATCAGGCTCGCGGCATCGGAGGCGAGGAAGGCCACGACCGAGGCCACTTCCTCCGGCTCGCCCAGTCGCGCCATCGGGGTGGAATCGATCCAGCGGCGGTACATTGCGCCCTGCTTGTCGGCGAATTCGTTGAGCGGGGTGCGGATATAGGTGGGCGCGACCGCGTTCACCCGCACGCCCCGGTCGGCCCATTCGGCAGCAAGGCTGCGCGTCAGCTGGTGCACCGCCGCCTTCGAGGCGTTGTAGTAGCTTTGCCCCTGCGGCCGATTGACAATGAAGCCGCTCATCGACCCGACGTTGACGATGCTGCCGCGCCCCGCCTCCAGCATGTGCCGCCCGAAGGCGCGCGCGCACCAGAAAGTGCCGTTGAGGTTGACGTCGATGACGTTCAGCCAGTGCTCGTCTGCCACCGTCTCGGCGGCGGTTTCGCTGCGGGCGATGCCGGCGTTGTTGACGAGGATGTCGATGGCACCGAGCCGGTCGGCCACTGCGGTTACACGGGCGGAATCGGTAACGTCCATCACCGCGCCCTCGCAGGCATGGCCCTTGTCCGCCATCGCCGCGCGGGCGGTCGCGATCGCCGCTTCGGAAAGATCGGCGATGACGACCTGCGCTCCCATTTCCGCCAGCGCCTCCACGCACGCCAGGCCGATGCCGCTGGCCCCGCCGGTGACGAGCGCACGGCGACCATCCAGCTTCAGTCGTTCGAGATACATGGGGTGCTCCGTCAGGGAAGGAAGGGCGCGATCGGGAAGGGGCCTCCTCGATCGCCTCGCCGCGCCCCAGTTGGTAGACATGGCGCTGCTCGCGGGTGAATTCGGGCCAGGGCAGGGTGCCATCGCGGGCGAAATCGACCCAGATGCGATGAACCCGGTCGGCCAGTTCCTGCGGCGGCGCTTCGCCGCACAGCCCTTCGGGTCCGGTGGCGGCGGCCAGCGTGTCGAATACGAAAGGCAACTCCATCGCATGCGCCGCGCCGAGGCCACCCGAGCCGGGCTTGGCGAACAGGGGCGAACCCCACTCGAATTCGTACATATGCGTGCGGCCGCGATGCTCCTCGGCGAAGCGGCGCGCCGGCCAGCGGAACACCAGGTCGTGCGCGGCATCGGTGAAGGCATGGCCGGGCTTCACGCCCTTGCTCCCCATGCCGTAAGCCTTGAGGAGCTTGCGCGCACGCGGATGGACGCGGTGGAATACGTAGGTCGCCAGCAGTCGCCCGATCGTCTCGCGCACACCGGTGGGAATGAAGTAGAGGTTCATCTCCTGCGCATTGGTGCCGATCAGCAGATCGATCTCCGCCCCCGCACCCGCCTGCAGCGCATCGAGCGGCTTCAGCGGCAGCACGTCGTCGCCATGCACGGGAACGAAGCGGCTGATGCCGAACACCGGCTCGTGCCCTTCGGCATCGCGCAAATCGAGCCGGGTCTTGGGCAGGCTGACCGTCTCGACCGCATCGAGCAGGCGCTCGCTCGGCTCCACGCTGCGGAAACCGGCTTCGTTGGGCGTAATCTTC
The DNA here is from genome assembly GCF_057376415.1 of Novosphingobium sp. NFX11. NCBI lineage: Bacteria > Pseudomonadati > Pseudomonadota > Alphaproteobacteria > Sphingomonadales > Sphingomonadaceae > Novosphingobium > Novosphingobium sp. NFX11. The sequence continues at coordinate 865,430 of NZ_CP080385.1, read as the reverse complement.
AGCAGCTTCGCGAGCTTGCGCACCAGCCGCTGGGCGACGCCGATGTCGCGGGTCATGCGGCCATGCCCGCTTTGTACGATCGCGCGGCGGAACAGTCCCTTGGCGAGCGGCGAGGTGACGAGATCGGCGATCGCCATGGCCCCGGCGGATTCGCCGAACACGGTGACATTGGCCGGATCGCCGCCGAACGCGGCGGCATTGCCGCGCACCCATTCGAGCGCGGCGATTATGTCGCGCAGGCCGAGGTTCGTGGGGACACCCGGGATCGGCAGGAAGCCGTCGACACCCATGCGATAATTGATGGCGATGCATACCACGCCGTCCCGCGCGAAGGCGCTGCCGTCCTGCACCGGCGCGTCCTTGCTGCCGAGGATGAAGCCGCCGCCGTGGATGAACACAATCACGGGCAGGCCGGGGCGCAGGTCGGCCGGGGCCCATACGTTCAGTGTGAGGTAGTCGTCACCGGGCTGCCAGCCGTTTCCGATAAGCGCCTTGACGTCGAGCCCAGGCATTGCCTTCACTCGCTGCGGCGCGTTTGCGCCCTGCTCAAGCGCTTTACGCGGGCGCTCCCAAGGTTCCGCCTTGCGTGGCGGCGCAAAGCGAAGTGGGCCGACGGGCGGAGCGGCGTAAGGCACGCTCAGGAATGCGGCGACCTCACCGGCTATCCGTCCCAGAAGTCTGCCTGAGGCAATCTCGACTTCCAATTCCAAGGTGCTTCTCCGCGAAAGGCTCGATCGTTTGAAGGGAATCGAACGTACATTGCCGCGTCCCCGTGTGCAGCCGCGTTCGGCTATGCCGATCGGATCATTCCATTGACCGCAATGAATCTTTGCCCGCAGAGGTTTTCGCGCTGAATTGTCGAGCATCCAGTTGCACGCGAAGTCGCGCACAGCCGCTCCATGCGGGGCTCAAACTTCGATAAATCGATAGCGTATTTGCGTAAAATGTAAGCTTGAGAATCGCAGGGCCGTCAAACGCTCAAACCCGAACTAGCCAAGGAAATTATAGATCTCGCGCCATGCAGCGAGCTTCCCGGTGCGCGGAATGCCCGCGTGTGCCGCACTGGATGATGGCAGGTCGATGAACTGGAGACTGGCGGGATAGCCGACCTGCCGGCGGCCATGCCGGGCCGCCAGCCCGCCATTGAACGCGATCGCCTGCAACTGCGGCAAACTCGCTGCGAACCCGGGCACGTCACGGGGGCTCGCATCCCGAATTGCACTGTCCAGGCTTCCCGTCCGCCGACCGCTGCCAATGACGTCCCACAGGCCAATGCCGCGATCGAGCAGCCGTGACAGCCGCATCGAATAAGGCGCCCCCAACAAGCCGGGATCGCCAAGCACCTCGCCCATCAGCCACCAGAACGCATTGCTTGGATGGGCATAGTACTCCCCGGCACCAAGCGACCGGTCACCGGGGAGACTGCCGAGTATCAGCACGCGGGTACGCCTGTCGACAACCGGCGCGAAAGCGCGCTTCGGGATGTCGTCTGTCATCGACCGGATTTCTTCGGCCCCTGCCTGCTCAGCCGTTGGCGACCACGACGCTGCGGGTGTTGAGGTAATTGTCCATCGCCTCGGGCCCGCCTTCGGTGCCATATCCGGAGTCCTTGATGCCGCCGAACGGCAGCTCGGCCGACGCTGCCGCGCCGGTGTTGACCCATAGCATGCCCACTTCCACGCGGCGGGTGAGCAGATCGACGTTGGCAAGGCTGCCCGTGAAGGCATAGCCCGCAAGTCCGAACGACAAGCGGTTGGCTTCGGCGATTGCTTCCTCCAGCTTGTCGAACCCACGCACACCCGCGACCGGGCCGAAGGGCTCGTCGTTGAACAGCCGGGCATCGAGCGGCACGTCGGAGAGTACCGTCGGCGCCCAGAAGTTGCCGGTCTCACCGATGCGTCCGCCGCCCGCCAGCAGCGCTGCGCCGCGCGCCACCGCGTCTTCCTGGAACTCGGCCATGGCGGTCAGGCGACGCTCGTTGGCGAGCGGGCCCATCTGCGTGCCCTCGGCCAGTCCGTCACCGACCGCGATACCCTTGGCGAGTTCGGCAAGGCTCTGCGCGAAGCGGTCCTTGACGCTGTTGTGCACCAGGAAGCGCGTGGGCGAGATGCACACCTGTCCGGCATTGCGGAACTTGGCCGCGCCGACTGTCTTCACGGCAAGCGCGATGTCGGCGTCTTCGCAGATGATGACCGGCGCATGGCCGCCCAGTTCCATCGAAACCCGCTTCATGTGCCTGCCAGCCAGACCTGCGAGCAGCTTGCCGACCGGTGTCGAGCCGGTGAAGGTGATCTTGCGGATGATCGGGCTTGCGATCAGGTACTCCGAAATCTCCGCCGGATCGCCGAACACGAGGTTCAGCACGCCTTCGGGAAGCCCCGCATCCTGGAAGGCGCGGATCAGTTCGGCCGGACTGGCTGGCGTTTCCTCAGGTGCCTTCACGATCAGGGAGCAGCCCGCGGCGAGGCCTGCCGCAATCTTTCGGACGACCTGGTTGATCGGGAAATTCCACGGCGTGAAGGCGGCGACGGGACCGACCGGATCCTTTACCACCGTCTGGCGGACGGAGGGATTGCTGCGATGCGGCACCACGCGGCCATAGACGCGGAAACCCTCCTCCGCGAACCAGTCGATGATGTCGGCGGCGGCCATCGCCTCGCCCTTTGCCTCGATCAGCGGCTTGCCTTGTTCCTGCGTGAGCAGGCGGGCGATGGTGTCGGCACGCTCGCGCATGAACTGGGCCGCCTGCCGCATGATCTTGCTGCGCGCGGCGGGCGTGAAATCGCGCCAGACTTCGAAGCCGCGCTGCGCGGCGGCCAGCGCTGCATCGAGGTCGGCCCGGCTCGCATGGGCGACGCGGCCGATCTCTTCACCATTGGCGGGATTAAGGACTGCCAGGGATCGACCGTCGGCAGCGTCCCGCCAGGTGCCGTCGATGAACAGGCGGGTATCCAGATAGGCCATGCAATGCGTCTCCGTTGCGCCATACCGGCCGCGCGTCCGGGCGGACGGCACCGAGATGGCGGGGCACCGCGCATATTGTGGCAGGGTCGGCGATCCGCAACCGCTGGCAGTCAGCTTTCCGCCCCTAAAGCACCCAGGATGGCGGGCCCGGCCAATATGTCGATCGAGGACGTATCACGCTGCGGCACCGCCGCCTTCGTACTCAAAGGCTTCCGTTACTGCGGGAAGACAACCGCCCGTTTTTCGAAGAACGGGCAAGCCTTCACACGCTGTGCAGCGATGCGGCCCTTGGCGGATCTCCCATGATTACGGCATAGCGAGTTTCTGCCACTCCGTAGAAACGGCCGCAGTACTCCTCAAGACCTTGTCGATCGCGAATTGTTATGAGGCCGCGCTGGGCGTGGATATGTCCGGTGGCCTCAAGGTTATGGATAGCATGAGTCACACTGGCCCGCCGGACGCCGAGCATCAGCGAGATCGTCTCGTGCGTCAGCGGGAGTGTGTCGATGCCTGTCCGATCGTGATACATCAACAGCTTGCGGGCGAGCCGCTGCTGGATAGTGGCGCGCGCGGCTGCGCTAGCCGCCAAGCTGATCTGTACCGTCTGAGCCTGAATGTAGCGAAAAAGGTATGCACGCAGGCTTATGCTGGATCTGACGCATTCCTGGAATGCACCGACATCCGCAAACAGACCCTCGCCCCCGACCTGAACAAGGCTATCTCGCTGCGGTATGAGGTTTGCGATCACGCTGAGCCCGATCATACCCTCGCGTCCAACGACACCAACCTCGATTGGTTCACGAAGATCGCCGGTTTCGAGGCTTGAGACCACGCCGGATTCGATAAAGCAGATGGCGCTAGGCCATACGCCGGTGCGTTCGAGATACGTCCTGATTGCCAGAGGTCGGCGAGACAGCAATGGCCAGACGAGTTGCCGCTCATTAAACCCAAGGCCGCGAAGCAGCCAATTGGTCGTTTTGCCAAAGCTCTTATCGGCTTTCATTGACCCCCTCCTCCTGTTTGAAACCGGAACAACGACTCCCTTTGTCTATAGTATAGAACGGTTCACCTGGCGCGGTGTTCCATGATGAAATAGCACGCCAAGGCGGATGCGCCTCTTGTCGCCAAGCCTGACCAGGCAAGTGGTGCTAATCGCTCACAGTCTTTACTTGGTGCGATACCGTACCGTGATTTTCGTATCCAGATCAGCGTATTTTCAGGTATTCGAAGTTTCTGACGGAGGGGCGAAGGCGCCCTGTTCGGACTCGTCCGGATTTGGGCAAAGTCGCCGACAATAAAACCGCAGATTCTCAAAAGTATTGGGGGTACTTCATGGCTTACGGTATTCATGCGCGAAACGCTGGCATCCGAATTCCACGTGCCGCGCATCGCTCGTGGTCGGAAAGCAGGGCTCTTTCACGTAAACCGCTCGAGACTTGCGAAATGGCCGCGTGGCAAAGGAAATTCTGGTCTCTCGTCGATGGCGAGGCCGATTGAAGGCTCAATGCAGATCGCCTTCACATCCCATGAAAAGTGAAAACGGACCGCGAGCGCAGCATTCCGGATTCTTCACAAGATTAGGAGCGTCGATGACTAACGTATATTCCGACTTTTTCGGCCTGCAGTTTCGCAAGGCATTCGCAGTTCCAGAGCGTCTGAGCGTGACCGTTGAAGCCAACCAAACAGTGCTCGCAGCGCACGCACAAGCGGCGCAGAATCTTTTTGCAGCACAGGCGACCGCCGGGCGAGACCGAGTACGCTCTGCAATCGAGGAACTTTCGGGTTGTGCCGGCGAAGACCGCATCGGCGCATTCGCGCAACTGGCCATAGCCTCGGCACGTACGCAGGCAGCCGATTTCGCGGATTGGGGTCGGCTCTATCTGGACACGTGGTCGAACCTCACTTCCTCGCTTGCGAAGGTCCGGAGTTCGGAAGCCGCACTGCCCGAGGCTGCGTTCTGAGGGGGCTAGGGCGCTGGATTGGGGGTTTTCCTGGGGATCGGTAAAAGTGTACCAACGCTCTGCGCTTGCCGCATCCGGATGCTCTCACCCTCATCTCCACGCCTATTGGCATGACGCAGGCCAAGAAACGCGCGATGAACCGAATGGTCCACGTTCAATGAAGCGACCCGAAGGGTGTGTCTGTGCTTGACCACCCATCATATTGTCGGCGGAGTTTGAACGCTCCGCCGACCTTTTTGCAGCAGGTTGCGGGTGGCATTGCCCTCCCTCGCAGCGCAGCAGGCCGAGCAACCTCCCGTTATGTGGTGATCGTATGGTATCGCCCCACTCAGCTACTTTTGCATAGCGGTGTTTAATGAGCGTGCTTTTCCACCCGGGCACGCAGCGGAATAGCCGGACGGTTCGATTCCCGCACAACCCTTACGACCGCTGGCCGGCACGAGTAGCTTCCGGGAATGGACTGACGACTGGTGAAGGCACATGCCCGACGCACCTTGCGGGAAGTCGGGCCAGTCATGCTGTGGTATTCCGCAGCCGCAGGTAAATCTTCACGCAACTTCGAGCGACTCTAGCAGCCGGGTTACAACGGGCAGTAAGCGCCTGATCTCTTCGCGGTGAGTTGCACTCAGCGTTTCAAGTATCTGCAGGGCACCTGGGGTCAGGGACAGAACAGCCTGCCGCTTGTCGCGAGGCGAAGGCTCGCGCCGAACGAGTCCCAGACCCTCCATCCGGTTCACCAGTCCTGTGGCACTGTGCGGCTTCAGGATAAGACGCTCGGCGACATGGCCGATCGTGGCCGTCCCCGGCAGTGCCGCGCGGATCACCAACAGCGCCTGGTGCTGCTGTGGGGTCAGCCCGCATTGAGCCGCCTCGCCTTCGCTAAACGCCAGGAACTGCCGCAGTGAATAGCGGAAATCGGCGAGCGCGAGATAATCCGCGTCTGTCAGTTTGCTGGCCATAAGCTCAGTCCCGGCTTCGCGCCCTCTCTGTCAACCGTTGATATATATCGTGTTACGATATATTGCGCGAGCCACCCTGTCAGCGAGCCGAGCACTATCATGATTCCCGCGACCTCATTCCCCTCCCGTCGCCCTCTTGCCGATCACAGCGCGGATCGGCGCATGCTGCTGCTCGCGGCGGCGGCGCTGGTCGTCGGCAGTGGGGGTGCGATCGGGGCATGGGTGCTGCTCAAGGCGATCGCGATCGCAACCAATCTGTTCTGGTTCGGACGCCTTTCCGGCGCGCCCGTGCAGATCATAGACAACGTGCTGGGTCTGTGGCTGATCGCCGTGCCGGTGATTGGAAGCCTGATCGTGGGGCTGATGGCACGCTACGGGTCGGACAAGATTCGCGGCCACGGCATACCCGAAGCGATCGAGGCGATCCTCTACGGTGAGAGCCGCCTATCGCGTAAGGTTGCCTTGCTAAAGCCGCTGTCTTCAGCGATCTCGATCGGAAGCGGCGGTCCCTTTGGTGCTGAAGGACCGATCATCATGACCGGCGGCGCCATCGGATCGCTGTTCGCTCAGGCGTTCCATTTCAGCGCCGCCGAGCGCAAGACCTTGCTCGTTGCGGGCGCGGCAGCGGGCATGACGGCGATCTTCGGCACACCGATGGCGGCGATCCTTCTGGCCATCGAGGTGCTTCTCTTCGAATGGAAGCCGCGCAGCTTCGTGCCCGTCGTCATCGCCGTGCTCGTTTCGTGGCTCTGGCGGCCGCTCCTGATAGAGGCCGGGCCACTGTTTCCCGTCCACCATGCGATCGCCCTCGCCGCCCGGCATATCGGCCTGGCAGTAGCGGTGGGCGTTCTGGCCGGGACGCAGGCATCGCTGCTCTCAGGCGCGCTCTACAGGATCGAGGACATGTTTGCCCGGTTGCCCCTCCACTGGATGTGGTGGCCGGCTCTCGGCGGGCTGGCAGTGGGGCTGGGCGGCCTGATCGACGCCCATGTCCTGGGTGCCGGCTACGAGAGCATCCGGGGTCTTCTGGATGGTTCGCTCGCCATGCGGGTGGTGTTGGCGCTGCTGGTGGTCAAGGCGGTGGTATGGCTTATCGCACTGGGCTCAGGCACTTCGGGCGGCGTGCTCGCGCCGCTGCTGTTGCTGGGCGGCGCGCTTGGCTTCGTTCTGGGCCAGTACCTGCCCGGCGGGGGCGGCCTGTGGGCGCTCGCCGGAATGGCCGGAATCCTGAGCGGCGCCATGCGCGCGCCATTGACGGCGGCGCTGTTCGCGGTCGAGTTGACCGGTGATTTCGCTATGCTTCCGCTGACGCTGGCAGCGTCGGCAGGAGCTTACGCCATCAGCGTGCTGGTTATGCGCCGCTCGATACTGACCGAGAAAATTGCCCGGCGCGGCCGGCATATCCTGCAGGAATACACCGTCGACCAATTCGACTTTCTCCAGGCCGCGCAGTTCATGACATCTGAGCCGGAGGTGCTGGCCGGCAGCATGACCCTCGCCGATGCGGTCGTCTTTTTCAGAACCGATGCGCGCCATCGCAGCTACCCGGTTGTGGCCGAAGACGGCACGCTCACCGGTCTCGTTTCGCGCGCGGATGCGCTGCGCTGGCAGGTCGATAGCGTTCCGGCGGATGCCACGCTCGCCGACGCACTGTCCGACGCGTCGCAGACCTGCGGCAGCCCGCATGACCCGCTCAGCCGGATCGCGGATCTCATGATCGAGACGGGCATCGGTCGCATTCCGATTGTTGCCCCTGAGACGCAGCGGGTTGTCGGCATCCTGACCAGACACGACCTGCTGAAGGTCCGCAACGTGCATCACAGCCTCGAGACGATGCGGGCACGAACATGACCTGAGGTTTTGATATCGTGGCACTTTGCGCCTTGGCTCGGTTACGCAGTTGATCTGCGATATCGGCCTACACTGCGAAGGGCGTCGTCCGAACCAAGCCGAACGGCTGAGCCAGTCTGACTACGGCCATATAATCGGAAGGGCAGGTCCTAAAGCTGGTTGCGAGCCGCCGGAATTGGTGGCCGAGAGGCTGCTTAAAGTCTGCGATGCCCGTCCGGCGTGATCGCCGGACGGGTCATGCAAGACGGGTCTAGGTCAACCGGTAAAGAGCGCTTTCATGGGATTCCAGCTGCAAGGCGATGTTGCGCGTTTTGATTCCAAGATCTTGTCGGGCCCATATATCGCGGACCGATACAGTCTGGCCTGCGTTCAGTGCGGACAAGGGAATCGTCAGGTCCCGCGTGCCCTTGTCGAGGTTGAACACCCCTAGATAGCGGGCGCCGCTATGCTCGCTGGTCGCCGACCAGACGCGGATTCCGTCAAACAGAAAATGTGGCCGATTATCCCGACTGGCCTGATTCACGGCCAGAACTTCGGGGTTGGTCAGCAAGGCCAGAGTGGCACCGTCAAGGTGACGCAAGTCGCCGCCCATGATGAGGGGTGAGCGGGTGATCGACCACAGGCTCATCAGCGTTCGCTGTTCGTGCGGCGTGAAGCGAGTGTCGCGCTCTCCCAATGCAAGTCGGCCAAGAGGGAGCATGTCCGGGTCGGGCCATGACCCGGGGCCTCGATACGGCGTCCAGTTTTCCAGCCGGGTGAACTGCGCTTCGAGTTGTGGCCATTCGTCCCAGAAGTCGTCGGAAATGCGCCACATCTGCGCATAGCGACGGACATGGTCATGGTGCAGGACCGGCGTTTCACCAGGCGACAGGCTCAGCGTGATCGGCCTTCCGCAGCGGGCGATGGCCTTGGCGACGGCCTCGATCTCTGGCGCGTGCGCGTCGTAAGGGCGGCTCATGTCATCCATCTTCACGAACTCGACGCCCCAGGAGGCGTAGAGTCGGAAGAGGCCGTCATAGTATTCCTGAGCGCCCGGCTTGCTCATATCGACGCCATACATGTCCGGATTCCATGAGCAGATGCTTGAGGTATCCGCGATGTCCTGTGCCCGCAGGTGCGTCCCCATCACCGGAAGATTCTGCTTCACGGCGGCCCGCGCGATACCCCGCATCACATGGATGCCGAACTTCATTCCCATCGCATGAACTTTCGCCGCCAGCGGAGCGAAGCCCTTGCCGCTGTTTGCAGAGGGGAAACGATTGGGGGCCGGAATCAGGCGGCCATAGCCATCCAGCGCGGGGACGGGTGCTGCGTTGTACGTGTAGCTCTTCGCGTCTGGCTCGTACCACTGGATATCCACGGTGAATACGTCGTAGCCGAACGGCAGCAACGTATCCCGCATGATCGCTGCCGTTTCGAGAGCTTGCGCCTCTGTTATCGTGCCGGCGAAACTGTTCCAGCTATTCCAGCCCATGGGCGGGCGCGATGCCAGCGTGCCCGGCTTTACGTTGACAGCCGCTGCGACACCTTTGTGCGCCATTCCGGCCAAGGGGCCAGCGGCGGCGGAAAAAGCGCCGCCCGACGAGATAGGTCCACCTTTAATATCCTCCCCGGCCTCGCTGCGAAAATTTGTCGGAGTAATGGAACTTCAACAGGGAACCTGTCAACATGACTAAACCCGAACGGCCATGGGGCCGACCGACGGGTCCCTCGGGGCGTCTTGGGCAGTTCATCGACGAACTCGATTTCGCGGGGGTGGGCACGGGCCCACATTCGGCATCGACCACCGCCGTAGGCTCGATCAAGATGCTTTCGACGTTTAACGGCCTGATATGTTATTCCGAAGGCGCAATCGCCTCATCGGCCCTGCCAACCAAACGTATGCCCTCGTCATCGTTCAGTTCCGCGGTGTCGCTGGTCAGGCAATATCGTGTCCCGAGCGATGGGCTTTCCGGCCCTTGATATCCCTCGAACCAGAAGATCGCGAGTTCGGCCGGGAAGCCTGCTGACGGACGACTTGAGAGCGGCAACTCGCTCCGCGCCGCCGCGGCGCTTGTTGCATGATCCGTACGGCTGTTCGGCCCGGAGGGTGGCACATATCCACGCGCTGTGGACAAAACGGCCTGGAGGAGCGTTTGATGCAACTGTACGGCTTTGAACGAGGTTTCAGTTGTTCCATGGTGGAAGACCGCACAGCCCGTAAATCAGCGTGGCCGGCGGAACACAGACATCGACAGGACGAACTTCTCATGAACAACAGCGATCTCGCCGACGCAATTGCCAACGATCACGGTATTGCCAAGACCGACGCCCGCAAGATTGTAGACGCCGTCTTTGACGCAATTGGCACTGCGGCCGCCAAGGGCGAGGAAGTCTCGCTCAACGGCTTCGGCAAGTTCAAGGTCAAGGACAGCCCCGAGCGGGAAGGTCGCAATCCTGCTACCGGCGAAGCAATGACCATCAAGGCTTCGAAGAAGCTGACCTTCACGGCCGCCAAGGCGGTCAAGGACAAGCTCAACGGCTGATGCGATACCGGTGGGCGGCGTATGTGGATTCCCAGCGCCGCCCCCGGCCACAATATCTCCGTCGAGCTTCCGAGGCCGAGCGAATATGGTCGTATGGATTGCATTGGGCCAGCTAGGCTGATCTGGACGACCTGCATACGCCGCTCCGGCCAGATGGTTCGTAGGCCCCGCTGCGTGTCGATTACGCCAATGGCTGCGAAAGTTCACCGGAATCGCCTCGGACGCTGCGCTTGAAAACACCGCGATCTTGCCAGCGGGGATGTGATGCTCAAGTACCCCGACAGCTACACCAATACCGAACTGCTTGCGACGTAGCCGACGGATCAGGCGAACGCCATTCTCTTCCTTGTCAGCGATATGAGCAAGGCGATCACCGGGCGTGTACTGACGGTCGATAACGGCGCGTTCATGTAAAGAAGCGTGCCGGATTTCAAATAGAATTAGGCTGAAAAGATATGCAATAGCCGATCTTTTCAGCGGCAAGATCGCGATCGCACCGGAGGTGACAGCGGCATCGGCCTGGACGGCTTAACGTCGAAGAAGGCGCCCCGGATCACGATCGCGGACATCGCCAAAGAAGAAGGGCAGGCCCTGTCGCTGCGGAAGAGACCAGGCTTGCCATACTATCTCCGGCTGGCTTGATCGTCGGGGATGCAAAGTACCGGGTTCAGGTCGTATGCCGGGCTGCGCGGATCCAACGTGTTCAGGGAAGAGATGCGCGACCTCTCCGCTGGCGACCGAATTCAGTGGCGGTTTGTAAACCGCGAGCTCGGACTCAAGAATGCCGAGCGCGGAACTGTCGAACCGATAGAGGAAGTGTCGCGACCGTCCCACAGGATTGCAATGCGAAAGCCCAGGGTATCGACCCTTCCGTGCACATGGCCTGGGATCACGGATATGCCGAGACTGTCTACTGCGCGCAGTCGAAGGCCTGATGACCGGTCTTCGTCCTTGCCCCGATCGCATCCCCATTCGTTACCGGGCAGAACTACTAAACTGTGACCCCGCGGGCACGGTTCGGCGTGAAGCTGTGGACCGAGGACCGTAAGCTTCTGTTCGAAAGGCTCCATTTTCCGGGGCGCGTCGCTGGCTGGGCGTAATCTGCGGTTCAGATGATCGGCAGATGGCTGAACTTGCTGATCAACCATAATCGTAGTTTGGACCACGTCCATCATAGGTCCGGTGGTGCCGAGCGGTCTTGATAGCGCGTCAGCGATACGGCGCAAAATATTTCTTAAGTATATTTATCTTACTCATACTATGTATGTATGATATTTACGATTATTGGTTCCCGAATATCCAGGAAGCTCCTGAATTAAGGTTGCTAACAGTGATGCGAGTTTTTAGATTTACTGCAGTGTTGATTACGGCCGAGCCTTTGATCCAGATGGCGAAGGCGGATGCCTGGTCCCGGCCGATGGGCTTGAAGGTCGCTTCGAGGATACGACTGGTTCGATAAGTGCCCCAGCCGTCAAGTTCGCGCAGGAACACCACCAGCGGTTTGAGGGAAGGGCGCGAGCGCGCGAGCAGGCAGGTTTGAACTGTCAGCCGCGCATAGGTGCAATAGAACCCTGCGGGTTCGCCGTCATCCGCGCCCTGCAGGTGCCGGTTCAGGGCTGTCAGCCACTGCTGCACCGAGAGACGGCGTCCTTCGATGGTCCTGTTGGGGTCGAGTTCAGGAGGTATATCGGATAGCATGGCGCGCCAGATCGCTTCGTCCACGAAGGCATCCATCGAGCCGAAGTAGTAGGCAATCGCGGAATTCGACGCTCCTGCGTTGCGTGCCGTCGACCTTTGGTTGACCGCGCCGATTCCATTTTGGAGTATTTCCTCCCGGGCGTGAAACAGCAGGCGGTCACGAATGGAGCCGTTGGCATCGGGCGTGCCCGGCCCCAAAGGCGGAGGGACGACATTGAGCGTGTCGGCAATGCTGACTTCCTCGCGCTTGTTGGCGGACGGGCTAATTCCCAATAGGGCGCGTATAGTTTCTTTCAGAAGCAGGTCGTAACGCAAGCTTCCCTGAAGTGCGGTCGCGTAGCTTTCTTCCATGAGTGCGTAGTCGGCCAGGATCGCGGGCATATCGGGCTGAAGTCCGCATTGCAGGCTCGCTGCCTTCCAGAAGTCCCGGCGCATGGCGTGCCATGTGCCCAAAAGGCTTGCAATGTGGGCAGGCGCGGTTGTCGTCACCCAGGATAGCATGAAGCGGGGCACATCCGCTGTAGCCCTGGTCTCAACGTAATAGCAGAGGAAATCCCCGAGCGTCGTTTGCCCGACGGGAAGCGGAGAAAGTTGTTCCAGCAGGTCTGCATGGCTCGCCTCCTCGATGGCGATGGCCCGATCGAGGGCGGCGAGCATAAGGCCCTCACTGTTGCCGAATTTCTGAAAGATGTAGGCGGTGGAACAGCCTGATCGCGCGGCGATGGTACGCAGCGACAACTTGTCCAATCCCTGATGCGCGATCATCGCTATCGTGTGCATCACCAGCTGGTCCGCGATGGCGGCTGACGGTTCATTCTGTGAGGCATTGTCGTCTAACATCGATCGTATCTCGCTCACGTGAACTGGCGATTTCTGCCGTTCGATCCGTTTTGCACATGCCTGGCATGTGCACTCCTCTCTTTATGCGTCACGTCCCTCCCGATGCCAGATCAGGCTGGTTCAAAGCTGTGGGCACGGTCGAGATTCGATTGTAATATAACGACTGATCTAACTTCAACACGTTATATAGGCAGGATCTGCGTCAGGATTGTCCGAAAAATATAACGAATGACCTACTTGTAAACCAGTTACCTTGTGGTAAGTTGAGTCGGAGTTCGCGCACTGCCTTAGGGCCAAAAAATCAATCGCGCGGACGAGGAGAGCCTTCATCCGGCGACAAAGCCGGAAAGGAATGATGTCGGAGGGGACACCAAATGGCCTTGCAGAAGTTTCTGTCGTCCAGCGCCGGCGTGGCGCTGCTTGCCGTATCGAGCCATGCCGCTGCCCAGGAAGTACCGGTTTCAACGCCGCAGAGCGCATCCACGACTGCCGCATCGACCGAAATCATCGTCACCGCCCAGCGCCGCTCGGAGAGCCTGCAGCGTACACCCGTCTCTGTATCTGTCGTCACCGGTGACGCCCTTGCCAGACAGGCGATCGTGTCCGAGCGCGACCTCCAGATGGCGGCGCCCGGGCTGACGGTCGAAGCGCAGCAGAACGATAACCAGCTGAACTATTCCCTGCGCGGGCAGACGGTCGATACCTTCACCAGCTCGCTGCCCGCAGTCCTGCCTTATGTGAACGAGGTGCAGGTGGGAGGGGTGGGGCAGACGGCCTTCTACGACCTGCAGTCGGTGCAGGTGCTCAAGGGGCCGCAAGGCACCCTGTTCGGCCGCAATGCGACCGGCGGCGCGGTACTGTTCACCACGCGCAAGCCTACCGACGAACTGTCCGGCTACGGATCGGTGCGTTACGGCCGGTTCAACGACTTCCAGCTCGAAGGCGCGGTGGGCGGCGCGATCGTGGAGGACCAGGTGCTCGTGCGGGTGGCGGGGGTCTACCGGTCGCGGGACGGGTATCAGCTCAATCTCTACGACGGCAGCAAGCTGGGCAAGATCGAGCGGGAAGGCGTCAGGTTCAGTCTTACGCTCAAGCCGTCGCCCGATTTTACCAATGATCTTGTCGCGGAATACTACCATGACAAGGGCACCAACATTTCGGGTTCGGTGTCCTACGTCGTGCCGACGAGTGCCAATGCGCCGGGTTATCCTTTCGTCCCAACGAATGTGCTGTTCCCCGGTCTCGCCGATTTCGCGCAGGCGCAGCGCGAACGCGGTCCCTTCGTGGTCGACGTCGACTCGCTGGGGGATCACCGCATTTCGAAATGGGTGGTGTCGAACATTACGTCGTTCGAGATCGCGGACAATGTCACGCTCAAGAACGTGTTCGGTTATGTCCATGTCGGCTTCCTCGACGCGGGCGACCTCGACGGCACGTCCTACGGCATCGACGGACGCGGCAATGCGCAGACGGGCGCTCAGGGCAGCCGGGGCACGATCGAGCAGATCTCGGACGAACTGCAACTTGTGGGCAAGGCGATCGACGGGCGGCTCGAGTACGTCACCGGCGTCTACGCCGCCAAGATCACCGATCACACGCGCAACACCAGCTACATCCTGAACGAGCTTGGCCTGCCGCCCCAGATCAATGCGGGGACGACCACGAGCAAGGCCATCGCAGGCTACGCGCAGGGTACGTTCGACACGGGACTTGCCGGTTTCAAGGTGACGGGCGGCATCCGTTACACATCGGAAAAGGTCAGCTTCGTTCGCGACGCCGACGACCTGTTCTCCGCCGCGACCCATCCCGAATTCGCGCCGTTCTACGCCGACGGACGCTTCATCGATCCGCAGCGCGACACCTTCAACAAGCTAAGCTGGACCGCCGGCATCCAGAACCAGGTGACGCCGGACCTGCTGCTCTACGCCTCGTCGCGACGCAGTTTCCGCAGTGGCGGGTTCAACTTCCACGCACCGCCGACGCCGGGCTTCGCGGATGAATCTGGCGGCGAGTACCGCCCCGAGATCGCCACCGACGTCGAACTGGGCGCGAAGTTCCACGGCTATGCCGGAACGATGCCGGTCAATCTCAACCTGGCGCTCTACAACATGTGGGTGAAGAACGTGCAGCGCGCCTTCTACACCTCGATCTATGGCGGGCTGGCCGGCATCACCGTGAACGTGCCCAAGGCCAAGATCAGGGGCTTCGAACTCGACGGTAATATTCGGCCTGCCGACTGGCTGGTGATCGGCGGCAACGTCAATTACACCCACGCGCGTTTCACGGATAACGTAGTGTCGGTGATCGGCATTGACGGGACCAGCACCGGCACCGCCGTCTACGATACCTATCCGGATACGCCCAAATGGTCGGGCGTGTTCTATTCGGACATCACGATCCCGGTGAGCGAGCGGTTCAACGCTGTCCTTCATGGCGATGTCTACGCGCAGACTTCCAATTACTATAGTTCTACCGGCAAGTCGCTCAATCCGAACACCCAGATCCCGGGCTACGCGCTCGCCAACTTCCGGGTCGGGCTGGAGCAGAAGGAAGACGGCCTGTCGCTGTCGGTGCTGGTGAAGAACGCCTTCAAAAAGACCTACTACAGCGGCGGCATCGGCTTCGCGAGCCTGTTCGGCCTCAACTTCGTGGTTCCCGGTGAGCCCCGCACCTTCATGCTCGAAGCCCGCTATCGTTTCTGAATTTCGTAGAAAGCAGAGCCATGATTACTGCCGACGATTTCAAGTTCCACCCCCGCGATCCGGCCGATCCGCACTGGACCGAGACGATCTTCGTAATCTTCTCGGTCCCCGAAGCAGGCGTCAGCGGCAACCTCTACGTGCTGGCGCGGCCGAACCTGGGCATCTGTCACAGCTCGATCGAGATACACAAGGGGATGTGTTTCCATCCCTGGCAGATACATCACAACGACAGCCAGATGCACTTGCCCTGCCCGGAGGACTTTTCCGACTTCACGCTGGAAAACGGCTTGTCGTTCAAGGCGTTCGACGAACGGGACAGCCGCTTCACCTACAAGTCGCTGGACGGCGCCTGCGAGGTGGACCTGTCGTTCCGGGCGATCTGCGATCCGTTCGATCCGCATGATCCAGCACAAGTCCCGGCGCTGGGAGGCGGCCAGGTCGATGGCTACGACGGCTGGAACAACGGGCACATGGAAAGCAAGGGGCGCATCGAAGGATCGCTGCTGCTGCGCGGCCGGCGCTATGCCATCCGCTGCGTCGACGGCATGGACAAGAGCTGGGGCCCGCGCCGCGACTGGGGCAACAAGGCGGCCAGCTGGGTCCATGTCGACCTCGACGGCGAGACGGGCGCGTTCCTCGTCTTCGGGCTCGGGTTCGAGAACAAGGAACTGCGCTACGGGCCGTTCAAGTACGGCTTCTTGGCGATCGACGGCGAACGGCGCCCGATCGTGTCCGCGAGCATGACCGCCAAGCGTTCCGACATGCTGGTGACCCGGGCCGACGTGCGGTTCGAGGACGACCGCGGCAATGTCTATACCGCGCGCGGATCGACCGTGGCGGCGGCGCCCTGGTACAACTTCAACCCGTCGAGCGCGGCCTACCAGACGCTCATGCGCTGGGAGAGCGACCATGGCGTCGGCTACAGTCACATCGCCGACTTCAGCGGGCTGAACTTCCTGTCCGAAGGCATGGCCGACGAGTTCGCGCAATGACGGCGGCCGTGATGTCCCATCCGGTGCTGTCCTTTACCGAGGCGCAGCGGCGCCATCCCGACGAGGCGATGATCGCCCGCATCCGCGATCGCTACCCCACCGAGCCCGAGATCGATGCGGTCCTGACCCGCAAGATGCGCCGCCGTCGCGGCGATCCGTACAAGGCGGTTCCGATCGAACGGCTGGTCGCGGGCGTTACGGCGATGATCGGCGAGGAGCTTGGCTACGAGGCGCAAGTCTCAAACGCCCGCTGGCTGTCGGGCGGGGCATCGAAGCTGCAGATGGTCTTCGACCTCACGTGGCGAGGGCTTGACGGGCAGGCTCCCGAAAGCGTCGAAACGCTAGTGCTGCGCATGGAGCCCGCCGCCTCGGTGACCGAATCCAGTCGCCGCCGCGAATTCGAGGTGCTGAACGCGGTCCAGGGCGTGATCCCGGCGCCGCGCCCCTACTGGGTGGACCCAGAGGCACGCCATCTGCCGTATCCGGGAATGGTCTATGCCTTTGCAAAAGGCGCGGCAAAGCCCAGCGTCGGCGTGGAGAAGGTATCGGGCCTGGGGCAGAACTACGGCCCCGAACTGCGCGCGAAACTCGCGCCGCATTTCGTCTCCCTGCTCGCGCGCCTGCATACCGTCGATCCGGGCGAATGCACCGCGATGGTCTCGTTCATGCAGGCACAGGCGGGCTCGAACGCATCCGTAATCCGGCAGGTGAACGCCTATCGCCGGATCTGGGAAGAGGACCGGATCGAGGAGGAGCCTTTCCTCGAAGTCGTCTACCAGTGGCTCATCGCCCACGCGCCGTCGGTGGACCGTCCGTCGATCGTCCACGGCGACTATCGCAGCGGCAACTTCCTGTTCGACGAGGCATCCGGCGCAATCACCGCCTGGCTCGACTGGGAAGGCGCGGTCATCGGCGATCGGCATCAGGACCTCACCTACGCCACGCTGCCCACCTTCCAGCATCTTTCGGAGGACGGCGGAAGCGTGCTGGCGTCAGGGATGATGTCGAAGGACGATTTCTACGCCGCATACGAGGCGGCCTCGGGGCTCCCGGTCGATCCGGTGCGGATCCGCTACTTCGAGATATTCAACCGCTATCTCGTCTGCGTCCTGACGCTCGCCGCCTCGGCGCGCGCTTCGCTGCAGGCGGGGACGCATCAGGACGTGCTCGTGAACTTCGTGTCGCAGATGGGGCACACGGCCATCGCCGACCTGCGCGAGCGGTTTCTGGAGGTCACACGATGAACCAGTCTTTCGAAACGCAGGTCCGCATCGCGATCCGCGCGCTCAGCGACGTCATAGCGCCCGCGCTCGCCGGTGCGGACAAGCACGTGGTCGAGCAACTGCAGCTGACGATCGCCACGCTGGGCTTCGTGGCTGACCGCATTCCCGAAGCGACCCGCTTCGCGCGGCTCGAACTGTCGTCCTGCCTTGCGCTGGCGGAGCGGGCCAGAGCGATCGTGCAGCCCAGCCTGCCGGCCGAGAGCGAGGCGCTGGCCGCCGGAATCTCGGTGGGCGAAGAGGTGCTTGCGCTCTGCGTCCGCGATGCGGCGGATTGCGAGGTTGCCAGCCGTCACTTGCGCGAACAGCTGGCGGCGCTGGTGGCGACCACGCATGGCTCTCCCTGCGAACGGGACCTGACCGCCGCCATCCTCGATGGCAGCGAGGCGATGCTGGCGCAGGCGCGGCTATGGGCCTTGCCCTTCGGCTTCGAGCTGACCCCCGAGGCGTTGCCGGCACCCGCCTGGTAACGCGCCCTGTTTTACACTTCCCCCAACCAGGCAAGGCCGGATCATGATCACCAACGCAGACCTCGACTTTCACCATCACGGTTCGACCGAGCATAACTATGCGGAGACGATGTTCCTCATCTTCTCCGTGCCCGAAGCCGGGATCAGCGGAAATGCCTACTTCCTTGGGCGGCCGAACGCGGGCGTGTGCCTGTCGTCCGTCTACATCCACCAGGGCATCGTGGCCCATGCCGGCGCGGCCGACTATTCCGATGCGCAGATGCACGTCCAGTGCCCGGAAAAGCTGTCGGACTTCCGCCTGTCCACGGGCCTCGCGGTCACCGGCAGCAACAATGCCCGTGACTATCACTATCGGTACGAAGGCACCGACGGCCTGTGCCGCTTCGACTTGCGCTTCAAGGGACTGATGGACCCGTTCGATCCGCTGGACCCGAGCCAGAACCCGATGCTGGAGCATTTCGGCGGCGACACCGAGGCTGCGAGCGGCGCGGGCGATTCCTGGTCGAAGGGGCATTATGACCTCGTCGGCCACATCACCGGCGAACTGGAAGTGCACGGCCATCGCTTCGCGGTCGATTGCGTGGACGGCCTCGATCGCAGCTGGGGGCCGCGCGCGGAGTGGAACTCGGCGCCCGTCTCGTGGATGCACATGACGTTCGGGACCGACCTCGCGTTCCATCTCATCATGACGCTGGACATCGTCGATGGACAGACCGTCTACACCACGTTCCGCTTCGGCTATGCTCTGGTCGATGGCGAAAGCTGCGCCATCGTGGCGGCAGAGGTTGATGCGGAAAGCCTGTCGCTGCTCGGCATGCACCGCGTGGTGCGGATCACCGATGCCAAGGGCCGCAAATGGGAGATGGTGGGCGCCGCCGTCGCCGCCGCGCCCTGGCATAACGCCTATGCCGCCTTCATCTCGTATCAGACCCTCTATCGCTGGACGATGGGCGACCGGGTAGGGTTCAGCAACGTGACCGACGTCATCGGCGTCACGACGCTTTCCAAGAAGCTGTCGCGTCTTGCCAATGCGCGCCCCGTGTCGGGGTAATAGAGCCTCACTTGGAGGGAGGCTTCCGATTGCTGCGTCCTTCTTGTCTGGGCGCGGCATCGGCGGCGCCTGCGCGGTCCAGGCGCGGCGGTACGATCTCGTGGAGCCGACCTTCACTTTCAGCGGTCAGGTAGCGCATGAAATACTTCATCCTCAGCACCCCGAAGAAGTCGAGCATGAGGGGGAGGCCGGTTCTCAGCATATCGGCTGCCCGTTCTTCGCGGATCAGGCCTTCGGTGCGGGTGATGAAGCGGGTGGCTTCGGCGAAGGCGAGATAGTCGGCCGACTTGGTGTAGTGATCCAGCACTTCCGGAAAGAAGTTGGCCGATTCCTCGAAGCCTGCTTCGCGCATGCGTGCCCAGATGCCGATCAGGTTCGCGTCGGTGTAGCTGACGGCGGTTCCTTCTTCCGTCTCGATGAGTTCGACGGCGCCAAGTGCCGCGAGGCCACGTGCGTCGCGTTCCGCGTGTGCATTTCCCTGCTGTAATGTTTCCAGCGCAATCGTGCGGTCGTCCTCGCCGAAGCGTGCGGCCACCAGATTTTCGAGATGGTGGAATGCAGGCGCCTCCAACCGCTTGTCGAGCTTGTCGCCGCGCAGCATCGCTCCGATTTCGTCCAGCGTTACCTGATGTTCGCGCTGCAGATTACGCACCGCCCGAATCGCCCGCACATGCTCGTCGCTGTAATGCGCCACGGTTGCCTTCGGCTTGTCGGGCGGGGGTACCAAACCCTTGCGGATCAGCACCCTGATCGTCTCCCGGTTTACCCCCGTAAGGTGCTCCAATTCCCCCATCTTCATCGCATTTTCCTAGTTTTGATTTTGCCGCTTGTCACGGGAAGTAAATCAGATTACAAACTGCGTATACGAAGTACGTAGCACTTGAAGCCGATCGTGCAAAGCGATGGCTTGGGAGACGAAGATGCAAGGCAGCATCCATCTGAAAAGACCGAAGTGGAAATGCTCTCAGATGCATTGCGAAACCATGCCCGGCGGGTGTGGCCGACGCGGCGCATCAAGTGTGTTGAACCGCACCGATACGAAAGCGGTCGTCGTCCTCCGGGGCGGCTGACGGTCCCGGCGCGGGGGCGAGCTCTCTCCCGCCTCCGCGCCAAACCCTCTTGAACTGGAAATCGGCATATGCAGATTACGGCCGCCATTGCGCGCGAGGCCAAGCGCCCCTTTGCGCTTGAAACAATCGAGATCGACGAACCGCGCGAGGGCGAGGTTCTCGTGCGGCTGGTGGCGGTGGGCGTGTGCCACAGCGACATCGCGGCACGAGACCAGTCGCTGCCGGTGCAGATGCCCATCGTGCTCGGGCACGAGGGGGCGGGCATCGTCGAGCGCGTCGGCCCGGGCGTCACCAAGGTCGCGCCGGGTGACAAGGTGGTGCTCACCGTGGGCTCTTGCGGCGAATGCACCAACTGCCGCCGGGGCGACGTGGCCTACTGCGAAAAGGGGATGACGCTCAATTACAGCGGCCGCCGCCCAGACGGCAGCGCGACTCTGTGCTGCGGTTCCGAGCCCGTGGGCGGATACTTCTTCGCGCAGTCGTCGTTCGCGACGTATGCGATCGCGACGCAGTACAATACCGTCAAGGTTCACGCCGATGCCGACCTGACCATGGCCGCGCCGCTGGGATGCGGCATCCAGACGGGCGCGGGTGCGGTGATGCGCTCGATCGCGGCGAAGGCCGGGCGTTCGATCGCGGTCTTCGGCGGCGGCTCGGTCGGGCTGAGCGCGGTCATGGGGGCGAAGCTTGCGGGCTGCGATCCGATCATCGTCGTCGAACCCGTAGCCGCGCGGCGGGCCCTTGCGGCGGAACTCGGCGCGACGCACGCGGTCGATCCGGCCGCCGGCGACGTGGCTGAGGCGATCCGCGCCATCGCCGCGCGCGGTGTCGATTACGTGGTCGATACCACGGCGGTGGACGCGGTGGTGCAGGCGGCGCTGGCCTCGCTCGCCCCGCACGGGACGATGGCGTTCCTCGGCGTACCCAAGAAGATGGATGCGGTGTTCTCGACCTCGATGCTCGGCTTCCTCGCCAGCGGCGCGACGCTGAAGGCGGTGATCGAGGGCGATACCGACCCCGACACCTATATTCCCGAGCTTCTGGCTCATTACGAGGCGGGGCGCCTGCCGCTCGACAAGCTCGTGCGCACGTATCCGTTCGACCAGATCAATCAGGCGATCGAAGACCAGCTTGCCGGGCTGGTGGTCAAGCCCGTTCTCACCTTCTGAAGGCAACCGATCATGCAGACCGACACACTCGCGTTCGGGCCGGACGAACTTCGCATTCCCGATGACATCGCCGAAAAGGTGGTGAACCCGAACCTCTGCGCCGACGAGGCTTCGTTTCACGAGGCGCTGGCGTGGATGCGCGCGAACCGGCCGATCGGCTGGGCGCATCTCGGCGGCTACGATCCGATCTGGATGGTCACGAAGTACAACGACGTCGTCACTGTCGAGCGCCGCGCCGACGTGTTCCTGAACATGGTCGACAATCCCATCTATAACCCGCAGGCCGACGATGCCTTCCTGCGGTCGGCCAACAACGGTACCTGCCAGGTCGTCGCGGCGCTTACGCACATGGACAATCCCGATCACAAGGCTCTGCGCTCGATCGCCGTTCCGTACTTCTCGCCCGCGAGGATCACCCGGCTTGAAAGCGATATCCGCATCATCGCCAGGGACACCGTGGCGCGGCTGCTGGCCGGTCCGCGCGAGGTGGATTTCGTCAAGGACTTCGCGCTCGAATACCCGCTCAGGGTCATCATGAACATGTTCGGCGTCCCCGAGACGGACCTGCCCAAGATGTTGAAGATGACGCAGGAATTCTTCGGCTCGAAGGACCCCGAAGAGCAGCGCAGCGACATCGAGATCACCCCCGACATGGCCGCGCGCCAGTTCCACCGGGTGATCCAGGAATATTACGACTACTTCACGCCGATGACCCGCGATCGCCGCGAGAACCCGCGCGACGACCTGATGAGCGTGATCGCCAATGCCGAGATCGACGGTGAGCCGATCAGCGATTTCTTCGCCAACGGCTATTACATCACCATCGCCACCGCCGGGCACGATACCACGTCGACCACGACCGCCACCGGCATGAAGGCGCTGTGCGAGCACCCCGACCAGTTCGCGCGGCTCAAGGCGGACCCGAGCCTCATCCCGTCCTTTGTCGAGGAAGCCCTGCGTACGGCGGCGCCGGTGCGGCACTTCACGCGCACCGCGATCGACGACTTCGACCTGCACGGGACCGCGATCCGCAAGGGTCAGCGCCTCATGCTGTCCTACCCTTCCGCCAGCCGTGACGAGGACGTGTTCGAGAATGCGGGAGGATCTCGACCTTGCCCGCAAGCGCAACCGGCACCTCTCGTTCGGTTCCGGCCCGCACATGTGCCTCGGCCAGAACCTTGCGAAGCTCGAGATCTGCATCCTCTACGAAGAACTGATGCCGCACCTCACCGCCGTCCGGCTGAACGGCAGCCCCCGCTACATCGAGACCAACTTCGTGGGAGGGTTGAAGTCTCTGCCGATCGCTTTCGAAACCAACTGAAAAACAAAGTTCACGGGAGAAGATACATGAAATCCAGCAAGTTACTGGCGGGCGTCGCCTTCATCGGCCTTGTAGCCACGCCGGGCCTCGCCATGGCGCAGGACGAAGCGGCGAGCGCGGCGCAGCCCACGGCGGGCGTCGGCGAAATCATCGTCACTGCTCAGAAGCGCTCGGAATCGCTGAACAAGGTCGGCCTGACCATCCAGGCGCTGTCCTCCGACGATCTGGTGAAGCAGGGCGTCAACAGCGTGTCGGATCTCGCCAAGGTGATCCCGGCGCTGACGGTCGCCAACAGCATCTACAACACGCCGGTCTACACCCTGCGCGGTGTCGGCTTCTACGAGAACTCGCTGGCGGCCTATCCGGCGGTCAGCGTCTACGTCGACGAAGTGCCGATGCCGTTCCCGGCGCTGGTCGGCACGGCGGCGCTGGACGTCGAGCGCGTCGAAGTCCTCAAGGGACCGCAGGGCACGCTGTTCGGCCAGAACGCGACGGGCGGTGCGATCAACTACATCGCCGCCAAGCCGACCGCCGACTTCAAGGCAGGCGTGAATGCCAGCATCGACAGCTTCGGCGAAGTCGATGCGAGCGGCTTCGTCAGTGGTCCGATCAGCGACACGCTGCGCGTCCGCGTCGCGGCCAAGACCGCGCAGGGCGGCGCCTGGCAAAAGAGCCAGACCCGGCCCGACGACGACAAGCTGGGCGACAAGGAACTCTACATGGGCCGCGTCCTGCTCGACTGGACGCCGACCGACCGGCTCTCGGTGTCGCTCAACGTCAATGGCATGATCGACAAGTCGGACCCGCAGGCGGGCCAGTACATCGCCCTGTTCCCGCAAGTCGGACCGGTCGGCGCGGGTCTTGCCGCCACGCCCTTCGCGCCGTCCAAGCCGCGCACCGCCGACTGGAACCCCAATCGCCGTCCCAAGGGCGACGACCGCCAGTGGCAGGCCGCCCTTCGTGCCGACTATGAGCTTTCGGACAGCCTCAAGCTGACCTCGATCACCTCCTACGTCGATTTCAGCCGCAAGCAGGTCAACGATCCCGATGGCGTCGCCGTGGAATCGCTGGAGTTCCTGTTCGATGGTTCGCTCAAGTCGTTCAGCCAGGAACTGCGCATCGCCAGCAACGGCTCCGGCCCGTTCAGCTGGATCATCGGCGGCAACTACGAGCACACCACCTCGAAGGAATTCGCCGACCAGTATGCGGGGCAAAGCTCGGTGGTGGCGAACCTCGGCTTCCCGGCCAATACCAACACGTTCTTCCTGAACTCGCAGATCGACAACTACGCGGTCTTCGCCAATGCGGACTACGAGATCCTGCCCGGCCTGACGGTGAAGGGCGGCGTGCGCTACACCAAGAGCCAGCGCGATGCGCAGACCTGCACCCGCGATCCCGGAAACGGCGGCGCGGCGGCGTTCTTCACCGCCGTCTCGACCCAGGTGCGTCAGGCGATCGATCCGACTGCCGCGCCGACGCCTGCCATTCCCGCAGGCGGATGCGTGACGCTGGACGAGGCGACTTTCCTACCGACGCTGTATGAAGGCTCGCTCGACCAGGACAACGTTTCGTGGCGGGGCGGCATAGACTATCAGGCGCTTCCCGAACTGCTGCTCTATGCCAACGTGTCCAAGGGCTACAAGGCCGGCAGCTTCCTGTTCACCAATGCGTCCAGTACCGCGCAGTTCGCGCCGGTCACGCAGGAATCGGTGCTGGCCTTCGAAGGCGGCTTCAAGGCCAGTATGCTCGACCGGCGCATGCAGTTCAATCTGGCCGGGTTCTACTACAAGTACACGGACAAGCAGATCCGCGGCAAGCGCATCGACCCGGTGTTCGGCGTGCTCGACGCGCTGGTCAACGTGCCCAAGTCGAGCCTGATGGGCGTCGAGGCGGAGATCATGGCCGAGCCGGTCGATGGCCTGAACCTGCGTCTGGGCGGCACATATGTCGATACCCGCATCGACGAATATACCGGCGTCGGCTTCAACGGCGGCGTGCAGGATTTCGAGGGCAACCCGATCCCCTTCGCGCCCAAGCTGTCGGTGAATGGCTCTGCGGATTACGAGTTCGCGCTCAGCGAGGGCGTCTCGGCATTCCTCGGCGGGACGGTGACGCACAACAGCTCGACCTACTCGGTGATCGACACCGTGCCGACCGCCAAGCTGAAAGATTATACACTGGTTGACCTTCGTGCAGGATTGTCGTTTTCTGACGATGCGTATCGACTCACGGTGTTCGCGAACAACGTCACTAACGAGTATTATTACACCAATGCACCAATCCTGTACGATACTCAGGTGCGGTACACCGGGCGGCCGGCGAGCTACGGCGTAGCGCTCGCGGCCCGCTTCTGACGGGTGGCCGGGGAGGGGGCAGCACCTCCTCTCCCGAGCCGGAAAAAGAGAGAGGACCTGAATCTTGCGCGGGACGATGATGACGAACCCGATGCTGTTGTCGCGGCTGATCGACCATGCCGCCGAGCATCACGGGGATACGCCCTTCGTAGCGCGCCGCATCGACGGCGTGATCGAGCGTTCGGACTGGGCGCGGATGCGCGACCGGGCAAAGCGGCTGGCCAATGCCATGACCGGCCATGGCTTCAAGGTGGACGACGTCGTCGGTTCGCTGGCGTGGAATACCTCGAACCACATAGAGCTGTTCTATGCCGCGCTCGGCATCGGGGCGGGGCTGCACACGCTCAATCCGCGCCTGACGGCCGAGGATCTGCGCTACATGATCGAGAAGGTCGGCGAGATCACGATCTTCATCGATGCCGACACCCTGCCGCTGGCCGAGCAGGTCGCGGCTATCACGCCGATGGTCATCCGCTGGGTGTTCATGGACGAACCCGGCGCGCCGGTTCCGGCGAGCGCACTGCCCGGCTTCGTCACCAAGACCGATTTCATCGGCGACGCCTCGGCTGACTTTGCATGGCCCACTTTCGACGAGAACCAGGCTGCGACGATCTGCTTCACTTCGGGCACGACCGGCCGGCCCAAGGGCGTCGCCTATACGCACCGCTCGATCACGCTGGGGTCGATGAACATGTCGATGGCCGACATGTACGGCACCCACCGGCGCGGCTCGCTGGAATGCATGCTGCCGATCGCCGCGATCTTCCACGCCAATGGCTGGATGATGCCCTTCACCGCGCCGATGAACGGCCACAAGCTTGTCCTCAACGGCCGCGATTTCTCGCCCGAGGGCATCATCGAACTGATCGACGGGGAGGGCGTGACGATCACCGGCGCCGTGCCGACGATCTGGATGGACCTGTTCGACGCCGCCGACCGTCAGGGCTCGAAGCTGGAGACGGTGCGCACAGGCCTGCTTGCCGGTACTCGCCCGTCGCGCGCGCTGGCCGAGCGCTTCGAGAGCTTCGGCATCACCTTGTGCCAGTCCTGGGGCATGACCGAAGTGCCGGGCTGCTCGCGCAGCGCCCCGGCGGCGGGGTCGGACACTCTGCCGGCCGACGAACAGCACGAACGCCACCTTGCCCGGCAGGGGCGCGTCGGTTTCCTGTCCGAGATGCGCATCGTCGATGACGAGGGCAAGCCGCTTCCGTTCGACGGCGAGCACGCGGGCCACCTGCTGGTGCGGGGGCCGATCGCCTCGGGCAGCTACGTGGGCCTCAGCGATGCGGAAGGCTTCGAATGGCTGGAGACGGGCGACATCGCGCGTATCTATCCCGACGGTTCCATGGAGATCGTCGACCGCGCCAAGGACGTCATCAAGTCCGGCGGCGAGTGGATCAGCACGCTGCAACTGGAATCGGCGGCGGCCAGTTTCGCCGGCGTCGCCGAGGCGGGCGTCATCAGCATCCCGCATCCGCGCTGGCAGGAACGGCCGCTGATGCTGGTCACGCTGGCCGAGGGCGTCGAGGCGCTCGACGAGGCGGCGCTGCGCGCGCATATGCAGGGCTTCGTCGCGAAGTGGTGGTTGCCCGATGCGATCCGGGTTATCGACATGATGCCCCGGACCAGCACCGGCAAGCTCGACAAGATGGCATTGCGGCGCCTCTACGCCCAGAGGTCGGAGAACATCATAGCATGAGCGGCACAGTGCTTACGGTGGAAAGCGAAGGCGCGATCGAGATCGTCACGCTCAATCGCCCCGACCAGCTCAACGCCGTCTCGCCCGAACTGGCGCAGGCGCTGCTCGATTACTTCAGCGGGCTGCCCGCACGGCTGGAGACGCGCGTGGTGATCCTGCGGGGTGCCGGACGCATGTTCTGCGCCGGTGCCGAACTGGGCTCCGACGCTTTCGCCAATGAAGGACCGGGGCGCAACCAGCGGCAACTGGCGATGCAGCGGCTCTATTCGGGGATCGTGCGCGCCATGCGGGCATGTCCGCAGCCGATCATCGCGCTGCTGCACGGCGCGGCCTGCGGCGCGGGGTTCTCGCTGGCGCTGGCGGCTGACGTGCGCATCGCTGCGGAGGATGCGCGGCTCAATGCCGCCTATCTGCGCGTGGGGCTGGGCGGATGCGACATGGGTTCGGGCTATCTGCTGCCGCGCCTTGTCGGGCTGTCGGTGGCCTCGGAACTGCTGATGACCGGCAACTTCATCGCCGCGCCGCGCGCGCTGGCGACCGGGCTGGTCAGTTCGGTGGTGGCTGGCGAGGCTCTCATGGAAGCGGGCCTGGCAATGGCCCGCGATATGCTGCGCGCCTCGCCGATGGGGCTGCGCATGACGAAGGAGACCCTCAATCTCACCGTCGATGCGCCGGGTATCGACGCCGCGCTGACGCTGGAGGATCGCCAGCAATGCATGCTGATCGCGACCGCCGATCACGAAACGGCGGTGGAAGCCTTCAGGAACCGCGCCGCCCCGGAATATCGCGATCTTTAGGGCGCTATATTGAATCGTCATTGCGAGCGTAGCGAAGCAATCCAGGGCAGTTTCAAGCCGCCCTGGATTGCTTCGCTGCGCTCGCAATGACGAGATGGTCGTTCAATCCGACATCATCGACCTCTAACGCTTGACACATTCCCCTCTCCAACCTTAAGTTTACCAAACGGTCAAATAAAGACTCGATGCGGCATCTGATGCCGACGTCGGCGCCGGTTCCGATTGGAGAGGGTTGGGACATGAACATCACCGCTTCCGCGCGGGCTTTCGAAGGCAAGACGGCGTTCACCGAGGCCTGCGGCCTTGGCACCGGCCCGGTGCCGCTCGAGCCTTACCGATCGCCCGAGTTTTTCGAACGCGAACGCGTGCAAGTCTTCGAGCGGGCCTGGCTGCTGGTCGGGCGCGAGGAAGAAATCCCGGCCTACGGCGACTATTTCTCGACCGAACTGTTGCCGGGCGGCGTTTCCGCGATCCTCAACCGGGGCAAGGATGGACGCATCCGCGCGTTCTACAACACCTGTTCGCACCGCGGATCGCAAGTCCTCGACGGACCCACCGGCAATGCGCGGCGCATCGTCTGCCCCTACCACAACTGGACATATGCGGCCGATGGCGATCTGATCTCGATCCCGGACGAAGCCAGCTTCTTCGCGGTCGACAAGAAGCGCTGCGGGCTGACGCAGATGGCGACGGAAACCTGGGAGGGCTGGATCTTCGTCAACCTCCAGCGCCAGCCCGAAGTCGATCTGCGCACCTTCCTCGGCGATTTCGCCGACCGTCTGGCCGGCGTGCCTTACGTGGCGGCGGACAAGCCGATCGTGCTCAAGGCCGACCTCGATGCCAACTGGAAAGTGGTGCAGGACGCCTTCATCGAAAGCTACCACATCCCCGCGATCCACAAGAAGACGATCGCCCAGACCTTTTCGTCGAGCGAGAACCGCTTCGCCCGGCTGCTCGATGCGCGCACGTTCGGGCCGCACCGCACCGTCTCGATGTACGGCAACCCGACGATGCCGCTCGACGAGCGCAACAAGGTGGAGATGCTGGCCTATGCCTCTGGCGACACCGGCAGCCTGATCGCGGCGGGCACGAGTTCGCAGATGGCTGAGTTCCTCGATCACCCCGCCGTCAATCCGACGCGGGCGGGGTGCTGGTCGATGGACGTGAACAACCTGTTCCCGAACACCCAGATCGATTTCGGCCCCGGCGGCTTCTGGGTCCACCAGTTCTGGCCGCTGACGCCGACCACTTCGCGCTACGAAGTGCGCTTCTATGTCCCCGACGCGCTGAACGCGCGCCAGCGCCTGCAGCAGGAACTCTACGTCGCGCGGGTGATCGAGGTGGTGCTGGAAGACCTCGCCAACGTGGCCCGCACCCAGCGCGGCATCAACAGTTCCGGCAAGGACGAGATGCAGCTTCAGGACAGCGAGGTCGGCATCCGTCACTCGGTCGAGCAACTGCTCAAATGGGTCGAGGCGGAAACCGTCACCGAGGCGCTGGCGTGAGCGGTGCGGCGCGCTTGCCGCAGGCGTTCGCGGAACTCGAACCTTTCGTCGACAGCTGGGGGAGCCATACCACCGCCGGGCGGCTGGCCGCGCGCTGCGAGCGCTCGATGGACGAGATCAGGGTGTTCTACGAGGCCATGTGCGCGCGGGCGGAAGAGGCCATCGGCTACGTCGACCGTTTCGGGCTCGACGACCTGCCTGACGATGCGCGCAATCTCATGGCGCTGGTGCTCGGGCTGGCGCAGGCGCACGTCGCCATTGAAATCCACGGGCAACCCCGCGCGCCGGGAACGCCGTGGCCCAATTCGATAAGGATCGCCCGCGGCTTGCCGTTTCTCGGCTGATCGGGCGCAAGGGAAAGGACTGTCATGCGTTTCAAGGGCAAAGTCGCCATCGTCACCGGTGGAGCATCGGGCCTCGGCCGCGCGACCGCGCTGCGGCTGGCGTCGGAAGGCGCCGCAGTGGGCATCGCCGATATCAACGATGCGGCGGCGAAGACCGTTGCCGAAGAGATCGCCGACGCGGGCGGCACGGCGCGCGCGCTGCATCTCGATATCACCGTGGAAGACCATTTCCGCGCGGCAGTGGGCGCGATGGTCGATGGCTTCGGTCGGCTCGACATCATGCACAACAACGCGGCATTCACTTCGCCCGAGGCGATTTCCGGCGACACGGATATCCTGGAAATCCCCGACGCGCTGTGGGACCAGATTTTCGCAGGCACGGTGCGCGGGACGATGCAGGGGTGCCGCCACGCGATCCTTGCCATGCGCAAACAGGGCGGCGGTTCGATCGTCAACACCGCCTCGATGTACGGGGTGGATGCGTTCTACAAGATGCCCGCCTACTGCGTGTCCAAGGCGGCGGTGATCCAGTTGACCAAACAGGTGGCCACGGCCTTCGGCCGCGAGGAATCCGCTGCAACGCGGTGGCGCCGTCGATGATCACGACGCCGCTGCTCGAAGCCTCGATCCCGCCCGCCTTCATCGCAATGAACGTCGACGCCACCCTGACCGGCTACCTCGGCACGCCTGACGATGTCGCGCAGGCCGTCGCCTGGCTGGCGTCGGACGAGGCGCGCTACATCACCGGGCAGGTGATCCGGGTGGACGGCGGCTCGACCGCGCACCTGCCGACTTACGCCGATGCCCGGCGGTTCTACGATGGCCTTGCGGCTGCCTGATCTCCCGAAACGAAGGAACGACGATGAAGCTGGCTCGGTTCGAAAACGGAGGCGTGCCGCGCCTCGGCGTGGTGGACGGCGATGGATTCGTCCCGCTCGATACTATCGGCATCGACCATCCCGACATGATCGCGTTGATCGAGGGCGGGCAGAGCACTCTGGGTGAGATCGCCGCCGCGCTGGCATCGGGGCGCGGTGAGCGGCTGGCGCTGGCCGATGTGCACCTGCTGGCTCCGCTGCGCCCGCGCAAGTTCCTGGGTCTTGGCATGAACTACCGCCGTCATGCGGACGAGGCGCGTGCGCTGGGCATCGCGGTGCCTGACGGGCAATTGTGGTTCAACAAGCAGACGACTTGCGTGAACGGGGCCTACGACGACGTGGTGCAGGGACCGACCACCAAGCTCGATCACGAAGTCGAACTGGGCGTGGTGATCGGCCACGCGGCCAAGTCCGTCGCCGAGGGCGATGCGATGGCGCATGTGTTCGGCTACCTTGTGGTGAACGACGTGTCGGCGCGGGACTGGCAATTCCAGTCCCCGACGATCACCATGGGCAAGTCGTTCGATACGCACGGGCCGATCGGGCCATGGATCGTGACGGCGGACGAGATCGCTGATCCGGCGGCGCTCGGCATCCGCTGCATCGTCAACGGTGAGGTACGCCAGTCCAGCAATACCGAGCAGTTCATCCACTCGATCGGGGCGCAGATCGCCCACCTTTCAGCCGCCTTCACGCTGGAGCCCGGCGATATTCTCGCCACCGGCACGCCCGAAGGCGTGGGTGCGGCTCAGCAGCCGCCGCGCTTCCTGTCGCCGGGGACGTGGTGCGCTGCGAGATCGACGGGATCGGTGCCATCGAGAACAGGATCGTCGCGTGACCGTCAATTTTTGCCCAAAAACTGACCTAATGGTGGATTAATCTCACCGCGGTTTTTGCAAAA
This sequence comes from Novosphingobium sp. NFX11, assembly GCF_057376415.1. Lineage (NCBI taxonomy): Bacteria > Pseudomonadati > Pseudomonadota > Alphaproteobacteria > Sphingomonadales > Sphingomonadaceae > Novosphingobium > Novosphingobium sp. NFX11. The sequence goes on along the minus strand of NZ_CP080385.1, from coordinate 834,099 downwards.
TCGCTTGACCTTGCTGCATATCCTGATGTGAGGGTGTCAGGAAATGCACATCTTTGGTCAGGCGAACGGCCTGACGGAGCGATCGAATGGCCGAAACGAGCGATATTCCCGAAGATTCCGCGCCCGCCAAGCGCCGCCGTGCCAGCAGCGGCCGCATCGCGGTGCGGCTCGACGGGGCGGAAACGCACCCGGTCGCGATCGACCAGAAGGCGCCGCAGCGGCAGCGCAAGCGCGCCAGCCGCCGGGGCGACGATGTGCGCGAGCGCATCCTGGCCGCCGCGCTGGAATGCTTCGGGGCGTTCGGCTTCGAAGGCACCTCCACCCGCGCCGTGGCGGATCGGGCGGACGTGACACACACGCTGGTGCTCTATCACTTCCAGTCCAAGGAAGCCTTGTGGATCGCGACGATCGACAATGCGCTCAAGCGCTATTCGGCGGAAATGAAGGCGCATCTGGAAAAGGCGGGCGACAGCGCCGCGGCGGGACTGCGCACGTTCATCGAGCAGTTCATCCGCATGTCCGCCCGCCAGCCGCAGATCCACCGTATCCTGACCATGGAGAGCAACCAGGACACCTCGCGCCTGCAGTGGGTCATCGAGAACTACTTGCGTGAACACTTCGGCGCGATCCGCGAACTCATCCGCGCCGGGCAGGACCAGGGCATCGTGCGCCAGTGTGATCCGGCGCGGATGTACTACATGATCATCAGCGCCGGCGGCACGCCGTTCACGGTCTCGACCGAATACCGAGAACTGACGGGCCGCGACGTGTTTTCGGAGACCGAAATCCTGCGCAACATCGCATTCCTCTACGAACTCGTCTTCATCGACGCGCCGTAGGGCGCGATGATATTGAACTAACCTTCGTCATTGCGAGCGTAGCGAAGCAATCCAGAGCGGCGTAAAACTGCCCTGGATTGCTTCGCTTCGCTCGCAATGACGATACGATGTAATGTCGTCACGCCTTAGGGCGGCGCCTCGGCCTCAGCTCCATTCCGGCTCGCCGAGGTTCTCCCAGAGCTGGATCATGTTGCCGTCCTGGTCGTAGAACAGGAACGAGCGGCCCATCGATGCGCATTGCCACACGTAGTCCGTCTGCGTGCGGTAGCCGGCAGCCCTGACTTTTTCGAACCAGCCGTCGATGTCTGTCACCAGCAGGCCGAGTTCGTGGATGCCGGTATGGCCATAGCGCAAGTTCTCCTCGGGCGTCTTGGTGATCGCGGGGTTCAGGCATTCCTGTAGCTCGATGAAGGCGCCGTCCTTCGAACTGAGCAGGGCCATGCGCGAACGCGCGCCCTTGATCTTGAAGATGTCGTCCAGCAGCGCCGGATACATGAAGGTGTTCGGTCCTGGCTCGGGCCCGTCGGGGATCACGGTCTCGACGCCGAGCTCAAAGCCCATGACGTCGCGCCAGAGGCGGATGGCGTCTTCCAGATTGGTCACCATCAGCGCCATGTGATGAAACTTCATGCCATTCTCTCCCGATCGGGCGGTCTGTGCGACACGCCTCCTTGTCATCCGCCTTGGGTTATGCTTTCCTGACCAAAAGATCAATATAAGACAGGCAAGGAAGAGGAGGATCTCGATGGAGGATGCACAAGGGCTTGCCCGCCGGTTCGGCGAACTGTTGGCGCAGCTGCGGTTCCCGGAGGCGTTCGAACTGCTCGCCGACGACGGCATCTACACCGTGATCGGCACGACGGCGGCATCGGGCGTCTATCACGGACCGAAGGACCTGATCGCGCGGCTGGTGCCGCTGCTGTCGGACTTCGTCGAGCCGCCGGTCGTCCGCTTCGAGGAGCCGATCGTGCAGGGCGACCGCGCCGTGCTGCTGGGCAGCGGACGCGGCGTGGGGCCGACCGGGCCTTACGATCAGCCCTACTATGCCTTCGTGATGCGCGCGGCAGGCGGGCGCCTCGTCGAAGTGATCGAGTTCATGGACACGATGATGCTCCAGTCGGCGGTCTTCGGCGAGCAAGCGGCGCACTGACGCCTTCTCCAGACACAAGGACAACAACCATGACACAGCAATCCAGTGAGACCGCCACGGAGACTGCGGCGATCATTCCGCCCGTCCGGCTCGCCCATTTCGTGCTGCGGACATCGCGCTTTCGCGAGGTGATCGACTGGTACAAGACCGTGCTCGGCGCCGAGGCTGCTTTCGAGAACGAAATCCTCGCATTCCTCTCCTATGACGAGGAGCATCACCGCGTTGCCGTTCTGAACATGCCGGATCTGGAGGAGCAGAAGGACGGCGTGGCGGGCTTCCACCATGCGGCGTTCACCTACGACAGCCTCGGCGATCTCATGGCGACGTACAAGCGACTGCGCGATGTGGGCATCACGCCGGTTTTCCCGATCAATCACGGGCCGACGACTTCGATGTACTATCAGGACCCCGACGGGAACCAGATCGAACTGCAGGTCGACAACTACGACAACATCGAGGACGCGACGGCGTTCTTCTATTCCCCGGCCTTCGCCGAGAACCCGATCGGCGTGGAGTTCGACCCCGAAGATCTGCTGCGCCGCGTCGAGGCGGGCGAGGATCAGGCCGTGCTCAAGCGGCGGCCGGATATCGGCCAGCGCGGGCTCGAAGCGGTGAAGCTGCGGTGACGGAGGCGGAAATGACTAAGCTCACCATCGAAGATCGGCTCGACCTTGCGGAACTGGCCCTGCGTGGTTTCTGGCTCATCGACCAGGGGCGTGCGGGCGAGGCGGCGGCGCTGTTCGCCGAGGATGCGAACCTGACCTTCGGGCCCGGCGCGCCTCGGCCCGGCACGATCAGCGGCGCTGCGATTGCGGCGGCGATGGCCGCCCGGCAGGCCGAGGCGCACGTCACCTCGCGCCATGTCCTGTCCAACACGCTGATTTCGGCGCTGGACGACGGGCGGGCGGAAGTGCGTTCGCTGCTGACGCTGTTTCGCTCGCCCGACGCAGACCTTTCACCGGTGGTGCGTTCGGTGGCCGACGTGATCGACGTGTGCGTGCAGGAAGGCGGCGTCTGGAAGATCGCGGATCGCAGCATCCTCCCGGTTTTCCAGCCGGGGTGACGGAGCCACCGTTCCCATAACGACAAAGCGGAGAGGGTATTTGTCTCGTATCAAGATGTTCGGCGCGATTCCGCGCAAACCCGGCGTGACGGCGCAGTGGTTTCACGACCACTACCGGCACCCCCACGGAACGATGGGCCGCACGATATCGACCATGCGCGCCTATACCCAGAGCCATCAGGTTCACTCGGACCTGCTGGACGCGCGGCAGACGCATTTCGAGGCGACGGCGGAAGTGTGGTTCGACTGCGTACAGGACGCCATCGATTTTCCCGGCGAGCCTAATTACGTCGAATTGCTGATCCCCGACGAACCGCTGTTCGTCGACATGGACAAGCTGCGGTTCGTCTTCGCCGAAGAGGAAGTGCTGCAGTCGGGGGCGGACTGGAACGAGGAGGGCGTCGAGACGGGCGACAGACTGTTCCGGCTGGATCGCCGCCCGATCAGCATCAAGCTGCTGCAATACGTCATCAGCGAGGGTGTGACTGCCTGGGACGATGGTGAAGACCTTGCGCTAGGCCGGCGGATCGGCGCGCTGCGCCATGTGCGGTGCCGCCCTTCGCCTGCCCTGCATCCCGAAGGCGCGTTCTGCGTCGGTATCCGCGAACTCTACTGGCCGACGCAGACGGCGATGGAGGAGGGCGTCGCACGCGATCCGCAGGCCTGGGAGACACTGCTGCGCCGTCCGGCGGATTCCATCGCCTACCTCGCCAGCGCCGAGCGCTTCATGTGACGAAGGGCGGGGTCGGTGTGCCGACCCCGCCTCTGCTCAGCCGCGCAAGGTCGGCGCGAGGTGCTTTTCGGCCCATGCGCGAAAGTCGATCGGCGAGCCGACCAGCGCCGTCAGCGCGCCGGTGTCGTTCTCCGCGGGCTTCGTGGCCAGCCAGGTATAAAGGTCCACGCCCTGCGGCCAGTGCTCCGCGATCGCGGCCATCGGGACTTCGACGGCAACCGCCGGTTTTCCCGCCAACTCACCGACGATAGCAGCCATCTGTGCGGTGCTGCCGACGTCGGCGACGAGATCGACCTCGCGCCCGCGCCAATTGTCCGGCGACGCAAGCACCGCCGCCGCCGCGCGCCCGATGTCTTCGGCGCAGATCAGCGCGAGTTGCACGTCGGTCGGCAAGGCCATTGCGATCGTAAGCGTGCCGTCGTTCTGCGTGATCGGGAAGTAGTTCAGGAAGTTGTCCATGAACCATGCCGGGCGCAGCACCGTGGCATCGAGGCGGAGTTCGGCGATCCGTTCTTCCACGGCTCGTTTCGATCCCACCGATAGCACGCCCCGGCTGCCCGCCGCCTGTGCGGATTGATAGATGAAGTGCCCGGTGCCCACTTCGCGCACCGTTTCCGCCACCATGATCCCCTGAACGGCCTGCCCGATGTCCCAGCGGTCCTGCAGGGACGCACCGGATAGATAGACCGCGTCCGCCCCTTCGATGGCCCGGCGCAGGGCCGAGCGGTCTTCCATGTCGGCGGTCACGGTTTCGGCGCCGAGCGCCCGCGCAGCCTTTGCCTTGTCGCCCGTTTCATCGCGGGTGACGGCGCGGACCGTCCAGCCGTCCTGCAGCAGCGCGCGGACCACGCCGCCTCCTGCCGTTCCGGTTCCCCCGAAGACCGTTATCGTACGCGATACCATGCCTGCTCTCCCATCTGGCTGAGTTTGCGAAGGACTATGGCGGTGGCGCTTGGTGAGTGCAATTAAATTGACCATATGAATTCATAATTCGGCTGAGATTCATGCGATAATTCTATTTTATCGCGATAAATATCGTTTTTTCGACGTTTTAATTGACATAACGGTCAAATGTGGGAGCTTTGCTCCGGGCGTCCCCGCAGCGACGGAGGACCACGCCGATAGGAGAGGACATGACCGACAGCAGGCAGATCGCGCGCGCGTTCTTCGACAAGTTGTGCAGTGGCGATTTCATGGGTGGTTTCAGATCGCTGGCCGAGGATGCGACCTGGACGATCATCGGCGACACGCCCCTTTCCAAGCATTTCACCAGGGATCGCCTGCTGACGGAGATGATCCCGATGCTCTCCACCTTCCGCGAACCCGCACGCATGGCGGTGAGCGAGATCATCGCCGAGGGAGACCGCGCCGTCGTGATCGCCAGCGTCGAGGGTGTCGGACCTTACGGTCCATACCGGCAGGACCCCTACTGCTTCATCCTGCGCACGCGCGACGGCCGCATCAGCGAAATCGTCGAGTATCTCGATACGGTTGCCGTGGAGACGGCCCTCGTCGGTCGCAAGCTGGTGGATGCGCGATGAGCGGGGCGAGCGTGATTGCACTTCCCGAAACGGCGGACATGGTGGTGATCGGCTCGGGCGCCGCGGGCATGACGGCGGCGACCGTCGGCGCGCTGAACGGGCTGGACGTGGTGCTCCTTGAAGCGGCCGATGTCTTCGGCGGGACCACCGCCTTTTCCGGCGGAGGCGTGTGGATTCCTGCGAACCACCACCAGCCGGCGCTCAGTATCGCGGACGATCGGGCCTCGGCACGCACGTATCTCGAGGCGGTGCTGGGCAACTTCTTCAACGCCGCCAAGATCGATACGTATCTCGACAAGTCGGGCGAGATGCTGGCCTTCATGGAAAGCCGCACCACGGTACGGCTGACGCCCAGCGACATTCCCGATTATGCCCCTTCTGCGGCAGGCTGGAATCAGGGGCGCTGTCTGCTCACGGCTGATTTCGACGGCAATGCGCTGGGCGCGGATTTCGAGCGCGTGCGTCCGCCGATCCGCGAGATGGGGTTGTTCAAATCGATGCAGGTCAGCCCCGCGCAGGCGGTGGCGATGCAGGGTTGGAATCGCTCACTTTCGGCCTTTCGCCTGACTGCCTCGCGCATGACGGGCTACGCTTTCGACCGGCTGCGGGGACGGCGCGGAAGGCACATGGCCAACGGCAATGCGCTGGCGGGGCGCCTGTTCAAGTCCGCGCGCGATGCGGGGGTACACCTGATCGAGAAAGCCCGCGCCTGCGATCTCGTGTTCGACGGCGGCCAGGTGACCGGCGTAGTGTTCGAGCATGGCGGCGGGCGGCATACGGTCAAGACGCGGCAAGGCGTCGTCCTTGCATCCGGCGGCTTCGGGCAGGACGAGGCGATGCGGCAGAAGTGGTTGCACCAGTCCGCGGCCGGCTGGTCGCTCCAGCCCGAAGGCAGCCGGGGCGACGGCATCCGCATGGCCGAGAAGCTGGGCGGGCGGCTGAACCCGGACAATGCGGCGAACGGCATCTGGGTGCCGGCCTCGCGCTATCAGCGGGAAGACGGCAGCGTCGGCCTTTTCCCCTCGCTGTTCTTCGATCGTCACTGCCCGGGGCAGATCATGGTCGATGCGCGCGACGGCAAGCGCTTCGTCGACGAGAGTTTCCACTACCAGAACTTCGGGGAAGTCTCGCTGGAGAAGGGCGTGACGCGCATCTGGCAGATCGCCGATGCCGAGGCGGTGGCGCGCTACGGTCTGGGTGCGATCAAGCCCGCGCCGTTCCGCCCGGACAAGTGGGTCGCCTCCGGCTACGCCCGCAAGGCGGCGAGCATTTCCGAACTCGCGCGCGAGCTGGGGCTCGATCCGCTGGCGCTGTCGGATACCGTGGAACGCTTCAACCGGCATGCGGCGGACGGGCGGGATCCCGACTTCGGACGCGGCACCAATGCCTATGACACCTACATGGGCGATGCGGGACATGGGCCCAACCCGTCCCTGCGGCCTCTGACCAAGGCGCCGTTCTACGCGATCGAGGTGCGGCCCAGCGATCTGGGCTCGATACAGGGCCTCGATACCGACGAGCATGCGCGCGTGCTCGGTGCCGATGGAGCGCCGATCGCCGGGCTCTATGCCGCCGGGCTGGACAACAACTCGATCATGCGCGGCAAATACCCCGGCGGCGGGGCCAGCCTGGGACCGGCAATGACGTTCGGCTACATCGCGGCGCTCGACATTGCCGCCCGTGCCGCAAGCAAAGGACGCGACCATGTTTGACCTCACCGGAAAATCGATCGTCATCACCGGCGCGGCTTCGGGCATCGGCGCCGCCACGGCGCAGCGTTTGCGCCGGGCAGGCGCGCAAGTGCTGATCGGGGACATCACCGATTGCGCAGAAAGCGCGGCACAGTGGGGCTGCACGTTCCGCCATACCGACGTATCGGACGCGGACCAGTTCGCCGCGCTGCTGGACGAGGCGATGGAGCGCCACGGAAGGCTCGACGTGCTGGTCAACAACGCCGCCTCGGCCGGTGTCCATGACATGGCCGAAGCCGATGCGGAGCGCGCCGCGCGCTATTACCGGATCAATGCGCTCAGCGTGCTCGTCGGCATGCGAGAAGCGGCGCGGCGGATGGAGCGGGGCGGCGCGATCGTCAACGTCGCCTCGCTGTCCGGCGCGCGGGGGACGCCGGGTTGGGGCGAGTACGGGATGAGCAAGGCGGCGATCATCTCCGCCACGCAGACCGCCGCGCTGGAGTTCGGACCGCTGGGCATCCGGGTCAATGCGGTCAGCCCCGGCGGTGTCGCCACGCCGCTGTCGATCGCCATCAACGGTGACGCACTCAGCCGGGCGCTGGAAGTGCTGGCGCCGATCGGTCGGGAGGGGCAGCCGGAGGACATTGCCGCCGCCGTCCATTTTCTCGCCAGCGACGATGCCGGCTATGTCACCGGGCAGAACTGGTTCGTCGATGGCGGCTGGAGCGTCGGCACCACGGTGCAGACGCTCGGCCGTATACTGGCTTGAGGTCATGACTTCTTAGTGAATCGTCATTGCGAGAATAGCGAAGCAATCCAGAGCAGTACGAAACCGCCCTGGATTGCTTCGCCATGCTAGCAATGACGAAGGGTGGTTTAACCCAATGTCATCGGGCTCTACGCCTCCAGCAGCGTCTCGATCGGGCGGACCTTGTCGGGCGCGGATTCGAAGCCTGAGCCGATGAACCACGCACGCTGGCGCTCGATCGGCATGGCGCTCGCGTCGATCACCACCCTGCGGGCCTGATCCGCGAGATCGGGGCCGAGGGTCTCGATGAGCGCGCAGGTGCTGTCCATCAGGGCGCTGCGGGCGGCTTCGATCTCGTGGTTTTCCCGTGACGGATCGGCAAGCGCCGCTTCCAGTGCCTCCCGCGGAGCCGACAGGGCCTGACTGGACGTAAGCGCGCCCAGCTTTCCGGCGAGGTCCAGCGCATCGCTCGACAGCGCGCGGATGAAACGGCGCGTCATCGGCAACTGGCTGCGCAGCACGCCGAGCGTGGCGAGCGACAAGTGCAACTGCTCCTGCGCCACCTTCTCGTCCGCCCGGATCGCGGGGCCGACGGCTTCGCGCAGCGCCTTGATGACGACCTGCAGCTGGAGATCGGAATCGGGGACCATCAGAGCACCTCCTTCAGCGTGCCGCGCAATTGTTCCATGATCGGGTAACTGATCATCGCCAGCCACGAGACGACGATGTCCTGATGCGTCTTGGCGCCCTTCGCCACGCGGTATCCGGTGCCGAGGCAGATCGAGACCGACAGGTAGCTGCACAGCACCCGGTAATAGGCCAGCCGCGCCGGATCGACCGTCAGGCCCGACGCCTTCTCGTAGGCGGCGATGTAGTCGTCGTAAGGCAGCATGCCGTTGATGAGCTGCGCGGTGCCTTCCTCATTCGAATGGCTGTAGGGGTCCATCATCGACCATGCGAGGTCCTGATGCCGGTCGCCCAGCAGCGCCAGTTCCCAGTCGAGCCAGGCGGTGATCCGCGCGTCGTGCTCGGTGAACAGAAAGTTGCCGGCGCGGCAGTCGCCATGGACCAGCGAGACGTGGTCGATCGGCGGCGCATTGGCGATGAGCCAGTCGTAGGCGACCGTCATCAGCGGTTCGTCGTGCGCGCGGTCTTCCTCCCACACCCGCCGCCACCAGTTGACGAGGCGGATGACGCTGGCGTTGGAGCCGACCTCCACGCCGTCGAAGCTGGGCAGGCGGGGCGCGAGTTCCGCGCCCATGCGGTGAAAGCGCGCCATGTGCTCGATGAACTGCGCGGTGATCGGCGCGCGCAGCTTAGGGCCATAGTTGAGGCCGATGCCGGTCACCTGCTGCGAGGGCAGATCGGAAGGCTTGGTCACGCCTTGCGCGAAGCCGTAGATCAGCGCGGGGTGCGGCAGGTGCTCGCCATCCGGATCGACCCAGAAGCAGGGCGGCACCGGCACCACCCCGTCGAGCGCCTGAAGCAGCTCGAACTCGCGCTTGCGGCTGGTCTCGACCACGGATCTCGTTGGGTTCCATGCGCAGGACCATCGGCGCCTGGCGCCGGGCCGATCCGTCCTGCCATTCGAGTTCGAAGGCGACCTGGATCTTCGAGGCGCCGCCGGTCAGCCAGCGTGCGTTGGAGATCGTGAAATCGTCGCCCACGTTGGCGCGGATGAGGCTGGCGGTGCCTTCGATCAGGCTGTCCAGCGAATGGGCGGCGTAGACGTCGCCGCTCGCCCGCAAGCGCATCTTGCGCGACAGGGTGCGGTCGATCTCGGCCTCGACCGGAAACCGGTCCCGGATGGCGTCGAGGAAATGGTCCTCGGGGCGCTGACGTATGTCGAGAGTGCCGTGCATTGGTTCAGCCACTTCCTTCCCAGTCGTTTCTTGTATCCTGGCGGGGTCAGGTCATCTCGATGACGACCTTGCCCATGTGCTGCGCCGCGCGCAGGTGTTCATAAGCCTCTGCCGCCTCGTCGAAGGCGAAGCTGCGGTCGATCAGCGGTTCGATCCGGTGCGCTTCCAGTGCGCGGCCGAGATCTTCGAAATGGCGGCGCGAACCGACCATGACGCCGCGCACCAGCGCCCCGCCGATGAGGATCGCCAGCGGGTCGATCGTACCGGGGGCGATGACGCCGACCATGGCGATCTCCCCTCCGCGCCGCAGTGCCGACAGCGACTGCGGCATCGTGCTCGGCCCGGCGCTGTCGACGATCTTGTCGATCCCGCGTCCGCCCGTGAAGGCGCGGGCGGCGGCGCCCCATTTGGGCGTCGCGGCGTAATTGACGACATGGTCCGCGCCCATCGCCGTGGCCCGTTCCAGCTTGGCGTCGCTGGACGAGGTGATGGCGACACGTGCTCCGGCGGCCTTGGCCAGTTGCAGCGTCCAGATCGCGACGCCGCCGGTGCCAAGCGCCATCACCGTAGAGCCGGGCGCGATCGGCTCGCGGCCGTAGAGCGCGTTCCAGGTGGTGACGGCGGCGCAGGGCAGCGTGGCCGCCTGCGCGAAGTCCATGTAGGCGGGGATCGCCACCAGCCCGGCCTCGTCGATCACGACATATTCGGCGAGCACACCGTCGATCGCACCGCCCAGCGCGGACGCACCGTCCGCGTCGGTCATGTCGCCGCCGATCCAGCTCTGCATGAAGATCGGGCAGACCCGGTCCCCCACCGCGAAGCGCGAGCAGCCTTCACCCAGTTCGACGACCTCGCCCGCGCCATCGGAAAGCGGCACGATCGCGTCGGGCGCACCGCCCGGATAGTGCCCGTCGATCATCAGCAGGTCGCGGAAATTGAGCGAGAAGGCACGCATGCGCAGCAGCACCTGCCCGCGACCGGGGCGCGGCATGGCCGCGCGCTCCTGCCGCAGTCCGGCGATGCCCTGTCCCGGCGTGATGACGTAGCGTCGGTTTTCGGTCATCGCCGAATCTCTCCCTATGCGACAGTGTAGTCGAAGATGGTTTCCTCGTTTGCGAGGAAAGCGCTGATGCGCGGGGCGTCGATGAACTGTTCCTCGTCTGCCTGTAGCACGCCGCTCGCCTCGATGCCCTCGGGCGAGGAGAGCGCGGCCTGCATGGCTTCCTCGCTTTCCCACCATACTTCGGTGAGGCCGTCGGGCGGGCGCTTCCAGCCGCGCCCTTCAGCAAAGGCGTCGATCTCGGGCGAGACGCGCTTGTGGCTCTGGACATAGCGCACGAAGCCCATAGCCTTCGCATTGGCACGCACCAGCGCACCGTGTTCCACCAGCCAGCGGCGGGCGAACTGCTCGTCCGTCATTTCCGGCTTCTTCCAGACTTCGACGACCATCTTAATCATGTCAGTCTCCCTTAGATGGCGTAGCCGCCGTCGACGATCATCGGCGATCCGGTCATGAACGAGGACATGTCGGACAGCAGGAACATCGCGGCGTTGGCGATCTCGTCCATCTCGCCGAAGCGGCCGATGACGTGGCGCTGGCGCAGCCCTTCGAGCGCCTCGGAGAACACCGGGTCCTGCATCAGCCGGTCCTTGGCCATCGGCGTCATGATGAGGCCGGGGCACAGCGCGTTCACCCGGATGCCGAGCGGCCCGCCGTCGCAGGCGACCGCCTTGGTCAGACCGACGACGCCGTGCTTGGCCGCGACATAGTCCGAGGCGTTGATCTGCCCGCGAATGCCCGAGGAGGATGCGGTGTTGACGATGGCCCCGCCGCCGCTGTCCTTCATCACCCGGAACTGGTGCTTGAGGCAGTAGAACACGCCGACCAGATCGACGCCCAGCACCGCCGCGATATCCTCTGCGGTCAGTTCGTGGATCGGCTTGTTGCGCATTTCGATCCCGGCGTTGTTCATCGCCCCGTCGAGCCGGCCGTAAAGCGAAACCGCCTTGTCCACGGCGGCGGCGACGCTGGCTTCGTCGGTCACGTTGCAGGGCTGGAACGCGGCTTCGCCGCCCGCCTTGCGGATGCCTTCGACGACCTCGGCGCCCGCTTCGGCGCTGAGGTCGGTGACAAGCACGCGCGCGCCGTTCGCCGCGAAGACTTCGGCGCAGCGGCGGCCGATGCCCGAAGCCGCGCCGGTGATGAGGATGGCCTTGCCGTTCAGCATCCGTATTCTCCCTTGGCGGCCGAGCCGCTCTGCAAAGTCATGGGTCGCGCTCTCATCCCGGGAACAGCCCGCCGTCGACGATCAGTTCCGCGCCGGTGACGTAGGATGCGTCGTCGGAGCACAGGAACAGCGAACTGCGGGCGATCTCGTCCGGGTTGCCGATGCGCTTCATCGGGATCGAGGTGCGGATCATCTCGCGCTCCTCGGGCAGCATCGTCGCGAGTTGCGGCGTGTCGATCATCCCCGGGTAGATCGAGTTCACCCGCACGCCGCGGCCTGCATATTCCTGCGCGGCGGCCTTGCTCATGCCCCGGATCGCCGCCTTGGCGCCGTGGAACGAGAAGCACGTCACCGTCGACATCATCGCCAGCACCGAGGAGATGTTGACGATCGCGCCGTTGCCGCTGGCCCGCAGGTGCGGCATTGCCGCGCGCATGCCCAGGAACGTGCCGGTCTGGTCGATCGAGACGATGTGGTTCCAGCCCTCGAGCGTCTCGTCCTCCACTCCGAACATGTGGTTGAGGCCCGCGTTGTTGACCAGCGTGGTCAGTCCCCCATAAGCGGCAAGCGCCGCGTCGATGGCGGTCTGCCAGGAGCCTTCGCTGGCGACGTCATGCTCGATGGCGATGGCCGCGCCGCCGGATTCGACGATCTGCGCCACCACGGAGCGGGCGGCGTCGAGGCGGATGTCGGTAGCGACGACTTGCGCCCCTTCGCTGGCGAACAGACGGGCGTGCGCCGCGCCGATTCCGCTGCCTGCGCCGGTTATGAACGCGATTTTTCCGGAAAGTCGGCCGGTGGGCATCGTCTTGTCCTTCATCCCTTGGTGCAGTCAGTCGCTGCGCTTTCCATAAACAGACCAGACGGTCAGCCAATGTCAAGCATTCAATCGTGCCTTCGAGATCATGCACTCGGTTTCAGCGCGATTATTGCTAAAATCATAGCCTGACCCGGCTTGACGTCCATTTGCGCATTGCGCACAAGTTGACCATATGGTTCAATTTCGTTACTCGCGGTTGGGCAAGGCATAAGAGGGGAGATGGAATGACGCAGATCGAAGTGCCGGTGCTGATCGCCGGAGGCGGGCCGGTCGGCATGACGCTGGCCCTGAACCTTGCCCGCTACGGCATTCGCTCCCTGCTGCTGGAGCGGAACCCGGCGACCACGCGCCATCCCAAGATGGACCTGACCAATGGCCGCAGCATGGAGCTGTTCCACCGTCTCGGCCTGGACGAGGCGCTGCGCGACGCGGGCGTGCCGCGTGCGAACGGCTTCGACATCCTGTGGATCACCTCGATGGTCGGGCATGACCTGTACCGGTTTCCCTACCCCTCCGCCGACGAGAAGACCCGCATCATCCGCGAGGAGAACGACGGCAGCCACGGCGCGCAGGCGCCCTTGCGGGTCAGCCAGATCCAGATCGAGCCGGTGCTGAAACGGGCGATCGACGCCAATCCGCTGATCGACGTGCGCTTCGGCACCCGCTTCGAGCGGATCGTCGAGAACGGCGCCGATGGCGTCACCGCCGAGATCGTCGATCTCGCAGAGCGGCGAAACCAGCACCGTCAAGTGCCGCTTCCTTGCGGGCTGCGATGGCGGGGGCAGCCGCGTGCGCCGGGGTCTCGGCATCGCGCTGGAGGGCGAGGAGAACGTCGCCGGGGCCTACATGGTCCACTTCCGCACCGACGACCGCGAACTGCTGCAGCGCTGGGGGCCGATCTATCATCTGCAGTCCGGGCTCGGCACGATCATCGCCCAGAACGACCACGACATCTATACGCTGCAGGCATGGCTGCTGCCCGGCATGAACCCCGACGAGATGACCGCCGAGGGTGTGCTCGAAGGCTGGGTGGGCAAGGCGTTCGACTACGAGATCCTGCAGGCCAATCCGTGGCATGCGCATTTCGTGGTGGCCGAGAAGTACCGGGACGCCAGTACGCTGCTGGCAGGCGACAGCGCGCACCAGTTCATCCCGACCGGCGGCTACGGCATGAATTCGGGGATCGCCGACGCCGCCGCGCTGTCGTGGGTGCTGGCTGCGAACCTGCAGGGCTGGGGCGGTGACGGGCTGCTCGATGCCTACGATGCGGAGCGGCGGCCGACCGCGTGGTGGCATCTCGAAGCCTCGCGCCGGCACATGGGCGTGCGCCAGCAGATCACGATGATCTACATGGAGGCGGGCGACCTCGAGGGTGAAGGCCCCGAAGCCGACGCCCGCCGCGCCGACGTAGCCGCAAAGATCGCCGCGCTCGGCAATGCCGAGAACGAGAGCTGGGGCGTGGAATACGGCTATCGCTACGACCAGTCGCCGGTCGTGGCGGGTGAGGGCGAGGCTCCGGCGATCGACCCGCTGACTTATGTGCCGAGCACCTGGCCCGGCGCGCGCCTGCCACACGTGTTCCTTGAGGACGGGACGGCGCTGTTCGACCGGCTCGGGCTGTTCTTCACACTCGTCGTGCTGGGCGATGCGGACACCGCGCCGCTGGAGGCTGCGGCGAAGGCTCAGGGCGTTCCGCTCGACGTGCTGCGGCTCGATCGCCCGGACCTTCGCGCGATCTACGAACGCGGCCTGATCCTGGTGCGGCCCGACCAGCACGTCGCCTGGCGCGGCGATGCCTTGCCGGACGACTGCGCGGGATTGCTGCGGCGCGTCTGCGGTCGCTAGAGCATTTTCTAATCAGGTGGGATCACCTGATGACTCGGAAAATGCGGCAAACCAAAAACCTGGGGCGGTTGATCCGGTACAGCCGGATCAACCGCCCCAAAACCGGATACAACGACAAGAGGAGAGGACAATTGACCGTCGAGAAGAGTCCCGAGGACTACTGGCAGGCCAACGATCACCCGCGCTGGAACCAGAGCGTCTACTTCAACTTCTACGATCCGGCGCAGCGCATCGGCTGCTTCATCCGCGTCGGCATCCTCGAGAATCTGGGCGAGACGAACAGCTGGTTCGTGTTCTTCCGGGACGGCAAGCCGCTGTTCAACCGCACCAACATGAACCTGCCCTACACCGCCACCCGGCTGGGGCTGGGTGACGGGCTGGAAGTCGCCGGGATGCGGCTGCGCTCGATCGAGCCGCTGTCGAAGGCGCACATCACTTTCGATGAACGGGACTTCAAGGTCGATCTGACCTGGGACGCGATCCTGCCGATGCAGGATGCGATCCACCTCAGCGATGCCGGGGCGGAGGACGCCTTCGCCAAGGAGATCGCCCATATCCACATGGAGGGCACCTGCCGCGTCACCGGCACGATCACGCTGGCGGACGGCGAGACGATCGCGATCGACGGCAAGGGCTTTCGCGATATCGCCGTCGGCCCGCGCAACTGGGACTTCCTGCGCCACTACCGCCTTGCCTGGCCGATCTTCGATAACGGTCTGTCGATCGTCTCGACACACGGCATCTCCACCAACGGCGACGACGCCTACATCAAGATGGTGGGCAAGGGCGGCAAGTGGATCGGCGTGACCGCGATCGAGGACCGCAACATCTACGAAGCCGACGGCATGACGCTGAAGGGCATGGACTGGCGTGTCACCGATGCGGACGGAGAGGTGCACGCCTTCACCGCGCGGCGGCTCTACTGCTGGACCTTCCCGCTCGATACTTTCGCGCTGACCGAGCACATGATGGAATATACCCTTGCCGACGGTACCAAGGGGTATGGCCTTGGCGAATGCGGTTTCCGCTTCCCCTGGGCGGGTAACGGAGAAGACTGATGGCATTCGATCCCGCAGCACTCGCCCGGCCGGCAATGGCCATCGACCCCGTGCATGATGGCCGGCACTCCCTGCCTGACCTGCCGTTGATGCGCGAATCCATCCCCTATTGCGTCGTCCTGCCCGAGCACGAGATCGCCTTGTTTACTTATACCTGGGTGGACAAGGACGGCATGGCGGGCGCGGCGATGGGCATCTGGGGCCGGGGTCTCGGCCGTGCGCCGATCGCGGTGCGCCTGCCCGATCGCAAGGTGCCCGATACCATGGGCTTCGACGACTGGCGGATCGACAACTTCACCATGCGCCAAGACCTCAGCTTCAACCGCGCGGAAATATCGTGGCGCAGCGAGGAAGCGGAGATCGCCTTCACGTACGAGGCGTTCCATCCGCCTTATGCCTACTCGACGCACAAGGACGGCTGCCCCTCCTACGCCGCCGACGACCGCATCGAGCAGAGCGGCCGCGTCTCCGGCACGCTGCGCATCGGGACACGGACCATCGACGTCACAGGCAGCGGCCACCGCGACCACAGCTGGGGGCGGCGCGACTGGGACGCGCTGCATTATTACCGCTGGTTTCAGGGCCAGTCGGGCGATGCCTTTTCGGTGCACTTCTGGGAGTTCTACGCCCTCGGCCGCCGTCAGGTGCGCGGCTACGTCTACAAGGATGCGGTCATGGCCGAGATCGCGACGCTCGACGTCGACTGGCAGGGCGACAGCCGCCTCGACCAGACCGCGTTCCAGTGCGACATCGTCGATGAACTGGGCCGCGCCACGCGGGTGGAGGGGATGTCTTCGGGGTCTTCCCGCTCCCGGCCGCGCCGAACTTCGTGCTGAACGAAGGCGCGGCGCGGCTGACCATCGACGGCAATCCCGGCGGCGGCTGGATGGAGATGGGCTGGCCGATCTCCTACCTCGAACATGTGCGCGCGGCGGGCGTGTACTGAGCCTCTTCCCGTCATTGCGAGCGAAGCGAAGCAACCCAGGGCGGCTCAAGACTGCCCTGGGTTGCCTCGCTTCGCTCGCAATGACGAAGGGGAGCGATCAGGCCGGAAGGTACGCGCCCAGCGCGTTCATCACCACGCCCGTGTCGAAATATTCGCGGTAGAACACCAGCGTATCGCCCCGATATTCGTGCACGCCGACGTAGCGCTGGTCGTAGACCGCGCCGCCCGGCTCGCCGTAGCCGCGATACTCCACCAGCACGCGGTTCGGATCGGCGAGCGGGGTCACCTCCACCGAATTGAACTTCACGTCGAAGACTTCGGCGGCCGTGCGGAACATGCCCAGCGCATCCTCGCCATGCAGCTCGGTGGGCAGGCGCACCGTCCCGGCGAAGGGCAGCTCCATGTGCAGGTCGGGCGAGACCATCGCCCAGAAGGCATCCATGTCGTGCCCGAACAGCGCCATCAGCTTTTGCGCGTTGGCGACGTTGCGGTCGCTCAGGGCCTTGTCGAATTCGCTCATCGGTATCGTCTCCTGTTCAGGCGAGTGCTTCGGCCACGGTCCCGGCCTCGATCCATTTGTGCAGGTTGTGCAGCGAGTGGCGGATCATCACTTCGCCGTCCTGCAGCGGCATGGTGTCCTTCGCGCCCGATGCGATGCCTTCCTGCGTGCGCTCGGTATTGCCGACGTCTTCGAGCAGGATCTCGCCCAGCCGCGCGATGTAGTGCTCCTGCTGCAGCCGGCTCCACACATCGGTCGCATCGGGGATGTAGAAGCGGGCTTCCCAGCGCGTCTCGTCCTGGCTGACCGGCCAGAAGTGATGGGTCCAGAACCCGCCGGGGGAGACGTCGATCTGGAAATTCGGAAACAGCCAGGTCACGTCCACCGCCCAGCTCGCCGACTTGGTCGGGTTGATCGCCGGATGCCGCCGGAACACTTCGGTATCGTCGAGGCTGGCGGCCGAAAGCACGTTGCCGGTGGCGATGTTGCTGTAGAACAGGCGCTCCACCTGCGATCCGGGCGGCGGCGCGTACTCGGGATTGCCATAAGTCGATACCGAGCGGTGCGGCCCCCATGTCTGCGCGCTGATCGGCCGCGCGAAGGGGTTCTCGTTGCTGGCGAACGTGGCGCCGATCGTCTCGGGATGGATCGCCGGGATGTGGTAGGTCTCGGCGAAGGCGTCGGCGATGACCTTCCAGTTCGCCTTCAGCCGGGACTCGAACAGGATCGAGCGGTCGGCATTGGGGTAGGGGATGCCCCGGTAGATTTCCCCGAACGCGCCGAGGAATTCGGCCAGCGGCACTTCCGGCTCGCGCTGGAGGTTGATGAAGATCCACCCTTCCCAGATGTCGCAGGCGACGGGGGTGAGGCCGCAGGACTTGCGGTCGAAATCGAAGAAGTTCTTCTGGTCCGGCACCCCGACAAGCTCGCCGTCGTTGCGGTAGGTCCAGTTGTGGTAGCGGCACATGAAGCGCGAGGCATTGCCCTCTCGTTCCAGTACGACCTTGTTGGAGCGGTGCGAGCAGACATTGTGGAAGGCGCGGATGCGGCCGTCCTTCGTGCGGGTGACGAGCACTTCGGCGCGGGCGAATTCGAGCGTCTGGACGAAGTAGTCGCCGGGCGCGGCAATCCGCTCCTCGCGGCCGAGGCACAGCCATGCGCGCTTGAACACCTGCCGCACTTCGGCATCGAACCAGTCCTGCGAGCGGTAGGGTTCGAGGCTGACCGGCGCGGTGTCCAGCCCGGCCAGCGCGGTCAGGTTGGTGCGGTCCGCGCGGAAATCGGCGACCTGATCGTTCATGGTTCCTCTCCTTCGCCGTTTTCGGCTTTTTCCTGTTGTCTCACCCGAGAATGCGCGGCCCTTCCACCAGACGGACCTCGTGCGGATAGGGCGTGAAGGGCGCGCGCGGCTGGCGGTGCAGTTCCGTCGCCATCGACACGTGCGCCAGCGCCAGCAGGAGCTGCATCAACCTTAGCGGTGCGCCTTCGAGATCGCGCATGTCGCGCCCTTCCAGCGAACGGATCGCCTCGGGCGCGAGCGCCAGCATGGCGGTGTAGAACGCCTCGATCTCCTCCATCGAGGCGGCCTCGCGCGCGGCGCGCCGTTGCTGCGCGCTAGCCGCCGCCCAATAGGCGACGTGGGGTTCGAGCGCCTCGAACCCCGCCGGCAGCGAGCGGTCTGCGGTCACGCCGCCACCGGCTGATCGACGCGCCGGCCGAGCACGGTGGAGATCACGCCCTGCAGCGTGGCCCCGGCATCGGCCACCGGCACGGCCCCGCGCCAGGCGACGTGCTGGTCGGGCCGCACGATGATCGCCCCGCCGCGCTGCAGGCCGGAGATATTGGCCCAGCGATCGTCGACCGGCGTGAAATCCTCGTCCTTGCCGACAGGGACGAGATCGATGGTCAGCCCGCTGGCCGCGCGGGCGGCATCGACGGCGGCGGTCCAGTCCCCGCAGGTCCGTCCACGAACACGGTGAAGCGGTCGAGCCGGGTCAGGTCGAGGGTGGAGACGCGCTTGTCTTCCCCGGTGTTCTTCGCGTCAAGCCAGACGTGGGCCATGCGGTGGCCGGGGCGCATGGTGGGCACATGGGTATCGCCCAGCAACCCGCGCGGCGGCGGCTCGGTGCCGTCGGGGACGATGGCGCCGGTGTCGTAGCGGAAGCCGATCTCGATGTCGTGGGCCTGGAATTCGGCGCGCTGGGTGCCGATCACTTCGGCCACCATCTGCCGCCGTGCCGCGCCTTCGGGCGTGTCGGAGAACAGCTTGTGATAGGCGCCGATGTTGAACTCCACCGGCACGCCCGGCATCAGCCCGATCGCGGAATCGATGGTCAGGTGGTTCTGGAAGGTCATCATCGCCCAGGCCACGTTGTTGGCGGCCACCGGACGGCGCTCCGCCTCGTAGCTGTCCAGCAGGGCATCGCCCGCGTCGCCGCGGATCACGGCGGCCAGCTTCCACGCCAGATTGTGCGCGTCCTGGATCGCGCTGTTGAGGCCCAGGCCGGTGGTCGGCGGATGGCGATGCGCGGCGTCTCCGGCCAGGAACACGCGGCCCTTGCGGTATTCGCGCGCCAGTACGCCCTGCACCTGCCAGTCGTTCATGCGGATGATCTTCGGGTCGAGATCGGGCAGGCGCAGCAGTTCGCGGATCTGCGGGATCGCGGTTTCGGCGTCGAGCTTGCCCGCCTCGCCCGGCTGGAAGGCGAAGTGCATCAGCCATTCCTTGCTTTTCGCGCCAAACGTATCGGGGCCGAGCGCGACCATCACGCCGCTGCCCCACGAACCGCCCTTTTCGGGGTTGGTGAACCAGCGGATCATCACCGACTCGTCCTCGATGTACTCGGAGAGGTCGGCGGCGAACCACACTGTCACCATGTCGATCAGCCGGTCGATGCCGTCCATCGCGATGCCGAGCGATGGCCCGACCAGACGCCCGCCGTCCGCCGCGATCATGTACTGCGCGCGCACTTCGTAGACTTCGCCGGAACTGCGATCCTCGACTTGCGCGGTGACGCCGTCATCGTCCTGCGTGAAGCTCTTGAGTTCCTGATGGAAGGCGATGCGCGAGGTGGGGTAAGTGGCGAGGTGCTCCAGCAGCAGCGGTTCGATGTACATCTGCGCGAAGTTGGCGGCGCGCACCGGGCTGTCGGCGCCGTAGGCGTCCTTCAGCGAGTGGCCGCCGAAAGCGTCGATGATGCCGATGCGCTTGCGGTCGAGCGGACCGTCACCGCCGAGGCTGGTGTACCAGCCCACGCGGGCCATGTTCTCGGCCGGGGTGCTGCTGCGGTAGATGTGATCGGCCAGCCCCTCTTCACGCAGGATCTCCATCGTGCGCTGGTTCAGGTAATGCGCCTTGGGCGCGGGCGAGGTGGCCGGATAGCGCTCTATCACCAGGCACTCGATGGCCAGCCGTCCAAGGAAGTTCGCGCTGGCCAACCCGCAGCCCGCGCCGCCGACGATCAGGACCGGGACTTCGATCTCGCTTCATTTCGCGTGACCTCTCCATTGCCTGGCTCAAGCGCCGGGAGCGCTCCGCCGCATTTTTCGCAGAATGCTACAACTGACCAAATAGTCAATATTAAGTTCAGGCCGCCTGCGCCTCGACTTGCGCCACGTAAGCCTCGACCTGATAGGGATCGAACAGTTCGCGCACTTTCAGCAGCACCCCGTCACGGTACGTGAAGAACAAGTGGTAGGTGTTGCGGTAGATCGCCGAACGCGGGCCGATGCCATAAGACTTGCCGAGGATCGCCACGGTATCGCCGTCCGCCACCGCCTGCTCGACATGGAATTCGAAATGCTCGAACCCGCCGAGAAATCCGTCGAGCAGTTCGCGCATCGCCACCTTGTCGCGCTCGCCCGCGAAGGCGAAGCGATCGGGCAGGTAGGGCATCGTCCATGTGCCGTCCTCGGCGAAGGCGGCGAACATCGTGTCGAGGTCGCGTTCGGAGAGGAGGCGGCAGGCTTCGAGGGCGCGGTCCTTGTTGGTCGTCATGGGTAGAACTCCTGTCAGAATGCGGCGGCGAGGTCGCCGAAGGCGCGGGTGACCTCCGTGGTGTCCCAGTATTCGCGGAAGAGGATCAGTCTGCCCTCCTTGAAGCGCATTATGGTGATGTATTGCTGGTCGTAGGTGCCATTGGGTGCCGGGCAGGTGCCGACGTATTCGACCACCACTTCGCCCGGATTTCCGGTCTCCCTTGCGGTGATGCCGGTGAAGCGCAGGCCCTCCAGCCCCGAGACGACCTTCTCCAGATAGGCTCGCGAGGCGTGCTTGCCGGTGACCCGCTGCGGCATGCCGATCGAGCGGGCGAAGGGGAATTCGAGGACGAGATCCTCGTCGGCGATGGCCCACCATGGCTCCATGTCGGCGCCGAACGTCGCCATGAGATCGGCGGCTATGCGTGCGTTTTCAGCCATTCGTCCTATCCCGCCAAGAGGCCGCCGTCGATCGGCAGCTCGACCCCGTTGACGAAGCGCGCCTCGTCCGAAGCAAGGTAGACGCAGCCCCAGGCGATGTCCTCGGGCGCGCCGTTGAAGCCGTTGGGCTGCTGCGCGGAGAAGGCGGCGCGCGTCGCTTCGGGGTCGTCGCTGCGGTCGAAGATGCCCTGCAGCATCGGCGTCTCGATCACGCCGGGGTGGATCGAATTGGCGCGGATGCGCTGGTGGGCATGCTCGACGGCGGTGGACTTGGTGAAGGTGCGCACGGCGCCCTTGGAGGCGCAGTAGGCCGCGAAACCGGGGGCGCCGACGACACCGTAGGCCGAGGAAATGTTGGTGATCGAGCCGCCGCCGCCCGCGATCATCGGCGGCAGCGCATGCTTGGTCAGCAGGAATACGCCGCGCGCGTTGATCGCCATGATGCGGTCCCATTCGTCCACCGCAAGGTCGATGTCGCTGCCTTGTCCGGGAACCCCCGCGCAGGCGACGGCAGCGTCGAGGCGGCCCCAGGTTTCGGTCGCCAGCGCGACTGCAGCGGCGACGTCGCTCTCCTTCGAGGCGTCGCAAGTGGTGAAGCGGACCTTCTCGGGCGCCTCGTCCAGCAGGGTGCGCAAGGCGGCGTCGAGCGGGGGCTGGATGTCGCAGGCGAGCACCCGCGCGCCTTCCTCGACGAACAGCCGCACGACCGCCGCGCCGATGCCCGATGCGCCGCCCGATACCACGGCGACCTTGTCCTGAAGTCGATTCATTTCCCATCTCCCTTGGATTTGCTTGCGGAGCAGCCCGGCAGCCGGAAGGCCACGACGCTGTCGGAAAGCGGTGATTGCAGCATGTTGTGGCCGCCTGCGGCGGTGGCGACGTACTGGCAGCCGGTGCGCGGGCTGCGGTAGGTCATCGGCATCGTCTGCGCGCTGGCGGGCAGGCGGGCGGACCACAGTTCCTCGCCCGTCGCGGTGGCGAAGGCACGCAGGGTCTTTTCGCGCGCGGCGCCGATGAAGGTGAGGCCGCTCGCGGTGGTCAGCGATCCGCCGAAGTTGGGCGCGCCCATCGGGATCGGCAGGCCGAGCGCCAGGCCCAGCGGCCCGGCATCGCGCGCGGTGCCGAACGGGCGCTCCCATGCGACCTTGCCGGTGTCGAGATGGATCGCAGCGATCCGGCCGAACGGCGGGGCATTGCACGGCACGCCCAGCGGCGACGCGAGGGGCTTGAGGCGAACACCGAACGGGGTGCCCGCCTGCGGCAATGGCAGGCCGAAGTTGGTGACGGCATGACTGTCCGTCGCGGCACCTGCGATCAGGCGGTCGGTCTCGGCGCGCGGCACCAGTTGGATGATCGTGCCGTAATAGAGCGCGTTGGCCACGGCGATGCGCCGGACGGGATCGATCGCCATGCCGCCGAAGTTCATGCCGCCACCGATGCTGGGATAGATCAGCGCCTCGTCGGTGCCGGGCGGGGTGGCCTTGCCGTCATAGCGCAGTTGCCGGTAGCGCACGCGGCACCAGAGCTGGTCGAACGGGGTGAGGCCCCACATGTCGCGCTCGGCAAGGTCCGGGCCGGCCATGGAGTGAAAGGCGGAGAAGGGCTGCGTCGCGGCGACTTTCTCCACCGCCCCCGGCTGGGGACGGCGCGTTCCGTGACCGGCAGCAGCGGTTTGCCTGTGCGCCGGTCGAGCACGAACGTCTCGCCGCGCTTGGTCGGGATCGCGATGGCGGGGGTGTTGCCAACTGCGAAGAGGCTGGGCTGCGCGGGAACGTCATAGTCCCACAAGTCGTGGTGGGCGGTCTGGAACGACCAGCGCACCGCCCCCGTGGCGACGTCCAGTGCGACGACCGAGGAGCCGTATTTCTCGCTCGCCGCACTGCGCAGCGCGCCGTAATGGTCGGGTGTGGGATTGCCGGTCGGGGCGTAGATCAGGCCGAGGGTATCGTCCACGCTCATCGGCGCCCAGGTGTTGGGCGTAGAGCGCGAGTAGTGCTCGCCCGGTCGGGGCCCGTGGACGTTCAGCGGATTGCCCGCGTCCCAGGCCCAGACAAGCGCGCCGGTGCGCACGTCGTAAACGCGGATGACGCCGGAGGGTTCGTCGTTGCTCTGGTTGTCCGCCACCCATCCGGCGACGACGATGCGGTCGCGGGCGATGGCGGGCGGGGCGCTGGAATAGTAGAAGCCGGGCTGCACCAGTCCCATGCCGTCGAACAGGTTGACGGCGCCGTCCGTGCCGAAGCCCTCGCAGGGCTTGCCGTCGGTGGCATCAAGCGCGATCAGGCGGCCGTCGAAGGTGGCGGTGACGATCCGCGCGGCGCAGCGGCCGGCGCCTTCGGTCCGGGCGAAGGCCACGCCGCGACAGGTCCGCACGGCGGAGGAGCCCTTGGCGGATACCCGGGGATCGAAGCGCCAGAGTTCCCGGCCGCTGTCAGGATCGAGCGCGAAGACCGAATTGTCCTGCCCGCACAGGAACATCCGCCCGCCGACCATCAGCGGTGTTGCGGAGAGGTAGCCGGTGGAGGGGTCGGACGGAATGCGGGTATGGAAGGTCCACGCGGCTTCGAGCTTGCCGACATTGGCGGGCGTGATCTGCGCCAGCCGGGAAAAGCGGCTTCCGCCCTTGTCCCCGCCCCACGATGTCCATTCGTCCCCCGCTGCGTCTGCGGGGATCGGCGCCGAGGCGGCGATCGCTTCGGCCGCGCGAATGTCGTGGCTGTCGCGCCCGAAGTGCGCGCCGACGACCAGCAGCAGCGCCAGTGCTCCGACACCCGCCGCAAGGCTGGCGCCCCGGCCGAGCGAGGCGCGCGCACCGGGAATGACGAAAAGCAGTCCGAGCAGCGCCGGGGCCAGCAGCCGCGCCGTCAGCGGCCATGGCGCGAACCCGCTTTCCGCCACCGCCCATGAGATCGTGACCGTGAGGAACAGCGCATAGCCCTTGGCGCCGGTGCCGCGCCCCAGGGCGATCAGTGTGCCTGATCCCAGCAGCACGGCTCCGGCAAGCAGGTAATAGATCGAGCCGCCCAGAGCGACGAGCCACAGGCCGCCGATCAGGAATGCCAGACCTGCGATAGCCGCTGCCATGCCCAGGGCAATCGTGCCCCGGCTCGCCGTTTTCGGCGTCATCCTCGTTTCCCCGTTCGTTTTGAGGAGGCTGGACTAAACTTACCTTATGGTCAATAAAAACATTGCACGCCCACCCGTATCGAGTGGGGAAGGATGCGAAGATGGGAGAACGAAGGAATGAAAGGTCTTCAGGACAAGTCGATCGTCGTCACCGGCGGTGGCAGCGGGATCGGCGAAGCGGTGGCGCTCGCGCTGGGCGAGGCGGGCTGCCGGGTGACCGTGGCGGACCTCGATGGCGGCAAGGCGCAGGCTGTCGCGGCAGCGATCGGGCAGGCGGGCGGCACCGCGCAGGGCATCGCGGCGGACGTGGCGGATGAAAGCTCGGTCACCGCGATGATCGAGGCGGCGGTGCGCGCCTACGGCCGCCTCGATGGCGCCTGCAACGCCGCCGGAGTCCCCAGCGCGGCAAGCTGCTGCACGAAATCGAACTCGACGAATGGGACCGCTGCCACGCGGTGAACCTGCGCGGGCTGTTCCTGTGCAACAAGCACGAGATCCGCGCGATGCTCGACAAGGGCGGGGCGATCGTCAACATCGTCTCCACGTCCGCGATGGTCGGTTTCCCGAACGGCAGCGAGTACTGCGCCAGCAAGGCCGGAGCGATGGGCCTGACGCGCGGCGGCGCGATCGATTATGCGACGAAGGGCATCCGCATCAACGCGGTGCTGCCGGGCGGTACGCTCACGCCGATGCTGAAGGGCGCGATGGAGGTCGATGCCGGGCTGGAACAGGCGCTGGCCGCCGTCCATCCGATGAACCGCTTCGGCCAGCCTTCCGAGATCGCGGGTGCGGTGCGCTGGCTGCTGTCGGACGAAGCCTCGTTCGCCACCGGCGCCTCGTTCGCGATCGACGGAGGGCATACCAGCATCTGATCTTCATCCGTCACGATGGCAAAAAGTGGCCGGAAACCTCGCGGTTTCCGGGCCTTTCAGGAGGGTAGGTTGCTTCTTCAGAAGTTCATGCCGACCGTGATGCCGTATTCCGCCGGACGGCCGGTGTAGCGCACGAAGGTGTCGTAGGCCTGCGTGGCGTTGCTCCAGTAATAGGTGTTGAAGATGTTCTTGCCCCAGACCGACGCTGTCCACTTGCCGTCCGAGGAACGGATGCCGAGGTTGGCGTTGACCAGCGTATAGGCCTTGATGTCGTAGAGGTCCGAGGTCGCCCCGAAGGTGGCCGAACCCGGCACGACCAGCGCCGACACCGAACTGCTCTGCCCGTTGAGGCCCGCACCCACGAAGCCGTCCAGCGCCGAGCTGACCGGGAACGTGTAGTCCGCCCGCAGCGAGTACTGCCACTTGGGCGAGAACGGCAGGTCGACGCCCTTGAACGAGGCGTTCACCGGCACCAGCACGCCGCTTACCGCCGTCTGGCCCACGGCGCCGAGGTACTTGTCCACCTTGGCGTCGAGGTACGTCACCGAGGCGCTGAGCGACAGGCCCTGCATCGGGCGCGCGGTGACTTCGAGTTCGGCGCCCTTGATGGTGGACTTGGGCACGTTCAGCAGCTTGTCGAGCGCGCCGAAGATCGGATCGACGAACTTCGCGCGGGTCTGCTTGTTCTTGTAGTCGTAGTAGAACGCGGCGCCGTTGATGGTGAGCAGGCGATCCATCAACTGGGCCTTGAAGCCCGCTTCGTAGGCCATGATCGATTCCTGCTTCACCGGCGCATAGGCATCGAAGATCGCGCCCGACAAGTGCGGGAAGCTGCCCGCCTTGTAGCCCTTCGAGACGTTGGCGTAGAGCAGCAGGCCGTCCACCGGCTTGAAGTCCGCGCCGACCATCCACGAAGTGCTGTTCTCGCGGATGCGGGTGTTGACGGTGGTGGCGGTCAGGAAAGTATCGGGATCGACCGGATCGTTCGCCGAAGGATCGCCCAGCACCAGCCCGCGCGTGTCGAGGATGATCGAGCCGCCCGGTGCGATCGTCGGGATCTGGTAGCCCGGGCCGCCGTAGAGCGGGCCGAGCGAGCCGTACACCGCGTTGAAGAAGTCGGTCAGCGTGACGCCCGGAGTGCCGCCGAAAGTGGTGTCGGTCGGCAGGATCGGGAACTGCGGCAGATCGCCGTTGAAGGCATAGGCATCGCGCTTGGCACGGGTCTGGCGGATGCCGGCCTTGAGCGTGATCTGGTCGTTCACGTCGAACTCCAGGTTTCCGAAGGCGGCGTAGTTCGTCATCTTCTGGCGGGTTTCATACGTGCTGCCGACGATGCCGTTGACGTACGTGGAACTGGTGTCGGTGTAGGTCAGCCAGGTGACTTCGTTGACCTTGGTGCGCTCGTAGTTCGCGCCCACCACCCAGCGCAGCGCGTTGTGGGAATCGTTGGCGATGCGCACTTCCTGCGTGAAGCTCTTGATGTGGCCGCTGTCGCTGCGCAAGTCGAGGTCGCGCAGCGCGGTGCCGCCGCCTTCGGTGGTGTTGTCGAACTTGAGGTCGGTGTAGCCGGTCAGCGACGTGACGGTGATGCCGCTGAAGTCGTAGTCCATGCGGAACAGGCCCTGCAGCATGCGGTTGTCCTGCCGCGGGCGATAGTCGGTGGACCAGTCGGCGGCGCGGGCATTGCGCGGTGCGTTGGGGTAGGTCGCCTGCGGATAGGGCACGGGGCCGTCGGCATAGGTGAACGGCGCGATGGCGGGGGCGCCGGACACGTCGTTCTGCGGCACGAAGGCGATGCGCTGCGGGGCCTGCGGCTCGCTCTGGTCGCGCCAGCCGTTGAGGTTGAGCGAGGCCTTGAAGTCGCTGCTCGGCTCGAATTCGAGGATCATGCGCCCGGCGATCGTATCGGCGCGGCCGTTGCGATCGTCGCGGGTATAGCTCTTCTGCCAGGGATCGCCGTTGACCGCCTTCACCGCGATGCGTCCGCCCAGGGTATCGGTGATCGGGCCGCTGATGAAGCCGTTGGCCTCGATCGTGTTGAAGCGGCCGTAGCTGAAGGTCGCGCCGCCCTCCAGCGTCGGCGTGGGCGTGTTGGCGACGAAGTTGATCGCGCCGCCGGTGGCGTTGTTGCCGAACAGGGTGCCCTGCGGACCCTTCAGCACTTCGACGCGCTGGAGGTCGAAACCGGTCTGCGCGGACATCACCGGCAGCGCCAGCGGGAACTGGTCCATGTAGACGGCGACGTCGGGGTAGGACGCCAGCGAACTGTCGTAGAAGCCGACGCCGCGGATCGTGTAGACCGGCGTGGCGTTCGGCGTCGGCGCGAAAGTGAGGCCCGGCGTCACTTTCGCCAGGTCCGCGATGTTGGAGATGTTCTGGACCTTCAGCGCCTCGCCGCTGACCGCGCTGACGGACGAGCCGACTTCGCTGAGGTTCTGTTCGCGCTTGTTGGCGGTGACGACGATCTCGTTCGTGCTGGCGGACGAGGGTGGCGGTGTGGCTTCAGCGGTCTGCGCGTTCGCATACGTCGCGGAAAGCCCCAGCGACAGCAGCGATCCGCCTGCAAAAAGCACAGCGCGTGCATGCATTTTCATCGATTATCCTCCCCATGGTGCGGCGCTTTGCGCTCGCCGGTTGCATTTGCTTAACCTGACCAATTGGAATTCTAATGAGCGCATTTGGCGCGTCAAGCCATTATTCGAACTTGTGATCTGCTGCTGATCTGCAGGTTGCCAAAGGCTTTGAAGTTGGGCGTGATGATCGATTTATATACTGTAATTCATAGATAAATATCGGAGTTATGGTGAGCATGACCGATGCGGTTGGTGCCTACCTTCCGGCATTCCTGTGCCGTTTTTGCTGGGCTGGCTATTAGTCATATGGTCAGATAATTCGTGACGGGGAGTAAAGGCGCGAGCTGGATTCGCCAATTTTGACGACTTTGCCTGCGATCTCTGTGTCCGGTCGCGCTCCGCGGTAAGAATCATATTGACCGTTTGGACAGTTTAAACCACATCGACGTTCACAACGAATGCCTCGGCAGAGATCGGCAGCGAAAAACGGAGGGCGAGATGCCGAAGTCCAAGACCATCATCAGCTGCGCCGTGACGGGCTCGATCCACACGCCGTCGATGTCGCCGCATCTGCCGGTGACGGCCGACGAGATCGCGCAGAGCGCTCTGGAAGCGGCAGAGGCCGGGGCGGCGATCGTCCATCTCCACGCGCGCGATCCCGAAACCGGCAAGCCGGTGCATGAACCGGAAGACTTCGCGCCGTTCCTCAAGGTGATCAAGCAGGCGAGCGACGTGGTGGTCAACATCACCACCGGCGCCTCGCCCTACATGCCGGTCGAGTACCGCGTGAAACCCGCCAAGACGTGGCAACCCGAAGTGGCCAGCCTCAACATGGGCAGCATGAACTTCGGGCTGTTCCCGATGCTCAAAAAGGACCGGGAGTGGAAGCACGCCTGGGAGCCGGAGATGCTGGAGGCCAGCCACGACCTCGTCTTCCGCAACAGCTTCAAAGATATCCGCTATGCCCTTGAAACGCTGAATAAGACCGGCACCCGCTACGAGTTCGAATGCTACGACACGGCGCACCTCTACAACCTGCACTACTTCTGGAAGGAGGGCTTGGTCGAAGGGCCGCTGTTCATCCAGACCTGCTTCGGCCTCCTCG
Organism: Novosphingobium sp. NFX11; assembly: GCF_057376415.1. Classification (NCBI taxonomy): domain Bacteria; kingdom Pseudomonadati; phylum Pseudomonadota; class Alphaproteobacteria; order Sphingomonadales; family Sphingomonadaceae; genus Novosphingobium; species Novosphingobium sp. NFX11. The sequence goes on along the minus strand of NZ_CP080385.1, from coordinate 804,981 downwards.
GCGGCATTGGCGCCCACCCGGAGGACGTGATGCACATGAAGCGCACCGCCGACCGCCTGTTCGGCGACAACTACCGCTGGTCGGTGCTGGCGGCAGGCGCGAACCAGATGCCGGTGGCGGCGATGGCGGCCAGCATGGGCGGGCACGTCCGCGTGGGGCTGGAGGACTCGCTGTGGATCGGCAAGGGCCAGCTTGCGACCAGCAACGCGCAGCAGGTGACGAAAGTGCGCCAGATCATCGAGGGCCTCGGCGGCGAGATCGCCACCCCTGCCGAAGCGCGCGAAATCCTCGGCCTCAAGGGCGGGGATAAAGTGGGGTTCTGAAGCGCTCCTTTTCGCAGCAATCGGGATGACGATGATGACCGCTACGATCACCGAGATGCGCGCGGCCCTGGGCTGAAGATTGGCGGGCATCGGGCCAGTTGCGCTTCGATGCCGACGCCACCGCCAATGCAGCGACGCAACTGTTTCCGGAGAAACTGAAATGGCCATTGAACTCAAAATGCCGGCGCTGTCCCCGACGATGGAGAAGGGGACGCTTGCCCGCTGGCTGGTCGGCACGGGTGATACCGTCAAGGCGGGCGACCTGATCGCCGAGATCGAAACCGACAAGGCGACCATGGAAATGGAAGCCGCCGAAGATGGCCGCATAGCGCGTCTGGTGGTGCCTGCAGGTAGCGTTGATGTACCCGTAGGTGCCGTTGTGGCACTGTTGAGTGCCGGTGAGGACACCGATCCTGTCCCTCTCGCTGCTGCCGAAACCTACGCCGAGCCGATTCAGACATTGCCCGTTTCAGCCCCGGATGTCAGTTCGACATCGCTCGCCCGGCGCCTTGCCACGGCACGCGGCATCGGGTTGGACTCGATCGCGGGCTCGGGGTCGCGCGGCAGGATAATGGCGGCAGATCTGGGACTTGCGACGGCGGCATCGGTTGCCCTGATCCCGGCGGAAGATCGGCCGCTGCCCGCGCCTCAGGGAATACCGATGCGCAGCGAGAGCCTGTCCACTATGCGCAGGACCATCGCCCGGCGCCTGACCGAGAGCAAGCAGACCGTCCCGCACTTCTATCTCACCGCCCGCTGCCGTCTTGACGGATTGCTCGAACTGCGCCGGGAATTGAACGGTGCCGTCTCGCATCGCGGTGCCCGCGTTTCAGTAAATGACTGTGTTATCAAGGCGATGGCGTGGGCATTGGAGCAGGTTCCAGAAGCCAATGTGCAGTTCGCCGGGGACCGGATTCATCGCTTCGAACGCGTCGACATCGCCATGGCGGTGGCCATCGACGGCGGCCTCGTCACACCGGTCATCCGGGATGTGGCGGCCCTTTCCCTTGGCGCTGTTTCCGAAGCGGGCCGGTCGCTTGCGGCGAAGGCGAGGGAAGGCCGCCTGACGCCCGGCGACTACGAGGGCGGGACCGCGACCATCTCGAATCTGGGGATGTTCGGCATCGATGAGATGGTGCCGGTCATCAATTCGCCGCAAGCCATGATCCTGGGTATCGGGGCAGGGGTGGAACAGCCGTGGAAAGTCGACGGCGATATTGCGCTGGCCACGATCATGGCCGCGACCGGCAGCTTCGACCATCGCGCGATCGACGGCGCCTTGGCCGCGCAATTCATGGCCGCGTTTCGTGAGGCGATCGAGGTGCCTATGCTGCTGATTTCCTGATACAATTCTTGCGGGAGAGTTCTAAACTCTCCCGCAAGAGGACGTCCTAGACCAGTTCGGCCATGCCAGCGAGGCCGCCGATATAGGCAGGCACAACAAGCGTGCGAGCAAGTGCGTGATCGAGTTGCAGGCGGGTGATGTCGTCCATGTCGGCGACTATGCTGCTGCAGTCCTGTGACAGTTCCTTCAGAGCTGCCATCGCCGCCGGACGACCGCGAAGCCAGAAGTCCGTACCGACCCTCCGCTGGACCGGTGCAGATCCGGGGGTAGGGGCTCCGAACAGGGCGCTGGCCAATTCGGGGCATTGCGAAGACGCCTGCGATACTTTCGTGGAGATCGCCTCCCGCGCGGCTTCGATGCTGTCCGGCAGGGAGCCGTCCTTTGCCGCCTTGTCATAGGCCTGCTTGCCGAGGAACATCGTACGGATCATGTTGCGGGGTTCGGGGCGCTGGATCAGAGCCGAAAACACGGACATTTCCGCGCGGATGGCGCCATCGATCGGCTGGATGATGCCGAACTCCACGCAGTCGAGAATGGCGAGAGGGGCTGGTTCATGGCCGAGCATCCTTGCCAGTTCGCGTTCGCGATGGCGCTCGATGGCGCCGGAAATCTCGGCATGCGGCAAAGGAGCACTGTCAGTGCGGTCCCAGGGCTGCACGCAGTGGGCCGCCTTGGACAGCAGCCAGCGTTCGGCGGCGGCGATCTCGTCGCCTTCATCCACGACCTCGCCGGCAAGGCCGGCAGCCACGGCATCTTCGCCCTGGTAGGTACGGCCGAGAAGCAGGACTTCCAGCCCGGCCTCGACGCCGACGAGGCGCGGCATGCGCTGGGTTCCACCGGCGCCGGGAAGCAACCCCACGGCATATTCAGGCAGGCCCAGCATCGCACGGCGGGAACGGGTCAGGACACGGTAGTGGGCGCCGAGAGCAAGTTCGCATCCGCCCCCTAGCGCGACACCAGCGACGGCGGCGGCAATCGGCTTTCCTGCGGTCTCCAGACGGCGGATCGCATGGCTGAGGGGGAAGAAGTGGTCGAAGGCGATATCGAAACGGTCGGCCCTGGGCGCGGCGACGATCATCTCGTAGGCGACGCCCAGTTCCGTCAGGTCCGCGCCCGCGCAGAAGCCGTTGGCCTTGCCGGAACGGACGACCACGCCGCGAACGTCGTCGGCGCGGTGCAGCCATTCGGCGAAGGCGCCCAGTTCATGGATCGCCTTGTTGGAAAAGACGTTCATCGATCTGTCGGGGCAGTCGAAGACGAGATGGATCAGGCCGTTGTCCTGTCGCTCGACACGGAACTGGGTGAGATCGGGGAGGGGCAATGTCATGAATTCTCCTGCGCCGGCTTGCGGCATTGCGAGAAGCAGGGTCAGAAGGCGACCTTGTCGCCACCCTTGAGGCCGAGGATTTCGCGCGCTTCGGCAGGGGTGGCGATCTCGCCGCCAAGGCCCTCGATGATCTGGCGCACTTTCGTCACCTGCTGCGCGTTGCTGGTGGCGAGCTGGCCCTTGCCGATCCACAGCGAGTCCTCCAGCCCCACGCGGACGTGCCCGCCCATGCTGGCCGCCATCGCCGCCACCGGCATCTGGTTCGCGCCTGCCGCCAGCACCGACCAGCGGTAGTTGTCGCCGAACAGGCGGTCGGCGGTGCGCTTCATGTGCATCACGTCTTCCGGATGCGCGCCGATGCCGCCGAGGAGGCCGAAGCAGGTCTGGATGAACAGCGGGCCTTCGACCAAGCCCTCCTTCCAGAAGTAGTGCAGGTTGTAGAGGTGCGCCGTGTCGTAGCACTCGAACTCATAGCGGGTGCCGGTCTTGTTCAGCGTTTCCAGCGCATAGCGGATGTCCTTGAAGCTGTTGCGGAACACCAGATCATGGCTGGCCTCCAGCATTTCGGGCTCCCAGGCGTGCTTCCACTCCCGGTCCTTCTTCAGCATCGGGAACAGACCGAAGTTCATGCTCCCCATGTTGAGGCTGGCCACTTCGGGTTGCCACGTCTCGGCGGGTTTCACGCGATATTCGACGGGCATGTAGGGCGAGGCGCCGGTGGTGATGTTCACTACCACGTCGCTCGCCTGCTTGATGACCTTGAGGAACGGCGCGAAGTCTTCCGGTTCATGCACCGGCTTGCCGGTTTCGGGATCGCGCGCGTGCAGGTGGACGATCGCGGCGCCTGCCTCTGCCGCCTCAAGCGCACTCTGCGCGATCTCGTCGGCCGTCACCGGCAGATGCGGCGACATCGACGGCGTGTGGATCGAACCGGTCACGGCGCAGCTGATGATGGTCTTGGCCATATAATCCTCTCTTGTGTTCTCAGAGCCGATCCGAAACCGCACGCCAGCTTTCTGCCAGGACATCGCGGAATTGGGGGCGGCTATACGTATCAGGGCTTCGGCGCGGTCATCATGGCTCTTGCCCCGCAGGTCGGCGGCACCATGTTCGGTGACGACTACATCGGTATCGAGCCGGCTCAGCGATGCCGGGCCGCGTGCAGAGGCAGGGTCGATGATCCGCGACAACGTGCCTTTCGCCGCGTCGGCGGGAAGGCAGATCAGGCGCAGCCCGCGCGGCGACAGGCGGGCGGCGGCGGCAAAGTCGCTGGCGCCTCCCGGTCCGGACATGGCGCCTTTGGGGCCGACCTCGGAATAGACTTGGCCGAACAGATCGACCTCCAGCGCGGAATTCACCGTGACGAAGTGTCCGGCGGCTCCCGCGATGCGCGGATCATGCGTCACCGATACCGGCCGGAACTGGAAATGGGGATCATCCAGCCCGGCGTAGAGTTCGGGCGATCCGATCGCGACGCCGACGAGGGCGCTCGAACCCGGGGCCATGGCCCCCGATCGCACCAGCCGCAGCCCGCCGTCGCCGACGAGGCCGGTATGAAGGCGCAGGTCGCGGCGGTCATGCAGGGCATCGAGGACGGCGTCGGGCACTTTGCCGAGGCCGGTCTGCAGCGTGGCGCCGTCTTCTATGAACCGGGCCGCATGTTCCGCGATCGCGCGCGAAACAGGGTCCGGAAGATCGGTGGGCGTGCCTTTCAATACCTGATCCTGCTCGATGAAAGCGGTCAGTTCGCCGAAGGGAATACCCGGATCGCCTGCCGTGCGCGGCATGGCGGGGTTGATATGCGCGATCCGCGTTCCGGCGGATCGCCAGAAATCGGGAATGAACGCTGTTTCCGGCCCGAACGAGCACATTCCGTTTTCATCGGGCGGGCTGCACATGAACAGCACGGCGCTTGGCGGCTCGGCCGCATAGAGCGCGGATATCTGCCCGTAGCACAGCGGCCTGAAATCGACCCGCTCGGGTTCCGCCCTGAGCTGCGGCGTCTGGAAGAACGTCAGCACGCGGCTCAGGCTGCTTCCCGACCATGTCCGGCGGTTGAGGCCGGGTACGAAAATTCCCGAGAACCGCATGGCCGCCAGGGTATCTCCCCCCGGCGACCATATCGGCCAGCAGGTCCGATTCCGCGCTGCACGACGAAACCAGCGTCAGCCCACCGGGCGGCAGGACTGCGGCCAGATCGTCTGCGGTGATGCGTCGTGGTGCCACGGGCCGACCCTGCTGATTTGCTATCTGCTATTCCGTCACTTCACGTACTTGTGGAAGTCGGGCGCGCGCTTCTCGGTGAAGGCGCGGACGCCTTCCTTGGACTCGTCGGTGTCGTAGAACAGCTTCACCGCATTTAGCGCCAGCATCGAGATGCCGCGGATGTTGTCGCTGTCGGCATTGAAGCTGCGTTTGGCGAGCGCCAGCGCGGTGGGCGAACGCTGGGCGAGGATGTCGGTCCACTCGGTCACCGCCGCATCGAGCTGGTCGTGCGGGACGATCTTGTTGACGAGGCCCATCTCGAGCGCCTCTGCCGCCGTATACTGGAGGTTGAGGAACCAGATTTCGCGCGCCTTCTTGTCGCCGACGTGGCGGGCGAGCAGGGCGGTGCCCCAGCCTGCATCGACCGAGCCGACCTTGGGGCCGACCTGCCCGAGCTTCGCCGATTCCGACATGATCGAGAGGTCGCACAGCGTCGCGAAGACGTTGCCGCCGCCGATCGCGAAGCCGTTGATGCGGGCAATCACGGGCTTGGGAATGTCGCGGATGATCGACTGCAGTTCGTCGATCGGCAGGCCGACGATGCCGCGCCCGTCGTACTGGCCTTCGTGGGCCGACTGGTCGCCGCCGGTGCAGAAGGCCTTGTCGCCCGCGCCGGTGAGCACGACCGAGCTGACGCCGCGATCGTCGGCGGCCAGCTTGAACGAGGCGATCAGCTCCTCGATCGTCTGGGCGTTGAAGGCGTTGTAGAGCTTGGGGCGGTTGATCGTGATCCAGGCCGCGCGGCCCTTTACTTCGTAGATCACGTGCTCGAACTGGGGTGCTTCGCTCATAGCGAGTCCTTTCCTGCGTTGTTCTTGTAGATCGCGTGGGAGCTGGCCATCACCCGCTCTCCGACGGTGGCGATCGCCTGGGTGAAGATCATCGTGCGCGTGGTTTTCACCAGCACGACCTCCGCCACCAGCCAGTCGCCCGCGACGGGCGGAGCCAGGTAATTGACCTGCAAGGATATTGTCGGCGTATGGGGATCGGCGGCTTCGCGGTCCTGGTAGACGAAGGCCTGCCCGTCGAGGAAAGTCGCCATGGCGCCGCCGTGCATGCCGCCGACGCCGTTGCAGTGATCTTCCGAGACTTTCAGGCAGTAGCGCTTCGCTTCCCAATCGACCCAGATCTGGCCGACCGTCCACGCTCCCGTGCGGGTAACGATGCCGGTTTCCCAGTTTCCCGGGATCGGCGGCGGGGTATTGTCCTGATCCGACATAGCCGGATCAGACCATGTTCATGCCGCCGGAGACGGAAATGGCCTGCCCGGTGATATAGGCGCCGTCGTCCGACGCGAGCATTGCCACGATGCCGGCGTAGTCCTCGGGTTCTCCCATGCGCTTCAAGGGGATACCGCGCACCATCGCGTCCTTCCACTTCTCCGCGTCGGCGCCTTCGCCCAGCACGCTGGCCATCATCGGCGTGTTCGTGGGGCCGGGGCAGACGCAGTTGGCGAGCACGTTCTTGCGCGCCAGTTCGCGGGCGATCGACTTGGTGAAGCTGATGAGGCCGCCCTTGCAGGCCGAATAGACCGCCTCGTTGCTGGTGCCGACGCGCGCCGCGTCCGAGGCGATGTTGATGATCCGCCCGCCGCCGCGCTGCGCCATCCGGCCCGCGACCGCGAAATGGGTGTTGAGATTGCCCTTGAGGTTGATCGAGATGACCTTGTCCCAGAACTCCGGGGTGGTCGTGAGGAAGGGCATCGGCTTGTCCCATCCGGCGTTGTTGACCAGCGCCCAGACGGGACCAAGAGTGTCCTCAACGGCACCTACCGCAGCCTGAACGGCCTCGAAGTCGCTCACATCGACCTGCCAGGTCTGCACCACGGCGTCTCCGGCGAGCTTGGCGGTCTCTTCCCCGCCTCGGGGCTGAGATCGAAGATGGCGACCTTGCACCCCTCCGCCGCGAGCCTGAGAACGAGCGCGCGCCCGATGCCCTGTCCGCCGCCGGTGACGATGGCGACCTTGCCTTCCAAACCTTTCACAACAACCTCCGTTTGTTCATGACCGGCTACATTTCTATGTCGCCGGCCCCTTCGGCATCGCTGCCGATGAGTTCGATCAGTCTTGTCTTGACCTTGAGGAGTACGCCGCTGGCGCCCTCGAGTTCTTCGTCTTCCACCACGCTCATGATGTCGGCTTCCACCGCATCAACCGCTTCCCTGATCGCGGCGACCAGCTTCTGGCCAGCCTTGGTCAGGTAGATGCGACGGGCGCGGGCATCGCGTTCATCCGCCCGGCGTTCCACGAAGCCACCGGCTTCCATGCGATCGACCAGTCCACCGATCGCCACCTTGGTGAGATCGAGGTCGGCGGCGAGGGCGGTCTGGGTCATTCCGTCGCGGCGCGACAGGAAGGCCAGCACCCACCACTGCGAACGCGTGATGCCGAGGGGCTTGAGGGCCCGGTCCACGACGATGCGGCGCATGCGCGACACGTCGTGGATCAAAAAGCCGAAGCGCAAATTGGAATCCAGATTCTTGGGCACGCTCTTTCCTTCGGAGGTTGAAACCTCCGCACTATCGGCAATCGCGCGTGCATCAAGAGGTAAGCGTGTTTCCATTACCCTTTGCGCGTCAGCTTGCCCTTGAACATCTCACGCGCGATGATGGTCTTCATGATCTCGATGGACCCGCCGGCGATCTTGACGATGCGCGCGTCCGCATAGGCGCGGCAGATCGGATACTCCCACATGTAGCCCCAGCCGCCGAACAATTGCAGGCACTTGTCGACCGTTTCGCAGTGCAGTTCCGAGGTGGTCATCTTGGCCATCGCGGCATCGACCGGATCAAGCTCGCCCTTCATGAACAGGTCGATGCACTTGTCGGTGAAGACCCGCGCCATCACCGCGCGTGCCTTGAGGTCGGCCAGCACGAACTGGGTGTTCTGGAAATCCCCGATGGTCTGGCCGAAGGCCTTGCGCTCGGCGGTATAGTCCACCGTCCATTCGATGACGGTTTCGGTCACGGTCGCCGAGCGGATCGCCTGGGCGAGCCGTTCCTGCGACAGCTTCGTCATCATCAGCGCGAAGCCCTGACCTTCCTCGCCCAGCATTGCGCTGGCAGGCACGCGCAGGTTGTCGAAGAACAGTTCCGAGGTGTCCTGCGCCTTCATGCCGAGCTTGTCGAGGTTCTGCCCTCGGTTGAAACCGGGGAGGCTGGCATCGACGAGGAACAGCGAGGTGCCCTTGGCCCCGGCGGCGCTGTCGGTCTTGGTGGCCAGCACGATCACGTCGCAGAGCTGGCCGTTCGAGATGAACACCTTCTGCCCGTTGATGACGAAATCGTCGCCGTCGCGCTCGGCGCGGGTGCGGATCGCCTTGAGATCGCTGCCCGCGTGCGGCTCGGTCATGCCGAGCGAGCCGATCGCCTCGCCGCTGACCATCTTGGGAAGCCACTGGCGCTTCTGCTCCTCGGTCCCGAAGGCGAGGATGTAGGAGGCGACGAGGTCGGTGTGGATCAGGAAGCCCGGGCCGCTCGTGCCCGCGCGCCACAATTCCTCGAAGACGATGACGTCGTAGAGATAATCCGCGCCGATGCCGCCGTATTCCTCGGGAACCGTGCAGCACAGCATCCCGGCCTCACCGGCCTTGAGCCATACCTCGCGCGGGACGATGCCGTCCTTTTCCCACTGGTCGTGGAAGGGGACGATTTCCTTCTCGATGAACTTGCGGACAGTGTCGCGCCACATTTCGTGTTCGGGCTGGAAGAGGGATCTTTCGATCATGGCTCAGTTGCTCCCCCGTTGGGCTTTTTCCTTGGCGACCGAACCTGCGATCGCGGCGCGCGCTGCGTCCCACTGCTCGCCGGTCAGGTTGGTGAGATCGGCGAACGTGCCGGGACCGGCGAGATGCTGCGCGCCGTCGATCGCGATGGTCTGCCCCGTCAGGTAATTGCACCCATCCGACAACAGGAAGGTAATCAGGTTGCACAGTTCGGGCATGTCACCGAAGCGGCGCAGCGGCACCGTCTCGCAATTGGTGGCCGAGCTTTGCGTGTCCGGGATCGGGTTCAGCTTTTCCCAGGCGCCTTCGGTGGGGAAGGGGCCGGGGGCCACGGCGTTGAGGCGGATGCCGTAAGGGCCCCATTCCACCGCCAGCGACTTGGTCATCGCGTCGATCGCGGTCTTGCCCATGGCGGACGGCACCACGAAGGCCGATCCGGTCCATACCCAGGTCGTCAGGTTGGAGACGACCGCGCCTGCGATCCCGTCGCGAATCCAGCGCTTGCCGCACGACAGCGTGGTGTAGAACGTGCCGTCGATCACTGTCGAGGTCACCGCGCGGAAGCCCCGGGCGCTCAGGTCCTTGGTCGGTGCGATGAAGTTGGCGGCGGCGTTGTTGAACAGGCCGGAAAGCGGGCCCGTCTGCCAGATCGCCTCGACCATCGCGTCCACCGCATCGGCATCTCGGATGTCGCAGGCGTGAGCATGGACCGCGCCGCCGGTCGCCGCCGAAATTTCGGCGGCCGTTTCGTCCAGCAGCGCCTGGCGGCGGCCGCAGATATGCACCACTGCGCCGCGCGCGCTGAGGCTGCGGGCGATCTCCCGGCCAAGGCCGCTGCCGCCACCCGTCACTAGAATGGCCTTCCCGGCCAGTGCATCCTGTCTGAAAATATCCAAGTCCTGCTCCCTTGGCCGGAGGCTGCCCCGAGGGGTGCCAAATCACCCTTGCCACTAATTGTGAACCTGTTTACAAAATGATTCGGCGCTGTCAAGAAGGCTGCGACGATATGCCGCCGCCAAGCAGCGGCGGACCTGAAAAATGATCTTGCGGAGGATAGGGTGCAGATCGGTATAACCGCGATGGGTGCATACTTGCCCGCGCTGCGCGTCGACCGCAAGGCGATCGCCCGCGAATATTCCTGGAGCGGCCTCGGCATGCCGCGTGGCGGTTTCCGCGCGCTGGCGGGCTGGGACGAGGACAGCCTGACGATGGCTGTAGAAGCGGCGCGGGGGCTGGTGCAGACCGCGCCCGAAAGTCTGCGGATCGCCTCGACCTCGGCCTATTATACGGAGCGTTCGCAAAGCGCGATCGCGCTCGATGCGCTGGCCCTGCCGCGCACGGTGCGCACCGTGGACTTCGGCAATTCGCGCCGCGCCGCCACGACTGCCATGCTCGATGCGCTGCTGGGTACGGGCGACCAGATCGTCGTCGCATCGGAAAAGCGGCTGACGCAGGCGGGCAGCGCGGCGCAGCTGGCCTATGGCGACGGCGCCGCCGCGGTGCGCATCGGCGAGGGTGGCGGCGCGCGGCTGGCGGGTTTCGCCAGCGTGACGCACGATCTGGTCGATCGCTACGCCTCGCAGGATCACCCCACGCCTTACGTTTACGAGGAACGCTTCGTGCGCGACGTGGCGGTGGCCGAACTGATCGTCCCCGCCATCCGCGACGCCTGCGAGGAAGCGGGGATCGAGCCGGGACATCTGACGCATGTCGCGGTGGCCGAGCCGGTCGGCGGGACATGGGCCGCTGCGGCGCGCCAGTTGAAGGTCGCTGCGCCCAATCATTGTCAATCGGTTTCCGATGCGGCGGGCGATCTGGGCACGGCGATGCCGCTCTACGGCCTCGGCCTGGCGCTCGCGGCGGCGGCGGTAGGTGACTACGTGCTGGTCGTCGGGTTCGGCAGTGGCGTCGATGCTCTGGTCTTCGAGGTTACCGGCGAAGTCGAGGGCGTGGCCGGGTTCGCCGAGGTTCTCGCGCAGGGCTTCCGCCTGACTTCGCCCACGCGCTTCCTCAATCTTTCGGGCGCGCTGTCGCTCGACTGGGGGATGCGCGCGGAATTCCAGCAGAAATCGCAGGCCACCGTGCTGGAGCGCGTCGGCCGCGACACCATCGGCTTCATCGGCGGGCGCGACAGTGGGGGCAACGTCCAGTTCCCCAAGAGCGCCTATCCGGTCAACCCGGCTCTGTCCGAGCCCGAAATGCTGGAGGACGTGCGCCTTGCCGATCTGGAGGCGAAGATCGTCTCGATCACGGCGGACCGGCTGAACTTCACCCCCGATCCGCCGTTCGACTTTGGTCTCGTCCAGTTCGACAACGGCGCGCGGGTGCTGATGGAGATGGTCGACCGGCCCGAGCAGGGCTTTGCGGTGGGGGACCGCGTCCGCATGCGGCTGCGCATCAAGTCGCAGAACCGCGAGCTGGGCACCCGCACCTATTTCTGGAAAGCGGCGCCGCTCGCGCGCCCGACGTTGGGAGACGCCTGATGGCGAGCGGATTCAGGGACAAGGTCGCCATAGTCGGCATGGGTTGCAGCCGCTTCGGCGAACGCTGGGACCTCGGCGCCGACGGTCTGATGGTCGAGGCGTTCGGCGAGGCGCTGGCGGATGCCGGTATCGCGCGCGAGCAGATCGAGGCGGCGTGGGTCGGCAATGCGCTTGACGACATCAACGTCGGCAATTCCGCGCTGCCCGCCGCCCATGCTCTGCGCCTGCAGCGGGTGCCGGTGACGCGGGTGGAGAACATGTGTGCCACCGGGACCGAGGCGCTGCGCGGCGCGGCTTATGCCGTGGCTTCGGGCGCGGTGGACATCGCGCTGGCCATCGGCGTGGAGAAGCTCAAGGACACCGGCTACGGCGGCTTGCCGCTCAAGACCAAGGGCGTGCAGAACGACTTGTGGATGCCTTATGGCTCCGCGCCGGGCACGTTCGCGCAGCTGGCAGGAGCTTATGCCGCGCGGCACGGGATCGACGCGGGCGACCTCAAGCGGGCGATGGCGCATGTCTCGTGGAAGAGCCACCAGAACGGCGTCCACAGCCCCAAAGCGCACATGCGCAAGGCGGTGGAGATGGACAAGATCCTGAACGCGCCGATGATCGCCGATCCGCTCGGCCTGTTCGATTGCTGCGGCGTGTCGGACGGCGCGGCCTGCGCCATCGTCACCACGCCCGACATCGCGCGCGGGCTGGGCAAGGCGAACCCCGTCACGATCAAGGCGATCCAGCTGAGCGCCAGCAACGGCTGGGAGATGCAGTACGGCGAATGGGACGGCGCGCATGTGCCCAATACCCGCGTCGCGGCTGGCAAGGCCTATGCCGAGGCGGGCATCCACGATCCGAAGCAGAGCATCGACATGACCGAGGTGCACGACTGCTTCTCGATCACCGAACTGGTCATCATGGAAGACCTCGGCCTGTCGGACGAGGGCCGCGCGCCTGCCGACATCCTCGATGGCCGGTACGACCGCGACGGCGCGATCCCGTGCCAGCTCGACGGCGGGCTCAAGTGTTTCGGCCACCCGGTCGGCGCCTCGGGCCTGCGCATGGCCTACGAGGTCTACAACCAGCTTCAGGGCCGGGCGGGCGAGCGCCAGCGCGGCAAGGTCGACTTCGGCCTGACGCACAATCTGGGCGGTGCGCCGTTCAACAGCGTCGCCGCCGTGGCGATCCTCGGCCGCCTGAACTGACAAGATAATAGGGAGACGATACGATGGCAGGCCTCTGGTTCGAGGAGTTCGAGGTCGGGCAGGTGATCCGGCACGAAATCCGCAAGACCGTGCTGGAATACGAGAACATGCTGTTCTCGTCGCTGACCTTCAACCCGGCGCAGCTTCACGTCGATCACGACTATGCGGCGCAGACCGAGTTCGGCAGGCCGCTGATGAACTCGATCTTCACGCTGGGACTGGTGATCGGCCTGTCGGTGCAGGATACGACGCTGGGCACCACGGTCGCCAACCTCGGCATGACCGATACGGTGTTTCCGAACCCGGTCTTCTCCGGCGATACCATCCGCTCGGAAACGCATGTGCTGGAGGTGCGCGCCAGCAAGTCTCGCCCAACGCAGGGCATCGTCCTGTTCGAGCATATCGGCCTCAACCAGAACGACCAGATCGTCTGCCGCACCAAGCGCAATGCGCTTATGCTGAGGAAGCCGGCGTGAGGCTGCGCTCGCTTCTCTTCGTGCCGGGCGACAGCGAGAAAAAGTTCGCAAAAGCCTCGCAGACCGCGGCGGACGTGCTGATCCTCGATCTCGAGGACTCGGTTGCTCCGGCGGTGAAGCCCGAGGCGCGCGGCATCGTCGCGGGCTGGCTCGACCGCGCGGGCGAGGTCGGCGCTGCGCTGTTCGTGCGGCCCAATCCGCTCGACAGCGGGCTGATCGACGACGACCTTGCCGCCGTGGTGCGCCCCGGCCTTGCGGGACTGTTGATCCCCAAGGCCAATGGCGCCGAGGACATCGCCGAAATCGCCCGCAAGCTCGACCGGCTCGAGGCCGAGGCGGGCATGGCGGCGGGCACGGTGAAGATCGCCGTCGTCTCCACCGAGACGCCGCTGGCGATGTTCAACCTGCAGTCCTACACGCCGCCGCACCCACGCCTCGTCGGCCTGACCTGGGGGCGGAAGACCTTGGCGCCGCCATCGGCGCGACGGACAACAAGGAGCCCGACGGCTCCTGGACCTTCCCCTATCAGGTTGCCCGCGCGCAGTGCCTGTTCGCCTCGGCCTCGGCCGGGGTCGTGCCGATCGACACGCTCTTCGCCAACTTCCGCGATCCCGAGGGGCTGGAGGCCGATTGCCGCAAGGCCCGGCGCGACGGGTTCCTCGGCCGCATCGCCATTCATCCCGATCAGGTCGACACGATCAACCGCTGCTTCAGCCCGTCTGAGGAGGAAGTGGCCCATGCCCGCCGCATCGTCGATGCCTTCGCCGCCAATCCGCAGCTCGGTACGATCGGCATCGACGGAAAGATGTTCGACATTCCCCACCTCAAGGCCGCGCACAAGACGCTGGCCGCAGCAGGAGAAGATGGATGAGCGGTTTCGCGCGCGGCGCCAGCCTTGCGATCGTGGTCGGCCTGACCGCGTTCCTTCTCTATGCCTTCGCGACCGGCGAGGTCATCCCGGACCAGCTCCACGTGTGGTCGGTGGTCTGGGGCCTTTACGTCTGGGCCGATGCCTATTCCGGCTTCCTGCTCTTCTCGCTCATCATCTACGCCTACGAACGTAACCTGACGCTCGTGGTCGTGCTGTTCATCGTCACCTGCTGCACCGGCAACATGGTCAACGCCGCCTGGCTGCTCTGGCGCGGGCCCGACCTGCTGCGCCGCATCCAGTCCCATTCAACGAGGATTTCGTCATGAGTGCACCCCGTCCGCTTCCAACCGAGGAAGATCTCGAAGCCATCCGCGAAGGCGTGCGCGCGGTCTGCAAGCCGTTCGACGACGAATACTGGCTCGCCCGCGACGACGACGGCAAGTTCCCGCGCGAATTCCACCGCGCCATGGCCGAAAGCGGCTGGCTGGGTATCACCATGCCCGAGGAATACGGTGGCTCCGGCCTCGGCGTGACCGAGGCGATGACGATGATCCGCGAGGTTGCCTCTTGCGGCGGCGGGTTCGCCGCGTCTTCGACGATCCACATCAACCTGTTCGGACCGCACCCGATCGTGGTCAAGGGCACCGAGGAGCAGAAGGCCCGCTGGGTGCCGCGCCTTGTCTCGGGCGAGGATCAGGTGTGCTTTGGCTTCACCGAGCCCGATGCCGGTCTCAACACCACGCGGATCAAGACTTTCGCCGAGAAGGTGCCCGGCGGCTACCGCGTCAACGGCCAGAAGGTCTGGACCTCGACCGCGCAGGTCGCGAACAAGATCATGCTGCTGACGCGCACGACCAAGTTCGAGGATGTGAGCAAGCCGACGGACGGCATCACCATCTTCTACACCGATCTCGACCGCAGCAAGATCGACGTCCACCTGATCCCCAAGATGGGCCGCAAGGCGGTGGATCTCGAACGCGATCTTCATCGAGGACCTGTTCATCCCCGACGAGGACCGCATCGGCGAGGAAGGCAAGGGCTTCGGCTATATCCTCCACTCGCTCAACCCCGAGCGCATCCTGATCGCCGCCGCCGCCACCGGCATCGGTTCCGACGCACTGCGCCGGGGCGTGAACTATGCCAAGGAGCGCGTGGTTTTCGACCGGCCGATCGGCCAGAACCAGGGGATCCAGCACCCGCTCGCGGAAAAGTGGATGTATCTGCAGAGCGCCTGGCTGATGGTCGAAAAGGCCGCGCGCCTCTACGACAGCGGCCTGCCCTGCGGAGCCGAGGCCAATTCCGCCAAGTTCCTTGCCGCCCGCGCCTGTCATGACGCGGCGTGGCAATCGGTCGCGACGCATGGCGGCTTTGGCTATGCCAAGGAGTACCATGTCGAGCGACTGTACCGCGAGGCCGCGCTGACGCGCCTCGCGCCGATCACCGAGCAGCTCATCATGAGCTTCATCGCCGAGAAGGTCCTCGACCTTCCCAAGAGCTACTGAGGATACGACAATGGGAATGATGGAAGGCAAGGCCGTGCTCGTCACCGGCGCCGGTCGCGGCGTCGGTCGCGGCATCGCGCTGGCCATGGCGAAGGCGGGTGCTGCGGTGGTCGTCAACGACCTTGGCGTGGCGCTTAGCGGCGCGGGTGAGGAGGGCGCTTCGCCCGCCGAGCAGGTGGTCGAGGAAATCCGTGCGCTGGGCGGGCAGGCGGTCGCCAACCACGACAGCGTCGCCGAATGGGACGGGGCGCAGGCGATGGTCCAGGCCGCGATCGACAGCTTCGGCCGGATCGATGCGGTGGTGAACAACGCGGGCAACCTGCGCGACGTGATCTTCCACAAGATGACGCCGGAGGATTTCCGCGCGGTGATCGATGTGCACCTGATGGGCAGTTTCCACACCAGCCGCGCCGCCGCGCCGTTCTTCAAGGAACAGGGCTCGGGCGCCTTCGTGCACATGACCTCCTCGACCGGGCTCGTCGGCAACTTCGGGCAGGCGAACTATGCGGCGGCCAAGCTGGGCATCGTCGGCATGTCGAAGTGCATCGCCATCGACATGCAGCGTTTCGGGGTGCGCTCCAATGCGGTGGCGCCCTGGGCGTGGACGCGCATGGTCAGTTCGATCCCGACCGACACGCCCGAGCAGCAAAAGCGGGTCGAGGGCCTCAAGAAGCTCGATGCCGACAAGATCGGGCCGTTCTGCGCGGCGCTGTGCAGCGATGGCGGCAAGGAGGTGACGGGACAGGTCTTCGGCGTGCGCAACAACGAGATCTACCTGTTCTCGCAGTCGCGTCCGATCCGCACCGCCCACACCGCCGAGGGCTGGACGCCCGAGACGATCACCGAGCGCGTGTTCCCGCAGTTCGCCAACGACTTCTACCCGCTCCACCGCTCGGGCGACGTGTTCACCTGGGACCCGGTGTGACGATGATCCGGCCCGACGCGATCCGGGACTACGGCTTCGGCGTGCGCACGCAGTCCTATGCCGAGCGTGACGCGATCCTTTATGCGCTGGGCGTCGGGCTGGGGCACGATCCGTGCGACGCGGGCGATCTCGCGTTTCTCGATGAACGATCGCTGCGGGTTCTGCCGACTTATGGTGTGACGCTGTGTTCGCCCGGCATGTGGATTCGCGAGCCGGCGCTCGGGGTCGATTTCGGCAAGCTGGTGCATTCCGCGCAGGCAGCCGAGTTCTTCGAGCCGCTGCCCCCGGCGCCACGGTGACAGGGACGGCGAGCGTCGTCTCGCTGACCGACCGGGGTGAGGGGCGAGGCGCGGTGCTGGTGCTGGAGCGCGAGATCAGCAATGCCGATACCGACGCCGTCCATTGCCGCCTGCGCCAGACCCTGCTGCTGCGCGGCGACGGCGGTTTCGGCGGCCCCGAAGCCCCGCGCGAGGCGAAGTTCGAACCGGTCGGCGCTCCCGATGCGGTCGGGCACTACGCGATCTCGCCGCGCGCGGCGCTGATCTATCGCCTGTCGGGGGACTGGAACCCGCTGCATCTCGATCCGGGCTTCGCGGCGAAGGCCGGTTTCCCGCGCCCGATCTTGCACGGGCTGGCGAGCTATGCCGTCGCCGGCGTGGCGGTTTCGCGTGCGCTGGGGCGTGATCCGGGGGCGGTGGGGGCGCTTGCCTGCAAGTTTTCGGGCGTGGTCATGCCCGGGGACGCAGTCACGTTCGAGATATGGAAGGACGGCGATGCCTCGGCGCGGTTCCGCGCGTTGGTTGGGGATCGCAAGGTGCTGGATGACGGCACGATAACATGGAAGCGATAGGACGATGAACAGGGAAGAGATCGCCGCCCTCAAGGGCAGACTGCGCATTCCGGTGATGGCGGGGCCGATGTTCATCGCCTCCACCGCGGACCTCGTGATCGCGCAGTGCAAGGCCGGGATCATCGGCTCGATGCCCGCACTGAACCCGCGCACGACCGAGGCGCTCGATGCCGACATCGCCCGCATCAAGGCCGAAGTGGGCGACGCACCTTATGCGATCAACCTCGTCGCCCATGCCTCGAACTCGCGGCTGGAGCCGGACCTCGAGGTAGTGCTGCGCCACAAGGTGCCGATCGTGGTGCTGGCGCTGGCGGCCAACCCGGACCTTGTGCGGCGGCTTCAGGACAACGGCGCGCTGGTGTTCCAGGACGTGGTGCGCAACCGCCATGCGCAGAAGGCGGCGCAGATGGGCGTGGACGGGATCATCGCTGTCGGTGCCGGGGCAGGCGGGCACACCGGCAATATCTCGCCTTTCGCGCTGGTGCAGGAAATCCGCGAGTGGTGGGACGGGCTGCTGATCCTCTCGGGCTGCATCGCCAACGGCCGCTCGGTGCTGGCGGCCGAGGCGATGGGGGCTGACCTCGCCTATGTCGGCTCGGCCTTCCTTGCGTCGGAAGAGGCCAACACGCAGGTCGGTTTCAAGCAGATGATCGTCGACTGCACGGCCGACGACATCCTCGTCAGCGACTCGTTCACCGGCGTGAAGGCGACGTTCCTGCGCCCCTCGATCGTCGAGAACGGGTTGGACCCGGACAACCTCGTGCGCGCGGCGGGCAAGGCGATCAACATCGACGGCGGCGGCGACAACGCCAAGGCGTGGAAGGAAATCTGGAGCGCCGGGCAGGGCATCGGCGCGGTCAAGGTCGCGGGGCCTGCAGGCGAATGGATCGGTACGCTGGTGGACGAATACGCCGAGGCGCGCCGCTGTCTGGCAGACGCAGGCTGACATGAAAAGGGCGCGGGAGAGTTTGCCTCCCGCGCCTTCTTTGTCAGTCGACTGGCGGCGTTACGGTGAGATGAGCGGGCTGCCAGATGTCGATGCGCGGGTCCCCAACGAGCAGTTTGGCCAGGTCCGTGAACAGCCCTGAGACGATGCGGGCCTGCAGGTAGGTCTGATAGGCCAGCGCACTGTGCCATTGCTCGGAAAGGATGAGTCTGTCGGCGTCCGCATGATGGCGATGGGCACTGATGGCGACAAAGCCGTCGGTCCTGCGCGTCTCTTCGAGAATGCCGGGCAGTTGCGTCAGGAACGTCTCTATCATGCCCGGTGCGAAATGGAGTTCGAGGGTGACGAATACAGGGTGCATGCGATCTCTCCGTGCCTGGAATTGCATCTTCGCCTCTATCCCGTAAGTGCGCGGTTCCAGACGGATGAGCTGGCTCACCCTGAAAGCGCCTTCGAGATCGAGAGCGAACGGGGCGGGAATTCATCTTCGACAGTCCCCTCCGTCGTAACTTGTGAGCCCGGTGTTCGCGGCCCGAAAAGCCGAAACTACGTGAGCGCAGCCGTCATCGACGGCAGTTCCGTGTCCGGGCCTTCGAACCCGGTAATCGCGAACCAGCTCCGGTCGCGCAGGGCGGTCGCGGCCCCGTGGCCTAGCACCTGCCGGTAGACGGCAGTGCGGAACCGGGTATCTCCATCGACGTGCGCAGCGGCGATCAGCGCGGCTATGGCGGCGCTCGTCCGTACGGTCGCTGCCCGCAGGGCGTCATCGTCGGTTGCGGGCATGGCCGCCGACCGCAATTCATGCGCTGCGGATGTCGTCACCGGGCCGCCGCTCGCTGCTGCGACCAGTTCTGCGGCCAACGTTGCGAGTGCGCGGAACTCGGCGTCTTCGTAATGCGTGTTCAGGCCTGCCTGCGCGCGCAACTGGTGGAGATGCCCCAGCACCAGCGATGCCTGCTCCTCCGCAAGCCCCTTGCGTCCCCGCAGTTCGGGGAGAACGACTTCTTCCATGGCCCGGATCATGCTGCCGAGGCGATCTTCGATCGATGGATTCATGGTGCGGTTGCCTCATCCAGAAGGCGGCAGAGTTCGGACACGAAGATGTATCCTGCGGGTGCCAGCCAGGTGAGCAGGACGTCCTGATGATTGTGGCGGTCGCGCGCGGTCTTCATGCCGGTCGCCAGCGTCATAACCACGCATTTGTAGGCGGAGAGTATCTCGTAGAAATGCAGCGAACGCGGATCCACCGATCGTCCTGTCTGCGCGATATATGCGGCAATGAAGTCCTCGCGCGTTAGCATCGCGCTGGCAAGGTGCACGCCGTTCTCGGACGAACCGAATATCCGCTGCAGCGTCCACGCGAGATCCTCGTGCGGGTCGCCGATATGGGCCAGTTCCCAATCGAGCATGGCGGTGATCTCGCCGCTGTCCTCGTCGAACAGGTAGTTTCCGGTCCGATAGTCACCGTGGACCATCACCAGATCGGTCGCGGCGGGCAGGTTGGCATACATCCACTCTTCCGCGAGTGTGAGCACCGGATGGGCCTGGACCACGTCTTCGCGGTGCAGGCGAGCCCACCAGTTCACCTGCCAGCGCGCCGCCTGCCAGGGATCGGCGTCCGGTCGCTGGAAGCTGGCAAGGTTTGGATCGGCAAGGTCCAGCGCGTGGATGGCGGCGAGATTGCGGATGAATTGCGGTGCGATCCTGCCGCGAAGATCCGGCCCCAGATAAGTGCCCAGACCGGTTACCGTATTGCCGTTGTCGCTCGGCTTGGTCACACCGGCGACGAAATGCATGATGGCTGCGGGCTGGCCGAAGAATGTCCCTTCCGCGTCGAGCCATGCCGGTTCTGGCGCGGGAATTATGCCCCGCACCGCGTTGAGCAGGTCGGCCTCGCGGCCCCGGTCCGATTCCGAGATCGACTGGATCGGCTCCATGCGTAGCACGTAGGCCTGCGCTGGAGCAGCGCCGCCGCCGATTTCAAAGTAGAACTGTTCCTTGGACGCGCCGCCGCCGAGCCGGCGCACGCCGCTGGCGATCAGGCCCGGAGCGACGCTTGCCAGGAACCGGGACAGGCGTTCCTCAACTTCTGCGATCGACGCGACGCGATAGACGTCGCTGGCCGCCTTTCGCAGTGCCCGCCGATCGAGCACGGCCCGGATGCCGGGCTCCAGATCGGATCGGTCCGGCGTGGATGCGAAGGCGGATGTACTGGTCGAATGGACCGTAGCCATCGGGATAACCTCATCGTCAGGGCAGTCATGGTCGGCCCGGCTTTCTACTGGCCGTACTTCGCCACATGTTGCCGGGCGAAGTTGTAATAGTCCTTGTTCCAGCAGAACTCGCACCACCCGGCGCCGGGGACTCCGTCGATGGTCACGGTGACGGGTGCCTCGCAAAGATAGGTTATCGGATCGAAGTCGAGCCGGATGTTGGCGAACGCCTTGCATTCCACCCGCGCCGTGCGGCCCTCGTCGTCGAATACGGTGGAATCGAAAGTCTGCTGCATCATGTTCTCGTCGAACGTGTAGTCGTACTCGGCATCGACGAGGTGGGTCATCCTGCCGTCCTTGACGAGATAGCCTTGCAGGTGGCGCCGGCCGAACGACTGCATTTCGAAGTAATGGATCGACGCTTCGGCAGTGACTGCGTGGAACCACTTGTAATGCTGGTTGAGCCCCCAGACGCGCGGTCCCCATGAATGATCGCGCACGAGCCAGCCGTTGACCTTGAAGGTCTTGCCGTCGACGGCCAACTGGCCGGTGACCCTGCCGTGCTGCTCGGTGCGATCATCGCCGTAGTAAGGTGGCAGGCCGTCCGGGTGCGAGCTGAAGGCATAGACGGGATAGGCGGCCTCGTACGTGCCCTCGAACTGGATGCGCTCTCCCTTCCAGCGCAGTTCGACTTTGTGGTGAGGTTCGACGATGGCCATTTCCAGCGGTCCGAAGCGCCAGTCGTCGAAATCGAGGTCGGGGGCCTCGCCTTCGATCTCCTCGTGGATTTCTTCGCCAAGGCCTGGGCCGAAAAGCGTGGTGCGCACTTTCGCCGTGCCGCCGCCGCGCAGGCTGGGATAGATGAAGCCGGCTATTCCGTGCTCAGGAATGATAAGCATGTGCGCGAGGGCCTCGCGGCCGTCCGGGGCAAGATCGTGCTTGTAGGCGTGCCTGTCGGCAAATTTCGGGATCGAGGTGATGACGTTCATCGGCCGCTGTCTCCTGCAGTCGTGGGGTGCCTCGCCGGCCGCAATCTGCGTGACGGCCTTGTTTGAAGACTTTTGGAAAGTTCGCATCAGCGCGCTCGATCGGCGGTTGTGCCCCGGCGCTCGCGTCCTTCCTCTCCATTCGTTCGCCGACTCATTCGGCTGTTTGAAAATTGGTAACCTGATTAATCAAAGCGAACAAGAGGTATTTGCCATCCTGTTTTGTCATCGAGCCAAATCTAACTTCGGCGTCGAATTAAAATATTGATATATAATAATATATATAAATCATGTGATGAGCAATAACTGTTCATTCGTTATGTTCGATGTCACGCAAGGTCATTGCGCTCAACCCGTGGGCCTGTAAGGTGCGGTCATGTCGGTACAGGCTCTCCAGGAAGCGGCACCGTCCGGACAGGACGGCTATCCGTTGAAATCTCTGCTTGTCGGGAAAGCTGTCGAGGGGATCGCGCGGCAAGGCATCCGCAACATGCCGATGCGCGCCATAGCCGCGAACGCCGGAGTCACGACCGCGGCGATCGTCCATCATTTCGGCGACAAGTCAGGCCTCCTTCGAGCGGCGCTGCAGCAGGCACTTGCCGAAGATACCGCGTTTCACGAAAGGCTGAGCGCAGAGATCGCCGGCCGACCGCTCGGCTATCTGAACTTCGTCGAGTGGACCGCGAACTATATCCGGCTACGGCATGGGAGCGACAATGCCCGCTTCTGGTCGGAAGTGCTGTTCCATCCGCAAGCGGTGGCCGGCAACCTGCGTCACGTCGAAGCCTGGCACGATATGCGAGTCCGGGCGTGGGGCGATATTCTGGAGGGGCAGGGGCGGGACCGCAGCTTTGCCGAAGCGCTGGTCACTTACCTGTGCATGGAGGAAGTCTGGGCGCAAGGCCTCGATTCCTTCGCCGAATATCCCATCCTGCAGCGCGAGACCTTGCGTGCACTCCTGGCGGCAATGTTCGATCTATCGTGGGATGAAGAGCACAGCATAAGCGCCTTGCTGGAGCCCAGGCTCGAAAGTTTCGCTATGCGCGCGCCGCCCAATCCAGACGACCTGCGCGAACGGCTGCTGACAGAGGCAGCGCGTGACCTGTTCGAACACGGGATCGAGAAGGTGAACCAGCGGCGGATCGCCGGCAACCTTGGCGTGTCTCCCTCGATCATCGCCTATCATTTTGGAGGCATGTCGAACTTTCGCAATCAGGCGATGTGGCGCGCCATGATCCACAAGGTGGCCGATCCGCTGAATCCATACAGCGCGAAGGACAAGCCGCTTACGCTGGAGGACTGGGCCGAAGGCATGGCGAACGCGATCTCGCCGGCCGACGGGAGCGGCGACAACGGGTTCTACGTGTCCTTCGCGAGAACGATTGGCGAAGTCGCGCTGCTGTCAGGGCGGGAGCCGGAACTGCTTCCCCTCGTCGAGCACTTGCGGATACTGGACGGCACCGCCAGCTATCAGGCCGGGCGCGGAATCTGGGCCGGCCTCGTCTCGCTGCGGCGCCAGCAGGCGTCGGCCTTCGCGATGTGGATGAAAGGCCGCGCGGTGCTCAACACGGCCTTCGGGTATGACCGTGCCTCGACACGCAAGGCGCTTATCGAGGCGGTTACGCGGCTGATCCGACCCGCCGGATAATTCCGGCAGGGTCGCGATCATTACCCGGCATACCGGGGATAGTCGGTATAGCCGCATTCTCCGCCGACATAGGCGTAGTCAAAGTTCGCCGCAGCCAATGGCCGGTCTTCGCGCATGCGCTCCACCAGATCGGGATTGGCGATGTAGGGGCGTCCGAACGATACCGCATCGGCCTGCCCTGCAGCGATGAACGCATCGGCGGTCGCCGCGTCGAAGCTGCCGTTCTGGATCACCGCTCCGGCATAGGACGCGCGCAGCCGGTCCATGACCGGATGCCGGGGCTTTTCCATGAACCCCGAGGCGATCGGCTCGATCAGATGAACATAGGCGATGCCGAACTCACTGGCGATCTGCCCTATCGTTTCGGCGAGGGCGCCGGGGTCTTCATCACCCATGCCCTTGCGTTCGCTGGTGGGGCTGATCCGCAGGCCGATGCGGCCGGGATCGACCTGCGCCGCCACGACCTCGATGATCTCCCGCAGCAGGCGCGCCCGGTTGGAGACGTCGCCGCCATAGCCGTCGCTGCGCAAGTTGGTCTTCGACTGGAGGAACTGGTCGATGATGTAGCCGTTGGCGCCGTGAATCTCGACGCCGTCGAACCCTGCGGCAACCGCATTGCGCGCCGCCGCGCCGTAACTCGCGACGACGCGGTCGATATCGGCCTGGTCCATTTCGCGTGGGACGACGTAGGGCTTCATCGGCAGGAAGCCGCCGGTGTAGCCGGGCGGCGGCGGAGCCATCGTTTCGCCTTCTCCGGCGATCGCCGAAGGACCGATCGGCAAGTCTCCGCCGAGATAGTCAGGCAGGACGAGACGGCCCATATGCCACAGTTGGGCGAACATCCGCCCACCGGCGGCATGGACGGCGTCGGTGACCACACGCCATCCCGCGACCATCTCCGGGTTGTAGAGGCCCGGCGCGCCATACCAGCCCATTCCGAGCGGATCGACGGCTGTAGCCTCCGACACGATCAGCCCGCAGTCGGCGCGCTGGGCGTAGTACTGCGCCATCAGCGCGGTGGGCACCTGGTCCGGGCCCGAGCGGGCGCGGGTTAGCGGGGCCATGATGACACGGTTGGGCAGGTCGAGCGTCCCGATCCGAACCGGCGCGAATAGGTGCGGGTGCATGCCGGTCATGCCACGCTCCTTCCGTGCGCTTCCCAATAGGGCGCGCGCAGGTCCTTCTTCGAGATCTTGCCGCTGGGGATCAGCGGGAAGCTTTCCATGAAGACGACGCGCTTGGGCACCTTGTACCCGGCAAGCGCCGTGCGGGCATGGGCGATGACTTCGGGTTCGGTGACGGTGCTGCCGGGATGGCGAATGATGCAGGCCATGACCGCTTCCCCCAGCGCGCATCGGGCACGCCGATCACCGCGACGGTCGCGATTTCCGGATGGGTGGAGAGCACGTTCTCGACTTCGGCGCAGTAGATGTTCTCGCCACCCGACACGATCATGTCCTTGAGGCGATCGACGATGTAGTAGAGGCCTTCCGCATCCCGGCGCGCGACGTCGCCGGTGTGATACCAGCCGTGCCTGAGCACCTTGGCGGTCGCCTCGGGCTGGTTCCAGTAGCCGGTTGTGATCGACGGTGTACGGATCAGTAGCTCGCCGGGCTCGTCGATGCCGAGTTCGTTCCCTTGCGCGTCGACGATGCGGAATTCGATCAGTGGCAACGGCCGTCCGCAGCTCTGCAGCTTGGCCTCGTTGTCGAGGTCATGCTCGTCCGGGCGGAGGATGGAGAAGGCACCGCCCGCCTCGGTGGCGCCGTAGAACTGCATGAACTTGCCCGGCATCCGCACGATCGCGCGCTTGATGAGGCCGAGCGAGATCGGCGATCCGGCATAGAGCGTCAGCCGGATCGAGGTGAAATCGGTGTCGGCGGCGCGCGGATGATCGAGCAGCATCTGCAGCATCGTCGGCGTCAGCGTCACCAGCGTGGGACGATCGCGCTGGATGGCTTCGCAGACGAGCCCGGGATCGAACTGCCGCACCACCGAAATGGCGACGCCGTTGTAGAGGCACTGGAAAGCGATGCCGATCGAAAGCAGGTGGAAATTCGGCAGAGGATTGATGAAGATGTCGCCGTCCACCCACTCATAGGCGGGTTCGAGATGCTCGCACAGGCGCATGCGGTTGAAGCCGCCGTGGCTGAGCATCACGCCCTTGGGTACTCCCGTCGTTCCGGAGGTGTAGAGCTGGACGGCGATGTCCTCCTCGCTGATGAACAGGTCGGGGCGGGTGTCGGGGTAGTGGGCGAACTGGGCCTCGATGCTGTCCGCCTCGTCGAACCATATCGCCGCCGGAGCATGCCCGGCGATGGCTATGGCCTCGTTCCACAGGGTTTCCATCGAGCGCTCGACCAGCACCACGCTGGCGCGGCTGTCCGCAATCAACTGCGCCAGTTCGCCTGCGGCAAGGCGCCAGTTGAACACGGTGAAAGCGCCGCGCGTCTTGGCGCTCGCGATCAGCGAGAAATAGAAGTCGGGCGAATTGAGGCCGAGGAAACCGACTCGGTCGCCCGGACCGATCCCGTGGGCGACGAGGGCATTGGCGATGCGGTTCGCGGCCCGGTCGTATTCGGCGAAGGAGATGTTGCGCTGCCCATAGACCAGCGCGCGGCGATCGGGCGTGTGGCGGGCGTGATACTCGATGAATTCGCCCATCGTGCGGACTTCGGGATATAGCCACATGGCGTCACTCCCCCTTGAAGACGGGTTTGCGTTTTTCGGCGAAGGCGGTGATGCCTTCGCGGGCGTCGGCGGTCCCGGCGCAGCGGGCGAGGGCCAGCGCCTCCAGTTCGAGCTGGGTTTCGAGGGGCTGGTCCTCCACGCTCAGGAACAGGCGGCGGATTTCCCCGAAGGCGCGGGTCGGACCCTCGGCCAATTGGCGCGCGACGGCCTCGGCGCGGGCGAGGTAATCCTCAGGCGCCGCGACTTCGTCCACCAGCCCGGCGCTGAATGCGGCGTCGGCATCGAGCAGTTCGTTCATCAACAGGAAGCGCTTGGCGCGGGCGATGCCCATGCGACGCGACAGCATGATCGAGGTTCCGGCATCCGCGCAGAAGGCGATCCCCGCATAAGCGGCGAGATAGCGCGAAGTGGCCGAGCCGACGACGTAATCCGCCCCCGCGACAAGCCCGTTCATGCCCCCGCCGACATGCCCTGCACGGCGACGACGACCGGCGCGTCCATGCGTGCGAAGCGGGCGATGCCGACGTGGAGAGCAGCGGTCCACCGCTTTATCATCATCGGCAGGCGGTCGAGCTCACCGGTGAACGTGGCGATATCGCCGCCGAAGCTGAAGTTCTTGCCCTCGGCAATGATCAGCACGGCCCGGATCGACGGGTCTTCCGAGATCGTGTTTGCGGCATCGAGGAATGCCCCGCAGAATTCGGCGTTGATGGGGTTTCCACGCTCTGCCTGGGAAAAGACGAGACGGGCGAGGGCGCCGTCGCGCTCTATGCGCATGGTATGATCGGTCATCGAGGACAAACTCTCCGTCATTCTCATATCGGCGCCGGCTTGTTGCCGGCGCCATTGTCCGTGTCCGCTAACGCCGTGCTGCGCCGGGAGACGGCACAGATGGCAATACGGCCGAGCGATTCCAGGAACCGCCTCTAAACCAGTTAATCACTTTATTATCTCGAAGGGAAGAGTCCTGTCATTCACGGCGACAGGAATGTGCGTCGGAGCCTTCCAGGGCAAAGCGCATAGTCCTCCGCCGAGGATGACGCCGACGATACCGAGCCAGGCGAGCAGCAGCGGCGCGAAAGGCCGGTGGCGCCATTCCAGATGCATGAAGCGGTTCAGGATCAGCGACGCCTTGACCAGTGCGATCGCGACGGCGGCAAGGCCGACGACAAGGGACGCCGCTTCCGTTTCGACGAGCAGGAAGCTGCCCACAGACAGCGCGGCGAGAGCGAGCAGGGTGGCGGTACTGCCGAAGCGGCCGCTCATGCCGTGCCTCCCGCAAGGTAGAGCATGGGAAACAGCACCATCCACAGCAGGTCGACCATGTGCCAGTAGGCGGCGGCGCTCTCCAGCCAGACCAGCGTTTTCGCGCCTTCGGGCTTGGCGAGCTTGCCTACGGTGACCGCCAGCACGCCGATTCCGAGCACGAAGTGCAGGAAGTGGATGCCGGTGAAGGCGAAGTAGTAGCCGAAGAACTCGCTGGAGGTCAGCGTGACGCCGGCAGAGACCTTGGCGTAGTATTCGTAGCCCTTGGTCAGGGCGAAGGCGGAGCCGAAAAGCATTGCCGCCAGCACCCGCGTCCGGGCGTGCCGCCAGTCGCCCTCGCGCCCGGCTTCGACGGCGCGGACCATCCACCAGCCGCTGAAGACGAGGATCAGCGTGTTCGTCAGCCCCAGCACCGGGTCGAGCGCCGCGCGTGAGGCGCGATAGCCTTCCGGGTCCTGGAACTGCCCAACCATGAACAGCAGGAAGAACACCGCGAACATCGCCATGTCCGCCGTGATGAAGAAGAACACGCCCGGATCGCCGGGCAGCGTCCGGTCGCGTTCGCGCAGGTTGCCCGCGCCTGGCTGGCCATGCACGGTCAGGGCGCCTCTTCCCGGACCAGACGGTCGATCGCCTTGAACAGATAGACCGATATGATCGCCATGAAGAGGAAGAAGATCGAGAACTCGAGCCAGTAATTGACGGTGCCGCTGCGCGAGAACGGGCCGGTCTTGAAGAACGGGTTGAGCGCCTCGATCACGAACATCACGCCCACCCAGATGCTGAACCAGCTGACCCAGGCCGGGAACAGCGGCACCTGGCGCCGGTCCGAAAGGAAGCACACGCCCAGCGCCACCATCTGCAGGGTGGTGAGCGAGTAGGCGAGGTCGAAGATCATCCAGCCCAGATCGAACAGGATCTGCAGCGTGCCGGGCTCCAGCGTGTCGGCGCGGAAGGTGGCGGTCAGCCAGATGCCGCAGGGAATGACGAAGATCAGGGTCGTGAACCCGGCGCCCCACAACTGCAGGGTGGAGAGCACGTTGTTGTGCCGCTCGACTTTCTCCATGACCTTGGTGATCGCCAGTCCCCACACGAAGTAGAGGACGGAGCAGGCGATCGTCACGGTCATGCCGACGCGAATCTGGTCCGCCACCGGGGCGAACTGCGCCTTGAACTCGGCGGCGGAAAGCCCGGCGGAGTAGGGCGGAATGTTGCGCCCCAGAATGCCCCAGAAGATGATGGTGACGATCAGGAGGATCGGGCCTCCCCATGCGCATATCCGGACGTACTTGTAGGGGTTCTCCACGGCACTCTCCCATTTTTCTCGTTGTCGTAAGGTCATGAAAAAGGGGCAGGACCATCGGCCCCGCCCCAGTCACCGTCAGAAGCGCATCGTCGCCTCGATGCCGTACGTGCGTGGCAGGCCGCGCACGCGGTAGCCGTTGCCGAACAGGTTTTCGAGCGAGATGCCGTAAGGGTAATAGACCTTGTTGGTCAGGTTCTTGCCCCAGACCGAGATCGTGTAGCGCGGCGTATCGTAGGAGATGCGCCCGTTCAGCAGCCAGTAGTCGCCGTTGCCCTCGCCGAACTTGCCGCTGGCGACGCTCGGGAGCGGGCCGCGGCTATAGTCCTTGAACGAGTCGAAGTAATACCGGCCGGTGTACGAGGCATCGCCGTGTAGCTTGATGGTGCCGCCGCCCAGTTCCGCCGCGTCCCAGTCGAACCCGAAGTTGAGCGAGGACTTGGCGGCATAAGGGAAGGGATTGCCTCCGACGCTGACGTTGCCGCCCGAGGTCTGGACGCACGAGCCGTCCTGCGCGGGAAATTGCCCGGACAGATCCTTGGCGGCGCAGGCGGCCTGATCGTATCCCTTGTACTTGCTGTCGAGGATGCCGACCGACGCGGTCAGCGTCAGGCGGTCGGTGGCGGCGAACTGGATGTCCGCCTCGAAGCCCTTGAGGGTGCCGTCGAGCGCGATGAGGTTGGCAGTGGCGGTATTATCCACCACCTGACCCTGCTGCCCCTTGTAATCGTAGTAGAAGAACGCGCCGTTGACCTGCACCCGGTTGTTGAGGAAGCGAGACTTGAAGCCGATCTCGTAGGCATTCACCTGCTCTGGCCGCACGAAGTAGACCTGATTGGCGCTGCCGTAGGCGAGGCCGTTGAAGGTGCCCGCCCGGTAGCCGCGGCTGAAGCTGGCATAGAGCATCACGTCGTCGACCGGCTTCCAGTCGAGGATCGCGCGGCCGGTGAACTTCTTGGATTTGCCGCTGCGCTCAAGCCCGCCGGGCATCGGCACGCCGAGGTCGCGGTAGGACGGGATGACGATGTTGCCGGCTTCGTCGCGCACCGGCTCGATGAAGTAGGTGTTGCCCAGCGCCGGATCGTTGAAGTCCGACACGGTGATCATCCGCGCATTGCCGGCATCCTCGTAATAGGTCGTGATGCCGTCCATGAAGCGTGTCTTGTCGATCGTGTAACGCAGGCCCGCCGTCAGTTTCAGGGTCGGCGTGATCTCGTAGCTGCCCTCGCCGTAGAGGGCCCAACTGGTGCGCTTCTGCTTGGAATGGTTCGTCGCGCGGATGCCGGTGGGCAGGGAGCCAGCCGAAAGCGCCGTGCCGTTGAAGGCGCCGCCCGGGTTGAAATACGTGTCTGGCAGGCCGACCGCCGCGCGCACGTCGCTCAGGAAATTGAAGAAGTCCGGGCGGTTGTCCGCCGTGATCGAGTCGCGGCCGTATCCGCCGCCCAGGATCAGCTTGAACGCTTGCCGGTCGAGCACGAAGCGCAGATCCTGGTTGAAGGCATTGAAGTTGGACTGATAGCCGATCGCGCACATGCGCAGCGGCGTGCCGTCGCAGTCGGTGATCGACTGCAGGTAACGCCCGGAATCGTAGCCGCTGACCGAAACCAGATCGAGCGAGTCGCCCAGTTCCGCCTTGACCGTCAGAACGACACCTTCCGAGCGGGTCAGCGCCTTGCCGATGGTGTCGGCCTGGATCTCCTTGAGGCCGAGTCCTTCGCCCGACTGGCTGTACGAAGCCGGAAGCAGACCCGCCGGGGCGAGCGATCCGAACAGGCCGCCGAGCAGGAAATTGGGCGAAGTATAATCGATGACGTCGCTGGTTTTCGACTGCCCGGTCGGCAGCGGTGGCTCTGTGCCGCCGACGGCCTTGGCGTAGTAACCCTTGAGCGTGATATCGAGCGTATCGGTCGGCTTCATCCGCAGGGTGCCGCGAATGCCGTAGCTCTTGGTGCCGCCCGGCGAGCGGTCATTCACCTGGTTCAGCCCCGATGCACCGCCCGCTGCCGAAGTGTTCAAGCCGGGCGCCAGACGGTTGCGCAAGTAGGGGTCGGAATCGACGTAAGTTCCGGCGATGCGGATGCCGACCTTGTCCTCCACCGGCGTGACTTCGATCGCGGCCTCGCCGTTGATCCGGTTGTAATTGCCGTAGCCGATGGTGGCATAGCCGTTGGTGCCGGAGAGCTTGGGCTTGCGGGTGATGAAGTTGATCGCGCCGCCAGTGGTGTTGCGGCCGTAAAGCGTGCCCTGCGGGCCGCGCACGACCTCGATCTGCTCGAGATCGTAGAGCTGCTGGCCGTGGCTGGAACGGAACGCCTGATAGACCTCGTCGACATAGACGCCGACGGGCGAGGCGGCGTTCGCGTTGAATTCGGTGCCGACGCCGACGCCGCGCAGCGAGAAGTTCGGTTGCTGCGAACCATAGGGCGAGGACACCTGCAGGTTCGGCATCGAGGCATTGAGGTCGGAGGTCTCGAACACGCCCTTGGACTGCAGCGTTTCAGACGAGATCGCCGAAACCGCGACCGGCACGTCCTGCAGGTTTTCGGAGCGTTTGGTGGCGGTGACGATGATCTCGTGCAGGCCGCCTTGGCTGGCAGTATCCTGGCTTTCCTGTGCGAAGGCAGGCGAGGTGAGTCCGACGGCGAGCGCGCAGATGCTCACGCAGCGAATCGCTTTCATGCTGTTCTCCCATTCCCAGATCACTTTTACGTTTTTTGCGTGACCTTGATACGTAAATTATGTAGCTCGAATCGAATGTCAACAGATTTACGAGTTTGTGCTTTGCAGCATCCGCTGATAGTTGGATCGTAAGCCGGACCACCGAGAATCGGCCGATTTGGGATAGGACCATGTTCAAGAAGCTATTCGGCAAGAAGCCCGAGCCGCAGGTGGAGCTTGTCCCTTCGGGGGCGACCTTCTCGGTCGGTCGGAACAAGACGGTGCTGGAGCAGGCGCTCGAAAACGGGCTGGCCTATCCGCACGACTGCACGGTCGGCACTTGCGGCAGTTGCCGGTCGCGGCTGCTCTCGGGGAAGGTCGATGCGATAACGCCGTTCGGCTACACGCTGAGCCGCGAGGAACTGCAGGCGGGCTATATCCTGGCTTGCCAGGCGATCCCCGAATCGGATCTGCGCATCGAGGTCGATCTGCCGGATGCGGAGGAGGCGCCGGTGACGGTTGGCGGCCGAATTGTTTCGGTGCAGGATCTGACGCACGACATCCGCAAGGTGACCTGGCAGGTCGATGCGCCGCTGCGCTTCAAGGCCGGGCAGTACATGAACGTGCGGTGGCCTTCGGGGCCGGGGCACAGGTCCTATTCGTTCTGCCATGCCCCTGCGCCGGAAGGCAGCCGGACGGTGTCCGCATTCGTCCGCCGCGTGCCGGGCGGCGCTTTCACCGAGGCGCTGTTCGCAGGCGAACTGGCAGACACCGAATTCGCCATCGAGGGCGCGCACGGCGGGTTCTGGCTGCGGCCGGGCGAGGGGCCCATCCTGCTGGTCGGCGGCGGGAGCGGTCTGTCGCCGCTGATGAGCCTGCTGCAAGATGCGGCTGCCCGCAACGTGGCGCGCGACGTCGTGCTGCTGTTCGGCGGGCGCGGAGAGCGCGATCTCTACTGTCTTGAAGACATTGCAGCGATAGCTGCTCGCTGGGAGGGTAAGTTCCTGTTTCGGCCGGTCCTGTCCGAAGAGCAGGTCGAAGGCGTCCGCCACGGTCTGGTCACGCGGGAGATCGCCGACGCCATCGCCGAACTCGGCGGATCGCAGGATCTGCAGGCCTATATGTGCGGCCCGCCGCCGATGATCGATGCCGCCGTCGCCGAACTGACGGCGCAGGGCGTCGCGCTGGACGCCATTCACTACGACAAGTTTACCGATGCCAGTTCGGCCGCCGGTGCGCGCGCCTGACACCCCCATACCACAAGAGGATGACCACGATGACGATATCCAAGGACGCCTTCTTCATCGGCAACCAGTGGGTTTCCCCGCCAGTGACCGCCGCTTCACGCTGGTAAACGCCTCAACTGGAGAGGAATACGGCAGCGCGCCCGAAGCAGTCGAGGCCGACGTTGATGTGGCGGTGGCTGCAGCGCGCAAGGCTTTCGAAAGCTCGGGCTGGACCGATGCCAGCCCGGCGGATCGCGCGGCGGTCATGCAGCGCTTCGTCGCCGCCGTCGCGGCGCGGGGGATGAGATCGCCCGCACCGTCAGTGCGCAGAACGGCATGCCGATCGGTCTCAGCACGCTGCTGGAAGGGCAGTTCGGCGCAGGCGTCGTGCAGTATTACGCGCAGCTTGCCGAAGGCCTCGGCGCGCCTGACGTGCGGCCTTCGCAGATGGGCAAGGAGACGCTGGTGGAGCGTTCCGCCATCGGCGTGGTGGCCGCGATCGTGCCGTGGAACTTCCCGGTGACGCTGGCGCTCAACAAGATCGCTCCGGCCATGGCGGCGGGCTGCACCGTCGTCATCAAGCCTTCACCCGGCACGATCCTCGACAGCTACCTGCTCGCCGAGGCGGCGCTGGAAGCGGGTGTGCCTGCAGGCGTGCTCAACTGGGTCGCGGCCGACCGCGATGTCGGCGCCTACCTCGTCTCGCACCCCGGCATCGACAAGGTCGCCTTCACCGGATCGACCGGCGCGGGCCGGGCGATCGCGCGCACCTGCGGCGAACTGCTGCGCCCGGTCACGCTGGAACTGGGCGGCAAGTCCGCCGCGATCCTGCTCGACGACGTCGATGTCGGCGCGTTCCTGCAGGGCGTGCCGATGGCCAGCATGCTCAACAACGGGCAGGCTTGCTATAACGGCACACGCGTGCTGGCACCGCGTCGCCGCTATGACGAAGTGGTCGGCGCGCTGGCCGAGTTCGCGAACGGACTGGTGGTGGGCGATGCGCTCGATCCGGCGACGCAGGTAGGGCCGATGGCATCGGCCGCACACCGCGACCGGGTGGAAAGCTACATCGGCATCGGCAAGCAGGAGGCGCGCCTTGTCGCGGGTGGTGGCCGTCCGCAGTCGACCAATCAGGGCTGGTTCGTGGAGCCGACCATCTTCGCGGACGTCGACAATGGAGCCCGCATCGCGCAGGAGGAAATCTTCGGCCCGGTGCTTTCCGTGATCCCCTACGACGGCGAGGAAGAAGCCATCCGCATCGCCAATGACAGCGCGTTCGGCCTCGGCGGTTCGGTCTGGAGCGCGGACGGCGATCATGCCACGCAGATCGCTCGCAAGGTGGCCAGCGGCACAGTGGGCGTGAACGGCTACATGCCTTCCCTGGGCGCGCCGTTCGGCGGCATCAAGGCCAGCGGCCTCGGCCGGGAATTCGGGCCTGAGGCGATCGCAGCCTATCAGAACACCAAGTCGATATACGTCATGGCGTGAAGCCTGCGGGCCGGAGATTTCTTGCGGAACCCCTGCGAGAAATCTCCGGCATTTCGAAAACAGATAATAATAAACATATTGACCGAGTTTTTGTAACGTATTACACTTCGAGGCACAGGGTCGAAAAGGACCCGACCTTGGTGATTGAGGAAGCGGAAGCGTTCGCAAATGTTCGCTCCGCTGTCGAAAAGCGAATTACTGTTTGATTGGCCGTGGCAGGAGTTACGATTGCGAAGTCGTGTTCTGGCGCTAACCTTCACACATTGCCTGCATTCCGAAGGTGCTGCCGGGATTCCGAAATGTTGAGAAAGCTGCCGAAAGACCAGCGCAAGGACCTTATCCTCGACAGCGTCGAGGCGCTGATCCTTTCGACATCCAGTACCGACTTCACGATGCACCAGCTGGCCAAGCATGTCGGGATCAGCCCGACGACGTTCTACAACCTGTTCGGATCGAAAGGGACGGTACTCTACAGCCTTCTGAACCGGTGCCTGGATGCGATCATCAGCGGCCGCGAAGCGGATGTTTCGGAGAAGGACCCGGTCCTCTACGCCATACACACCATGACGTTCGCGGCGGAACTCTTCGTGGAGCGGCCGGGTCTCTATCGCCCGCTCTACAAGTTCCAGCTGGGCGAGCGCGACATGGGTGCGCGGCCGGTCTACCTCGACCGCGCTTTGGACTTCTGGCGTCGCAGTCTCGCAGGACTGGTCGAGCGCGGTTACTTGTCCGACCATCCGAGCGATGGATCGTTTTCGCGTGACGATGTCGCACTGGCATTGCTGACGCACAGTTCCGGCGTGATCGACCTGTGGGTCCAGGAAGATTTGGACGATGCCGAATTCGTGGCCCGCATGACGCACGATGCCGCATTGATCGTCTATGGCATCGTGTCCGACGAAGACCGCAGGACGATAGCTGCGATAGTCCGGCAAGTCCGGCCGAATATCAGGGACTTCTCTTTCCTCAAGTCTTGATCGTGATCTGCCGGTGCCTGGCGCCGGATAATAACAGATAGAGATACATGGGAGAATGTATGACCGAAAGGTTCGGCGGGGATTCCCGCGTCGTACAACTGTGCCCGGATCATGCGCGGCATCGCGCCGCCGATCCGAACGACCAGGACCCCACGCTCGCGCATATGCTGGATGGTCGGGCGGCGAAGCTGGCGTCATCCGATTATCATCCTGTCGCGATCGACGACATCACCGAGCGGCTCACGCGCCTGTTCGCGCAGAACCTCCATCCTGCTGCGAAGGTAAGCGGCCTGCGCAGGCTGGCAGGGGGCGCGTCCAAGGAACAGTTTCTCTTCACGCTGGACGCGCCGTGCATAGAGGGCAGCGAACAGCTCGTGGTCAGGATGGACCCGACCGACGGCGTGCTGGAAACGAGCCGACAGCGCGAGTTCGAGATCCTGGAAGCCATGCAGGGCGTGGTTCCGGTGCCCCGTCCCCGCTTTCTGGATCATGAAGGGACATGGCTCGGCGCTTCCGGGATGATAACCTCGTTCGAGCAGGGCAGCACCAAGCCGCCGCAGGCGGGCGCAGGCGTGTCGGGCCTTGGCACCGGCTTCACGCCGCAATGGCGCGAGCGGCTCGGACCGCAGTTCCTCCGGCTGATGGCGGCGATCCATCGCTTCGATTTCAGGGCGGCAGGATTGCGGCACTTCGCCATTCCCGATGCGGACCCGTTCCAGGCCGCGCGCCAACGCGTCAACTTGTGGGCGCGGGTCTGGCGGGAGGGGGCCTATGCGCCGATCCCGGGCTTTGCGGTCGTCGAATCCCGGCTGCGCAGCAACCTGCCCGCCGCGCGGGAGCTCGTTCTCGTCCACGGGGACTTCCGTACTGGGAATTACCTGTTCGACGGCGACAGCGGCGAAATCACCGCGATCCTTGACTGGGAACTCGCCCATGTCGGCGACTATCACGAGGATCTGGCATGGTCGCTGGTCGAAATCTTCGGCGCGCGCGACGAACAGGGGCGCTACTTGTGCTCCAACCTCATGACCGTCGAGGATTTCATCGGCGGCTACGAGCGCGAGACGGGACGCATCGTCGATCGCGACACTTTGCGCTTCTACCGCATCCTGCTGTCGTGGAGCGTAGTGGCGATGGCGAGCAGCGGCCTGACAGCGGCGGCCAACCGGCATAACCACCAGGACATCCTGCTGACCTGGCTGTCGATGGTCACGCACCCTTTGCTCGACGAGATCACGCGCCTGATGCTTGAGGAGAAGGCGGCATGAACCCCGGTTTCGAAGTGCGCCTGTCCAGCATGCGCCGCGCGCTGGCGACGGTCATCATGCCCGCGATCGACCCCGGCAATCCGCTGGCGCAGGAGCAGGCCGGGCTGATGCTCGCGCATATCGGCATGCTGGAGGCGCAGTGGGACAAACTGGAGGACTACGCGCGCCTGTGCATGCAGGATCTGGTCGAGGTCTCCGGCAGGATCGACGCGGCGGGAGGGCCCGAAACCCTTGCCGCAGCCGCTGGACTGGCGGCCCTCGCCGGAAAGCCTCCCGTGCGCGGCGAAGTCGCCTACCGCGCCTTGTCCGAAGCGCTGGAAGAGTTGGTCCGCGCCGCTGATCGGGACGGCGACGCGCACTTTCGCCGAGCGCTGCACCGCGAAGTCCTGCTGCATGCAAACCGTCAGGCCGCCCGGGACCGGGCTTGGTTCGCGGCCTGCGGCTTCGACGTGAACACCGCCGATCTGCCCTCCATCGAGAAATTGATCGGGCGCTGCGATGGATAGCAAGCAGCATCCCACCCGCGAGTGGATCGATGCGCTGCGCCTGCGCTATCCGACCGAACGCACCATCGATCAGGCGCTTACCCGAAAGCTGCAGGCGCGTTCCGGCCCACCTTACGTGCCTAGTCCGGTCAGCGAGATCGCGACAAGGCTGGAACGCTTCTTCGCGCACGCCATGCCGGGCGCCCGGGTCTCCCAAGTCGCGCCGCTGGGCGGTGGGGCGTCGAAGGAGCAGTTCAGTTTCACGCTGGCACAACCGGACGGAACCGAGGCGCGCCATGTCCTTCGGCGCGAACCGCCCGAATCCGTCGTCGAGACACACCGCCTGCGCGAATTCCAGATGATGCGCGCGATGGCCGGTACGGTGCCGGTGCCCGATGCGCCCTGGGTAGACGCGGAGGGGCAATGGTTCGACCGTCCGGCGATGATCTCCCGGTTTGTCGAGGGCGTGACCAAGGCGCCGGGCTCGGGCGGCAACGTCACCGGGCTGGGCACCGGGTTCTCGTCCGAACTGCAGGATGCGCTAGGCGGACAGTTCGTCGATCTACTGGCGCGGATACATCAATTCGACTGGCAGTCGGCCGATCTCTACGCCTTCGATCGGCCGGAGCCCAACAGCACCGCCGGGGTCCATCAGGTCATCAACTGGTGGGAACGGATATGGGAGGAAGACTCGTTCGAGCCGATGCCCATCATCCGCTACACCGCGCAGTGGCTGCGCGCCAATGCGCCACCGATCGAGCGAGTGGTGGTGATCCACCATGACTTTCGCGCCGGCAACTTCCTGTTCGATCCCGCCACCGCGCAAGTGACGGCGGTTCTCGACTGGGAACTGGCCCACCTCGGCGATTACCACGAAGACCTCGCCTGGACGCTGCAGGAAGGTTACGGCTATCGCGATGCCCAAGGGCGCTTCATCGTCTGCGGCCTGATCGAGCAGGCCGAGTTCCTGGAGCGTTACGAACGGGCCACGGGCTTCCCGGTCGATCCGCGCAAGATCGCCTACTACAGCGTCATGAACACCTGGAAGTCGGCGATCATCGTCCTCGCCACCGGCATCCGCTGTGTGATCGGCGGCAAGAGCCATCAGGACATACTGCTGACATGGCTGGCGGGCTTCGGCCATGTCTGCGTCGATACGCTTCTACAGCATCTGGAAAGGGCCGAGAATGGTTCCTGACACACCCTTGCGCCTCGCCGCCGTGCAGAAGGCGCTGGAGGACATCGTCGCACCGGTCCTGCCGCCCGACGCCGATTTCGCGCGTGAGCAACTGGCGCTGATCGTCCGATCGCTGGCGCTGGTGCGCAAGCAGATCCCCCAGGAATACGCCTTCCACGTACACGATGCGCATGACTTCAGCGCCTTCGGCAGCGAAGTGGCCGCGTGCCTGCCCGATGCGCACCCCGTGCGCGGCGAACTCACGCAGGCCATCGAGGACGTGCGCGCGATTGCCCCGCCGGTGGTGCCTGACCGCACCGCTCTGGAGCAGGCGGTCAGGGCCTTGCGCGGTGCGATCGAGACCGCCGTGCAGCAGGCCGGAGAAGACGCTGCCACCTTGCGCGCGATCGGACCGGTGGTGCTGGAACACACCCGCAGGCAGACGTTGCTCGAACGCGCCTGGGTGGCCGACACCGGCTTCGACCGCGACCCGGCGAGCCTGCCCCTGCCCGAAACCATCCTCTACAGCGCCGGAGAGACGCCGCGATGAAAGCCCATCTCGTTCACGCCCATTCTGAGGGCGATTCCTTCGTCACCGCCATGAAGACCGTCATCGCTTCGCAGCTTGAGGCGGACGGTCACGAAGTCACGATTTCCGACCTCTACGCCAAGCGCTTCAACCCGGTCGCCTCGCCCGCCGACTTCGGCAGCCGCCGCGACGATGAGCGCCTCGTCTACGCGCTGGAGCAGCGCCACGGCTACGAAAGCGGCACGCTGGCACCCGATATCCTCGAAGAGATCGAACCGGTTCTGGCCGCCGACCTGCTGGTGTTCACCTTCCCGATCTACTGGTTCGGCGCACCCGCGATTCTGAAGGGCTGGTTCGACCGGGTGATGCTGTCGGGCGTCTGGTATGGCGGAAAGCGCCTCTACGGACGCGGCGGACTGGCCGGGAAGCGCAGTTTCGCGGCCATGAGCCTGGGCGGGCGCGAGAACATGTTCGGCGCGCAAGGCGTGCACGGCGAACTGGTCACCGGCATGATGCGGCATTTCTTCCAGGGCACGCTGGGCTATGTCGGCACCAGCGTGCTGGAGCCCTTCGTCGGCTACAACGTGCCTTATATCGGCGAGCCGGCGCGGGCAGCCCTGCTGGACGATTTGCGCGGCGTCGTGGCGCAGATCGACCGTCGCCCGGTGCTCGCCGTGCCGGACCTGAACGCCTTCGACGACAGGCTGGCGCCGCTGGCGAGTGTCGAGGCATGAGCTACGAGACGATGCGCCTCGACGTGCAGGGCGGCATCGCCGCGCTGACGTTCACCAAGGCCGAGACCGGCAACCCCATCAACGGCTCATTCTGCCGCGACCTCTATGACGTGGCGGTCGACCTGTCGGAACGCAGCGACGTTCGTGCCGTGCTGATCCGCGCGGAAGGCAGGGCCTTCGGCTATGGCGGCGACATCGCGGGTTTCCTGCCAAGGCTGGACGAACTGCCGCGCCTGATGAAGCAGTGGACCGGCGACTTCCATACCGGAATTCTGCGGCTGCAGCGCCTTGATGCGCCGATCGTGGTGGCGGTCCACGGCGTCTGCGCGGGCGGCATGGTGGCGCTGGCGGCGGGGGCGGACTTCGTGCTGGCGAGCGACCGGGCGCGGTTTGTCTCGGCCTATTCCGGGATCGGGCTGGCCTGCGACGGCGGTGCTTCGCTTTCGCTGGTACACCGCATGGGACGCAGCCATACGCGCCGCTTCCTGATCCTCAACGAGACCTGGGACGCGGCCGCCGCCGCCCGGGCCGGGCTGGTCGACGAAGTGCTGGAAGGCGACGAGGCACTGGCGGCGCGGGCGGAAGAACTCGCCCGCCAGATCGCCACCGGACCGACCCGCGCCATCGGCGAAATCCGCCGCCTGCTGCGTCTCTCGGGCGAAGTCCCGGCGGAGGCGCAGATGGAGGCCGAAGCACAGGCGATGGCCCGCGCCGCCGCCTCTGCCGACGCGCGCGAAGGCATCACCGCCTTCGCTCAGAAACGGCAGCCCGTGTTCACCGGAAAATAGAAAAAGGGAGGAGTCATGCAGACCCAGGCACAGCGCTTAGCGCAAGAACCGGTGGCCGCGATCGACCGCGATGCGATCGAGCCCCGGCTCCTCGAAATCCTGCTGGCGAAACAGGAACGCCGCAAGCTGGGGCCTTATATCCCTCGAACCGCGGCCGATATCGCGGAAGGGCTCTCGGTCCTGTTCGCCCGCGAAGGCATAGCCGCGCGGGCATGGGGCGTGCGCCGCATGGGGGAGGGGCCTCAAAGGAGCAGTTCGTCTTCGATGTCGAGGGCGAGATCGACCCCGCCTTCGCCCGCTGCGTGCTGCGCATGGACCCGCGCGAGGGTATCATCGAGACCTGCCGCCGCCGCGAGGCGCAAGTCCTGCGCGCGGTCGCGGGTGTGGTGCCGGTGCCGCCCGTCCTGACCGAGGACGGCGACGGGGAGACGATGGGCCAGCCGCTGATGGTCACCGGCTTCGTCGGCGGCGTGACCAAGCCCAGCGACAGCGGCGCGGGGCCATCGGGGCTGAAGGCGCGGTTCGGGGAAAGCCTCGGGGCTGCGCTGACCTCGCAGTTCATCGGCCATCTCGCCGCCATTCACGCGGTGGATTATCGCGCGGCGGGGCTCGACGATTTCGTCGTTCCCCGGCCCGAAACCACCGACGCGGCGCTTTGGCAGGTCAATTACTGGACCCGCGTGCGGGCGCTGGAGGAAACCGATTCCCTGCCGCTGCTGACGCTGGCCGAGACCTGGCTCTACGACCATCTGCCCGTCTGCGAGCAGCCGGTCCTGCTCCACGGTGACTACCGCGTCGGCAATTTCCTGTTCGACGAGGATCGGCAGGAAATCACCGCGCTGCTGGACTGGGAACTGACGCATATCGGCGATTTCCATGAGGATCTCGCCTATAGTTTCGAGCCGCTGTTCGGCCACCGCGATGCCGACGGCGTGTTCCATGTCGGCTCGATGTTCACCACCGAGCACCTGATTTCGCGCTACGAGGCGCTGACCGGGCGCACGGTGAACCCGGCGACGCTGCACTGGTATCGCGTCCTGACGAGCTACAAGCTGATCGCCATGAACCATTGCTCGTCGATCATCGCGGCGCGCGACGGGACCAACCACCAGAACGCGCTGCTGGCGTTCCTCGCCTCGTGCACGGCCGGGATGTCCGGCACCCTGTGCGAGCTGCTTTCGGGAGAAATGGCATGACACCGGACCCGATCATCCGCCTCGCCAGTGTCGTGCAGACGCTGGAGCATGTCGTTGTTCCGGCAGTCGATTCCGGCAATCTGCTGGCGGTGGAGCAATGCGGCGTGGTGCTCGCGCAACTGCGCATGCTGGAGCGGCACATGCCGCTGATCGGCGCCTATCACGCGCTGTGTCTGACGGACCTGCTGGCCGTGGTCGCCGCGCTGCCGCCGGTCGAGGGCGGACCTGCGGCAGTGGGGGCGCGGCGCGAACTGGCCGGGGTCTGCGCGCAAGTGGACGATCCCGCCGACCCGCGCCTTGCCTTCCACCGCGTCGGCCGCGCGCTGGAGGGGCTGGTGCGCGCGATGGCGCAGGACGGCGAACCCGCCGTGCGGCGCGCCATAGACGCGGCGGTGCTGGCCTTTTCCATCCGGCAGGCGCGGCGGGCGCGTAGCTGGTTTCAGGATGCGGGCTTCGACCACGATGCGGATTCTGCTGCCGACCGTGGAGGCCATGGTCGCGGGCAACTGATTGAAGGGATGGCGAATGATTGCCAGGGAACACGCCGAATTCCAGTTCGGCGCCGATGCATCCTACGACTGGTGCGAGACCAACTTCTTCCCGTTTTCGGTGCCCGAAGCCTGCATTTCCGGGAGCATCTACGTGCTTTCGCGGCCGAAGCTGGGCGTGGCGATGGTCGATGTGCTGGTGCAGGACCGCATCGCTCCGGCGTGGGAGGCGCAGGCCTATGTCGACAACCAGCAGCATCTGCCGTGCCCGACCTCGCTGCTGCGTTATGCCTTTTCCAATGGGCTGGCGGTGGAGGCAGTCGCCCCGCTTTCCCATTACCGGATACGCTACGAAGGTATCGACGATACCGCATTCGAACTTGATTTTCAGGCACTTATGGCGCCGTTCGACATGAACGACCCGGCGATGGACCCGATGGCGGCGGGCCGCATCGGCGCGGGCTGGGGAGGGGCGGCGTTCTCCGGGCACTACGAGATCACCGGCCGGATCACCGGACGCCTGCGGCTGCGCGGGCGCGATTACGCGGTCGATTGCGTCGATACGCTGGACCGCAGCTGGGGGCCGCGCAAGGAACGG
The DNA here is from genome assembly GCF_057376415.1 of Novosphingobium sp. NFX11. Classification (NCBI taxonomy): domain Bacteria; kingdom Pseudomonadati; phylum Pseudomonadota; class Alphaproteobacteria; order Sphingomonadales; family Sphingomonadaceae; genus Novosphingobium; species Novosphingobium sp. NFX11. The sequence continues at coordinate 763,027 of NZ_CP080385.1, read as the reverse complement.
GACAACGGCAATGCCACCTGGATTCACGGCTCTTTCGCGGAAAAGCTGACGGTTCACGCCTTCCTCGGCCTCGATCCGGCGGCGCGGTCGGGCTTCGGCCCGCTCATCAGCGGCTACGTGCTGGAGGACGGCGTGGTCAGCGGTCTTGTCTCCGCGCAAGGGGCGGTGGAGCGCCACGCCGGGCTGCCGATGTCCAACCACCTGCAGGTGGAGGATGCGCTGGGGCGGCGGCATGAACTGACGGCGGCGGCGATCAACGGGTGCGTCTGGGCGCCGTTCCCCTCGATGGTCTATGCGCAGAGCTTCATGCGCTGGAACTGCGCGGGAATGCTGGGTTTCGGGGTGCAGCAGGACGTGCTGAGCCGCTCTTACCTGACCCGGAACCGGGATGCACTCAACGGCACCTAGAGGTACCACAAGGGTGCCACAGCCATATCTGAAGTGCCTCCCCGTGCGTGCGTAACGCGCGGGGAGGCACTGCGTCACTGGGTCATGAAGATGCCGCCATCGACGGCGATGTTCTGGCCGTTGATATAGCCGCCGTCCGGACCGGAAAGCCACAGCGCGGCGCCGGCGATGTCGCCCGGTTGCTGCGGCCGGGCGATCGTGCGCATCGAGGCCGCGGTGCCTTCGAAGGCGGCGTGCTGGTCGGCGTTGGCGACCGCGTTGTCCGAGTGGGTGTAGCCCGGCGAGATCGAGTTCACCAGGATCCCGCTCTGCGTCGCGCCGAGTTCGCGCGCCATCGCGCGCGTCATAGCGCCGAGCGCGCCCTTGGATGCGACATAGTGCAGCATGAAGGGGATGCCGAGGTTGGCGATGACCGAGGCGATGTTGATGATCCTGCCGCCGCCGGCGGCACGCATCGCAGGCAGCACCGCGCGGGCGCAGAGCCAGGGGCCCATGACGTTGACGTCCATGATGCGGCGCCACGCATCGACCTCGATCGCTTCCATCGGGGTGTAGTTGAGGCCGGTGAAGATGCCTGCATTGTTGACGAGAATGTCGATGCCGCCGAACCGGTCGGTCACCGCCCGTGCCATCGATTCGGTGCTGGCCTTGTCGGCGACGTCGGTGGCGACGCCGAAGGCATTGGCGCCCAGCGCGGCAGCGGCGTCCTCGGCGCCCTTGATGTCGGCGATCGCGACTTGCGCGCCTTCGGCCAGGAATCGCTCGACGATGGCGCGGCCGATGCCGGTCGCGCCGCCCGTGACGATGGCGGTCTTTCCTTTGAGTATCATGCAGTTCTCTCCCTTGTCGTCCCTGTGGGACGTATCGGCCCTGCGCCTTGCCGGGGAATCGATCCCGCAAGGCGCCGCGCGGCGCAGTCTGGACTGCGTATAAATTTTACGCAATATTGATAAATCAGTTGACGGTCATCATCTGTAATGTAATACATTCCACTACAGCGACGCCGATGGCCCACAGGGGAAATGTCCCCGCGCCGAAACCCGGCATGCTCCGCGTAAGAAATACCAGACACAAAATATAAAAATAAATCCTATGAAATGTAGGAGAGGAACATGTCCAGTATTCGCTACTATGTAGCGGCGCTCGTCCAGCTATGTACATATGCCGGATTCGCGTTGGGAGGGTATTGGGTCTGGACGGGAATTGCGTCCCTGCCGGCCCTCGCTCTATTAGACAGCATTCTGCCGGACGATCTTTCCGCGCGCCGGATGAAGCGCGGTTTCGCGGCCGATCTGCCTGTGTGGCTGGCGACATTCCTGGCTCCGGGGCTCTACGTAGCCGCCGCCTTCTGGGTGGTCCGCGCACCCGATGCCACCGCGGGTCAGTACATCGGTGTCATTCTTTCACTCGGCTGGCTTTCGGTGGTGCCGCTGGTGCCGTCCAGCCACGAGCTTTACCACCAGCGCGGCAAGCTGCGCCGTTTCGTCGGCCGCTATGCGCAAGTCTGCTACCTCGACTGCACGCGCGAGATCGCGCATGTCGTGGGGCACCATATCCATGTCGCGACCGTGAAGGACGGCGATACCGCGCCGCGCGGCACATCGCTTTACGGCTTCACCGTGCGCGCCGTGCTTTCCAGCACGATCGAGGCGCTGACGACCGAGAGCGACGGCCTTGCCGCACAGGGCAAGGGGCGCTGGTCGATCGGCCACCGGCTCTACAAGGCGCTGCTGGCGCAGGCGATCTTCCAGGCGATCCTCTTCGCGGTCGGCGGGTGGCGCGCCAATGCGGTGGCGCTGGCGGGCATGATCGTCGCGCGCTTCTGGATCGAGAGCTTCAACTACTTCCAGCACTACGGCCTGGTCCGGCTGGAGGACGGCCCGATCGCGCGGCGCCATGTGTGGAACCACTTGCGCCCGCTCTCGCGCCTGATCGGCTTCGAGATCACCAACCACGCCGATCACCACACCAACAGTTTCGCGGCCTATCACGAACTGGTCCCGGACCGGCAGTGGATCCGCATGCCGAGCGTGTTCGTGTGCTTCTTCTCGGCCCTGATCCCGCCCTTGTGGCACAACCTCATCATCAAGCCCGCGCTGCGCCGCTGGGACAACGAACTGGCCAGCCCCGAAGAACGCGAACTGGCCCGCGAACAGAACCGCCGCGCCGGCTGGCCCGACTGGTTCGACGGGCAGGGCGACAAGGCCGGAGCCGCGCTGACGGCTTAAGCGATCCGCCCCCCATCCTGCCCCATGGCTCCCCCTGTTTCCGCTCATGCTGAGCTTGTCGAAGCACAGGCAGCCTATCGCCGCGCTTCGGGGCCTTCGACAGGCTCAGGCTGAGCGGGATTGGAGGGAGGTGTTCGGGCGGAAAGCAGAGGGATCAATCGCTCTTCTGATTACCAAGTAAAAATAAAACCAGAACAAAGTATTGGGAGAACATCATGAACAGAGCATTCGCGTGCAACGGGCGTTTCGCCCGGCTTCTTCTTGCGTCCAGCGCCCTTGCGCCGATGCCGGGCTGGGCGCAAACTGCCGAGCCGCAGGCCAGCGAAACCGCGCCGCCGACGTCTTCCGGCATCGCCGAGATCATCGTGACGGCGCAGAAGCGCTCGCAGTCGATCAACGAAGTGCCGCTGTCGATTACCGCGGCCTCGGGCGAGCAACTGCTTCAGGCGGGGATTTCCAGCACCGCCGACCTCGCCAAGATCGTGCCGGGCCTGACCGCGCAGCCGTCGCCGTTCAACACCCCTATCTACACCTTGCGCGGCATCGGCTTCGTCGAGTTCTCGCTCGCCACGCCGCCGACCGTGGCGGTCTATACCGATGAAGTGCCGCTGCCGTTCAGCGCAATGACCAAGGCTGCCGCGCTCGACGTGGCGCGGGTCGAGGTGCTCAAGGGTCCGCAGGGCACGCTGTTCGGCCAGAACACCACCGGCGGCGCGATCAACTTCGTGGCCGCCAAGCCGACGCAGGATTTCCAGGCGGGCGCCGATCTCAGCTATTCGCGCTTCGACACGATCGATGCGCAAGGCTTCGTCAGCGGGCCGATCACGCCCAACCTGCTGGCGCGCTTCTCGGCCCGCGCCATCCGCAGCGGGCCGTGGCAGAAGAGCAGCAGCAGCGGCGACGAACTGGGCAACCGGCGCGAGACGCAGGCCCGCCTGCTGCTCGACTGGCAGCCGACCGATACGCTGAAGGTGGCGCTCAACGTCAACGGCTGGCTCGACAAATCGGACTCGCAGGCGCCGCAGCGCACCGAGACCTTCATCAGCGCGCCCGGCAATCCCAACGAGGCGCCGATCCGCGCCCTGCCGCCGCAGCCGCTGACCTCGCGCTCGGCCGACTGGACCACCGACCTGTTCCCGCTGAAGCACGACGACCGCTTCGTCCAGGCGAGCCTGCGCGTCGATTACGACCTGAGCGATACGGTCACGCTCACCTCGATCTCGGCCTACAATCACTATCGCACCGAGTCCTTCCAGGACTACGACGCGACGCCGCTGCAGATCGCCGACATCCTGACCGACGGCAAAGTCACCTCGCTGTCGCAGGAACTGCGCCTGACCGGCACGAGTGCGGGGCTGCGCTGGATCGTCGGCGCCAATTACCAGCGCGACAAGACGCGCGATCACGCGACCTATTACGCCACCGATGCGACGACGCACTACGTCGGGCCGATGGAAGGCGGCAACGTCTCTCCGGTCAACGATTCCCTCATCAAGACGGCGGCGCTTTTCGCCAATGTCGAGTACGAGGTGATCCCGAACCTGACGGTGCAGGCGGGGCTGCGCTATACCGACAGCCGCCGCGACAACGCCAGCTGCGCGCTCGTCGGTCCGGGGCCGGGCGGCAACGAGAGCTTCGCGCCGATCTTCGAATTCCTGCAAACGCTGATCCGCCCCGGACAGCCGGTGGTGCCGATCGCCGAGGGCCAGTGCTATTCGCTGACCGCCGAGGGCTTTCCGCTCATCACCCCGCTCAAGGCCAAGCTGAACGAGGACAACCTGTCGTGGCGGGCGGGCGTCAATTACAAGACCGGCAATCGCGGGCTGATCTACGCCACCGTCAGCCGGGGCTACAAGGCAGGCAGCTTCCCGACCGTCGCGCCCGCCACCGCCAAGGAACTGGCGCCGGTCGCGCAGGAATCGATCACCGCTTACGAAGTGGGCTTCAAGCAACCGCTGTTCGACCATGCGGTGCAGCTGAACGGCGCGGTGTTCTACTATGATTACAAGGACAAGCAGCTGCGCGGGCGTATCCTCGACCAGATATTCGGGCCGCTCGACGCGCTGGTGCAGGTGCCCAAGTCGCGGGTGAAGGGCGCCGAACTCGAAGTGGTGATCCAGCCTGCGGACGGCCTGCACCTGAACGTGGCGGGGACCTATCTCGATACCGAGATCACGCGGTTCACGGGCTTCAACCAGTCGGGCGAGCTGGCGGACTTTTCGGGCGCGCGCTTCCCGTTCTCGCCCAAGTGGTCGGTGGTGGCGGATGCGGGGTATGATTTCCCGCTGACGGCCTCGATGCAGGGCTTCGTCGGGGCCTCGGCGAACTACAACAGCCGCACCACCGCGAGCATCGGCGACATCCCGCAGCTGGAAATCCGGGCCTATACGCTGGTCGACCTGCGCGCCGGTGTGCACGCGCCGGACGACAGCTGGCGCTTCTCGGTATGGGGCCGCAACGTCTTCAACAAGTACTACTGGACCAGCGCGTTCCAGACCCAGGACGTCTACGTCCGCTACACCGGCCGCCCCGCGACCTACGGCGCCACCTTCAGCTACCGTTTTTAAGGAGAGAGACGCATGATTACCGATGCGGACACCCGCCTGCACCTTCCCGACGTCAGCCGCGCCGACTGGGCCGAGACCGGATACTTCAACTTCTACATTCCCGAGGCCAACATCTTCGGCTTCATCTACATCGTCCACCGCGCCGGAGTGGGCGCGACGGTGAGCGACATCGAGATCATCGACCGGGCAGGGTTCAGCGCCGACGATGCGGTCTACATCGACCTCATCAACCACAACCCGCTGGTGGATAGGGCCGAGGATTTCCGGCTGGAAACCGGCCTGTCGTTCAAGGCCACCTCGATCCGCGACTACGTGCTCGACTACGATGCGGGCGGCGTGAAGCTGCACATCGAGGCCACCGCGCTGATGGAGCCCTACGACATCCACGACCCCGCAATGGACCCGATGGCCGTGGCGGACGCGGCGGCGGCGGTGGCGAACTCGGGCTTCGGGACGGCCTATTCGGCGCACTTCGACATGACGGTGCGGATGAAGGGCTCGCTCTCGCTGGGCGGGCGGACCCATGCGATCGACTGCGTCTCGACCATGGACCACAGCTGGGGGCCGCGTCCCGAGAACGGCTTCCATCCGATCCTGTGGGCCAATGCCCATTTCGACGATGGGCTGGCGCTCCACGGCATCTTCTCGGTCGATCGCACCGCGCCGGTGGGGCAGCAGCACGTCTTCAAGCACGGCTATGCGCTGGTGGGCGGCGAAGTGCGCGGGGCCAAGGCGGGCTCGGTCCGCACGCACCGGCCGGGGCTGTTCCCCACGACGATGGAGATGACGATCGTCGATCGCGACGACCGCGAACATACCGTCTCGGGCTCCGTGCTGGTCCATCACCCGTGGGTGCCTTACGGCAACAACCTCTCGCCGATCACGATGGCGCGCTGGCACCGCAGCGACGGGGCGATCGGCGTGGGCACGTACCTTGAGGGCTTCCCGCTCAATCGCCTGCGCAGCGATCTGGCATGACGCCTGACATCGACCTCAGGATCGCCTCGATGGTGCGCGCCATGGAGGACGTGGTGCGCCCGGCGATCGATCCGCTCAACAGCCTGGCCGCAGAGCAGGCGGCGCTGATCGTCGGGCACCTGCGCCTGCTGGCGATCCAGTGGAGCAAGGCGGAAAGCTATGCGCGCACCTGCCTTGCCGATCTCGAGGCGACGCTGGAGGGGCTGGCGCCCTCCGGCGGCCCGGCCACCCGCGCCGCCGCCGCCGATCTGGCCGAGGCGCGCGCGCCGGGCGGCGGGGCGGAAGCGCACTACAAGGCGGTGATGCGCGCGACCGACAGCCTCGTGCGCGCCGCCGCGAGGGATGGCGATCCCGCCTTTCGCGAGGCGTTGCACCATGCCGTCCTTGCCTTCAGCACGCGGCAGTCGCTGCGCGATCGTTCGTGGTTCGCCGCCAGCGGTTTCGACCTCAACCCCGCCGAACTGCACAGCATCGCGAACCTGACCATGGAGACCGCCCGGTGATCCTGACCGCCGAAACCACCGATACCTGCGTGGCCATCGAACCTCGCATCTTCGCCATCCTCGAGGAGAAGAAGGCCCGCCGCCTCACCGGGCCCTATATCCCGCGCAGCATCGCGCAGGTCACCGCCTCGCTCGAAAGCCTGTACGGCCCCGGCAGCATCTCGGGCCTGCGGCGCATGGCGGGCGGTGCTTCCAAGGAGCAGTTCGTGTTCGACCACGGCGGCGAGCGCCTCGTCCTGCGCATGGACCCGCTGGAGGGCCTCATCGAGACATGCCGCCGCCGCGAGGATCAGGTGCTGCGTGCGATGCATGGGGTCGTGCCGGTGCCCGAGGTGCGCCATGCCGATATCGACGGCGCCACCTTCGGCCTGCCCGCGCTGGTCACGACGTTCGTGCCCGGCGTCGCCAAGCCGCCGCAGGCCGCCGCCTCCGTATCGGGTCTGCGCACCGATTTCGACGCGCACTGGATCGCGCTGCTGGCGCCCGCCTTCATCGACAACCTCGTGTGCATCCATGGCTTCGACTATCGCGCCGCCGCGCTGCCGGACTTCGCGATGCCGGGCGGAGACCCGCACGAAATGGCGCTGCGGCAGGTCAACTGGTGGGGCAAGGTCTGGGCGGATGACGTCGTCGATGCCTTCCCGATCATGGCGCTGGCCGAATGCTGGCTGCGCGAGAACCTGCCTGCTTGCACCGACCCGGTGCTGGTCCACGGAGACTACCGCACCGGCAATTACCTGTTCGACCCTGCGGGCGGCGAAGTCACCGCCATCCTCGACTGGGAACTGGCGCACGTCGGCGACTTCCACGAGGACCTCGCCTGGAATCTCCAGCCCATTTTTGCCAACCGGGGTGCCGATGGCGAGACGATGATATCGGGCCTGTTCCGGCGGGACGAATTCCTGTCCGCCTACGAAAATGCCTCGGGCCGCACGGTCGATCCGGCCGCGCTGTTCTTCTACGACGTGCTCGCCGCGTGGAAATGCGCGGTGATCGACCTCTCCAGCTGCCTCACCGCCGCGCGCGACGGCAACAACCATCAGGACGCACTGCTCAGCTGGCTGGCGACCTCCGCCCATGTGGTGCTGAGCCACCTGACCGCACTGCTGGAGAAGGGGCGGCACTGACGGGAAATCGTAAATCCATGTACCATTTCGTTGACCCCGAGGCGCCGAAGCTGCCAGAAGGCCCCTCGAAATCCAGCAACGGGATTCTTGCGTGATGACATCGAACAGCCAGCCGGCCACCGGCACCCCCCGGTTCTTCAGGGCGCGTTTCCGGCGGGCTCGCCCGTCCACAACCTGCGTGACTTCGGCGGCTATGCCACCGCCACCGGCGCCCGGCTCAAGCCCGGGCGCCTGCTGCGTTCGGGCCAGCTCGAAGCGGCGGGGGCGGGGTTCGAGGGCATCCTGTCCGCGCTCGGCGTGGCGACGATCATCGACTTGCGCGCCGGTTCGGAGTGCACGCTCGAAAGGGGCGGGGCCTTCGACGGCTATGCCGGTGCGATCCGCCGGGCGACCGCCCATGACGAAACGATCCCCCACGCCGTCGCCGCGTTCCTGAAGATGACGACGATCGAGGAAGTCGTCGCGCATATGACACGGATCTACCGCATCCTGCCCGACAGCCCGCGCTTTCGCGAATCCATGGGCCATCTGGTGACCGCGCTGGACCAGGACGACGGCGCCACCCTGATCCACTGTTTCGCCGGAAAGGACCGCACCGGGCTGGCGGTCGCGCTGGTGCAAATCGCGCTCGGTGTCCACCGCGACGACGTGTTCCACGACTACCTGCTGACCAACGCCATGGGACCGGAGCGCATCGAGTCCGGGCTCGACGCGCTGCTCGGCAAGGATCGTGCTCGCGGTTCGCAATGGGTGCTGGAAGAAGCCATGTCGGTGCGGCCGGAGTATCTGGAAGCCGGCCTCGCCAAGATCGGCGAGATCAGCGCAAGCCCCGCAGCCTACCTTGAGGCGATGGCGGGGCTTCCATCGGGAGCCATGGACCGGATCGGGCAGCGATTGCAGGCCTGATCCGGAGCGGCGAGGCTGCCACTCAAAGGCCACCTCCTCGTCATTGCGAGCGCAGCGAAGCAATCCAGGGCGGTTTACGCGGCCCTGAATTGCTTCGCTGCGCTCGCAATGACGAAGGGGCCTTACGCCGCCGCCATCTGTCCTTCGGCCACGGGCTTGTCCTCGAACCAGTCGGGCCATCCGGCACGGCGGTTCTGTTCGCGTGCCAGTTCGCGCTCGGCGGGAGAGGCCATCTCGTTGTCCCAGCGGCGCAGCGCGGGCATGATGACCTTGTGGTGCCACAAGGGCGGGATCAGCGCCGAGAAGAAGCACACGAACACGCTCGGCATCGGGATCCACTGCCGATCGGGCACCAGTTCGTAGAACGCCGCGAAGCTGTTGGTGTGGTGATCGGCGTGGTTGGTGATCTCGAAGCCCATCACGCGCGAGATCGGCTTCAGATGGTTCCACACATGGCGGCGGTCGATCTGGGTGCCGGGAATCCGGATAAGACCGTAGTGCTGGAAGTAGTTGAAGCTCTCGATCCAGAACCGCGCGCCGATCATCCCGGCCAGCGCCACGGCGTTTGCGCGCCAGCCGCCGATCGCGAACAGGATCGCGTGGAACGCCAGCAGCACCAGCGCCGCGCGGTATACCCGGTGGCCGATCGACCAGCGGCCCTTGCCCATCTTCTCCAGATTGTCGCTTTCCGAGCGCCACGCTTCCTTCGTGCTCTCCACCACCGCGCGCGGGGTGAAGGCGTAGAGGCTGGTGCCGCGCGGCGCGGTGTCGCCGTCGAGCGTGGTGGCGACGTGGATGTGGTGGCCCACCACGTGCGCGATCTCGCGCGTGGCGTCGAGGTAGCAGACCTGGCAGTAGCGCCCGACGAGGCGGCGCAGCTTGCCGCGCTGGTGGTACAGTTCGTGCGTTGCGGGGACCAGCGGGATCACGCTAAGCCACGCGCACGAGGCGATGACGCCCGCATATTCCCACCCGCTCGCGCCGGGATTGCGTGCGGCCCAGTAAGCGGCGGCAAGGTAGATCACCGGACCCAGCAGCGCGCAGAGCCACACGGGGATCTCGACCAGCCCTTCATGCCGGATGCGGCGGGCGCGAAAGTCGTTGGGCAGCACGCTGTCGACAAGGCCGAACGCGGGCAGGCTGGCGATGCCGACCCAGACCCACGGCCCGCCGACGATGAAACTGGCGATCACCGCCACCTGCAACAGCACGCCCAGATAGTAGCGCGAGTAGTCCATGTTCCTCTCCACAGGAATGCTCAATAATTGCGTTATATTTATACGCAAAAAATGCGTTATGGCAATCCGTGAAATTGCATCTCGGTCGGCCAAGACATTCCCGCTTGGAATGCGTATGGAAGGCCCATGAAAATGCGTGATCTGGAAGCCCGTACCGGTGTGAACCGCGAAACCATCCGCGTGCTGTTCCGTGCCGGGCTGCTCCCCGATCCGCACCGTCCGGCGCGCAACGTGGCCGATTACGGCGAGGAGCACGTCCGCGCGATTCTCGCGGTGCGCAAGCTGCAGCAGGATCTGCGCATGACCCTGCCGCAGATCAAGGCGGCGCTCAGCGGGCAGAACGGGTCGACGCAGATCGGTGCCAACGCGCTCGGCCATCTGGAGGAACTGGTGTCCGGCCGCGTCGGCGTGCGCAAGGGCTACCTGTCGCTGGCGACGCTCGCGGAACAGAACCCCAAGGCGCCGGGCGATGCCCGCGCGCTGGCGAAGCTGGAGATCATCGAACTGGCCGAGGGCGAGGACGGCCCGATGATCAGCATCACCGATGCCGAACTGCTTAACATCTGGAGCCGCATGCGCAGCGTCGGCTTCGACGAGGAGCACGGCTTCCCGCCCGACATCCTCGACTACTACGTCAAGGCGTCCGAATTCGTCGCGGCGAACGAGGCGAAGCTGTTCCTCGAACAGGTCGAAGGCCAGATGGGCGAGGATGAGGCTGCGGCGATGCTGGAAGTGGCGCTGCCCTCGATGCTCGATTTCTTCGGCATCCTGCGCCAGCGCGCGTTCCTGCGCATGATCGGCGAGCGCACCCGCGATGGCGCCGGGATCAAGGTGAAGAAGCTGCCCCGCGCGCCTCGCGCGAAGGGCTGAACCTCTTTGTCGTCCCCGTCTTTCGTCGTCCCCGTCTTTCGTCATTGCGAGCGCAGCGAAGCAATCCAGGGCAGTTCAAGGCCGCCCTGGATTGCTTCGCTGCGCTCGCAATGACGACGGTGGGTTCAGCGCCGCGCCAGTCGCTCGGCGATCCACTGCTGCGTCAGGGTTTCCTCCAGCGCATCGGGTTCCGCCCAGAAGCGGCGGATCGAGAAGCCCGAGATCATCGCCGCCGCCGAGCGCACCGCCCCTTGCGCTTCCTCCTCGCTCCAGCCTGCGGCGGCGAGGCGCTTTTTCCAGCCTTCATAGACCGGCGTGCGCAGCCCGCTGACGCTGCCGCGCAGGACGGGGTAGAATTCCGCGTCCTTGGCCGCTTCCATGGTCATGCCGATGGCCACCCAGAAGCGGTCGCTGAAGAAGAACCCGTGCAGGTCGTCCAGCAGCGCGCGCAGCACCGCTTCGGGCGATGCATCGGGCGCGAGGTCGCCGACGCCGCTGTCCTGCTCGGCCAGCGCCAGCGCCTGCTCCACGGCGGCGAGAACCAGCGCGTTCTTGTCCGGGAAGTGGTGCATCAGCGCGCCTTGCGAGACGCCCGCCGCCTGCGCCACGTTGCGCATGCGCAGGGCATTGAAGCCGCCTTGCGCGATCGTCTCGTAAGCCGCAGCGGCGAGGCGGGCGCGCATCGCCTCGCTGCGTTCCGCCTGAGTGCGGCGCGGTTTAGGGGCTGTCGGCAATCGCGGGTCCTCCTCAACAGACAAGGATATCGCGATAGGTGTCGCGGATCACCTTCTTGTCGATCTTGCCCGTAGCGGTCAGCGGCACGCTTGCGAAGATCACGCGGTCGGGCATCCACCATTTCGCCACCCGTGCGGACAGATGATCGAGCACTTGCGCCTCGGACAGCGCGACGCCCTCGTGCGCCTCGACCAGCAGGATCGGGCGTTCCTCCCACTTGGGATGCGGCACCCCGGCGACGGCGGCGACCTTCACGCCGGGGCAGCCTGCGGCGGTGTTCTCCAGGTCGATCGAACTGATCCACTCGCCGCCGGACTTGATGACGTCCTTGGTGCGGTCGGTGATGCGCATGAAGCCGAAGCGGTCGATCGTGGCGATATCGCCAGTATCGAACCAGCCCTGCGCGTCGCAGGCGCTTTCCTCGGTGCGGTAGTAGTGGTCCAGCACCCACGGTCCGCGCACCATCAGCGCGCCGGAGGTCTCGCCATCGTGGGGCAGCGGCGCGCCTTCCGCATCGACGATCTCGATCTCGATCCCGAACAGCATGCGTCCCTGCCGCGTCCAGATCCGTTCGCGCGCGTCCTCCTCGCCAAGCTCGGCGAGGGCGGGGTGAGCGCGGAGACGACGCCTAGCGGGCTCGTCTCGGTCATGCCCCACATCTGGCGCACCGCGACGCCGCGCCGGTCGAAGGCCACCGCCATGTCGCGCGGCACCGCCGATCCGGCGATGAACACGCGCTCCAGCGTGCCGGTGTCTCCCCCGGTGCGGTCGAGGTGGTCGAGGTACATCGTCCAGATCGTCGGCACCCCGCCGGAGAAGGTGACGCCTTCGCTGCGGACCAGTTCGTCGAGCGAGGCGCCGTCCATGCGGTCGGCGGGGAGCACGAACTTGGCCCCGTTGATGGCCCCTGCGAATGGCAGGCCCCACGCCGTCGCATGGTAGAGCGACTGGCACGGCATCACCACGTCGAAGGCGCTGAACCCCATGCTGCCCGACAGTCCGCCGGCCAGCGCATGCAGCACGGTCGAGCGGTGCGAATAGAGCACGCCCTTGGGATCGCCCGTGGTGCCTGAAGTGTAGCACAGGAAGGCCGCAGCATTTTCATCGAAGCCGGGCCAGTCCAGCGCGTCCGGGTGAGGGGCGATCAGGTCTTCGTAGCTTTCGATGCCCTCGCAGGTCCGGTCGGACAGCACGATCAGGCGTTCGACATGCTCCAGCCGGTCGCGGATGCGCGCGACTGTCGCCGCCATGTTGCGGTCCAGCAGCAGCACGCGGCTGCCCGCGTGGTTGATGGTGTAGACCAGATGCTCGTCGGGCAGGCGCGGGTTGGCGGTGTGCAGCACTGCGCCCATGCCGGGGACCGCGAAGAACAGCTCGAAATGCCGGTGCGTGTTCCACGCCAGCGACGTCACTCGGTCCCCCGAGGCGACGCCCCCAGCGGCCAGCATCCCCGCCGCCTGCGCGGCGCGGCGCAGGCAGGCGGCATAGTCGTAACGCCACAGCGGCTCGTCCACGTTGCGCGAGACGATCTCGCGCGTGGCGTGCGCGCTTGCGGCAAAGCGCAATATGTCGATGATGGCGAGCGGGCGCGCCTGCATCGAGCCGGGTATGGTCATTGCGGGCCTTTCAGGAAGGGTGTCACCAGCGCCACGAAACGTTCGCGCTTCTCGATCTGCGTCCAGTGGCCGCACTGGCCGAACAGGTGCAGTTCGCTGTTGGGGATGAGCTGGTGGAAGCGCTCCGACACGGCATGCGGGACGATCACGTCCTCGCGGCCATGGACGATCAGCACTTCATGCGGCAGGGCGGCCAGCTTGGCCTCGTCGGTGGCGAGGGCTTCCAGCCAGCGCTGGCGCGGCTCGGGGAACAGGCTGGAGAACGCCTCCTGCGCGCCGGGGCGCACGCTGGCCTCGAAGCGGGATCGCACGATCTCGTCCTTCACCAGCGCGGGGTCGAAGGCGAAAGTGGTCATGAGGTCGCGCATTGCCTCGACCGAGGGTTCGTAACCCCAGACCTTGCGCAGGCCCTCCGTCACCTCGAAGTGCACGCCCGCCGCGCCCATCAGCACCAGGCGGCCGACCCGCTCGGGGTGCCGCGTCGCCAGCGCCAGCGCCAGCGCGCCGCCATAGCTGTTGCCGATGAAATGCGCGCGCTCGATGCCCAGCGCGTCCATGAAGCCGGTCAGGTGCGCGATCCAGCGGTCCATGTCGAACCCGGCGATGTCCTCGGGGAAATCGGTGTAGCCGAACCCCAGCGTGTCGGGCGCGTAGCAGCGGAAATGCTGCGCCAGATCGGGGATCACTCCGCGCCAGTTGGCATAGGCGGTAACGCCGGGACCGGAGCCGTGGATGAGGATCAGCGGATCACCTTCACCCGCCACGATATAGTTGGTGCCGATGCCGCCCACGTCGACGCGCTCGCCGATCTCGGGGTTGCTCAAGGTTGCGGAATCCGTGCTCATCATCGTTCTCCCAGAAGGCTTATAGCATGGTGGTGCCGCCGTTGACGCTGATGACCTGTCCGGTCACGAACGCCGCGGCGGGGCTGGCAAGGTGGGCGACCATCGAGGCGACTTCCGCCACGGTGCCGGGGCGGCCCATCGGGATGACCTCGACGACCTTGCGGATGAGATCGGGGTTCACCGCCTCGATCTCGTCGTACTGTTCGGTGCGCACGGCGCAGGGGGCGACGGTGTTGACGGTGATCCCACCTTGCGCGAATTCGCGGGCAAGGCCGGTCGTCAGGCCATGCACGCCGCCTTTTGCTGCATTGTATGCTGCATGGTCGACAAGGCCGTTGCGTACCGAATCCGCGCCGATGTTGACGATGCGCCCGTACCTGGCCTGCTTCATGTGTGGCAGCGCCAGCCAGCACATCCACAGCGCCGACCACAAGTTGCGGTCTAACGTCTCGCGCAAGGTTTCGGGCGTGTGCGCAAGGAACGGCGCGATGATGCCGCCGCCCGCGTTGTTCACCAGAATGTCGATCCGGCCGTGCGTGTCCAGCGCGGTATCGACGAGGGCGCGGGCGACCGCCTCCTGCGCCAGATTGCCGCCGCAGCCGATCCCGCCGAGTTCCCCGGCCAGCGCTTCGGCCACATCGGGCGAGAGATCGGCCACCACCAGCCGCGCGCCGTCCGCCCGCAGCCGCTGCGCGATGGCCCGGCCGATCCCGCGCCCGGCGCCGGTGACCACGGCGACCTGACCCGCCAGCGGTGCGTCAGCCATGGCGGGCGAGCACCGGACTGCCCTTGCCGAAGCGTGGGTCGGGGCGGCCGCCCCAGGTGTCCATGACTTCGGCCTTGTGCTCCAGTTCGCGGGGGCCCCGCGCGCCCTGTTCCTCGAACAGTTCCATGCCGAAGCTGAACTCGGCGCTGTTGCCGTCCGGGTCGAGGAAATAGAGGAACACGCTGGTCGAGGGCAGGTGGCGGCCCGGTCCGAACACGATCGGTACTTCGGCGCGCTTGAGGCGGTTCATGGCCTGGCCGATATCGTCGATGTCCGTCACCATGAAGTTGACGTGGTGCAGCGTGTTGGCACCGGTCGGGCTCTGCAGCAGGGCCAGGCTGTGATGCAGCGGATTGGGCCAGCAGCGCAGCCATTCGGCCATGCCCTCCACCCGGTCCGACACCGCGAAGCCGAGCGTCTCCACCCAGAAATTGTGCGCAGCATTCAGGTCATGAACGTTGATGACGACATGCCCCATCCGCACGATCTTGGTGAGCTGCGAGGCGAGCGGTTCGTCCGTCACCGCCAGCCCGGCGAAGAAGTCGATCTCCATCCCGGTGATCGGATCGGTGAAGCGCAGCGAACGGCGCACCTGCATGCGCGCGCATGTTGCCTCGTCGGCCCAGTGGGGCGAGAGATCGAGGGTTTCGGCGATGGCGTGGGCGCGGTCGAGATCGGACTCGCTTTCCACCTCGAAGCCCACGGCGGCGAGGCCCGCCGGGCCCTGGCCCAGCACGATGTCGTAAGGCTTGTCGCCGCAGCGCAGCCATGCCTCGGTATCGTCGCGACGCGCCAGCGTCAGGCCGACGACGTCGCGGTAGAAGCCGATGCTGCGCTCCAGATCGGGCGCGTGCAGGCGGCAGTAGCCCAGCCGGGCGAAGCGAAGGGGATGGTCCATGGCGTCTCTCCCGCCGGTCAGAGGATGATGCTGATGCGCGCGTGTGGACGCAGCGCTTCCATGTCGAGGACGCACTTCTTGCCCGCGATGCGCAAGGCGCCGTCCCGCTCGACGATCTCGTGGATGTAGTGGCCGACGAAGGCGTCGCTGGTAATGTCCTTGCTGCGGTAGATGATGAACGAGGACCGCGCCCGGATCACCGCGCCGTCGCGGCGGACGCGCACGTTCGAGACGATGTGGCGCACTTTCGATCGCGGGTGCTCGGAATGCGCGCCGATCTTGGAGAGGCGCGAAACCCGCTCGCGCATGCGCACGGCGTCGTCGATGATGTAGAACAGCGAGGTGTCAGGATCGGCGGTATCGCCGTCCACGTCGCTGGGCGGCACATGATACCAGGCGTCCTCGGTATAGAGCGCCAGCCACTCCTTGAGCCGCCAGCTGTCGAGCAGGTCGGCCTCCTCGAACAGCAGGTCTTCCACGCGCAGGCGCAGCATCAGGGTGTCGTCGATCATCTCAGGCATCGGCCATCACTTTCGCCGCCGTGACCCGGCGGTCCCATTCGCGCCAGAAGCAGCGCATCTGCGCCTCGTCGTCGAACGAGGGGGCGTCGGAGCGGATCATGCCCTTGGAGATGTCGTTGTAGAGCGCGTCGCCGGCGGTGGCGTAGCCCTGCTGGCACTTCTCGATCGCTTCCACGTCGTCGGGCGTCGCGAAGCCGCCGGGGCCGAGGAACTCGGTGAAGTTGTAGAGCCGGTACTTGCGCCGCCACTCGCTTTCCTCGCGCGGGGCGAGGGCCCAGGCGTTGATTTCCATGTAATCGGGCGCGGTGGGGAAATAGGTGCGCACGGTGATCGCCATGATGTCGTTCACCACCAGGTTGGGGAAGATCACCATGTTGCGGTTCTTGCGCGCAATACGGTCGGCGCGCGGGGCGCCCACACGGCTGACGAGTTCGGCGTAGACGCCGTCGATCTCGGCCTTTCCTTCCTCGCCCCACAGCGGCACCCAGCTGGCGATCGGGCGGCCCCAGGGCGCGGAATATTCGACGACGGCGTGGCCGTTGCCAAGGTCGAACGCCTCGCCCGCAAGCGGCGTAGCGGAGAGGGCGCCGTTCGCGCTCTTGAGGTATTCGAGGTAGGTCGAGTGGTTGCAGGCGGCGTGGTAGCCGTCGAAGCTGTTTTCCGAGAGCAGCTTCCAGTTGCCGCGAATGGCGTACTCCTGCGTGCCGCCGACGATCTGCATGCCGCTGGCGGAATGCTCGGAGACCAGCTTGAGGTAGTCGCCCGCGCCGGCGAGGTACGTCGCCAGATCCTCGCCGTCGCGGGCGAAGCTGATGAAGAAGAAGTCGCCGAAGCGCTCCATGCGCGGCACGTGGACCATCTGCTTCTGCGGGTCGGTCTTGAAGCCCTCGGGATAGCCCGAGGAGCCGGGCAGCGTCTTGAGGTGCCCGTCCGAACCGAAAGTCCAGCCGTGGTAGAGGCACATGAACGCCGGCGACTTGCCGCTGCGCTCGCGGCATACGGTGGCGCCGCGATGGGGGCAGGCGTTGAACAGCGCGTGGAATTCGCCGTCGCGGTCGCGGGTGAACAGGATCGGGCGCCGCGCCACCTTGCGCGTCACGAAGCTGCCGGGCGCGGGCAGTTCGGATGCGTGGCCGAGGTACAGCCAGCAAGTATCGAATATCGCGGCATATTCCCGTTCGAACACCGCCCGGTCGGTGAAGACCCGGCGCGGCACGAGAAACCTGTTGGACGCCGGATCATCGATGATCCCGGTCGTTATCCTCTCCATGTCGTGTTGACTCCCGTATTGGCCCGGCTACAAGACGAATCAACAAACCGAGCACTTGGTTTGTAAGAAGCGATGAACCCGGGGTCAACACCCGGCAACGCGGGAGAGATCGATGGAGGCGAATGCGCGGCAGGATCTGGTGCGCAAGGCCGCGCGGGCGCTGGGGCGCAGCGGGCTGGCGCATGCCTATGGGCATTGCTCGGCGCGGCTCGATGGAGACAGTTTCCTTGTCTGCGCGGCGATGCCGATGGGGCTGGTTTCGGACGAGCCGGGCGTCGTCGTGCCGATATCGGGGCCTTTGCCGGAAGGCGTGCTGGGCGAAGTGCGCGTGCATCAGGCGATCTATGCGCGGCGCGCCGACGTTGGCGGGATCTGCCGGACGATGCCGCCTGCGCTCATGGCGCTATCCACGCAAGGGATCGTCCCGGCCGCGCGCCACGGCATCGGTGCATACTTCGCGCCGGGCCCCGCCTTGTGGGGCGATCCCCGCCTGCTGCGCGACGATGCGGCGGCGGCGCGCGTCGCCGAGGCGCTGGGCGAGGGGAATGCCATCGTCCTGCGCGGCAATGGCGTCGTCGTTGCGGGGGAGACGCTGGAGCAGGCGGCGGTGTTGAACTGGTTTCTCGAGGACGCCGCCCGCATCGAGCGCGACGTGCGCATGATGGGCTTTGCCCCCGAAAGCGGCCGTCTGAATGCCGAGGAAACGGCCGCACGGCAGGTCTGGTCAGGCGGAGTCGTCGAAAGAATGTGGAACTGGCTAATTTCAATGTAGGCCTCGGAAAAGGTCATAACATTTGCAAAATTCCTTGTTTTTCGATCACACATTGCTGGAAATATTTCGCAATTGATAAACAGCTTGACGATTTTGAATCGGGCTTGATAAATGGTCCAACCAAATCCGGGATGCCGCGACAGACGGTGGCCGGGCGGACCTCAAACAGAGGGAGGAAGAGGATGAACTTGAAGTACAGGACGATTCTGCTTGCCGCATGCGCCATGCCGCAAGTTGCGTTTGCTCAGGATCAGGCGGCGCAGGATACGGCGGCGGACCCTTCGCGCGACATCGTCGTCACCGCGCAGCGCCGTGCCGAACGCCTGCAGGACGTTCCGGCCACGATTTCCGCGCTCGACAGCAAGGCGCTGGTCGCCGCCGGCGTCATGGACATCAGCAACATCGCGCCGCGCGTGCCGGGCTTTTACGCCGGCGGCTTCGGCTCTGCGCGCCCGCAGCTCTACATTCGCGGCATCGGCACGCGCCAGTTCGATCCGGGTTCGGAATCCTCGGTCGGCGTGTTCGTGGACGAGAGTTATCTGGGCCGCACCGGCGGCGTGCTCGGCGCGCTCAAGGACATCGAGCGGGTCGAGGTGCTGAAGGGGCCGCAGGGCACGCTTTACGGTCGCAACACGATCGCGGGCGCCGTCAACGTCATCACCAAGGGGCCGACCGACGACTTCCAGGCCGAGGCCGAGGCAGGCGTCGGCAACTATGACAGCTACAACCTGTTCGGCGCCGTCTCCGGCCCGATCGCAGGCGATGCCATCAAGGGCCGCATTGCGGCGTGGCGTACCAAGCAGCAGGGCTACATCACCAACCTGACGACCGGCAATCACCCGCAGGGCGTCAACAACTGGGGCGGCCGCCTGCGTCTGGCGATCGAGCCGACCTCGACCATCAAGATCGACCTGATCGGCGAGATCGCGCGCGATACCGGCCGCTCGTTCCAGGGCGAAAGCATCGGCAGCACCACCAATCCCTACGGCATCCTGCTGGGCCGCGCCGGTCTGGTGCCGCAGCTTTCGGACGATCCCTACAAGCAGTACTACACCACCGATCCGCTCTATGATCGCAAGATCGATGCCTTCACCGGCAAGATCAACTGGGCGACCGACGTTGGCGATTTCGTCTCGGTCACGTCCTATCGCAAGATGACCTACACCGACGACCGCGATTTCGACAACACCAGCCTCGATGTGATCCGCCAGATCAGCAACGAGGACTCCAAGCAGTTCTCGCAGGAACTGCGCTTCGTCTCGGCCAATGACGGCGCACTGTCGCTGGGCGGGCTGGTAGACTGGATCGTCGGCGTCTACTTCTACAAGGACAAGAGCTACCACGAGGACTTCTTCCGCTACGGCGCGGACAGCGTCGCGGGGGCCGGATCGGTCGACCAGACCTTCGGCCATTATGACACCAAGAGCATCGCCGGGTTCGGTCAGGCGACCTTCAACATCAGCAACGAACTCAAGTTCACCGCCGGTGCGCGCTATACCGAGGATCGCAAGAAGGCGACGCTGGGCGGCCGTACCACGGACACGCTGCCGCTGGTTCGCGCCGACTTCGATCAGGTGAACCCGACCAAGAAGTTCACCTCGTTCGATCCCAAGTTCGTGCTGGCCTACCAGCCCAACCGCGATCTCAACTTCTATGCCAGCTTCAGCAAGGGCTTCAAGTCGGGCGGCTACCAGTACACCCCGCTTACGGCGGCGCAGGCGGCCGAAGTCTTCGATCCCGAGAAGATCAAGGCGTACGAGATCGGTGTGAAGAGCACGTGGCTGAACGGCGCGCTGCAGGCGAATGCGGCGGTCTTCCGCTACGACTATTCGAACCTGCAGGTCTCGCGCGTCACGCAGTTGCCGGACGGATCGACCCCGTCGCTCATCACCAACGCGGGCAAGAGCCGGATCAAGGGCGCCGAACTGGATGTGACGATGGAGCCGATCCGCGATTTCCGCGTGGCGGTGGCTTATGCCTATACCGACGCCAAGTACCTCGATTACTCGACCGGGGCGCTGGACTTCTCGGGCACCACGATGGTGCGTGCGCCCAAGCATTCGGTCAACGTCAGCTCGGACTACACCATCCACACCGGCGGCGACAGCGACCTGACGCTGCACGGCGACGTGGCGATGCTCAGCGACTTCTTCCACGAACCGGGACAGGGCGAACTTGCCTATGGCACGACGATCCCGTTCACCTCGGAAGACGGCTATGTGCTGAGCAACGCGCGGGTGACCTTCCGCACCGGCCAGTGGCGCCTGAGCGCATGGGTGCAGAACGCCTTCGACGTGAACTATCGCCGCACGGTGCTGGCGCTGCCGGGGCAGGTCATCAGCATCTACGGCCAGCCGCGCACTTACGGCCTGACGCTGGGCTGGGCGATGTAGCATGGGGGCGGCCCGGCAGGCATGGGGTGGAGACTGTGGCGCAGGGATCGAACCCTCGCGCCCGGTCCCGGCCTGCCGGGCGACCGTCCAACGAACGCGGCACCTGCGAAGCAAGGCGGGCAGTCCCATGACGATGCATGCCGAAGGGAGCGCCGCGGGCGGGCGACGGATATTCGAACGGGTCCGCGACGCCATCCTGGACGAGATCGGCGCCCAGCGCCTCAATCCGGGTGACCGGCTACCCAGCGAACGCGCCCTGGCCGAAGCCTTTCATGTCGGCCGCCATGCGGTGCGCGAGGCGTTGCGGACGCTGGAAATGTCCGGCGTGCTGCGCTTCGCCAAAGGCGTTAACGGCGGCGCTTTCGTGCGCGAGCGTAGCGGCGAGGGGGTCGGCCAGTCGATCCGCGACATGATCGTGCTGGGCCGCATGCCGCTGGAAGACCTGATGGCAGTGCGCGTCAATCTGCTGATGCAGGCTGCCGAACTGGCCGCGCAGCGCGCCGATGACGAGGATTTCGCCGCCTTCGACGCCAATATCGCCGAAACCGTGCGCTGCCTGGAAGTGGGCGATCCGCTGGCGACGATCGATCCGCTGGTGGAGTTCAACCAGGTGCTGGGCCGGGCCTCGCACAATCTCGTGCTGTCGATGCTGATCGATTCCGTAGCCGAGATCGTCGCCGACGTGCTGCGCGTCTACCGCCTGACCAGCGAGATCGAACTGGTCGCCCCGCGGCGGGCCGTCGTCGCCGCGCTGCGGGCGCGCGACGCGGCCGAGGCCGCGCGTATCCTCACGGCGCATTATGCGCAGACCACCCGCTATGTCCTTTCCCGCGTAAACTGCGCAGCGAAGCCGGACGCCTGAGCGAGCCCACGAAGGAGATTTCATGTCGCGCTTTTCCCCCGCGATCATCTGCGCCACCCCGCCGACGACAGCGGCCGCATGCGGGATTCCCTGTTCTGGCAGACGATCCTGCCCGAGCAGAAGCTCGGTTTTCAGGCCTATCTCTACTTGACCAGCGCCGGGAAGGCGGGCTTCAACGTGGTGCTCTGGGGGAGGAGAAGCGGCCGTTGCTGCTCGAACTCGTCAATGGCGAGATACCTGCGGGGATGGACCTCGACGCGCTGTCGTTCGAGGGGCTGGAACTGCGCAAGACCGGCTTCGGAGAGCCGGCCAGGGTCAGCTATCGCAGCGAGCGCGTGGAACTGGATTTCACCTTCACCGGCAGCCATCCGCCCTTCAGCTATCATGACAATCCCGATGGGTTGCCCGCATGGTTCGCGCTCAACCGCTACGAGCAGACCGGGCGGATCGAGGGCAGCATCCGCACGGGCGGGCGCACGATCGACCTTTCGGGCATGGCGCACCGCGATCACAGCTGGGGCAACCGCAACTGGGGCGTGCCGCAGCACTGGAAGTGGCTGTGCGCCTATACGCCCGATGGCAGCCGCATGATAAACGGCTGGATCTGGATCGCGCGCGGCGAGCTGGGCTGCGCGGGCTATGTCGTGCGCGACGGGGCGCTGACGCCGATCGCCACGATCCGCCAGCACGGCACCTATCGTGACGACATGAGCCAGGACACCCTGCGTGCCGAGATTGTCGATACCTCCGGGGAAACCTGCCTGCTCGAACTGCAGCGCTTCGGCCTCGTCAAGCTGCCGACCAAGGACAAGTTCGGCACGCTCATCCAGGAAGCCGCCTGTACCGGGTCGATCGACGGCGCGGTAGCGGCGGGGCAGTACGAGACGCATTGGCAGCAGGCCTATCTCGACCATCTGGTGGAAAGCGGAGCGACCCGTTGAGCTGGAGTTTCGATGCGCCCACGCGCGAGCGCCTGCATGCCTTCCTGCGCGAGCATGACCTTGCCGACGAAGAACCCCGCATCGCGCCGATCGGCGACGGGCACAGCAACCTGACGTTCCGCCTCGACACGGGCGGGCGGGGCATGGTGCTGCGCCGCCCGCCGCCGCCGCCGTTCCCACCGGGCAGCAACGACGTGCTGCGCGAGGCGGGCTTCCTGCGCATCGTCGGGCCGCACGGCGTCCCCGTCCCAGGCGTACTGGCAACGGCCGAGGCGGGCGCGGTCTTCGACGTGCCGTTCTACATCATGGACATGGTGGACGGCGTGGTCGTCACCGAGACGCTTCCGGCCGCCTTTACCGGCGAGAGTGTCGGCGAGGGCATGGCGGGGCAACTGGTCTCGGCGATGGCGCAGCTTCACGGCATCGACTGGAGCGCCACCCCGCTTGCCGGGAAGGCCAGGCCGGAAGCCTTCAACGCGCGCCACCTGCGGATATTCGCGCGCATGCTGGATGACGGGCGCGAGGAGCCGTCCCCGGCGTTCCGCGAAGTCGCGGCATGGCTGGAGGGCAGGGCGCCCGAGCCTTCCGGCGCGGCGATCATCCACAACGACATGCGCCTCGGCAATGTCATGTGGAGCGGCGAGGGGTGCCCCGGCTCGTCGCCATCCTCGACTGGGAACTGGCGACCGTCGGCGATCCGCTGCTGGACCTTGCCTATCTCGCCTGCTCGCTCCCACGGGAAGGGGCGTGCCATACGCCGGTGCAGGATCTGGCGGCTGCGCTGCTGGAAGCCGGTTGCCCCGAGCCGCAAACGGTGATCGCGCGCTACTTTGCGCAGACCGGGGGCGAGGCGATCGATATCCGCTGGTATCAGGCCATGGTGAACTTCAAGCTGGCGGCGCTCTATCGCTATTCGCGCCTCGCGGGGCACGATTCCTACTTCGCCGATCCCACGCACGAGACGCGCTTCCTTGCCGAAGCGGCGCATTACTGCCGGGATTGAACCACCCTTCGTCATTGCTTCGATGCGCTCGCAATGACGATTTGAGGTCAAGTCATCGCGCTCCGAATTTGGCCGCTCACAGGGAGCGGCCGACCAGTTCGCGCATGATCTCGCTCGACCCGCCGTAGATCCGGCGCACGCGCGCATCGCGCCAGATGCGGGCGATCGGGTACTCGTTCATGTATCCGGCGCCGCCATGCAGTTGCAGCGCCGCGTCGCAGGCCAGCCACTGCATCTCGGTGTGCCAGTACTTCGACGCCGCCGCTTCCTCGGCCGTCAGTTCGCCGCGCACATGGCGCGCGATCGCCCAGTCGAGATGAGCCCAGCCGACCTGCAGCTTGGCCTTGATGTCGGCGAGGGTGAAGCGGGTGTTCTGGAAATCGATGATTGCCTTGCCGAAGGCCTTGCGCTCACGCGTGAAGGCCACCGCCTCGTCATAGGCGCGCTGCGCGGCGGTCTGCGCGGTGATGGAGATCGACAGACGCTCCTGCGCCAGTTCGCTGACGAGGTAGATGAACCCCCGGTTCTCCTGCCCGATGAGATTGCTGGCGGGCACGCGCACGTCGTTGAAGAACAGTTCGGAGGTATCCGCCATCCACTGCCCGACCTTGTCGAGATTGCGCCCGCGCTCGAACCCGGCGCGATCCGCTTCGACCAGGATCAGCGAGGTGCCCTTGGCGCCCAGTTCCGGCTCGGTCTTGCATACCGTGATGATGACGTCGGCATTCTGCCCGTTGGTGATGAAGGTCTTGGAGCCGTTGATGACGTATTCGTCGCCGTCACGCCGCGCCGTGGTGCGCACGCCCTGCAGGTCCGAGCCTGCGCCCGGTTCGGTCATCGCGATTGCGGACACTGTCTCGCCCGACAGCATGCCCGGCAGCCAGCGCGCGTTGAGTTCGTCCGATGCGTAGTGCAGCAGGTAGGGCATCGTGATGTCGGACTGCAGCGTCACGCTGTCCGACATCATCGCATAAGTCAGTTCCTCGTTGAGGATGGCATTGAACCGGAAGTCGAGCCCAAGACCGCCGAACTCCTCCGGAATTCCGGGGCACAGGAACCCGGCCTCGCCCATCTTTAGCCAGAAGTCGCGGGCGACCTTTCCGGCGTCCTCGAACTCCTCCACCCGGGGCGAGAATTCGCGCTCGACGAAGCGGCGCACGGTCTGGCGAAACAGCCGGAGGTCTTCGTCGAAAAGGTGGCTGGCATCGCGTTCCAACATGGCATCATCCCTTTTTCGCGGCGATCGTGCGTCACCCCGTCACCCTTCGGGTTAGCCCATGAAATCGCATATTGTAAACCTGTGAACTTTATGCGAGATTGAAATCGTCGGACCTCACATCCACGGGATGCGCATCGCCTCCGCAGGCGATGCCTGTCTTCCGGTTCGACCGGACCGCCTCAGGCGGTCTCTCTCCTATGACTCTAAAGACCTGGTCCACTGAAAACGGACCAGGTCTTCTTTTCACTGCGCCGATGGTGCCCGCGCGAGGTCGAGCGCGATATCGACGATCATGTCCTCCTGCCCGCCGACCATCTTGCGACGCCCGGCCTCGACAAGAATGGCGCGGGTGTCGACGCCGTGATCGGCGCTGGCTTTTTCCGCATGGCGCAGGAAGCTGGAGTAGACCCCGGCATAGCCGAGCGTCAGCGTCTCGCGATCGACGCGCACGGGGCGGTCCTGCAAAGGGCGAACCAGATCCTCTGCCGCGTCCATCAGCGCGTAGAGATCGCAGCCGTGGTCCCAGCCGTTGCGGTCCGCAGCGGCGATGAACACTTCGAGCGGAGCATTGCCCGCCCCCGCGCCCATCCCCGCCAGCGAGGCATCGACGCGCACCGCGCCGTTCTGCACAGCGACGATGGAGTTCGCCACTCCGAGCGAGAGGTTGTGGTGCGCATGCACGCCGCGCTGCGTTTCCGGCTTGAGCACCCGGTCGTAAGCCTGCAGCCGCGCCGCGTAGTCGTCCATGTTCATGGCGCCGCCGCTGTCGGTGACGTAGACGCAGTGGGCGCCGTATTGCTCCATCAGGAGCGCCTGCCGGGCCAGTACTTCCGGCTCTGCCATATGGCTCATCATCAGGAAGCCGGACACGTCCATATCGAGGCCGCGTGCCGCCTCGATATGCTGGCGCGAAACGTCCGCCTCGGTGCAGTGCGTCGCGATGCGGACCGAGCGGACGCCAAGGCTGTGCGCCTGTTTGAGGTCATGGACCGTGCCGATCCCCGGCAGCAGCAGCGTCGTCAGCACCGCGCTTTCCAGCACTTCTGCCACCGCTTCCAGCCATTCCCAGTCGGTATGCGCGCCGAACCCGTAGTTGAACGAGGACCCGCTGAGCCCGTCGCCGTGCGCCACTTCGATCGCATCCACCCCGGCACGGTCGAGGGCGCGCGCGATCGACCGGACGTGGTCGAGGCCGTACTGGTGACGGATCGCGTGCATCCCGTCGCGCAGGGTGACGTCCTGGATATAGAGCTTTGGCTTGGCGGGGGTCACAGGGCGGCCTCCTTCATGGCGATCCGCTCGGCCGTGCGCAGGGCCGCCGAGGTCATGATATCGAGGTTGCCGGCATAAGCGGGCAGGTAATGCGCCGCGCCCTCCACCTCGAGGAAGACGGAAACCTTGAGGCCGGTGAATTCGGTCCGGCCGGTCGATGCCATTTCGGGAATGCGCAAGGGGCGGTTGGAGCCGATGCTTTCGAACTGGACCGCTTGCTTCAGGCGGTAGCCGGGGACGTATTCCTGGACCTGCGCGACCATGGCGGCGATGCTTTCGGCGATCGCCTCGCGGTCCGCGTCCTCGCACAGGCACAGCACTGTGTCGCGCATGATGAGCGGCGGTTCCGCGGGGTTGAGCACGATGATCGCCTTGCCCCGCTTGGCGCCGCCGATCTCGACGATGGCGCGGCTGGTCGTCTCGGTAAACTCGTCGATGTTGGCACGCGTGCCCGGACCTGCGCTTTTCGAGGCGATGGAGGCAACGATCTCGGCATAGTGCACAGGCGCTACGCGGTTGATGGCGTGGACGATAGGGATCGTCGCCTGTCCGCCGCAAGTCACCATGTTGACGTTGGCGGCATCGAGATGCGCTGCGCCGTTGACCGGCGGCACCACGAAAGGCCCTATCGCGGCGGGGGTGAGATCGACCACGCGCTTGCCGTGCTCGCGCAGGACGGCGTCGTGCCGCTCGTGCGCGCCTGCGGACGTGGCGTCGAAGACGATGCCGATCTCGTCGAAGCCGGGCAGGGCAAGCAGCCCGTCGATCCCCGCGCTGCTGGTGGCGATGCCCATGCGCTCGGCGCGGGCAAGGCCGTCCGAGGACGGATCGACGCCGATCATCGCGGCCACCTCGAGCGTCTTCGAGAGCCGCATGATCTTCATCATCAGGTCGGTGCCGATGTTCCCCGAGCCGATGATCGCGACCTTGGTTCTGCTCATGGCGTCATTCTCCGCCGAAGCTGAAAGCGCATTCGCCGATCCCGCCGACCACGGCGCGCACCTGATCGCCCGGCGAGAGAGGCACCATCGGCCCCAGCGCGCCGGTAAGTAGTATGTCGCCCGCCTTGAGGGGATCGCCCCGTGCCGCCAGCGTGCGTGCCAGCCAGGCGGCCGCTTCGAGCGGATGGCCGAGGGCGGCTGCGCCAGCGCCGATCGAAGCGATCGCGCCGTTCACCGTCATCACCATGCCGCAACTCCACAAGTCACGCCCGGCGATCGGAACGCCTTCCTCTGCGATCACGAAGAAGGCGGACGATCCATTGTCCGCCACGGTATCGGCAAAGGTGATCTTCCAGTCGGCGATGCGGGAATCGACGATCTCGATCGCGGCGTGAACCGAGCCCGTCGCCGCGCCCACCTGCGCGGCGGTGGTCGTGTCTTCCGGCAGGTCGCGTGCCAGCACGAGCGCGATCTCGGCTTCGGCCTTCGGCTGGATCGTCCGGGAAGCCGCGAGAAGTCCGCCGTCGGCGATGCGCATGTCATCGAACAGGACGCCGAAATCCGGTTGATCGACGCCGAGCTGAACCTGCACGGCCTTTGCCGTTAGGCCCGCCTTCCTGCCGACGATGCGGCGGCCCTGTGCCTGCCAGTGACGGGTGTTGATCTCCTGCACGGCATAGGCGCCCGCCGCATCCACCGGCTCAAGGCCATCCCTCAGTGGTGGTACGGCGCCCGCGACGTAAGCGTCGCGCAGCCTTTTCGCCAGGCTCTCGTGCGGTGTTTCGGTCATTACCGATGGTCTCCCTCTCGCTTGCCGTCGAGCATAGATGCGCGGCATGACTTGCGCCAGTTGGCTAGCAGGTTTACTTCTCACAATATGAGAAATGGAATGCCGCGCCTTTCATCTTTCGAGAGGGCGACGGACTTGTTGGAGGCGGTCCTGACCGATGGCGGGCGCAGCCGCGCCTCATCGCTTGCGGGCAGTCTCAATGTCCCGGTGGCAACCATACACCGGCATCTTGCCACGTTGCGTGACGCAGGGCTGCTGACGCCGGTTGGAGGCGGGCGTCATGTTGCCGGCCCGCGAATGCTCGCCTTCGCGGGCCGGATCAACGTGCCGGAGGTGCTGTCCGGTATCGGCCGCCAATTGTTGCCCGACTTCGCGAGGCGTTTGGGCTGCGTCGTGCAACTGGGCACCCTCGACGGCGATATGGTGACGTACCGCGTCAAGGTGGGCGGCGATCTGTTCACGAAAGTAGGGATGCAGTTGGAGGCCTATTGCTCCGCGATCGGCAAGGTCCTGCTGGCGCATCTGCCGGATGGAGAGCAGGCCCGCTATCTGGAGGCCGGTCCATTCGTCCAACTGACTACGCATACGATCACCGAGCCTCGTGCGCTTGCGCGGGAGTTCGTGGCAGTGCGCCGGCTGGGCTATGCCTGCGATCGTGAAGAGATCAGCGAAGGGCTGGCATGCATCGCGGTTCCGCTGCGCGATGCGAAGGGCGCTGTCGTCGCCGCGCTTTCTGCCTCACGGGCGATCGAACCAAGCCATTCGGGGGACTTGGAAGCAGCGCTGCCGTTGCTGGAAGAGGCGCGAGGCGTGTTGGAGCAACGGGCCTTCGGCTGCTCCACGTAGACGGATTTGCAATGATCTGGAATTTTGGCCCGTTCTTTTAGCTGGGCAGCGAAGAGGTGTGATCAAACGTAAGGTCTCTGGGATGCTGATAGATCAAGTGTTTACTAGCGATATCTAAGCAGGTATTTTCAGATACTTGAAACGCTTAAGCTCGACCGCCCGCGATCGAAATAGGGGCAGACGGGCATCCTGCTTAGGCGGCCGATGTTCCGCAAAGGCCGTAAGACCTGCACCTGAATTCTCAATCCCAAGGAGATCGAAAAGCTGGGCGAGCGCATCGACGCCGAGAGTGAGGCGGGCCTAGTAAGGTAAGCCCTGCGCAATCAGGCGGCATTTCGCGCGCTGATCGTGTTGAACAGGGTGAGGATCGTGCGGGCGTGCCGCATGGCTACGGCTTCGCGATCTGTGCCATAGCCACCGCCCAGCGTGCTCGCCAATGGAATGGCGCGCCGCATCGCCTCTGCCGCCACAAATCGATCGCGGTCCGCTAGGCCCTCGTCGGTCATGGACAGCCGGCCAAGCTTGTCTTCCGCATGGGCATCGACGCCTGCCTGCAGCAGGATCAGTTCAGGCATGAAATGATCGAGGACGTTGGGCAGCGCTCCGGCCAGCGCTTTCAGATAGTCCGCATCGCCCGTTGCATCGGGTAGTCCGATATCCAGCGACGAGCGCGCCTTGCGTGTGGGAAAGTTCTTCTCGGCATGAATGGACAGCGTGAAGATGTCGCTGCGTCCTGCGGTGAGGGCGGCAGTACCGTCCCCCTGATGTACGTCGAGATCGAGTATCAGGATGCGTGAGACGTTACCGTCCTCGATCAGCCTGTTGGCGGCAAGCGCCAGATCGTTGAACACACAATAGCCCGCGCCGGTATCGGCCAGGGCGTGGTGGCTGCCACCGGCGGAATTTGCCGCATATCCATGCCGCAGCGCCAGTTTCGCCGCGAGCCATGTTCCTCCGGGGAAAGCTGCGATCGCCGGGATATCCGCTCATCGATCGCAAAACCGATCCGGCGTTGCTTGGCCGCCGGGACGGAACAACTGATGACTTCATCGACATAGGCAGGGTCGTGGACTGCCTCGAGCCATTCTCGTGGCATGATTTCGGGCGCATGTATGGTCATCGGCACACCCGTTTCGCCCAGTGCACGCATGACCAGCGCATACTTGTCATGCGGGAAAGTGCCCATGCGCTCGGTTTCGACCACGTAACCGGGATGATGGACGATATGCAGCATGGCCTTGCAGGTAGAGCGCCTTGATACACAGGTCGAGCAGCATTGTCGGCGGCGCTGACCAGACGATTTTAGCTCGGGAAGCTCGGCCGGGGAATGCGCGAGTCGGCCCCTTTGAGACGCTCAGCGATCCAATGTCGGTCCCGAGGTGCGGTCCGTCCGCTATTGCGGCAGTTCGCGACCACTTTGAGCCATTCATCATAGTCGAACCGAACGACAGGCATGCACTCAAGCTTGCCGTTCGACTTGGTTGCGGTATTCGATCGGCAAGCAGGATAATCAAGCGCGCAACTGTTATGTAAGGATATCCTCCGGGGCGACAGGTTCAACGCTCTTTCTCGATCAACGCCGATCATGCAGACGGCACTGCAGCGGTGGCCGAGCATTTCTAGGAGAGTGGTCACCGCTGGTTCGGATTGATTGCAGACGATTCAAGTGTAGCATCCGGCAGAATACGGCGGGAAGCTTTTTAACAGTGCTTTGACGAGCAGGCGCGTACGTCTGGAAGAGATAGAGATCGTCGAGTTTGACGGTCTCGTTGATCAGTGGGGCGGGACGGATTGACCGTTGATGAATTTGGAGCGCCTCGGCGGCCGCCGCCACTTGGCATCGAGACGCCCCCAACGGCAATCTTCAATTAAAATGACGAACTGGCCGCAGGTATGGTCGCCCACGCACTGGGTATCTCCGTTCCGTGAGAGCTTTGGGTTGCGCGATGCGATGACAGCGATGCAGCTCGGCTTTACTCGCCGGTTCTTACGACTGTCCGGCAACCGATTGCGAAGATAGCGACCATGGCCGTTGCGGCCTTCGCGTGTGAACCGCAGGGGCCTTATCAGGCGATCAGTTGTCCGGTGTCGCTCGTCGTCAGACAAAGCATGGGAAGGGCGCCCGTATTCGGCTATTTTAGCGCCAGGCGGAGGGCGCCGGCCGAAACCCTCTTTTCTCGAGGCAAGGATTTCTTTCGCGCGGTATGAACTTATAGAGTGGCTGTCCGCGATGATCCTAGGCAAAGTTCGTCCCTTTGCACCGACGGTCACGCGGCCGAGGTGATCACCTCTTCAGGAACCTATATGAAGAAGACCCTCGTTGCCGCGCAGGCTCTGCTGGGCGCCGCGTGTTTCGCCGCGCTCTCGATTTCCGCTCCGGCCGCTCTGGCCAAAGACCGCGCCGCGCCTGCTGCCGCATCGGCTAGGCCGGATGCGCGCCCTCGCAACATCGTGTTCGTGCTGGTGGACGACCTGCGCTACGACGGGCTCGGCTTCCTCCAGCCGGGCCTGCTCAAGACCCCGAATATCGACCGCATGGCGAAGGAGGGGACCTACTTCCCCAATGCGGTTGTCACTTCGTCGCTGTGCAGCCCCAGCCGTGCGACGATCCTGACCGGGCAGACCGCGCGCAACCACGGCATCGTCGACAACAACGACAGCTCCGAGGCGGGCCTCACCTACTTCCCGAGCTACCTGCGACAGGCGGGCTACCAGACCGCGTTCTTCGGCAAGTGGCACATGGGGGCCAGCACCGACGCACCACGGCCGGGCTTCGACAAGTGGGTGAGCTTCATCGGTCAGGGCAACTACTGGCCGTCCAGGGTCAATACCGGGCAGTCCTCTCCGAACCTCAACGTCGACGGGAAGACGGTGCCCCAGAAGGGCTACATCACCGATGAACTGACCGACTATGCGATGGACTGGCTGACCAAGGAGCGCGATCCGAAGAAGCCGTTCTTCCTCTATCTCAGCCACAAGGGCGTGCACTCCGATCCGCTGCCGCCGCCGCGCTACGTGCACCAGTACGACAAGGCGAAGTTCACGCTGCCTGCCTCCGCGGCGAACACGCCCCAGAACAACGCGGGCAAGCCGCTGTGGGTGCAGAACCAGCGCAACACCTGGCACGGCATCGACTTCTTCTACAACGCCGATGTGCCGATGACCGAGTACCTCAAGTACTACTACGGCACGTTGTCCGCGATCGACGACAGCCTCGGCCGGGTGATGGACTACTTGCGCAAGAACCACCTGGAGAAGGACACGCTGGTCGTGTTCACTTCGGATAACGGCTATATGATCGGCGAACATGGCCTGATCGACAAGCGTAACGCCTACGAAGCCTCGATCCGGGTGCCGCTGGTCGTGTGGGAGCCGGGCACGGTCCCGGCGGGCAAGGTCAACGAAGGCCGCATCCGCAACCTCGATTTCGCGCCGACTTTCCTGGACGTCGCCGGGGCGCAGCGCCCGCCGCAGTTCGAGGGCACGAGCGCCTGGAAGCTGTGGGAAGGCGTGCAGCCGGTATCCGCGTGGAAGCCGGGTGACTTCACTTACGAATACTACTGGGAATACAACTTCCCGATGACTCCGACCACTTTCGCGATCGAGCGGGACCGGCTGAAATATATCCAGTACTACGGCGTCTACGACACCGAGGAACTTTACGATCTCAAGTCCGACCCGGATGAGATGCACAACCTGATCAACGATCCGGCGTGGGCTCCGAAGAAGCAGGAACTGCGCCTCGCGCTCTACGACCAACTGGCCAACTCGGCCGGCAGGCACGTCATTCCCTATGGCAAGCGGACCGCGCAAGGGTCGCTGCGGCGCGGGATCAACGGGCCGCATGCGGCGGACTTCCCGGCCGACTGGTACGTCAAGCCGAACCCCGTCGATCGCTTCGACCCGAACATGCCCGATACCCCCGCCAAGCTGAAGGCGCAGGCCGAGGGCAAGCCGCTCATCTACACCCCGCCGCTGGCCGACGAGCTGAAGCGGCAGATCGACGCTGGCGGCCAGACCTCGGGCAAAGCCTCGGAGAAGTGAGCGTGGGCGCGTTGCTTTCCCCCGCCGCCGCTGGCTGATCTTCGCGCTGGCGCTGACGGCGGGGGTGCTGAACCTCGTGGACCGGCAGATCATATCGGTGCTCAAGCCGACGATCGCGGCCGACCTCGGCTGGAGCGACGACGACTACGGCACGTTGGCGGCCTGGTTCCAGGCGGGCGCGGCGGTGGGCTTCCTGGCGGCGGGCTGGCTGGTCGACCGGCTTGGCGCCAAGTGGGCCAACGTCGCGGGCGTGACGGCGTGGTCGGTCATGGCGATGACGCATGGCTGGGCGCAGAGCTTCAGCCAGTTCGTGTTCTGCCGCATCGGCCTTGGCGCGACGGAATCGATGGGTACTCCCTCGGGCGTCAAGACGATTGCCGCGCTGTTTCCGCCCGAGTCCCGGTCGCTGGGCTTCGGCCTTTCCAATGCGATGAACAGCCTTGGCGCCATCCTTGCGCCGCTGGCGATCCCGCTCGTCGCGCTGGTCTGGGGTTGGCGAGGCGCTTTCGTGGCGGCCGGAGCGGTCGGGCTGGTCTGGGTGCTCGCCTGGCTGCTGGCGTCGCGCGGGGTCGATTTCGGCGACCGTGCGCCCGCCTCTTCGGGCGACGTGCGCTCGGGCGACCGGCTGTTCCTGCTGGAGCGACGCACCTGGACGGTCGCCGTCGGCAAAGTGCTGTCCGATGCGACATGGTGGCTGATGCTGTTCTGGATGCCGGACTATTTCCACCGGCAGTTCGGTCTTTCCGGCACCGATCTGGGACCGCCGCTGGCGCTGGCCTATTGCGGCTCGGCGGCGGGCTCGCTGCTTGCGGGCTATGGCGCCAACGCGATGCTGGCGCGCGGTATCGGCGCCAACCGGACGCGCAAGACGCTCATGCTGGTTTCCGCGCTTTGCGTGGTGCCGGTGCCGCTGGCGCTGCATGTCGATGCCTACTGGGCGGCAGTGGCGCTGCTGGCTCTGGCGCTGGCGGGCCATCAAGGGTTCTCGACCAACCTGTTCGGGCTTATCGCCGACGTCACTCCGCGCGCCAAGGTGGGGCGGGTGACCGGCTTCGGCGCCTTCTGCGGCAACATGGGCGGAGCGGCGATCAGCAAAGTGTCCGGCCTCGTGCTGGCGGCCGGGCTCGGCTACGGGCCGTTGTTCGGTTTCGCGGCGTGTTCCTACCTGCTGGCGCTCGGCTGGATACAGCTGACCATGCCTGTGATCGTGGCTATCGATGGGCCTCGGGCGGCCTGACGATCCAACCGACGGGCAGCGGTGAGGGCGTTCGGTCGGCGGCTTAGGGGAAGTTTCATAGGGCACTAAAGGAAAACTATCTTTCTCAACTTAATTGGTTGACTATCAACGCTCCCATTCCAGGGAGTTTCCGATGACCGATATCTCGTACCGCTTCGTCCGTTATGCATTGCTGGCGTCTGCGGCCGTTTTTCCGATGGTTGCGCAGGCCGAGGAAGCCGCTGAGCCCGCTTCCGGCGAGATCGTCGTGACCGCCCGCTACCGTGACGAATCCATCCAGCAGGTGCCGATCGCGATCACCGCCGTCAGCGGCCAGTCGCTGAACGATCGCGGCATCCACAACCTGCAGGACCTCTCGGCCACCGTCCCCTCGGTCGACTTCCGCACCAGCGCTTCCAACAAGGACCGCTCGGTCTTCGTGCGCGGCGTCGGCACGATCAGCACTTCACCGGGCGTGGAATCGTCAGTCTCCACGGTGGTCGATGGCGTCGTCCTTTCGCGTCCGGGACAGGCCACGCTGGATGTGGGCGAAGTGTCGCGGATCGAGGTGCTGCGCGGCCCGCAAGGCACGCTGTTCGGCAAGAACTCCTCGGCGGGCGTCATCAGCGTCGTCACCGCCGCGCCCTCGGACACCTTCCATGCCTATACGGAAGGCACCGCCACCACGGATGAGGAATACCGCCTCAAAGCCGGCGTAACCGGCGCCATCGCCTCCAACGTGACCGCCCGCATCGACGGTCTCTACGCCAATTACGCCGGTAACGTGCGCAACCTCAACACCGGCAGCAAGGTCAACGGCTACGAGCGCTACGGCGCGCGCGGCAAGATCGAGGCACGTCCGACCGAGACGCTCAAGATCACCCTCGCGGGCGATTACCTCCACTCCTACGACGATGCCACCAGCGTCTACACGAGTACTTCGCAGACCGCGTACCCCACCGGCACCGTCACCACCTCGGCTCCGCTCGGCACGTTCCTGTCGGGCGTGGGCATCACGCCGAGCGCGTCCAACCGACAGGCCAGCACCAGCTTCGACACGCACGTCACCGACAAGAACTACGGCGGCTCGCTGACCGGCGAACTGGAACTGGGCGACTACACCGTCACCTCGATCACCGCCTATCGCGAATGGAAGAACCACCAGTTCCAGGACAACGACGGCCTCTCGGCGCTGACCGCGACGTTCCCGCAGATCCATGACGAGGGCAAGCTGGCCTCCAGCCAGCTCTCGCAGGAACTGCGCCTGACCTCGCCCAAGGGCAACTTCATCGATTACGTCGTGGGCGCCTACTACATGCGCGCCAAGACCGACGAGACCTACGAACGTACCGTCACCCGCCTGATCTCCGGCAGTGCGGTTCCTGTCACGGGCGTCGCCGACTACGGCATCCTGAGCAAGAACTACGCGGTGTTCGGCGAGGCGAACTTCAACTTCACGTCGTGGCTGCGGGCCTTCGCGGGTTACCGCTCGATCTGGGACGACCTGAGCTTCTACCACGAGCGTACTTCGACCAACGATCCGACCAATTCCGGGGCGTCGTCGCTCGATATCACCTCGATCCGGGCCTACCATCAGGCGCAGGGTTCGACCTCGCAGCGCGGCGACGCCTACCGCGGCGGTATCCAGGCGGATGTGACGCCCACCACCCACGCCTATTTCACTTACGCGCGCGGGTACAAGGGGCCGGCCTACAACGTCTATTTCAACATGCGCTCGCTCAACGCGACGACCCCGCTGGACGAGATCGTGCTGAAGCCGGAAACCTCGGATTCTGTTCGAGGCCGGCATCAAGGGCACCGCGCTTGACCGCAAGATCACGTATGCGCTGGCGGTCTACCAGACCAAGTTCCACAACTACCAGGCCAACTACAATGACGTCGTCGGCGGCGCGCAGGTCACCCGCCTGATCAACGCGGGCACCGTGGAGAGCAAGGGCGTGGAACTGGAGTTCGGCCTGCACCCGATCCCGGGCCTCTCGCTCGATACCTCGCTGGCCTATACCGATGCCAAGGTGGTGCACTTCAATTGCCCGGTCGGCGCGCCCACCAGCTGCGACATCGACGGTGAGCCACTGCCCTTCGCACCGAAGTGGAAGCTCTACAGCAACGCCTCGTACCGCTTCGCGCTGACGGATCTCGCTGAACCTGGAAATCCAGAGCGACGTCTCGCTCAAGAGCAGGACGCAGTACTCGCTGACCCAGACCCCGAGCACGGTTCAGCCGGACTACGTGATCTGGAACGCCAGCGTGGCCCTGCTCGGCGCGGACGAGAGCTGGCAGGTGCGCGGCTTCGTGAAGAACATCACGAACCAGAACTATGCGACCCTGCTCGCCAACGGCGCGCTCGCGGGCACCGTCCGGTTCGTCCCGCGCGACGACAAGCGCTATGGCGGAATCATGCTGCGCAAGGACTTCTGATCAGATGGGGGCAGGACAGGGGCAAGCGTCTCTACCGCGTGAAGCGATTGGCGATGCTCAACAAGCCTCGGACAGAACTCGTTTGTCGTCGCATGGCCGGCCGTTCATGAATCGGTTCATAGCCAGGTGGCGAGGACATCTTTTCCGGCGATGCTCACGAACGACTTTAAACTGGATCGTCGCGCCGTGCTTTGGGGAAGCGCGGGCGCTTTCACCGCTGGTCTGACGGGATGCTCGGGCGGCGTACGGAATGCCGGCGGACTGCGGGTATCGATAACTGGAAAAGGTGAGGCTGATACGCGCCTGCTGTTTCGACACGCCGGCCTGAGGCCTGACTTTCCGGTCTCGTATTCGGAATTTCAGTCGGGTCATCTTGTGGTCGAAGCGTTCAATTCCGGATCGCTCGATTTCGGCGGGATGAGCGAGATACCCCCAGTCTTCGCGGCGGCATCGACGATGCAGAGCTTTCGCCAAGTCGCCGTGAATCATGGGGATGTGAACAACCAGGCAGTGCTCGTTCCTGCAGGCTCGCAAATCCGCGATCTCGCTGGTTTAAAAGGCAAGCAGGTGGGCTATGTTCGCGCGACGACTTCGCAATATTTCCTGATCCGCATGCTGGGTGCTGTGGGGCTGAAGTGGAGCGATATCGAGCCGGTCGCGATGAGCGTATCTGACGGGGCGGCTGCCTTCTCACGCGGGTCGCTGGATGCCTGGGCGATCTACGGGTTTCCGATCCAGCGCGCTCTCGCCACCGAAGGGGCGCGCGTTCTCAGGACGGCTTTGGGCTTTCTCTCAGGAAACTACGTGGTCTGCGCAAGCGAACAGGCCTTGGCTGACGCCGAAAAGTCCAGGCAGATCGAGGTTTACCTGCAACTGCTGCGCAAAGGGTACGACTGGGCCGCACAGAACCGGGACCGCTGGACAGCGATCATCGCCAACGAGATCGGGGTTCCCGCCGAGTACGTGCGCGACCAGTTCCAGCACCAGAGTGCGACGTATGAATTGCGACCGGTCACCGCGGCGGCCGTCCGTTCGCAGCAGGAAGTTGCCGATGTGTTCACGGACACCGGGTTAATCCCCCGGCATGTCGACGTTCGCCCACTCTGGACGGATCGTTTTAACAGCATCATCGCGCAGGAGGCCTGAATGAGCAGCCGACTTACCCTTGCTCCCGGGAAGCCTGCAGTTGTCCGTCTCTTCTCCAGCGATGAGGGCCTGCCCCCGAAAGCTGGAAGTGATTGCAAATATTTGCGCCCATCCCGGCGCAGTACGGAGGATTAGCATCATGGCCACCGCCTTTGCAGAAGACCGGATCGGCCGGTCGGAAATCGCCCCCAGAGGCATTCCTGACGCCGAATGGAAAGTGCGCGTCGATCTTGCCGCATTCTATCGGATCGCCGCGCTCTATCGGTTCGACGACTTTCTCTACACGCACATTTCGGCACGTGTGCCGGGGCCTGACCATCACTTCCTGATCAATCCGTTCGGCTTGACGTTCGACGAGATCACGGCGTCTAGCCTGGTCAAGGTGGACATCGACGGCAACATCATCGGCGATAGCGAATACGGCATCAACTATGCCGGTTACGTGATCCATTCGGCCATTCATGGCGCGCGCGACGATGCGCACTACATCGCGCATTTCCATACGCGTGACGGGATGGGAGCTTCGGCTCATGCTGAAGGACTGCTCCCTCTGAGCCAGCGTGCCCTGATGATCATCCCGGGGCTGTCTTACCACGACTATGAAGGCGTGGCGCTCAATCTCGATGAGCGGGAACGGTTGGTGCACGATCTGGGCGATACCA
This sequence comes from Novosphingobium sp. NFX11, assembly GCF_057376415.1. Taxonomy (NCBI): domain Bacteria; kingdom Pseudomonadati; phylum Pseudomonadota; class Alphaproteobacteria; order Sphingomonadales; family Sphingomonadaceae; genus Novosphingobium; species Novosphingobium sp. NFX11. Next base: position 725,005 of record NZ_CP080385.1, on the reverse strand, counting down.
GCCAGATGCTGCTGCGCAACCATGGGACGCTGGCGCTCGGCAGCACTCCCGGGGAAACGTGGAGCCGGATCTATCAACTGGAGGCCGCCTGTTCGGCTCAGGTCGCGGCGCTGGCTGGGGGCGGGACCACGCTCTGATCGCTCCCGAAGCGGCGCAGGAAGAAGCGCGTCGCCAGCTTGCCGCACGCCCGATCTCAGCGGCGGCGAAGGAAGGCGTCAAGCCGCATGACCAGCTTGCGTGGGAAGCGGTACTGCGCCGCGTAACGCGAGAGCTTCCTGGTTTCGACGCCTGATTTAAAGTAAAGATCTTGCATGTTGTCCGCTGCGTTACGATAATCCGGTGGAAAGCGATCATTTTTACAATTGTTATTATGTTAATATAAAATATTTTCACGGGAAAAGCTGAAATTTATATCCATAAAGATGAGTTTCATCGTCGATATCATTAAATACAATCTTCGATAAAGATCATTGGTCGGCGCAATTTATGAGACGTAAGCCGAACCCGATTTTAAATCGGGGGTGCATCAGTGAAATTCATGAGTTCGAAAATCGTCCTGTCGGCAGGCAGTGCAGCGATCGCTTTGTCTTTCGGTGGCATCGCGCATGCCGGGGAAGCGGACGCAGCACCGGCGAGCGATGCGGGGGCCAAGACACCTGCCAGCGATATCGTCGTGACCGGCGTGCGCGGTGCCCCGCGTACGGTCGCGGAGAGCCCGGCGCCGATCGACGTGGTCGGGGGCGAGAAGCTCGCTGGAACGGGCGCCGCCGAATTCGGAGAGGCGTTGACCAAGATACTGCCGTCGCTGAATTTCTCGGCGACGCACGCGGGGGTCTATTCAGTAGTGCGGCCCGTTACCAACCGTGGCCTGAGCCCGGCCTATACGCTGGTGCTGGTGAACGGAAAGCGGCGTCACAACAGCGGTTTCATGACCAACACGACTCAGGATACCAGCGGCGTCAACGCGGTGGACCTCGACCTGATCCCGGGCAGCGCCATTTCGCGAATCGAGGTGCTGAAGGATCTGGCGGCGGCGCAGTACGGCACTGACGCCATCGCCGGTGTGGTCAACATCCAGCTCAACCGCAAGGAAGGCCTGGACGCCAGCTTCCGCTATGGTAGCCAGTACATTGGACGGGGCGATCGCGACAGTTGGCAGGGCCAGGTCGGCTTTGGCACCGCCATCGGTGACGGCGGCTTCCTTCGCGTGAGCGGAGACTACCGCAAGCGCGGTGGAAACTGGTGGAACCTGAAGGCCACCGATACCAATCTTTACGGTCGGCCGAGCAGTCGCACGGTTGAGCAAGTGATCGCCAGTTCGGGGCTGACGGCCGAGCAGGTCGCGGCTAACAGCGCCGAAGCGGCCGCGCGCAATGCGCAGTGGGACCAGGACGGCGCACATAACGGTGATCCGCAGATCAGGGCGTTCAACCTGTCCTACAACGGTGAACTGCCGGTAGGGGACTTCACGCTCTACTCTTTCGGCACGTATGGCCAGCGTGACGTCCAGATCGGCAACAACTTCCGCCGACCCAACGGCAATGCCAATTTCACCGCGCTGTTTCCCGACGGCTACTATCCGCTCAACAACATCGACGAGACGGACTTCCAGTTCGTCGCCGGCGCGAAGGGGGAATTGGCCGGATGGAATGTCGATTTGTCGAGCAGCTTCGGCCGCAATCACAGCCGGCAATACTCCAAGCGTTCCATCAAGCCCTCGCTCGGCCCGACCGGGCCGACCGAATGGCCCAACCTCGCCAATTTCGAGTTCCGCCAGTGGACGCACAACCTTGACGCGACGCGTGAGTTCGAGATCGGCCTGGCACGGCCGCTGCAGGTCTCGTTCGGCGCGGAATATCGCCTCGATCGCTTCCGCACTTTCGCGGGTGACCCGTTGGCCTACACACCGGCTACTTACGTGTTCAAGCCGGGAGACCAGCAGTACGACTGGAACGTGGGTGTCGCCGCATCCCCTGTGGTGCAGGGCGCAATCGTGCTCTCCCCGCAGACGAGGCGGATGCCACGCGCCGCGTCTATGCAGGCTATGTCGATCTGGGCATCTATCCGCTGGATGCCTGGTACATCGGCGCGGCGGTTCGCGGAGAACACTACAGCGACGGTTCGGGCAGTCCGGTTGGCGTCAAGCTCAACACGCGCTACGAATTCAGTCCGGTGGTGGCGATCCGTGGCACCGTCGGCACCGGATTCCGGGCGCCATCCCTGACGCAGGCCGCCTATGCGCAGACTGACGGGCGTACGGCGCTGGTCTTCAACCCCGTGAGCGGCCAGACCGAGCTGACCCCGACCGTCGCCAAGCTGGTGACACCGGACTCCGCGATAGGCGCGCTGTTCGGCGCAAAACCGCTGAAGTCCGAACGCAGCTGGAATGCGGGAGCAGGCGTCGTGCTGACGCCCGCCGCCAACCTCAGCATCACGGCGGACGGCTATTACATAAAGATCAAGAACCGGATCGAGAGAACGGGGCGCCTTTACGGCACCGGAATAACGGCGCTGCTGAACGCCAATGGTCTTAGCGGGATCGAGCAGATCGAGTACTTCTTCAATGCCGTCGATAGCTCGACCCGCGGGCTCGACGTGGTCGCCGACTGGACTGTCTCGCCCGGCGGCTTCGGCAAGCTGAACCTCAATGCCGCCTTCAACTACAACAAGACGAAGGTGGACAAGCTGCCGACCGTGCCCTCGCAGCTGTTCGGCGCCAACGGGGCTTCGCTGCTGGCCACGGGATCCGCGTTCTTCGGCGGAGATCGCATCGGCGAACTGGAGGTGATCAATCCGCGTACCAAGATTGTGCTCAACGGCAACTGGACGAAGGGCATCATCGGCCTGGCGCTGACATCCACGCGCTATGGCAAGTACACCCAGCGCACCGCCGCCGGCGACGATCGGTACTTTGGCGCCAAGTGGATCACCGACATATCGGTTTCCGCGCAAGTGACCGAGTTCGCCACGCTCCAGATCGGTGCAACCAACGTGTTCAACGTCAGGCCGGAAACCAACGGCCCGGGGAGTCCGCAGACCGGGCAGGGCTATTACGGTCCGTCACCTTACAATCCCAACGGGGGTACTACTATGGCCGTCTTGCAGTCAGCTTCTGATCGGCGCGGGTTCCTGGCGGGTGCGGCAGGGGGCATCGCCCTGCTGTCCGGCTGCGGTAACGCGAAAGACGACCGTACGCAGGTGGTGCTGGGAGACCAGGTCCACCTGCTACAGACCAAGCTGGCGGCGGCCGGCCGTCTCGACGGTACACCTTATGCGATCAGCTGGGGCAACTTCCCGGGCGCCGCGCCGTTGCTTGAGGCTCTCAACGCCGGGGCGGTCGATACGGCTCCGGCGGGAGACCTGCCCATCATCCTCGCCGCAGCGGCGGGCTGCAAGCTGAAGATCGCGGCGGTGAACAAGGGGGCAGGGCGATCGATGGCGATCATCGTGCCGCGCGGTTCTCCGGTGCGATCGGTGGCCGACCTTGCAGGCAGGACCGTGATCGTCTCCAGCGCGCGGGGAAGCATATCGCACTATCTTCTCCTGGAGGCTCTTCGCGAAAAGGGACTGCCGCCCTCGGCGGTGAAGATCGGCTATATGCTGCCAAACGACGCCGCAGCCGCTTTCACGACCGGCCAGATCGAGGCTTGGGCGACGTTCGGCACTTATCAGGCGCGCGCGGAGGCCGACGGTGCGCGGATCATCAGGGACGGCACCGGGATCGGCCCGGGCTATTCCGCCATAACCGTTTCCGACGCGGCGCTGGCGGACCCGGCCAAGCGCGCCGCCATCGCCGATTTCCTTTCCCGCGCGCGCGATGCGAATCGCTGGTGTATCGAGCATCCGGGCGAATACGCGCAGCTTTATGCCCGGCAGACCGGCATGGACCCGGCCATCGCCAAAGTGATCGCCGCGCGCGAGAAGCCCGGGCTTTCCGTTCCCGACGGGGCATTCGTCGCGGCGCTGCAGCGGGCTGCCGATCGCTTCCATGCGATGTACCACGTGTTGCCGAAAAGGGTTGACGTGGCGAGCCTGATCGTGCCGGACCTGCTGAAAACCTGATGGATCGCCCGTACCAGTCGATGTCGACGCTGGCGTCACCAAGCAAATCCGGAGCGCGCCAGCTGTGCTGATCTGTGCCGACTTCTTCGAGAAGGACTCCCAGTTGAAGTTGGCGTGTCCCGTTGCTTCTCCTTGAACCTAGGTCGCGTTGACAAAGTGGATGCCCGATCGGCGCTGATTTCGCGCGCATGTTCGGCCACCTCAAGCAGTTCAGCGTATGGCCACCCGTCACTACAAAACCGCTCTATCCCTCGCCAGCTTCCTCAACCTTGCCGGCATCTCGCGCAGGTGGCGGTCGCTTGCTAGAGGGTCGACATGACTTTGCCGATCCCCTCGCAGCTGACCACCTCCATCGACGCGCCGGACTTCGTCGTCATCGACGTGGAGACGGCCTGTGCCCGCGTCAGCAGCATCTGCCAGGTCGGCATCGTGGGTTTTCGCGATGGGCGTGAGGTGCTGGCTTACGAGACCCTGGTGGACCCTCGGGACGAGTTCTCCACGTTTAACGTCGGCATCCATGGAATCACGCAGTGCGATGTCGTCGGGCAACCGACCTTCGGGGATATCCATGCCGCGCTTGACCGCCATTTGAGCGGCCGAATCACGGTGGCCCACTCGGCTTTCGACAAGGGCGCTCTGGCTGCGGCATGCCGGCTGGGCACCCTTCCGCTGATCGAAACGGAATGGCTGGATAGCGTCAGGGTCGCCAAACAGGCCTGGCCGCAACTGGCGAGCCATCGTCTCAATGTGCTCGCACGGTTTCTCGGCATCGAGCACCGGCATCACGATGCCCTGAGCGATGCCCGCGCTGCGGGGATGGTGATCATCAAGGCCATCGAACATACCGGCATCGACCTGCAGGGCTGGATGGCCAAACCGACGCGCGCCAAGCCCAAGCCGCCAGTTCCCGCCCCGGACGGGCCGCTGAGCGGGGAGCGGGTCGTGATCCTGGGCGAGCCGCTTGACGGCAAGCTTGCGACCGTCATCGCGGCGGCGGGTGGCCGGGTCGTCCGATCGGTGGGTATGACCACCACTTTGCTGGTGATTGCCAGAGCGCAGCCTTACGGGAGGTGGGTGGAGGCTAGCCCCTTGCATCGCCGCGCGCAGGAATTGCGCGATGCTGGTCGGCCGGTCGTCATCGTATCCGAGGACGCCTTGCGGGCAAGGTTCGGGCTCGCCACCTGAAGCGGGTATAACGTCTCCGGACCCATAGACGCTTGCGAACCAGGGCGATTAACGGCGGGCGATGAGTATCATCGCTACCATCATGAATTCGACCACGGGCCAGCCGATCCAGAAATTGACGTTCGAGCGCATGCCCAAGCCCTGGGTTACGCTGCATCTGGCGAACGGGGAGCAGGTCACTGCCGATCGCGTCCACGTCGGCAAGCCGGCGCCGGGCAAGTTCATCGCGCCTGTCGAAGTGTGGGTCACGCCCAAGACCTGATTGAACCTCCGGACATCGACAGGCGCGCTGCGCCGTCGATGTCCGGATCGCCCGCAGGACCACCGGGTCAGAGCTTTTCGGCCCATTCGATGGCGGCGTCGGCCACCTGCTCCCAGCCGGTGTCGAGCATGGTCCAGTGCGACCGCTCGGCGAATTCGACATAGTCCGTACGGGACGGCGCGCGGCTTTGCCGGGCATGGATCGCGCGGGTCATCGCAGCATCGGCGATGAGGTCCTTGCCGCCGCCGATCAGCAGCAATGGCGGGCGCTTGGGATTGGTCCAGTCGATCTTCATCGGCTTGACGATCCCGTCCCAGTAGACCCGGCCCGGCGTCGGCACGATGTAGCGGTCGTAGGCCGTTTCGGCCTGCGCAGCCCCAAGCGTCTGGGCGAACCGCCTGGCGAAGAAGCGGCGCGACATGTGCTTCACCTTGCTCCGGCTGAACGGGTCGAGGAACACCGGTAGAGCCGAGACGAGCGCATGGGGAAAAATCGGCACGCCGGGCGTGGGGGCGGGGTCGATGGCGACGCCCGCCACGCCCAGTCCCCGGTCGAGCAGGTGCTGGACCACCACCCCGCCGAGCGAATGCCCGATCAGGACCGGGGCTTCGGGCAGGGCGCGGATGATCGCCTCGTAGTGATCGACGATCTGGCGTTGTCCCAGCGCTTCGAGCTTCGGGTGGGGGCGTGCGCGCAAGGCCGCAGGCTCGCCTTCGTCGAGGGGCCAATCGGGGGCGAGGACGGTATAGCCGCGTGCCTCGTAACGGGCTTTCACGTGCTCCCAGCTGCGGGAATTGAGCCAGGCGCCGTGGATGAGAACGATGGTCTTGCTCATGGCTTGTCTCCTTGGGTCGGCGTCAGGCACCGTAGCGGTCGGCGGGGCGGTTGCGGGACAGGTTGGGGCGCAGCGCGCGGCGGGCGTCGAGGTAAGCGTCGAGGTCGGCGTTGTCGGGCAGCGCCGGGATGGTGATCGTCTCGCCGAGGTCGAGGCCCGTGAGCGCGGCATCGACCATGTCATAGACGTCCATCACCATTTCGGCGGGCAGTCCGGCAAGTTGCTCCTCGGTTCAGATCGGTGTGCGGGTGATCCCCGGCAGCACCGCCTGCACGCGCACGCCTTTCTCACCAAGCTCGACGTTCAGCGCCTCGGTGAAGGCGAGGACATAGGCTTTCGTCGCGGGATAGACCGCCGTGAACCCGTCCGGCATGAGCGCGGTCACCGAAGTCATGTTGATGATCGTCCCGCTGCCGAGGTCCGCAAGGCGCGGCGCGATCGCGGCGGCGAGGCGGGTGACGGCCAGCACGTTGAGGTCGATCATCCCGGTGAGGTAGGCGGGGTCGGAGCCGACGAAGGTGGTCTCCCCGGCGATCCCGGCATTGTTGACGAGGCCGGTGATCGCCGCATCTTCGCGCAGCCGCCGTTCGATGCGGGCGAGGTCTTCGGCCTTGGCGAGATCGGCGCTCAGGGTCTCGACCCTGACGCCGGTTTCGGCGGCGAGCGTCGTCGCCAGCGCTTCCAGTTTGTCAGCCCGGCGGGCGACGAGGATCAGGTCGTGGCCCCGGCGAGCGAGGCGGTCGGCGTAGACCGCGCCGATGCCGTCCGACGCGCCGGTGATGAGGAAAGTGCCCTTGGTCATGTGGATGTCCTTTCGTGGATACGGTCTGTGGGAGGCTTCAGTCGCGGATGAAGTCGAGGAGGTCGGCGTTGAAGCGGTCCTGATGCGTCTGGGTCAGGCCGTGGTCCGCGCCATGGTACACCTTGAGCACCGCACCCGACACGATCTTCACCGTTTCCAGCGCGGAAGCGCCGATCGGCACGATCTGGTCGTCGTCGCCATGCAGGACGAGCGTGGGCACGTCGAAACGGGCGAGATCGGCGTGGAAGTCGCTTTCGGAAAAGGCGCGGATGGAGTCGAGCTGGCCCTTGAGGCCGCCCATCATGCCCTGCCTCCAGAATTCCTCACGGATGCCTTCCGAGATCGCCGCACCCTCGCGGTTGTAGCCGTAAAAGGGGTTGGTGAGGTCGCGGAAAAACTGGCTGCGGTTGTCGTACGTGCCCTTGCGGATGGCGTCGAAGGCCTCGATCGGCAGGCCGCCGGGATTGGCCTCGGTTTTCAGCATAAGAGGCGGAACCGCGCCGATCAGCGCCACTTTGGCGACGCGGTCGGTGCCGTGGCGGCCGATATAGCGGGTGACTTCGCCACCGCCGGTCGAGTGGCCGACGAGGATCACGTCGCGCAGGTTAAGCGCCTCGATCAGTTCGGCCAGGTCATCGGCGTACTGGTCCATGGTGTTGGCGTTCCAGACCTGGTCCGAGCGGCCGTGGCTGCGGCGATCGTGGGCCACAGTGCGGAAGCCCTCGTTCGTGAAGAAGACCATCTGCGTGTCCCAGGCATCGGCGGAAAGCGGCCAGCCGTGGGAGAAGACGATGGGCTGGGCATCCTTCGCGCCCCAGTCCTTGTAGAAGATGCGGGTTCCGTCGCGGGTGGTGATCGTGGTCATGTCGCTTGCTCCTTTCTCGATCGGGCCGTTGCGCCCTGTGAGGAGAGGGATAGACTGCGCCGCCGGCCTGCAGGATCGGCGGTTCCGACATAAGGCAGGCCAAAACTGACAAAGGGGGCTTCGGGCATGGCCGTAGACGCGCGTATCAAGGCCGAGATCGGCCTCGTCCTCTATCCGGGCTGTCAGGCGGCAATGGTCCACGGGATTACCGACCTGTTCGCGATCGCCTCGCACTTCTCGGCGGAGCGCGGGGGCTTGCGATTCGGGTAAGTCATTGGAATATAGGAGATGGTGGCGGATTCGTGCGCGGATCGGACACCCATCCCGGCGAGCGTGGCGACCCTGCGATCCTGATCGTTCCGGGGCGCCTGACCGGCCCCGTCGGCGCCGAGGAAGCCGTGCCTTATGCCCGCTGGCTGCTTGATCGGCACGCGGCGGGCGCGACGCTGGCATCCACGTGCGGCGGGACGTTCATGCTGGCCGCGACGGGGCTGCTGTCAGGCCGTCCGGCGACGACGCACTGGCTTTTCGCCGAACCTTTTCGCACGCGATTTCCGGATGTTAGGCTGGACCCGGACAAGATGGTGATCGAGGATGGCGACATCATCACCGCAGGCGGGCTGATGGCCTGGACCGACCTTGGGATGCGGATCGTCGATCGGCTGCTGGGGCCGACGGTGATGATCGAGACGGGCAAGTTCCTGCTCGTCGATCCCTCGGGGCGCGAGCAGCGGCATTACAGCAGTTTCGCGCCGCGCCTGACGCATGGGGACGAGGCGATCCTCAAGGTCCAGCACTGGCTTCAGGGGCGGGCGGAGCGGGCGGTCGCGGTGCCTGACATGGCCGGGCAGGCGGGGCTGGAGGAGCGCACATTCCTGCGCCGGTTCAAGGCGGCGACAGGGCTCAAGCCCGTGGAATACGTCCAGAATCTGCGGGTCGGCAAGGCGCGCGAGCTACTGGAATTCACCCGCCGATCGGTGGACCAGATCGCCTGGGCCGTGGGTTACGAGGACGCGACGGCGTTCCGCAGGGTGTTCAACCGCGTCATGGGCCTGTCGCCCGGAGAGTACCGGAATCGCTTCTCAAGCGGCGCCGATCTGGCGATTGCGGCCTGACCGGATACGGCACCCAACGGTGCCTTAACGGCACCTAGCGATACCCTAGCGTGCCCATACCGTGCCTTCAGGCGCGATCTCCCGGCACTCCGCACGCCAATGCCACCATGACTTCCAGCTCGTCGCGGATGCGCGGTGCGACCTCGTCCGGAAATCCGGCATGGGCGCGCAGCTGCGAGGTCAGGAAGCCGGAGAACAGGGCGGCCTCGGTAACGCCGACCTCCCGCCCTGTGCCGACAAGATCCTGCAGCGCACTGCGCGAAGTGCGGCCGCGCAAGTAGCGCAGCTGGGCGCCGAACTGGCGCAGAGAAGCATCGCGCGCGGTGGCGACGAAAAGTTCGTCGCTGCCCCGCGCGTTGCCGCCGCGCAGCACCATCGCGGCAAGGTCGTCCGCGAGGTCGGCGGGGCGAAGCGCGTCGCGTGCGGGGGCTTCCGCCTGCAGGCGCTCGACGTTGGCGCGGTAGAGGCCCTCGAACGCGGCTTCGAGAAGGGCGGGCTTCGTGCGGAACTTGTGCGACACCGTGCCGAGCGTCAGTCCGGCGCGTTCGGCGACGGCGCGATGCGTGAGGCGGGCGAGTCCGTCCTCGTCGATGATCCGCGCGGCGGTCTCGACGATGCGCGCGGCCGTCTCGTCCCGGTCGGGCAGGGTGGGCATCGAGCGCAGCGCCTCTTCGCGCGCGAATTCGCGCCAGGGAGCGGGGGTATCGCGCCGCCGGTCAGCCATGCGCCGAGCACGCGGGCGGTTTCGTCGAGCGCGGCGCGATCGACCAGACGCCGCCAGCGGATCATATGGAAGAAGCTCTCGTTCTCGAACACGCGCTGCGCGACGATGCTGCCCGCGCCGAGGCCGAAGCGCTGGCCCGCCTCGCTCCAGAAATGCGCCCACAGCGCGGCCCACTGCCGCGTGGCATCGACGAATTGCGCCGATTCATGGGCAAGCAGCTGGCATTCGCGCCAGGCGAAGGCCAGCCCGCGTTGCTCCTCGCACCATGCATCGACGATCTGTGCGAAGAACCCCGCGAAGGCGACGGGCGAAGCACGCAGTCCATCGAACTGCTGCCACTGGCGGTCGCACCAGAGGCTCGCCTCGACGATGCATTGTTGCTGGGAAGCCAGAAACAAGTGTTCCAGAGATCCGAAGTGATGGTAGATTGAGGAAACCGGTGCATCGGTCAATCCACTGATCTGGCGGGCCGACATTCCTGCTGCCCCGACCTGTTCCCATTGCCCTGTAACCACGGCGATAAACCGGTCGTATGACGATGATTCTGCGGTTCTCATGGCGCTCATGACATTGGAAGTCCGACTGGCAATTTCACCCTCCTAGCAGACACCGCGCCTGCGATCGAGTGATACCCGCGCACGCACGTCGTTGCGGGAGTGCCGGAAAAGTGTCATCCAACATACATACAGTCGTTCTAGCTGCCGCGTCGATCCAATCTTCTCGGGGGCTCGTCGTGAAACTGAACACTTGTCTATTCCTGCGCTCGACGGCGATCGTCGGCGTTCTTGCCTGCGCCTTCGCCGGCGCTGCCGTCGCTCATGCCGAGGAGGCCCCGGACGTTGCCGCCGATGATGCCGCTATCGGAGAAGACATCGTCGTCACCGGCTCGATCGTCTCGGCGCAGCAGGACTCGATCGAGGCCAAGCGGGTGATGGACAACCTTGCCGACGTCGCCGCATCGGATGCGGTCGGCCGCTTCCCCGACCAGAACGCCGCCGCCGCGCTCTCGCGCCTGCCCGCCGTCGCGGTGCAGCGCGATCAGGGGCAGGAGCGTTACATCCAGGTGCGCGGCGCGCCGAACCGCTGGACCTCGGTAAGCATCGACGGAATCCCGATGGCAGGCGTGGACGAGGGCGGCGACACCCGCGCCTTCCGCTTCGACGCGATCCCCGCCGTGCTGCTTTCGCAGATGGTGGTCAACAAGTCTCTGACCTCGGACCTGCAGGCCGACGCCGTCGTCGCCACGATCGACCTCAAGACCTATTCGCCGATGGAGCAGAAGGGCCTGCACGTCTCCGGCGACGCGGGCTACGGTTTCATGGGGCTGGGCAAGGGCGAGCAGCGGCAGGGATCGCTGCGCCTGTCGTGGTCGAACGACACGTTCGGTTTCGTCATCGGCGGATCGCACTATCGCCGCAAGCAATTGACCGACAACCGCGAAGTCGGCGCCTACGATGCCAACGGGCCGACCGAGTTCGACGTGCGCCAGTACCAGATCGAGCGGTGGAACAACGGCCTCTTCGCGGGCGTCGAATACCAGCCCGAGGAAGGCAAGCGCATCTACGCCAAGGCCATCTTCTCCGAATTCAACGACAACGAACAGCGCAACCAGTACGAATTTCGCCTCGACCGCGCGACCGGCGGCACCCGCACGCTGGAATCGGGCAACCTGACCGGCGTGCCGCTGCGCGGCAGCTTCAACTTCGGCGAGTATCGCAACCGCAATTACATCGGCACTTTTGGCGGCGATTATGAAGGCGACGACGGTTTCAACGCCTCGTTCAAGTTCAACTACGCGCGCACCGAGAACACCAGCTACCTGCCCCTCGTCCAGTCCTCGACCAGCGGCGCGAACAACCTCGACCTGACTTATGACAATTCCGATCCGCGCTTCCCGATCGTCTCGATCATCGGCGACTTCGACCAGAAGAGCCTGAGCACTTCAAGCACCTACATGATCACCGCGCGCCAGAAGACGGTGTCGGACAGCTATACCGCCAAGCTCGACCTGTCGAAGCAGATGGGCGACCTGAAGCTCTCGGCGGGCGGCCTCTACATCGACCGCGACGTGGCGGGTAACAACTTCTCCTCGTCCAACATCGTCTATATCGGCGCGCTGAGCGCGGCGACGGGCGAGCCGTTCGACGTCAACAGTTATGTCACCGACAAGGCCTGGGACACCGGCTTCCCGCTCGGCGTCACGTTCAACTACGTCGATAACGTGGCGATGCGCCGTGACATCGACAGCCTGCTCGGGCGGCTGGAGGCGGCGGGGCTCTACGATCCCTCGCTCGACGTGCCAACCACCGACAAGTACGCCCAGCGCGAGCAGACGCTGGCGGGCTATGTGATGGCCAAGGTCGAAAGCGGCCCGCTGACCGCCGTGGGCGGCGTGCGCGTGGAGAACTACGTCCTCGACAACGGCGGCTCGGTGCTGGCGGGCGGCGTCTATACGCCGCTGACGCGTCACACGAGCAAGACCGACTTCTTCCCCAGCCTCAACATCAAGTATGCGGCGACCGACAACCTCGTGCTGCGCCTTGCCGGCCAGCGCGGCGTGTCGCGCCCGGCCTATGGCGCGATCCGGGTCGGCGCGTCGATCAACGACACCAACAGCCCCGGCACCATCGGCGGCGGCAACCCGGCGCTGAAGCCCGAGTACACCTGGGGCGCGGACGCCAGCATCGAATACTACCTGCCCGGCAACGGCATGATCTCGATCGCGGGCTTCTACCGCTCGGTAGACAACGTGCTGTATCAGGCGCAGAATCCGGTGGGTTCGGACTTCTACAACTTCGGCGGGGTCGACCGTTCGGGCTACCTGCTGACCGGCACCTACAACGGCGACAAGGGCAAGCTCTACGGCGTCGAGTTCAACGTCCTCAAGCAGTTCGACTTCCTGCCGGGCGCGCTCGACGGGTTCGGCTTCCAGGGCAACCTGACGCTGCTCGACGGCGATTTCGACACGCCGACCGAGAAGAACATCGCCTTCCAGGGCATGTCGGACAAGATCGCCAACGCCTCGCTGTTCTACGAGAAGTACGGGCTTTCGGCGCGCGTCAGCTACCAGTGGCGGTCGGACTGGCTGGATCTCGCTCGGCGGCTTCGGCAGCGGCGAATACCGCAAGGGCTACGAGAACCTCGACGTCTCGCTGCGCTATGCCCTGACCGACAACTTCACGCTGTTCGCCGACCTCGCGAACCTCACCAACGAAAAGTACATCGCCTACCAGGGCACGACCGCAATGCCGACCGAGGTTGAGCAGATCGGCGCGCGCTACCTGTTCGGCGTCCGCTTCAGCTACTGACAGGGAGAATGATGATGCGAAAGATCGCTACGACCACTTTGGTGACCGCGCTGGTGCTGGCGGGATCGCCCGTGATGGCGCGGGAATTGGCGACGCTGACCCGCCTCGATGCCTCGAGCGTGGAACTGAAGCGCGACGATACCGCTCCCGTAGCGGTGTGGATCAGCGCCGACACCGTGCTGGACAAGGGCGACCAGCGCTTTGCCGCAGCCAGCAAGGACGGCGTGCTAAAGCTGCCGATCGCGGCGTCGGACCGGCGCTATGTGATCCTCGAAGGGAAAGGCGGCAAGGGCCGCACCGTCGTCGCCGAGCGCGTGCTGCCGTTGGAGCAGGGCAGCAACTTCCGCGATGTCGGCGGCTACGTCACGAAGGACGGGCATACGGTGAAGTGGGACAAGGCGTTCCGCTCGGGCGCGATGCCGCTGCTGACCGACGCGGACTATGCGCTGCTCGGCCAGCTGGGCATCGGCAACATCGTCGACTTGCGCTCGATCGAGGAGCGCGAGGTTGCGCCCGACCTGCTCGACGACAAGGTGGGCGCGCTGTTCATCGCCAACGACTATTCCCTCAAGCCGCTGATGGCGAAGATGGGCCAGGGCGGCGGCGAGAACATGTATGCGGGCATGGAGAAGATGCTGGCGCCGCAGTTCCGCTCGCTGTTCCGCCGCCTGATCGCGGACGAGGGCGCGGTGGTCTACCATTGCTCGGCCGGGCAGGACCGCACCGGCATGGCGACGGCGCTGCTCTACGATGTGCTCGGCGTCGATCGCGAGACGATCCTGAAGGACTACCACCTCTCCACCGAGCTGCGTCGCACGCAGTTCGAGATGCCCAAGGTGGACCCCAAGGACTATCCGAACAACCCGATCCTGAAGTATTACGTCGCGGGCGAGGACGGCAAGCCGCGCAAGGCGGAGCTGCTCTATACGCCCTCCGGTGCCTCGCACCTGGCGCAGTTCTTCACCTACCTCGACAAGCAGTACGGCGGTTCGGAAGCCTACCTGCGCACGCTCGGCTTCACCGATGCGGACTTCGCGAAGCTGCGCAAGACGATGCTGGACTGATGAACGAAAGGGCGGGGGCATACGTGAATGCGTTCTCCGCCCTGTCGAAGTGCCCTCAGTGTTGTGCCCACTCCACGCGGTAGAGGTCGAAGCGGCGGTCCTTGAGGTTCTGCACCGCGCCCGACTGGCGCGCGGTCAGCAGCGCGTCGAGGCTGAGGTCTGAGATCGCGATCGTCTCGGTATTGGGCGCGGTGTCCGCCGCCACGCCGTCGCGGGCGAAGGGAAAGTCGCTGGGCGTCAGGATCGCGCTTTCGGCGTAGTGGACGTCCATGTTCTCGACGTTCGGCAGGTTGCCGACGACGCCCGAGGTGACGACGTAGCATTGGTTCTCCACCGCGCGGGCCTGCGCGCAGTAGCGCACGCGCAGGTAGCCGCGCCGCTCGTCGGTGCAGAACGGCACGAACAGCATCAGCGCGCCCTGGTTGACGAGATGGCGGGCCAGTTCGGGGAACTCGCTGTCGTAGCAGATCATCACCCCGATCGGCCCGCAGTCGGTGGGGATGACGTTGGCGCCGTAGCCGCCCTTGATGTTCCACCAGCGCCGTTCCGACGGCGTCGGGTGCAGCTTCTGTGTCTCGTGCACCGCGCCGTCGCGCAGGAAGGTATAGGCGATGTTGCGGATCTCGCTCTTGCCGCCCTTCAGCTTCACGCGGGTGGGGTGCGAGCCGCCGATGATGTTGATGTTGTAGCTGACCGCCATGCGCGCCATGAACTCGACGAAGCGCTCGGTGTATTCGGCGATCTTCTCGATCGCCTCGACCGGCTGCAGCTTCTTCTCCTCGATCGAGAGCAGTTCGAGCGTGAACAGCTCGGGGAAGGCCACGAAGTCGCTTTCGTAGTCGGCGGCGACGTCGATCCAGTATTCGACCTGGGCCTCGAACTCGTCGATCGTGTCGATCTTGCGCATCTGGAACTGCACGGTGGCGACGCGCACGCTGGAGGGCACGCGCTCCTTGAGGCCGGGAATCGCCTTGCCGGTGTCCAGCGGGGCGAGCGGGTTGGTCCAGTACATCAGCACCGCGTTGCCGCCGCTCTCGCGGTCGGTGGGGATGTAGTCGGGCAGAATGCCGCGCGGCTCGTAGCCCTCGTTCATCTGGAAGTTGATGACCTGGTCGCGGATCTTCTTGTCGCGCACCGCCTGCACGTAGTCGGCCGGATCGGGATAGGCGCGCTTGCGGCGGTAGTAGCCGGGCATGCGGCCCGCGAAGGCGATGCCCTTCAGCTCGAAATACTGGCAGACCTCGCGGCGCTTGCGGTAGAGGCGCTGGCCGATGCGCAGGCGGCGGTAGTCGGGATCGACGCAGACCTCGAAGCCGTAGAGCACGTCGCCTTCGGGCGCAGGCGGACGGCCGTAGCCGCCGTTGCTGATCTCTTCCCAGGTGTGCGGCTTGAAGGCGAGGTCGGAGGTGACGATCATCGTCGCGCAGTGGCCGACGACCTTGCCTTCGTACTCGGCCACGAACTGGCCTTCGGGGAAATTGATGACCTGCCCGCGTATCTCGGCGCGGGTGAAGGCATCGGCCTTGCCGTAGACCTTGACGGAGAGACGGGCGATCGCGGCGGCGTCCGCGACGGTCGCTTCGCGGATGATGAGCTTGGCTTTGGTCTGGTCCATGAGCGCTGTTCTACGCATTGCGGCGCGGAAGGTTCCAGTCCGTAATCCTCTTGAGCGGATTCATTTTTTCTCAGGCGACGCGGGATACATGGGGCGCCCGGGCCGTTGTCTTCCCTGAAAGGAGACTGCCCCCATGAGTGCAACCCTTTACGCTCTCGCCCTGTTCGCCTGTTCGGACGACGGCACCGCCTGCCAGCGGCTGGAGACGCCGGTGCGGACTTACGAGACGCGCGGTTCCTGCGATGCCGGTATCGACAGTGCGCTGGATACGGAGGCCGCCCGCAAGGCCGAGGCGCCGACCGTCTACGCGCAGTGCCTGACGAGCCGGCAGATGGCTTCGATCGGCAAAGGCACCATCGACCTCACGCGGGTTAATGGCGCGCGATTTGCCAGCGCAGGGTTCTAAGGCCGGTTCTTTTCCCAACTCGTCATTGCGAGCGAAGCGAAGCAATCCAGGGCCGCGTAGACCGCCCTGGATTGCTTCGCTTCGCTCGCAATGACGAAACTGAGGATCACCCCCGGCCGCGATAACCCGGTACACCCTGATCGGGCACCCAGAGCCCGGTGGGCGGTGCGTCCGATTGCCAGAACACGTCGATCGGAATGCCACCGCGCGGATACCAGTAGCCGCCGATGCGCAGCCACAGCGGCTTCATTTCGTCGAACAGGCGTTGGCCGATGCCGACGGTCACGTCCTCGTGGAAGGCGCCGTGATTGCGGAATGAGCCCAGGAACAGCTTGAGGCTCTTCGATTCGACGATGGTTTCGCCGGGCGCGTAGTCGATCACGAGATGCGCGAAGTCGGGCTGTCCGGTCACCGGGCAGAGCGAGGTGAATTCCGGCGCGGCGAAGCGGGCGAGATAGAGGCTGCCGACGCGCGGGTTCGGGACGTAATCGAGCTGGGCTTCCTCGGGCGAAGCAGGAAGTCCGCTCTGCTGGCCGAGGTGGAGGGGGAAAGAGGTGTCAGTCATGACCCGGCAATGCCGCCAAGGACGCGCGAACGCAAGTATGTCGCAGGTGGCCCATATGTCACACCGGCGATGGACGATGGCAGGCCACGTCTTGTCGTGCGGACAGGAGGCATTAACTGAGGGTTCACACGAAGTTTGGCGAAGACCGAAGATACCATGAGGGGCACGAATTCAATCATAGCGCGCGCGGCGATCTCGACCGCGCTGGCCGCAATTCTCGCGGGGCCTGTCGGTGCCCAGTCGAGCGGCACCACCTGGAGCCTTCCCGAGCCGACCGCGACCCCGAGTTCGCGGGCACAAGGTCCGGTCGACGCGCAGAACCCTATCCTGCGGCCGCGCAATGCCGCGCCCGAACCGGTGCCGACCATTGCCGCACCCCCGCCGCAGGTCCAGCCATCCGCTCAGCCTCCGCGCGTCCAGCCCACCGCGCAACCCTCCGTGACCCCGCGCTCCACGCCGACGAGAACGCCGAACCCGGCAGCCAGCCCCAGCGCGCCCGAACCGCGCGCTTCGGCGACGCCCGAGCCGCAGGGCACTCCCTCGGCTTCCGCGCCGGTCGCGCCCGAACCGTTACCGACGCCGATCCCTGCGCCCTCGGCGGTCGAAAAGCCCACGACAGCACCTGCGCCTGCGCCTCTCGTTCCGGTTGCGCAGCAGGGCTTGCCCATATGGGTATGGGCAATCCCGGCAGTGCTGGTCGTCCTGGGCGCCCTTGCGTTCTTTCTGCGGCGCAAGCGCCCGGCCGAGGAAGCGGAAGATTGGCCCGAAGTGCAGGAGGTCGCCGAACCCGTCGCGCCTCCTGTTCCGAAGCCTGCCCCCGTTCCGCAGCCGGAATTCGCCAGCCCGCAGGTGTCGCCGCGTCCCGCTCCGACCCCGCCGCCAGCCGCTGCGCCGGAAGCTGTCGATATCGCCTTCGAGCCGGTCGGCCTGCGCCTCTCGCTGGTCTTCGCGACGCTGCAGTACCGGGTGACGCTGACGGCGGGCACCGACCTCCCGGCCGGGCACCTGATCGGCGACATGATCGGCGCACATGGCTCGCTGACCTCCGAGCAGCAGCTTGCCCCGCCGCTGGAGACGCTGACGCCGCTCAAGCCGGTGCCTGCGCTTGCGGCGGGGGAGAGCGTTACCCTCACCGGCGAAGTGCAACTGCCGCTCAGCGCCATTAGGCCGCTGCAGCGCACGAATGCGTCGTTCTTCGTGCCGCTGCTGCGTGTGGGCGCAGTCTTCGCCGAGACCGTCGCGCCCGTACGCCGCGTCTTCACGCTGGGCATCGCCGGAGGCCCCGCGCTGGCGCCGCTACGGCTCGACACCGGCCCGATGGAGCACCGCGATCTCGGCGCGCGCGAGGTGGCGGAGGCGCGCGCCTATCCGGTGCTGCCGGACGACCGCCGCCGCGCGGCCGGTTAGGCTAACGGGTCGGACTTCACTGATCGAGATCGATGACTTTGCCTTGCATCGTCATTGCGAGCGCAGCGAAGCAATCCAGGGCAGTTTCGCGCCGCTCTGGATTGCTTCGCTGCGCTCGCAATGACGAAAGGTCGGTTTAATCAAATGTCATAGTGCTCTAGGGTCAGCGCTCCCCACTCGCGGAGACGACATTGAGCAGCACGAATGCCCCCGGAACCCTCTCCAACGCCACGGTAATCGTCGGCGCGGGGAGGCGTAGCGAATGGACCGGGCCGGTCGTCAACCCCCGGTCTGGCGCGCGAGCACCCACCTCTACGAGAACACCGCCGCGCTGGCGCAGGGTCCGCGTACCAACGAGGACGGGCGTTTCTTCTACGGCCGCCGGGGCGCGCCGACGCAGTGGGCGCTGGCCGACGCGCTGACCGCGCTGGAGCCCGGCGCCGCAGGCACCGTGCTCTATCCTTCCGGCGTCGCCGCCATTGCCGGGGTCATGCTGACCCTGCTGCGGCCGGGCGACGTCGTGCTGATCACCGACAATGCCTACGACCCGACCCGTTCGATGGGCAAGGGCCTGCTGACCGACATGGGCATCGAGCCGCGCTTCTTCGATCCGCTGGATCTGAAGGCCTACGAAGCCGCCTTCTGCGACCGCACACGGGCAGTGCTGCTGGAAGCACCGGGCAGCCTCTCGATGGAAATGTGCGACCTGCCCGCGCTGGCCCGCATCGCGCGGGAGAAGGGCGCGGTTTCGGTGCTCGACAACACCTGGGCCAGCCCGCTCGGCTTCGCGGGGCTGAGCCACGGGATCGACGTGGTGCTGATGGCGCTGACCAAGCATGTCGGCGGCCACTCGGACCTGATGATGGGCAGCGCCAGCGCCGGGCCGGAACTCTACGCAAAGCTGCGCGGCCGCGCGCAGCAACTGGGCAATGTCGTCTCTCCCGACGACGCGGCGCTTGCGCTTCGCGGCCTACGTACCTTGCACTTGCGCCTTGCCCACGAGACGCAGAGCGCGCTGGAAATCGCAACGTGGCTCTCGAAGCGGCCGGAAGTGGCGCAAGTGCTCTGCCCGATGCTGCCCGGCGCACCGGGCCATGACTTGTGGAAGCGCGATTTCACAGGCGGCTGCGGCCTCTTCAGCTTCACTTTCAGGGGCGGCGATGCAGCCGCGCGCAACCGCTTCATCGATGCGCTGACGTTGTTCGGCATCGGCTATTCGTGGGGCGGGTTCGAAAGCCTGGCGATCCCCATCGAGCCTTCCGCCTACCGCAACACCATGGCCTGGCCGCCCGCTCCTGCCGCGGAAGGCGACCGCCACGGCGTACGCCTTGCCATCGGCCTGGAGGCGCCCGAGGACCTCATCGCCGACATCGAGCAGGCACTGGAAGCATGGCGGGGGCAGTGACCGCGCCCCTTGTCGCGGCCGCCACGGCGAGCCCGACGCCGACCGCGACAGCCACCGCCGTCGTGGTCAAGCACGCCGAGCCGGTCGCGGGCGCGGAAGGCATCAAGAACGTCGTCTCCGCCCGCAGCGACACGATCGGCAACATCGTCGACACGCTCGACAAGCTGGCCGTGCAGGTCGGCTCCAGCCGCATTTCGCTGTGGGACTTGACCGTCATCGTCGCTGTGCTCGCGCTGGTGATCTCGGTCGCCTGGATCACCAGCCGCATGTCGAGCCGGCTGCTGGCCCGCGCGACGCGCCTCGACATGACGCAGCGGCTGCTGACCGAGAAGATGGTCAGCCTGTTTATCTGGACCGTGGCCATCCTCGTCGGCATCGACGTGCTGGGGATCGATCTGACGGCGCTGACGGTGTTCTCCGGCGCCTTCGGCCTCGCCATCGGCTTCGGCCTGCAGAAGACCTTCGGCAACCTGATCGCCGGTATCATCCTGCTGATGGACAAGTCGATCAAGCCGGGCGACGTCATCGCCATTGCCGACCAGAGCGGGCAGTACACCTTCGGCCAGATCCGCCGCATTGGCATCCGCGCCGTCTCGCTCACCACGCGCGACCAGAAGGAATACCTGATCCCGAACGAGAACCTGATGATCAATCAGGTCGAGAACTGGTCATATTCGTCGAAGAATGTGCGTATCCAAGTCCCGGTCGTGGTCCCCTATGCCTCCGATATCGAGCTTGCCGAGAAGCTGATGCTGGAGGCAGCGGGTGCCGTAAAACGTGTCCTCAAGGCCCCGCCGCCGACCGTCTGGCTCGACAGCTTCGCGGAGAATGGAGTCGCCTTCGTGATCCACGTCTGGATCACCGATCCCGAGGAAGGCACCGGAAACGTGCGTTCTGACGTCCTAAAAGGGCTCTGGAGGCTTATGCGCGAGAACGGCATCAAGGTGCCTTTCCCTCAGCGCGATCTCAACCTTCGCGATACTGAGACGATGCGCGAGTTGATTGCCGCGCTTCGGTCCGACGAGGGCAAGACGCCCCTGAACTGATTGCGGCATACCCACCTGTTTGGGACTTGTCCGGAAAGGCTTGTCTGTATCCAAATTCCCTTTGTCGATCCTCGGCACGCGATCTCGATACTATTTGGATACCGATCTTTCGAGTACCCGGGGGCGAGATGGCCACCTAGACCCGATTGACCGTTGTCATGTTGAAGGCGCCTGAGTCCGCACGAAAACCTGCGAAGATGCTCGACATGATCAAGGGTGCCTGACATTGCACTTTCGTGCTGGCCGGAGCCTTGCGCTGGTGGAAGCTCCTGCCGGTATTGCTGGTGAGCTATACCTTTTTCGGCCTCGAACCCAACGACCTGCCGCTCGACGGCATGGTCCGGACGACCGAGCGTGAGATGCTGTCGCTGCTGGGCGAGACGGACTTGCCGCCTGCCCTGGCTCCCAGTCCTACGTTCTGACCTGAAGCGCTTCTTCAGTACCCGAAGAAGCGCTTGAGCCCGAGGGCCTTGAGGCCGCGGCGATACGTCATCGAACTCATGTCCGCAGGGATATGCGCCTCGTCGGTAGGATCGAGCGGAAGCCATTCGGGCATCTGCGCCTCGACGATGGCCTTGTCCTCCTCGAAGATGCGCTGGTTGAAGTCGTAGACGTCCTGCACCGGCAGGTCGGTGTCGAAATTGCGGGCGATCGGCGCAAACAGGCGCGTCACACGGGCCGACACCGGCGAGGCGGCGTTCATGATGACCAGCCGGTCGGTGCCCGGGAAATGAATCTCCAGCGTCGCCGTGAACGGCAGGTGGCAGCGGAAATGGCGCAGCCAGTTGAATCCGGGAACCCCGCGCTGAGAGACGCCGATCGGATAGTTGCCTACCGAACTCCAGTATTCTGCCTCGAAGCCGTATTCGGTCCGTTTCGGCGCATAGGCCGGGACTTCGGCATTGTCGGGATCGGCGAAAGTCTCGGTATGCACGAAGGCGAAGTGCGCGACGTCGAGAAAGCCTTCCAACTGGCGTCCAGCGAAACCGTTGATATCGATCCAGGGACAGGTGATCTGCTGGAATTCGGGCTCTTCCCAGTGCGGCATGTCGGGAATGTCGCCCGTCGCGGGAGCATCGCCCTCGGCGTCGAGGCAGGTCCAGATCAGGCCGTAGCGTTCGAAGCTGGGGAAAGTACGCAGGTGCAGCCGCTCCGGAATGTCGCGCGCGGGGTGCGCAGGGACGTGGACGCACTTGCCGCCGCCCCCGAACCTGAGACCGTGATAGGGGCACACCACGCTATCGCCCTGCTGCGTCCCGAGGCTTAGCGGCACCCCGCGATGCGGGCATACGTTGGTCGCGACGACAATCTCGTCGCCTGACTTGTAGATCACCAGCGGCTGGTCGAGCAGCCTGGTGCCGACCGGCTTCTCGCCCACTTCGCGAGCGAGTGCTACGGGATACCAGTGACGGGCGAGGACGTACCAGTCTTCCGGATCGAAAGTGCAGCCCAGGGGAAGGGCAGGCCGAACGGGGGCGATGACGGCGGCAGTAGCCATGGAATTTTCATCCGCTGAAGGTTTCCCGCGCCTTTTCCGCCTCCTTCTCTGCTCTATCAAACGCAATGATTTGCACATTGTGTTGCAAAATTTAGAGCGGAAGCAGTCGACTGCTGATGGCAATGCCGCGCTGCAAAATCGTGCTTGTCGATGCGTATTGTATCTGTCAGTATATCGAGCATCTGAGGCTTCTTCCGCAGCGTGGCGGCAGGCAGCCCGTCTCATTTCATGATTGTATGGCAACGGCGCCATCGGCTCATTCCGGGTTCGGGGTGCGGCTGATGGCGCTTTTTCGTGTTGGAAAGGCTGGCGTGGAGCGCAAATCGGTAAAGAGCGTGTGCCCCTATTGCGGTGTTGGCTGCGGTATTGTCATGGATGTTGCGGACGGTCGCATCGTCAAGGTGACCGGTGACAAGAACCATCCGACGAATTTCGGCAGGCTGTGCACCAAGGGAAGCAGTTGCCATGTCCCGGTGACGGCTCCGGGGCGCGCAGATGCGGCTTATGCCCGCATCGCCGGCAGCAGCGACCAGGGTGCGATCCCGATGAGCGAGGCGATCAGCCGAACCGCAAATGGCCTGCGCACGATTATCGATCGTGACGGGCCGGACGCGGTCTCGTTCTACGTCTCGGGGCAGATGTCGCTCGAGGCGCAGTACCTTGCCAACAAGCTATGCAAAGGTTTCATCGGCACCAACAATATCGAAAGCAACTCGCGGCTGTGCATGGCGAGCGCTGCCAGCGGCTACAAGCTCTCGATCGGAGCGGATGGCCCTCCGGGATCCTACCAGGATTTCGACCAGGCGGACCTCTTCTTCGTGATTGGCGCCAATATGGCGGACTGCCATCCGATCCTGTTTCTCAGAATGATGGACCGGGTGAAGGCGGGCGCAAAGCTGATCGTCGTCGATCCGCGGCGCAACACCACGGCGGACAAGGCCGACCTGTTCCTTCA
The DNA here is from genome assembly GCF_057376415.1 of Novosphingobium sp. NFX11. Taxonomy (NCBI): domain Bacteria; kingdom Pseudomonadati; phylum Pseudomonadota; class Alphaproteobacteria; order Sphingomonadales; family Sphingomonadaceae; genus Novosphingobium; species Novosphingobium sp. NFX11. The sequence continues at coordinate 701,886 of NZ_CP080385.1, read as the reverse complement.
GGTAAAACCGGGCACGGACCTCGCACTGCTCAATGGCCTGCTGCATCTCCTTGTCGAGCAGGGCGGCATCGATCGCGACTTCATATCTGCGTTCACCGAAGGCTGGGATGCGATGCCGCAGTTTCTTGCGGACTACGCACCGCCGCGGGTTGCCGAGATCACAGGCATCCCGGAGGCCGATCTGCGGCAGGCCGCGCAATGGATCGCAAAGGCAGGCGAATGGATGACCTGCTGGACCATGGGGCTCAACCAGAGCACGCATGGCACCTGGAATACCAATGCGATCTGCAACCTGCACCTCGCGACCGGGGCCATCTGCCGTCCGGGCAGCGGGCCATTCTCGCTTACGGGCCAGCCCAATGCCATGGGTGGTCGCGAGATGGGATACATGGGGCCGGGCCTGCCTGGCCAGCGTGCGACCATCAGCGAGGCCGATCGCCTCTTCGTCGAGGACGCGTGGGGTGTTCCGCATGGCACTCTGCGGGTCGAGAGCGGCGCCGGTACGGTGGCGATGTTCGAGGAAATGGTGAAAGGCCGGATAAAAGCGTGCTGGATCATCTGCACCAACCCGGTCGCCAGCGTCTCCAATCGCAAGACCGTCATTGCCGGGCTGGAGGCGGCCGAACTGGTCGTCACCCAGGATGTCTATGTCGATACCGAGACAAATCGCCATGCCCACATCATCCTTCCGGGGGCGCTATGGGCAGAAGCGGAAGGAGTCATGATCAATTCCGAGCGTAACCTGACGCTCATGCAGAAGGCGGTCGATCCTCCGGGCGAGGCGATGGCGGATTGGGAGATCATTGCCCGAGTGGCCTGCGAAATGGGATATCGCGATGCGTTCACTTATGCATGCGCCGAGGATGTCTTCGAGGAAATCCGCCAGTTCTGGAACCCTCGAACCGGCTATGACATTCGCGGTGCCAGCCACGAGCGGTTGCGTGGCACTCCCCTGCAGTGGCCTTGTCCTCCGGATTGCGAGCAGGACCGCAATCCCACGCGCTACCTCAACGACGGGACCAGTCAGACGCTCAGGATCGAGGAGGACGAAACCCGTCCTCGGCTCGCCTTTCCGACCGAGAGCGGCAAGGCGCATTTCCTGCCGCGTCCCCACATGGAACCGGCGGAAATGCCAGACGAGGAATATCCGCTCGTGCTCAACACCGGGCGCCTGCAGCATCAGTGGCATACCCTGACCAAGACGGCCAAGGTGCCGATGCTCAACAAGCTCAATCCCGGTCCTTTCGTAGAACTCAATCCCGAGGATGCGAAAGCGCTGCAGATCGGCGAGCGGGATCAGGTCGAAGTGCAGTCACGTCGCGGGCGTGCCGTCTTGCCGGCGATCGTCACCGACCGCGTGCGACCGGGAAATTGCTTCGCGCCGTTTCACTGGAACGACGTCTTCGGAGACGACCTTTCGATCAATACGGTCACCAGCGATGCGGTGGACCCTATATCGCTGCAGCCCGAGTTCAAGTTCTCCGCGGTAAGGCTGTCGCGGGTGTCTGGCCCGATAGACCTCGAGACCGTACAACCCGGTGAGGCAGCTCGAAACGAGCGGCACCAAGAGGCCGTGGCGCCGTCCGGCGGTGACGAGCGCGAGCGCACTGCACTGGACGTGTTCGAGCGCCTGGTAGGCATGCCGGTCAGCGCGCCGCCGGCTTTCACGCATGAGGAACAGACATTCCTTTCGGGATTCACGGCCGGACTGCGAGCATCCGAACTGGAAACAGCGCAATTACCCTTCGTGCCGGCAGGTGCCCCCTTTGACGAGGGGCGGCGACATTACGTCAACGGGCTTCTCGCTGGCCTTTTCGCCCGCGTTCCGTTGCCTGGAGGCGAGACACCGCTTCTGGCAGCCGGTCCTGCTATGGGTGTGTTTGCGGCGCCAGAGTCTGACGCACGCGAGATCCTGGTGCTCTGGGCCTCTCAGACAGGCAACGCCGAAGGCTTCGCCGAGACATGCGCAGCGCGACTGAAGGGAAGCAATCATCCCACCCGGGTGTTGTCGATGGATGCACTGGCGCTTTCGGAATTGGCGGATGCGAGCGAAGTCCTGTTGATCGCCAGCACGTTTGGCGACGGTGACGCACCCGACAATGGCGGCCAGTTCTGGTCCGCTCTTGCCAATGCGGCCGCACCGCGGCTGGAGGGGCTGCAATATTCGGTCCTCGCGTTCGGCGATTCCAGCTACGATCAGTTCTGCGGCTTCGGACGAAAGCTCGACGCAAGACTGGAGGAACTGGGGGCAGCCCGGCTCGCTCCCCGCACAGACTGCGAGCCCGATTACGAGGAGCCGGCATCGTCCTGGTTGTCACAGGTCATCGCCACGCTGAAAGCCAGCGAGCCAGCAGTGCCGGTAGCAGCTGCGGCAGCTTCGCCTTCCGAGGGGAAACTGGACACGCCTCGATCTTCCCAAATGCAAAGTCCTGCCGGAAGCCCGCCGTACTCCCGAAAGGCGCCGCTGCTCACCTCGCTTTCCAGAAACGACTTGTTGAGCGCTGTCGGTGCGCAGAAAGAAGTGCGGCAGATCGGCTTCGACCTGACCGGCTGCGACTTTGCTTACCGTGCAGGGGATGCCCTGGGTGTGTGGCCCGCCAATTGCCCTGCACTTGCTTCGGAAATCCAGGACGTCCTCGGGCTTGCCCCCGAAACGCCTGTCGTCGTCAAGCAGGTCGGCGAAACGGCGCTGTCCGAAGCTCTATTGCGGCACTGGGATATTGCGCGCCTCAACCGCAGCATCCTCGAACTGATCGTGGAACGGCGGCCTGACGCGGCGTTCGCGCCGCTGATAGACCCGGATCGTAAGCCCGAACTCGATCGGTGGATGTGGGGACGCCAGATCGCCGATGTCCTGCACGAGAGTGCGGTCCGCCTGACGCCGGCTGATCTGAGCTCCGTGATGCGGCCTCTGCAACCGCGCTTTTATTCGATCGCCTCGAGCCCGCATGCGCAAAGGGACGAGGTGCAACTGACGATCTCGACCGTAAGATATACTTGTGATGGGAGGCGTCGTCACGGCGTCTGCTCGGCGTTCATGGCCGACCGGGCGGCGAGCGGCGACGTCGGAATCTTTCTTCAGCCTGCCGCACATTTCCATCCCCCAAGGAGCCGGATCGGGGGATGATCATGGTCGGACCCGGCACGGGGATCGCACCGTTTCGCGGGTTTCTGCATGATCGGCAGGCTACGGGAGCCAAGGGCCCGAACTGGCTGTTTTTGGAGAGCAGCACGAAGCAACCGACTTCTATTATCGTGAAGAGATCGCCGATTGGCGCCGTATTGGCCACCTCGACCGTCTAAGCCTCGCCTTCTCGCGCGATCAAGCGGACAAGATCTACGTCCAGCACCGCATGCTGGAGGAAGGCGCGGAACTCTGGCGCTGGCTGGACAGCGGCGCGCACTTCTATGTGTGCGGAGATGCGAGCCGAATGGCCAAGGATGTCGATGCCGCACTCAAGCAGGTGGTGGCGAGGCATGGCGGGATGAGCCACGAAGATGCGGTCGACTACGTGGCCCAGATGCAGAGCGAGAAGCGGTATGTCCGAGACGTTTACTGACCTTTGCCTCAGATCGTTGCCATATCGGCGAACCTATTGTTACATGCCCGGCACCTCAACGAATTGATCGAGACCCAGCGCCAATTCGGGCTTGAGGTCTTCCAGTGGCCGGTCGATCGCCAGCGCCAGCCATAGCGAGCCATCGACGAAGGCGCTCATGCCTTGGGCCGTCTCCCGGGGGCTCATCTTGAGCCCGATTGCGCCACGATCCGCCATCGCCTGCAGGTGATCGCTCAGGATCGCCAGCGCCTCTTCCAGTATCGGCTTGAACACGTCGTGCAGGTTGCCCGGCCGCGCCGCCTCGGCGCGCAAGTGAAGCCGGGTGCGGACGATCGTCTCGATATCGAACCCCAACTGGTCGTCGAGGTTGGCGATCAACGCCCTGAATGAAGGCCAGTCGTCCGGAAATTCGAGGGCATCGACGATACCGTAACGCAGCGCTTCGGCGACGATGTCCTCCTTGTTCGCGAAATGAACGTAGATCGCGCCGGTGCTCAGCCCCGCCTGCTGGCGGATATCCGCCATCGACATGCCTTCCACGCCCTTGCGGGCGATGCACTCGATCGTGGCGCGCAGGATTCGCTCGCGCTGCGCGTTCATGTGCTCAGGGTCGCGTTTGGGCATGGCATCCTCAAAAAGTACAATCGTTCGTTATTTCGTCTTGCGGGAAGTTACAACCTCTTGACAGCCTCTTTAAAAGAATGAACGTTCGGTTTCCATGAGGGAAGAACCGCTGATCAAGGGGAATGGCATGGCATCGATGAAATCGCTCTTGGCTGCGGGTGTGGCGGCATTGGCGCTGGCGCCGGGAGCTGTGTTCGCCCAGTCGCTCGATAGTGAGGTCGCAGGCGGCGATATCGTGGTCACGGCGCAGAAACGGGCGGAACGCCTGCTGGAAACACCGCAGTCCGTCACCGCGATCTCGGGCGAGGATCTGGCGCGCATCAATGCCATGCAGTTCCGCGACTTCGCCAATTCGGTGCCGGCGCTGTCGTTCACCACGGCCGGGCCGGGGCAGACGCAGCTGACGCTGCGCGGGGTCACGGCCGGGAACGACATCGGGCCGACCGTGGGCGTCTACGTCAACGACGTGCCTTACGGTTCAAGCACCGCATTCACCAACGCCTCGTCGCTGTCGCTCGACGCGGGACTGTTCGACATGGACCGCATCGAGGTACTGCGCGGACCGCAGGGCACGCTTTACGGTGCCAGCACGATGGGCGGGCTCATCAAGTACGTGACCGCCGCTCCGCAGTTGGATGGCGTGAGCGGATCGGCGCAGGCGGGCGTGTCTGATACCCGGCATGGCGGTATCAGCTATAACGGCGGCGCGGCGTTCAACGTGCCGGTCGTGACGGACAAGGTCGCCCTGCGCGCCAACGGTTTCTATTCGCGCGACGGCGGCTTCATCGATAATCTTGCCTTGGGGCGCAAGGACGTGAATCGTTCGCGCGTCTACGGCGGGCGTGCCGACCTGCTGCTCAAGCCGAGCGATGCGCTGTCGATCCGCATCGGCGGCTATCTCCAGAACATTCATCGCGGCGGCACGGCGGCGGCGGACTATACGCTGGCGGGCGAGCCGGTCGATGGCAGCTTCGACCAGCGCCGGCTCCTGGCGGAAGGGTTCGAACAGCGCTTTCGCCTGGTCAGCGGGACGATCGATTACGATCTTGGCCCTGCGACGCTGACCTCGATCACCAGCTACCAGACCACGCGCGTCGCCTTCCGTCAGGATGCTTCGGCCGTCTACGTGCCGATGCTGGGCCAGTTCGGCCTGAACTTCGACGCCGTCGCGGTGGGCCAGTTGCGCAGCACTAAGAAGTTCACGCAGGAACTGCGCCTCGCTTCGAACGGCACTGGCACGATCGACTGGCTGGTGGGAGGCTTCTTCACCAACGAGAACAGCAGGAACGGGCAGCTCATCGTGCCCTACGACGCGAATGGTTCGATCGCGCCGGTCGATCTCGCGACGATTGCCATTCCCAGCCGCTACCGCGAACTCGCCGCGTTCGGCAACCTGACCTGGCACATTACCGAGCGCTTCGACGTTTCCGGCGGTCTTCGCTATGCCCGCAACACGCAGCGCTTCGAGCAGATCGGATCGGGCCTGCTGATCGGCTCCCAGCCGCAGGCGCGTTCCAGCGACGACGTGGTCACCTACCTCGCCAACGCGCGGTATCGTTTCAGCGACAAGGCGACGTTCTACGTCCGCTACGCGACCGGCTATCGCCCCGGAGGCCCGAACTACGTCGTCGACGATCCGCTGACCGGCGAGCCTCTGGCGCCTGCGACATTCAAGTCGGATTCGCTTCAGAGCTTCGAGGCGGGCTTCAAGGCGGAAACCGCCGACCGCAGCTTCAGCATCGACCTTGCCGGCTACTACATCGACTGGAACGACATCCAGATCGCCACGGCGGCAGGCGGCGTCTCGGTGATCGCCAACGCCGGTGGGGCGCATGTCACCGGCGCCGAGCTGACTTTGACCGCAAGGCCGAGTTCGACCCTTACCGCCACCGGCTCCTTCGCCTGGCAGCATGCGCGCATTGCCGACGACAGTGCCGATCTCGGCGCGACCAAAGGCGACCGTCTGCCCAACGTGCCGAAGTACACGGTGACGATGAACCTCGATTACCGGGCGCCTGCCACGTCCGCGCTGCGTCCGAGTGCGGGCGCGACGGTGCGCTTCGTCTCCGATCGATCGTCCTCGTTCGACGGCAGTGCGGGGTTCCCGCAGTACGAACTGCCTGACTATGTCGCGGTCGATCTGCGGGCCGGAGCGACGGTCGGCCCGGTCGAGGCGCAAGTCTTCGTGCGCAACCTGTTCGATACGCGCGGCCAGCTTTCCGCTGCCACGGTGCTGTCGATCCTGGGCGGACCCGCGCAGGTCTCGATGATGCAGCCGCGCACTATCGGGCTCAGCGCCACCACGCGCTTCTGACCGCGCACTCAATCTCCAGATCATCTCCCGAGGAATTCCCATGTCCCAGCAGGCCAGGATCGACGTGGCGGCGCTCGACGCGCTGTTCGCGCCCTATGACAGAACCGACGCGCCGGGCTTTGCGGTCGGCGTCGCCCTCAAGGGCATACCCGGTTATCGCCGCGGCTTCGGCATGGCCAATGTCGAGCTGCCGGTGGCTCTGTCCCCCTCGATCCGTATGCGGATCGGCTCGACAACCAAGCATTTCTGCGTCCTTGCGGTCATGCTGCTGGCCGAGGAAGGCAAGCTTGCGATCACCGATTCGCCGCGCGACTACATCCCCGAACTGCCCGCCTGGGCCGATCCGATCACTATCGAACAGTTGATGGCGCATACCAGCGGCATGCGTGACAGCCTCGACCTGATCTTCTCCACGGCCGGGCCGGGCGTGGCCGCCGATGCCGGTTTCCAGCTGGACCTGCTGGCGGGGCTCGACAGCGTCAATGCCCCGGCCGGGACGACTTGGAACTACAACAACGGCGGCTACGTCCTGCTGACCGAGATCGCGGCGCGGGTCAGCGGCATGCCGTTCGCCGACTTCCTGCGGACCTGCATCCTCGATCCCATCGGCATGGCCGACACGCTGCTGCGTCCCCTCGACACCGACCTTCTGCCCAACAGCGCCACGCAGCACCTGCCGCGGTCCGACGGCGGCTGGAGCCGGGGCATCTTCGGTGCCTGGATCGGCGGGGAGGGCGGCATCGTCTCGACCGTCAACGACATGCTGGCGTGGCTGCGGCACATGAGCCACCCCATCGTCGGCAACGCCGAGACCTGGGCGCAGATGCGCACGCCCCGCATGACCCACGGCTATGGGCTGGGTCTCAACATGACGAAGCATCGTGGGCTGGACACCGTGCACCACGCGGGCGGGGTCGTCGGCGGGTCGAGCCAGATGCTCAAGGTGCTGGGGCATGAACTCGACATCATCCTCATGACCAACGGGCGCAGCGCGCTGGATCTCTACAGTCTCGTCGATGCGATCATCGACTGCTGCATCCAGGGTCTGCCGCCCGCGCCGCAGGACGCCGCGTGCAGGCTGGTCGAAGGCACGTTCCATTCCGCGCGCACCGGGCAGGTGCTTTCGCTCGTCGGGCATGCCGGGCAGCAGGCCGTCGTGATGGGCGGCATGAGCCTGCCCACGAAGCGGGATGCGGACGGCCGCATGACCGTGGCGATCCTTCCCACCGACTTGCGCATCCTGCCGGTCGAGACGGACGGCGTCACGGCGCTCGAAACCACCGAGTTCGGTGTGGCCGACCATCTTGCGCCGGTCACGGTGCCCGAGGGGACCACCGCTGCCCCGCTCATCGGCCGCTACGAAAGCCGCGCGGCGCGGCTTGCGGCGGATATTCGCATCGACGAGACGGGCACCGCGCGGATCGTGCTATCCGGGCCGCTGGGCGGCACCGACTATCTGCTTGAACCGCTCGGCCCCGACTTGTGGCGCGCGGTGTCGCCCACCTTCTCGCCGCCCGGCGGGACGCTTGAATTCGGCGCCAGCGGCTTCCTGTTCACAAGCGGCCGCACCGTGCGACTGGCGTTCGAGCGGAGCGCGCAGGCATGACCGGCATTCCCGGCCCAGGTTATCCCGAGGCCCGCCGTGCGCGGGCTGCCATGGCGGTACTGGCGCTCATGGGCTTCTTCCTGTCGATGGACATCACGCTCACGACGCTGCTCATCGAACCGATGAAGCGGGACATGGCGCTCAGCGACATCGAGATCGGGCTGCTGCAGGGCACGGCCTTCGGGCTCGCGTTCGGGCTCAGTTCGATCCCGCTCGGCCGCATGATCGACAGCCGCAACCGGATGCGCCTGCTGGTGGTGGGGCTGATCGTGTGGATGGCGGGCATGGCCGGCACCGCCTTCGCATCGAGCGTGACGCTGCTGGTGATCTGGCGGATCGCGCTCGGCGTGGTCTTCGCGCTGATCATCCCGGCGGCCCTGTCGGTCATCGCCGACCTCTTCCCGCCCGAGCGTCGTTCGGTCGCCACCAGCTTGTTCGCGGTGGGGCAGGCTTCGGGTCAGGCGTTCGGCATCCTCGCGGGCGGGCTGATGTTCGATGCGCTGACCCGGATGCTGACGTTCAGCCCGGGTTTGCTGGGCGGCCTCGCGCCCTGGCGTGCCCTCTATCTCGCGGCGGCGGTCCTCGCGATCGTGCTGCTGATCCCGCTGCTGCTGATCGTCGAGCCTGCGCGGCAGGAGCGCAAGGAGACGACCACCGCCACATCGGCCGCCTTGCGCGAACTGTGGGCCTATCGCGCCTTCCTCGTCCCGCTGCTCCTCGCGATGCTGTTTTGCCAGATCGCCCTGCAGGCAGCGGCGGTCTGGGCGACGCCGGTACTGATCCGCGACCATCATCTCTCGCCCGGTCAGTTCGCCGGGTGGCTGAGCGCGGTCACGTTCCTGGGCGGCATCGTCGGCGCGCTTGCCGGAGGGCAGGGCGCGGAACTCGGCCGTCGTCGCGGCGGTAGGGCCGGGGTGCTGATCCCGGCTTTCGTCGCCGCGCTGGCGACGGCGCCGCTGTCGTTCTTCGCGCTCTCGCCGGGGGTTCCGTTGTTTGCCGGGATGCTGGCCCTCAACCTGATGATGGGTGCGGTGACGGCGACGATCGGGGTGATCGCGATCACCCTCAACGTCCCCAACGAGATACGCGGGCTGGCGCTGGGCACGAACGTCTTCGTCTCGGCGGTGTTCGGCGTCGCGACCGCGCCGGCCGCCATCGCCCTGCTCAGCCAGGCGCTGGGCGGCGAGGCGATGCTGGGGCAGGCGATCGCGGGCGTCAGCTTTCCCAGTTCGCTGCTGGCGGCGTTCTTCTTTCTGCTTGCCATGCGCGGCGCGCGGCGGACCGGGATCGTGGGGGCGACGGCATGAGCAAGCTCACGCTGCACGTAGCTACCGACCCGATGACCTTCAGGCAGCCGCTGCGCATCGCCGGCCATGTCTTCACCGGCATCCCCGCCGTGCAGGTCAGGCTGGAAGGCGGCGGTATGGCCGGGCGCGGCGAGGCGAGCGGGGTCTACTACACCGGCGATACGCTCGATCACATGTTGTCCGAACTGGAAGCCTACCGCCCCTTGATCGAGGACGGCCCGGGCCGCGAGGAACTGCGCCGGGCGATGCCTGCGGGCGGCGCGCGCAATGCCATCGACGCAGCGCTATGGGAGCGGGAATCGCTGGAACAGGGCGTGCCGGTGTGGAAACTGGCTGGCCTGAAGCCGCCGGTGCCGCTGGTCACCACGTTCACCCTGTCCGCCGACCCGCCCGAGCAGATGCTGCGGCAACTGGAAAGCTATGTCGGCGCGCAGGCGATCAAGCTCAAGCTCGACGGTGATCTCGACGCCGATAGCGAGCGGATAAGGCTGGTGCGCAAGCACCGCCCCGATGTCTGGCTCATGGTCGATGCCAATCAGGGCTACCGCGTCGACAGCCTTGATGCGCTCCTGCCCGTTCTGGTGGAGGCCGGGGTCTCGCTCCTTGAGCAACCCGTCCCGCGCGGCGGCGAAGCCGGGCTCGAATACATCCGCTCGCGCATTCCCATCGCGGCGGACGAAAGCCTGCTGGGGCTGGAGGACATCGCAGGGCTCGTCGGCCGGTTCCAGGTCGTCAACATCAAGCTCGACAAGTGCGGCGGCCTGACCGAAGCGCTGGAAATGGAGGCGTTCGCGCGCAAGCTGGGGCTGGGCGTGATGGTCGGCAACATGGCGGGGTCCAGCCTTGCCGCGGCTCCGGCGTTTCTGCTGGGTCAGCTATGTGACTTCGTGGACCTCGACGGTTCGGCTTTCATCGCCGCGGATCTGCCCGACCCTGTGTCCTATCGTGACGGACGCATTCATTGCCCGCCGAACCTCTGGGGCGCGGCGTGGGGAAGCGTGACTGCCTGACGTCGATGGGGGCGGCTGCACGCCGCCCCCGAAACGCGCGGTTCAGCCTAGCTGCACGCCTGGACCCAGCCATGACGATCCGGCCGATCGCCGCGCTGCAGCGCGGTGAGTTCATCGCGGAGCGCCGTTGTGACCGGCCCCGTCTTTCCGTCTCCCACCGCGAACTGCCCGCCGGGAGAAAGCACCGACCCGATTCCAGCGATCACCGCAGCGGTCCCACAGGCGAACGCTTCCGTGAGGCTGCCGCTCGCGGCATCGGCCTGCCATTGATCGAACGACACCGGCGCCTCGGACACGGTCAGCCCCCGTTCCCGCGCGATGGTCATGATGGAATCGCGGGTGATGCCGGGAAGAATGGTGCCCCGCAAAGGCGGCGTGATCAGTCGGCCGTCGTCGAACACGAAGAAGATGTTCATGCCGCCAAGTTCCTCCACCCAGCGCCCTTCGACCGCGTCGAGGAACAGGACCTGGTCGCACTCGCGAGCGATTGCCTGACGCTGTGCGAGCAGGCTTCCTGCGTAGTTGCCGCCGCATTTGGCCGCACCCGTGCCTCCGGGCGCGGCGCGCGTGTAGTCCGGAGTGACCCAGAGGCGGATCGCATCGTCACCGTTCCTGAAATAGGCGCCGGCCGGGGATGCGATCACGCAGAAAACGTAGCTGGACGCAGGACGCACCCCCAGAAACGCCTCATCCGAGAACATGAAAGGCCGCAGATAAAGGCTGCCCCCGTTGCCCGGCACCCAGTCACGATCGACGTCCACGAGGCGCTTCACGGCTTCGAGGAAGATATCTTCGGGAAGCTGCGGCATCGCCATCCGCTCTGCCGACAGGTTGAAGCGCCGGGCGTTTTCCTCCGGCCTGAACAGAAGAGTTTGCCCATCGGCCCCGCGATAGGCCTTCATGCCCTCGAAGATTTCCTGCGCGTAATGCAGGACGGATGCCGAAGGATCGATCTCGAAGGGGCGACGCGGTCCGACACGGGCATCGTGCCATCCGGCTTCGCTGCTCCAGCGGATGGTGACCATATGGTCGGTGAAATGCTTTCCGAACCCCGGATTTTCGAGGGCGGCCGATCGCGAACCGGGGGCCAGCGGGCGGGGGTGGGGAATAGTCTGGAATACCAATGTCATTGCTTGACCCTTGAAGTTAGCGCGGTGCCTTGCGGATGGCGCCGTCGAGGCGGATTTTCCGCTGCGTGAAATCGCGCACCGTGTCGCGAATGGCGATCTGTGTTTCGTTAAGCATCAGGCGGCCTCGTTCATCGGCGTTGCGTTCGGGCCCGCGCGAAGTTCGCTGAGCCGCTCTTCGTATTCGGCCATAGCCGCCTCCTTGACCGGGCCGTAGCCGCGGATCATCTCGGGCAGATCGGCGAGCGCTGCGGCATGGTCGATGGTGGCATGACCAAGATCGCCGCACAGTTCGGCGATCATCTGCCGATAGTCCGCCGCCAGCGCCCGCTCCCTTCGCCGTTCTTGCGTGTATCCGAACGGATCGGCCCAGCTGCCGCGCAGCGATTTCAGGCGGGCGAGCATCGTGAATGCATGGAAGACCCAGGGGCCGAACTTGCGCTTCTTTGGGCGGCCGGTGGCCGGGTCCATCCGCGAGAGCAGGGAGGGGCAAGCCAGACGCCGATCGCGCCGGTCTCGGAAAACTGCCCTTCCAGCGCCCTGCGAAAGTCCGGATCTGCGTAAAGGCGCGCGACCTCATATTCGTCCTTATACGCCATCAGGCGATAGCCCTGCGTGGCCACCGAACGTACGAATGCCTCGCCGCGCTTGCCCAGAGATGCGGCAGAGGCAGCCGCCTGATCGACCATTGCGCCGTAGACGCGCGCATAGGCCTGGTTCTGATACGCGATAAGGTCCGCAGTGCGGCGGGCGATCAATGCGTCGAGGGTTTCGGGAGTCGGCGCTGTGGGCGGCGCGATACCGGCGGCCTGCTCTACCGTGGCCATGTCGACCGCCGCCAGACGTCCCCATGCGAATGCGCGCCGGTTCAGTTCGACCGCTGCGCCATTGGCTTCGATCGCGGCTTCGAAAGCGCTGGCTTCCAGCGGGAGGAGGCCCTTCTGCCAAGCGTAGCCGACGATCAGGGTGTTGGCCGCGACATTGTTGCCGAACAGCCCTTCGGCAATGCGGGTGGCGCTGAGCAGGAAGCCGTTGGCTCCCGCGCGGCCAAGCAGCGTCTCGACGATTTTCGGCGTCGGCAATGCGAAGTCGCGATCCGAGACGACATCGGCAGTGGGGGTCTCGTCACCGTTGAGGACCACCGCGCCGCGTCCTCTGGCGAACTTGCGTAGCGAATCCGGGCTGGCGGCGACCAGTGCGTCGGTGCCCAGCAGCAGGTCGGTCTCTCCCGATCCGATCCGCACGGCGTGGATGTCGCTGCCCTGCGGGGCGATCCGCACCTGGCTCACCACCGCGCCATTCTTTTGCGCAAGGCCGGTGAAGTCCAGCACCGTGGCATTGCGGCCCGACAAGTGCGCGGCAGTGCCCAGCAGGGCGCCGGTGGTCAGGACGCCAAGCCCGCCGATCCCCGCGACATAGATGTTGTAGACGGTCTCGAGTGCGGGGATCGTCGGCTCGGGCAGTGCCCCGAAATGCTCCGCTTCCAGTGCGCGGATGCGGTCGGGGGCGGGCTTGCGCAGTTTGGCGCCGGCGATCTCGATGAAGCTCGGGCAGAAGCCTTTCGTGCAGGAGAAATCCTTGTTGCAGGCGGACTGGTTGATCCGGCGCTTCACGCCATAAGGTGTCTTGAGCGGCTCCACCGAAATGCAGTTGGACTGTACCGAACAATCTCCGCAGCCTTCGCAGACGCGCTCATTGATGAAGACCCGCCGGTCGGGATCGGGAAAGGCGCCGCGCTTGCGGCGACGGCGCTTCTCGGCGGCGCAAGTCTGTTCGTAAAGGATCGCGGTGACGCCGGGGACTTGGCGCAGGGTCTTTTGCAGGCTGTCCATCGCGTCGCGGTGGTGCAGGGTGACGCCGGCAGGCAGGCTCGATCGCGGCCAGTTCTCGGGCATGTCGCTGACGAGATGGACCGCACCGACGCCCTCAGCGACGAGTTGCGCAAGAATGCGGCGTGGTTCCAGCGCGCCTTCGGCGGGCTGGCCGCCGGTCATCGCCACGGCATCGTTGTAGAGGATCTTGAAGGTGATGTTGGTGCCCGCCGCCACGGCCGCGCGGATCGCCAGCAGCCCGCTGTGCTGGTAGGTGCCATCGCCCAGGTTCTGGAAGATGTGGCCCGTCTGCGAGAATGGTGCTGCGCCGACCCATTGCAGGCCCTCGCCGCCCATCTGGCTGAAGGTCGGGGTCTTCAGCTTCGGCTGCGAGAGCGCCATGACATGGCAACCGATGCCGCCGCCCGCCATCGAACCTTCCGGCGTCCGGGTTGAACTGTTGTGCGGGCAGCCCGAGCAGAAGAACGGCTTGCGGGCGGGGAATGCGATTACCTCGCCGCGCGACCCGGCGGCTTCCAGCGCCGACAGCCGGGTCGTCAGGTCGATCGCGCCGTCCGGGGCGATGCGCTGGACCAGGGCCCTGGCGACCATCAGCGGGTTGAATTCCGAAACGACCGGCAGCAGTTGCCTGCCGTCCGGGGCGGTCTTGCCCGAAACGCGCGGGCGCCTGCCGTCGTGATTGAACAAGGCGGACTTGATCTGGCTTTCGACCGTCGGCCCCTTTTCCTCGATGACGAGGATTTCCTCCGCTCCCTTCGCGAAGACCAGCAGCGGATCGGTGGCGAGCGGCCAGCTCATCGCGACCTTGTAGATCGAGAGGCCGAGTGCCTCGGCTTCGTCCTTGCCGATGCCGAGGTTGGACAGGGCCTGCATCAGGTCCTGATGCGCCTTGCCGACCGTCACGACGGCCAGGCGTGTGCGGCCAGCCTCGAACACCGGCGCGTCGATGCGATTGGCGGTGGCCCAGCCCACGGCGGCGGGAATGCGCTCCTCGATCATGCGCCGTTCGTATTCGGCGCGTTCGGCGGGCCAGTTGATCGACGGGTCCCAGTTCAGCCCGTGCGACGGCACCAGCCCCGCCGGTGAGGCATAAGCGGGATAGGGATCGGGAAGGTCGAAGGTCGCGGCGCTTTCGACGACCTCGGCGATCGTCTTCATCGCGACCCACACGCCCGAGAAGCGCGACATGGCGATGCCCGCCATGCCCAGCGTGAGGATTTCCGAGACGTTGGCCGGCTGCAACACCGGCATGTGAACCGACTGGAAGATGCCGTCGGTCTGGTGCGGGAACATCGATGACTGCGCGCTGTGGTCGTCGCCGCCGATCGCCAAGACGCCGCCCAGCGGCGAAGTGCCCAGCATGTTCGCATTGCGGAACACGTCGCCCGTCCGGTCGACGCCGTTGCCCTTGCCGTACCAGATGCCGAAGACACCATCGGCCTTGGACGGACCATAAGCCTTGTGCATCTGCGCGCCCCACAGGGCGGTGGCGGCTAGATCCTCGTTCAGCCCCGGCTGGAAGACGACTTCATGCGCGTCGAGGTACTTCTGCGCCTTCCACAGCTGCTGGTCGTAAGCCCCTACGGGAGAACCGCGATAGCCGGAGATCAGGCCCGCCGTCCGCAGGCCCCGATGCCTGTCGAGGCGCCGCTGCATCAGCGGCAGGCGCACGAGGGCCTGGATGCCGGTCATGAAGGCAGGGCCGGTCTCGGCCTGGTAGATGGCGTCCAGGCTGATGATCCGCTCGTGTCGCATTGTCGTTCTCCTTGCGGGTCCGAAAGTAGCCGGGAAACGCGAGGGAGAGTTGCCAAACATGGCGCGATCGAACTGCGGATTTGAACAATTTTACTATATAATGTAGATTGTGTGGAATATATTGCTAATGATCGATCTTATGGTGGGGAAGTGATGATCCGGGTGCTTGATTCCTACGACCGCAAGATTCTCCAGTGCATCAGCGAGGATGGCCGCATCACGTGGAGCGATCTTGCCGAGCGGATCGGCCTCAGCCTGACCCCCACGGCCCGGCGGGTTCGCGCGCTGGAGGAGGAGGGATATATCCTCGGATACTTCGCGCGGCTGGACGAGAAGAAGCTCGCCGGGCCGATATCCGTTTTCGTCTCGGTGACCCTCGACAAGCAGGTCCGCACCGCCCTCGAGGCGTTCGAAAGCCGGGCGGCGGACCTGCCCGAGATCATGAGCGGATTCCTTATGTCAGGCGGCGCGGATTACCTGCTGCGGGTCGTGGTGCGGGACCTGGATCACTACCGGGATCTCCTCGAGGTGCTGACGCAAATCCCCAACGTCGCGCATATCCAGAGCAGCTTTGCGCTGAAGTCCTTCATCAACCGGCCCGCGCCGCGCATCACCTCTGCTTGAAACAAAAGACGGCCTGCAGCCGAAGAGGCGCAGGCCGTCAGGGTGGTTGGGACTTGTTGGCCGGTCAGAGGTCTTCGAGAATTTCGAGAATATTCCCGGACGGGTCGGTGAAGAACGCCTGCCCTTCCATGTAGGGGCTGAAGATCACGGTGACGCCGTTTTCCTCCAGACGGCGCGCGACCCGCTTCACGTCAGCGACGGAGAAGGCGAGATGCGGGGCCATCGGCGTTTCCTGAAGCACGCGCGGGGGCGGCAGTTCGTCGTCGTCCACCGGGCGGAGGAGGTGGATCTGCTTCGAGCCGATCTGGAGCCATAGCCCCGGCTGCGGCTGCGGAACGCGCCATACTTCGGTGAGGCCAAGAATCCCGACGTAGAAATCGCGCGAAGCCTGTTCGTCGCGGATCGCCAGATTGACGTGGGAGATGCGCTCCACGAGGCTCGTACCGATAGCTTCAGACATCATGCGCTCCGCGAATGGACATGCCCTGATTGGCATCGGCGCCTGCGAATTGCCATTAGCGATTGTTCATCGGGGCAATTCATCGGCGGCATGGCCGTGAGCCATGCCGCTCCCTCATGGCGATCATGAGAATACGGACTTTGCATCGCTCTCCTCTCGCGCACTACCCACCTGCGGATTGGCTTTGGCGGCAGGGAATGGAGAGCGCAGGACATGGACGTGATTTACGCCGAGATCGCCGAACTCGAGGACAGAAGGGCTGTGGGGATCGTCGAGGCCGACTACCAGACTTTGGCGAGCATGGTCGATGCCGACTACGTCCATGTCGATGCCGATGGCTCGATCCGCGACAAGGCGGGCTACCTCGCCGCCGTCTGCCAGCAGGGCGGTCGATATGTCGAGTATCGCGTCACCGAGAACCACATCAGTCATGTCGGCGACCTTGCCATCGTGCGCGGCTCGTTCGTGAATGTCTTCAGGGCGAGCGACGGCGCGGTTCGCCGGAAGGCCGCGCGCCATTTGCGGCTTTATCGTCTCCAGGCGGAGGGTTGGCGCAATATCTATCATCAGGGCACCTCGATCTCGGTAGCCGAGCCGGTCCTCGCCGATCTGCTGATCGGGGAGTGAGGCGATGAAGGGATACTTGCGCGCCGCCTTCGACCCTTTCCTGTTCGCGCTGGCCGGCACCGTCTGCCTGGCGAGTTTCCTGCCTGTGCGCGGCGCGGGAGCCTCGGTCGTCGACATGGCAGCGGACGCGGCCATCGTGCTGCTGTTCTTCCTGCAGGGGGCGAAGCTGTCGCGTGAGGCGCTGTTGTCCGGCGCGGGCGCATGGAAACTGCATCTGGCGGTTCTTGGATCGACCTTCGTGCTGTTTCCGCTTCTGGGCCTGGTGATCGAGCGGCTGGGCGTCCTCGATCCGGTGATGGCTTCGGGCCTGCTGTTCCTGACGCTGCTTCCCTCCACGGTGCAGTCGTCCATCGCGTTCACGTCGGTCGCCAGAGGCAATGTCGCGGCGGCGGTCTGCAGCGCGTCGTTCTCCAATCTTCTGGGTATCGCGCTGACGCCCATCCTCGCAAGCGTGCTGATGCGCGTCGAGGGGGAGGCGGGTCGCTGGGAATGTCGTGGGGCGGGGTGCGCACGATTGCCCTGCAGCTTCTCCTGCCGTTCGTCGCCGGGCACCTGCTGCGTCCGTGGATCGGCCCATGGGTCGCGCGGCATCGTCCGTTGGTGATGGTGTCCGACCGGGGCTCGATCCTGCTGGTCGTCTACTCGGCTTTCAGCGCGGCCATCGTCGAAGGCTTGTGGCACCGCGTGGCGCCGGAAGCGCTGGCGCAGCTTGCGCTGTGGTGCGTCATCCTGCTTGCTCTCGTCCTGCTGTCGACGTGGGTTCTCGGCCGTCTGCTCGGCCTTGAGCGGGAGGATGCGATCGTCCTGCAGTTCTGCGGTTCGAAGAAGAGCCTGGTGTCCGGCGTGCCGCTGGCGGGCATTCTGTTCCCTGCCTCGCAGGTGGGGGCGGCGGTGCTGCCGCTCATGCTGTTCCATCAGATCCAGCTGTTCGCCTGCGCCATTCTGGCCCGGCATTACGCCGACCGCGAGGCGGAACCCTTGGCCCGGCGCGGGACGGTGGTTTGACCTCGATCTGGAAAGGTTATCTAACGGCCGCAGTCTGCCAATGGAGTCGCGCGGGGTCATGGAACTCAGGCAAATTCGATACTTCAAGGCGGTCGCGGATGCGTCCAGTTTCGTGCGCGGCGCCTATTACCTCAACGTCGCCCAGCCCGCCCTGAGCCGTTCGATCGCCAAGCTGGAGGACGAGGTCGGGCAGGCCCTGTTCGTGCGGCACAGCACAGGCGTATCGCTGACCGATGCAGGGGAGCGGTTCTATCGCAGGGCGACCGGCATTCTCGATTCGGTGAAGCAACTGGTCGATGAAATGGCGACGGAGGACAGCGACTTTACTGGGAGCATCGCGCTTGGCGCCCCGCAATCCATCCATGCCAAGCTGCTGCTGCCGGTCATGGCGGGGTTTCTGGCCCGCTATCCCGGCTGCCGCGTGGACCTGATCCAGGGCTCGAGTTCGTACTTGCGGGACAGGATCGCGGCCGGTGATCTCGACGTGGCGCTGATTTCCAATTCGGCCAGCACCAGCGGGGTGATGATGACCCCGCTGGTCAACGAGAACTTCTGCCTCGTCTGTCCGCGCGAGAGGCGAGGGAGTTCGCGGACACGGTCAGCGTGCCGGATCTTGTCGGCCTTCCGCTGGTCCTTGTCGGCTATCCGCAGAGCACGCTCGCGTACCTGGAGGCCGCCTATCCGGAAGTGACGCGCAAGCTGGTCGTGCGCAGCGAGGTCAACAGTTCGGCCCTGGTCGGCGACCTCGTCGAACGGGGCGCGGGTTTCGGCATAGCGCCGAGCTGCGTTATCGGCCCGGAAAGGGCGGAGCGGCTGAGTTTCGTGCCGATCGAGGGTTTGCAGGCATCGTGGGCGATCGCGACGCAATGGAACCGGCAGGGCCTGCGCGCGATCCGCGAAATTCATGAAATGCTGCTCTCGCTGGTCGCCGATCAGGTGGCTGCGGGCGAATGGCCGACGGCGCGGCTCCCCGAAGCGGCCGATACCCATCGCGCATAGCTTTTGCGCCGGAGACATGCCGCCCGGGCATATGCGCGATGAGAATACAGTCTTGGACAGTATCTGTACGGGCATGACACAAAACTGAAACGGAGCGGCGGACAGGCGCCTCTCCCCGCACGACGGAGGTCATGTCATGGGGCAAGCCATCGCCGATACCGTACCGCTCTGCGCCGACAGGATTGGGCAGGGTGAGCCGCTTCTGCTTCTCCACGGTGGCAATGCCGATCGCAGCCAGTTCGCGGTGTTCACTCCGCATCTGGGAGGAGGCATTCAGGCCATCGCGCTCGATCAGCGCGATTCCCCGGATAGCCCGTGCGAACCTACCCCTTACGGTATGGCGGACCACGCACGGGACATTGCCGCTTTCCTCGACGGGAGCGGGCTGGAGCGGGTTCACCTTTTCGGATCGTCCTATGGAGGCGCAGTGGCGATGACGTTCGCCGTGCTGTTCCCTGAGCGCGTGAAAAGCGTAATCCTCGGGGCGACCGCCTCGGCGCGGAGCCGGTTTCATCTGCCGGACCTCGGCGCGCTGGGGCTCGTCGATCCGGCGGCGGTGCGGCGCTTCGTGCTGGAAACGGTGATCGCCCCCGAAGCGATCGACCTGCAGCCCGAACTGGTCGCGCAGACCAACGCGGTTCTGGTGACGCGGGAGCCCCAGGCCTTCGCCCGGCGCATGGCGGCCCTCGACAGGCATGACATCACCGGCAGGCTGGGCGAGATCACCGCACCCACGCTGGTGATCTGCGGCGACAGCGATCCGATCATCCGCGTGGATGAGGCGCGCGAACTCGCGGCGGCAATACCCGGTGGCTCGTTCGCGCTGCTTGCGGGCAGTCGGCACGGGATCACTCTCGAACACCGGCAGCGTACGGCGGATATCGTGCGCGCTTTCGTGCTCGCCCACGCCTGAGCGGTCTCGGGCGGCCATGACCATGAACTGTAACAGGGAGTAGTTTCGATGATCCGGCCCAGAGCCCGCAAAGTCCTGGTCTGCGGCGCCAGCATCGCCGGTCCGGCATTGGCATGGTGGCTGGAGCGCTACGGCTTCGACGTGACCGTCGTGGAGCGGGCAGGGACCATCCGCAGCGGCGGTTATGCGATCGACATTCGCGGCACCGCCGTCGACGTGTGCGAGCGCATGGGCCTGATGCCGGCGCTGCGCGAGGAACATATCAACGCGCAAAGCTGGACGTTTCTCAATTCCCGCCGCGTGATCTCCAGCATCCGGCAGGAAGACATTACCGGCGGCGTCGTCGGCCGTGACGTTGAGGTGCAGCGCGGCGTCATCTCGGGCCTGCTCCATGACATGACGAAGGGTACGATCCCCTATCGCTTCGATGACAGCGTGACCGCCATGGCCGACCACGACGGCGGGATCGACGTGACGTTCCGCAGCGGGCGGCAGGAAAGGTTCGATCTGGTTATCGCGGCGGACGGGCTGCATTCGACGACCCGTGCCCTTGCGTTCGGTCCCGCCGACCAGTTCTATCGCTACCTCGGTTGCTGCTTCGTCGGTTTCACGATGCCCAACAACCACGGCTTGTCACGCGAGGCGGTGATCTACAATGAGCCCGGCCTCATGGCGCTGGTCTACGAGACCGGGGCGGAGCGGATGAACGCGCTGCTCGCCTATCGCCGCGAGGCTCCGGCGCGCGAGGAGTACACCGACATGGATCGCCTGCACCGCGACCTGCAGACGCGGTATGCCGGCCAGGGATGGATCATGCCCGAAATGCTCTCGGAAGCGCGAAAGTCTGCGGACATCTACTTCGATTCGATGACGCAGATCCACATGCCGCAGTGGTCGAAGGGACGGGTGGGCGTCGTCGGGGATGCCGCCTACGGACCCTCGTTCTTCTCGGGGCAGGGCACGAGCCTTGCGTTTGTCGGCGCCTATGTCCTTGCGGGCGAACTGGCGACGCATGACGATCACCGCGAGGCGTTCGCCGCCTATGAGCGCAAGGCCCGCGCCTTCGTCGAGCAGAACCAGGCGACGGCGCACGGCGGCTCAGACATCATGGTCCCCGCCACGCGCGCCAAGATCTGGAAGCGCAACGTGATGATGGACCTGTCGCCGATCCTCACGCGCTTCGGGTTGATCGGGCGCAAATCGCGCCAACTCAACAGCGCGTTGACGATCACCGATTACCACGCGGCCGGGCTGGTGCCCACCGCAGCGTAGAATGCCCGCACCGGCAACGGTGCGGAAAGCAGACCAAAAAACGAAAGCCGGGCAGGCCCGAGCGTCGAGGATGCGTCTTCGGCGAGCGGGAAAGCATGTCCGTCAGGGAGTCACACATGCCGCTGCGAAAGATCGCGCCGGCTTCAATCATGAGGGTTCAGTCTATGATCTATGTACGAGCCATTCTGCTTGCCGGCACCACGCTGGCACTCATGCCGCTTCCGTCCGCCAAGGCGCAGGGAATCCCGCAGGATACCGCTGAGCCTGCAGCCGGCGGCGAGATCGTCGTCCAGGCCCGCAAGCGCAACGAGCGCTTGCTAGACATTCCCGAGACGATCAGCGCGATCACCGCCGACACCATCCGCGATGCCGGCATTTCATCGCTCAACGACCTCGGACGGCAGACCCCGAACATCATCCTCAACCGGCGGCAGGACAACGAGCCCAACGTCGTGATCCGCGGCGTCGGCGCCTTCGGCAACACGCAGGGCGTTGGTTTCTACATCGACGACGTGCAGAACTTCACCGACCAGTCTGCCTCGGTCGAGGATGTCGAGCGCATCGAGATTCTCAAGGGGCCGCAAGGCACCCTTTACGGCGGCAGCAACATCGGCGGCGCCATCAAGTACGTCCTGAAGAAGCCCACCGATGTTTACGGCGGCGAGGCACGTGTCGAATACGGCGGCTTCGATACCGTGAACGCCTTCGCGGCGGTCAATGCCCCGCTTGCCGACGGCTTCGCGGTTCGCGCATCGGGTTACTACAACCGCACGGGTGGCTACATCGCCAATACCCTGCTGGGCGGAAATCCCGATAAGGGCACCGAATGGGGCACCCGCATCGCCATCGGCTGGCAGCCCACCGATGCGCTCGACGTCCAGTTCAGCTACCGGCACAACGAACTGAGCAACGGCGGCAACGTCTATGTCACCGCCCCCGAAACCGACGGCAGCGCCGCCTATCGCCGTACGGTCGACTACAACACCGACGTCATGAACAAGCGCCGGGTCGACGGCGGCATCCTCAGCGTTGCCTACGATCTGGGCACAGTCGAACTGACCAACGTGACGTCCTATACCCGCCGCAAGAACCAGTTGCGCTGGGATCTCGACTACAGCTCGGCCGACGGCATCACCGCCTTCAACGGGGATCGCGACAAGGCGAGCGTGTTCACGCAGGAACTGCGGCTCGCGTCGTCGGGTTCCGGGCCGTTCGACTGGCTGGTCGGCGCCTATTACGCGGCGGTCGACAATCGCGGGATGACCAACAATCTCGACCTGATGGTCGGCCCTGATGCGGGCGGCCCGCAGTTCATCGAGAACTACAACAACGGGGACACGATCGAGCGGCAATACGCCGCCTTCGCCACCGCCAACTACCGTATCGGCAGCCTCCACATCGGCGCGGGTCTGCGTGTCGCCCGCAGCGCCTTTACCGGCCGGGACTACAACGTGCCGCTGTCCGTGAACGTCAATGACACGACCGTACTGCCCAAGATCACGCTGTCCTACGACGTGGCCCCGGATGTCATGGTCTACGCCAACCTGGCGCAGGGCGTCGAGCCGGGCCGCGTCAACGTCACGACCGGAACCGGCGGCGCCTACAAGTCCGAACGCGCCACCAGCTATGAGGCGGGGATCAAGGGATCGGCGCTCGGGCGCAGCCTGACCTTCGAGCTTGCGGGCTACTACATCGACTACAAGCGCCGCCAGTTCGAGACCCAGTTCGTCAACGACGACGGTGCGATCAGCGAGGAAGTCACCAACATCGGCCGCTCGGTCAGCTACGGCGTCGAGGGTGGGGTGTCCTATCGCCCGGTCACCGGGCTGACCTTCTCCGCATCCGGCGGCTGGCTCCATTCGCGCTGGAAGGATGCCGATGCGCTCTACAGCTTCGTGCCGGTAGACGGGCTGACGGTGCCTAATGCGCCTTCGGTCACCGCGAACGGCAGCATCGACTACCGGATTCCGGTGTCCGACACCCTCGAACTCGGCCTGCGCGGCGATTACAGCCACATGGGCAAGTTCTACTGGAACATCCTGAACACATCGCGCCAGAAGGCTTACGACATCGTCAACCTGCGGGCCTCGCTCGGCGCGCCCGACGGCCGCTGGGAAGTCGCGGTGCGGGGCGAGAACATCTTCAACGCCAAGTACTACAACGAGTTCACCGCCGACGTGTTCACCGTGGGCGAGGGCTTGGGCGCACCGGGCATGCCCGCCCGCGTCATGGCCTCACTTTCGTTCAAGATGTGAACGGAGCGCTCGAGATGGCCCGGAACTGGCGGGATACCGCGTCCTTCACCCTGTTCCTCACCTGCCTGACGTCGCGCCCGGCAGCCTCCCATACCCCTTCGCCTCGAACGACTTGAACAGGAATACAACGATGTCGCATTTCACCGCACGGCCGGAACTTTGCGGGACTTTCGGCGCGGTCGCGTCCACCCACTGGATTGCCAGCGCGGTCGGCATGCGGATGCTGGAGGCAGGCGGAAATGCCTTCGATGCCGCTGCCGCCGCAGGCTTCACGCTGCAGGTCGTGGAGCCGCACCTCAACGGGCCGGGCGGTGACGTGCCGATCCTCGTCGCGCGGGCGGGCGATCCCGCGCCTACCGTAATCTGCGGGCAGGCGCCATCTCCGGCCGCAGCCGACATCGCGGCCTTCACCGCGCTCGGCCTCGACATGATCCCCGGCACGGGGTTGCTCGCGGCCTGCGTTCCGGGCGCTTTCGGCGCCTGGGTCACGATGCTGCGCGATCATGGGACGATGCGCCTGCGCGACGTGCTGGAGCCGGCGATCCATTATGCCCGCGCCGGTCACCCGATCCTCGCAGGTGCCGTTGCAGCCATCGCATCGGTCGCGCCGCTCTTCCGGAAGGAGTGGCAAAGCTCCGCGTCGCTGTTCCTTCCCGGTGGCGATGTGCCCACCGCGGGTACGCTGTTCGCCAATCCGGTGCTCGCGGATTTCTACGAGGGGCTGCTCGCCCATGCCGAAGCGGCGGGCGCCGACCGGGAAACTCAGATCGAGGCGGCGCTGGCCTACTGGTACGAAGGCCATGTGGCCGAGACGATCGACGCCTACTGCCGCAATGCCGAGGCGATGGACAGCAGCGGGCGTCGCCACGGCGGCCTGCTGCGCGGCGACGACATGGCCGGATGGCGCCCGCCGATCGAGGCGCCGTTGTCCATCGAACACGGCGACCACACCCTATTCAAGTGCGGCAGTTGGAGCCAGGGTCCGGCGATGCTGCAGGCGCTGCAGATACTCAAGGGCATGGACATCGCCGCGATGCCGCCGGGATCGCCTGAATACGTCCATACGGTGACCGAGGCCGTCAAGCTCGCCATGGCCGATCGCGATGCCTGGTACGGGGAAGGGCTGGGCGGCGATGTGCTGAGCGTCCTGCTGAGCGAGGGTTATGCCGCAGAACGCCGCGCACTGATCGGGCAGGAGGCGAGCGGGGAACTGCGCCCGGGCGCGCCCGGCGGGGTTCTTCCGCAACTGCCTCCGGTACGCCGCCGGGGCGAAGCGGGCACGTCGATCGGCGGCGGCGAACCGACGATGGCGGGGGAGCGCGGAACAGCGATCGATCGGCACCAGCGCGGCGATACTTGCCATGTCGACGTGGTGGACCGCTGGGGCAACATGGTCTCGGCGACACCGTCGGGCGGCTGGCTGCAATCGAGCCCGGCGATACCGGGCCTGGGTTTCGCGCTGGGAACGCGCATGCAGATGTTCTGGCTGGCCGAGGGACTGCCCAGTTCGCTCCGCCCGCGCACCCGTCCGCGCACGACGCTGACGCCGTCGATGGCCTATCGCGACGGACGCCCCTACCTTGCCTTCGGCACGCCGGGCGGCGACCAGCAGGAGCAATGGTCGCTGCTGCTCTGGCTGGCGCACGTGGTCCATGGCCGCCCGCTGCAAGCCGCGATCGAGACCCCCGCTTTCCACACCGACCATATGCTGGCGAGTTTCTGGCCGCGCGAGGCGGACCTAGGTACCCTGACCGTGGAGAGCCGCTTTTCCGAAGTCGCGCGCGCCGATCTTGTGCGGCGCGGTCACGCGCTTCAGGTCGGCGGTCCGTGGTCCGAAGGGCGGCTTTCGGCCTGTGCCTTCGATGCGAGAGCGGGGGATTGCTTCGCGCAGCCGCCAACCCGCGCGGTATGCAGGGCTACGCAATCGCCCGCTGAAAGCAGGTTGACGCCGCGCTGCCGTCTAATTTATATCCATCCAGTCAGATAAAAATGGATGGCAGTGTGGGTCGCAAGAAATCTATCGATCGGGACCGGGTTCTCGATGCTGCCGAGGCGGTCGTCGCCGGTGTCGGCGCCGCGCGTCTGACGCTCGAGGGCGTGGCGCGGGAAGCGGGCATCAGCAAGGGCAGCGTCGTGTATGACTATGGGTCGAAGCAGGCGCTGCTCGAAGCTATGGTCCAGCGTGCCGTGGCGCGCGACAATGCCTTCAACGAGGCTGCGGCGGGATCCTGCGATGCTCCCGAGAACCGCACGCTTCACGGGCGCATCGCCGCGGCGGCGCAGCCGTTTCCCGATGCGTTCCGCGCGGCAGCGCTGAACATCTGCGCCGCGCTTGCGCAGGACCAGAACTTGCGCGCGGCGATCCAGGAGAACCAGAGCGTGGTCATCACCCGCATCCGCGCCGAGGCGGATGGCGCGCGCGGCCCGATGCTGGCCTATCTGGCGCTGGAGGGGCTCAAGCTCCTCGAATCCCTCGACTATCATCAATGGCCCGAAGCCGAGCGCGATGCGCTGCTTGGCGACATCCGATGGCTGGCTTCGACGCGGGCCGGCTGACGAATTTCCCTAACAAAAGAAAGCGACACCCCATCATGACCGACCGCATCGCGGAGGGAGGCAGCCGTGCCTTTCTTCCTTCTCCAGACGCGCCCGTTTTCCTGACGGGCGGCAGCGGTTATCTCGGCCGCAATCTCATCCGTCATTTCGTCTCGGCTGGTGCGCCGGTGGCCGCGCTGGTGCGCTCACCGGAGGCCGCGGACGTGGTTCGCAAACTGGGGGCAAGGCCGGTCGAAGGGCGCCTTGACGATCCGCATCTCCCACAAGCGATGGCTGGCTGCGCTGCTCTGGTCCACGCGGCTGCCCATACCGGGCACGGCCCGGAGACGCCGGACCATCAAGCGGTCAACGTCGAGGGCACGCGCGCCGTCTTTACAGCCGCCCGCAAGGCCGGCGTGAAGCGCGCTGTTCACATCAGCACCGAATCCGTCCTTCTCGACGGGAGACCGCTGGTGTGCGTCGATGAAAGCCATCCGTTCCCAAAGCGGTTTCCCGGCGCCTATTCGCGCACGAAAGCTGAAGCCGAGCGCATCGCACTCGCAGCGGCGGGCGAGGGGCTTGGGGTCGTGGCCGTGCGGCCCCGGTTCGTCTGGGGACGGGACGACACGACGGCGCTCCCGATCCTGACTGCGGCGGCGCGTTCCGGCCAGATGGCGTGGATCGACGGGGGCACTACCTGACTTCGGCGACGCATGTGGCCAACGCCTGCCACGGGATTGACCTTGCCTTGCGCAAAGGCCGGAGCGGCGAGGCCTACTTCATCACCGACGGCGAGCCGATGATATTCCGCAGCCTCGTGACCCGCATTCTGGAGACCCAGGGCATCGCGGCTCCCACCAGGGAAGTACCGTCATGGCTGGTGCGCAGCATCGCCCGGATCGGAGAAGGGCTGGCTATGCTCTCGGGCGGGCGGATCAAACCGCCGGTCACGCGGCAGGATCTCGCGACGATGGCGGTGGAGGTCACGCTGGGCATTGCGAAGGCGCGGCGCGAACTGGGATATGCGCCGCAAGTCTCGGTGGCAGAAGGGCTTGCCGAATTAGCCGACGCTCAACAGTGGCAGATGCCCGGCTGAGGCGCCGCACCCGGCCGGCCTGCCTCCACCCACTCCACTTTCGCCTCCAGGAATGCCAGCGCGGCATCGAGTTCGGTGCGCCGTTCCTGGAGCCGGGCAATCTGGCTGCGCAGGATTTCGGCCGTGCGCTGCGCCGAGCCAGCGCCGCGGCGGTACTCGTCGCCCAGGGCGCGTATTTCCGCCAGCGAGTATCCGAGGGATTGCTGCAGGCGGATCATCTGCGCCGCAGTCACGTCATCCTGCGTGAATACTTGATAAGGATTGGCGCCGCCCTTGGCGCTTCGCTCGGGCTTCAGCAGGCCCTTGTTGACGTAGAAACGAACCGTATCGACCGACAGGCCGGTGGTTAGGGCGAACTGGGAAATCAGCATCAAAGGCTCTTGACCATGGACCATACTCCACACTTATAGGTCATGCCGGTCAACTTTTGGAGTAGATTCATGACAGGCGAAAATGTGCTTCCCCGGATCGTCCTTGGCGACGGCGGCCCCGCAATCGGCACCCAGGGCCTCGGTTGCATGGGCATGAGCGAGTTCTACGGCGAGACCAACGAGTCAGAGGCCTACGCGACCCTCGACCGCGCGCTCGAACTGGGCGTGACGATGTTCGATACCGCCGACGTCTACGGCATGGGCGAAAACGAGCGGTTTCTCGCGCCGTTCGTAAAGGCCAACCGCGACCGGGCCGTGGTCGCCACCAAATTCGGCTATGCCCGCACACCCGAAACGCCCGACGACTGGAGTCTCGATAACAGGCCCGAATTCATCCGCAAGGCGGCCGATGCCTCGCTCGGGCGGCTAGGGGTTGATGTGATCGACCTCTACTACATGCACCGCCGCAGCGCCGACGTGCCGCTGGCCGAATCCATCGGAGCGATGGCCCAGCTTGTCGAGGCCGGAAAAGTGCGGGCGATCGCGCTGTCGGCGGTCTCGGCAGAGGAACTGCGGGAGGCGCACGCGATCCATCCGATTGCCGCGCTGCAGTCGGAATGGTCGATCTTCACGCGCTCGATCGAGGCCGAGGTCGTGCCCGTTGCCGCCGAACTGGGCGTGACGGTGGTTCCCTATTCGCCGCTCGGGCGCGGCATGCTCACCGGGCAGGCATTTGCTGAGGCCATCGGCAGTGGGGATGCCCGCAACCACTTCCCGCGCTTCTCGCCTGAAAACCGGGACGCGAACATGCGCCTCGTCGCGACCATCGACGGTATCGCCACCGGTCTGGGCGTGACTTCGGCGCAAGTTGCGATCGCCTGGCTTTATGCCAAGGCGCGCGAACTGGGCGTGGCGATCTCGCCGATCCCCGGCACCCGCAACCGCACGCGCCTGGAACAGAACGTCGCCGCCGCATCGGTGGTGCTCGACACATCGGTGCTCGAGGCCCTGGAACCGCTGGCGCGCGAAGTCGCCGGCATCGCCGTCTGATATTTTAGAACCGTCGCGAGTCTGGCTATGCACCGACCCAAGATTACCACCGATCGCCTGATCTTGCGTGCCCATACGATCGACGATCTCGATGCCGTGTTCGAACTCGCGACCGATCCGGCGGTGCTCCAGTTCATTCGCGGTCTGCCCACATCGCGCGAGGAGGCATGGCATCGCCTTCTGCGCTATGCGGGACACTGGAGCCTGCTGGGGTTCGGCATGTTCGCGGTGTTCGAACGCGCCAGTGGGGCGTTCATGAGTGATGTCCCTGCGCTCCTGCCAAACGGCCAGAATGTCCGCTTCCCGCTCTTCCATCCGCCGCGAGCGCGTATCCCCGCCGCGGGGCTTTGGGGCAATGTCACCCGTCTCGCGCTACTGTGCTCGCCAGCGAACCGCCGTTGATGGTGCTACACCGAACCGGCCCGCCGCAGCACGGCAACTCGATCCACATTATCCACTATTCACCGCTATGTCTCAGCACTGCTCTGTCTTTGGTATCGCCCAGACCCCTATTTTGGACGGACATTGGCTGGCAGACGAGCGGTGAAGATAACGGACCAAGAACTGCGGGATCACTCAACGGATCGAACTTATTCTCCCCTTGACCGGACCGCTGCTTCCGCAAAAGCGCGGTAGACATGCCTGTCTTTCCGGATATAACCGTATGTATCTGAAAGGAATTATGGACCTCCTGCGGGTTTCTGCCCTGTTGCGATCGTTGGTCGATCTCGGCCCAACCGACGACTGGTGGTACATGGTCGACAGCACTATCATCCTCGCCTCTTGTCGGCTGCTGACGCTAAAGGGGGCTTTGCAAGGAGGCTTTTGGTCGATCACGCGGCATAGACGCCCGCTGCGACAATCATAGCTTCCCTCTCGACTCCACCTGATAAGCGGCGAGTAATCTTATTACGGCGGCATCGATGACCTGATGGCCGCCGCGGTTCCGAAGTCCAAAGCACTGCTCGCTGACAACGGTTACGATGGCAACCGTTTCCGTGAAGACCTGCTCCTGCCCGCCATTCCGCGGCGTTTGAACCGCAAGGCGCCAGAGCATCCCGACTATCGCCGCTACTGCAATCGCAACCGGATCGAGCGCATGTTCGGTTTTCTCGAACACCAGCGCCGCATCGCCACCCGCTTCGAGAAAACCCCGCTTTCCTACCTCGGCTCCTCAACCTTGTTCCAGCAAGGCGGCTGAAGCATTTTGTCAACGCGACCTATAAATACTGAACGGCAGGTCTGGGGGCGGCATCTGGCATGCTGTACGGCTTGCAGGGGCGCGTAAAAACCAATCGTCGCGTATGGTATCGCGCTAGCGGTAACCGGCCAAGACCGGCGACCCGCCTGCGTCTAGTCGAGGAACGCGCGCATGATGCGTGAACGGCTTGGATGCTTGAGCTTGCGTAGCGCTTTCGCTTCGATCTGGCGGATACGCTCGCGGGTCACCGAGAACTGCTGTCCAACCTCCTCCAGCGTGTGATCGGTCGGCATGCCGATGCCGAAGCGCATGCGCAGCACACGTTCCTCGCGAGGCGTCAGCGACGCCAGCGTGCGAGTGATCATTTCCTTCAGGTTGGCCTGGATCGCTGCGTCCACCGGGATGACGGCGTTCTCGTCCTGAATGAAGTTGCCGAGGCTGCTGTCTTCCTCGTCGCCGATCGGCGTTTCGAGGGAGATCGGCTCCTTGGCAATCTTGAGAACCCGCTTCACCTTTTCGAGCGGCATCGACAGTTTCTCGGCCATTTCCTCGGGCGTGGGCTCGCGGCCCTGGTCATGGAGGAACTGACGGCTGGTGCGTACCAGCTTGTTGATCGTCTCGATCATGTGGACCGGGATACGGATCGTGCGAGCCTGATCCGCGATCGAACGCGTGATTGCTTGTCTGATCCACCAAGTCGCATAAGTCGAGAACTTGTAGCCGCGGCGGTACTGAAACTTGTCGACCGCCTTCATCAGGCCGATGTTGCCTTCCTGGATGAGATCCAGGAACTGCAAGCCGCGGTTCGTGTACTTCTTGGCGATCGAGATCACCAGACGCAGGTTCGCCTCGACCATTTCCTTCTTGGCGATGCGCGCTTCACGCTCCGCCTTCTGCACCATGTTCACGATGCGGCGGAACTCGGGCAGCGCCATGCCGGTGGCGGTGGCGATGTCCGAGACTTCCAGACGGATGCGCTCGGCAGGCTCAGCCTCGTTTTCCGCGAAGGCAGCCCACTTCTTGTCCTTCCTGGCCACTTCGGCGACCCATGTGTCGTCCAATTCCCGGCCCGTGTAGGCTTCGAGGAAGTCGGCGCGCTTCACCTTGTGACGCTCGGCCAAACGCAACATCTGGCCACCCAGCGTCGTCAGGCGACGGTTGAAGGAGTAGAGGTTGTCGACCAGATACTCGATCTTGCTCGCGTGGAACTGCACTGCCTCCACCTGCGCGGTGAGATCCTCCCGCAGTTGCAGATACTGGTCTTCTTTCTCGCCCGGGAAATCAATGCCAAGCGCCAGCGCGTCGAGCCGGTCGCTTTGAAGACGTTCAAAGGTGCGGAACAGTTCGGTGATGAGCGCGAATTTCTCCAGCGCTTCCGGTGTGAGGGCCGCTTCCATCTGGCCGAGGGAGAGGGTGTTGTCCTCTTCATCGTCCTCGACCTTGCGCTTGGGGATCGGGTTGCCGTCCTCGTCGACTTCCTCCGAGTTGTCCTCGCCGGAATCGTCATCGTCCTTGAAAGAAGGACCGGCCGTGGCAGCGGAAATCTCGCCGTCGGCTTCACCGTCCTCACCCAGGTTTTCCGGTTGCGGCTCCTTGGAGAGCATGGCGTCGAGATCGAGAATCTCGCGAAGTTGCATGTCGCCATTGTTGAGCGCTTCGGACCAACCGATGATCGCATGGAAGGTCATGGGGCTTTCGCAAAGCCCCATGATCATCATGTCGCGGCCAGCTTCGATGCGCTTGGCGATGGCGGCCTCGCCCTCGCGGCTGAGCATCTCGGCGGCGCCCATTTCCTGCAGGTACATCCGTACCGGGTCATCGGAACGCCCGAGCGTGTCCGCCTTGCGGGTTTCGCCGGGGCGGCGCCGGGAATTGCCTTCGTCGAACTCGGAATCCGAACCCGAATCGTCATCGCGGCCATCGACGGCCTCCACGCCCTCTTCCTGCTCACCCTCTTCATCGTCATCATCATCGTTCTCGACGATCTTGACGCCCATTTCCGAGATCGCGGCCATGATGTCCTCGATCTGGTCGGTGGTCATCTGGTCTTGCGGCAGCGCGGCATTCAACTCCTTGACCGTGATGACGCCCTGGCTCTTGGCGCGCGCGATGAACCGCTGGACCGAACCTTTGTCCAGGTCGAGAAGAGGGAGTCGTTGTCACCGCTGCGATCGTCGTTCGTCATGTAATCCGTTGTCGTTTTATTGGCCTTTGCGTGACGGTCGTGCCGCCAGGACAAGGTCAGGTTTGAGGCTGCTAAGGGGCAGCCTTTCAAGCAAGAATTGAACTACCGCTGGTCCGGGGCTCAAGTAATGTGTCCGGTCATCAGTTCCAGAAGAAAGCTGATCCCCCGCAGCAGGACGTGTTGTGCGTACGCCTGAAGGGTACTCATTCGTACCCTTGCAGGTATCTGGCCGAAGGCGGGCTGGATCAGCGCCTTCGGCATAAAGCGCGTGTCTTTCCGTTACCGATCGCAATGCGACAGAGGAAAGCCGGAGCAGAGGCCATGGCCACCTGTGGCAGCCATGGCCAAGTCCGTCAGCGCTGGACCAGATTCACGGCAGATGCCTTGCCGCGACGATCGATCTCGATCTCGAATTCGAGCTGATCGCCTTCCGAAAGACCATGCAAACCGGAACGCTCGACGGCGCTGATATGCACGAAAGCGTCAGGCTGGCCGTCATCGCGCACGATGAAGCCGAAGCCCTTGGAGCCGTTGAAGAACTTGACCGTGCCGGTGGCCTTTTCACCAGTCGATTGGCGCGGAGCGGGAGCGGCGGCACGTTCGCGACGTTCAGCAACGATGACCTCACCGACAATAGTCAGTTCGGATGCGGAAACCTTGCCATTGCGCTCGACCAGCTGGAATTCCAGCTGCTGGCCTTCGGCCAGCGTCTCGAGGCCGGCAGACTGCACGGCGCTGATGTGCACGAATGCGTCGTCGCCGCCACCTTCAAGCTGGATGAAGCCGAAACCCTTGTCGGGGTTGAAAAACTTGACCGTTCCACGACCCTGCCCGACGACCTGGCCCGGCCCGCCACGCGAACCACCGCCGCCGCCAAAACCACCACCGCGCGATCCGCCGAAGCCACCACGCTGGCCGCCGCCGAACCGATCACCGCCACCGCCGAAGCGATCACCGCCGCCGCCGCCGAACCGATCGTTGCCACCACCCCAACGATCATCACCACCGCCGAACCGATCACGACCATAGCCGCGATTTCCCTTGTCGAATGTCATCTTTTAAGTACCTTAAGCTACGTCTGACGAAACCTATCCTCGCGAGTCAACGTAGCACGCAAGGCCGCAGAATCCTTCTCAGGATGCAGGGATATAAGGCTATAGCAGCGCCGTAGCTTCTTGGCGACCAGAGTTCTGCATAAGGCCAGATCCCCGGGTCGCCGCATTCCATCGCTTCGTTCACGACATGATTCACGACGGTGTCGGCGCCAAGTCCGATCTTTCCTGCTTGCCGTTGCGCCTCGTTCGGATCTCTAACCTGCCAGTCCGCAATCAGACATTTTATGAATAGGGGGTAAAAGTAGATGGTTTGTAAATTGGCAACAGAAATTTGCGGGCGATTAATCGTGATGGGTCGAGAAAGGCAGTAGAAAATTTATGTGATAATATTCTAGGAGAGAGCTAAAATGATGAATTCCATGCCGGGCGCGCATGTTTTAGTTGTGTGAATATGGCTGGCGAGCTGCCTCAAACCGCCGATTCAAAACGCTGGTTTGTCATCGCTTGGCCTGCCGGCAACAATCGGGAAGCGTTTTTTCGACGCGGGTCCTATTAGATGCAGCGATGTTAGGATCGACGGCCCGTCGCGAGAGTGGGTAAGACCTCCCGATAGCAGACGCCATGTGGCTTATCGATTCTGTCAGGAGCGCGGATCGAACATTGCGTATCAGATTCGACGTAGAACCGTCGCTGCTGGCGATTCCGCTGGGATCGTTCGAGCATTCCTACTTCGCCAAGCCCGTCGTGTCGTTCGACGAGGAGCGAAGGCATGAATGGGTTGTTTTGGAGGCATCTGAGCACCACAACCGAGCCAGGTTCGGTTTCTTGTCAGGAGCAGACCGTCTGCGCCTGAGAATGGAATATTGGCTACCGAACGGTAGTGACGGGGCGACCACAGAAACGGCAGCAACGCGCCGGCCCATCGCATCCGTGCACGGTTCACGCTGCTCGTCCAGGAAGCAACTTACCAAACGAGTGCCTCACGCCATTGACGGCTTCCGGGCGTGGAGCCGAACGAGGTCGATGAACGCACGCAATTTGGCAGGAACATGGCGACGGCCGGAATAGTATAGGCAAAGCGGCGCCTCCTGCGGCATCCAGTCCACCAGCATCTGGATCAGTTGCCCGTCCTTGATGAGCGGCGTAATGGTCTGCTCAGCCAGATAGCCCCACCCCATCCCGGCGAGCGTGGCATCGAGCATCAACCCACTATCGTCGAGGATCAATCGACTGGGCACGTCGAGTTCGAGGCGTTCGTAATCGCTCTACCTTGCCGCCATTGCTTTCTGGTGATGAATGGCGATTCAACCTAGATCGGGTGAGGCTCGCGAATATGGGCGATGCTTTCATACATCGGAATGTCAGCGGCGCTGATCTTAGAGAAGCAGAAGCTGGTTCTCGCTGTCCATTAGCGAATGAACGCTTTCGGTGGCCATCGCCGATGAGCCGCGGATCCCGGCTGCGACGAACTTTGCGATCGCGATTCGAAGGTTTGCTGCCAGCGCACCGTAAATCACGATTTTGTCTCGAAAGACACCGGATGTCTTGGCCATGGCGCTAATTCTTTTTGGTTGAACCATTGCCGACATCGTCACGCGGCTTGCCGTTGGAAGTGCGCTGGGCGCTTGCATTTGCTCCCGCAAGAACAGGGCCGCAAGCGGTTGACTTCGCATCACCGGGGTCGACGAATGCCAGCAATCCGGCAACTGGGGTGGCAAGCAAGGCAAGGCCAAGTCCGGCCCCGGCACGGCCGACAAGTTGCGGGCTGATCACCTGCAGTTTCGGTTCCGAGAAATGACCACCCAGGCCAACGGGAGACTGGCCGGAGAACAGGCTGAACTTCTTGCCGTCGGCACGGAAAGCCATGTCTACCGTCTCGGTCGCGAAACTGAAGCCCCCGCGGCCGATCACCACGTTCTTGCTGGTGTCGATCAGGATCGGGTCGGCCGCGGCGGTTCCACCTCGGACGGTGAAGGCCAGCAGGCCGCAATTGACCTCGATCGGTTTCTTCAGTTTGCCCTGAAACATCTTGGAGACGAAGGTTCCGAGGTCCAGTTCGGCGAGTTGCGCATTCTGCGTCCACAGCGTACCCTGCGGCATGACAAAGGCGATCCGGCCCGATGACGTCGCCAGCAGATCGTGGATCGTGTCACCTCTTCCGTCCAGTTCGATCCTGCCGCGAATAGTGCCGGTAGTACCGGAATCGGCGAGACCATAACCCGCCAGCAGGCGGCCCATCGGCGTCGAGGCCAGACGGATATCGTAACGGATCGCGGAGGGCCGCTGGCGGGTGTCGATCACGAAGTCCGAGGCCACGTCGCCGCGCGCCATGGAGAATGTCAGCGGCGACAGCGCCAGTCGCCCCCTGTCCAGCGACAGTTTCAGCGCGATGTTCGAGACGGGCACGTTCTTCGATCGGACCACGCCGATTTTCCAGTCGAGACCGGCATCGAAGCGTTGCATCATCGCAACCGGCAGTTCTGCGTCGGGAAGGATGCGGCGGGCTCCTGCTCCTGTCTGCGCAGCGGCAGCCATCGCGCCCTGCGAAGCTACGACATCGGGGTTGTAACCGATAAATGGGGCCGCATCGACAATGTCGAGGCGCCGGGTTTCCAGCGCGGCGTCCAGCCTCAG
This sequence comes from Novosphingobium sp. NFX11, assembly GCF_057376415.1. Lineage (NCBI taxonomy): Bacteria > Pseudomonadati > Pseudomonadota > Alphaproteobacteria > Sphingomonadales > Sphingomonadaceae > Novosphingobium > Novosphingobium sp. NFX11. The sequence goes on along the minus strand of NZ_CP080385.1, from coordinate 666,469 downwards.
TCGCTGCGCATTGGTCACGGTGAAGCGGCCCGACAGGTCGGATTGGCCAAAAGTTCCCGTCATCCCTGTGAAACGATAGGTCTGCGCGTCCTTCACAAGCTGCGCCTCGAGCGCATAGCGGCGTGTCTGCGGAATGACGACATCAATCACCGCCATTAGGTCGGACAAGTCCCGCCCTTTGGCCGCGACTTTCAAGGGAACGTCCTCGAACTCTGTGAGGGCGGGCAGGGTGCCGGAAACGTCGATGACGCTATTGGCCGCCCATGCGCGCGCCTGTAGTCGGTTCTCTGCTCCGGAAAGACTGGCATCGGGGGACAGCAGTTCAGCCGTCAGGCGAAATGGCGTAGTGCGAAAAGTGCCGCTGCCTTTCAGCCCCACTGCCTTGCCGATCCGCGTATCCGTAGCCGCGATCGGATCAATGGTGAGGTTGGCGAGGAGCGGCATCTGCGGGTCGATGTAATGGATCTGCGTGCCGGTAATGTTGGCCCTGTCGATGCGTGGCATTTCGAAAGGCTTGCCTTCCCCGCTCGTTGCGAAAGTCCAGGTATTGCGCCTGTGGCCGGCATCCCATTCCAGATTGATGACGCCCCGATCGAGATCGAGTGCATAGACATGGCGATGCCCCAAAAGCAGCGAAAGCGGGGCGATCCTGGCTTCGATGCGCCGGGCGGCGAAAAGGGTGTTTTCCTTTGCCCATTGCGGGTTGGATACGGCCAACTCCTCGGCCACGAACTTGATCCGCAGCGGGGCGAAATAGAGCTGGAAGTTGCCGCCGACCTTGACCGTGCGATCGCTTAGCGAACTGGCGATGCTTTCGAAAGGGTGTCTGAGGAACCGGCCCTTGGTTATGAACAGAAGCAACCAGACAGCGAAGATCGCGGTGAGAATGGCAAGCAGGACATTCCGCGCGATGCTCCAGCGCCGCCGTCGTCTGGCGAAAGATATCGTCGCAGGCGGTTGAGATGCGGCTGGCGGTTCCATAAGGTCCACATCGCTTGAGCGTGGGTTTTGGTTTCAGGTGTTACCGTCGCCGGGACGGCTTCACGGCAGGGCTTAGGCGATTACCTGGTCTCCGATCGGCGTTTCCATGAAGTGATGCCCGCCCGGCGCAATGACCCAGCCGCCGACCGCGCATGGTGAATAGCGATAGCTGCGTAATGTTCCGGGGCTAGGCCTTGTTTTGGCGACCAAGATCGGGCGCACGGCATTGCTCGGTTCAGTCTGCGGCCTCTCGGTCAATGCTCATGTCGAGCGAATCCAGCCGCCAGTTTCCAGTTCGACCGTCCGCGTAATGCGAATTCGATCCAAAAATCGTCGATCGTGACTGACCACGATTAACGCGCCATCGTAGGCCATCAATCCGGCTTCGATCGCAGCGATCGATTCGAGGTCGAGATGGTTCGTCGGCTCGTCGAGGATAAGGAGCGGCGGCGGAGCAGGGTTGCCCAAGATGCAGGCAAGGCCGGCGCGCAGGATCTGCCCTCCGCTCAGGGCGTGGACGGCCTTGTCGGCTGCTGCTGCCCTGAAGCCGAAACGAGCCAGCGCCGCGCGACATGCATTATTGTCCACCCCTCGTTTAGTCGCGAGAAGTTCTCAGCGATGGTCTGTTCCTTGTGCAGGATGGTGGCCTGCTGATCGAGTAGCCTACGGGGAACGTGGCATTCCGCTCGGCCTGACGACGGGGTAAGTTCGCCGATGATGACCCGCAGCAAAGTCGATTTGCCGCTGCCATTCGCTCCGGTTATCGCAACCCGTTCGGGTCCGACGATGCGCAGTGACATGTCGCGTAATATCGATGCCCCATCCTCGTATCCTGCGGAGACATGCTCGAGCGTAAGAACATCGCGAGACGGGTTAAGGCCTGTCGTCGCGATCTGAACCGAGATGGGCTGGAATATTTCGATCCGCGCCCTTGCCCGTTTCACAGCGAGTTCCGCCTCGCTGCGCTGCCGTTCGGCGAAGCGTCTGTTTTCTCCGCCGCTGTTTTCCGCCTGCTCGCGGCGGGCCCCGAGCAGGATACGCGGCATGCCGCCACGACCGGCCTGGCGATTTCCCGCTGCATCGCGCCGCTGCTGACGCTCTGCGGTTATTTGCGTCTTGCGGGTCACTTGCGCCCGATGGTGCTCGGCCGATGCGAGATCATGCTCGGCGGCAGCGAGTTCAACGGCCTTGCGTGCGCAGTAATCACTCCAGTTGCCACCATAACGCGCGGCCCCCAGCGAGGTAAGTTCGATGATCGAGTCCATGGCGTCGAGCAATTCGCGGTCATGGCTCACGACGATGGCGCCTGCACGCCAGTGCGCCAGCATATCGATGACGGCCGCTCTGCCCTCTGCGTCAAGGTTGTTCGTCGGCTCATCAAGCAGCAGAAAATCCGGCTGGGTGAAATGCAATCCCGCCAGCGCCGCGCGTGTCCTCTGTCCGCCCGACAGGCAGCCGAGCGGCGTATCGAGCGGTATCGGCAGCCCTAGGCAGGCCAGTGCGTCGGCTGCGCGGGTTTCCACGGTCCAGTCGGCCTCGACCAGTTCGTCCAACGTCGCGGTGCCGGCTTCGGCGCCGCGAAGAACCGCGAGTGCATCGGCGATTCCGAGCAGATGCGCCACGGTGCCGTCGGCCGATGCCTGTACAGCCTGCCGTAGCAATCCCACTGTGCCCTGAACGCGAACGGTTCCTCTGGACGGCGACAGGTCGCCGCAGATGAGGCTCAGCAGCGTCGATTTGCCAATGCCGTTGCGTCCGACAAGGCCGGCGCGTTCCTTGCTGAAATCGAGGGTCAGGTCATCAAGAACGCGGCGGCCGTCAGGCGCGGGCCAGGTGAGTTTGGAAATGGAAATGGAGGCAGGCATGAACACAGGTTTCCTTGGCGGCAAGGCGGGTAGGCGATGCGGTCAGGGACAAGTTCATGATTACACACTCCGTCAGGGGTGCAGTGGATATAGTCGCTGCGGGCACCGATCGCAATCGACTGATTCGATGACGATCAATCCTGGCGAACAGGAGTTTACCCTCCTGCAAAGTCGCTGTAAGGCGCAGCGCTCGAAGGGTGGGGAAACTCCGTTCTTCGAACATGATCGCGCCGGTGCCCCTGACGGGGCTTAATCGGGAATGCGGTGCGGGGGCTTGCTCCCAAATCCGCGGCTGTCCCTGCAACTGTAAGCGGGTAGCGCGATGCACTCGCCCTTTCGAGGGGCAGCCACTGGGCCTTAAAGGTCCGGGAAGGCGTGCATCAAGCTGTGACCCGCGAGCCAGGAGACCTGCCGGCGCACTGGTCGCTCTTGCCTTGGTCCAGGGGATGGTCACGGCACGGTTGTTCTTCCGTCTGGGCGACGAAGCGGTGCGGCTGGGGCTGCACGCGCGCGTGTCGCCGGGCGCCTGTTGCGCCCGCCCGTCGGCCCGCGTCGGTCGGCCGTGGCCGGTAAGCCCCATCCTCAGGTTCGGCCCGGCGCGCGGGGTGGGATGGCTGTGAGCCTGCAGGAAGAGGGCGTGATACGGGGCTGGTGCCCCGACGCCTGGCGTCCGATGATGGCCGGAGATGGACTGCTGGTGCGGGTCAAGCCGCACCTCGGCCGGATGAGCTCCGCCCAGGCGGTTGCCTTGGGCGAGGCCGCGCTGGCCTATGGCAATGGCCTGATCGACCTGACGCGGCGTGCCAACTTCCAGATTCGCGGGGTGGGCGAGCCGCACTGGCCGGTCCTGCTGGAGCATCTGTGCGCGCTCGGTCTCGTCGATGGTGACGGCGAGCGGGAGAGCCACCGCAACATCCTCGCTGCACCGGACTGGCGTGCGGGCGACGACACCGCGCGCATCGCCGACGAGCTGCGCGACCGGTTGGCGGGATTTCCGCAGCTGCCGGGCAAGGTCGGCTTTGTCATCGATGCGGGCGAGGTGCCGGTACTGGCGCGCGAACCGGGAGATTTCCGGATCGAACGCACGCTCGATGGCCCGCTGATGCTGCGCGCCGACGGGCGGGCCGAGGGCGTGAAGCTGACGGTCGGCGGCGAGGTCGATGCCTTGCTGGCGCTCGCGCGGTGGTTCGTCGAAAGCGGCGGCGCGAAGGCGCGGCGGATGGCCCGGCACCACGCTCCGCTGCCCGCCTGGGCCCGCGATGGTGCCCGGCCCGCCCCGCCTCAGCCGCCCATCGCGCCCGGCCGGTGGCGGGACGGGATCGCCTGTGGTTTGCCGTTCGGGCGCATCGAGGCGAAGACATTGCTGGACCTGATGCGAAGCCCCGGCGTCACCGGAGTGCGCCTGACGCCCTGGCGCGTGCTGCTCGTCGAAGGGGGCTGCTCGACCGATGTTCCCGGTCTCGTGACCGATCCCGCCGATCCGCTGCTGCGGGTGGATGCCTGCCCCGGTGCCCCCGCTTGCCCGCAGGCCAGCGTGGAAACCCGCGATCTGGCCCGGCGGCTTGCCCCCTCGTGCCGGGCCGTCTGCATGTGTCCGGGTGCGCCAAGGGCTGCGCCTCTTCGCTGCCCGCCGACGTGACCGTGACCGGCCGCGGCGGACGCTACGACCTTGTCTTCGGGGCCCGCGCCGATGCGCAGCCGCTGTGCCGAGGGCTGGACAGCGCCGACATTCTCGCCCGCCTTGGAGCTTCCTGATGCCGCATGCCTACGAGAAGGACGGCGCCGCGATCTATCGCCAGTCCTTCGCTATCATCCGCGCCGAGGCCGATCTCGTGCGCTTCGGGGCCGAGGAGGAGCCGGTCGCGGTGCGCATGATCCATGCGGCGGGCATGGTGGGCCTCGAAGCGCATATCCGCTTCTCGCACGGTTTCGCGGCGGCAGCGCGCGATGCGCTGGTCGCCGGTGCGCCGATCCTGTGCGATGCGCGCATGGTGTCCGAGGGCGTGACCCGCGCGCGCCTGCCCGCAGACAACCGGGTGATCTGCACCCTCAACGACAGCCAGGTACCGGACCTCGCCCGTACCATGGGCAATACCCGCTCCGCCGCCGCGCTGGAGCTGTGGCGGCCGCATCTGGCAGGTGCGGTGGTGGCGATCGGCAACGCCCCCACGGCGCTGTTCCACCTCCTCGACATGCTGCAGGACCCGGCCTGCCCGCGCCCGGCGGCGATCATCGGCTGTCCGGTGGGCTTTGTGGGAGCGGCCGAGTCCAAGGACGCGCTGTGGGAGGCGGCGCCGGTCCCCTGCTGCATCGTCGAGGGGCGCCTCGGCGGCAGTGCCATCACGGTGGCGGCCATCAACGCCCTTGCGAGCCGCGCCGAATGAGCGCGCCGGATCATGGCACGATCCATGGCGTCGGCCTTGGCCCCGGCGCAGCCGACCTCATGAGCGTGCGTGCGGACCGGCTGGTGCGCGGCACGCGGCAGATCGCCTATTTCCGCAAGAAGGGCCGCGCCGGCCACGCCCGGCGCATCGCGCAGGACCTGCTGCGCGCCGATGCGGTCGAGATCGCGATGGAATATCCGGTGACCACCGAAATCCCGCTGTCCGATCCGGGCTACAACGCCTGCCTCTCCGAGTTCTACGCCGGATGCACCGAGCGGCTGCTGGACGCCACCCGCACCGGCGAGGATGTGGTGGTGCTGTGCGAGGGTGATCCGTTCTTCTACGGGTCGTTCATGCACCTCCACAGCCGCCTTGCGGGCCAAGCGCCTGTGGAGGTCGTGCCCGGCATCACCGGCATGGCGGGTGCATGGAACGCCACCGGCCTGCCGATCACGTGGGGGGATGACGTGCTGACGGTGGCGATGGCCACTCTGCCCGAAGCGGAGCTGGCGCGGCGCATCCGCGATACCGACGCGCTGGTGGTCATGAAGATCGGCCGCAACCTGCCCAAGCTGCGCCGCGCCGTGGCCGCAGCCGGGCGCGAGGATGCCGCATGGCTGGTCGAGCACGCCGCCATGCCGGGCCAGAAGGTGACCCGGCTGGTCGATGCCGAGCAGGTCGCGCCCTACTTCTCGATCCTGCTCATTCACGGACAGGGGCGTCGACCGTGAGCGGGGCCATGACCACAGGATGGGTTGCGGTTGCCGGGCTGGGGCCGGGCAGCGAGGCACTCGTCACGCCCGAAGTCACCGCTGCGCTGGCCGAGGCGACCGACGTGGTCGGCTACATTCCCTATGTTGCGCGCGTGGCGCCTCGGCCGGGGCTGACGCTGCATCCTTCCGACAACCGCGTGGAACTGGACCGGGCGGCCTTGGCGCTCGACCTTGCGGCGCAGGGGCGCAGGGTGGTCGTCGTGTCATCGGGCGATCCCGGAGTCTTCGCGATGGCCTCCGCGCTGTTCGAGACGCTGGAGGCAGGGCCGGTTTCATGGCGCGGTCTCGACATACGCGTGCTGCCGGGGATTACCGCCATGCTCGCCGCCGCGGCACGGGCAGGCGCGCCGCTCGGGCATGATTTCTGCGCGATCAACCTGTCCGACAACCTTAAGCCGTGGAACGTCATCGAGAAGCGCCTGCAGCTGGCGGCGGAGGCGGACTTCGCCATGGCGTTCTACAACCCGCGATCCAGGGCGCGGCCCGAAGGGTTCGCCAGAGTGCTGGAAGTGCTGCGCGATGCCTGCGGCGACGAGCGGCTGGTCCTGTTCGCCCGCGCGGTATCGACCCCGGAGGAAAGCCTGAGGATCGTGCCGCTCGGACAGGCGAGTGCGGAAATGGCTGACATGCGCACCGTGGTGATCGTCGGATCGAGCCGGACGCGGGTGATCGAGCGGCCGGGAGGACCGACCCTTTACACCCCGCGCTCGGTTTCCGGGGATGCGGCGTGAGCGATCCAGTCGAGTACGTCCTCGGGCCGATGGAACTCGGTGCGGGTCGGGAGCGCCGGGCGCTCGATCATCAGCACCGGCAGGCCGAGATCGCGCGCGGCGACAAGTTTCGCCTTGGCGCCGCTGCCGCCCGCGTTCTTGCAGACCACGAGGTCGATCGCATGGTCGCGCAGCAGCCGGGTGTCGTCTTCGACGCTGAAGGGGCCGCGATCGATGACCAGCGTGTGATGGGGCAAGGCGGACGGCTGGTCCGGCGCATCGACGAAGCGCAGCAGGTAGTGATGCTGCGGGCGGGCGGCGAAAGCCTCCACATGCATGCGGCCCAGTGCAAGCATGATCCGGCGCGGCGGGCCGCCAAGGGCATCGACGGCAGCGGCGATGTCGGGAGCAGGGCGCCAGTCGTCTCCGGCTACCGGTTCCCATGCCGGACGGGTGAGCGCGAAGAGAGTTACGCCTGCGATGCGGGCCGCTTCCACCGCGTTCGCGCTCATCGTTGCGGCGAAGGGATGGGTGGCGTCCACCAGATGAGTAACGCAGTTTGCGCGCAAGTAGGCGGCGAGCCCGGACACGCCGCCGAAGCCGCCGATGCGCGTGGGGATCGGCTGCGGGCGCGGGTTTTCGGTGCGTCCGGCATAGCTGAGCATTGCGGTCATGCCGGACGCCGCCAGCAGGCGGGCAAGCGCGCTCGCTTCGGTGGTTCCGCCCAGCAGCAGGATGTTCGGCATGGCTGACAGCATCGCTTCCCCCTGGTTGACGATCGTGGGCATCGGCGAGGATGCGGCGGACGGACTGAGCGCGGCAAACCGCGCGGCACTGGAACAGGCGCAACTGGTGATGGGCGCCGCCCGCCACCTCGCGCTGCTGCCGGGGCTTAGTGCGCCGAGCCGCGAATGGCCAGTTCCCTTCGCCGACGGCATCCCGCTGCTGCTGGCGGAGCGCGGGCGCAAGGTGGTAGTGCTGGTCTCCGGCGATCCGTTCTGGTTCGGCGCGGGGAGCAGTGTGACTCGCGATCTTGCTCCGGGCGAATGGATCGCGCACCCGGCGCCTTCCACGTTCGGGCTGGCGGCGGCGCGGCTGGGCTGGGCGCTGCAGGACTGCACCTGCCTTGGTCTTCACGCCGCGCCGGTGCAGCGCCTGCGGCCTCACCTTGCCAAAGGGCGGCACATACTGGTGCTCGTGCGTGATGGCGAAGCGGTGGCTGGGCTGGCCGCGTATCTGGTCGAGCGTGGTTTCGGCGCTTCTACGCTGCATGTGCTGGAAGCATTGGGCGGGCCGCGCGAACGGGTGCGCAGCGTCGAAGCACAGGCGCTGGGCTTCGACGATATCCGGCATCCGGTAGCGGTGGGGATCGAGGTCGCCGGCGTGGGTGACGCCTTGCCCGCGACCAGCGGCTTGCCTGACGATCTGTTCGATCACGACGGCCAGATCACCAAGAGCCCGCTGCGGGCCCTGACGCTCAGCGCCCTCGCGCCGCGTCCCGGCGAGCGCTTGTGGGACATCGGGGGCGGCTCGGGCTCGGTCTCGATCGAATGGTTGCTGGCGCATCCGGCCAACACCGCCTGCGCCGTCGAGGCCGATCCGAGCCGCGCCGGTCGGGCGAGGGCGAACGCGCTGGCGCTGGGCGTGGACCGGCTGGAACTCGTCCTCGGCCGCGCGCCTCAGGTCTTGCCTGACGGCCGCCCGCCGGATGCCGTGTTCATCGGTGGAGGACTATCTGACGGATTTCTCGACGCCTTGTGGCAGCGGCTTCCCACAGGCACCCGGCTGGTAGCCAATGCTGTGACGCTGGAGTCCGAAGCCTTGCTCGCCCGCTGGCAGGGCGAGCAAGGCGGCACGCTGATGCGCATCGAACTTGCGGATGCGGCACCGCTCGGCACCCGGCGCGGCTGGCGTTCGCGCTATCCGGTGGTGCAGTGGAGCGTAGTGCTGTGATCGTGGCGGGCTTCGGTTTTCGCAAGGACGCCAGCGTGTTTTCGCTGATTTCCGCGTATCAGCTGGCGCGCGAGGGGCGCCGCCCGTCACGCATCTGGCCGCTCCGGCCGACAAGGCGGAACTGCTCGCCGAACTGGCGAACCTGCTGGACCTGCCCCTGATCGCCGTACCGCCCGGCCGGCTGGCGCAAGTGTCTACGTGCACCGCCTCCACCGCCGCGCAAGCTGCAAGAGGCGTCGGTAGCGTCGCCGAGGCCAGTGCACTTGCCGCTTTCGACGACGATGCCGCCACGCTCGCAGGCCCCCGCCACATTTCACGCGACCGCATGGCGACTTGCGCCATAGCCCTGGGAGTTTCCGCATGACCGTTCACTTCATCGGCGCCGGCCCCGGCGCGCCCGACCTTCTGACCCTGCGCGGCCGCGATCTGATCGCGGCGAGCCCGGTGTGCCTCTATGCCGGGTCGCTGGTGCCCGCAGAGGTGCTGGACCACTGCCCGCCCGGCGCGCGCATCGTCAACACCGCGCCGATGGACCTCGATGCCATCATCGCCGAGATCGCCGAGGCCCATGCCGCCGGGCAGGACGTCGCGCGGCTCCATTCGGGCGACGTGTCGGTCTGGTCGGCGATGGGTGAGCAACTGCGCCGCCTGCGCGCGCTGGACATTCCCTTCACCGTCACCCCGGGCGTTCCGGCCTTCGCGGCCGCTGCCGCCGCGCTGGAGGCCGAACTCACTCTGCCCGCGCTGGCGCAGTCGCTGGTGCTGACCCGCACGCCCGGCCGCGCGAGCACGATGCCGCCCGCCGAAAGCCTGACCAATTTTGCCGCGACGGGAGCGACGCTGGCGATCCACCTGTCGATCCACAACCTCGAAAGGGTCGTGGCCGACCTTGCCCCGGTCTACGGCGCCGATTGCCCGGTCGCGGTCGTATGGCGGGCGAGCTGGCCCGACCAGCGCATCGTGCGCGCCACGCTGGATACGATCGAAGACGCCGTTGCCGGGAGCATGGAGCGCACCGCGCTGATCCTCGTCGGCCGGGTGCTCGCTGCCGAGGACTTCGGGGAAAGCAGCCTCTACGCCCGCGGCTACGACCGCCGCTTCCGGCCGCAGACCGCAGACTCCCGCTACGCCGGATCTGCCAAGTGATCCATCTCGATCTCATCGGCATCGGCACGGGCAATCCCGATCACCTGACCGTCCAGGCGATGCGCGCGATGAACCAGGCCGACCTGATCCTGCTGCCGCGCAAGGGCAGCGCCAAGTCGGGGTTGCTCGACGTACGCCGGACCATCTGCGACGCCGTGCTGACGCAGCCGGTGCGCGTGGTCGAGTTCGACCTCCCGACCCGCGATGCCGGGGGCGACTACATCGATGGCGTGCAGTCCTGGCACGGCGCGATCGCCGCCGCATGGGCCGCGCAGATCGCCAAGCACCTGCCCGAAGGAGGCAGGCTTGCCCTGCTGGTCTGGGGCGACCCCTCGCTCTATGACAGCACCTTGCGGATCGCTGGGCAACTGATCGGAGGCGGGATGGCCATCGAGGTGCGCGTGGTGCCCGGCATCTCCAGCCTCCATGCGCTGACCGCCGCACATGCGATCCCGCTCAACCGGCTGGCGGACGCGGTGACGATCACGACCGGACGGCTGCTGCGCATGCATGGCTGGCCGCCCGGCGCGGGAACGGTGGTGGTCATGCTGGACGAGGGCGGTGCCTTCGAGGCGCTGGATGCGCAAGGCATCGACATCTGGTGGGGCGCCTACCTCGGCATGCCCGGCGAAGCACTCGTCGCCGGGCGCCTTGCCGAAGTGGCGGAGACGATCATCGATCTGCGTTCGGCGCTGCGACGGGAGCATGGCTGGATCATGGACGTCTACCTCATGCGCAAGTCGCACGGGACCGCCGACGATCGATCAGGGCTCAGCCAAGTGCGACGTTGACGATCCTGGGCTGGGTGAAGTCCTCCATGCCCTCGATGCCCTGCTGACGACCGATCCCGGACTGTTTTGCGCCGCCGAAGGGCACGTCGAAGGGCAGTTCCAGGTGCTTGTTGACCCACACCGTTCCGCTTTCGATGCGTGAAGCGACCGCGATGCCGCGATCGATGTTAGAGGTCCACACCGTCCCGCCGAGGCCGTACTCGCTGTCGTTAGCCCGCCCGATCGCATCTTCCAGGTCGTCATAACCCAGCACCGGGAGCACCGGGCCGAACTGCTCCTCGCGCACGAGGCGGGCATCGTCGGGCAGGTCGCGCACGATGGTCGGCGCGATGAAGTAGCCGTCGCCTGCAAGCGCTTTCCCACCGGCGACGATGGTGCCCTGCGCTCGTGCGTCCTCGATGAAGCCCAGCACCTTCTCGAACTGGGCACGGTTCTGGATCGGCCCGATCGTTGTGCCCTGTTCGAGCCCATCGCCGACGACGGCCTCTCCGGCGAGCCTGACAAGCTCGGCGCATAGCGCATCGATCATCGAATTGGGGACGTAGACCCGCTTCACGGCAAGGCAGATCTGCCCCGCATTGGTGGTCGCGCCGCCGAATATCCGAGGTGCGACCTTGGCGATGTCCGCATCGTCGAGAATGATCGCCGCGTCATTGCCGCCCAGTTCCAGTGTGAACCGCTTGAGCGTATCGGCTGCGCTGCCCAGCACTTTCCTGCCGGTGGGCGTGGAGCCGGTGAAGCTGATATGCGCAACGTCGGGATGCCGGCTGAGCAGGGCGCCAAGGTCGTTCTGGTCGACCAGCGTCTGGAAGACGCCGGGCGGAAGAATGCCGGCGGCGACCTCGCCCAGCAGCAAGGTGGTGAGCGGCGTGGTCGGCGCCGGCTTGGCGATAACGGTATTGCCGGTGATGAGGGCCGGGGCGAGCTTCACCATCAGCAGCAGCAAGGGGTAGTTCCACGGCGTGATCGCGGCTACCACGCCCAGCGGATAACGCTGCTCGATGATGCGTTCCGTCGGCGTCTCGCGCAGGACACGCGGCTCGAGGGTGAGCGGCGCGTAGTACGTCAGCGCGGCGACGGCGCCGAGAACCTCCTGCCTTGCCTCCTTCAGCGGCTTTCCCTGTTCCTGGGTGAGCAGCCGCGCGAAGTCGTCGACCCGCAGCCTGATCGCATCGGCAAGTTCGTGGAGGCAGCGGCTTCTTTCGGCGAACCCCAGTGCGGCCCAGCCCGGAAACGCGCGCTTCGCGGCGGCGATCGCCTGCAACGCCTGTCCCTCGTCCGCGCGGGGGCGGACGCGAAGGCGCGGCCGCTTGCCGGGTTCACGACCTCGATGCTGGATGCACCGTCGATCAGTGCGCCATCGATCAATAGTTCGTAAGGCATGGTTGCGCGCTTTCCTTCGGTGATGCGAGACATGGCTCAGACCGGATCGCTGATTACCCGCTATTCGGGATTTGGCTAGAGGTCGCCTTGTTGGGGGATGCACCAAAAAGTAACCACAATGGTCTAGCTTCCGTTCATGCGCATTGCGACGATCACCAACTGGGCCTATGGCGCGACCGTCTGCCTTACCATCGTGGCGGGCATCACGATGGTTCTGGCTTCCAGCGCCGACAAGGTCGAGCGCGCGGCGGTGCGTCAGCGCGACCTGTTCGACCAGTTGACCTTCGAGGTCGAGAACGACCTTGCCGAACTGACCGATCAGGCTCGCCTCGCGACGGTGACCGACGACCCCAGCCATGCCATCGCCTACGAGCGCACGCGGGCCTCGCTCGGCTCGGTTGAACAGCGCCTCGCGAGGCTGAAGGACGGCGGCGCCAGCGAACAGGAACTGCGCTCGTTGGCGGAGGGTCTCCGCTGGGCTACGACGCTGGAGGACGAGCAGCAGGCCGCGATCGCCGCCAGCCGTCGCGGCGAGAGCGCCACTGCGCGGGCGATCGTCTTCGGACCGGAGTACGAGCGCGAACTGGAGCGTGTGCGCTTCCTGATCGGCCGCTTCCGCTACATGCTCGACCAGCGATCGGACAATGCGATCGAACAGGCGAGCCAGGCCTCGCAGCGGCTGCGCTCGGTGTCCGAGGCCATGGTCGCGATCACGGCCGCTCTGTTCCTGCTGGTTTTGGGCTTCATCCTGAAGCGACGCATCCTGCGTCCGGTCATGACGCTGAGCGACGTGGTCAACCGCCTTGCCGACCAGGACTACACCGTGGAAACCCCGGCGTTCTCGCAAGTCGACGAGATCGGCGACATGGCGCAGGCGATCCGCATCTTCCGGGAGAACGGGCTGGAGCGCCAGCGGCTGGAGCGCGAGCGCGATGCCGACTGGGCCGTGCGGGACCTGCTGGCGCGCATGACACAGCGCTTGCAGGGGTGCGAGAGCGTTTCCGACCTCTTCGCCGTGGTGCGCCTGTTCGCCCCCAAGATCGCGCCGACGCTGGCGGGACGGCTCTATACGCTGGACAACCGCATGAAGCTGATGGTCTGTGCCGCCGAGTGGCGCGGGGCCAAAGATCAAGGAGTCAAAGATCAAGGGGTGGGGAGCGCGGGCCGCAGGGCACCGACGCGGCGTTCGGCCCGGACGATTGCTGGGCGCTGCGGCGCGGTCAAATCCATGCGCCCGGCGGCGAGATGCTCGACGTGCCTTGCCGCCACGTTGTTCCGTCTGCGGCGCGGGCGACCATCTGCGTGCCGCTGACCGCGCAGGGCGAAACGATCGGCCTGCTGGTGCTGGAGAACCTGGCGGCCGACCATGGGCCGGACGATTCCACCGGCGTCTACATCGAACTGATGTCCGAGACCGTCGGGCTCGCGCTTGCCAACCTGAACCTTCGAGACGTGCTCCACCAAAAGGCGCTGTTCGACCCGCTGACGGGTTTGCGCAACCGGCATGAACTGGACGATGCCCTACGCCGGCTGGTCGCCACCGCCGATGCGGCAGGTACGCCGATCGCCTGCCTGATGATGGACATCGACCACTTCAAGGGCCTCAACGACCGCTTCGGTCACGATGCCGGGGACTTCGTCATCCGCACCGTCGCGGCTGTCTTCGCCGGTGGTGCGCGAGATGACGATCTGGCGCTTCGCTATGGCGGCGAGGAATTCCTCATGCTGATGCCGGGGGCTGACGAGGCACTGGCGCTGGAGCGGGCCGAGCGTATCCGCGAGCGGGTGGCGGGCCTCGATCTCACGCAGGAGGGGCAGCCTCTCGGACAGGTCACCGTCTCGCTGGGGCTGGCCGTCTATCCCCATCATGGACCGATCCAGGCATTGATCACCACTGCCGACGCAGCGCTTCTTCGTGCGAAGGAAGGCGGCCGCGACCGCGTCGTCGTAGCCACCCAGCGCAACCGTGTCGGCGGTATCTCGCCTGCTGTCGCAATCTGAAGCCCCTTTTTCGCATTAGCCTTCGTTCAGGACGAAGGCACGGCTTCGCATCATCCGGATTGTGCGGGGCGCCCGGCATCCTCATAGCCGTGCCATGACCGCAGATTTTCTCCTCATCGGATCGGGCCTGCTGGCGGGGGCGATGAACGCGCTGGCGGGCGGCGGTTCGTTCGTTTCCCTGCCGGCGTTGATGGCGGCGGGTGTGCCGCCCGTGACGGCGAATGCCTCCAGCAGCCTGGCGCTCTATCCGGGCGGGGCGGTCAGTGCCTGGGTCTATCGGGACGGGCTGGGGCCGATCGCGGGCGTCTCGCTGCGCTGGATGGCGGCGGTATCGGTCGTTGGCGGGCTGGCGGGAGGGGTGCTGCTGCTGGTGACGCCGCAGGCGCTGTTTCTCCAGGCACTGCCATGGCTTTTGCTCGCCGCGACCATGGCGCTGGCCTTCGGGCGGCGCATCATGTCCGCGATCCACGGCTGGAGCGGCGCGGGTCGCGGCCTGATCCTGACCGGGCAGTTCATCCTCGGCATCTACGGCGGCTATTTCGGCGGCGCCGTGGGCATCATGATGATGGCGTTCTGGAGCTTTGTGACGCCCGATGACCTCAAGCGCCTGCAAGGGCCGCGCACCGTGCTGGTCACGGCGGCGAACACATCTGCCGTCCTGCTGTTCGCAGCCATGGGCGTGGTTGGCTGGCGCGAGGTTCTGATCCTCGCCCCAGCCGCGGCGGCAGGCGGCTATCTGGGCGCGTTGCTGGGGGTTCGTCTGCCTTCCGGCGTCGTGCGGGCCTTGACGCTGATCCTGGCGGTCTGCGTGACTGCCGCGTTTTTCGTGAAAGCCTACGGCTAGAACCACGGAGGCTGGGCGCTATGCCGCCGTCAGTTCGAAAGTCGCGATGCGGATGGTGAAGCTGCCGTCCTCCCGGATGGCGAAGGCATCGCGCACCGCTTCCGATGCTTCGGTCTGCAGCGCCCGGATCGCGGTGACGAGGGGCGCCGGGGTCTTCATCCGCTCGACCCATGCGGCGAACTCCATCGGCAGGGAATGCGTGGAAACGCGGAGGGTATCGAACCCGGCGCGGCTCAGTGCGGCCGACCATTCCTCGATCCGGTAGTCGCGAACATGGCTGCGGTCGCGCAGCAGTTCCACCGCCTGCAGGTGCGTGTCGAGCATCGGATGGCCGGGGGAAACTACGTCGATGAAGATCGCGGGCGCCCCGGCTTTCAGAACGCGCCGCGCTTCGCGCAAACCGGCGTCGAGGTCCTGCCAGTGATGCGCGCTCATGCGGCAGGCCGCGGCGTCGAATTCGCCGTCGGCGAAAGGCAGCGATTCCGCTGCGGCCTGCCGGGTACTAATGTTGACGATACCGCGCCGCCGCGCTTCGCCAGTCACCGCATCGAGCATCGACGGGGAAAGGTCGCAGGCGATGACCTCGCCGACGTTTGGTGCAATCGTATAGGAGACGTGACCGCCCCCGCAGCCGAGATCAAGGACCTTTGCGGCCGACCAGGCTTGCGAGACATGCGCCAGTCGCTCAAGGTCAGGGCCGCTGGAGTGTGCGGTGCTGGAGACGTAGGCCTGCGCCTGTCCGCCGAACTGCCGGTCGACGATCGCGTTGTGCTCGCTTTGCATGGTGGTTCTCTTTCCTGTCCTGTGTGACGTTGCTGCCCGACCTGTGGTCCGTCCCGCAGCATGCGACAATGCGGGATATGCGATGCCAGCCTTCGCTGTTAACGAAGGCACATGCGTTTCGACCTTACCGACCTTCGCCTCTTCATCGCCGTAGTGGAGGCAGGCAGCATCTCCGGTGGCGCCAATCTTGCGCACATGGCGCTGGCTTCGGCGAGCGCGCGGATCAGCGGCATGGAGGCCGTGCTCGGAACCTCGCTGTTGGAGCGCGGCCGGCGTGGTGTGGTGCCCACACCTGCGGGACGCACTTTGTTGGCGCATGCCCGCATCGTGACGGCGCAGATCGAGCGCATGCGGGGTGATCTCGGCGTTTTCGCATCGGGCCTCAAGGGGCACATCCGCATGCTTTCGAATACGGCTGCGCTTGTCGAACTGCTTCCCGCCGCCGTGCGGGTGTTCCTGATTGCGCATCCCGACGTGGATGTCGACATCGAGGAGCGTACGAGTGCAGATATCGTTGCTGCCGTCGCGGAAGGGAGGGCCGAATTCGGGCTGATCGCGAACTCGGCCGATACGGCTGGGTTGGAGACGGTGACGGTCGCAGAGGACAGGCTGGTCGTCCTTTTTCCATCCCAGCATCCCCTTGCGAGCAGTTCGTCGATGCGTTTTGCCGAACTGCTAGACCAGCCTTTCGTTGGCCTGAGCGCCGGGGCGTTGCATTCGCATCTGGCGGATCAGGCCGCGAAACTTGGCCGCAGGATTGGCTACCGGGTGCGCTTGCGCAGCTTCGAGAGCGTGGCCCGGCTTGTGGAAGCCGGCGTCGGAATAGGCATTCTACCGCTCGCGGCAGCCGAACGTGTTCGTTCCGGCGGGTTGACGATCGTGCCGCTGGCGGATCGTTGGGCACGCCGCCATCTGGTGCTTTGTGCGGCCGACTTTACCGCGCTCAGCCGCCACGCGGCCGCGCTTGTCGATGAAATCGTCAGGCAGGGCGAAGCCGTGTCGCAGCACCCATGAAGCATTTGGCTCCGGGGCTTCTCAAAGCTCGTGGGCGTGTCCGAGCGAGGCGAGAATGTCCCGGCGCAAGGATTGCAGGGCTGGATTGTCGCGGCGACGGGGATAGGGCTCCTCGACCGCCACCTCGCGCACGATCCGGGCGGGGCGGGGGCTGAACACGACGATCCGCTGGGCCAGCAGCAGGGCTTCCTCGACATCGTGGGTGACCAGCAGCACGGTGAACCCGGCATCGCGCCACAGGCGCAGGATTTCGGTCTGCAGGGTCATGCGGGTCAGCGAATCCAGCTTGCCGAAAGGCTCGTCCAGCAGCAGCAGGCGCGGGTCGTTCACCAGCACGCGGGCGAGCGCCGCGCGCTGCGCCATGCCGCCGGAAAGCTCGCTCGGCAGGGCCTGCTCGAAGCCTCCGAGGCCGACGAGGCGCAAGGTCCGGTCGGTCCGCGCGGCGGCTTGCTGCGGGTCCACGCCCTGCGCCTCGAGGCCCAGCGCGACATTGCCGCGCACGCTGCGCCATGGATATAGCGTCGGGTCCTGGAACACGAGCAGCCGCGACGGATCGGGGCCGACGATGCGGACCTTGTCGGCGCCCAGCTTGCCCTCGGAGGGCGCCTCCAGCCCCGCCAGCAGGCGCAGAAGCGTGGATTTTCCGCAGCCGCTGGGGCCGAGCAGGGCGACGAATTCGCCCGGCTCAATGTCGAGGGTGACGTCGTCCAGCACCGGCAGCGGGCCGCCGGGCGTGTCGAAAGCGTGGTGAACGCCGCGCACCTGTACGGACAGGCCGGTGGTCGCGGGGGAATGGACCAGAGTTACCATCGAACGATTGCCTTCTGCCAGGCGAGCACGCGGTCGCGAACGGTGAAGAGGAGGGCGATGAGGCTGGAGAACAACAGCGCCATCACGATCAGCGCGCCGTAGAGGTTGGCATAGGCCGCCCACCCTTGCGCCCACTGCAGATACCAGCCGAGCCCGGCCTTGACGCCCATCATCTCGGCCACGATCAGCACTGCGAACGATGCGCCGAGGCCCATGAAAAGGCCAACGAAAACGTCCGGGAGCGCGGCCGGGATCGCCACTTTGAGGATCAGGAACCGCTCGCTCGCGCCCAGGGTCCGGGCGATGTCATAGTACGCCGCATTGACGCCCTTGACGCCTGAGGACGTCAGCACCGCGACCGGAAAGGCGGTCGCCAGCGCGATCAGGAAGGTGCTCGCGCTCTGCGATCCGGGGAACACGAAGAACGCCAGCGGCAGCCATGCGGTGGCGGGCAGCGGGCCGACGAAACGCAGGATCGGGTGGCCCCAGTAGCTCGCCTGTTTCCACCAGCCGATGGCGACGCCGTTGGCGAAACCGACCGCCCCGCCGATCGCATAGCCGGGCAGCAGCAGGAGCAGTGAACGGGCCGCGCTTTCGAGCAATCGGGCGCTGTCGTCGGTGTAGACTTCGAGGATCGACTGGGGCGGCGGGAAGAACGGAAGCGGCAGAATTGCGGTCTTTGCGGTCAGAATCTGCCACAGTGTAAGCAGCACCGCACCCGCGCCGAGCCAGCGATCCCACGGCCGGAGGGCCGCCAGTCGGCCGCGATTTCCGGCGAATGCTAGGAGGAACAGGGCGGCACCCAACGTGCACTCAACGGCACCCAGAAGCCCCGAACGGGACCATGGCGTGATATCCGGCCACGTCCAGGTGACCCCGGCGGCGGCGGCCCATGCCAGCGCCGCGACAATGCCGCCTCGCCACACCGGAGCGCGCGGGGAAGCCGGTTCGACGACCTCTTCACTGCGTCCGGCGAAGCGATCAGACGATAAGGCGAGGGCGCTGCTGCTCATGGCGTGTCCTTCATGCGAAAAGCTGTTCGACGGTGCGGCTGGCGAAACTTTGCGGATCGGTGGTCGGCTTCATCACTCCGACGTCGCGCAGCTCCCCGGCATAGAGCGCGACCTCGTTGTGCAGGTCGCGGCCGACAGGGTGGTGATCGTGGGTCTGCATCTTCAGCACCGCGACCAGATCCTCGACGCTGGCCTTGGCATAAGGCGCGAAGGCGCGCGCCACCGCCTCGGGCTGCTGCGAGCAGATCGAGGCCGCCGTCGTCAGCGCCTGCGCCAGCGCGACGCCGCTGGCGCGGTCGCGGCGCAGCAGGTCGCCGCTGGCGCCGAGCACGCAGCACACGCGGTCCTGCCAGGGAGCCGAGAGGTTGGAGAGCACCTCCACCAGATCGCCGCCCGAATTCTTCTGCAGCACGTAGGCGATCGGGTCGGAATCGACGAAAGCCTGGATCTCGCCCTTCTCGACGGCGGCGGCGAGGAGCGGCGCGGGGAATGCCTTCCATTCGACGTCGCGGTTCGGGTCGAGGCCGTTGGCCTTCAGCAGCACCGCCAGCGCATTGCGCCCGGCGCCGGTGATTTCCGAAAGGCCGATCGCCTTGCCGCGCAGGCTCTCCACCGCATCGGTGATCCCCGCCCTTCGCGAGCCGAGCACGCGAATGCAGCCGCCGTGGGTGCCCGCGATCAGCCGCACGTCGAAGCCCTGCTCCAGCGGCTTGATCCAGCGCAGGATCATGCCGACCCCGGCGTCGGCCTTGCCGGTGGAGATCGCCTCCAGCAGCTGGTCGGTGGACCCGGCGAAGTTCATCAGCTCCACGTCGAGGCCGAAGCGCTCGTAGATGCCCTGTTCCTTGGCCAGCAGTGCGGGGGCGAGGCAGATCGCATTGGCATTCCAGGCCAGCGTGATCTTGCGCTGCCCTTTCGCATTGCGCGGCAGTGGCGATGGACGCGCGGCGGCATAAAGCCCGGCCGCCCCGGCCGCTGCGACCACGCCGCCCGCCAGCACGCTGCGCCGGTTGATGAGCGGACGCGGCGGCGGGGCTTCGGGTTCGGCGATATCGTCGTCGGACGGCGTGAAAGTCATGCGGGCTCGCTTGCTTGGAAGGGAATGGAGACCCGTACGCCGGGGGCTTTCACGCGAAGTGCCCCGGCAAGGATCGATCCTGCTCACCAAGCCTAGCGCCGCGATCGTGCAAGACTATCCGGCAATGGCAATGTGACTATTGAGCTATCTCAACAGATGCCCGGGCGTCAGGCGCAGTCCACAAACTCTCAAGCCAGATCGCGCCGAACTCGTTTGTCGAACGCGGCGGCAGTGAACACAGGTTTCGCGAGACAACTTGTGCTTTCGGAGCTTCGACGATGGCGACCCGTATACTTGAACCCGCTTCGCTGCGCCTTCCCGATGCCGCCACCTTGCAGGAAATCACCCGCAAGCTGGCAGTCAGCGCGCAGGACCACGACCGCGCCGCCACGTTCCCGCGCGCCAACTTCGACATTCTGGCTGAGGCGGGCCTCATCGGACTGACGGTCGATCCAAAGCTGGGCGGCGCGGGCGCGGGCTATGCCGACACGCTGCGGGTGCTGGGCGCGGTAGCGCAGGGCGAGCCGTCCACCGCGCTCATCCTGTTCATGACCTACGCCTTCCACGCCGCCGAGAAGGCCGCCCGCTGGCCGCGTCCTCTCTACGAACGACTGGCGCGCGAGGCGGTGGCGGGGCGCGGGCTGATCGGCACGTTCCGCGTCGAGCCGGAACTCGGCACCCCGGTACGCGGCGGCCTGCCGAAGACCACCGCCACCCGCACCCCGCAAGGCTGGCGCATCAGCGGCGAGAAGATCTATTCCACCGGCTCCACCGGACTCGACTGGTTCGTCGTCTGGGCGCGCACCGACGAGGTAGTCCCGCGCGTCGGAAGCTTCCTTGTGGACCCGGCGACGCCCGGCATCACCATCGTGCCCGAGTGGGACCACCTCGGCATGCGCGCCACGGTCAGCCACAAGGTCGTCTTCGAGGACGTGGCGATCCCGGCCGAACACGCGGTCGACGTCAGGCTTCCGGCCGAGTGGGAACCTGCGGCAGGACCGGCGCTGTGGAACGCGCTGGCGATCGCCACGATCTACGACGGGGTCGCCCGCGCCGCACGGGACTGGCTGGTCGGCTATCTCGACGCGCGGGTGCCCGCGAACCTCGGGGCTGCGCTGGCGACCTTGCCGCGCGTGCAGGAGAAGCTGGGCGAGATCGAGGCGCTGCTCTACACCAACCGCGCCCTGATCGCAGGCGCGGCGCGGGCGGCCGACGAAGGCGCGCTGCCCTCCGCCACCGAGGCCAACCTGATCAAGCATGTCGCCAATGCGAACGCGATCCAGGCGGTGGCGCTGGGGCTGGAACTGACCGGCAACCCGGGCATCAGCCGTAACAACCCGCTCGAGAGGCATTACCGTGACGTATTGTGCAGCCGGATTCACTCGCCCCAGGCCGATACCGTGTTGGTAGCAGCAGGGCGCAGCGCGCTGTTCGCACAATGAGGTGAAGATGGCTCTGCCACACTATTCGCGGCGCTGTCCTGCAATTCAACGGCAATATTGACGCAACGAATATGCATCTAATTTCACAAGGTGTTGCTCGCAGGTCATATTTCATTTCCCGACCGGCGCCGTGACTGCCGTGCGATTGACACCCCGGCCAAATTTATCAACCGGCCCTGCTAATGCGAGTACGTCGCATTACCAGCAGGGGGTTCAGTCGTGTCCATCGTTTCCCGCAGTGCCAATAATCGTGCCAGTAATCGTTATCGTCAGCTTGCCGGGAGCAGCCTTGTCCTGCTTGCGTGTCTCGGGTCGCAGACCGCCCGTGCGGACGACGCGGCGGATGCCGAAACCGGATCGCCGATCGTGGTCACGGCGGCGGGCTATGCGCAGGACATCATCGAGGCGCCCGCCAGCATCACGGTGATCGACCGCGCCGATCTGCAGGACAAGCGCTTCGGCAGTCTGGCCGAGGCGCTGCAGGACGTCCCCGGCATCGACGTCGGCGGCGAGGCGGGCAAGACCGGCGGCCTCAACATCTCCATTCGCGGCATGCCCAGCGACTACACGCTGGTGCTGATCGACGGCCGCCGCCAGAACGCGCCGGGCGGCGTCACGCCCAACGGCTTCGGCGAGACTTCGACCAGCTTCATGCCGCCTTATTCCGCCATCGACCGGATCGAGGTGGTGCGCGGGCCGATGTCCACGCTTTACGGGTCGGACGCGATGGGCGGCGTCGTCAACATCATCACGCGCAAGGTCGGCAACCGCTGGGTCGGCACCGCAACGGCGGAAACCACGATCCAGGAGGATGAGCGCTTCGGCAACATCCAGTCGATCAACGGCTTCGCACAGGGGCCGGTGGTGAAGGACCTCGTCGGGCTGACGCTGCGCGGCAGCGTGTTCCACCGCGAAGGATCGAGCATCGCAATTCCCGGCGATCCGGCGCTGACGCTGGGGCGCAACCCGGTCCGCTCGGATGTCTACACCTATGGCGGGCGGCTCAGCATCACGCCGCATGCCGATCATGACCTGTGGGTGGAATTCGACCGGAACGAACAGACTTACGACAACACCGAGGGGCCGCTCGGCACGCTGGGGTCGGGCGGCTACTCGCCCGAGCAGAAGTTCAACCGCACCAACTACGTCGTCGCGCATAGCTGGCGGATGGGTGATTTCGGCCAGCTCGACACCACCCTGACCCGCAACGACACCGAGACCATCGGCCGCCTGATCCCCAACGGCACCCCCGGTGCGGTGCCCGGCAGCGCCCGTTCGCTGGAGGCGCGCAACGACATCATCGACAGCCGTTTCGCCGGCAAGGCAGGACCGCTCGCCTTCACCGTTGGCGGCCAGTACTGGAAAGCACGCATGATCGACGGCGTCGCGCCCGAGCCGTTCAAGTTCACCCAGTGGGCCGGTTTTGCGGAAGCCACGCTGACCGTGTTCGACGGCTTCAACGTCACCGGCGGCATACGCTACGACGATCACTCGACGTTCGGCAACAAGTGGTCGCCGCGCGCCTATGCGGTGTGGAACCTGACCGATGCACTGACCCTCAAGGGCGGTGTCAGCCGCGGCTTCAAGACCCCGCGCGTCGAACAGATCGCCAGCGGCATCATCGGCTTCGGCAGCCAGGGCCGCGTGCCGCTGATCGGCACGCCGGGCCTGACGCCGGAGACGAGCACCACCTACGAGGCGGGCATCTACTTCGATAACAAGGGCTTCTTCAGCGGCAACGTCACGCTGTTCAACAACGACTTCGACGACAAGATCGCCAGCGGCCCGGGCATCCCGAACTGTTCCTTCGCGGGCAATCCCAACCGTCCGGGCTGCCTCGACGTCGGCAACTTCCCGGCGGTGGACCTGTTCGGCCAGTCGATCAACATCGACAAGGCGCGCACGCGCGGGGCCGAAGTGGCGACGCGCTTCGCCTTCACACCCGCGCTCACGCTGGCGCTGAACTACACTTATACCGAGACCGAGCAGCTCAGCGGGTCGGAAAAGGGCCTCCCGCTGGTCGGCATGCCAAAGCACATGCTGAACGGCAACTTGCGCTGGAAGGTCAGCGACGTCGCCAGCCTCTGGGCGCGGGCCGAGGTGCGCTCCAGCCGCTATCGCGGCGCCAATGCGCAGCAGGTGGCGGTGGGCGACTTCCGCAGCTACGAAGTGTTCCACCTTGGCGGCTCGTACCAGATCGCCCCGGCCTTCCGCCTTGCCGCGACCGTCTACAACGTGCTCGACACCGACTATGCGGTCTACGTGCCGTACCAGAGCGGCGTGGCGACGGTCTACACGCCCGCCTACTCGATCAACCAGGAGGGGCGCCGTCTCTGGCTTTCGGCGACGGTCGACTTCTGACCGGCCCGCTGTCGCCTTCCATGTGCCGCACCGCCAGCGACAGGCTGGCGAATGCGGCCTGAAGATGCGGCAGCGCACCGGCTGCCGGCGGGGTGAGAGACAGCCCGCCGGGGCCGGTGCGCGGCCTTGCGAAAAGGTCCAGCCCCAAGTCTTTTCAAGCCGCGCGACGAGCTGGCCGACGGCGGACGGCGTCACCCCGAGTTCGCGCGCGGCCAGCAGGAAGCTGCGATGGCGCGCGACCGCCTCGAATGCGCGCAGGGCATTGAGGGGTGCGTTCACGGGATGAGGACCCGGCATGGATGCGCTTGTCAGGTACGTACCGTCACTCTGCGGCCACCGCCAGCGACGGGGCGGCGTGGCGGTGCTCCGGGACCGGCAGGCCGAGGTGGCCGCGCAGGGTGTCATGCGCGTATTCGGTGCGGAACAGGCCCCGGCTCTGCAGGATCGGCACGACCCGCTCACGGAACAGCGCGAACTCGTCCGGGGTGCCGACGACGACGTTGAAGCCGTCCGCCGCGCGGCCGGTGAACCAGCGCTCGATCTCGTTCGCGATCGTCTCGGGCGAACCGACGAAGCCCTTGCCGCCCGGGCTCTGGCCGCGCTGGGCCGCCTGCCGCAAGGTCAGCTTCTCCTCGCGCGCGGTGCGGATGATCCGCTCGGCCGCGCCCTTGTAGCTGTTGAGCGTGACGCCGGTGAGATCGGGGAACGGCGCGTCCAGATCGTACTGGCTGAAATCGTGGTAGTTGAACGCGCGACCGAGCTGGACGAGCAGCTTGTCGATATCGAGGTTCTCCGCGCGCTCGCGCTCGATGCGGCGGGCTTCCTCGTCGGTTTCGGCGATCAGCGGGAACAGGCCGGGGAGCACCTTGATCGCGTCGGGATCGCGGCCGAGCGCGGCGGCGCGGGCCTTGAGGTCGGCGTAGTACTGCTGGCCCGAGGCAAAATCGGGGGAGGCGGCGAAGGTGGCTTCGGCGATGTGGGCGCCCAGGTTGCGGCCTTCGTCGCTGTCGCCGGCCTGGAAGATCACCGGCTGGCCCTGCCGCGAGCGGGTGAGCGCGAGCGGCCCGGCCACCGCGAAATGGCGTCCCTTGTGGTCGAGGCGGTGCTGCTTGTCCTTGTGCAGGAACACGCCCGACTGCTTGTCGCGCGGGAAGGCGTCGTCTTCGTAGCTGTCCCATAGGCCCTGCACGACCTCGACGAATTCCTGCGCGCGTTCGTAGCGCACGGCGTGGTCGAAATGCTCCTCGCGGCCGTAGTTGCGCGCGGCGCCTTCGAGGCCGGTGGTCACCACGTTCCAGCCCGCGCGGCCCCGGCTGATGTGGTCGAGCGAGCCGAACTGGCGCGCCACGTTGTAGGGCTCCCAGTAGCTCGTCGTCAGCGTGCCGACGAGGCCGATGCGCGAGGTGTGCCCGGCGACGGCGGAAAGCAGCGTCAGCGGCTCCAGTCGGTTGAGGAAGTGCGGCGAGGTGTCAGGGGTGATGAACGGGGAATCGACGATGAACACCAGGTCGAACTTGGCGTCCTCGGCGAGTTTCGCGTTGGTGATGTACCAGTCGATGTCGACGCTGGCATCGCCCGGCACGTCGGGATGGCGCCAGTTGTACTGGTCGTTGCCCACGCCGGTAAGTATCGCGCCAAGATGAAGCTGCCGTTCGCTCATGAGATTGTACCCGTTCGTCGATGATGATGGGCCGAGCGTAATCGACGCGGTCACTCGCGAATAACGAGGGTTTCCCATAGCGTTATTCGCGGCGCTAAACGGACGCGATCAGTATGACCAATTCTCAAGCGAGGCCCAAGACTTCCAATTTGTCTGATCGACGGGCCGCCCATACCCATCGCTCATCAGGTCAGGCCTCGGCGGCTATTTGACATCAAAACGCCGATATGAATGCCATGCTGGTGAGACACGCTGAAAAGGCCCTGCACGCTGCGACAGCGTGCGCGCCGGATGCACCCTGACGTCGGGGATATCCTTTTTCGAAAAACGACAGGTCGGGCCGGATTTCGCCGCTCCCGCAGCTTCCGTTCCGGGGGCCGGAGCGGTGCGCCCGACGCATATACAGGGGTGAACAATGCGCAAATTGGCACGCCATAAGGGCCATGCCTTGGGATCGGGCAGCAGCAGGCAGGCTCTGGGCTTCATGCTCGCACTGGCGGTAGGGGGGACGGCGACGCCGGCCTTCGCGGCAGACGAAGCGGAAGGCGCGGACAGCAGCGATGCGGCGGCGGAAATCCTCGTCGAAGGGACGCGCTCGCGCGAAGTGGTGGAGGCCGGGCCGCTCGGCACGCGTACCATTCTGGAGACGCCGTTTTCGGTCTCCGCTGCCGATACCGACCAGATCAACCGCATCGCCGCGACGACGATCGACGCCGCGTTCAATTACGATCCTTCGGTGCGCTCCAACAATTCGGGGCTGGCTTCGGGCAATACCTTCAGCATTCGCGGGCAGGCGGTGGACCTCACCAACGGCTACAAGTACGATGGTCTGGCCTTTCCCTACTGGTTCCAGGACCACCCGATCGAGGCGGTCGAGCAGATCCAGGTGCTGAAGGGCGCGGGCGGCTTCGTCTATGGCTATGCCTCGCCTTCGGGCGTGGTGAACTTCATCTCGAAGAAGCCGACCGACGAACTGGTCGCCACCGCCGGGTTATCCTTGCGCAGTTCCAGCATCTGGCGCGCGCACGTCGATATCGGCGGGCCGCTGACCGAGACCGGTTCCACCGCTTTCCGCCTCAACGCGGTGGAGGAGCAGGGCACGCTCTACAACGGTGCCTACAATAAGAATACGTTCGCGCAGCTGTGGCTGCAGGGCGAGATCACCCCCGACCTGACGTGGAGCGTCGACGGTTATTACCAGCGCACATGGCAGGCGGGGCAGTCCAATACCGTCAGCTTCACCACCGGCGTCACCTCGCTGGCGACGATGAGCGGGGCGGACTTCAACCTCGCCTCGAAATCGACGCACAAGTTCAACGACATCAATCAGGTGACCGGCCGCCTGAACTACCAGATCGCGCCTGACTGGAAGATTTCCGCTGCGCTGCGCTATTCGGCGCTGGACGAGCGGTTCACCGGCAATACCGCGCAGATCACCAACAATGCGGGCGATTATCGCGTCGGCGTGCTGGGGATGAACCGCAAGTTCACGTATCATGTCGGGCAGTTGTCGATCGACGGCACTTTCCATACCGGCGCGATCGAGCATGCCGTGGTCGCCGGGTTCGATTACTTGGACGTCGATTACGACTACGACTACAACCCGTACACCGCTACGCGCGTGCCGACGGTGTCGTACGACTTCAACCTGACCGGCAACATCTACGCGAACAACGTGCCCGACTGGGCTTTCGCTTCCTACACCCGCGCCGACGGGCAGGTGGTGACGGGCCGCCAGTTCCAGCGCCCGCCCGACTGGTTCCGCTATCAAGAAATCCGCCAGCGCGGCCTGTTCCTCAGCGATACGCTGAAGCTGGGTAATGCCGAACTGATGCTGGGCGGCCGCTACACCTTCTATACCGAGCGCAATTACGAGCCGGTGCTGGCAGATACGAACTACCGCGAGAACAGCTTCACTCCCGTCGCCGCGCTCAGCTACGACGTAGCACATGGCGTCCGAGCTTATGTTTCCTACGTGCAGGCCCTGCAGCGCGGCACGCAGGCCCCCGCCAACGCGCTGAACTATGGCGAGAGCTTCGGCCCGATCAAGAGCACGCAGTACGAGGCGGGCATCAAGGTCGATCGCGGCACCTGGGGCGCGACGCTCGCGGCGTTCCGCACCAAGGTGCCGTCCGAGTTCCTCAACATCGAAAGCTACTGGGTGCGCGACGGCGAGCGGCGGTTCCAGGGCATCGAGTTCGATGCGCACTGGCAGGCGACGCCCGAAGTGCTGCTGAAGTTCGGCGCCGCCTATCTCGACGCGGTGCAGACCAAGGCATCGAGCGCGGCGCTGGTCGGCAAGAAGGTGCCGGGCGCCACCGCGTTCCAGACCTCGGGCTTCGTCGAATATTCGCCCGCGTTCCTGCCCGGCTTCTCGGCGTTCGGCGGCGTGCGCTATTCGGGCAAGGCTTACGGGCAGGTGACGAATACCTTCATCTACAAGCCGGTGACCATCGGCGATGCGGGCATCTCCTACGAACTGCCGATCGAGGGGCGCTCGGTGACGGTTTCCGGCAACGTCCAGAACATCACCAACGAGCAGTATTGGGTGCCGGGCTCGGGCGGTGTCTCCTTGTCGGCCGGTGCCCCGCGCACGTTCAGCCTGAACCTTACGGTCTCCACCGGCCCGATCGAGCGGCGCGATGCCGGGTGGAGTGAAGGCTCCGGAACGGGAGGCTTCTACATCGGCGCGGCGGCGGGCGGCACGAAGATCAACGACGGCAGCTTCGACATCCGCGCCCGCGTGAACCCCGCGCTGGGTGTGGATCGTGGTGGCCTGAAGACCTCGTACAAGACCGGATGGGAACTCGCCGGGAGGCTGGGCTACGATTTCGGCTTCCTGCGCACCGAAACCGAACTGGCGCGCCAGCAGTTCGATCTCGACCGGGTTGCGCTGAATTCGACGCGCATCGCGGTCGATCCGGTTTCCCGCACTGCCGGGATTTACGACGATCCTTCCGGCACTACGCGCATTCAGTCGATCCTGCTCAACGGTCTGGCCGATATCGCCACCGGCTCGCGCTGGTCGCTGGAGGCGGGCGGCGGCATTGGCGTGGCGCGGATCAACCAGTACCGCTGGAAGCTGGAGGCGGACGAGAGCAGCACCTTCGCCTACGAGAACAAGGTGCGCTTCGCCTGGCAGGCCGTGGTCGGCGCGCGCTATGCCTTGTCGGACCGGCTCGATGCGACGCTGCGCTATCGCTATCTCAACGTGTCGGATGTGTTCCTGCAGACGACCACCGCCAATGCGATCGAAGGGTCTTTTCGCACGCACAGTCTGCTTGTCGGATTGAACTATTCCCTGTGATCCCGTCAGGGCCGTCTGTCGACGCGAACCGGGTTACGGCTGCTTCCCTGAGGAAGCAGCCGTTTCGCAATCGATCAGGACTCCGAGGGGGAGTTACAGTGTGCCCCGCAGCGTCACGCTGAAGGCTCGGGGCGATCCGTAGCGCGCACTGCCGACATAGAGGCCCGAGTAGTAGGTCTTGTCGAGGACGTTATCGACATGGACGGCCAGCGAAAGTCTGGGCGAGAAGCGGTAGTTCGCCATGAGGTCGACGATCGCCAGACTGCCTTGGGTATAGTATTCGCCCGTAGGCCCGGCGTATTCCGTCCGGGCCTTGCCCTGCCAGCGGAGGTTGCCGCCCAGCGTCAGGCCTTCCAGTTTTCCGCTCAGGTTGTAGGCGGTGAACATCTTGAAGCTGTTCTTGGCGATCTGCGGCATCTGGCGTGCGCCGTCGCGATCCTCTGCGCGGGCATTGGCGAAGCCGCCCGCGACGCGCCAGCCCGGCAGGATTTCACCGTTCACCTCCACTTCGAAGCCGGAGGACCTCAGGCCCGACACGGCGTGATAGGCGGTGCTGCCGTCCGGCGCGAAGATGCCGGAACCATCGGCAAGGGCATAGTTGTCCTGCTGCATCTTGAACACCGCTGCGGTGGCGCTCAGCTTGCCGTTCAGGAAATCGGCCTTCAAGCCCGCTTCATAAGTATTGCCCTCCAGCGGGCCGAGCAGGTTCCCGTCCACGGTACGGTAGGTCTGCGGCTTGAACACGCTGGCGTAGCTGACATAGGCGGAAATGGTCCTGGTGATGTCCAGCACCGCGCCGGCGTAAGGGGTGAACACACCCTTCTCATTCGTGCCCGCGGTCCAGGTGCGTGCGCCCGCAGTGTCCTCGGCATAGCTTTCCTGCTTCCACCAGGTGAAGCGTCCGCCGACGACGATGGAGAGAGGCGCAATCGGCTTGAGCCGCGCTACGCCTGCCGCCGCGCTGGTTCGCACGCGGTTGCCGGACAAGGTGCCGCTGGGGCTGAGGTCCGGCTTGGGCACGTCGCCGGTAGCGAACAGATCGAAGGCGTTGACGGACGTATTCATATACTCGGGACCGTCCCACCAGCCGGGGTAGGGCGTCTGGTCGTCGTCGAACTGGGTGTGGTTGAGGGTGAGGGCGATATGCTGCTCCTGCCCCAGCGCCTCGAAGCTGCCGCGCAGGTTCGCGTAGACCGCGTTAAGCGTGAGGTCCGAAGCCCAGCGGGTGGAATAGAGCGTGCCGCCCAGGCCGGTGTCCTTGTTGATCGCGCTGCCGAAGAAATAGCCGATCGTCTCATCGTAGGAGCCGGACTTATGCTCGCCGTCGATCTGCAGTTCCCAGTGCTCGCCGAGATCCTGCTTGAGCGATGCGAAGATGTTGACGCTCTTGCGCCGGAAGTGCGACCACTTGGCGCCGCCGTTGGTCGATCGCGCGAAATCGGTCTCGGTGCCGTCGGTGAAGTAGAGCGGAATCCCCCGCGCGAGGCTCCGGAGTTGGTGAAGTTCTGATACTCGACCCCGGCGGTGAGCAGCGTACCCGGCGTCAGGTCTGCTTCGACCACGCCGTAGAGCGCCTGGCGCTTGACGTGCTCGCGGTCGATGAAGGTATCGTTGTCCTGCCAGGCTCCCGCGACGCGGGCACGCACTCTGCCGTCCGAGGTGAGCGGCGTGCTGAGGTCCGCTTCGAGGCGATACATGTCCCAGGAGCCGACCGTGGCTGCCGCCGTGGCGCGCATTTCCGTGCGCGGGCGCTTGCGGATCATGTTGATCGCGGCCGAGGGCTCACCGGTGCCGGTCATCATGCCTGCCGAGCCACGGAGCACTTCGATCCGGTCATAGGCGATCATGTCGGCGGTATCTTCGCTGAAGCCATAGAGCCCCGTCGGCCGCGCGATGCCGTCGACGAGGTAGTTCTCCACCGCGAAGCCGCGCGCGGTGTAGTTGGTACCGTCGGTGCCGAGCGCGCTGGAGCGGTTCGACTGGATGCCGACGACCTGCTCCATCACCTCGGAAATGTCGTAAAGACCCTGTTCCTCCATCCGGACGCTGTCGAGCACGGTGACCGACTGCGGTGTCTCGCGCGATGAAAGGCTGAGGCCGGTGGTCTCGGTCTGTCCGGTCACGACGATAGCGTCGGGGTCGGGGTTTTCGGCCGATTCCTCGGCATGGGCGGTGGTCGTAGTCAGCATGCCGATGACGAGCAGCGAAGCCACGCGCTGACGGGCCGGGATCGGATTTTTGAAGGACATTATTATTCCCCTGATCGGCACCGGATGATGAGCCCCCGACTCCCGATGCGCGGCGGGCCTCTAATGCGATTGCGTCGCAAGCGCAATATAATCGAAACATTTTATGTCCGATGCGAGAGCCTCGCTGACGAGTGGCGCATATTGCAACTCACTCGCATTAGTGTAGTGGCGAGGCCATGTCCGCCTCGTCCGTCCCGATGGCGCACGCATCGGTGTCGCTGGTGACATCGAGCGAAGCGCCGGTGCAGCAGCGGCTGCCGGGCGGCTATCGTTTGGGCGGCGGCCGGCCGCTGCGCATGCTCGGTGTCGGAGCAACCTTGCTGGTGCATCTGGCGGTTGGCGCGGTGATGATGCTGGGCTGGCCGGGGGCGCCGGACCGGACTGGCGGGACGCGCTTGATCAGTGTGACCATTCTTCCCCGTCCCGTAGACGAGCCGCGCCGCCGTCCCGATCCCGGTACGCGGGCATCCAAGCCGCGGCCGGAACCGGTTCCGGTGAAGAGCAGCCCGCCTCCCGCGATCATGCTGGCGCCGCCGACTCCAATCGCGATCGAAACCGTCGCCGAAATGCCAGCACCGGCGGAGGGCGGGCGCATCGACGCGCTGGCGTTGACCACGCAGGGTTACCGGCGCGCCGTGATGGCGCGGCTCGAGGCGCAGCGCGCCCGTGGACGGGACGGTGCTTCGGGTGCCGGTGTGGTGCTGTTCCGGATCGAACGCAGTGGGCGCCTGCTCGATGCATCGGTGGCACGCTCCGCCGGCTCGCGCACCCTCGATCGCGCCGCGCTGGACGTCGTTCGCCGCGCCGCTCCGTTTCCCGCGATTCCGGAAGGATTGCCGGACGAGTTGGAAATCACCCTCCCGGTCGAGTTCCTGGTGTCGGCACGGATGGCATCGCGATGAGCGCCCGCGACGCGGCGTTGGTGGCGCATCATCACGATCCGCTCAGCGCCTACGTGCGCTCGTTGGACGGTTCCAACCCTCTGGCCGCTGATATCGTCCAGGAAACCTGGGCGCGGGCGATCCCCGCGTTGCGCGAGGGTAAAGTGAGCAACGTGCGCGCTTTCCTCTACCGGATCGCGCGCAATCTGGTGATCGATGGAGCGCGGGAAAGAGGTAAGTGGGCCGCCTGGACGGTCGAGGAGGATCTTGGCGACCTCATCGCCGATGACGCTCCTTCGGCCGAACGCACGGTGCTGGGGTGTGACCGGTTGCGATTGCTGCTCGAACTGGTGGAGAGCCTGCCACCCCGATGCCGCGAGGTCTTCGCGCTGCGCAAGATAGAGGGCTTGCACCAGGCCGAGATCGCCGAAAGACTCGGCATCACGCGCGGCGCGGTCGAGAAGCATTTGCGGCTCGCCCTCCTGGCCCTCGCGGCCCGGCTCGGCGAGATCGACGACGTCGAATGATGGGCCCGATGACAAACCAGGCAGAAAATTCCAGGTACGAGGTCGTGTTTTGGTGCCCCTTTGCGTCTTGGCCTTTGACGGCAGCCGCCTCGCGCGGTTCGCGGGCGATCCCGGTGGGGATGGAGCAGTGGCCATGACGATGAGACAGCCCATTCTACCCGAAATAGCCGAAGCGGCCGCCGCATGGATTGTCCGGCGTGACGGGGAGGCGATGAGCCCCGAGGAAGAGCGTGACTTCGCGCTCTGGCAGTCGGACCCCGATCACCGCGCAGCGCTGGCCCGGCTGGAGAAGATCTGGGGCCTGATGGACGAGCAGGAAGACGCGGTGGCTGGCCTGCAGGCCATTCCGGAATTACCCCGGACGCGGCCGGTCTCTACCACCACTCGCAGCCGTTCGAACTGTCATCCGAACCGCCGTCTCGGGCTGCTCCGCCGGGGCTGGGGCATGCGCGGGGCAATGGGTGGGATCGCTGCCGCATTGGCGATCGTCGTTCTGGGCGGTGTGCAGGACTGGCCGACACGGCTGCGCGCGGACCAGATCACCGGCATCGGTGAGCGGCGCAATGTCGCCCTTTCCGACGGATCGGTGGTGCAACTCGACAGCGGCTCGGCGATCGCGCTCGACTTCGCGAAAGGCCGTCGGGGTGTGCACCTGCTGGCGGGGGCGGCTTTGTTCGAGGTCGCGCCCGATCCCTCGCGCCCCTTTGTCGTCGAGGCGGAGGGCGGCAGCGTCACTGCTCTCGGCACCGCCTTTGCCGTGCGCGACGAGGGTGGGCGGGCCACGGTGACCGTGACGAAACACAGCGTCCGGGTCGAGGGCGGGGGACGTGCCGCCGTCGTCGGTGAAGGTCAGGGCGCCGACTTTACGCATTCGACATTGACCGGGCCGTTTCCCGCGCGGGGCGAAGCAATAGCCTGGACGCGTGGGCGACTGATGGTGGTTGATCGCCCGCTCGGGGAAGTGGTGGCCGAGATCGGGCGCTATCGGCACGGCTTCGTCACCGTCGCCGGTGCGGCGGCCGCCATGCGGGTGAGCGGAGTCTACGATCTCGATCATCCACTCGCGGCGATCGACAGCATCGAGAAAAGCCACGGGCTGCGCTCCGTGCGGCTGTCCGATCGCTTCATCATCCTGCGCCGATAAAAAATTCTCACCGCAAGGTCGTGTTTCGGGATCGGACTGCGTCTTGGTTTTGCGATTGCGTCGCAGCAGCAATGTCGGGCGCATGGAATTCCAGGTGGGGAAAGTTTCGATGACGATAAAGTTCGAGCGCGGCCGGGTCATGGCTTTTGCTTTGATGGCAGGGACGGTGATCGGCGGTTGCGCCGCGCTGCCCGGACTGGCGATGGCGCAGGACGAGGGCACTTTGCGCGCCTACGATATCCCCGCCGGTGCACTGTCAGACGCGCTTAACAGCTTTGCCGAACAGAGCGGCGTGCAACTGACTTACGAGGCATCGCTGACCCAGGGGTTGCGAACCGGTGGTCTGCGCGGAAGCTTCGCGCCCCGGGATGCCATTTCGCGCCTGCTTTCGGGCACGGGCCTTGCCGCACGTTCGTCAAGCGAAGGCGCGCTAACTATCGCGCGCGCGACACGAGGGGCGATGACCCTTGATCCGCTGAGGCTGGAGTTGACGCCCGCCGCCTATGGAGTCGGCAGCGTGGCCGCCGAAGAGGAGAGCGAGGCCGGACGTCGCGACGACACAATCCTCGTCACCGGCCACAACGAAAAGATCGATGCGATTTCCGGCTCCGGCCCCTGGGGCAACAAGCTGGTGATCGACACGCCTTACGCGATCAGCGTGGTGTCGCAGGACCTTATCGAGAGCGTCATCGCGGGCGATATGGACCAGATCTTCAAGATGAATCCGGTGGTCCAGAATTCGGCACCCTCGACCGTCTACGGAACGCCCTACGTGAATATCCGTGGCTTCTCGACCCAGAAGGGCGTCGTCGATGGTCTGCGCATCTCATCGACCCTTACCGGCATCTCGACGGAGGAACTGGCCAATGTCGAGATCATGAACGGCCTGTCGGGCTTCCTGTATGGTGTCGGAAATCCGGGCGGCGTGACCAACTACGTGCTCAAGCGGCCGACTTACGCGCCTCTGCTCGACGTGCGCGTCGGAAATTATGGCAACACCCAGTGGTTCGCGCATATCGACATGGGCGGCAAGATCGATGCCGGCGGCACCTTTGCCTATCGTCTCAACATGTCCATCCAGGACGGCGAGACGGCGAAGAAGAACCAGAACGTCGCGCGCACGATGGTCAGCGGCGCGCTCGACTGGAACGTCGCGCCGAATTTGCTGGTGCAGGCCGAGGCCGCACACACCTACTACCGCATCGACGGCATCGATTCCCGCTTTTACGCTTATGGCGATACCAGTCGCGCCTCGCTCGACCACTGGATCGAGCCG
Source organism: Novosphingobium sp. NFX11 (assembly GCF_057376415.1). Lineage (NCBI taxonomy): Bacteria > Pseudomonadati > Pseudomonadota > Alphaproteobacteria > Sphingomonadales > Sphingomonadaceae > Novosphingobium > Novosphingobium sp. NFX11. The sequence continues at coordinate 632,093 of NZ_CP080385.1, read as the reverse complement.
CTGGCCAACGACAAGACCTGGACCCCGTCCTGGACTTATCTGCAGACCAAGACCGATCGTCTGGGCGCCAACGTCAAGTGGAAGATCGACGATACCTTCAGCCTGCGCGCAGCCTATCTCTACAAGCGTGACGAGCAGGATTCGATCAACATCTATCCGCTCTACGTCGAGGACGGCGGAAACGGGGAGGCAGGCTGGCAACTGGGCTGGACCTCGCGCAGTGCGCCTTCGTATAACTACGCGCAGGGCGCTTATGCCTACCTGGACAGCGAGTTCGCGACGTTCGGGATCAGGCATCGCCTGACCGTCGGCGCCTCGGGCGATATCCTGAGCGTCAAGCGCCACGTCACCAACACCGTCAGCGGCGGTGACTCGCCCGTCTTCAGCGACCCTGATGGTCTCAACAACTGGGCCATGCCCTCGGCGCTGGACACGTATTCGTGGGGCGCTCTCTACAAGTCGAGCTGGGCGCGCAATACCAACATCGTCGTCGGCGACGATATCCAGTTCACCGATCATCTGGGCGCCATGGTCGGGGCCAATCACAGCACCGTGGAGGCCAAGGCATACGGAGCCACCGGCGCAACGACTTCCAGTTACGACGAAAGCGCATGGACACCCACGGTGTCGCTGATCTTCAAGCCGTCCGCGCGGGTGACGACTTACGCCACCTATATGGAAGGATTGGAGCAGGGCTCGACGGTCCCCGACGATTCCACGCTCTACAACAACCCGGGCGAGATCATGAAGCCCTACGTCTCCAAGCAGTATGAGATCGGCGCCAAGTACGCGCCGATCGATGCCCTGCTGATCACCGGCGCGCTCTATCGTATCGAGAAGGCCAATTCCTTCGACGAGCAGGTGGGCGGCAAGATCACCCGCACCCAGGACGGCGTCGAGGTGCACCAGGGTATCGAACTGAGCGCCACCGGACACGTGACGCACAACCTCAACGTCATGGTCGGCGGCACGCTGATGGACCTGAAGGTGACGAAGACCAGCACCGCATCGCTGCTGGGGAAATGGCCCACCGGCGTGAGCAGCACTCTCGCCAAGATGTACCTCGAATATAGCGTGCCCGCGCTGCCCGGCTTCTCTGTCAGCGGCGGCGTCTACCACGCCGGCAAGATGTACAAGGACAGCGCCAACCTGCAGAAGATGAACGGCTATACGATCTTCGACCTCGGCCTGCATTACAAGGCGGAGGTGGATGGCCACCCGGTGCGCTTCGACCTGAACGCGGCGAACATCACAGCCGAGAATTACTGGGCGACGTCCTATTCCCTAGGCATTCCGCGCAGCGTGGCCTTCGCCGTGAAGTACGGCTTTTAAGCCGGTCGTCGGGGGAGCAGCATCGTGAAGCAGGGTTTCCGCCAGTCGATGGCCTGGCTGCACACCTGGGTCGGGCTACTGCCCGGCTGGGTACTCTATGTCATCTTCGTGTTCGGGACGGCCGCATTCTTCCAGCATGAGATCGACGCCTGGATGCGCCCGGAGCTGCCCGCGCAGAGCCGCGTCACCGCGGGCGCCCTTGAGGCCGCCGACCGCGTCCTGCGCAAGCGCGGGGCCGGGGCGGACAGCTGGAGCGTATCGCTGCCGGCCGCCCGTGGCGGCAGCGGGCTGACGGTCTCGTGGCAGATGCCCGGAGAGGCGCGGCGAGGCCGTCGCGGGGGCGAGGAAGTCACCCTCGATCCTGCGAGCGGGCGCGAACTCGCCTTGCGTGATACGCGTGGCGGGTTCTTCCTCTACCGTTTCCACTTCGACTTGCACTACCTGCCGGTGATGTGGGCGCGAATGCTGGTCAGCGTGGCGGCGCTGGCGATGCTGGTGGCGATCCTTTCCGGTGTCGTCACGCACAAGAAGATCTTCACCGACTTCTTTCAGATGCGTTTCGGCAAGGGTCAGCGCAGTTGGCTCGACGCACACAACGCTACCGCCGTGCTGGCCCTGCCGTTCCATGTGATGATCACCTATACCGGCCTCGTCACGCTTCTGTTCACGCTGATGCCCTGGGCGATCACGGCCAGCTATCCGAGCCGCGAGGCTTTCTATGCGGAAGCCTTTCCCCGCGCCGAGGAAAGCGAGGCGAGCGGCAAACCTGCGCCGACCGTCCCGCTCGCACGGCTGGTCGAGCGCGCGCAGGCGAAGTGGCAGGGCGGACAGCCGAGCTACATCAGTATCGCCCATCCCGGTGATGCCGCTGCGACCGCGCAGGTCTATCCCCAGCGCACGGACTGGAGCGAGGGACGACGCGATCCGGTTCATCTCGGCGCGACGCAGGGCGGTGAACTGCCGGTCGCGGCGCGGCCTGCGGGCGGTGCGCGAAAGACGCAGGAGGTCATGGTCGACCTCCACACCGCTTGGTTCGCCGGATATGGTCTGCGCTGGCTCTACTTTCTCTCCGGCGTTGGTGGGACCGTGATGGTGGGGACGGGCCTTGCGCTCTGGTGCGTCAAACGGCGTGGCAAACTGCCCGACCCGGCGCGCCCGCATTTCGGGTTCCGGTTGGTCGAGCGGCTGAACATCGGCTTCATAGCAGGCGCACCGGCCGGCATCACCGTCTACTTTCTGGCCAATCGCCTGCTTCCGGTTGCACTTGCGGGGCGTGCCGAGTGGGAGGTGAACGGCCTGTTCATCGCCTGGGGCGCGATCTTCGTCTGGACGCTGGCGCGGCCCGCCAAGCGCGCCTGGGTCGAGGCGCTCGGCGCATGTGCCGTCGTCTTCGCGCTGGTTCCCTTGGTCAATGCACTGACGACCACACGCGGGCTGGGTGGCAGCTTGTGGCGGGGCGACTGGGCTTTCGTCGGGTTCGACCTGGCCATGTCGGCGCTCGCGGCAGGCTTTGGCTGGACCTCGTGGAAAGTCCTGCGTCACCGGCCCAAGGCGGCTCCGGCGCGCCGCCAGCGCATGCAGAAGGAAGCGACCGCATGACCCATCTCGTGATTGCCATGCCTGCGCTTGCGGGCTTCGCACTACTGCTCCTGGCGATGGCGCGCCACCAGCAGGACTGGCTGAAGCGCAAGTTGGCGCCGCGCACGTCCCGGGTGCTGCGCTGGAGCGGGTTCGCTGCGCTGGCGCTCGCTTTCGGGGCGGCGGGGCTGGGCCACGGCTGGGCATATGGCACCGTCGCCTGGTGCGGCTGGCTGAGCTTCGCCGCCATGCTGGTGCTTGCCGCGCAGACCAATCGCGAGCGCATTCTGCGCCTGTTCGCCTGAAAGGAACACCAATGCCCAGGAACACCGTCGCGGCGGGTCAGTCCGTCCCCCGTCGCCCGTCGCGACCGGCGTCGCGCGTCGCCAGCGGCTTGCCGCGGCGACGCGCGCGCTTGCGCGCCTGCCTTTTCGCACACCTGTCCGTACTCTGGCCGGCACCCTGGGCGCCTATGGCCTCACGGCGCAAATCACCGTGGCCGCGTCATTGTTGCTGTCTCGCCTCGGCATGACGCGGGTGGAGGCAGTGACTGCGGCGACGCTTGCGAGCTTCGCGGTCTTCGCGGTCATCTCCATGGCCGTGTTCCATGCCCACAGCGTGCTGCGTGCGTGCTTGTGGCTGGCCGGAGCGTCCGTGCCGCTCGCGCTTCTGGGATGGGTGATGGCACCGGCATGATGAACGCCTTTTCGCTCATGCTTGCCGGAGTCGCGGCCGCCAGTTCTCCGACCGAGGAATCGGTCCCGACCGGGCGGCAGGGACAGGAAAAGCCGCCCGCCATCGTCCCCGCCGGACCCGACCCGGTCTACCCGGCCGACTTCTACAAGCCGTTCCAGCCACAGACCGCGCTCGACATGCTGGAGCGCACTCCCGGCTTCCTGCTGAGCGAGGGCACTTCGGTGCGCGGGTTCGGCAATGCGGCAGGCAATGTGCTCATCGACGGCCAGAGGCCGACCGTGAAGGGAGGCGGCATCACCGAAGTTCTGCGTCGCATCGCCGCATCGCGTGTCGAGCGGGTGGTACTGCTGCGTGGGTCCGACGCTGCCGAGGCGCAGGGCCAGACGTTGGTCGCCAACGTGATCCTGCGTACCGACGCGGGCGGATCGGGCAACGCCGCGCTGACGATGACCCACACCGCTGATGGTGTTGTCTCGCCCGCCGGCCGGGTCAGCTTCGCGCGGCGCGTCGCGGGTTGGCAGACCAGCATCGAATTGTCAGGCGAGGTCACTCGCTATCCCACCGACGGCGTGTATCTCGACCGCGACGCGACCGGGACGCTGACCTCCACCCGGCGTGAACACATCCGCGCCAAGGCCCCCGAGTACGGTCTGGCGCTCAGCACTTCGGGGGCGGTCGCGGGCGGAACGTTGACTGTGAACCTGCGGCTCAACAAGGACGGCTATTCGTCTGACCGGGGCATCGACATCTTCAAGGGTGCTGCGAACGGCTCGCCGGATGGCCGCCGCGACATCGCCTATGACGAGAACGGGCGCAGCGGTGAGCTTGGTCTCGACTGGACGCGGCGGCTGGGATCTGGCTGGACCGCGAAGTTGGTCGGTCTCGGCCGGGTAGAGCGCTACGTCACTGACGAAGACTATGTCGAGGCCGATTATCGCGGCCTTTCCTCCCAGCGGGAGACGCCGAGCGAGTTCGTCGCCCGCGTGACGGTGACGCGCGAAGGCGACCATTCGGTGCGGCCGGAGTTCGGCGGCGAGGTGGCCTACAATCGTCTGTCGAGCCTGCTCGACTACGCCGAGGATACCGGCTCCGGCCTTATGCCCGTGGCGCTCGCCAATGCCGATACCCGGGTTTCGGAACTGCGTGGCGAGGCGTTCGCCAACATCACCGTGAAGTTCGCCCCCAGGCTTGCGCTGGAGGCGGGCATGGCGGTGGAATTCTCGCGCATCCGCGTTTCGGGCGAGGCGGCGCAGGAGCAGAGCCTGTCCTACCTCAAGCCTTCGGCGGCACTGGTGTGGTCGCCGTCGGGGAGCACGCAGCTGCGGCTCGGGGTGCGCAGGACCGTCGACCAGCTCGATTTCGCCGACTTCGCGGCTTCGGTCAACCAGGCCGACGGGCGGCCGCTGGGCGGCAATTCGGGGCTGCGGCCCGCCCGTGTGACGCGCGCCCTGGCCCGCCTCGACCACCGCTGGGGCAAGGGCGGGGCGATCGCGGTGGAGGCCTACCACCAGTGGCACACCGGATTGCTCGGCTATCTTGTTCTCGATAGCGGAGACCAGGCACTTGGCACCATCGGCGATGCGCGGCAATGGGGTGTGAGCGTGCAGGGGACACTGCCTCTCGACACCGTGTTGCGCGGCGCGCGGCTGACTCTTGACGGCACCTGGCGTGGTTCGCGGCTGAGCGATCCGATAACCGGCAAGCACCGGGCGATGGACGACATTGCTGGGCAAAGCGTGACTGCCGAGTTCCGCCATGACGTGCCGGCCCTCAAGTCGTCATGGGGCGTCAACTGGACCGCGCCCGAAGAAGCCGACGTCTTCTACACCGGCGAAGTCCTGCGCGCGCGGAGCCATGCGCGCTGGGGTGGCTATATCGAGACCACGGTGCTGGCCGGGTTCAAGACGACGTTCACGGCCAAGGCGATCAACGGGCAGGATAGTTCCCGGTGGCGCCGCTTCTATTCACCGAGCCGTGCGGGTGCCTACACCGGAAGCGAGGAAAGGAACCAAAAGCAAGGGGTGATCGTGTCGATGGCTGTGGTTCGGGCTTTCTGAGTGTCTGTTCGAGAAACCGCTGAAGACGAGTTTCGAAGCACTGGCAATGTCTTGACGGGAATTTCTCAAGTGAAATCCGGAACGACGCATACGACCGCGAGCTTGCCAAGCGTCTCGTGACGGGTGCCCAAGGTCAGGGTGCGCCCCGCGCCCGCTGGTTCGCTGTGGGATCGCTTTTGCCTATGAGGACAAGATACTGCCTTTTTCCTGGAGGCGGCGTGTGCTGCGCATACTTGTGGGAGACTGGCCGAACCATCGTTGGCAGCGGCGGGAGAACACCGCTTGTTCGGCGAAGCCGAGCTTTTCGGAGATCCCCGGAAATCGAGGTCGGTCTGTTGCAGGTAGTAGAGCGTCAGATCGCGGCGCACCCCGTCCTTGACGTCCTGAAAGCTGGTGCCCTCCTCCTTCAGCCGGCGGCGCAAGGTACGATGGTGGATGTTCAGTGCACGCGCGACTTCAACGCTGGCACAGTCCCCCTGCGCCAGCCTGCGAATGATAAGGCCGCGCACTTCCGCGTCAAAAGGTAGACTTCGTTTGGGAAAGTGCTTCTCAATGTAGGCGGCCAGGTCGCTATGGACTTGGGTGTTCTGGCTGAGGATCGGACTGGCGAGATCCCTGTCCGAGAACGTGATCCCGTCGGACGGCTCCCCGAAAAGCACCTCGCAGCCGAAATAGCGACGATAGTCGGCGAGCGGAGAGAGCGGCTCGTGTCGGAAATGCACGCAGCGAGCGCGGGCATAGCCGCCGGTCATCTCCATCGCCTCGACATGACCGATCAAAAGGATCTGCTCGATGGCCTGGATACGCTCGGCACTGTTTTCGAACAGCAGTTCATGGCCGGCGAATATGGTGCCCTCGGCAGCATGCGGCCGCAGCCATACGCGCGCTGCGCGGCTGTGTGCGCTGATGTGCTCGCTTGCAAAGCGCAGGGCATCGCCGAACGTCCTCGAACTGCGCATCGTATTGCCCAGCGGCCCGAAGATCGCTCCGCCGCGTTGCCGCAGAGCCAGCCGCATTCCGAAATCGCGGCAGTCCAGCCGGTGCGCCGCAACGGTCAGGAGCCGGATCGCCTCGGGATATGTGAGCGCAACGGCGTCGTCGCGAAAATCCTGGGCGGAAATCCCGGCGAACCGCAACAGTTCGCCGGGATTTCCGCCAAGCGAGCTGACCAGTTCCGGAAAATGCCGGAGAAGCGGGATGTTGAGCCGTGCAAATTCCACATCGGCAGGCAATGGCATCAGCAGGTCCTTGGCATCGCAAGGGAAGGCGCGGTTATCGGAGCTTACGGCCGCGCCGTCCATCTCCTGAACAATGGCTGCATCGCCTGTCCGCATCGGTCAAGTCGGTGTACGAGATCTTGCGGCAAGAGTGCCAAAGATCGCACGAGCGTAGCGCGACCTTGCAAGGACAAGGAAGGGCGGAAGCACGCGTCGTACGGCGATGCTTGCCAGCGCCACTTCCTTCGCGTAGGGCGGCTCCCGTCTCTCGAGGTTCGGGAGGCCATGATCGCGTTGGTGCTCCCGTAAGGGGGCTTAAAGGGAACGCGGTGAGGGGGCTCGCGCCCCTGAATCCGAGGCTGTCCCTGCAACTGTGAGCGGTGAGCGCGATGCATATCGCGGCAGGCCAAAGTGCCCTGTCGCAGCCACTGGGCCGGACGCTAACTCCTGCGAGGCCTGGGAAGGCCGTGCATCGTGCGATGACCCGCAAGCCAGGAGACCTGCCAGCGTCCGGTCGCTCTTGCCCTTGGTCCAGGGGATGGCCGAGGCACGGTGAAATCCGTCTGAGCGACGCATGTGCGGCGGGGGCCGCATCGACCCAAGCGACGGCGCCGGGGGCGTCGTGTCGTCGCGTGGGCCGACCGTTCGCGCGGACGCCCTCGTCAGACGTCGATGACGCCGGACAGGGTTTGTTTCTCACATGACGATTTCCCAATATGCGCTGTGCGCCGCGACCGCTTTCGCAGCGCTTTCCTCATCCGTGTTTTCCTCGGCCGCGCGCGCAGACGAGGCCGATCCGGCAGACACCATCCTGGTAACGGGCCTGCGGGCCGAAACCAGCCTCGATACGAAGAGCAGCGGCAGCCGCCTCGGCCTCACGGTTTTTGAAACTCCGGCAAGTATCGAGGTGCTGGACGGTGATGCGATCCGGGCGCGTGGTGACCTTTCCATCCAGGAAGCGGTCAGCCGCGCTACCGGTCTGACTTTCCAGGGTTCTCCGGGCAACGGGAATACGGCGATGGCCGCGCGCGGTTTCTCGGGGCAGGGGTCGGTGCAGTTGCTGGTGGACGGCACGCGCCTGTTCGTGGCCTCGGGGACGCTGACCTTCCCGGTCGATCCCTGGACGGTGGAGCGCATCGACGTGCTGCGCGGCCCGAGTTCGGTCATATCAGGCGAGGGCGCGATCGGCGGCGCGGTCAATGTCATCATGAAGAAGCCGTCGACCGACCGCAGCATCATGCAGGCCCGCGTGGCCTACGGCTCGGACAACGCGATGCAGATCGCGGGTGATGCTGGCGGGCCCGTGGGAGGAGGTCTGTCCTATCGTGTCGCAGCCAGCTTCACACGCTCGGATGGCTGGCCCGACCGCAACAGCGACAACCGCAACCTCGCCATCTCCGGCGCGCTGCGCTGGGACGCCAGCCCGACGTTGAGCTTCACGCTGGCTTCCGACTACGGCGACGTCGAGATGTTGCCCTATTTCGGCAGTCCGCTGAACAACGGCAAGTTCGACAGGCGCTTCCGTTTCATCAACTTCAACATCACCGGCAGCGAGGATCATTTCCGGGACAACTGGACACGTCTGACGACCGAGTGGCAGGCATCGGATGCGATTTCGCTGCGCAACGTGGCTTATTACCTTAGTTCGGATCGCGACTGGCTCAACGCCGAAAGTTATCGCTATTCCGCAACGACCGGGCTGGTGACGCGCAGTGACTACCTGAACATCGTCCACCGTCAGGACCAGATCGGCGATCGCGGCGACCTCACCTTGCGTACTCCGCTGGGTGGGGGTGTGGAGAACAGCCTGCTCGTCGGCTTCGACGTCAACCGGGTCAAGTTCCGCCACATCAACAACTCGCCTTATGGCGGCAGTTCCGTGGTCGATCCGTTCGACTTCGAACCCGGCGGCTTCATCACGCCGGTGCCCACCACGCTCGGTTTCCGCACCCTGACCACGCAGTATTCGGTGTTCATGGAAGACCAACTCCAACTGCGTGACTGGGCCTCGCTGGTCGGAGGTTTCCGGCAGGACTGGTACGATCTGGAGCGCATCGACGCGCGTACGCCGGCGAACGGCTTCAAGCGGAAGTATCACAGTACTTCGGGCCGCTTTGGGCTGGTCCTGAACCCTGCGGTCGATACTGCGCTTTACGGCTCGTTCACAGTCGGCACCGACCCGATCAGCGCGCTTATCACGACTTCGAACGCGCAGAAGGACTTTGGCCTTTCGCCCGCACGCCAGTTCGAAGTCGGCGTCAAGCAGCGCTTCCTTGAAGGGCGCGGCTCCGCCTCCATTGCGCTGTTCGACATCGAGAAGCGGCGTCTTCTTACCCCGGACCCGGAGAACCGTCTTATTACCCAGCAGGTTGGCAAGCGGACTTCACGCGGTGTCGAGGCGACGTTGGCAGTGCAATTGACCGACGCCTTCGGGATCGAGGCCAATGGCACCATCCTCAAGGCCCGTTTCAAGGAATTCGGCGAGGTGGTGAACGGCGTCGTGATCGACCGCGCCGGGAACACGCCGCCCGGGATACCGACTAAGACTGCCAATATCTCGGCGAACTGGCGCTTCCTGGAGCCGCTGCAGGCCCGTGTCTCCGCCCGCTTCGTCGCGCCGCGATGGACAGATAACGCCAACACCTTGCGCGTGCCGGGCTACGAGGTGGTCGATCTCGGCTTGCGCTGGACGATCAGCGAAAAGCTGGCGATCGACGGGCGGATCAGCAATGTCTTCGACAAGATCTACCCGATCGGCAGCAATTCTTCGCAATGGCTGCTCGGTGCTCCCCGGCGCTTCGATGTCCGCCTGGATATGAGCCTGTAAGGGCGATGGCGCACGCCTTGGTAAAGAGGGGCCTCAAGGCCAGCCTGCGGTGGCTGTACTGGCTTCACCGCTGGCTGGGCATCGCGGTCTGCCTGATGTTTCTCCTGTGGTTCGTTTCGGGCGTGGTCATGATGTACGTGCCCTACCCGTCGCTGACCGAGGAGGAGCGGCTTGCAGGGCTGGCTCCGATCGACTGGAGCCGGGTGAGGATCAGTCCGACCGAGGCGCTTCGCCGCGCCGGACAGCAGGGGTTTCCCGCGGAACTTCGCCTCGATATGGCGGCGGGAGAGCCCGCTTGGCGTATCCGGGACAAGCAGCGGCGGATCGCCTTGTCGGCTTTGGACGGGCGGCGCCTTTCCGCACCGGATGCTGCCTCTGCGATAGCGGCGGCGCGGCGCTTCGCGGGCGCCGCGCCGATCACCCGTGTGGAGCGTATTCACGACGATCAATGGACCGTCGCACAAGGGTTCAAGTGGGCGAGACCGTTGTGGAAGGTCTCGCTGGGAGATGCTCGGGGTACCCAGATCTACGTCTCCTCCACCAGCGGAGAGCCGGTTCAGAACACGGACGCCCGTGAAAGGGCATGGAACTGGGTGGGCGCGGTGCCGCACTGGCTATACCTCACCGCCATCCGCCGCGACGGATCTTTGTGGCGACAGGTGGTGCTGTGGACGTCCGGTCCGGCCGTGGTCCTCGGTATTACCGGCATGTGGGTCGGTATCCTGCGTCTCAGGCTGCGCCGGCGCTACAGGAATGGGGCGATAACACTCTATCGAGGCTGGATGAAATGGCACCATCTGACCGGACTGGCCGGAGGGATCTTCGCCATTACCTGGATGTTCAGTGGATGGCTTTCGGTCAGCCCTTTCGACTGGTTCGCGCGCAATGGGCCGTCGGGGGTGCCGCCCTCTATGCGGCGCACGCGAGTGCGGACTTTCCTGTGCTGGATGGCGGCAGGCTTGCCGCCCGCGCACCTCAGGCCCGGGAAGCGCGGCTGGCCTGGGTCGGCGGCCGCCCGGTGGTCACGCTGACGGTGAAGACCGGGCACTCGATGATCGCCACCCCGGATGGCCGGGCATTGCGTTTCACGCAAGCCGAACTGGTCGCCAATGCCCGGCGCCTGATGCCGGGTACGCCGGTCAGGAATGTTGTCGTCCTGCAGAAGCCGGACCTTTACTGGTACTCCCACCGGCACGAACGCACCCTGCCGGTTGTTCGCGTCATCTTCGGCGATGCGGAGCGGACATGGACGACCATTGACCCGCGTGGAGGGTCACTGTTGAGCCAGCAGAACGCGAGTGGACGCAGTTACCGATGGTTTTTCAACGCGCTGCATGATTTCGATCTACCATTCCTGCTCGCCAACCGTTTCCTGCGCGAGCCATTGATGTGGTTGCTCTCTGCACTTGGGATCATCATGTCGCTGTCGGGGATCGTTATCGGTTGGAACCATCTTGTGAGGCGCCGTCGCCGAAAAGCGGCGCGACAGGCGATAGCGTGATCCTGACCGTCGTGGTCTCTCGGAGAAGAAGCAGGCCTGCGTCCAGAGCCGGGGCGCAGGCGGTGTGCTTGAGAGGGTTACTTGTTCCACTTTTCCCTGCGCGCTGCTCGTTCCTGCGCGGCATCAAGCGGCTCGCCAATGGCCATGGTTTGCGCCGCAGCCAGCGAGTTCGCCTGCGGCGGATCCGGCCTGACGGTACGCACCGCGTTCGGGCGCTCCGTTCGCAACGGTGCGCTGCAGGATCCAGCCCTGGGCGTCCTTGCAGGCGATACCTGAACTGGCCCCGGCATCGTAGACGCGGCAATAGTTGCCGTCCTCGCGGCGGAAGCTGGTCAGGATGCGTAGCTTGCCGGGTTCGTTGGCGGAGGCCAGCTTTTCGTCGAGGCCCTTTGCCAGCATGCCCGAGGCAACGAGAGCACCGCCCGAGGTGACACTGGCGCCGTCGTCGGCAACGCGCATCCCGAAAAACAGGCCGAGCACGAGCGAGGCGGCGATGGCCGCTCCCGTACCCCACCAGCGGGGCAGGGTCAGGCGAGGAGGCCGGGCGGCGCGGACCTGATCGTCACGACGCGCGCGTGCGGCGGCGAAATCGAGGACGCGCGCCGGTTCATGCTGCTTCGTGTCGGTCATGTCGCGCTCGGCATCCTCCGCCGCAGCGGCTGCGATCATCTGTGTCAGGCTTTCCGGCACCGGCTCAACCGCGACGGGATCGAGGTGGCCGCGCAACAGTGCGCGAAGGCGCTGCTGCGCCTCCAGCCGCGACGCCAGTGCGGGGTCGCCGGCAATCGCGGCGGCCACCCGTTGCGCCTCTGCGCCGGTGAGTTCGCCATCGACATAGGCAGTGAATTCATCATCGCTCACGGTCATGCGATTTCTCCCAGTTCGCGCAACAGTGCTTCACGCCCTCGGCCGAGGCGCGAGGTGAGCGTACCCTGGGGCACGCCGATGATTTCCGCCGCTTCCTTGTAGGCGAAGCCCTCGACAAGTACGAGTATGACGGCCTCGCGCTGCTCTTCCGGGAGGCGTGCCAAGGCCCTGCCGACGTTCCCCAACTCGACCAGGTTCTCGGCCGCGAGATCGCCGGGGGCGCCGATGTTGGCCCCTTCTTCTTCATGGGTGAAAGTCTGCGAGCGCCGCGTCCTTGCCCGTACTTCGTCGATCCACTGGTTGCGCATGATCCTGTAAACCCAAGCGTCGAGGCGTGTGCCGTCCTGCCACGACTGGCGGGACTTGAGCGCGCGCTCGACCGTCTGCTGGCACAAGTCGTCGGCGTCGGCCGGATCACGGGCGAGCCCCCGCGCGAAGCGCCGCAGGCGCGGCAGCAGGGCGGTGAGTTCTTCGCAGAAACGGTCTTGGCTCGTCGATGCGTTCATCGAAATGTCTTGTCCGCAGGATGAAACGGACCGACTGCCGCGTTTCATCCCTGAAAGCCATGAAATTTTTGCTATCGGATGGACTGATGAGACACCGCACGCTGCTATCGACCGGCATCGCCGCCCTGTTCCTCGCTGCGCCGTCGGTGCCGGCGGAGGCGCAACTGGGCGGCGGGTTGCCGATCGATGTGCCCGGCACCGTGGGCCGCGTGCGCGACACGCTCGGTGATCTTGCGGGCCCGGTGGTAGAGCCCGTCGGGCGGATCGTGAGCGACGTCCGTGCGCTGGCAAACGAGCGGGTACGGCGGCTAACGCGACTGGTCGCGGATCACGGCGACCGGGTCGAGTGGGATGAGCAGCACCAGCCTGCCGTGCGGGGCGAAGTGCTGATGCTCGACCCTGACGAGGCGGCGCTCGATACCGCGCGGCGGCAGGGGTACAGCGTGCTCGAGCAGGGAACGCTCGAGGGGCTCGATGTCCGCTTTGCGCGCTTTCAGGTGCCGTCAGGTGCCTCTGTGGCCAAGTCGGTGGAGGATTTGCGCAAGGCCCTTCCCGGCCGGGAGATCAGCGCGGATCAGTTGCATTTTCCTTCGGGTGGCACCCCCACGAACGACGGCAAGGCGGCATCCGGAGCGCTTCCACGCGGCGGCACTGTCGGGGTCATCGACGGCGGCATCGGTGGTTCGGCGCGGCTTGCCTCGCAGCGCGGCTTTGCGGCGGGGGCGCCGAAAACCAGCGACCATGCCAGCGCGATCGCCTCGCTCCTGACGGGGGCGGGGACTGCACGTATCTATGGCGCCGATGTCTATGGCTCCGACCCGGCAGGCGGCAATGCGCTGGCGATCGCCAGGGCGCTGGGGTGGATGCAGGTGCAGGGCGTGCCGGTGGTGTCGATCAGCCTGGTCGGTCCGTCCAACCCGCTGCTGGCGCGGGCGGTGGCTTCGGCGCAGAGCAAGGGGATGACGGTGGTGGCCGCTGTCGGCAACGATGGCGCAGCGGCTCCGCCTGCCTTTCCGGCGTCCTATCCCGGCGTGATCGCGGTGACCGGCGTAGACGGATCGGGACGTGTGCTGATCGAGGCGGGGCGTGCCTTGCACCTCGATTATGCTGCGCCGGGAGCTGACATGTCGGCGCTTGTCCCGGGCAAGGGGCGTCAGTCGCTGCGCGGAACGTCCTATGCTGCGCCGCTGGTGGCGTCGCGTATCGCGGCGCGGCGGGCACTCGTCACAAGTGCCGCAGAGGCGATGAAAGCCGTGGATTCCGAAGCCATCAAGGGGCAGCGCCGAACCGGACGCGGCGTGTTGTGCAACATCTGCCGATCGGGCCTTTAGAAAAAAATCTGAAATAATTTCATCGGCCATGGATGAAAGCGAAATGGCCATCCGTTCCTTCCATCAGACACCCCGGACGGGGCCAACGACAACAAGGAAGGAGCAAATCCCATGAACAAGCTCTCACTCACGACCGCCATCGCAACTCTTGCCCTGATCGCCGCGCCAGGCGTGGCCAATGCCCAGCTGCTGGGCGGTGGCGGCCTTGGCGGATCGCTCGGCGGTGGCCTCGGCGGCTCGCTGGGCGGCACCATCGGCGGTGTCGGCAGCTCGATCGACGGGACCATGGGCGGTGCGGGCGACATCAGCGCCTCGCGCGCCAGCCGCAGCGTTTCGTCGCGGGCCTCGGGCAATGCCAGCGGCCACGCCAGGAAGTCCGTGACCAAGCCCTCGGTTTCGGCGCCGGATACCTCGGCGGTGACCGGTGCAGCCGATAGCGCCCGCTCGCAGGCCAGCGGCCTCGTCGACTCCGCCCGCTCGACGGCGGGTAGCGGTTCGGCAACCGGCACGGGCTCGGCCACGGGTTCGCTCGCCGGTTCACTGACGGGATCGGGCGCGAACGGCTCGGCTTCGGGCGCGGGCAACCTCGCCGGCTCGGGCAGCCTGCCTGATACCTCGGGCGTGACTTCGCAGGTTGCGGGCACCGCGACCGGGACGGCTCAGGCAGCCCGCTCGGCCGCGGCAGAGAAGGCGCAGGCGGTCGGCAGCCAGGCCCGCGATGCGGCGTCCAGCGCGGCGAACAGCTCAGCCTCGGGTTCGGGTAATGGTTCTGCCAACGCGCAGGCGGGCAAGCGCAGCGCCAACGTGACCGGCTCGGGCAGCGGTTCGGCTTCGAAGAGCGGTGCGAACGGTTCGGTCGGCCTCGGTGCCAGCACCAGCCGCGACCAGTAAGTTCCGCAGATAAGCCTTCGTCAGAAAGGCGTGCCTAACACCGCTGCGTCGCTTCCATCCCCCACCGATGACGCGGCGGCCTGCGCCCCGGGAGAGACCACTCACTCTCGGGGGCGTTCTCATGCGTGCGATCAGGCGGCAGCGCGGATGGTGACCGGGATCGACTTGTAGGCCGGGGTGCCGCTCGCGGGGTCATAGTCGTCCAGCGGCACAAGGCAGTTGGCCTCCGGATAGTAAGCCGCCAGCGAGCCGCGCGCGATGGCATGGCGGACCAGCGTGAAGCCCTTCAAGGTGCGCCCGGCCGGGGTGGTGACGTCCACCTTGTCGCCTTCGGCCAGACCCAGCATGGCAAGGTCCACTTCGTTGGCGAAGATCACGTCGCGGCGGCCGGTGACGCCGCGATAGCGATCGTCGAGGCTGTAGATGGTGGTGTTGTACTGGTCATGGCTGCGGATCGTGGTAAGCAGCAGCGAGCGCTCGACCTGTTCCTCGGCGTGGGGGTGCGCGATGAACTGCGCCTTGCCGGTCGGTGTCTTCCACGTGCGGGTCGCAGGGCCGATGGTGAGGCGGAATCCACCCGGCTCACGCACGCGAATGTTGAAGTCGCGAAAGTCGGGATAGACGGCCTCGATGCCGTCGCGGATGCGGTCGTAGTCGGCGACGAGCGCGGCCCAGTCGATGCGGGTGTGCGGCATCGCCGCCTGCGCCAGTCCGGCAACGATCGCCGGCTCGGAGCGGACCTCGGGGCCGGGCGCCTTGAGCTTGCCGCGTGAGGCGTGGACCATCGACATGCTGTCCTCCACCGTCACCCATTGCGGGCCGGCGTCCTGCACGTCCAGTTCGGTGCGGCCGAGGCAGGGGAGCACCAGAGTCTCCTTCGCCGTCAGCAGGCAAGTGCGGTTGAACTTGGTGAGGATATTGACCGAAAGGTCCAGCCCGCGCACGGCAGCGAAGCAGGCCTCGGGATCGGGCATGGCGACGGCGAGGTTGCCGCCGAGCGAGATCAGCGCCTTCGAGTGCCCGGAGCGCATGGCGGCAAGGGCTTCGACTGCATTGTGGCCGTGATGGCGGGGCGCGGCGATGCCGAAAGCGGCGTCGAGACGTTGCAGCATGTCCTCGGTCGGCAGTTCGGTAATGCCGACGGTGCGGTCGCCCTGCACGTTGCTGTGGCCGCGCAAGGGGCAGATGCCTGCGCCCTGCTTGCCGAACTGCCCACGAAGCAGGAGCAGGTTGGCGATCGCCTGCACGTTCTGGGTGCCGTGCTTGTGCTGGGTGATCCCCATGCCGTAGCAGACGATCACCCGCTCCGCCTTCATGTAGACTTGCGCCATGCTTTCGATGGCATCGCGCGTCAGGCCCGAGGCGACCTCGATCCAGTTCCAACTGGTGGCATCGAGATCGGCCCTGAGCGCATCCAGCCCTTCGGTGTGATCGGCGATGAAAGCGTGGTCTAGGGCGTCAGCCTCCACCACCAGTTTCATCATGCCTTTGAGCATCGCCATGTCGCCGCCGATGCGGACCTGATGGTAGGCAGAGGCGAGCGGGGTGGAATGGGTCGAGAGCATTTCGGTGGGATGCTGCGGCGACTTGAAGCGTTCGAGTCCGCGCTCGCGCATCGGGTTGGCGACGACGATGGGCACGCCGCGCTTCGATGCGGCGGCCAGCGTGCCGAGCATGCGCGGGTGGTTGGTGCCGGGGTTGTGGCCGATGCAGAAGATCGCGTCGGCAAGGTCGAAGTCCTCCAGCGTCACCGTGCCCTTGCCGATGCCGATCGACTTGGGCAGGCCGGTGCTGGTCGCCTCGTGGCACATGTTGGAGCAGTCGGGGAAGTTGTTGGTCCCGAACTCGCGCGCTAAGAGCTGGTAGAGGAACGCGGCCTCGTTGGAGGCGCGGCCGGAGCAGTAGAACTCGGCCTGGTCGGCGTGGGCGAGGGCCTGCATCGATGCACCCGCGCGGGCGAAGGCTTCGTCCCATGTGATGGGTACATAGTGGTCGGTCTCGGCATCGTAGCGCAGCGGTTCGGTGAGGCGGCCCGCGTCCTCCAACTGGTGATCGCTCCAGGACCACAGTTCGGTGGCGGTGTGGCGCGCGAAGAAGTCGGGATCGACGCGCTTGACGGTGGCTTCCCAAGTGACGGCCTTGGCGCCGTTCTCGCAGAACTCGAACGATGACGTATGGCGTGGATCGGGCCAGGCGCAGCCGGGGCAGTCGAACCCGTCGGGCTGGTTCATTTGCAGGAGCGCGCGCGTGTCGGGGCTGGCCTTCATCTGCTCGCGCACTGTGCGCGCTACCGCTCGCAGCGCGCCCCAGCCGCCCGCCGGTCCTGTGTAGTCGCTGATGCCTTCGGGGCGGCTTTCGGGTTCGCGTGTCTCGCTCATGGCTCTCGTCTCGCAGCAGGGGGCGCGGGTGGGTTAGCACCCCGCGCCGCAAAATCCGACATCACATATGTATGCATTGTGAGCCAACTTGGTTGCATGCTCGCGGGCCGTCAGAGTTCTTCGGTCAAAGCTGTGGGAACGTCATAGCCCCACTCCGCATACTTGCGGGCGACCACGGCCGTCATGAGCGCCAGTTCGGGTGAGTGGTCGCCAGGGCGGTGGCTCATGATGATGGGCGAGGTCGCAGGCTCCACGAGTTCGCGGAAGGCGACGTCGTGGCTGCGGGCGCGGCGGACCGATTCCGGGACGATCGCGATGCCTTCCTCGGCTGCGACGAGGCCGATAGCGATCTGCAGTTCGCGCGCCTCGTGGACCACACGCGGTTCGATGGAATGATCGCGGAAGAGTGAGATCACCTGGTCGGCATAGCTGGGGCGCGGTGCGCGCGGATAGAGAATCTGGGGTTCATCGGCGAGTTCGCGCAGTGAGATCGGCTCATCGCTGGTCGCCAGCGGATGATCCATCGGGAAGGCGGCGATGAGCTTCTCGTTGCGCAGGATGATGCGACGGACGGCCGGATCCTCGAAGCGGATGCGGCCGAAACCGACGTCGATGCGTCCGTCCTTCAGGGCGGCGATCTGGTCGAGCGTCGTCGCTTCGACCATGACCAGTTCCACATTCTGGGCGACCTTGCGGAATTCGCGGATCAGTTCGGGCAGACGGGCATAGATGGTGGAGGCAACGAAGCCTATTATCAGGCGACGACGGCGACTGGTCGCAGCCGCCTTTACCATGGTTTCCACGTCTTCCATCCGTGCCAGCATCTGCAGCGCCTGCGCATGCAGCAGGCGGCCCACGGCAGTCAGGCGCAGCGGGCGGCTCGACCGGTCGAGCAGCGGGGCGCCGACGTGGGCTTCCAGTTGCTGGATCGCGCGTGACAACGGTGGCTGTGCGATGTGCAGCCGTTCGGCAGCCCGGTTGAAGTTGCCTTCTTCTGCCACAGCCACGAAGTAGCGCAGAAGGCGCATGTCCATCATGAGAGCTGAAACCTCCTCAAAACGCTGCACCGAGCATAGCATACCTATAAGGTATGAATTCTTGACCGCATTGATCTTTGAATGCCCGGCAAGGCAGGCATAATTCTCGCTCGAAAGCTAAGCATTCGGGAGAGTCGCTGCAATGGCTATGTTAGGCCGAGCTGATACCTTCATCGTCGATGTGCCGACGATCCGGCCGCACGTACTGGCCATGGCGACCATGCACGCCCAGTCGATGGTGATCGTTCGCCTGACCGACGCGGACGGCGTCGAGGGCATCGGCGAAGGCACCACGATCGGCGGCCTCAGCTACGGCGAGGAGAGCCCGGAGAGCATCAAGTCCGCGATCGACACCTACATCGTGCCGGTGCTCGAGACTTGCGACCTTGCCCTCGTCGGCGCGACCATGGGGAAGATTGCCAAGTGCGTGCGCGGCAACCATTTCGCCAAGTGCGCGGTGGAAACGGCGCTGCTCGACATGGCGGGCAAGCGGCTCGGCATTCCTGCTTCGGAACTGATCGGTGGTGGCCGGGTGCGTGACAGTCTGCCGGTTGCCTGGACCCTGGCCAGCGGCGACACTGCGCGCGACATCGCCGAGGGCGAAGCCATGCTGGAGGCGCGTCGCCACCGCATCTTCAAGCTGAAGATCGGCAAGCGCGACGTTCGTGACGACGTCGCTCACGTTGGCGCCATCTGCAAGGCGCTCGGCGATCGCGCCAGCGTGCGTGTTGACGTCAACCAGAACTGGAGCGAGGCGCAGGCCAAGCTGGGCATGGCGATGCTGCGGGAGGTCGGCTGCGACCTCGTCGAGCAGCCGATCGCCGGCGACGACGTGACGGCGATGGCGCGCCTGTCGCAGACCCAGGCGGTGCCGCTGATGGCGGACGAGGCGCTGCACGGCCCACGGTCCGCGCTGCGGATCGCGTCGGCCGGGGCGGCGGGCGTCTTCGCGCTCAAGATCGCGCAGTCGGGCGGCCTGTTCGCCACGGCCGAAGTCGCTGCGATCGGTACGGCTGCGGGTATCGGCCTCTATGGCGGCACCATGCTCGAAGGCGGGATCGGCACCGCCGCGTCGGCACACGTATTCGCCACAATTCCCGAACTCGCCTGGGGTACAGAGCTGTTCGGTCCGTTGCTCCAGACCGAGGAAATCCTTTCCGAACCGCTGCGTTACGCTGACTTTTCGCTGGCGGTCCCTCCCGGGCCGGGCCTTGGAGTGAACCTCGACGAGGACAAGCTCGCCTTCTTCCGGCGCGACCGGACCGCGCCCACCCTCCACGCCGTCACTGCAGGAGCCTGACACCGATGCTGTTCATGGTCGAAATGGACGTCAATATTCCCCTGGACTTCGACCCCGCCGAAGCGGCGCGGATCAAGGCCGAGGAAAAGGCGTACTTCCAGAAGCTCCAGACCGCAGGAATATGGCGCCACATCTGGCGCAAGGTCGGCTTGTACTCGAACGTCTCGATCTTCGATGTCGAGAGCAACGCGGCGCTGCACGAAACGCTGATGGCGCTGCCGCTGTACCCCTTCATGACAATGAAAATCACGCCGCTCGCGCGGCACCCTTCCTCCATCCATGACGACGATCGCTGATCGCCTCCGCCCCAGAATCGTGGGCTAAGAACAACGGGAGAGAATGAAATGGACACCAGCTTCGTAAAGACCCCCGAGATCCAGCAGTTGCTCGACCGCGCCGCCGGCGTGAACGAGAGCGGCGGCAGCCCGCGCCTAAAGGCGATCGTGCGCGACCTTACCGAAAGCGTGATGGAACTCATCGTCAGGCATGACGTCTCGGAGAGCGAGTTCTGGCTGGCGATGAAGTACCTGTCGGACAGCGCAGCCGAGATCGGCCTGATCGTCCCCGGCACCGGCCTCGAACACTTCCTCGACCTCTACATGGACGCCAAGGACGCCGAAGCGGGCCTGACCGGCGGCACTCCGCGCACCATCGAAGGTCCCCTCTATGTAGCCGGTGCACCGCTGGTGGAAGGCAACGTGAACCTCAGCGTCGACCCCGACGAGGGCACCACCGTGCTGCACATGACCGGCACCGTGACCGGACCCGAGGGCGAGGCGGTCAAAGACGCCATCGTCCACGTGTGGCATGCGAACTCGAAGGGCTGGTATTCGCACTTCGACCCGACTGGTGAACAGACCCCGTTCAACAACCGCCGCCGCATCAGGCTGGCCGACGACGGACGCTATGCGTTCCATTCGAACCAGCCGAGCGGTTACTCGGTGCCGCCCGGAGGCGCGACGGACAAGCTGATGCAGGCGCTCGGCCGCCACGGTAACCGTCCGGCACACGTCCACTTCTTCATCGAGGCGCCGGGCTACCGTACGCTGACGACGCAGATCAACTTCGGCGACGATCCCTTCGCGGCGGACGACTTCGCCTTCGGCACCCGCGCAGGGTTGCTGCCGGTGCCCAGCCGTCAGGGCGACAGCGCCTACATCCAGTTCGATTTCCAGATGCAGCGCGCCCACGACGCGGGCGACGAGGGCTTCTCCGCGCGCACCCGCGCCGAAGCGACGGCGCTTCCGGAAGCCGAAACCGTCTGACGACCAGAACACGGGAGACAGGATCATGCACGAACATCTGATGAGCCGCGTTGCGACCGCCGTGGTCGACGACCCCGAGACCGGCCTGTTCCGCTGCCGCCGCGACGTCTTCACCGATCCGGCGCTGTTCGAACTCGAGATGAAGTACATCTTCGAGAGCAACTGGGTCTACGTCGCTCATGAGAGCCAGGTCGAGAAGAAGAACGACTACTTCACGACCTGGATCGGGCGGACCCCGGTGATCCTGACCCGTGCCAAGGATGGCGGCCTCAACTGCGTCGTCAACGCCTGCGCCCATCGCGGCGCCAAGCTGTGCCGCCGCAAGCGGGGCAACCAGCCGCTCTTCGTGTGCCCCTTCCACGGCTGGAGCTTCAAGACCGACGGCTCGCTGATGCGTGCCAAGGATGCCAGCACCGGCGCCTATCCGGACAGCTTCAACCATGAAGGGTCGCACGACCTGACGCGCGCCCGCGTCGAAAGCTATCGCGGCTTCATCTTTGCCTCGCTGAACCATGACGTGCTGCCGCTCACGGAGCATCTCGGCGAGGCCAGGGTAATCATCGACCAGATGGTCGATCAGGCGCCCGAGGGTCTGGAACTGCTGACCGGCAATTCCACCTACACCTTCGACGGCAACTGGAAGATGCAGATGGAGAACGGCTGCGACGGTTACCACGTCAGCTCCGTTCACGAAAACTACCAGTCCACCATGGGCCGCCGTGCGGAGGGCGGGACCAAGGCGGTCGACGCCAATGGCTGGTCCAAGGCCCCGGCAAGCGGCGTCTACGGCTTCGAGCATGGCCATATCCTGCTCTGGACGCAGGTGCTGAACCCCGAAGTCCGCCCGATCTGGAGCCACAAGGCGGCGCTGGACGCACGGCTTGGCGAGGACAAGGCGAAGTTCATCCTCGAACAGACGCGCAATCTGGCGCTCTATCCCAACGTGTTCCTGATGGACCAGTTCTCCACCCAAATCCGTGTGGTGCGTCCGATCGACGTCCATACCACCGAGGTCACGATCTACTGCTATGCGCCCAAGGGCGAGAGTGCCGAAGATCGTGCCCACCGCATCCGCCAGTACGAGGATTTCTTCAACGTCACCGGCATGGGCACGCCCGACGACCTCGAGGAATTCCGCAGCTGCCAGTCCGCCTACGAAGGTGCGGGCGAACTGTGGAACGACCTCAGCCGCGGTGCCACGCGCTGGGTCCATGGTCCCGATGCCAATGCGAAGGCCATGGGCATGAACCCGCTGCTCTCCAGCGAGCGCAGCGAGGACGAGGGTCTCTTCGTGCGCCAGCACGAGTTCTGGGCGCAGATCATGCTCGACGGCATGGCGAAGGACGCCGAACCGATGCTGGAGGCTGCGGAATGACCCTCGTTCTGGAAAACACCGCCGCCGCGCTGTCCTATGCCGAGATCTGCGCGTTCCTCTACCGCGAGGCGCGCCTGCTCGACGACCGCGAGTTCGACGAATGGCTGGAATGCTATTCGCAGGACGCCGAGTACTGGATGCCCGCGTGGACCGACGACGATGCGCTGACCACGAACCCGCAGACCGAGATCTCGCTGATCTACTACGGCAACCGCAAGGGCTCGAGGACCGGGTTTACCGCCTGAACACCGAGCGTTCGTCTGCCAGCACGCCTGAAGCGCGCACTTCGCACTTCATCGCCAATGTCGAGGTGCTGGAGACGCGCGAAGGTGCGATCGACCTGCGCTATAACTGGCACACGCTCAGCCACCGCTACCAGCAGACGCAGCAGTTTTTCGGAACCACCTTCCTGACGCTGGATGCGGCTGGAGACGCCCCGAAGATCCTGAAGAAGAAGATCGTCCTCAAGGACGACTATATTCATCAGGTCATCGACGTCTACCACGTCTGAGGAGGTTGCAGTGATCTTCGCAGGACGGTTCGCAGGCAAGGTCATGGTCGTGACAGGTGCCGCACAGGGTATCGGGGCGGGTGTGGCCACCCGCGCGGCGGCGGAGGGCGCAAGCGTCGTCCTCGTCGACCGGGCCGACTTCGTCACCGAAGTGGAGCAGGCCATCGTCGCGGACGGCGGCAAGGCCGTCTCGGTGCAATGCGACCTTGAAACCTACGAGGGCGCAGCCGAGGCGATGGCGGCGGCCGTAGCGGCGTTCGGGCGCATCGACATTCTCGTCAACAACGTCGGCGGCGCGATCCGCATGCGTCCTTATGCCGAGTTCGAGCCCGCGCAGATCGATGCGGAAATCCGCCGCTCGCTGATGCCGACGCTCTACTGTTGCCACGCGGTGCTGCCCATCATGCTGGGGCAGGGCGCGGGTACGATCGTCAACCTCTCGTCCAACGCCACGCGTGGTATTCGCCGGGTGCCCTATTCGGCGGCGAAGGGCGGGATCAACGGCATGACGCAGGCGCTCGCCATGGAATATGCCGAAGCCGGCATCCGCGTCGTCGCGACCGCGCCCGGCGGCACCAGCGCGCCCGCGCGCCGCGTCGCCCGCAATGCCGAGGGCGACAACGCGCAGGAGCAGGCCTGGATGGCCGAGGCGGTGGAGCAAGTCACATCGTCGGCGTTCATGAAACGCTACGGCACGCTGGAGGAACAGATCGCGCCGATCCTCTTCCTCGCCTCGGACGAGGCCAGCTACGTGACCGGATCGGTCCTGCCGGTGGCTGGTGGCGATATCGGCTGATGCCAGCTTCACAGGACATGGATAGGTGCCAAGACTGATCGCCGTCACCCGCTCGGGCGACGAAACCGCCATCGGTGCCTATCGCACCAACTTCTCGCGCTTGTCCTGCCTGATCGCCATGACCCCGGCGCTCGACGGCCTGCGTGTCACCATCGCACCTGAGGACTGATCTATGCCTTTCACTCAAGCTGCAGGCGCCAGCCTCTACTGGAAGCGCGACGGGCGTGACGACGCGCCTGCGCTGGTGCTGCTCAACTCCATCGGCACCGATATGGATTTGTGGGACGCGGTGCTGCCGTTCCTGCGCGACCGCTTCGCGCTGCTGCGGATCGACGCGCGCGGCCATGGTGCGTCAATTGCTGATCCGGGTGAATTTTCGATGGCGATGCTGGCCGCCGATGTGCTTGCAGTTGCGGACGCGGCAGGTTTTGCACGCTTCAGTGTCGCGGGCGTGTCGCTGGGAGGGATGATCGCGATGGAACTGGCCCTCGCCGCGCCCGAGCGGATTGAAAAGCTCATCCCCATCTGCACGTCCGCCACGATGGACAGCGCTTCGTGGAACGACCGTATCGCGAAAGTGCGCGGTGAGGGGATGGCCGCCATCGCCGACCTTGCGATGGGGCGTTTTCTGTCGGACACGGCCGAACCCGCGATCAATGAGGCCGTGCGCCGCCAGTTGGTCGGCATGAACGCGCAAGGCTACGCGGGCTGCGGGGCGGCGATCCGCGACATGGATCTGGCCGAGCGTATCTCCGGCATCGCCGCGCCCACTCTGGTGGTAACCGGCACGCGCGATACCTCGACGCCGTTCGAGGGGCATGGCGAATATTTGCTTGCCCGCATCCCCGGCGCTGCGCATCTGTCGCTCGAGGCTGCACACCTTGCACCGCTGGAGGCTCCCGCCGAACTCGCCTCAGGCATGATCGCCTTCCTGCAGGACTGATCCCATGGAAAAATCAGACGTCGTCATCGTGGGAGCGGGACATGGGGGAGCACAATGTGCGCTCGCCCTGCGCCAGAACGGGTTCACCGGAACCATCACCGTCATCGGCCGCGAGCCGGAGCATCCTTACGAGCGGCCGCCGCTTTCGAAGGAATACTTCGCGCGGGAGAAGACCTTCGATCGTCTCTACATTCGCCCGCCGACGTTCTGGGCCGAGAAGGAGGTGACCTTCAGGCTCTCCACCGAAGTCACCAAGGTGGACGCCGAAGCGAAGGAACTGACGCTCTCGAACGGCACGACCTTCGGTTACGGCAAGCTGGTCTGGGCGACCGGCGGCGATCCGCGGCGCCTGTCGTGCGGCGGTGCCGATCTGGCGGGCGTCCACGCGGTGCGCACCCGCGAGGACTGCGACACGCTGATGGCCGAGGTCGATGCGGGGACGAAGAACATCGTCGTCATCGGCGGCGGCTACATCGGGCTCGAGGCGGCGGCGGTGCTGTCGAAGATGGGGCTGAACGTGGTCCTGCTCGAAGCCCTGCCGCGCGTGCTGGCGCGCGTCGCGGGCGAGGAACTGTCCGAGTTCTACCAGAAGGAACACCGCGATCACGGCGTCGATCTGCGCACCGGCGTCGCGGTCGAATGCCTTGAGGGCGACGGTCACCGGGTAACGGGCGTGAAGCTGGTCGATGGCGAGGTCATCCCGGCCGAGGCGGTGATCGTCGGCATCGGCATCGTGCCTGCCGTCGGGCCGCTGATCCTGGCGGGTGCCTCGGGCGCGAACGGCGTGGACGTGGACGAATTCTGCCGCACTTCGCTGCCGGACGTCTACGCGATTGGCGACTGTGCCGCTTTCGCCTGCGACTACGCGGGCGGCACGGTGATGCGGGTGGAATCGGTGCAGAACGCCAACGATATGGCGACGTGCGTGGCCAAGGCGATCTGCGGGGACGCAAAGCCGTACAAGGCGTTCCCTTGGTTCTGGTCGAACCAGTATGATCTCAAGCTGCAGACGGCCGGGATCAACATGGGCTTCGACCAGACGGTGACGCGCGGCGACGTCGAGGGGCGCAGCTTCTCGGTGGTTTACCTCAAGCAGGGCAAGGTCGTGGCGCTGGACTGCGTGAACATGGTCAAGGACTACGTGCAGGGGCGCAAGCTGGTCGAGGCGGGCGCCACGCCCGATATGGGGCGCCTTGCCGACGCGGGTGTGCCGCTCAAGGAACTGGTGTGAACTGAATCCTCCCGATCGCTGCGCGACAGGGAGGACAATACCTTACGAAGTCGGCGCGGCGAGGCTCTCATCCGCGCCGATCGCGCTGTACACCGTGATGCGGTTGGTCAGGTCGGCCAGCACCGTGGAAATGCGCGTCTGCTGGTAAGCATAAAGCGAACGCTGGGCGACCAGCGCGTTGAGGAAGCTGTCGGTCCCCGCCCGGTACTGCGCATCGGCGAGATCATAACTCTTCTGCCCGGCGGCGACGAGGCGGTCCTGCGCGGTGCGCTGCGTCGTGATCGTCCCGCGCCGGGCGAGCGCATCGGCGACGTCCTTGAACGCCGACTGCACCGTGGAGCGATAGGTCGCGAGATAGTATTCGCGCTGCGCCTTGGCGTATTCGAGGTTGCCCTTGTTGGTGCCGCCCAGCAGCAGGAGGCTCGCACTGCCCGAACCGCTGACGTTGAAGGCATCGCCGGTAAACAGGCTGCTGAGCGCCGTGCTGGCAAGACCGATGGTGGAGGTCAGCAAAATCGTCGGGAAGAACGCGGCCCGCGCCGCGCCGATCTGGGCGTAGGCACCCTTGAGGTTGTGCTCGGCCTCGACCACGTCGGGGCGGCGCAGCAGGATTTCGGACGAAAGGCCCGCAGGCACCTTGCCGATCCGCGTATCGAGCTGCGCCAGCGATACGGGCAGTTCGGCGTCCTGCACCGACCCGCCGACCAGCAGTTCCAGCGCATTGCGGTCCTGCGCGACTTGCGTGGTCTGCGCGGCGATGTCGGAATTGGCCTGCTCCAGCGTCGTTTCGGCCGCAGCGAGATCGCTCGCGCTCGTCAGCCCGGACCTGAACAGTGCGCGGGTGAGATCAACCGAACGCTGTCCGCTGTCGCGGGTCTGCTCAGCGAGCGCCAGAAGGTCGCGATCGGAGGCGAGAGTGACGTAGGCGGTCGCCACGTTGGCCACCAGCGTCAGCCGCGCCGAGCGATAGCCGGATTCGGTGCCGAGGTAAGTCTCCATCGCCTCCCGGCTCTGGTTCTTCAGGCGGCCGAACAAGTCCAGTTCGAACCCGCTGAAGCCGACATCGGCGCTGTAGCTCTGGTTGGTGAACTGCGTCGAGTTCATCCCGTGCGTCGCGCTGGCGTCAGCGCCCGGAGCCACTGTCGGCAACTGGTACGAACGCTCGACACGGTATTGCGCCCGCGCCGAGGCGACGTTGGCGAGGCTCGCCTGCAAGTCCTGGTTGTTGGCGAGTGCACGCTCGATCACGGCCTGCAGGCGCGGATCGGCGAAGAGCGTGCGCCATGGCATCCCGGCCTCGCCCGACTGTAGCGGCTCATAGGCTGCGCCCTGCGGCCACTGCGCGGGCGCGGCGGCTTCGGGGCTGACGTACTTGGGCGCCATGTTGCAGCCGGAAAGGGCCACGGCCAGCGCCATCGTGGAGATCAGGAAGGGGCGCATCATGCGTGGTCCTTGGTATGGGCGGGCGTCGTGGTCGCGTCCTTGCGGTGGAACACCCGGGCGACGATGATGAAGAACATCGGCACGTAGAAGATGGCGAGTGCGGTCGCGGTCAACATGCCGCCGAACACGGCCGTGCCGATGGCGATGCGCCCTTGCGCGCCCGCTCCGGTGGCGATGGCGAGCGGCACGACGCCCGCCATGAACGCGATCGAGGTCATCATGATCGGCCGCAGGCGGACCCGTGCCGCTTCCAGTGCGGCGTGGAGCATGTCGCGTCCCTCGCGCCGCGCGGTCTCGGCGAACTCGACGATCAGGATCGCATTCTTCGCGGCGAGGCCGATCGTGGTGAGCAGGCCGACCTGGAAGTAGATGTCGTTCTCCAGACCACGCGCCGCCACGCAGATCACCGCGCCGATAACGCCGAGCGGTATCACCAGCAGCACCGCCAGCGGCACCGACCAGCTTTCGTAGAGCGCGGCGAGGCACAGGAACACGACCGCGACCGACAGGATGTAGAGATAAAGAGCCTGCCCGCTCGACTGATTCTGCTGATACGACAGGCCGCTCCAGGCATAGCTGGTGCCCGGCGCCAGATTCTGCTGCAGCGCCACCATTTCCTTCATCGCGTCGCCCGAACTGTAGCCCGATCCGGCACTGCCCTCGATCTGGTACGAGGAGCGGCCGTTGAAGCGCGACAGGCCGTTCGGGCCGGTCTCCCACTTCATCGTCGTGAAGGCGGAGAAGGGGACCATCTTGCTGGTGCCGTCGGCATTGGTCGCGGACGTCGAGCGGACGAACCACTTGTCGAGGTCGCTCGGCAGCATGCGGGAATCCGCCTGGCCCTGCAGGTAGACCTTCTTGACGCGGCCCCGGTCGATGAAGTCGTTGACGTACGTGCCGCCCCAGGCGGTGCTGAGGGTGTCCGTCGCATTGTCCACGCTGAGGCCGAGGACCGACAGCTTGGCATCGTCGAAGGTGATGTCGAACTGCGGGGTGTCCGGCAGGCTGGAGGCGCGGACCTGCGAGAGCTTGGGGTCCTGGTTCGCGGCCACGATCAGCTTGTCGCGCAGGGTGACGAACTTGTCGTGGTCCATATTCGAGGAGTTCAGCAGCTGGAACGTGAAGCCGTTCGACTGGCCGAGACCCTGGATCGAGGGCGGGGTCATGACGAAGACCTGCGCGTCGCGGATCTTCGACAGCTTGCCCATCAGGCGCCCGCTGATCGCGGATGCGTTCTGGCTGGATGCCGTGCGTTCATCGAACGGCGCAAGGCTGGCGAAGCCCATGCCTGCATTCTGGCCCGAGCCCGAGAAGCTGAAACCGGCGATGGCGAACAGCACGCGGATGTTATGGCCTTCGGAAGCGAAGGCCTGCTCGATCTCCTTGCGCACCTTGTCGGTGCGTTCGGCGGTGGCGCCTGCCGGCAGCTGATAGGCGACCATGACTTGCCCCTGGTCCTCGGTCGGCAGGAAGCCGGAGGGCAGCCGCACAAACAGTACGATGATCGCAAGGATCACCGCGCCATAGCCGACGAGCCACCAGCGTCGCCGCGCGATCGCACGCTCGGTCACCGCGACGTAGCGGCCGGTCATGCGCTCGAACCAGTCGTTGAAGCGGCCGAACATACGGTCGAGCGCGCGCTTCGTCCGCAACGGCAGGCCCCGCAGGCCCGGCGCGGGCTCGCGGGTCTCATGCTCTTCCTCGGCCTTGGGCTTGAGCATCATCGAGCAGAGCGCCGGAGACAGGATCAGCGCGGTGAGCACCGAGAGTCCCATGGCCGAGACGATGGTGATGGAGAACTGGCGGTAGATCACGCCGGTGGAGCCGCCGAAGAACGCCATCGGCAACAACACCGCGGAAAGCACCAGTGCGATGCCGACAAGGGCGGAGCCGATCTCCTCCATCGACTGCACGGTGGCGTAGTAGGGGCTCAGCTTCTGTTCGTGCATCAGGCGCTCGACGTTCTCGACGACGACGATGGCGTCATCGACAAGCAGGCCGATGGCGAGCACCATCGCGAACAGAGTCAACGTGTTGATCGAATAGCCGAGCACCGCGAGGATGCCAAAGGTGCCGAGCAGCACCACCGGCACCGCGATGGCAGGCACCAGCGTCGCGCGCCAGCTTTGCAGGAAGGCGTACATCACCAGCACGACGAGGACGACCGCGATCAGCAGCGTCTCGATCACTTCCTTGATCGACAGCTTGACGAAGTCGCTGGTGTCGCGCGGGAAGGCGATCTTGTAGCCGTCGGGCAGGCTTTGCGACAGCTCTGCGACCCGCGCCTTGACGGCGGCGACCGTCTTGAGCGCGTCAGCCCCGGAAGCCAGTTCGATGCCGATACCGGCGCCCGGATGGCCATTCATGCGGCCGTTCACGGTGTAGCTTTCCTGGCCCATTTCGACCGTGGCGACGTCCGACAGGCGCACGACCGAACCGTCGGTCAGCGTCTTGACGACGATGGCGCGGAATTGATCGGGCGTCTGCAGGCGTGACTTCGCCTTGACGACAGCGTTGAGCTGCTGACCCTTCGCCAGCGGCTGCGCGCCGAGCTGGCCCGCCGAAAGGTCGACGTTCTGTGCGGTGAGGGCGCTCTCGACGTCGGAAGGGATCAGCTGGCGTCCCTGCATCTTCGCGGGGTCGAGCCAGATGCGCATGGCATATTGCGAGCCGAGCACGCGCACGCCGCCCACGCCGTTGACGCGGGCAAGGTCGTCCTGGAAATTCGAAACGAGATAGTCGGCGACGTCGCTCGACGAAGTCCGGTCGCTTTCGTCATAGAGTGCGACGACCATCAGCATGTCCGAACCGGACTTGGTGACGGTCAGGCCCTGCTGCTGAACCTGCGTGGGCAGACGCGAGTTGGCCTGCTGCACCTTGTTCTGCACCTGCACTTGCGCGACGTCGGGGTCGGTGCCCTTCTCGAAGGTCGCAGTGACCGAGGCGGAGCCCGAACTGTCGGAACTCGACGAGAAGTAGAGCAGGTTGTCGATGCCGGTCAGCTGCTGTTCGATCACCTGCGTGACTGAGTTCTCCAGCGTCTGCGCGGATGCACCGGGGTAGGTGGCGCTGATCGAGACCGAAGGCGGGGCGACGTCCGGGTACTGGGACACGGGCAGGCTCATGATCCCGCCGATCCCGGCCATCATCACGACGATGGCGATGACCCAGGCGAAGATCGGCCGGTCGATGAAGTAGCGGCTCATGCTCATGGGATTACTGGTCCAGCTTCGCGGTCACGGCCTTGACCGTCGCGCCGGCGCGCGTCTTGTCGGTGCCTTCGACGATCAGGCGGTCGCCTGCCTTGAGGCCGCTGGAGATCAGCCACTTGTCGCCGATCGCCTGTCCGACCACGACCGAGCGCTGCTCCACCTTGCCCTGCGCATTCACGACGAGGGCGACGCCGTTGCCCTTGGCATCGCGGGTGATGCCCTGCTGCGGCGCGAGGATGGCGCTGCGCACCACGCCTTGCGGCGTATCGACCTTGACGAACATGCCCGGCATCAGGAGCCCGTCAGGGTTGGGGAACTTCGCGCGCAGGGTGACGGTGCCCGCCTCGGGATCGACGTTGACCTCGTTGAATTCTACGGTGCCCTGCTGCGGATACTGCGTCCCGTCCTCCAGCGTCAGCGTGACTGCGGTGCTGCCGGGCATGATGGTGCCTTTGGCCAGGCTCTTGCGCAGTTTCAGCAGGTCGGAGGAAGACTGGGTGATGTCGACGAAGATCGGGTCGAGTTGCTGGATCGTCGCCAGCGCATCAGACTGCCCGGAGGTGACCAGCGCGCCCTGCGTGAAGGCGGAGCGGCCGATGCGTCCGGTGATCGGCGCATAAACCTTTGTGAAGCCGAGGTTGACCTGCGCCGTGCGGATCGCCGCCTGGTACTGGTGCACCGAGGCGGTGGCAGCGCGAGCGGAGGCGATGGTCTCGTCGCGGTCCTGCGCGCTCACCGCGTCCGTTTCGCCCAGCGTGCCGTAGCGGCGCGCCTTGGCCTGCGCGCTGTAGAGCGTCGCCTGCGCGTTCTCGAGCTGCGCGCGCGAGGTATCGAGCGTGGCTTTGTAGAGCCTCGCGTCGATCTGGTAGAGTGGCTGCCCGGCCTTCACCACCGAACCCTCGGTGAAAAGGCGGGTCTGGATGATCCCGTCGACCTGCGGACGCACTTCGGCGACGGCGGTCGCGGCGGTGCGGCCCGAGAGCGAGGTCGATACGGTGACCGGCTGCGCTTTCAGCGTGACCACCCCGACCTCGACGGCCTGCTGCTGCTGCGGCGCCGACGGCCCGCCGCACCCGGCGGTGGTCACGGTGGCGAGCGCGAGGGCGGAGGCGAGGGCAAGATGCCGAATGGAAGGTTGCAACCCGAAGGCTCCTTTACACGGAACATGTTTGGCGGCCGTATCCTGCCGCAAGGGCTGTGCGGGCAAGCCTCGGCGCGTTTCGGCATGTTGCGTCGTGCAACCAAATGTCGCGTGATGTAACTTGGGGCAGACAAGGAAACCTAAGCGGATTAGACGTCAGCCCATGACCGCAACAGCCCCCGTAGCCAATGGGCGCATCGTCATCCTCGAAGACGACCCCGACATTCGCGAACTCATCATCGGCCAGCTCTCGCGCGAGCCGCAGGAAGTGGAGGCCGTGGGTACCGTGGCCGAACTGCGCGCGATCCTGAAGCAGCGGCACGTGGACCTGCTGATCCTCGACCTCAACCTGCCCGATGGGGACGGGCTGGACCTCTGCCGCGAACTGAGCGCGTCGGGCCATCAGGGCGCGATCATGATGGTGACTGCGCGTGACGATGCCATCGACCGCGTGCTGGGGCTCGAACTCGGCGCCGACGATTACCTGACGAAGCCCTTCGAGCCGCGCGAACTGCTGGCGCGGGTGCGCAATCTCCTGCGCCGCGCCCGGGTAGTCGATCAGACGCGCCCGCGTGCCGCCCGTTATGCGCGCTTCGGGCCGTGGCGGCTCGATCTGCACCAGCGCCGCCTGGTGACTGACGACGAGCGACTGGTGATGCTTTCCTCGGCCGAGTACCGCCTGCTGCGGCAGTTCGTGGAAGCCCCCAACCGCGTCCTCTCGCGCGAGGAACTGCTGCCCGAGCGCAGCGCCACGGTGGCGTTCGACCGGACCATCGATATCCAGATCAGCCGCTTGCGCCAGAAGCTCGCCGGGACGCAAGGCGGGACCGATCTGATCCTTACCGTGCGCAGCGAAGGCTACGTCCTGCCCGGCCCGGTCGCCTTCGAGTGACGGCAGGCGCGGCGTCCTCATCAGGCTGGTGGCGCAATCTGGCCCGGAGACTGCGCGCTTATCCGGGCTCGCTGGCGGGGCGGCTGGCGTTGGTACTGATGATCGGCATGCCCGCTTCGGCGTTGTTCGCGCTGCATATCTCGCAAGTATGGAAGCAGCACGCCTTCACCGAACTGCAGAGGCAAGCGGCCCTCCTCAGCACCGCCGACATCGCGCACCGCTACGAAGTGGATGCGGAGCGAACCGACTATCTGGTGTCTTCCGGCTTCATTTTCGGGGCGCACAGGCCCGATCCCGGATTGGCGATGCTGGGTTGGGATGTCGGCCTGTCGCGCAGCGTCAGTGAACGGCTGGGGCGTCCGGCACAGGCGCGGGTGCTGCCGCGGCAGCAATGTTTCACACGGTTCGTGCATCATCCTCCGGCGGCGGGAATGAACACCGATCCGCTGCCCGACTGCTGGCTGGTGCGATATACCGATGCCGCCGGGCGCGAACGACGGCTCGTCATCGACCTGTTGCTCAATCCCGACCGTGGGCAGCCGCCGGTGGGCCCGCCGTATCTCGAACTCATCGTCATCGCGGGCGCACTGCTCGGGCTGCTCACCGCGCGTATCGCGACGGCACCGCTGCGGCGGATGGAGAAGGCGGCGCGGCAGTTTTCGCTGGCGGGCGACCTGGAGCCCATCCCGGTCAAGGGGCCGAGCGAAGTGCGGGCGGCGCTGGAGACGTTCAACCTCGCCCAGTCGCGAGTGCGTGACGGCCTGCGCGAGCGTACGCAGATACTTGCCTCGGTCACGCACGACCTCCAAACCCCGCTTACCCGATTGCGCCTGAGGCTTGAGCAGGTCGGGGACGAAGTGCTGCGCGGGCGGCTCGTCGCCGACCTTGCGGTGACGCAGCAGATGGTGCGCGATGGCCTCGACCTTGCGCGCAGCAGCGAAGTGCGTGAGCCTTGGGCGGTGATCGACGTCGATTCCGTGCTCTCGGCGCTGGCGGAGGATTACGCCGAAGTCGGCCGCGACGTCACTTTCATCGAACAGATCCGGGTGGAGGCAAGGGTCAAGCCGAATGCTCTCGGCCGCGCGCTTGCCAACCTCGTCGACAATGCGCTCAAGTACGGCGGCACGGCTGAGCTGCGCTGCATGATGGAGAAGGGCGACCTCGTCATTCACGTTATCGACCGCGGCCCCGGACTGCCCGAGGCCGAGATCGAGCGCGCTTTTCAGCCCTTCCGGCGACTGTCGACCAGCACCGGGACCGGCACCGGCATCGGCCTGACCATCGCGCGGGCGCAAGTGGCGACGTTCGGCGGTGCCGTAACGCTACGCAACGCGCCCGAAGGCGGGCTGGTCGCGGAGATCCGGATGCCCGCTGCAAAGGCGCGCTGAACCGGCTGATTGTCACGACCGTGCGAGCCCGTTAGGCTGGTCTCAATGCCCCGCATCAAAGGCGCTTTCGTGTATATTCTTTTCCCCGGCCGTCCTTCCGCATGACGCTTGAATCGCAGGCCAGGGAGGCGTTGCGGCAGGGGGACCTGCAAGGCGCGGGAGCAGCCGCTGCCGCTCTGGCGAAGGCTCGTCCGGACGAGCCGACAGGTTTCTTTCTGCTCGGTGTGGCAACTGCGGAGGCGGGCCAGATCGCGCGCGCGGTCCCGCTGCTCGAAGCGGCGGTCGCACGGGGGCCGCGGGCGGAGCATGTTGCGCAGCTTGCCAGGCTGCTGATCCTGTTGCGGCGCGACGGGGAGGCTGCCGAGGCCGCCCGGCAGGCCATGGCGCTGGGCCCCGACGATCCTCGCACTTTCGACACGATCGGTTGCGTGCTGGCGCGGCTGGGCGATCATGAGGCCTCGCTTGCCCCGTTCACTGCAGCGGTAGCGGGCGATCCGGACGATCTCGAATACCGATACAACCTTGCGGCGGCGAGCGGCTTTACCGCACGGATCGAGCAGGCGCGCTCGCATTACGAGACGATCCTTGAGACCGATCCGGGCAATGCGCGGGCGCACTATGCGCTCGCCATCCTGTCGCGGCAGACGCCTGAGGCCAATCACGTAGCTCGGCTGGACGCGGCGCTGGTTGCAGCGCGCGAGCCGGGCGATGCGCTGCGCATCCGCTATGCGCTGGCCAAGGAGCACGAGGACCTCGGCAATGCCACCGATGCGTTTCGTCACCTCTCGGCTGCCAACGGTGCGCACAAGCGCAGCGTCGGCTACGACTTCACGCAGGACGCTGAGATCTTCGACGCGATCGATGCGGTATTCGCTTCCGGTGCTCCGGCGGGCGGCGCGGGACATGGCGGAGCCGCGCCGATCTTCGTGGTGGGCATGCCGCGCACCGGGACCACGCTCGTCGATCGCATCCTGTCCTCGCACCGGGATGTGGAGGCGGCGGGGAACTGCAGGCGATGCCGCTGGCGGTCAAGCAACTGGCGGGCACGCCGTCGCGCCGGGTCATCGATGCCGAGACCGTTGCAGCCAGTGCGGGAATTGACCCGGATAAACTGGGCGCGACCTATCTCGAGCGCGCGGCCCATCATATCGCGCGGGCCAAGCCACGTTTCACTGACAAGCTGCCCGCGAACTTCCTCTATATTGGCCATATCGCGCGGGCTTTGCCCGATGCCCGGATCGTGTGCCTGCGCCGCAATCCGATGGATACGATCTGGAGCAACTACAAGAACCTGTTTGCCAGCCAGTCCGCCTATTACGCCTATTCGTACGATCTCATGGATACGGCGCGCTACTATGCACGGTTCGACCGGTTGATGGCGCTATGGCAAAAGCTATGGCCGGATCGGGTGTTGCAGCTGTCCTATGAAGCGCTTGTCGCAGATCAGGAAGGCGAGACGCGGCGTTTGCTGTCCCATTGCGGTCTTGAGTGGGACGAGGCCTGCCTGTCGTTCCACGAGAACCGCGCCGCCGTCGCCACACCAAGCGCGGCGCAAGTCCGTCGGCCGATCAATGCCGATGCCGTTGAGCGTTGGCGCGCGCACGAGACCGAATTGGCGCCGGTGCGGACGTGGCTGGAAGGGCAGGGGATCGACGCGTGACGTCATTGCGGACCTGGCGAAGCAATCACGAGTTCGTGGCAGTGCCGGAGGCGCTCGCCCGTTTCGGGAAAGCGCCTCCGGTGATACTCAGTACTTGATGCGCGCTTCCACGCCGACGGTGCGCGGATTGAGCACGGTCTGGCGATAGTAGCGCACCGCGACACCATCGTTCACACCGATGCGCGAGCGGTCCTGACCGACCGAGACCACAGCGTACTTGTCGAAGATGTTGTTCGCGAAGAGGCTGACGGTGTACTTGTCGGTCTCGTACGAAAGCGTTGCGCGGTGCAGCACGTAGCCGGGGATCTTCGTGCCGTAGCCACGATCCCAGCCGAGGCGCGATACCACGTTGCCGCGGTAGGTCGCCGTCCAGTTGGCGCTGAACACGCCTTCGCCCATCGGCACCGTGTATGTCGCACCCAGGCTGCCCTGGTTCTTCGCCGAGCCGGGCAGTCGATCACCCTTCAGCGCGTCGAGTTGCGTGAACTTGGGCCGAACGTCGTAGTCGTTGACGACTGTGCGCACGGTGATGATGCCGTCGACGTCCTCGGTCAGCTTGGCATCCGTGTACGAGTACATGCCCTGGATCGTCAGGGCGGGCACCGGCTTGAACTGGAACGAGGTTTCGAAACCACGAGACTTCGCCGAGCCGCCGTTCACGGTGATGCCGGTGACGCCGTAATACGTGGCGGAATCGACCTGGATGCCCTGCCACTTGATGTCATAAACGTCGAAGTTGAAGGTCAGCTTGCGATCGAACAGCTGCATGCGGACGCCGATTTCGGCGTTCTTGGTCTTGTCCGGGCCGTACTGGACTTCGTTCGGCAGCGCGCAGGCATTCTGCTGATTGGCAGGAACCGGATCGGGGCAGGGAGCGACGCGGTTCGGTCCGCCGATGCGATAGCCCTTGCTGTAGGTGCCGTAGATCATCAGGTCCGGCGTAAAGTTGTACGAGGTGTTGAACTTCCACACCCAGCCGTCCTGCGACGCCTTGCCGCCCGACGGATCGAGGTCGTAGGGGCTCAGCGGGTTGTCGTATTCGGGCGTATCGGGATCGTCGCCGCCGAGCGGCAGCGTCAGGGCGCCCTGAACCTCCGAGGAATACTTGAAGTAGCGAGCACCTGCCGTGACCTGCCATGCCGGTGTCACGCGGAACGTGCCTTCGCCGAAGATCGCCTTCTCGGTGACCTTAGACTTGGTGTAACTGACGTATTCGAGATCGTCGGGATTGACGAGCGGGTTCCCGTACCAATCCGCATCGCCGTAGAACGCGGTCAGCCCCGGCGTATGCTCGGCATAGTCGTTGTGGTACTTCTGCTGGTTGTAAAAGCCGCCCAGAACCCAGTTGAACGGCCCGCCGTGACGCGAGACGAGGCGAATTTCCTGGTTGATCTGCTTGCGGCGGCCATAGCTCTCATTCCAGCTGGAGAATGCCGGGAACGCCTCGTAGTCGTAGTCGAGGTCGAGCAGCAGGTCGGTGTTATCGCTCTGCGAGCGGGTGTGGACGTTGGTGTAAGCGGTCGTCGAGACGAGGTCGGCGATGTCCGCGAGGTTGGCGTTGATCTCCATGCTGGCGAGGTGCGCGCGGCGGTTCACCGGTTCGGCGTAGCGGCTCGCGTTCTCGTACTTGCCAGAGCCCAGCACGCCCGCGCTGTTCGACTGGGCGCCGTCGGTCTTGGTACGCTGGAAGGCGTAAGTGAAGATGACCTTGAGGTCTTCGCTGGTCTGCAGCAGCAACTGGTTGCGCGTGGTGAAGGTCTTCTCGAAGTTGAGGTCTTCACGCTTGTGCAGGTTGGCGTTGTAGGCGTCGCCGGTCGGACGGCTGGTGCCGTTAGGTTGCGGGTCGGAGACGCCGGGCTCGTTGATCAGGAACGGGTAATCGATGAAGCCCGGATCGTAGTAGTACCCGGTCGCGCTGCGGAAGGCGATGTGGTCCTTGACGATCGGGATGTTGATCATCCCGTCGAGCTGGTAACCGAGGTCGGTCGCGTGGCTCTTGGTGAAGAGGCGGCCGTGGGCCTCGCTCTCGAAGGCGTCGGTATTGGGGCGGTTGGGGATGTAGCGGATAGCGCCCGCCAGCGTGCCGAGGCCGTAAAGCGTTCCCTGCGGGCCGAGCAGCGTCTCGACGCGTTCGATGTCGAGCAGCTTGAAGTCATAATAGAGCGGAACTTCGCCCAGATAGACGCCCAGCGAGTCGTCGTAGTTGGCGCCGCTCGAGGCCGTATCCGAGGCGTTCAGGCCGCGCAGGACGATAGAGCCGGTGCCGCCCGGGCCGGTGTCGGAGATGGTCAGGCCCGGCGTGAAGTCGGCGAGGTCGCGCACGTCGTCGATGCGCTGGCGCGCGATCTCGTCGGCGCCGATCGCCGAGATGTTGATCGGCGTGTCCATGATCGTTGTGGCGCGGCGGGTGCCGGTGACGATGATGGCATCGCCCTCATCGGAAGCAGCGGCCGCTTCCTGCGCCACGGCGGGCATCGCGATCACGCTGCTCGTAATCATGGTTGCGGACAGAAGCCCTGCTCTCAGTTTCGCGCGATAAGTCATGTGCTTCCCCAGTTTCGGTTGACGTGCCCCGGTCCCGGCACGCTCCTTGGTCGCGCCCGGTGGGTGTGTATGTGAGGACCCTCATTCGTACGCCGGCCATCGCTTTGCGGATGTCGTGCCGACGCGCTTGCACTGCCCTCGGCCTTGAATGCCGCCGAGGTGTTCGCTCCCGTGATGCGTTGAATTATTACTGCGGCTCGGTTGGCCGTTTTCAGTTGGCAGGCTGTGCGGTTTCGCCGCGCGCTGCCCTGATCCGTTCGATCAGGGGCTGGAACGGGAACAGGAACTGCTCCCGGATGGACAGGCGCCTGAGATCGTCCTGCCCGACGACGCTGGCTTCACCTTCCTTGTAGGTGCCGAAGATGCGATCGAGCAGGATCAGCGAATTGCCGTAGTTGCAGCGCGTACTCTGGTAATCGGTCGAGTGATGCAGGCTGTGATGTCGGATCGTGGTGAAGAAGAAGGAATAGAACAGCGGCGGATCGGAGCGCACGTTGGCATGCGCGAACGTCGACACGACGTTCAGGATGTTGAAGCCGCAGAACAGCGCGGTCGGCGAGAGGTCGAACAGCGCCAGCACGCTCAGGCTGATCAGGAACAGCTCGATCGGATTGCCGACTGCGCCTTTGGCGGCATTGAGCTGGGTTATGTGGTGGTGCGGCGCGTGGGTCAGCCAGAACGGCGTCGAATTGTGCATCAGGCGATGCATCCAGTACTGGCCGAACTCCATGACGAAGACCACCAGCGCCACTTGCAGCAGCCAGGGCATGTGCATCGCCCACTGCGTGGTGATGCCGAGCGATTTCTTGACGGCCTGCAGCGGTTCCTCGGCCAGCGCGGTCGCGGTCCAGGAAATGACGGTGGCGCTCAGCACGACGTAGAACAGGTCGGTGAAGAACTCACGCCAGTTCATGCGCCATCCGGCGTGCCGCTCATGCACGAACTCGAGGCCCAGCACGACGACGGTGATCAGCGCGGAAGTGACGATGATCGTCCAGCCGTTGTCGGTCAGCGCCTTGGGCGCGAAAGCCCAGAACGCAACGATCACGGCGACGAACGCCGGAGGCACGAGGTTGAAGATCTTCTGCTTCACGCCGTCATCGTTCGCGAAGGCAGCCGCATCGTTCGAGAGAACCGTGTTGCGGACTGGCAGTTGTTCCATCGAAAACCCCCATCCAGACCGGTGGACCGGCCTGCTGTTACAAGATTCTCTCTCCCCGTTTCTTCGCTCTGACCGGCGATTTGATACAAGCTATGGATATTACGTTTCTCGTCAAGCGTATTAATTGAAGGCTGTGCGTTTTGGTGACGAGGCGCGGGAAATCGCGCTGGAGCGTGGTTTTTGTGCATCTGCGTAACACGCTTGTCGTCCGCAGATGCGCTCGGCGGCGCGTATCCGGCGCGCCGCCGATTCGGGCACCGTCAGTAGCGGTAGGGATTCTTGTCGATCGTCGTCGTCCCGCGCGTCTGGTTGCACAGGAAGACGGTGCCGGTGAAGTAGATGCCGGGCTCGGTGATCTTCTGCGCATAGGCCCAGGCCTCGCGCAGCTGCTGCACGGTCATCTGCACCGGCGCCTCGTCGGGCTGATAGGTCATGCCGTACGCGTAGTCCTCGCCGTCCTTGCTGATCTCGACGTGGCAGCCCATGACGTGCGTGACGGGGTGCGTGTCGCAGAACTGGATCAGGCGCTTC
Organism: Novosphingobium sp. NFX11; assembly: GCF_057376415.1. NCBI lineage: Bacteria > Pseudomonadati > Pseudomonadota > Alphaproteobacteria > Sphingomonadales > Sphingomonadaceae > Novosphingobium > Novosphingobium sp. NFX11. The sequence continues at coordinate 592,481 of NZ_CP080385.1, read as the reverse complement.
ATGCTGTCGAACCACGGTTCCCAGAAGCTGATGTAGCAGCGGCCTCGATAGAACATGTCCCCGGTATAGAGGATCTGCGTGTAGCTGTCGTAGTACGCGAACTCGGAAACGACGTGCCCCGGCGAGCCCCAGATCAGGACCTCGCGCCCGCCGAGGTCGAGGGTCACGCGCTCCTCGGGGAAATTGGTCATGCCCCAGAAGCCGACCATCTCCTCGTGCGTGAGGCCCATGTAGCGGGTGTTGGGGCGGTCGGCGAACTGGTTGGTCGCGGCGTAGTGGTCGTCGTGGAGATGGCTGAACGCCACCAGCAGTTCGAGGCTGGCCGGATCGCGCCCGTTGCGGCGGCACCAGTCCTCGATGCACTGGTCGACCACGGCTCGCAGATCGTAGTCGTTGCGCAGTTGCACGTAGCCTTCATCCAGCAGCAGCACGCGGTCGTTGCCGAAATAGAGCGTTGCGAACGGAGCCTCGTAACTGTAGGCCTTGTTCTGGCGCAGGATCGCGGTGTGCGGATTGTACCAGTGGACCTGCACCGGCGGGTCGGTGTTGTCGATGCAGGACGACGAGCCGCAGATCCACTTGTCCGGGAAAGTGCCGGTCGCGGGCAGGTTGGCCTTGAAGTCGATCGGCGGCGGGCGTGTCGCGGCGGAGGCGGCGTCGGACAGCCCGGTCAGCGCGGCGCCGGTCAGCGGCACGGCGGCGATGGCGGCGTTGTAGGTCAGGAAGGCGCGTCGATCCACGACAGGGCTCCTTGTATGGGAAAGTGGCGTCAGAACGGGTGCGGGGCGCGGATGTTGGGCACGCCCTCGGGCCAGATCGGGGTGCGCTGGTCCGGACTGACGCCGTTGAACAGCACGAAGTCGGGGCGGATCAGCATCATGTCCTTGCCCTGCACCGCGCGGGCGGCCTCAAGCGCTTCGTCGATCAGGTTCGGCGTCATTTCGAGCACTCGCTCGTAGGGCTTGAAGGTGGCGAAGCGCGGGTAATACTTGCCCGGCACGAACATCATCTCGATGTGTCCGCCCAGCAGCCACTTCACCGGATTGGCGGCGGCGAAAGCCTTGAGCCTTTCCAGCGAGGCGACGAAATCGGTGTCGTTGCCGATGTTGATCTTGCCGGGGAACAGCAGGTCGCCGGTGAACAGCAGGTCGCAGTAGGGATCGTAGAAGCTCACCCCGTCCTTGTGCGTGCCGGGGGTCGGGACGACCGTGATCACGCGATCGCCGAGGTCGATCCTGCCGGTGCCCGAAGGCCAGTTCGCGATGCCGTAGGTCTTCTGCATCAGCGCCAGCGGCTTGGGGACGATCGTGGTGTCCGGCCGGTCGGCGAACTGGACGAGGCCCTGGTTCTGCGCGATGTCCTCGGCCGAGGTGAGCGCGACGGTCAGCGGCACTTTGCTGCGCCCGCGCGCCTTTACCCAGCGCGCGATTATCGCATCCACCGTCTCACGCAGGGGGTAATGCGCGGCGTTGGCGGTGGCGCCGGTGTCGATCAGCAGCGCGCCCTTGTTGCCGAACAGCAGGTACGTGAACGGCGCCTCCCAGTGGACGCACACGTTCTGGCGCAGCACGAAAGTATCCTCGTTGTACTGCACCACCTGCACGCGCGGATCGCGGTTCTTTGCCGCGACGTTGGAGCCGTAAGTCCAGCGGAACGAGAGGCTGCCTGCCGCCGGTCCGTCGCAGGCATAGTCGTGCGTGACCGGTCTAGTGCGGTGCAGCGGCAAGGCGCTGTCGGTATTACGCACGCCCGGCGGGTTGTACCCCAGCGCCGGGTTGCCGTTGGGATAGGCGCGCCCGGTGGCGGCCTGCGAACTGCCGGAAAACCCCGTGCTACGGGTAGGACTCTGTGCCAAGAAATGCCCCCACACTGGCTGCGAGCGGGTGAACACCGGCTCGATCTCGGGTCAGCTTATCGATATTACAAAACGTGACAACGGTATTATTTTTGTGCGATGAGAGTATCACTCCACCGCCGACTGCGCCTCCAACTGCTGCTGTCATCGGCGGCAAGGTTGGTATAGGGGAGGGCTGTTGTTGTTCCAGAAAGGGCGCCGCTTGAGCACCGATCCCGCCAGTCTTGCCCGGCTCTCCATGAGCCTTCCCGCAGACCTGTTCCGCCAGCTGGATGCCATGGTGGAGGAGCGCGGGCTGCCCTCGCGCTCGCAGCTGATCGCCGAACTGATCCGCCACGCCCTTGCCGAGCATGAGGCTTTGACCCGGCCGGAAGAGATGCTCGCGGGAACGATCACGCTGGTCTACCGGGGCGACAAGGGGCGGGTGCGCCACCAGCTGGCGCAGAGCCAGGCGGAATACCTGAAGGAAGTGATCTCCTCGCAGCACGTCTTCCTTGAGGACGACCAGTCGATGGAAGTCCTGCTGGTGCAGGGCCCGGCCGAGCGGCTGAAGGAACTGTGCGACGCGCTGCGCGCCATTCGCGGCGTCCACCAGCTGCAGCTGGTCACCACCACCGCGCTGCTGCCGCCGCTGCACGAGCAGGATGAAGTCGCCGCGAAGGTTGCCGAAACCCCGCGCAGGCCGCAGCCGAAGGACGAAGTGGCGGCCTGAAGACTTCGTATCGGTAGGCCTTCTTCGTCATTGCGAGCGTAGCGAAGCAATCCAGGGCGGCGTCCAACCTCCCTGGATTGCTTCGCTACGCTCGCAATGACTAAGGTGGAGGGTGGCTCGCCGGCGGGCAGCGTACTCTGCGCGCAAGTATTACAAAAATCGCGCACCGTAATAATTTTCGATGGACAAGGACCCGAATCGCAGCAATGTTGCACTGCGAAAGGGGACCGAGTCATGATCGTATCGATCCGCAGCATTGCCAAGGCCGCGTTGATGGCCACCGCGATGCCGGCAGTACTTCTCACCGCCGCCTGCTCGCAGGCGCCGAGCGAAGCGCCCAAGCGTACCGAATTCAACATCGGATGGTCGATCTACGCGGGCTGGATGCCCTGGCCCTATGCCCAGCAGGCCGGGATCGTGAAGAAGTGGGCCGACAAGTACGGGCTCAAGATCAACATCGTCCAGGTCAACGACTACGTCGAGTCGGTCAATCAGTACACGGCGGGCAAGCTGGACGGCGTCACCGTCGCCAACATGGATGCGCTGACGATTCCGGCAGCAGGCGGCAAGGACACCAGCGCGATCATCGTCGGTGACTATTCCAACGGCAACGACGGCATCCTGATGAAGGGCGGCGACCTCAAGGCGATCAAGGGCCAGTCGGTCAACTTGGTTGAGCTTTCGGTGTCGCACTACCTGCTGGCGCGCGGGCTGAACTCGGTCGGCATGCAACTGCGGGACGTGAAGACGGTCAACACCGGCGATGCCGACATCGTCGGCGCCTTCGCCAGCCCCGACGTCAAGGTCGCGGTGGCGTGGAACCCGCAGCTCAATGCGATGAAGGCGCAGCCGGGCGCGAAGCTGGTGTTCAGCTCGGCCGATATTCCGGGCGAGATTCTCGACCTGCTCTGCGTCGATACCGCCACCCTCAAGGCCAACCCCAATCTCGGCAAGGCGCTGGCGGGCATCTGGTACGAGACGACCGCGCTGATGACGCGCCAGGACGCCGAGGGCAAGGCCGCCCGCGCGGCCATGGCCAAGCTCGCGGGCGCCACGCCGGAAGCGTTCGACAGCCAGCTCAGCACGACCTTCCTCTATTCCGACGCCAAGGCTGCCGTCGCCGCGACCGACGCGCCCGCGCTGGTCACCACGATGACCCGCGTGCGCGACTTCAGCTTCTCCAAGGGGCTGTTCAAGGGCGCCAGTTCGGCCGACGCGGTGGGCATGTCCTTCCCCGGCGGCAAGACGCTGGGCGATGCGCAGCACGTGACACTGCGTTTCGACGATAGCTTCATGAAGATGGCCGCCGACGGCAAGCTCTAGCTAAATACCGTTCGTCATTGCGAGCGCAGCGAAGCAACCCAGGGCGGTTGCCGCAACACTGGATTGCCGCGCTTCGCTCGCAATGACGAGATGCGATAACAGAACGGGATCACGACAATGCGCTGGGTGAATCGTCAGGTCGGGCGAGGGGGCGGGTGCTTCTCGGCGCGGTTCCGATCCTGCTGCTCCTGCTGGTCTACATCGTCATGGCCGCCAGCCGTCATGCGGTGAACCCGGCCGACAAGATACTGCCGCTGCCCGGCGCGATGGCCGAAAGCATGTCGGCGCTGCTCTTCGTGCCCGACCAGCTCACCGGCCAGCTGGTGTTCTGGGCGGATACCATGGCGAGCCTGCAGCGCCTTGGCATCGGCCTTGGTATCTCGACGCTGATGGCGCTGGTGGTGGGCCTTGCGCTCGGCGTCTTGCCGCCGGTGCGCGCGACGTTCGGCCCGCTGGTCACCGGCATCGCGGTGATCCCGCCGATCGCGCTACTCCCGATCCTGTTCATCGCGCTGGGCCTCGGCGAAACCTCCAAGGTCGCGCTGATCGTCATCGGCATCGCGCCGGTCATGATCCGCGACATCGCCGCCCACGTCTCCGCGCTTCCTCGGGAGCAGGTGATCAAGGCGCTGACGCTGGGTGCCAACAGTTGGCAGGTGATGATCCGCGTCGCCCTGCCGCAAGCCATGCCGCGCCTGCTTCACGCCATCCGCCTCGCACTCGGCCCGGCCTGGGTGTTCCTGATCTCGGCCGAGGCGATCGCGTCCGACGTAGGGCTCGGCTACCGCATCTTCCTCGTGCGCCGCTACCTCTCGATGGACGTGATCCTGCCTTATGTCGCCTGGATCGCGCTCCTCGCCATCGCGATGGACATGGCGCTCACTTTCCTCAGCCACCGGCTGTTTCCCTGGGCACATGGAGAAAGCCATTGAGCACCCTCCTGAGCTTCCGCGACGTCTGGGTCGAATATGGCGACCGGATCATCATCGAAAAGCTGAACCTCGACATCGAGGAAGGCGCCTTCGTTTCCATCGTCGGCCCATCCGGCGCGGGCAAGAGCAGTTTCCTGCGCCTGATATTGGGGCAGGAAGGGCCGAGCCGAGGCGTCATCACCCTCGACGACACGCCGCTCAAACCCGAATGCGGGCCGGATCGCGGCGTCGTGTTCCAGCGTTATTCGGTGTTCCCGCACCTGACCGCACTGCGCAACACGATCCTCGGGCTCGAATGCGAGAAGGCCCCCGTGCTCGGCCGCCTGTTCGGCAGCGCCCGCCGCGCCGCCGTCGAGGAGGCGACCGAGATGCTGACGGCGGTGGGCCTCGGCCATAGCCTCGACCTCTACCCCGCGCAGATGTCGGGCGGCATGCAGCAGCGCCTCGCGATCGCGCAGGCGCTGGTCAAGCGGCCGCGCATCCTGCTGCTCGATGAGCCGTTCGGCGCGCTCGACCCCGGTATTCGTGCCGACATGCACGCGCTCATCCGCAATCTGTGGCGCAAGTATTCGCTGACGATCGTGATGGTGACGCACGACATTCGCGAGGCATTCTCGCTGGGTACGCGCGTCCTTGCGCTCGACAAGCGCCGGCACGATCCGCACGCGCCGCACCGCTTTGGAGCCACGGTCGTCTACGACCTGCCGATGCGCGAGCGGGCGGAAGAGACGGAGGCCGAGTGATCGCGTCCAGCAACCTCCCTTTCGTCATTCCCGCGAAGGCGGAACCCATCTCCTGAAGGTGCCTGTCGCACAGTCATCAGATGGGTCCCCGCCTTCGCGGGGATGACGGAAAAGAAAGAATGCAATTAGTTTAAATATTACGATTGACGTAAATCGTAATACCTGAAAAGAGAATGGGCATGGGCACAGACTCCGCAAGCCTGGCTCGGCTCAGCATGAGCCTTCCGGCAGACCTCTTCAGACAGCTCGACATGATGGTGGCGGAACGCGGCCTGCCTTCCCGCTCCCAGCTCATCGCCGAACTGATCCGCCATGCTCTGGCCGAGCACGGTTCGCTGATGCGGCCCGAGGAGATGCTCGCGGGCACCATCACCCTCGTCTACCGCAGCGAGCGGGGCCGCGTGCGGCACCAGCTCTCCCAGACGCAAGCCAGTTACCTGAAGGAAGTGATCTCCTCGCAGCATGTCGTGCTGGAGGACGACCAGTCCCTCGAAGTTCTTCTCGTGCAGGGTCCGGCCGTGCGGCTGAAGGAACTGTGCGACGCCATCCGCCGGGTGCGCGGGGTGCAGCAGCTTGAGCTGGTCACCACCACCGCCCTCCTGCCGCCGCTCTACGACCAGAGCGGAGACGACTTCAAGAATATCGGAGCGCATTCATGACCGAAACATTGGCCGATCCGCTCGCAGCCCGAGACCATGCGCGTGCCCAGGGCGGCACCGTGGTCGAGAGCATGCCGGTGCTGCCTCCCGTGGCGGGCGATCTGCCCGAGGGCGTCGATGCCGCCGACCTCGTGTGGGAGGAAACCATCGCATCGGGCGGCTACGCCACGCGGCGCCTGACACGCGGCTCCCGGTTGCGGCTGATCGACGGGAAGGGCGACGCCTGCGCCTCGATCCTGCTGTTCAACGCCGAGATGCCGACAGAACGCCTCAATGTGGCGGACACGGTTAAGGTCCAGTGGAACGCCTATCTCGGCGAAGGCAAGCTGCTCCTCTCCGACATGGGCCGGGTGATGATGAGCATCGTCGAGGACAGCGCGGGCACGCACGATACCTTCTGCGGCACCTCCAACCCCGCGATCAACCTCGCCAAGTACGGCGAGGGTCGCAACTCCGGTGCCTTCCCTAGCGGCCGCGACCGCTTCCTTCTCGGCGCCGCTAAGCACGGCCTCGGCCGCCGCGACGTGCATCCCTGCGTCACCCTGTTCAAGGGCGCGCGGATCGAGGCGGACGGCGCGATCACGCCCGAGGTAGGCCCGTTCGAGCCCGGCCGCACCGTGATCCTGCGTGCCGAGATGGACGTGATCGTGGTGATCGCCAACGTCCCCCACGTCCTCGATCCGCGCCCCGAATACACCGTGACGCCGCTGCGCGCCTCGGCATGGCGCGGTCCGGTGACGGGCGAGGACGACCCCGTCCGCTCCGCGACGCCCGAAGGCCTGCGCGCCTTCGAGAACGTCGAAGACTACTTCCGCCGCTGAACAAGGGACACGCGATCATGAGCACCGATCCTCACATGTCCGGCCTCACCGGCACCGTCATCCACGACATCGTCGTCCCCGCCCGCGCGCCCTGGCTGCATCACGTCAAGGCCGGGCAGACGCTGCGCATCGTCGACCTCGAAGGCAACCAGGCGGTCGATTTCCTGCTCTATTCCGCCGCCGACGATGCCGAGCGCTACTCCGCGCAGGACACCGTCGCGGCGCAGGGCAACCTGTTCCTGCGCGAAGGCACGAAGCTGCTTTCGAACGAGGGCAATGCGCTGATGACCATCGCCGCCACCTCGGTAGATTATCACGACACCATCGGCGGTGCCTGTTCGTGCAGATCCAATACCTTGCGCTACGGCCATCACACAAAGTCTGAACACGCCTGCGTCGAGAACTTCCTGGAGGCCAACCTCCTCGAAGGGCGCGGCAAGCGGGACATCGTCTCCAACATCAACTTCTTCATGAACGTTCCTGTCGAACCCGACGGGTCGCTGGGCATCGTCGACGGAATATCCGCGCCGGGCCTGACCGTGGACCTGCGGGCAGAGATGGACGTGATCGTCGTCGTCTCCAACTGCCCGCAGGTCAACAACCCCTGCAACGGCTTCAACCCCACTCCAGTCCGGATGATCGTCACCGCATGAGCTTCGACACCGTCCTGATCGCGAACCGGGGCGCGATCGCCACCCGCATCATCCGCACGCTGCGCGGCATGGGCCTGAAATCCGTCGCGGTCTATTCCGAGGCGGACGAGAACTCCAACCACGTATCCGAAGCCGACGAGGCCGTGTTCATCGGCGGCGCCAAGGCTTCGGAAAGCTACCTCAACATTCCCGCCATCATCGCGGCGGCGAAGAAGACCGGGGCAGGGGCGATCCACCCCGGCTACGGCTTCCTGGCCGAGAACGTCGAGTTCGCCGAGGCCTGCGCGGCGCAAGGCATCGTCTTCGTCGGCCCGACCACCGACAACATCCGCACCTTCGGCCTCAAGCACAGCGCCCGCGCATTGGCCGCTGCGCACGAGGTGCCGCTGGCGCCGGGCACCGACCTGCTCACCGACGAGGAAGCGGCGGTCAGCGCCGCCGCGTCGATCGGCTACCCGGTCATGCTCAAGGCCACCGCAGGCGGCGGCGGCATCGGCATGCGCGTCTGCACCGACGAGGCGCAGCTGCGCGACGGTTTCGCCACCGTGAAGCGGCAGGGGCAGAGCAACTTCGGCGACGCCGGGGTCTTCCTCGAACGCTACATCGGCCGCGCGCGTCACATCGAAGTGCAGCTGTTCGGCGATGGCGAGGGCCGCGTCATGGCTCTGGGCGAGCGCGACTGCTCGCTCCAGCGCCGCAACCAGAAGGTGGTCGAGGAAGCCCCCGCGCCGCTTCTTCCCGAGAGCGTGCGCACCGCGCTCTACGCCGCTGCCGTGCGTCTGGGCGAGGCCGCGAAGTACCGCTCGGCAGGCACCGTGGAGTTCCTCTACGACGCCGACCGCGCCGAGTTCTTCTTTCTTGAAATGAACACCCGCCTGCAGGTCGAGCACGGCGTCACCGAGATGGTGATGGGCATCGACCTCGTCGAATGGATGGTACGCGGCGCTTCGGGCGATTTCGCCTTCCTCGATGCGCCCGCGCCGACGATGAAGGGCCATTCGGTGCAGATGCGTCTCTACGCGGAAGACCCTTCGCTCGATTACCGCCCGACTTCGGGCACGCTGACCGCGCTGGAATTCCCCGAGGACATCCGCGTCGAGACGTGGTGCTCGGCGGGCAGCACCGTCAGTGCGTGGTACGATCCGATGCTGGCCAAGCTCATCGTCCACGCGCCCACCCGCGAGGAAGCGGTGGAAGCGGCCCGGCGCGCGATCGACGCCACCCGCGTGGACGGCATCGAGACGAACGTGCGCTGGCTGCGCGACGTGGTGCGCACCCCGGCCTTCACCAGCGGCGAAGTCTCGACCAGGGTGCTCGACGGCGTGGTCTTCACCCCGCGCGCCTTCCGCGTCGTCAGCGGCGGCACCGCGACGACCGTGCAGGACTGGCCCGGCCGCCAGCACCTGTGGGCCGTGGGCGTGCCGCCCTCGGGCCCGATGGACGACCAGTCGTTTCGCCTCGGCAACCGGCTGCTCGGCAATCCCGAGGGCACGGCAGGGCTTGAGGCCACCGTCACCGGCCCGACCCTGGCCTTCGTTTCCGACGCGCGCATCTGCCTTATGGGTGCGGACTTCGGCGCCACGCTGGACGGCGTGCCGGTGGAGCGCGGCGTTCCCATCGACATTGCAGCGGGCCAGACGCTGGCGATGGGCCGCGCCTCCTCCGGCGGTTTCCGGGGCTATATCTTGTTCGCGGGTGGGCTCGACATCGCTCCCTACCTCGACAGCCGCGCCACCTTTGAGCTGGGCCAGTTCGGCGGCCACGCCGCGCGCCGCCTGCTGGCGGGCGACACGATCCACCTCGGTTCGGAGCCCACCGACGCCGCGTTGCCCGCCGTCACGCTGCCCGCAATCGGCAACGAATGGACCTTGCGCGTCCTTTACGGCCCGCACGGCGCGCCGGACTTCTTCACGCCCGAGGACGTGGAAATGGTCATCAATGCCGAGTGGAAGATCCACTACAACTCCAACCGCACCGGCGTGCGCCTGATCGGACCCAAGCCGCGGTGGGCGCGTACCGACGGCGGCGAGGCGGGACTTCACCCTCCAACATCCACGACAACCCCTATGCCATCGGTGCGGTGGACTTCACAGGCGACATGCCGATCATCCTCGGCCTCGACGGGCCGTCGCTCGGCGGGTTCGTGTGCCCCTTCGTGGTGATCGCGGCGGACCGCTGGAAGATCGGCCAGCTCGCTCCCGGCGATAAGCTGCGCTTCGCCCCTGTCACCATCGAGGACGCCGCAGCCGCCGACGCCGCCCAGCGCGCCTTCGTGGCGACCGGCGCAGTGCCGGAATCCACCCCGGCGCGCGGTGTGGAAACGCTCACCCCGATCCTGTCGGAAATCCCCGAAGGCCCCGGCCGTCCGCGCACGGTCTACCGCCAGCAGGGCGACCGCAACATCCTCGTCGAATACGGCCCGATCGTGCTCGACATCGAACTGCGCATCCGCGTCCACGCGCTGATGACCGAGCTGGAACGCCTCGCCGCGCCCGGCATCATCGACATCGTGCCCGGCATCCGCTCGCTCCAGCTGCACTTTGACGGCGCAGAGATGGACCAGAAGGCGGCGCTCGCCATGCTGATCGCCGCCGAGGAGCGGCTTGGCGACCTCGAGGACTTCACGATCCCCTCGCGCGTGGTCCACCTGCCGCTCAGCTGGCGCGACCCCGCGATCGTCGAGACGATCGAGAAGTATATGGCCACTGTGCGCGACGATGCGCCGTGGTGCCCGGACAACATCGAGTTCATCCGCCGCATCAACGGTCTGCCCGATCAGGCTGCGGTGGAGAACCTGATCTTCGAGGCGAACTACCTCGTCATGGGGCTTGGCGACGTCTATCTCGGCGCGCCGGTCGCGACGCCGGTGGACCCGCGCCACCGCCTCGTCACCACCAAGTACAACCCCGCGCGCACCTGGACGCCGCCCAATGTCGTGGGCATCGGCGGCGCCTACATGTGCATCTACGGCATGGAGGGGCCGGGCGGTTACCAGCTGTTCGGGCGCACCGTGCAGGTCTGGAACACCTATCGCCAGACCGAAGCCTTTACCGAAGGCAAGCCCTGGCTGCTGCGCTTCTTCGACCAGATCCGATTCTATCCCGTCAGCGCGGAGGAACTGGCCGACTGGCGCCGCGAATTCCCCGCCGGTCGCCGCGCCCTCAGGATCGAGCCGAGCGAATTCCGCCTCGCCGACTACCGCGCCTATCTGGCCGAGAACGCCGCCGGGATCGCCGAGTTCGAACAGCGCCGCAAGGCCGCCTTCGACGAGGAACGCGCCGAGTGGGAGCGCCTCGGCGAATTCGACCACGCCGCCGATCTCGCCGATGCGGACCTGCCCGCCGAGGAGGCGATCGAACTGCCCGAGGGCTCCGACTTGGTCGAGGCGCCTTATGGCGGCAGCGTCACCCGCCTGCTGGTGCAGCCGGGCGATACCGTCGCGGCGGGGGACAAGATCGCGGTCCTTGAAGCGATGAAGATGGAATGCGCGGTGGAAAGCCCGGGCAGCGGCACGGTTTCGGCGCTCTACATGCGCGAAGGCCAGTCGCTGCAGCCCGGCGCCCCGATGCTCGCCCTGAGGAAACATGCATGACCCGTTTGAGCGCCACCCGTATCGCCGCCGCCGTCAGGGCCGGTGAGACCACCGCCGTCGCCGTGGCCGAGGACACTTTCGCCCGCGTCGAGGCCTACAATGCCGTCCAGCCGCAGATCTGGATCAGCCGCGCCACCCGCAGCGAACTGCTCGACGCCGCCGCTGCGGTGGACGCGCGCATCGCGGCGGGCGAGGACCTGCCGCTGGCGGGCGTGCCCTTCGCGGTAAAGGACAATATCGACGTCGCCGGGTTCGAGACGACGGCGGCCTGTCCCGCCTTCGCTTACGAGCCCGAGGACGATGCCGGCGTGATCGAGCGGCTGCTGGCGGCGGGCGCGGTCTGCGTGGGCAAGACCAACCTCGACCAGTTCGCCACCGGCCTCAACGGATCGCGCAGCCCTTACGGGATACCGCGCAATGCCTCCAACCTGAACTACGTCAGCGGCGGGTCCAGCTCCGGCTCCTCGGTCGCGGTGGCGGCGGGGCTGGTGGCCTTTTCGCTCGGCACCGACACCGCCGGATCGGGCCGCGTGCCTGCCGCGTTCAACCACCTGATCGGCATGAAGCCCACCAAGGGCCGCTGGTCCACGCGCGGCCTCGTCCCGGCCTGCCGCACGATCGACTGCATCACGGTATTTACCGACGACACCGCCGATGCCCGGCTGGTGGACGGCGTGGTCGCGGCCTTCGATGTGGCCGATCCCTACTCCAAGCCGCTCGCGGACCAGCCTCTCGCCGTGAGGCGCATCGGTGTGCCGCGCCGCGAACAGCGGGTGTTCTTCGGCGATGGCGAGTCCGAATACCTTTACGACAAGGCGCTCGCCAAGCTGGCGACCTTGGGCGAACTCGTCGAGATCGACCTCGCCCCGCTGCTGGAGGCCGCGCAGCTGCTCTACGGCGGCCCTTGGGTGGCCGAGCGGACCGCCGCAATGGAGGGCATTCTCGCCGCCAACCCGCTCGCGGTCGATCCCACCGTGCGTGCGGTGGTCGAGCCCGGCAAGGCGATGAGCGCGGTCGAGCTGTTCAACGGCATCTACCGCATGGCCGACCTCAGGCGCCACGCCGACCTCCTGTGGGCCGACATCGACATGATGGCCTTCCCCACTACCGGCACCACCTACCGTGTCTCCGAGATGCTGGCCGCGCCCATCGCGCTCAACAGCAACCTGGGGCTCTACACGAATTTCGTGAACCTGCTGGACATGGCCGCGCTGGCCGTTCCCGCCGGTATCCGCGCCAATGCCACCGGCTTCGGGATCACCCTGATCGGCCCGGCCGACACCGACCGCGCCCTGCTGGACGCGGCCGACGCCTACCTTGCGGTCGCGGACTTGCCCGCGCCGCCGCCACTCGATCTGGAGGGAAAGATGCAAACCGTGAAGCTCGCCGTCGTCGGCGCCCATCTGAAGGACATGCCGCTGCACTGGCAGCTGACCAGCCGCGACGCCGAATTCGTCGGCGCCTTCGAGACCGCGCCCACTTACAAGCTCTACGCCATTGCCGACAGCGTGCCGCCCAAGCCTGCGCTCGTCCATGACGAAGCGGGCGCCGCGATCAAGGTCGAGGTCTATGAACTGGGCGTCGCCGAGTTCGGCAGCTTCACCGTCGATGTCCCCGCGCCGCTCGCCATCGGCAACGTGACGCTGGCGGACGGCACCACCGTCAAGGGCTTCGTCTCCGAACCGCGCGCGCTGACCGGGGCTGAGGACATCACGCATCTGGGTGGTTGGCGCGCCTTCATCGCGAGCAAGGGCTGAGCGAGAGGGCAGGCCAAAGTGACACCTCCCATACTTCGTCATTGCGAGCGCAGCGAAGCAATCCAGGGCGGTTTGAGACTGCCCTGGATTGCTTCGCTGCGCTCGGAATGACGGGATGAGGTTGATGTTTCCGCCGTAAGCACGATGGCGTTGATCGGGGCCGACACTACTTTTTCTTACTGAGAGGGGCAAAATCCATGCGCAAGTTCGGTCTGATGCTTCTGGCTGCCACGGCGGCGTTTCCCGCCGGCGCACAGGCGAAAGAACCGGAGGTCATCCAGGTCCCCGGCTTCGCGGATTTCCTCGCAGTGGACGGCAAGACCGTCTGGGCCACCAACAAGGGCCGCGTCGAGCAGTGGTCGCGAAAAGGCAAGCTCGCCGAAGTCGCGATGGCGCACCCCTGCGGCGCGATGGCGATCACGGCTGGCTCCTTGTGGGTCGCCGACTGCGAGGAGAAGGCAGTCAAGCGCATCGACGTGAAGACCGCGAAGATCGTGGCCACCATCCCCACCGGCATCGCCTCGAGCGGCGAACTCAACGTGGTCGCGGGCGACGGCTCGGTCTGGGTGGCCAGCGATAACGGCGCCGACGACCGTGGGGGCCTCGTCGCCCGCATCGATCCGGCGACCAACGCGGTGATCGCTTCGGTCCCGGTCGATCCGGGGACATGGTATCTGACTTACGGCTTCGGCGCGGTCTGGGCGGTAAGCGCCACCAAACAGTCGCTCCAGCGCATCGACACCGCCACCAACACCGTCACCGCGAAGATCCCGCTCGGCAAGGAGCCCGGCTTCCTCGCGGCGGGCGAGGGCGGTGTCTGGGTGCAGGAGCAAGGCGACGGCACCCTTGCGCGGATCGACCCCGCGACCAATGCGCTGGCAGGCCGCATCAAGGTCGGCGACAACCTCAAGTGGGGCGACGTCGATACCGGCGCGGGCAAAGTCTGGCTGCGGACCACCGACGACCAGGTATTTGCGGTGATCGACCCGAAGGCGATGACGGTCGCCGCGCGCAAGGGCAAGGCGGCGGGCAGCGGGGCGCTGCGCTGGACCCCCAAGGGCGTCTGGACTTCGGCGCATGACGAGCACACGCTGACGTGGTGGTCGAACGCGGTGCTGCATGCGAAATAGTGCTGTGGTGCTCTTGAGTGCCGCTGTGTGCCGTTGAGTGCCATCCAATCAGGGGCGCTTCATAAATTGCATCTATGACCCGGCTTTCGGACCGGCTACCCCTGTTGCCATGAGCGACGACACCCCGCTGACAGACCGTAAATTCGCCAGCCGGGTGGACTGGAACCTCATGCGCACATTCGTCGACATCGTGCGCGCCGGGGGATCGGCGCGGCGGCAAGGGAACTCAACAAGCAGCAGCCGAGCATATCGGCCGCGCTCAAGCGGCTTGAGGACCACGTTGGCACCACCTTGCTGGTCCGCTCGGCCAATGGCGTCGAGATGACGGCGGCGGGCAAGGCGATGATGGCGCTGTGCGAGGACATGCTGGAATCCGCGCGCCTCGTGCCGCACCAGATCGCGCAGGCCATCCGGCGGGTCGAAGGAATCGTGCGCATCCAGATCGTTTCGGCCATCGTCTCGGCGGAATTCGACGAGGCGATCGCCAGCTTCCACCGCCGCCATCCCGGCATCCGCATCGAAATCCGCGTCTCGTCCTGGCGGCAGGTGCTCGATGCGCTGGAACGCGGCGAGGTGGAGGTCGGAATCGGCTATGATAACAGCGTGCGCGGCGGGCTGGTCTACGAGCCGCTGTTCGTCGAGCGCCAGCAGCTTTACTGCGGCCGCAGCCACCCGATGTTCGGCTATCGCATCAGCCAGCCGCGCGAGTTGAAGGACGAGGCGTTCGTCCTCGGCGGCGAGGACGAGATCGAGATCGTCACGCACTTGCGCCGCCGCTATGGCCTTGGCGTGCGCGTGACGGGACTGGCGCAGGACATCAACGAGGCGCGGCGGCTGATCGTCTGCGGTGTGGGCATCGGCTTCCTGCCAGTCCCGGCGGTGCGCTCGGAGATCGAGCGGGGGCTGCTCTGGCCGCTGCTTCACGCCGACTTCGAGCCGTCCTACGAAATCTTCCTTCTCGCCCGCGCGGAGCCGGAGCGGGATACCGCCACGCAGCTGTTCATCGACGAGGTTTTCCGTCGGATTCGCGCGATTCCGCGCGCATAGATGAAATCTATGCCCTTCATTGCAAATTTGTGTCTGCCGTGACGATCGGCGGCGCGTCACTTTTGTTTCCCCGGGGAAAAGGTGACCGCCCAGAATGCGCAAAGCCAAGAAATTCCAGCTGCTGGCCAAGGAAATCCGTCCTTCGAGCATGGGGACGGCAGTTCTCAGGCTGCTTCGGGACGGCATCGCCGCGCGCGCGCAGGCAGTGGGGGCGGTCCCTGCATCGCGCCCGGAACAGCACTCCTGATGCGCAGGGAGGTGTTCTGCGCAGAAAACCGTCTCAGGGTGGGCCTCGCGGCGTTGGGCATCGCGCTGTTCACGATCTGCGCCGGGGATGCCGATGCTGCTCCCCGTCCCGCAGCGAAGCTCGTTTCCTGCGGCGAGAACAACTGCCTGCAGGTTTCCGGCCGTCGTTCCGACCCCGCTTCGGTGGTGCAGATCAACGGCCACCCGGTAACGGTTGAGGGCGGGAAGGCGTGGAAGGCCGTATTGCCCTTGCAGACGGTGCGTATCTGGTCAGCCCCCATGGCGCGGACCATCGCCGTAACGGTGGTGCAGGAAGGTGCTTCCGGCACTCAGCAGGCCGAGTTGCCGATCGGACTGCTGGGCCACGTCACCGAACTCGCACTGGTGGTAAGCAGCCGCTGAATTCAGCCAATATCGGTAGATTGTCAGTTCCCCTGCAGAGCGCTATGACGTATGCGGCCGCCGTCAGAGTGGTCCTCGACATGTGTGCAGGAGATGATGATGAAGATTGGCCTGATGGCGCTCGCCGCCTGTGCCCTTACCGTTGCCGGTTCGGCTTCGGCAGCGACCGACGAAAACCCCTTTGCCCGCGATCAGGTCATGCTTGACCTCAAGGGTCTCGACCTTGCCACCACCGATGGCCAGCAGCGCCTTGCGATCCGGATGGATCAGGCCGCCCGCTCGGTCTGCGGCGAGGGTATGGCCCGCGTCCACCTCACGGCCGAACGCAAGGCGCAGGATTGCCGTGCGGCGGTGAAGGCGGACATCCGCACCCGCATCGAAGCACGCATGGCAGCGGCTTCCACCCCTCGCGCGTTCAACTCGCCAGCGCCCGCTGAGCGAAGTTGCCCGGCCGGTGATGCGCCTGCGATTCGCGCGCGCGCCGGATTTGGGAATACGCGGAAGACATCTTCGCGCGGCGGTGATCCGCCGCGCTTTTCTTTGCGCATCGGCGAACGCCGGAAAACCGGCTGGGACAACGTTGTCGCTGCGGCGAATTACGTCCGTGAGATCGTGACCGGGTGCGGTTGAAGTAGCGTTTTGCGCAAGTTTCGCGCATGGTCGCCCGGTCGCGAAGAAACGGGGAGGCGTGACGGCGCATCCCTGCCGGTCTTCATGCACCTTCAGATACGCCGTCCCGGCGCAGCGCCATGCGAAAGGCCAAGATGCAACCGATCACACTGACCCGCTTCCTCATCGAACAGCAGCGGCGCGAGGACAGCGCCTGCCCTTCCGAACTGCGCCTCCTCATCGAGACGGTCGCCCGGGCCTGCAAGTCGGTGACTTTCGCGATCTCCAAGGGCGCGCTCGGCGACGTGCTGGGCACGCTCGGCTCGGAGAACGTGCAGGGCGAAGTGCAGAAGAAGCTCGACGTCATCGCCAACGAAATCCTCCTCGACGCGAACGAGTGGGGCGGCCACCTCGCGGCCATGGCGTCGGAGGAGATGGAGACTATCCATCGCATCCCGAACCGCTATCCCAAGGGCGAATACCTGCTGCTGTTCGACCCGATCGACGGGTCGAGCAACGTCGATGTCGATCTGTCGGTCGGCACCATCTTCTCGGTCCTGCGCGCGCCGGAGAATTCGGCCGGGCGCGAGGTGACGGAAGAGGACTTCCTGCAGCCGGGCAGCGAGCAGGTGGCCTCGGGCTACGCGATCTACGGCCCGCAGACGCTGCTGGTGCTGACACTGGGCGCGGGCGTCTATGAATTCACCCTCGACCGCGAAATGGGTGCCTGGCGCATGACCGACGGTCCGCTCAGGATCGCCACGGGCAACAAGGAAGTCGCCATCAACATGGCCCGCCGCGCGCAGTGGTCACCGGCCATCCGGCGCTACGTCGATGCCCGCGTCGGCTGCGAGGAAGGCCCGCTGGCGGGTGAGTACAACATGCGCTGGACGGGCTCGATGGTGGCGGACATCCACCGCATTCTCAAGCGTGGTGGCGTATTCCTCTACCCGTCAGACCACCGCAAGCCCGGCAAGGCCCGCCTGCGCCTGCTCTACGAGGCCAACCCGATGAGCTTCCTCATCGAACAGGCCGGCGGCACCGCCATCGACGGCGAGGCGCGCATCATGGATGCCAAGCCGACCGGCCTCCACCAGCGCATCGGCGTCGTCCTCGGCGACCCGGAGGAAGTCGCCGCCCTGCTCGAGGAAGCCGGGCAGATGGCGAGCGCGTGATCGCGGTCTGATCGACGGGCGGAGGCTTTGTCTTCCGCCCGTTCTTCCGGCGAGGCAGGCGTTAGCTGGCCCGGCAGTAGGCGATGACGTTGGCGACCACCTGCTCGCGACGCTTCGCCGCAGCCGCCGGGCTGGTGGTATCGACCTTGAAGATGGTCGCAAACGTATAGCGGTTGGACACGAAGTAGAACGACAGCGCGCTAATCGTCATATGCAGGTCGACCGGATCCAGCGCCGGGCGGAACGTGCCCTCGGCGACGCCGCGTTCGATAAGGGCGCGGGTGCCGGGCAGTACCGTTTCGTTGTACGTCTCGACCACTTCGCCGACATGCGGGGCGTGTCGCATGTTCTCGTCCATCACCAGTCGCACGAGTTCCGGGTGCTCGTAGTGGTAGTCGAACGTCAGTTCCGTCAGCCGCGCCAGGGCATCGATCGCGGGCATGTCGTCCAGCCCGGCGGCGAGTTCGGCCGAGCGTATGCCGCGATAGGCTTCAGTGAGGACCGCGCGGTAAAGCGCCTCCTTGCTGCCGAAGTGGTAGTAGATCATCCGCTTCGACGTGGCGGTCGCGGCGGCGATCTCGTCCACGCGGGCGCCTGCGAAGCCCTTGTCCGCGAAATGGGCTGTGGCGATCGCGATGATCTCTCGCCGGTTGCGTTCGGTGAAGCCGTCATCCTGCATGGCGCGCCCTATGGCCTTTCGAGGGCCGGGGCGCAATGCCCTCAGCCCCTTTTTAACAATCAGATCTGCATCTTGACCTGCACGCCGAGTGCCAGCGCATCGTGCGTGGTTCGGTAGGAGAAGGCGCCCGGATCGACGATGTACTGCACGTCGGGACGGATATTGAGCCAGGGCGTCAGCTGCAGGCCGTAGCTCATCTCGATCGCCGTCTCGCCTTCGGGTAGGGCGGTGTAGCCGTCCGCGAAGCCGAGCAATTCGGCGTGAAGCGCGCGCAGGCGCTCGTTGACCTGCGCGTGGATCACGCCCAGCGCGAGGGTGTCGGCGTCGCGGCCCTTGAAGGTGCCCAGCTTGAGGAAGCCGGCGGCATACCAGCGGGTGATCTGCGCCGACTGCTCCGGGTTGGCGGTGAAGTGGCCGAATATCGACAGGCCACGCTTTCCGTTCCCGCCCTTATCGCGCAGGATCATCTGGTCGCCCAGCACATAGCCGCCGAAGCGACCGGTCACGCGGCCCGGGGTGCCCTGCCGGTCGGCATTGGCGGTGTCGTAGTAGAAGCCCACCTTGTAGTGGCCGGGCATCACGTGACTACCGGGCGTGGCGCCGGGATCGTACTCCAGTTCCAGCGGCAGGACGACACCGGTAGTCTTGCCTGCGAACGGTTTGAAGGCGTTCTTCTCCAGCCCGAGGTCGGGGTTGGTCTGGTAGACGCCGGTGCGCACGATCAGGTCGGGGCGCAGCTTGTAGCGCACCGCCAGCCCCCAGCGGGCGTTGGGATAGTTATACCAGCCGGTGCTGCCGCTTTCGGACAGCGGATGCGCGCAGAACGCCGCGTTGACGAGGTTGCAGCCGATCGACAGGCCGCCGAGGTCATTGCCCATCGCAAAGAAGCCCGCGCGCAGGTTCAGGCGGCCGCCATCGAAATTCTGTTCCCAGGTCAGTTCGCTCAGGCGTGCATAGTAGCCGCCCGCCGCTTCCTGGATCGGCAGGCGGTTGCCCACGAAGTCCGACGAGATGCCGATGCCGCGCCGGTCGTTGATGGTCACGTGAATGGCGCCGCCGTCGATCCCGGCGATCTTGTCCATGTCGAGATCGACGCCCGCGCGGATCTGCTGGACATAGGCGGTGCCCCGGCGCTGGCCGCCGTCGACGTTGGAGAAGGTTTCCGAGACGTAGTCGGCGCGCACGGTGACCCCTGCGTCCTTCAGGTCGGTGCGCACGCCGCCCCAGTCGCCGGTCAGCGTCTCGCGCGGATGCGGCGCGTGCAGAGGTCTGGCGGTGGAGGCGCCCTGCGTGGAAGTCGGCCGATGGTCCTGCGCGGTGCCTGCAGTTGCGGTGGCGCCGGTCACGACGACGTTGGTTGCGGTGCCCGCCTCGGCGTCTTCTGCCAGAGCGGTCATCGGGAAAGTGAATGCGCAGCCTGCGGCGAGCGCTGCGAGAGAATGGATGCGACGGCCCATGGCCCCCTCCTGCTGCTGCTCCCGCGCGCGGCGAGTTCCGGCGGCGGGGCAACTCTGTCTGGTCGTTGGAATTGGGGGCAGGCCTCCGGCCTGCCCCTATCAGGTCAGGGCAGCCTGTAAGCGACCACGTAGTCGCCGCGCTGCTTGGACTGGCGGGCACCACTGGCGGTGATGACGATGTACTGCTTGCCGGTCTTCGGCGACTTGTAGCTCATCGGTCCGCCCTGGCTGCCGACGGGCAGACGGCCCTTCCACAGCTCCTTGCCGCTGCCCGAGATCGAAGGCGCGCAGGTAGAAGTCCTGGGTGCCGGCGATGAAGACGAGGCCGCCCTGCGTGGCGAGCGTGCCGCCCAGCGTCGGCATGCCGATCGGGATCGGCAGGCCCATGCGGATGCCCATCGGGCCGGTGTCTTCCACGGTGCCGACCGGGACCTGCCACTTCACCTTGCGGGTGTTCATGTCGATGGCGGTCAGGGTGCCGAACGGCGGAGCCTGGCACGGAATGCCCAGTGCCGAGAGGAAGCGGTCCTTGGTCACCGAGTAGGGCGTGCCCTTGAGCGGAACCGAGCCCATGCCGGTGTTGACGGCCTCGCCCGCGGCGCCGGCCTTGCCCTGCTGGGCCTTGGTCTGCGGGAACATCTGCACCCACAGGCCGAGGCGCATGTCGTTGGCGAACACGGTGTTGGTGGTGGGGTCGATCGACAGGCTGCCCCAGTTCATGCCGCCCAGCGAGCCGGGGAAGGCCAGCGACTTGTCCGTGCCCGGCGCGGTGTAGAGCCCTTCGTAGCGCATGCCCTTGAAGGCGATGCGGCACATCAGCTGGTCGAACGGAGTGGCGCCCCACATGTCCGCCTCGGTCAGCGTCTGCGCGCCGATCTGCGGCATCCCGACCGACCTAGGCTGGGTCGGCGAATAGGGCTCGCCGGGAATGTTGGCGGCCTTCACCGGGGTCTCGACGACCTTGGTGAGCGGCTTGCCGGTCTGCCGGTCGAGCACGTAGAGCTGGCCCGCCTTGGTGCCGATGACGACGGCGGGAACCTTGCCGCGACCCTTGACCGGGAAGTTGATCAGGCTGGGTTGCATCGGCAGGTCGAAGTCCCACAAGTCGTTGTGGACCGTCTGGTAGTGCCACTTCTCCTTGCCGGTGGTCGCGTCGAGGGCAAGCACCGAGGCGCCGTACTTGTGGTCGAGCGGTGTGCGCGGCACGCCGAACAGGTCGACCGAGGAACTGCCCACCGGCATGAACACGGTGTTGGACGCCGCGTCATACGACATCGCCGACCATACGTTGGGTGTCGAACGGGTATAGGTCTGGCCCTTGGCGGGCATGCCGGTGATGGCGGGATTGCCCGGGTCGAAAGCCCAGCGCAGCTTGCCGGTGATGACGTCGAAGCCGCGGATCACCCCGCCGGGCATGTCGATCTGGACGTTGTCGGCCACGCGGCCGCCGATGACGATCGTGGTGCCCGCCAGCGTCGGTGCGGCGGTCAGTTGGTACTGCGGATCGGGCGCATTGCCGAGGCCCGCGAGCAGATCGACGCGGCCATTGGTGCCGAAGCCGGTGCAGACCTTGCCGGTCTGGGCATCGAAGGCCATCAGCTTGCCGTCGATGGTGTTCATCAGGATGCGGCGTTCGCACGGCGCGCCCTCGGGCAGCGTCGCCGCCGTCACCGGGGTGGAGCCGGGCAGGCTCGGCTGTTGCAGCGGGGCCTTCGCATCGAAGTAGGCGAGGCCGCGGCAGCGCATCCAGACGGAGGCATGGGCGTTGACTTCGGCCTTCCACTTCTGCTTGCCGGTGTCGGCGTCGAGCGCAATGACGTTGTTGTGCGGGGTGCAGATGTAGATGGTGTCACCCACCTGCAGCGGGGTGTCCTGGTCCTCGGCGCCGTTGCCGTCACTCTCGGCGACGTCGCCGGTACGGTAGGTCCAGGCGACCTGCAGGTTCTTCACGTTGTCGCGGGTGATCTGGTCCAGCGCGACGAAGCGGCTGCCGCCGGCGGTGTTGCCGTAAGCTGCCCAGTTTTTCTGCTCGCTGGCGGCATCGACCGGGGTGAGCGCCGCTTCGACGCCCGCGAAGGGCACGGTCGGGTGCGGCGAAAACATCGCGGCGAAACCGGCTGCAGAGGCGATGCCGACGATGGCGGCGGTGCCCAGTGCCGGGCGCCATGCCGGCGTCATGCCCTGCGCGCGGCGCATCAACGGCAGCGAGAGCGCCACGACCGTCATGCCTACGCCTAGCGCCAGAAGGCGCGAGATGAGCGGCCAGAACGCAAAGCCGACTTCCCACAGCGACCACAGGATCGTGGCCAGGAAGATCGCGCCGAACAGCAGGCCGCCGGTCGGACGCCGACGGGCTATGAGGAAGCCGGACACCACGAGCGCAAGTCCTGCGAACAAGAAGTAGAAGCTACCCCCAGGCTCACGAGTCGCGCGCCGCCAACCACGAAGAAAAGGCCGGCGGCCAAGATCACTATACCGAGCACCGCCAGCCAGATCCGGCTGGCCAAGACGCCCCTTTTGTCTGAGCCGGACATGCGGCTTCTCCTTGAAATTCTTATCGATAGGACCGTTTGCCCACTGCAATCGCGACTGACGCCGGGTTACCCTGAAGCGAACGGGAAATCGGGCGGTGACACGGCCGTCCAACGTGTGTACCAATTAGTACATAACCTCTCGCGCGGCAAGATGCCCCGGATCAAGGACCAGACGTGCAATCTCAGAAGACCCAGATCGTGATCGTCGGTGGCGGTGCCGCCGGGCTGGAACTCGCCACTCGACTGGGGGCTCGATACGGTCGGCGGGACCACGATATCATTCTCGTGGATGAGAACCGCACGCACATCTGGAAGCCGTTGCTGCATGAGGTGGCCGCCGGTTCGCTCGATGCGAACCTCGACGAAGTCGGCTATCGCGGCCATTGCCACAAGTGGGGTTATCGTTACTTCAAGGGCACGCTGGCAGGAATCGACCGTACCGCGCAGCGCATTCATCTCGCCCCGATACTCGATGATCGGGGGCAGGAAGTCGTTGGTGAGCAGGAACTTCGCTACGATTATCTAGTGCTGGCCTATGGGTCGGTGACCAATGATTTCGAAACGCCCGGAGTGCGCGAGAACTGCATGTTTCTCGACCGCCGCGCCGATGCCGACCGCTTTCGCGATCGTTTGCTCGACCAGTGCCTCAGGGTTTCGCGTGCCATGTCTGCGGACGAAACCAGTGATGCGCGCGTGAAGGTATCGATTGTCGGCGGCGGTGCGACTGGTGTTGAACTGGCGGCGGAACTCTTCAATGCGGCAGACGCCCTGAGTCACTACGGGCTGGAGGTATTCGACCGGGGCCGCCTGAAGGTCACGTTGATCGAGGCCGGACCGCAGATCCTGCCCGCATTGCCTGAGCGGCTCGCCGAGATCGGCGCGGGACGAATTGCAGAACCTCGGCGTACGCGTGCGCACCGCCACTCCCATCGTAGAAAGCACGGACAGCGGGATGATCACCGGCGAGGGCGAACTGATCGAAGCCGATCTTCAGGTATGGGCGGCGGGCGTCAAGGCCAAGCCGATATCGGGAGGGCTCGACGGCGTCGAAATGTCCCGTTCCGGCCAGATCGTGGTGACGCCCACGCTTCAGAGTGTAACCGACCCGAAGATATTCGCGCTGGGCGACTGTGCCTTTTGCATGCTGCCGGGTCGCGATCGCCCGATTCCGCCGCGCGCGCAGGCGGCGCACCAGATGGCGGCGACCGCGTTCGAGAATCTCAGGCGGTCGATGGACGGCCGACCCCTCAAGGATTTCGATTACAAGGATCGTGGCTCGCTGGTGTCATTGAGCCGATTTTCGACCGTGGGTACGTTGATGGGCAATCTCGTGGGCGGCCGAATGGCGGTGGAAGGCCGCCTTGCCCGAATGATCTACCTGTCATTGTACCGCATGCATCTCCTCGCGATCCACGGATGGATCAAGGGTTCAGCGCTTATCGCCGTAGGGCACGTCAACCGCGTAGTAAGGCCCCGCCTCAAGCTTCACTGAGCGGGGTATTCGGGCGGAGGCGGGAAATGAGTTGGCGTTCCCGCACCACGGCCCGGAAGCAAGCGCAGATGACGCGCAATGCGGCTTCGGGATCGGCCTCTGCCCCACACACGAAGAGGTCGACGGCGGCCAGCCCATCCTCGGGCCAGGTATGGATCGAGATATGGGATTCGGCGAGCAGCGCCACTCCGGTGACGCCCATCCCGGCGCCGAAGTGATGGAGCCTCACGTCCAGCACGGTCAATCGGGCTGCAACTGCGGCGTCGCGCAGAGCGGCTTCGACCCGCGCAAGGTCGTCAAGGCCCTCACCGGCGGCAAGATCGGCGATGAGATGGATGCTCGTTCCGGCACGGTGGACCATGTCAGGCGATGCTTTCGAACGCATGACCGAGGTGTGTCAGCGCCATCTCGGCGGCGGCGACACCGTGGTGGTGGGCTTCCTCGAACAGTGAAAGGCCGGATAGGTCCGAGTGGGCGAACAGTACCGGCGGATGCGCGGAGCGGGCGGCAAGCCGGGCCGGATCGGTGAGGAAACCCGGCGTCGGCCGGATCATGGCATGACCCCAGCGCCAGACATCTATCCGCTCGATCGCTCCGTCGAGGTCGGGATTCATGGCGAGCATATCGGCGCGCACGATCTCCTGCCAGCGTTCCAGCGAGCGGGTCAGCATGATCTTGCGGGCGACCTGCGGCGTCTCACGCGATAGGGGCATGTACCATGTCAGAACTGTTGGCCCGAGCGCCGCGCTGGTGGTCTGGTGCGTGGCGACCACATAACCGAGCGCATCGCTGGCGGTGGACACGTTGTCCCAGGCCAGCGGCACGCCCTTGCCCTCGGGCGGGCGGGAAACGGTGACGTTGGCGACGACCCACGGAGCGTAGGACAAACCTCCGGGCGAGCATACACTTGGCGCAACGCGAGCCGCGACGAAATGCGGCATGGCCAGGATCGCGACTTTCGCGCGCAGGCGGCGACTGCGGCCTGCCGTATGATCGAAGACGTCCAGTTCGGCACGTCCTTCAGCCGTCACCGCCAAGCGGAACACGGTGTGTGCCGGGCGCAGGTTGGAATGGATGCGCGCTGCCATGAGGCTGGCGAGACGATCATTGCCTTCTGGCCAGGTGAGCTCGCGATCGCCATCGCCGTTGGCAGCCCATCCACGCCGTGCGGCGAAATAGTGTATGCCCGCCCATGCCGATACGTCTTCGGGCTCTGCGCCGTAATCGTCGCGGCAACAATACCGCAAGTATGCGCGAAGAGCGGGAGCCGTGAATCCTTCGGAATCGAGCCAGTCGGCGAAATTGAGGCGGTCGAGTGCAGTGAAGCGCGGATCGACACTCGACAGGACGGAAGGGATAGTGAAGGCGGGACGTCCATCCAGGCCGACCGCTCGGCGAAAATAATCCATGCTTTGGTCGAAGCGTTGGCGCTGCGCCTGCTGGCCGGAGGGCAGCCCGGACTGCGGGAACAGACCCTCCTGCCACTCACCCCGCCACAGAAGTCGCTCCTCAAGGTCGGCACAGAGTTGGTAAGGATCGTAGACCGGACCATCGGGCGCATCGCCGACGATCATCCCGAAGCTGCGCAACATGTAACGCAATGCTGCGGCATCGCGGTTGGGCACGGGAAGGTAATGCGCGCCCAGTGGGTAGGCACTGACTGCATTGCGGCCTGAGCGGGCATTCCCGCCTGTGCGGTCCTCCAGTTCGAACAGCGTGAAGTTCGCAAATCCGGCGTCAGCAAGTCGCCAGCCGGTGGCCAGCCCCGCGACGCCGCCGCCTGCGATCACTACGTCGATGTCCTGCACGGGGCCGTCGGGCGCGGGAAAAGAACCGTCGCGCAGCCGGTGGCCGCGTCGCCAGTCGGCACCATCGAGCATCCCGGCCATCGTAGGTTGAACGCAGCCCCCCAACAGCGAGGCGCCAGCCGCAGCCGACCCGCCCGCGAGGATCGTGCGTCGGCTCGTCTCAGCCTTCATAATTGCCCCACTCGCGCGCGAAACTGCGTACCAGCGCTTGGTTATCGAGCCGGTTCACCGGAGTTGGGCGGCGCGCCATGTCGGGGGAAAGTCGAACATTGCCCGTTCGCTCGAGGGGTCAGGAATCGTAAGTTCTGCGGCAATCTTGTCGCCTTGGCGAAGGGGCGATGCGCAGCAAGGGTGAAACCCCACTCGCCGAAGCTGGGAACGTAGGCGTGGTAGCCCCTGGCATGCAATCCGGCGGACTCCAGGGTGGTCGCGACGGTCCAGTAGGATTCTGGCGCGACCAGAGGCGAGGTGCTCTGCACTGTCATCACCCCCTCGGGCGCGAGAAGGCGGGCGACTTCGCGGTAGAAGCTCTCCGTATAGAGCTTGCCCAGTGAAAACTCGGTCGGGTCGGGAAAGTCGACGATGACCGCGTCGTAGCTGCCGCGCGCCTCGCGCACCCAGCGGAATGCGTCGGTATTGTGGATGCGCATTCGGGGGAGGACAAGGAGTCGGCGTTGAGGGCGGCCAGTTGCGGCGTGTCGCGGAACAGGCGTGTCATCTCGGGGTCGAGATCGACGAGAGTGACCTGACGCACGCGCGGGTCGCGCAGGACTTCGCGCGCGGCAAGGCCGTCGCCACCACCAAGGATCAGCACCGTATCGGGGCGGGCGACGCGGCCCAGTACCGGCCAGACCAGCGCCTCATGATAGCGGTACTCATCACGGGTTGAGAACTGCAGGTTGCCGTTGAGATAGAGGCGCAGGTCTTCTCCCCGGCGGGTCAGGACCATACGCTGATAAGGGGTTGAACGGGCGTAGATGACCGGCTCGCCATAGAAGGCGACCTCGGACCAGCGCTGCATGCGGTCTGCCGCGACAAGGCCGGCGATGAGACTGGCGGCCACGACCAGCGCGGCGATCACGTCCACCGCAACCCGGCGCTGGCGGCGCAGCGCGACCAGCAATGCAAGGGCGACCGCGACGTTGGCGAGGCCGAACACGAAGCCGGTGCGCATCATGCCCAGCCAAGGCACCAGCACCAGCGGGAACAGCAACGAGGCGATCAGCGCGCCGACATAGTCGTACGTGAGGACGTTGGAGACCAGTTCACGGAAGGCGAAGCGATGCCGCAGAATCCGGATGAGGAGGGGATCTCCAACCCGACCAGCACCCCAATCGCCAGCACTAGCGCGTAGAGCGCGATGCGAAAGTCGCCAACCACCGGGAAGAGCAGGAAAAGGCCCGCAGCCGACCACCCTCCGAGCGCCGCGATCAGTATCTCCACCCGCACGAACACGCCCATCTCGTCGCGGCGGACGTGGCGGGAAAGCCAGCTGCCGACGCCCATGGCGAAAAGATACGTGCCGATCACTGTCGAAAACTGCGTGACGCTGTCGCCCAGCAGATAACTGGCGAGCGTGCCGGCAAGCAATTCGTAGATGAGTCCACACGTCGCGACCACCAGCACCGAGGCGAGCAGGATCACCGCGAGTGAGGCGGGCGCGCGCTCTGCGCTGTCGACGGTGATGGCGGGCTCGGCCTCAGCCACAAGTATCAGCCATGGATGGCGGCGGCGATGATGTTGGAGATGCCGAGCGCGACCGCGCCCGCCAGCAGGGCAACCGCCATATTGCGCCGCTCGATGATCTCTCGCCACAGCTCGCCGGGGGTCAGCTTGTCGACCAGCACGAAGCTGAACACGAATATCACGATGCCAAGCCCCGCATAGAGCAGGGTGGCGAGAAAGACCGAGAGTGTCAGCATGGGCCGTCTCCTTGAAGGTTACTTGTGCGTCGGGCCATACGAGCCGCCGGCGCGCATCGGGCGCTCCTCGTCCGAGAATGGCGACCAGGCATAGTACGAGGCGCTGAGGCACCCGGCCATGACCATCGCGATCCACAGCAGGAACAGGACGAGGCGCAGCGTCATCTGCCGTTCTCCTCGCGATATTGGCGCCATACCGCGATGCAGGGGAACGCGAAGAGCAGCACGGCAGCCGTCCACCAGTTGCCCCAGGGCAATGAGCCGGTCTCGGCCTCGATGGAAACGGTGACAGTTTCCGGCAGCGATGACCAGCCCGAGATCTGCGGTGATGGGTCGCTTGGCCAGCCATGGGCGGAGGCATCGACGTAGAGATCGTAAGTGCCGCGCGGAACGCGGCCTAGCAGCGTCGTTCCCTTGCGGCTTCCCTCGGTCCAGGATCCGTCGCTGTCGCGGCCAGAATAGTGCTCGACGATGCCGTAGCCGTCCATCGACTGCCCTGTGGCCCTGTCGACGAGGCTATAGTCGAGGTCCACCCAACGGTTGTCGAAGTCGGTCCCGCGTGCGGTGACGGTAACGAACTGCCAGGGGCGCCGCACGGTCAGGGTTCCGATCCTGACCCCCTCCCGCGTGGCGGCGAAGGGGGCATCGATGCTGGCGGAGGCGCGCTCCACCGGGCCGGAGATGAGCACCATCGCCAGCAGCAGTGCGACGATGGCCGCACAGGCGAGGCCGAACATCGTCGGCAGGTCGTTCGCCGTGCTGGACGAGGAGCCTGAAGACGGAGACGGTTCACGGACCGCTCGGTGTGCTTTCAGACGGCCGAGGCCGAAAGCCTGCGCGATGACGTCATCTTCCACCGGCACGAGTTGGGTCCAGTTGACCTCGCCGCCGCCCCCTTCGCGTGACAGCACGGTGTCGCCGCGTTCGTAGAGCATCGCTTCGACCGTGTCCCCTGCGCGGACGCGCCAGTAGAACTCGCCGAGAACGGCGGTCGTCTCGCTGGTCGATGCATCACCATCGCGGGTGAAGCGCTCGCCCCGCCAGGACACGGTGTCATCGTTCCCTTCGGGCAGGTCCAGCAACATGGTCCCGAACTGCCATTCACGATCGCTCAGGACCAGCCAGCGGTAGCCCGCATAAGGGTTGAAGAGTAGGTATTCCTCCCAGGAATACCCCAAATCTCGCCGCCGGAGCGCACCTACGGTCTCCCATTCGACGTCGAACAGCGTGCCCCGCGCGCCGGGAGCCAGACGGAAGCCCTTGGCGGCCTTGTCGTGGGCCTCGATCAGAACGACTTCCGGTCGTGAGACGTCCAGCAGCGAGCCGCAGTAGGCACAGGCTAGGTTCACGCTGAAACCCGCCGCGCGAACTTCCAGCGCGCCGCCGCAGTTGGGGCAGGCGATGTTGCGCACGGCGTTCATCGTGTCAGCTCGCGGGGAATGCTCCAGCCCTCGATCGTGCGCAGGTTCGCCGGGGCGAGCGAGGCAAGGTCGCTATAGTAGCCAAGCCAGACCGAAGCCCCGCGCGCGTCGCGCTGCAGACTGACTGCCTCGCGATTGGGACCGCGAAAATCGATGTTCGTCATCGAGCGCCCGGGCAGGGTCGGAAACGGGAGTTCACCCTCGCTGCCGAGGCACCGGGCTTCCTTGCGGTCGATTGCGACGAGGGTGATGCCCTCGACCGTCAGCCGTGCGCCGACCGCGATCTCTCCGCCTGTCGCAAAGCCTTGTATCATTGGAAGTTCGCGGAGGTCGGCGCGCGCGGCGGTCAGCATGAAGGCGCCCATGGCCTCGCCCAGCCAGCGTTCGCTGCCGTCGCCGGCGTCAAGCAGCCATTCGTTCCACGATCCGTTGTCCCACCCCCAGCGCACGCGGCCGACGACGGTGAGCGTCAGTCCCTCGACCCGCAGACTCGTGCCCAGCTGAATCGGTGATACGTCGGGCGGCAGGACCGCGACCTTGCCGATGTCCTGCAGTTCCAGCCCGTCACGAAGGAGGAGCGACTGGCAATAGGCGCAAGTCGAATAGGGCAGTGCAGCGCTACGCATAGGCAGCAGCGCGCCGCAGGAAGGGCAGTTGCTCACGTCTCCCCCGAAGGCGTGTCAGCGGATGCGGGAGAGAAGCTCGGCCTTCTTGGCGTCGAACTCCTCCTGGCTGAGTGCACCCAGCGTCACCAGCTTGTGAAGCTTTTCGATCGTGGCGGTCGGATCTTCTTCGGTTGCCGGAGAGAAGGGGCCTGCTGCACTCTGCGAACCGAGGCCCTGCGCCATGGCGCCGCCAAGCGCTGTCGCCGCTGCCACGCCTGCGCCGATCCCGGCTACCGAGCCGCCCTCCTGCCCGGCAGCGGCCTCGATAGCTTCAGCAGCCTGGAAGCGGGTATAATTGCTCAGATCGCCCAGCACCCGCATCGAAGAGCCCTTGTCGAGATGGGCTTGCACTTCTTCGGGAAGCGAAATGCTTTCGACATAGAACGAAAGGCACGTCAGGCCCCATTGCGAGAAGGCCTTGTCGACCTCGACGCGGATGCGCTCTGACAGCGCCTGCTGGTTCGCCGCAAGGTCGAGGAAGGGGACGCCGCCGCTGCCGAGCGCGGTAGCGATCGAGGTCTGGATCGCGGCGCGCAACTGCGGTTCGAGCGACGCAGCTGTCACGCTGTTCAGAGTGCCGAGGATACGGTCCACGAAAGGCTCTATGGCGGATATGCGGAACGAATAGGAGCCGAAAGCCCGCAGCCGCAAGGCGCCGAATTCCGCATCACGCACCGTCACCGGCTGCCCGGTGCCCCACTTGAGGCCCTGCTGCTCCTTAAACGACAGGAACACGACGTCCGACTTGAACGGAGAGCGGAAGCCCTTGTCCCAGTTCATCAGGCTGGTCAGCACCGGCAGGTTGGCGGTATCGAGATGGTGCAGGCCGGCATCGAAAGTGTCCGCCAGGTTGCCTTCATTGATGAACAGCGCTGTCTGGCCTTCGCGCACGGTCAGCTGCGCGCCGTTCTGGATCTCGCGATCCTCGAAAGGGACACGCCAGGCGAGGTCACCGGGCTGCTCCAGCCAGTCGATGACATCGACGAACTGCTTCTTCAGAAAACCGAACATTGGATCGCCCATTCCCGCCAGAGGGGCGCAGGGTATCTGCAGATCGTTGCGATGAAAAGGGAAATGGATACAGGCCATGAGCGGCTTGCGTTGAGCGGCCAAATCCCCGATTATGCTGCGATGCAAAAATGGTCGCCGGTGCAAAGAGCAAAGTGAAATGAGTGATCCGCGTTTGACAATAATGGAAGCGATCACGACGCGCAGGTTCGTGGAAGCGCGTTATAATGGTGCCGTGATCCGGCTCGCGCCCCATCTCATGTTCGAGCGCAGGGGCGACCTGTTCATCTGCGCGCTCAATCCGGAAAAGGCTATTCGCAGCGACGAGGAGCCGAAGCTCGGCCAGTTCAAGCTGGCCGGACTGGCCGATGCCACGTTGACTTCGGAGAGCTTCGAGCTTCTGCCCTCGTTCGAAGGCAGCGTCCCGCGCGAAGAAGACGTGGCGATCCTCTCCGCCTGACCACTCAGGCGATCGAACGGAGGAAATCGGCGATCGCGGCTGACCACTGCTCGGGCTGCTGGTCGACGATGTCGATCCCGCCGCCCTGCAGTTCCACCAGCTTGAAGTCGGGGCGCATCTCCTTGGCCTTCAGGGCCGACTGGTAGAGCATGTCGCCGGTGTTGGTCAGCAACAGTGTGGGCTGGCGGATCTTCATCAGCGGCGCTTCCTGCCGATAGGTCAGGCCCGCATTGTGGCCGTACCAGTAGGCACCCCGCTGGAACGCGAGCATCGCCTGAACGACGTAATCGCTGATGCGCTCCGGCCCGATCGTGCCCATCGCATAGCGTTCGCGCGCTTCAGCCAACTGGTTCATGTGCGCGGCATGAGGCAGCGCACGGAACGCCCGCTCGCGCCCGCCGATGTCGGCGATTAGGGCGGCCCGCTGCTCGTCGGGGATAAAGAGCGGACCGCAGATGACGTTGGCGGTGACACGCTCGGGGAACTGGATCGCCACCTCGTTGGTCACCAGCGCCCCAGTGTGATGGCCGACGATGGCCGCGCGTCGGATGCCGAGTGCGTCGAGCACGGCCGGAACCACCACTGCATAGTCGCTGACCTTGGGTTCGAAAGGCGGTCGGTCAGAAAGGCCGAAGCCGGGCAGATCGATCGCTATGGGGCGAAAGCCATGAGCAACCAGCGGTGCGAAGACGCGGTCGAACTGGTTGGCGGTCATCACCGCCTGGTGCAGCAGGACCAGCGGGCGTCCCTTCCCGGCATCCAGATAATGGATCTGGCCGTAGGGACCATCCACGTAGGCCCGGCGCATCTTAACATCGTTCGCGACAGTGGCCCTGGCGACCGGAGACCCGTCCGCTGCCATGGCAGGATGCGAAGCCATCGAGGCCGCCACCGCGCCCGTGCCCATCAATTGCATCGCCCGGCGACGCCCCAGCAACTCGTCCACGCAGATCTCCTGGCCCAACCCCGAGACGATCCCGGCGCCCGATGTCCTTGTCTGCCTTGCCTGTCGTCAAAGCTCCCGCGCCATCTGCGGTTTTCACCGCTCTTCGGCGAAAGGCGGTACACCGTGCTACACGTGCGAGCGCTGACGCCTGTGATGCCTACGTATTTACCGCGAATAAACCATGTTTCATTAGGCGAAGGTGATGGGTCACGAGTCGTATCGTCGCAACAGGTGGTATCCGGGTGAGGTGCTTGGCACCGCGCTCGCATACTTCGCGTGTGCGTCGCTAGCGCTCGTGCTGACCCGTTTCGACGGCGGCATCGCGGTGGTCTGGCTGGCGGGGTCGGTGCTGTTCGCCCGGCTCCAGGTCACGCCGCACAGGCGCTGGGCGCCACTGGCGTTCGTCTGCACGCCGCTGGCCATCTGTGCCTCCCAACTGTTCGGGTTCAAGGGACTGACCGGGGTTGGCCTGCCGCTGCTCTGCATCATCGAGGCGGTCGGCGCCGCGTGGCTTATGCGGAGGGTGTTTCCCCGGTTCGGTCGCTTCCAGTCGGTAGCGGAAGTGACGGCGTTCATCGTCGTCTGCGGGATCATGGTGCCCGCCGTTACGGCGCTTCTCGCAGCGGTCATGACCAGTGCGGTGCGTGACATCGGCTTCTGGTCGGCCTGGCGGGACTGGTATGCCGGGCATGCGCTGGGCTTCGTCGTCTTCGCGCCGCCGCTGCTGCTGTTCTTGCGTGGCGATGTCGCGCACTGGACGCGCACGGCGGGAACGCGCGTGCGCAAGCGGACGTTCGGACTGCTTGGCCTGGTCCTGCTCGCCTCGTTGGTGACATTCGGACAAAGCAGGATTCCCCTTGTCGTCGTCCCGTTCCTGCCGATGATCGCCGCGACGTTCAGGCTCGGCCGGTTCGGCGCGGTATCCTCCATCGTGATCGTGATCCTGGTGGGCCTTGGCTGTTCGCTGGCAGGGCTGGGGCCGACGGCGCTGCTTGCTGGCGGAATGGCGCTCAAGCTGCAGGTACTGCAGATCTATTTTGCGTCCATCGTCCTGCTGCTCCTGCCGCTTGCAGCGGAACTCTACGCGCGGCGGCGGATCGTCGAGCGCCTGCATGCCGCCGAAGCGTTGCACCGCCTTGTCCTCGACCGCATGAGCGACGTGGTACTGCGCGCCGGGATCGACGGCACGGTGCGCTACGCATCACCTTCGGTGGAGCGTGTCACCGGCTACCCGGCTATCGAACTTGGGGGACGGCCGCTGTTCAACCTCATCGTGCCGGACGATCTACCAATGGTGCTCGATACGCGCCGGGTGGTGCTGGCCGCGCCGGAGGAAAGTGCCATCGTCGAGTATCGCGTCATCCAGAAGAGCGGCGCGATCATATGGGTTGAGAGCCATGTGCGTGCGATGGTCGATGCCGACGGGAATGTCTCGGGCACCGTCAGTATCATCCGCGAGGTCACAGAGCGACGCCATATCGTCGAGGCTCTCAAGCAAAAGGCGATGACCGATCCGCTGACGGGCGCCTGCAATCGCCGTGCATTCGACGATGCGCTCGCCGCGCTGGTCGCATCTCCACCCATCGGGGCGGAAGCGGGCTGCCTCGCTGTCTTCGACCTCGACCATTTCAAGCGGATCAACGACGAATACGGCCATGCCGCCGGCGACGCGGTGCTGGTTCGTTTCGTGGCCATCGTCCGGGCCGCGGTGCGTGAGGGGGATCTCGTCGCGCGGCTTGGCGGCGAGGAATTCGCGGTGTTGCTGGCCGGGCTTTCAGTTGAGCGGGCGCAACAGGTGTGCGAGCGCATTCGCCTGCGCCTTGGCGCGGGGGTGGAAACATCGTCGGGAAGCGTCATCGCCGCGACCGTGAGCGTCGGCATCGCTCCATTGTCGGTCGACAGCGATCCGGAGCGGATCGTTGCGGCCGCCGACATAGCGTTATATCGCGCGAAGCGGAGCGGGCGCAACCAGTCGGCTGCCGCCTGAGGCCCATTACCGGGCCGGGGATTCCCTGTCCGCAAATCTCAACAAGCCATAGCCCAGCAGACCGGACAGTAGGGATCCCGCAAGGATGCCGAGCTTCGCCTCGGACTGCAGCGCGGGCGCGTCGGGGAAGGCCAGAAGCGCGATGAACAGGCTCATGGTGAAGCCGATCCCGCACAACATGGCGACGCCCAGCATCTGCAGCCGGCTGGCATGGGCGGGCGCGTCTGCGAGACCGAGCCGCATGGCGATCATCGAGAGGCCGAACACGCCCACGGGCTTGCCGATCAACAGCCCGACCGTCACACCCAGCGTCACCGGCGCGACCAGTGTTTCGGCAGGCAGGCCCAGCACCGGCACGCCCGCATTGGCGAGGGCGAAGAGCGGCACGATGAGGAAGCCGGCAGGGACATGAAGCGCATGCTCCAGCCGGTGCAGCGGGCTGGTCGCGTCTCCGTCCGGATGGCTCGGCGTCACGTCCATCGGGATCGTCAGGGCAAGCGCGACACCCGCCAGCGTCGCATGGATGCCGGAACGGTAGGTTAGCACCCACAGCACGGCCCCCAGCAGCAGGTAGGGCAGGAGATGGCGCACCTTCATCCGGTTCAGGGCGATCAGGACGCCGAGCACGAGCGCTGCCCCCGCAAGGTCGGTCACCGAGATCGATGCGGTGTAGAACAGCGCGATGATGATCACCGCGCCAAGGTCGTCGATGATCGCCAGCGCGGCCAGGAACACCCGAAGCGAGGCGGGCACCCGCTTGCCGAGCAGCGAGATCACGCCCAGCGCGAAGGCGATGTCGGTGGCGGCGGCAATGGCCCAGCCCTTCGCCGTGTCGCCGGTGTTGAAGGCGTAGAACAGCAGTGCGGGCGCCGCCATGCCGCCCAGCGCGGCGATGCCGGGCAGCACCCGGCGCGACCACGACGAGAGCTGGCCGTCGAGCATCTCGCGCTTGATCTCCAGCCCGACCAGTAGAAAGAATATCGCCATCAGCCCGTCGTTGATCCAGTGCGCCAGCGATAGTGGGCCGAGATGGGCGTGCAGCATCGCCTCATACCCGTGCGCCAGCGGCGAATTGGCGAGGACCAGGGCGATCGCGGCCATCGCCATCAGGAACAGGCCGGCGGATGACTGGCCGTCGAGAAACTGGCGAAGGGCACTGGGGGTCTTGAGGTGGGAGAGGACCATGCGGGGCTCCGGGCTTGGGGGCAAGTGCACCGGCGGCCCGACCGGCACTGCGAAACCTGCTTGCCGGGATCGGCGAGCACCCGCCGGTAGCTATTGCAGCCTTGGCGCGGTGCCGCAACCGGAACCGGGCATAGGAATGCTACGGCCCCGCACCCGATCCCGTCATTCCCGCGAAGGCGGGAACCCATCTGATGCCGGTGCACCCTGCGATGTCGGGAGATGGGTCCCCGCTTTTGCGGGGATGACGGCGATGGAATGGCGGATAATGGTGCTTCAGGCGCGCGGGGGCGGCTCTACCAGCCTGATCCGCACCGCCAGCCCCGGCGCGGCGTCGCGCAAGTCCACCGTGCCGCCGTGGAGGTGCGCCACCGCCTGCACCAGCGAGAGGCCTAGGCCCGCGCCCCAGCCGCCGCGCGCTTCGTCCAGCCGGGTGAACCGGCGCAGCGCCTGCTCGCGGCGCTCGGGCGCAATGCCGGGGCCTTCGTCGGCCACGACGACCGCCGCGCCGTCCGCCTCTGGCACCAGAGACAGGGTGATTGTGCCAGCCCCGTACTTGAGTGTATTGTCGAGGAGATTGCCCAGCGCCTGATCGAGCAACTGGCGATGGACCCGCATGTGCAGCGCGGCCGGGGCGACGACCACGATCGCGCGGCCCTGATCCTCGACCATGGGCGCATAGATTTCCGCCACCGTCTCCAGCAGTTCGGACAAGTCGGCGTCGGCCAGGCTCTCGCGGCCCATGCCCGCTTCGGCGCGGGTGATCGACAGGGCGGTCTCGACGATCGCCATCAGGCGTTCGCTTTCGGTCAGGGCCTGATCGACGAAGGGCTGGGCGAGGGGTCCTCGACGTGCTGCGCCGCCCGGTCGAGCGCGGCGCGCATCCGCGTCAGGGGCGATTTCAGGTCGTGGGCGAGGGCGTCGGTGGCCAGCTTCAGCTCGTCATTGAGCGCGGCCATGCGGTCGAGCGCCTGGTTCACCTCGCTGCCTAGCAGTGCGAAGGCGTCGCCGGTGTCGTCTGCCGGTACACGGCGGGAGAGGCGACCTTCGCGCACGTCGCGCAAGGTGGCGACGCTCGCGCGCAGACGGTTGAGGATCAGTCGCGTCGAGACGTAGGCGGCGAAGGCCGCGAAAACCACGGAGAGCGCCAGCGCGATCATCGAGGTGCGTTCGAGCAGGGCCAGCACCTGCCGTTCCGTCTCCACCACCGTTCCGGTGACCAGGATCGAACCGTCCCGCAGGCGGACCGACTGGATCAGCATCGCCTCCGGCGCGGTATGGCCGGAGCGCGGCAGCTTCTCCAGCGCATAAGGCGTGCCGGGTGTGAGGTCGGGCGGCAAGCTATCGAGATTGCCGGTCAAGCGAGTGCCGTCCGGGTTGGCGAGGAAGAGCACACTCGCCCGCTCGATCCGGCGCGAAACTTTGGCGTCGATGGCGCGGGAGATCGCCGGTTCGCCGCCCTCGTTATAGGCGTCGAGCAGGTCGTCGCGCAGGGTCACGGCGACGGCCACGGCGTCCGCATGGCTCTGCGATCGCAGCAGCAGCGCCGGGCCGAGCAGCAGTACCGCAGCCGCGACGATCTGGAACAGGAAGACGAGCGCGGCGAAACGGAACGTCGTCGAGTGCCAGATTTTCACGGTTCGGCGCCGATGCGATAGCCCGCGCCGCGCACGGTATGGAGCAGGCGGCGCGCCTCGCCCTCGTCGATCTTCTTGCGCAGGCGGCTGAGGTGGACGTCGACGACATTGGTGCCGGGGTCGAAGTGGTAATCCCACACGCCTTCGAGCAGCATCGTGCGGGTCACCACCTGATCGGCATGGCGCAGCAGGAATTCGAGCAGTCGGAATTCGCGCGGCTGCAGTTCGATGACTCGCTCGCCCCGGCGCACGCGGCGGGCAAGGAGGTCCATTTCCAGATCGTCGCAGCGCAGCACCGTTTCCGCCACGGCGGCAGGTGCGCCGCGTCGGATCAGCAGCCGGATGCGGGCGAGCAGTTCGGCGAAGGCGAAAGGCTTCACCAGATAGTCGTCGCAACCGTTGGTGAGGCCCTTGATGCGGTCCTCGGGCGATCCGAGCGCGGAGAGGATGATCACCGGCGTATCCAGCCCCGCCCCGCGCAGGGCCGCCAGCACCGCCATCCCGTCCAGCCCCGGCAGCATCCGGTCGAGCACGATGCACGCATATCCGCCGTCCGTGCCCAGAAACAGGCCGTCGCGCCCGTTGGCGGCGCGGTCTACCGTGAAGCCCGCCTCGTCGAGGCCCTTGGCGATGAAGTCGGCGGTGTCGGCATCGTCCTCGACGAGCAGGATCTTCTGGCTCAACGCGCCTTCCTCACACTTGCGGTCCTTCCGTTGTGAGCCGTGTGGTCCTTCGGCGCGATGGGGAGCGGATTAACTTTCGCTCATGTTCCCTCCAGCCGGGGAGGCTCCGCGCATCGTATGCACCTTGGGCGCGCCACGACAAGAGTTGAGACCACATGGATACCGACACTGCCATCCTCGACGAGCGGACCTGCCGCCTGATCTGCCCGATCGCCTCGGGCATGGTGGGGGTCTGCATGACCGGCATCGGGCTGCTGCGCGTGGCGGTGTCGGTGCGAGGACATGAGACGATCGCCGACGATCTGCTCTCGGTCGATGCGCTGCTGTTCCTGCTGGCGACGCTGGCCTCTTACTTCGCGCTGAGGGTGCAGTCCTCGACACGGCTGCACGGACTGGAGCGGGTGGCGGATGCGGCGTTCATCCTGGCGATGTCGCTGCTGACGGTGGCGTGTTTCGTGATCACGTATTCGCTCGGGGGCTAGGCTTTTCCTGATTTCACCCACTTCGCTCATGCTGAGCTTGCCGAAGCATGGGAGGCGCAGCGCCACGTCTCGGGGCCTTCGACAAGCTCAGGCTGAGCGGGATGGGAGGGTGGCGCAGCGCCCAGATTGCCGATTGTTCATGTTGTGGCGAGCGTCCGGCAATCCGGCCGAGCGCACAAACGGCACCATGTTGCTGAGAACCGCCCTTTTTCTCTCGCTCCTCGCCGTGCCGCTCGGTGCGCGCGCGGCTACGCCCGTCGAGGGCGTCTGGCTCAACCCGTCCGGTAGCGTCGCCGTGCGTACCGGTTCCTGCGGGCCAGGCCTGTGCGGACGCGTGGTCTGGGCCAGCGGCCAGGCGAAGGCCGACGCGCAGGACAGCGGGATCGCGTCGCTGATCGGCACCGAACTGCTGCAGGACTACCGCCCCGAGGGCCGCATCTGGCGCGGCACCGTCTTCGTTCCCGACATGGGGCGCCGCTTCGATTCCCGGATCGAGCCTCTCTCGGCCGACCGGCTGAAGATCAGCGGGTGCATCCTTGGCGGCTTTTTCTGCCGCTCGCAGGTATGGACCCGCATCGCGCAGGTGCCGGCATGACCGCGCCGCTTGCTTTCCTCTCGCGCTATCGAAAGCTGGTGGAGGCGGGCGCGGTGCTGGCGGTGATCGCCCTCGGCTTCGTCGCGCTGAATACGCTGACGCACGAAATCCGCTACTCGCAGGTGCGCGCGGCCGTCCATGCGCTTGACGCCGGTCAGATCGCGCTGAGTCTCATGCTGACCGCTGCCAGCTATTTCGCGCTGACATTCTACGATTTCCTAGCGCTCAAGACGATCGGGCACCCGCTGCCGTGGAGCACCGCAGCGCTGGCGTCGTTCACCAGCTATACGCTCAGCCACAACCTCGGGCTTTCGCTGCTGACGGGCGGGTCGGCGCGCTATCGCATCTACGTTGGTGCCGGGCTCGACGGGCCGGAGGTCGCCAAGGTGGTGATGCTGGCGGCCGGCAACTTCTGGGCGGGCGTGCTGGCCGTCGCGGGCGCGGCGATGCTGGTCCATGATGGCGGCCTTGACTTCGGAGCGGTGATACTGACGCCGCAGGCCGCGCATGCGCTCGGCGCGGCGATGCTGGCTCTGCTGGGCGCGCTGGGCTTCGCGGCTGCGCGGGCGAAGCAGTTGAGGTTGCCGGGAATCCGCCTGCCGCTGCCTTCCGCGCGTGAGATCGCGGCGCAAGTCGGCGTCAGTGTCGCCGACATCGCCTGCGCGGGCGCGGCGCTTTTCGTACTGCTGCCGGGCGCCGACCCGGCGCAGCTGCCGGTCTTCGTCCTGGCCTATGCATTGGGCATCGTCGTGGCGCTGGTGACGCATGTGCCGGGCGGCCTCGGCGTGTTCGAGGCGGTGGTCCTCGCCGTGGCGCCGGGGGACCGGGCGCACCTTTTCGCGGGGCTGATCGTCTATCGGCTCGTCTATTATCTCCTCCCGCTGGCACTGGCGGCGTTGCTGCTGGCCTGGCGCGAGGGTGCCCGCAGCCGCCGCGTGGCGCGCCTTGTCGGCGGGGTGCAGAGCGTCGCCACCGGCCTTTCGCCGCTGCTGCTGGCAAGCGCGACGTTCCTTGGCGGCGGCATGCTGTTGCTGTCGGGCTCGCTGCCTGCCGTCCACGCACGCATGGGACTGCTGGCCGACGTCATGCCGCTGCCCGTCATTGAGGCGAGCCATATCGCCGCCAGCCTCGTCGGCACCGCGCTGCTGCTGCTGGCGCCGGGACTCTACCGCCGGCTCGACGGCGCCTGCCTTGCCGCGCGGCTGCTGCTGGTGGCGGGGGCGGTGTTCTCGCTGGCCAAGGGCATCGACTATGAGGAGGCGCTGGCCTGCCTTGCGCTGGCCGCGCTGCTGCAAATGACGCGCCGGGCCTTCTACCGCCGCACCGCGCTGACCGAGACGCCGCTCACCGCGGGCTGGATAGCGGCGGTGGTGATGGCGGCGGGACTGGCGCTTTGGGCGGGCCTCTTCGCCTATCGCCATGTACCCTACAACGACGACCTGTGGTGGAAGTTCGCTCTGCGTGCCGATGCCCCGCGTTACTTGCGCGCGGCGCTGGCCTCGTCGGTGTTGCTGGCGGGGTTCGCGGTCTGGAGGCTTTGCGCGCCCGGCAGCGCGCGCGGCGACGCGCAGGTGATGGAGGATGCCCCGGCGATCCGCGCGATCCTCGCCACCAGTCCGCGCACCGAGGCGATGCTGGCGCTGACCGGAGACAAGCGGTTCCTCGTCTCCCAGGCGGGGGATGCCTTCGTCATGTACCAGGTCAAGGGCAGCAGCTGGGTCGTCATGGGTGATCCGGTCGGCAACGAGGGATCGTGGGGTGAACTCCTCTGGACCCTGCGCGACATGTCGCACCGGCGACAGGGACGGCTGGTGCTCTACGAGATTTCGCCCGCCACGCTCGACCTTGCCATCGGCATGGGCCTGCAGATCGTGAAGTATGGGGAGGAGGCGGTGGTCGATCTCACCACGTTCGAACTGGAAACTCCCCAGCTGCGCTCGGTACGCAAGTCGGAGCGCACCGCCGCTCGCGCGGGCGCGCGGCTGCGGGTGGTTCCGGCAGCGGCGGTGCCGGTGATCCTCGACGAACTGGAGGCGATCTCCGACGAATGGATGACGGCCAAGGGCCAGCGCGAGAAGGGCTTCAGTCTCGGCGCCTTCGACCGCGAATACCTGAGCAACTTCGACATGGCGCTGGTCATGGTGGAGGACCGCATCGTCGCCTTCGCCAACCTGTGGTGCACGCAGGACCACACCGAAGCCTCGGTCGACCTCATGCGCCAGCGCGAGGACGCGCCGCGCGGGACGATGGATTTCCTGTTCACCAACCTGCTGCTCTGGTCAAAGGCGCGCGGATACAAGCGCTTCACGCTGGGCATGGTGCCGCTGTCGGGGATCGAGGGTGGCCCGCTCGCGCCCGCATGGGCCAAGGCGGCGGCGCTGGTGTTCCGCCATGGCGAGCGCTTCTACGGCTTTCGCGGCCTGCGCGGCTACAAAGAGAAGTTCGCCCCCGCTGGGAACCGCGCTACGTAGCCGGGCCGCACGGCATCGGGCTGATCCAGGGGCTGCACGACGTATCGCGCCTGATCGGCGGCGGGGGAGGGGGAACTTGTCCGCCCGATCGCACCAGTGCCCGCCATCACCTCCGAGGCAAGGATGCTGATCGCATGAGCCGCGTTCGCACTCGCCTTGCCATTGGGCTGTTTGCACTGGCTGCGTTGGGTCTCACTGCGCTGGCCGCTCCGATGCTTGGCCTGCTCGGCACCGAGCCCATCGTGATGTTCCCGGCCGCCGAGCCACATCCGCGCGTGGCGGCGGTCTTCCTGTCCGGAGACATGGGCTTCCACTTCGGCATGGGCGAGAAAGTCGCCGCCGCCGTTGCCGCCAAGGGCGTCCCGGTGATCGGAGTCGCGTCCCCGGTTGTCTTCGCCACGCGCCGCACCCGGGCCGAGGCGGACGCAGTCGTCGCAGGCGCGGTGCGCCTCGCCCTGGCGCGTACGGGAGCAAGCCGGGTGGTGCTGATGGGCCAGTCCTACGGCGCGGACATCCTTGCCACCACGGCGCCGGACTTGCCGCCGAGATCTGCGTGCCCGGATCCTTGCCATCGACCTCACGGTACCTGCGCACGACGTCTACTTCCGTGCCGATCCGGTGGGCCTTGCCTACCTCGGCAAGCCGGACGCCCACCCGTTACTGGCGATGCGCGGGGTCGACTGGGCGCCGGTGGTCTGCGTCTACGGGCTGGAAGAGAAGGGCAGCCTGTGCCCTCTCTCGCAGGCCGCGCGCGGGTCATCGGTCTGAGCGGCGACCATTATCTCGGCCACGATGCGCCGCGCCTGATCGCCACGACTTTTCGTGCGCTCGATGAAGTCGCGCCCGAAGCGGGGTTGCAGCCATGAGCGGGACTTTGAGCGATTGCCATGCCGAGCGTCACGTCGCCTCGCGCAAGTTCACGGTCGATTCCTCGGGGGTGCAGAACTGCCGCTGCAAGGTCTGCGGCTGCGACCTCAGGCGGCTTCCCGCCATGCGCCGCTGGTTCCGCTCCGGGATGATGGGGTAGCCCTCGACCGTCATTGCGAGCGTAGCGAAGCAATGACGGTCGAACATGACGAAAATTTAAGGCGCCGATCAGGTCCCGAACACTGCGCGGGGCCTATCGCCCGCTCACATTCCTTACCCCCGGACACCTGACGTCATGAGCAAGCCCATCTTCTACGACCCCACCGGCCGCCGCAGCCGCTGGGCGCGCGGTGTCCTCGCCGCGTTGCTGGTCATCGTGCTGCTGGGCGCGGCGGCTTTCGCGACCACGCTCGTCGCGGTGCCCGCCCAGCAGGAACTGGAACTGCCGACGCCGCGTCTCAAGCCCTCGACCCTGCACGGATCGCCGCTGAAGCATGCGCTGAAGTCCTGGCTGCCGCGCGGTCGCAAGGGGCCGGGGCAGAAGCCGCTCAGCATAGGTTTCTACCTGCCGGGCAACGACGCCAGCTTCCTTTCGCTGGTCCATCACGGCAACGACCTCGACTGGGTGGTGCCCGCGCTGATCAACATCGCCGGGCCGCAGCATCAGGTGACGGTCGAGCCCGACGCCCGCTTTGACCGGCTGGTCGCGGGCCAATCGCACCACTTCAAGGTGCTGCCGATGGTCCAGAACGTCGCCTCCGACGGCTGGGATGGTGCCGGAACCGCCGCGCTGCTGCATGACCCCGCCCAGCGCCTCGCACTTGCCAAGCGCCTCGCCGGAGCAGTCGCGCAAGGACGCTACGCCGGGCTGGTGATGGATCTTGAGGCACTGCCTACGCGCGCCATGCCCGATTACCTCGCCTTCCTGCGCAGCCTGCATGCAGCGTTGCCCAAGGGCACCTCGCTGGCCGTCACCACTCCCGCCGACGACGAGGGTGGCTGGCCGCTCGAGGCTCTCGCCAAGGCTACCGACAAGGTCATCTTCATGGCCTACGACCAGCACTGGGAGGGCGGCACGCCCGGCCCGATCGCCGCGCAGGACTGGTTCGTCCACGAAGTGCAGGGGGCTCTGAGGCGCATCGGCCCCGACCACCTCGTCGTCGCTCTGGGCAGCTACGCCTACGACTGGCACGGCGACCAGACCGACGCGCTCGCCATCGAGGACGCCTGGCTGGCCGCGCATGACAGCGCCGCGAAGATTTCCTTCGATCCCGCCAGCGGCAATGCAGGCTTCGCCTACGACGACGAACAGACCCACCACACGATCTGGATGCTCGACGCGGCTACCAGCTGGAACGAGTTGTCGGCGCTGAAGCGCCTCGGCATCGGCGACATGGCGCTGTGGCGGCTCGGCACCGAGGATTCCGGCTTCTGGAACGACCTCGACGCCTTCCGCAAGGGTGGCACTCCGGACCTCTCGACCCCGCGCGCGCTCAGCAGCGCCGACATCGAGGGCTCAGGTGAAATCCTGCGTATCACCGCCACCCCGCGCGACGGCCAGCGCGCCGTACGCGCCGACCACAACGGTATGATCCGCGAGGAAACCTACGCCGCGCTGCCGACGCCCTACGTCGTCCAGCGCTCTGGCGGCACGGACCCCAAGCGCATTGCACTGACCTTCGACGACGGCCCTGACCCCACGTGGACGCCCCGCATCCTGCGCGAACTGGAGGCGGCGCACGTGCCCGCGACGTTCTTCGTGATCGGCGAGAACGCGCTGGGCAGCCCCGGCCTGCTCAAGCGCATCGTTGCCGACGGCGACGAACTGGGCAATCACACGTATACCCACCCGAACCTCGCCAACGCCGGGCCGCGCCAGACCCGGCTGGAGCTGAACGCCACGCAGCGACTGGTCGAAGCCTATACCGGCCGCAGCATGACGCTGTTCCGCGCGCCCTACTTCGGAGACGCCGAGCCGACGACGCCTGACGAACTCGGTCCCGCGCTGGCCGCGCAGGAGGCCGGCTATACGGTCGTCGGCCTCCACGTCGATCCCAACGACTGGCAGCGCCCGGGCGAGGACGAGATCGTCGACCAGGTGCTCCAGCAAGTGCACTCCGCGACGCCCCAGAACGCCACCAACGTCGTCCTGCTGCATGACGGCGGCGGCGACCGCGCCCAGACCGTCGCCGCGCTGCCCCGTATCATCAGCGCGCTGAAGTCCGAGGGATATACCTTCGTCACCGCATCGCAGCTCGTCGGCATTCCGCAGGCGCGGGCGATGCCCGCCATCTCGACCACCGATCTTGCCGCCGTGCGCGTGGACGTTGCCGCCTTCGTGGCACTGATGACGGTCGCGGCGGTGCTGGCCTGGGTGTTCTACCTCGCGATATCGCTCGGCATCGCGCGCGCGGTGATCATGGCCGCGCTCGCCTGGTATCAGAGCCGCCGCAAGCGCGCCGAACCGCCGCATTTCGAGCCTGCCGTCTCGGTTATCATCCCCGCCTACAACGAGGAG
Source organism: Novosphingobium sp. NFX11 (assembly GCF_057376415.1). NCBI lineage: Bacteria > Pseudomonadati > Pseudomonadota > Alphaproteobacteria > Sphingomonadales > Sphingomonadaceae > Novosphingobium > Novosphingobium sp. NFX11. Next base: position 548,011 of record NZ_CP080385.1, on the reverse strand, counting down.
CGAGTCATCGCCGCATCGGTGGCGCGGGTGCTCGCCTCCGACTACCCCGCGCTGCAGGTCATCGTCGCCGACGACGGATCGAAGGACGGCACGAGCGAGATCGTGCGGTCGGTCTTCGGCGACGACCCGCGCGTGACGCTTTTGACGCTGCAGAACGGCGGCAAGGCCAGCGCCCTCAACCGCGCACTGCTGCAGGCGACCGGCGAGATCGTCATCGCCCTCGACGCCGACACTCAGTTCGAGCCCGAGACGATCCGCCGCCTCGCCCGCTGGTTCGCGGACCCGCAGCTCGGCGCCGTCGCGGGCGATGCGCGGGTCGGCAACCGGGTGAACCTCGTCACCCGCTGGCAGGCGGTCGAGTATATCACCGCGCAGAACCTCGAACGCCGTGCACTGGCCGGGTTCGACGCGATGACCGTGGTGCCGGGCGCGGTCGGCGCATGGCGGCGCGCGGCGCTGGACTCGGTCGGCGGCTATCCGGAGGACACGCTCGCCGAGGACCAGGACCTCACCATCGCCATCCAGCGGGCGGGCTGGCGCGTCACTTACGACCCGCGCGCCGTCGCCTGGACCGAGGCGCCCGAGAGCTTCACCGCGCTGGCCAAGCAGCGCTTCCGCTGGGCTTTCGGCACCCTGCAGTGCCTGTGGAAGCACCGCGCGGTGATCCGCACTCGCAAGCCTGCCGGGCTCGGCCTTGTCGGACTGCCGCAGGCGTGGCTGTTCCAGATCGCCTTCGCCGCGATCTCGCCGCTGATCGACCTGGCGCTGGTGGTCTCGATCATCGGCACCGCGCTGCGGGTCTCGGCCCATGGCTGGGCGCAGACCAGCGGGGACGTCGGCATGATGGGCGCCTACTGGATCGCCTTCACCGCGATCGACGTGCTTTGCGGATGGATCGCCTATCGCCTCGACGGCGGACGGGCGCGCTACCCGGCGCACCTGCTGGTGGCGCAGCGACTGGTATACCGCCAGATCATGTACTGGGTCGTCATCCGCGCGATCGCCTCTGCGGTGGCCGGGTGGGTCGTGGGCTGGGGCAAGCTGGAGCGTACCGGTTCCGTCTCGGCCCAGCTTGCCGCAGGATGATGCTTACCAGGCGGCGCGTTCTTCTGGCGTGAGCGGTAGCGGCATCGAGCGCCCCTCCCGTGCGGAGGCGGCACCGGCTTCCAGCACGGCCATCACCGCGAGTGCTTCGATCGGGCGCACCGGCGGCGGTGCATCGCCCGCCAGTGCGGCAGCGACGGCGGTGTAGAACCCGCGCTGGTCGCCGGGCATGGCGGGGATGGAGCGGGGCTCGCCGGAGCCGCCATAGAAAGCGAGGGCGTCGGTATCCTCACCCCAGCCAGGCGTCCCGGGTCGCATTCCGGCGAGGAGCTGCGCCTCCTGTCCATCCGCACGGAGCTTGACCGCGCTGCCGCCCGTGCCATGAACGATGAAGCGCGCCGATCCACCCGCAACTAGCATGGCTGCGTGGATTACGACGCGCCGCTCGCCATAATCCAGGATCGCGTGCGCCCAGTCGTCCACTTGCGCACCGTCGCGATGGATGGCGAGGCTGGCAGTGATACGGTCGGGTAGCCCAAACAGGACCAGCGCCTGATCGACCATGTGCGGGCCGAGGTCGAACCAGATGCCGGCTCCTGGCACTGCATGCTCGCGCCAGCGATCGCGGACCTGCGGACGAAAGCGATCGATGCGCGATTCGAAATGCGTGACACGGCCGAGCAGGCCGCTTTCAATGGCATGGTGCACGGTGAGAAAGTCACTGTCCCAGCGCCGGTTGTGGAAAACCTGAAGGTGGCGGCCGGAAGCCCGCGCCAAAGCCACCAGCCCGCGCGCCTCCGCGAGATCAAGGGCAAACGGTTTGTCGACCACGACGTGGCGCCCGGCTTCCAGCGCCATGCGAGCAAGGGGAGCATGCGTGTCGTTGGGCGTTGCGATGACGACGACGTCGATCGCATCGTCCTGGATCAACGCTTCGGGCGTGCGATGGATACTCACCCCGGGATAGTCCGCGTGGACCTTGCCTGCATCCCGCGACGCTACGGCGTGGAGCGATAGTCCCTCGCACGCGCCGATGAGCGGAGCATGGAAGGTCTTACCGGCAAAACCGTAACCCAGCAGGCCGACGCGAATGGGGCGGGTGGGGATGTTCATGGCCTGGTCCTTCGAATTGCATGACCTCGGCATTTATGGAGTCCACGGAGGCAATCAACCATGTGCAGGCATGTATGACAATGGTAACGTTTACATTATTGTGTTGGAAGCTAGCGCTCGCCCGCAGGCTGTGAACCGGCCACCCCACCGATGCTCCAATTTTTCCGGCTAAAGCTCAAGAATAGCCGGAATGTGCCGGTTTGGTACGGGTTCGAGGTGTCTCAGACCAAGTCTCATACCTTTGGTCACCGGGTACGTTTCGGGTTACGATAGCGCAGGATGCGGCTGTTGGATCGCAAGATGGTGATGATGGCCGAACCAACGTCTTCTCAAGGCTTTTCCGGCCGATAACCTTCCATGATGCAAGTGTTCGGCATCAAAAATGAAAACGTTATCCTTCCGATAAATCATAAAAACTCGTTATAAAACAATTATTTGATGAAACTTCCGTTCTGACCGCAAAATGACCGGCTTGCATTCATCAGCGAATCGGTCATTGTAATGAAAACGTCAATCATTCCAGAACGGGTCACAGGGAGTTCCAGTCTTGCTCAAGCGTCTAACGTTCACTGCCAGCGCGCTTTCCATCGCAGCGGCTTTCGTCCAGCCTGCATTCGCCCAGGACGCCGGCCCGGATTCTGCGGCCGCAGCCGATACCGCCTCGGAAGGGCTTGGCGACATCGTCGTCACCGCGACCAAGCGTGAGACCAGCGCGCAGAGCACCCCGATCGCGATGACCGTCGCAACCGGCGAGGAACTCTCCAAGGCGGGCGTCGCCGACGTCAACGCGATCTCCAACATCGCGCCGACCGTCAACATCGCCCAGAACAACGCCAACACCATGATCACCATCCGCGGCGTGTCGAGCCGCGACTACTCGGAAACGGGTGATCCGGCAGTCGCCGTCTCGGTCGACAATTTCTACCTGCAGCGCGGCTTCGCGCTCAACGCGGCGATGTTCGACGTCGAGCGCATCGAAGTCCTGCGCGGCCCGCAGGGCACGCTTTACGGCCGCAACGCCACGGCGGGCGCAGTCAACATCGCTACGATCAAGCCGACCGACGACTGGAAGCTCGATGCCGCTGCCGAGATCGGTAACTACGGCACCCTCAACTTCGACGTCGGCGCGACCGTCCCGGTCAGCGACACCCTGAGCTTCCGCTTCGCCGGCACGCGCAAGACTCACGAAGGCTACCGTGACAATCCGGGCCTGAAGGACGGCGACGACGGCAACGTGACCGGCGGCCGCGTCCACGCGCTGTGGACCCCGACCAGCCGTCTCTCGATCCTCGTGACCGGCGAGATGACCCGCGTGGACGGCGTCGGTGCGGTGTCCAAGGGCATCCCCTATGCCGACGTCAACGACGACGGCTCGCTGGACATCGGTTCCTCGAAGAAGTTCGAGCTGAACAACCAGGGCTATACGCATATCCGCACCAAGGCCGTGCGCACCGCGATCTCCTACGACATGGACTTCGCGACGCTCAGCTTCTTCGGCGGCTACCAGAAGTCCACCCTGAACCGTGACAACGACCAGGACGGCGGCACGACGTACACTTACGGCTTCCAGCAGAACGAGGGCGTCAAGGACCAGAACTACGAACTGCGCCTCAGCTCGAACAACAAGACCGGCTTCACCTGGCAGGTCGGCGGCTACTTCTTCAAGGAAACCGACGCGCTCGACACCTTCTTCCAGGTGCATGGCGATGCGGGTACGACGCCGTTCAACTTCTACACCTTCGACTACGACGTCGGCAGCAAGTCCAAGGCGGTCTTCGCGCAGGTCGCCTACGACCTGACCGACCAACTGAAGGCCGAAGCGGGTATCCGCTACACCAAGGACAACAAGTCCCAGGTCGGTTACAACGACATTGCCGGTACGTATTCGACGCTGGACAACCACTATTCGGGCGACCAGATCACCTGGCACTTCGGCCTGAACTACCAGGCGACGCCGGACAACCTGATATACGCCAAGGTCGACAAGGGCTACAAGGCGGGCGGTTACACGACCAACAACTCGTTCGGCCCCGAGACGATCATCGCCTACGAAGTCGGCACCAAGAACCGCTTCTTCAACAATGCCCTTCAGGTCAACCTGAGCGCGTTTCTGTACGACTATTCGGATCTGCAGACCCAGCAGGAAGATCCGGAAACCGCGCTGGTCTACACCCTCAACGCCGGCAAGGCGCGCGTGAAGGGTGCGGAGTTGGAGACGATGTGGCTGGTCACGCCCGACACCAAGATCGACGCCAACGTCGCATGGCTCGACGCCAAGTACACCGACTTCTGCGAAGTGACCGCGGACACCTGCCCGGCCGCGTCCGACTTGTCGGGCAACCGTCTGGTGCAGGCACCCGAGTGGACGCTTTCGGCGGGCATCCAGCACGACTTCCACCTGCTGGGCGGCACGCTGACCCCGCGCGTCCAGACGCGTTACCAGACCAAGACCTACTTCACCTTCTACAACACCGCTGCCGAGCAGATGGGCGCGTACTGGAAGAGCGACGCGCAGATCACCTATACGCCGGACAACGGCCCGTTCTCGATCACCGCATATGTGCGCAACATCGAGAACAAGACGATCCTCACCGCCAATGCCGAGGCCGGCTACGCGGGCGGATACCTGCTGCAGTTTGCTCCGCCGCGCACTTACGGCGCGCGTCTGAGCTACTCGTTCTAAACGGAACTGCGGGATGGTCCTTCTCTCCTCCGGACTGTCCCGCGCTCCCTCCCACCCTGCGCGAGCGCAAGCGCGAAGGGTGGGAGGCCCTTTTCCCATCCGCCTCGAAACACGCGATCCTCGCGGACAGGACAGCCATGCCTCACGATCTCGTCGAACTTGCCGAAGCGATCGCCAGCGGAGTCCTGAGCGCCGTCGATGCGGTCACCGACGCACTGGAGCGCGCCGAGGACTGGCGGGGGCTCAATGCCTTCGTCGCGATCGAGGCCGAGGCCGCGCTCGACCAGGCACGGGCCTGCGATGAACAGCGCAGGCGCGGATCGCTGCGCGGGCCGCTCCACGGCGTGCCGCTGGCGCACAAGGACATGTTCTTCCGTGCCGGTATTCCCACCGAGGCGGGCTCGAAGATCTGGCGCGGCCACGTCCCCGCCGAGACATCACCGCTGATGGCCCGGTTGGCTGCGGCGGGCGCTATCACCATCGGCCGCCTCCACATGGCCGAATTCGCGATGGGGCCGACAGGGCACAACGCGCATCTCGGCCGCTGCCGCAACCCGTGGAACGGCGAGGCGATCTCGGGAGGTTCGTCGTCAGGCTCGGGCGCGGCGGTCGGTGCGCGCATCGTCACCGGCGCGCTGGGATCGGATACCGGCGGTTCTGTCCGGCTTCCGGCCGCGTTCTGCGGCGTTGCGGGGCTCAAGCCGACCAACGGCCTGCTGCCCGACACCGCGATGATGCCGCTGTCTAAGACGCTCGACACCGCGGGGCCGCTCTCCACTTCCAGCCGCTCGCTCGCCCGCCTGATGGACGTTCTGGTGGACGGCGAATACGAGGCTGGCCTCATCGCCGACTGCTCGGGTCTGACGATCGGCGTGCCGACCAGCTACTTCACCGATGACCTTCACCCCGAAGTCGCCGCTGCCTTCGCGGCCGCGCGGCAGGTCTTCGCGGACCTCGGCGCGAAAGTCGTCGATGTCGCCATTCCCGACCACTCCGGCTATCCCGCGATCGCCGCCGAGATATGGGCTCCCGAAGCCGCCGCCTTCCACGCGCGCCATCTGGCGGAGCGGGCGGAAGACTTCGGCGATCAGGTGCGCAACCGCCTGCTGGCGGGCGCGGCGGTCTCGCCGGATGTCTATCTCGCCGCGCTCGGCCGCCGTAAATCCGCGCAGTCCGACATGCTGCGCGGCCCGTTCGCCAAGGTCGACCTGCTGCTCACCCCCGCCGCGCGCTTCCCGGTGCCCATGGCCGAAGAGGTCGGCGCGACCGGCGGCGATGCGATGCAGGCGATGGTCGCGGAGCTATCCGCGCTGACCCGCACGATCTCGATGCTTGGCTTCCCGGCGCTCGTCACGCCGATGGGCTTCGATGCGCGCGGGCTGCCGCTGGCGCTGCAACTCGTCGGCGCTCCGAATTCCGAACAATGCTTGCTGCGTGGAGGGTTTGCCTATGAACAGGCGACTTCCTGGCTCGCGCGCGTACCGTCTCCGCCTCCTCTCCCTTAAACTTCCCTCTCCCAGGAGCACTGCAATGGATATTGGTCTGTTCATTCCCATCGGCAACAACGGTTGGCTGATTTCCGAGAACGCTCCGCAGTACAAACCCAGCTTCGAAATGAACAAGAAGCTGGTCCAGACGGCCGAAGGCTATGGCTTCGACTTCGCGCTGTCGATGATCAAGCTACGTGGCTTCGGCGGCAAGACCGAGTTCTGGGATTACAACCTGGAAAGTTTCACGCTGATGAGCGCGCTTGCGGCCGTCACCAGCAAGATCAAGCTGTTCGCCTCGACGGCTATTCTGACCCTGCCGCCCGCGATGGTCGCGCGCATGGCCGTGACGATCGACAGCGTCGCGCCGGGCCGCTTCGGCGTCAACGTCGTCACCGGCTGGGCCAAGGGTGAATACGAGCAGATGGGCATGTGGCCGGGCGACGCCTACTTCGGCCACCGCTACGACTACGCCAGCGAATACGTGCAGGTGATGAAGGACCTGTGGGCCGACGGCAAGTCGGACTTCAAGGGTGAGCACTTCCAGATGGAAGACTGCCACATGCAGCCCAGGCCCAGCACCGGCAAGATCGAGATCGTCGGCGCGGGCCAGTCGGCGCGCGGGATGGAGTTCGTCTCCAACTACGGCGACTACAACTTCGTCACGGCGGGCGGCCTCAACAAGCCGACCAAGCATGCGCCGACCGTCGAGGCGCTGGTCGAAGCGGCCGCGAAGACCGGCCGTGACGTGGGCGCCTACATCCTGTGCATGGTGATCGCCGACGAGACCGACGAGAAGGCCATGGCCAAGTGGCAGTCCTACCGCGAAGGCGCCGACGTCGATGCGCTGGCGTGGATGAGCGATCAGGGCGCTGCCGACAAGACCGCAGGCGAGGGCTCGACCGCGCGTCACATCAACCTGCCCGAAGGCGCGGTGAACCTCGGTATCGGCACCTTCGTCGGTTCTTACGAGACCGTCGCCAAGCTGCTCGACGAAGCCGCTTCGGTGCCCGGCACCAAGGGCATCATGCTGACCTTCGACGACTTCGAGCAGGGCCTCGTGAACTTCGGCGAGAAGGTGCAGCCGCTGATGGCCTGCCGCCAGGATCGCCTCGTCGCGGCCTGATCTACGCTACCCTGACGGCCCGGTCTCTCTCTCCATCGGGTCGTCCAATACCCTCGGCCGGTCACGCACCCCGCGTGACCGGCTTTTTCGCGGTGAGGTTCTGCTGCGACCCTTCGACAAGCTCAGGGTGAGCGGATGTAGCGTAAGGGTTGGGCAGGCGGGGGCGTAAACCTCTCAAGCCCGCTCAGGCTGAGCTTGTCGAAGCCCCCGCAGCAAGGCGCTTCATCAGGCGCGGGAAGCCATCGCCGCCCGCCCCGCCAGCAGCGCGCCAAGACCCGCAACCCAGCTCACCAGCAGGAAGCTCGTCCCGTAATCGCCGGTAAAGCCGTAGATCGTCGCCATCGCCGCCGGGCCGATCATCACGCCGATGAAAGTATAGACCAGCGACCCGCCGATCACCCGGCCTGCGTCCTCGGGCGCGCAGTGATGCGTGCATTCGGCCATGACGACGCCGTTCCAACCGCTCATGCAGAAGCCGAACAGGCACAGCACGCCGATCGCGACCACCGCAGGCAATGCGTCGATCCGCCACAGCGCGATCATGCAGGCCATCGAGACCACGCCGATCACCGCCAGCACCGTGAACCCGCCGAAGCGGTCGCCCAGCCCGCCCCACGACACGCGGCCCAGCGCTCCGCAGGCCTGCACGCCCCCGGCGACAAGGCCCGCCGCGACCATCGACCAGTGATGCTCGACCAGCATGATCACCGCGAAGGCCGACAGCGAGAGCTGGATCGAGGAATAGAGCATCCCCAGCATCGCCAGCACCCGCAGCGGTGCCTTGCCCCAGACGAGGCGCTGCTCATAGACGAAGCCGCGCCAGACCGAGATCGTGACAGGCGCCGCTGGTCGCTCCGGCCCGCCCTTGAGCGCCAGAACCCCGATCATCGCGAAGCAGGGCACCGCGCCGAGCACGAAAGTCGTACGCCAGCCCAGCCATCCTGCGAGCGCCGGGATCAGCAGCGCCGCCACCACGCCGCCGATCGGCACGCCAGCCTGCTTGATCGAGAAGATCAGCGAGCGCCGGTGCGGCGGCGTCACCGCGCCCAGTATCTGCGCCGAGGCCGGGTTCTGCAGCCCATAGCCCACGCCGATCACCATCGAGGCCAGCAGGGCCAGCCACGGGCTCGCGCTCGTCAGCAAGAGCAGCGCGGTGCCGAAGCAGGCGAGGGCAAGCTGCTCCACCTGCACCGGCCCGCGATGCTGGATGAGTGTTCCCGCCATGGCAGAGGCGAACGTGCCCGCCGCGTAGATCACGCTGATCTGGTAGCCCACGTAATGCGGTGCCAGCCCGAACTCGTCCGCGACGAGCGGGGCGATGCCGGTCAGCGCCAGCGCCGTCATCGTCGACAGGATCTGGATCGTCGTCGTCGTCGCCAGCACCGAGGCGATCGAGGGCGCCTTTGCGGGCGGGCTATGCGTGGCTGCGGAGGTCATTGCTGCATTGCATAATGTAATGCTTTACACGATCCAAGAGGGAAGTCACAATCGTGAGATATGGCGCTATGGCGCCGCCTGCTCGGGAGCCGAATTTCCATGGTCCAGACCCCCTACGCCCCTGCCGTGGCCAATGTCCATGCTGCATTGCAGCGTATCGGCGCGCGCGATGCGCAGGCCCGGGCGTGGCTGCACGTGGACGATACCGGGGCGCTGGCTGCGGCGAGGGCACTGGATGCGGGCGAACCGGGGCCGCTCCACGGGATTTGCGTGGGCGTGAAGGACGTGATCGCGGTGGCGGGGATGCCGCTCACGCACAATTCGCCGTTGTTCTCCGGCTTCGTGCCTGCCGAGGACGCCCCCTGCGTCGCCACCTTGCGGGCGGCAGGCGCGGTGATCCTGGGCAAGACCGACACCACCGAGTTCGCGGCCGCCGGGCGCAATGCCGCCAGCGCCAATCCGCATGATTGTGCGCGCACGCCGGGCGGTTCCTCGGCCGGGTCGGCGGCGGCGGTGGCGGACGGGCATGTGCCGCTGGCGCTGGCGACGCAGACCGGCGGCTCGACGATCCGCCCCGCCAGCTTCTGCGGCATCCATGGCTTCAAGCCGAGTTGGGGTCTCGTCAGCCGGGAAGGCGTGAAGACCTATGCCAATAGCCTCGATACCGTGGGCTGGTACGCGCAGGACCTCGACCTGATCGACCGGGTCTGCGAAATCTACGGCTTCGCGCCCAGTACGCACGTCGAAGGCCGGACCTTGCGCATCGGCGTGTTCCGCACCCCCTGGTGGGATGAAATGACGCCCGATGGCCAAGCCGCTTTCGACGGTATCGCCGCCGCCATGACGGGGGCCGGGATCGACGTCGTCGAGATCGCCACGCTGCCCGAGTTCAAGCACCTCAACGACGATCACCGCGCGATCCTGTTCCGCGAGGGCGCGGCCGCTTTCCTGAGCCTTGCACGCGCACGGCCCGACCTGCTGCATCCCGATTTCCATCTTCGGGTCGATGCCCTGGCGACATATCCCGACGCCCGGCTGCGCGAGGCGCATGACCGTGCGGCGGCGGCACGGGTGGGGTTCGAGCGGGCGATCGCCGGACTCGACGCCGTGCTGGCGCCGAGCGCGCCGGGCATCGCTCCGCTCGGCCGTTCGCCGGGGAACCCCGGTTCAACCAGCCCTGGACTTTGCTGCATGCGCCTGTCGTCAACCTTCCACTGGCGACAGGCGAGGGCGGAATGCCCATCGGCGTCTCGCTGGTGGCACCGCGCTATGACGATCGGCGCTTGATCGCGGTTGCGCGGGAGGTTGAGTCACGATTGACAAATATATCCAAATAGGTTATAAGCCCCAGCATCCGATCCGGCGATGATCACGCCGGAGAGGTGTATCGGGTCGGCGTCGTGGGCCGGGATGCGGTTTCAAGCCGTAGCTACGCAACCCACGCGTCCGTTCGAAGACCCGGACTGTCCCTGAGTTCCCGGAAAGCGTCATCCGCCCGCTCCTGCGACTTGACGCAGGACACCGGATGTCCCCGCCGGACAACCATCGGCCGATAACGCTGCGAGCCCTAACGACGGCCACATGGGACTTTCCGATGAAATACAGGTCGAGCCGGGCTGCACCGTGAGTTACCCGGCCGCTCGCCAGAGCTTCACGGAACACAAAACCCCGCGTCCCTGCTTGGACGCTCCCGACGCCGACCCGATGTTCATCTCGGTTGCGTTGATTTCCCCGGCGTAATGACCCGCACTCGCCAGCGGGCGTTTCTGCACATCCTCGTCATTGCGAGCGCAGTGAAGCAATCCAGGGCGGTCTTGCGCGGCCCTGGATTGCTTCACTGCGCTCGCAATGACGAATGGTGGGTGCAAATTCCTCCCTGACTTTGACTCGTGGAGGATTCAGGCCTTCTTGCGTTTTTCCTTGGCGCCGCCGTCGACTGGCGCACGATCAGGCGGTGCGGCAGCACCACCTCGCGCGCGGGGCCTCCCTGGTCCTGCTGCAGGAGCAGATCCAGCATCAGCCGCATCGCCGCCTCGCCGATCTCCACCGTGGGGATGTGCACCGTGGTCAGCGGCGGGATGGCGAAGGCGCCGAAACGCAAGTCGTCGAAACCCGCCACCGACATCTCGTCCGGCACGGAAATGCCGCGCTGATGCAGCGCGCTCATCGCGCCCATGGCCATCTCGTCGTTGGCGCAGGCGACGGCGGTGAACTCCGCGCCGCTGTCGAGCAGGCGCACCATCGCATCGTAGCCCGACTGGAGCGAGAAATCGCCGCGCGCCACCAGCGCTTCGTCGAACTCGATCCGCGCGCGCAAAAGGCCCAGCTTGTAGCCGGAAAGACGGTCCATCGACATGAACTGGTCGAGCGGCCCGGTGATCGCGGCAATGCGCTGGTGCCCCAGTTCCGCCAGATGGCCGACGATGAGGGCGCTGGCCTCATGGTTGTCGGTGCGCACGCGCGGCAGGTTGAGGTCGGGCGGATACTCGCAAGCCGCGACCATCGGCGGCAGCTTGCTCTTGGCCGGGGGATTGAGGACGATGTCGGGGAGGTTCTTTTCCAGCAGGATGAGCCCGTCGGCCTGCTTGCCCGCGATCATCGAGGTGAACTTGTTGAGCGCATCGACGTCACCCTCGGTGATGCCGAGCAGCACGCGCATCTTGTTGGCGCGCGCGACGTTCTCGATCCCCTCGACGAAGGCTGAGGTGAACGGGTTGTAGATGCTGGGCACCGCGACGATCACGTTGTCGCTGCGCTGGCGGCGCAGGCCTGCGGCCAGGTGGTTAGGCTCGTAGTTAAGGTCGGCGATGGCCGCCTCTATCCGTTCGATCGTTGCCGGGCGTACCAGCGAGGGCGTGCTGAGCGCGCGCGACACTGTCGCTACCGATACTCCCGCGACGCGGGCGATGTCCTTGATGTTCGCCATTGGATGTAAACGTTACATAGCCGCGAGGGGCGGAGCAAGCGAAGTTGCGCGATGCGCAACTTTCGTCACGCCGCCGCAATCACCTCCGCCGCGCGCCACGCAAAGGCCATCGCCGGGCCGTTGGTGTTGCCCGAGATGCCGGTCGGCATCGCCGAGCAGTCGGCCACGTAAAGGCCGGAGACGCCATGGACCCGAAGGCCCGCATCGACGACACCCTCTTCGGCCGAGCCCATGCGGCAGGTGCCGGTGCCGTGGAGGCCGGTCGAAACCATCCAGTTCGCAGCCTGCTGGATCTCCTCGTCGGTCTGGACGGAGGGGCCGGGCACGGTTTCGGCGCCGATGTAGGGGGCGAGGGCGGGCTGGGCCATGATCTCGCGCACCTTGCGGATCGCGCGCAGGATCGTGGCGCGGTCCTCGGGCGCGGCGAACCAGTTGGGGACCAGACGTGGCGGCGCGGCCGGGTCGGTGCTCGCGAGTTCGACGTAGCCGTGGCTATTGGGGCGCAGGCAGAAGGCGGTGGCGGTGATCCCGGGGACCGCCTCGGTCTGGCCGCGCCCGGCCTCGGGCTTGTCGTCCTCGGAGGCGGCCATCGAGTAGGGCGAGATGCCGAGTTGCAGGTCGGGCCAGTCCTTGTCCGCCTCCAGCGAGGCCATGACCGAGACTTCCGGCAGCAGCGAGGCCATCAGACCCTTGCCGGTAAGGATGTAGCGCAGGCCATGCCAGTAGGCGCGCCAGCCCGGAACTCGTGATTGAGGCCACGCGCCTTGTTCAGCCGCCATGACAGGGCGACCATCATGTGCTCGTTCATGTTGCGGCCGACGTGCGGGTTTTCGTGCACCACCTCGATGCCGTGGCGGGCGAGAACGTCGGCGGGGCCGATGCCGGAAAGCTGGAGCAACTTGGGGGTCTGCAGCACGCCCGCCGTCAGGATCGTGCGGCCTGCGGTGAAGGCAACATCCTGACCCTCGATTTCGGCGAGGACGCCGGTGGCCTGCTTGCCCGCGAACGTAACGCGGCGGACCAGCGCGCCGGTCAGGATGGTGAGGTTGGGGCGCTTGGCCGCCGTCTTGAGGAAGGCGGTATAGGCGGTAACACGGTTGCCGCGCGGGTCCACGGTCTGCTGCGTGCGGCCCGCGACTTCGGTGCCGGGCGTATTGACGTCGTCTAGGACGGGAATGCCTGCCGCGCGCGCCGCCTGCAGGATCGCGCCGGTCAGGACCGGGTCGCCCTCCGGCACTTCGGTAACTTCGAGCGGACCACGCTTGCCGCGGCGGCCGTAGCTTTTGCCGTGGTAGTCTTCGAGTTCCTCGTAGCAGCGCTCGATCTCGGCCCAGTTCCAGCCGGGATTGCCCTGCGCTTCCCATGCGTCGTAGTCGCGGGGCTGGCCGCGAAAGTACCACGTGCCGTTGACCGCGCTCGAACCGCCGAGGCCCTTGCCGTAGAACCAGGTTTCGCCGGCGGGGCGTGTCCCCTGCTGCTCGGCGGGGAAGGGCCAGTACCACTTGGGCTTGGTCCAGATCTTGATCATGCCGCGCGGCATGCGGACCATCAGTTCCTCGTTACGGCCACCCGCTTCGAGGAGGAGCACCTGGCTTTTGCCATCGGCGCTCAGGCGCTCGGCGAGGACGCAACCGGCGCTGCCCGCGCCGACGATGATGTAATCGAACTCAGTGCGCATGCTCGGGGCTCTCAAGCGTTCTTGTAGGCAGGAAGGAAGCGGAACAGGATGAGCGAGAGGCCCATCGCCACATAGCTGGCGGCAGGCAGCCAGACGTGCCCGGCCATGACGGCGGTGACCACCTCGGGCGTGACGGGCGCCTTGGCGTCGTAGGCGGCAAGGCTGAGGAACCACGCGCCTGCCGCACCGCCAACGCTCATGCCCAGCTTCACGCCGAAACTGGAAGCGGCGAACAGGAAGCCCTGCGCGCGGTAGCCCGACTTCCACGCGCCGTAGTCCACCGCGTCGGCCATGAGCGAGAACAGCAGTCCGCCGATCAGGCCCTGTCCGATGTAGGCCACGCAGTTGGTCGCGATCAGCCAGGTGTGGTCGTTCGACAGCGGCATGATCGCGGTGAAGACGGTGGCGACCGAGGCTCCGATCGCGCCGGTCATGCGTTTGCCGATGGCGTTGGCGCATACGCCCGCAAGGCCGGTGCCGACCAGAACGGCCAGCATCGTCAGCATAAGGGTGGAGGTGAACTCCGCCTCGCCCAGCACGCTCTGCGCGAAGTAGACGAAGGACTGGATATGGCCGGTAAAGCCGATCCAGAAGAAGAAGTTCACCAGCATCGTCGCGATCCAGGGCCAGTTGCCCTTCGTCGCCTGCAGCGACTGCGCGGTGGTGAGTTTGGCGACGGAATGGTCCACCTCGACCCGCTCGCGCGTGTTGGCGAAGGCATTGAGCATGCAGACCAGCGTGATCGCGCCGGTGATCGCGGCGAGGACTAGAAATCCGTGCGCCTCGTCCCCATTACTGAAAGTCTTGACCAGCGGCAGCGCGGCGTAGCCGATGCCGACCGTGGCCGAGGAACCGATGAACTCGCGCAGGGCGTTGACGGTGTTGCGCTGCTTGGGATCGCGGGTCAGCGTCGGCAGCATGGAATTCAGCGGCAGGCTGACGGCGGAATAGAGAATGCCCATCAGCGTATAGGTGGCGAAGATGAAGGCGATCTTCTGCCAGCCCTCCAGCGGCGGTGCCCAGAACACGATGGCGCCGCAGACCGCGAAGGGCACGGCGAGCCAGAGGAGGAACGGTCGATGCTTGCCCCAGCGGGTTTCGGTGCGATCGATCAGCAGGCCCATCATCGGATCGAACACGGCATCCACGCAGCGCGCGATCAGGAACAGCGAGGCGACGGTGCCCGCGCTGACGCCGTAGACGTCGGTGTAGAAGTAGAGCAGGTAGGCATTGGTCATGCCGAACGGCAGGTTGATGCCGAAATTGCCCAGCGCGTAGCTGAGCTTCTCGCGCCAGGTCAGCGCGGCGTTCACGCAGCGGTCTCGTTGGAAAGGCGGTCCAGCACTTCGCCGGCGAAAGCCAGCGACTTGCGGGTTTCAGTCAGAGGATCCGGCACGGCGTCGATCTCCAGGATGGCCCACTTCTGGTCGGCCTTGGATAGCATGAGCTTGGCCCAGCCGTCGAAATCCACGGTGCCTTCGCCGATCGCGCAGAAATATTCGCGGTGGGCGTGATGGATGCCGTGATCGATCGGGATGTTGATCGGCATCGCGCTCTTGGCGTCCTTCCAGTGCGCGGTGACGACACGCTCGATATGACGCGCGACGACGGATACCGGATCGCCGCCCGAAAGCAGGATGTGTGCGCTGTCAGGGCAGAAGCCGACGTAGACCGGATCGGTCAGCATCAGCAGCAGGTCGATATCGCGCGGCTGACAGAAGGTGGAGTGGGCCTCGGTATGGAGCGCGAGGCGCACCCCGTGCCGCAGCGTCAGCGCGCCGAGACGGTTGCAGAAGTCCGCCGCCTTGCGGGCGAATTCCATGTCGACGAAGACAGGCGGCTCGGCGTCCCAGCTGGTGCGCATGGGCAGGCCCATGACCATGATGTCCGAGCCCCAGGCGGCAAGCGCCTTCGCCGATTCTGCGGCGCTGTCCAGCCAGCGGGCCTCGGTTTGTGCATCGCCCACGCCGCCCTCGATGGCGACGTCGGCGAAGAAGCCGCTGGCGATGGTGAGGCCGCGACGGTCCAGTTCATCCTTGGCTGCTTCGATCGAGCCATAGGCCGCAATCAGGCTGGAAGGACCGAAGGGATCGAAGGTCAGTTCGATGCCGGTGACGCCGCTTTCCTGCAGCGTATCGAGCATGCGGTCCCAGAACGCGCGCGGTTGTTCACGGCCGAAGGTGATGACCTCCTGCTCATTCGCCATCCCCCAGAAACCGGGATGGAAGAACGTGATGAGATCGACGCCGAACGACAGCATTTAGATAGATACCTCAGCCTGCGACGGCGCACCGGCCATTGCCGCGCACCCTCAATGTAAACCTTTTCTTTCATTAAAAAGGCCCAATTCTCGCATGTTGTCAAGCGATGGGTGAGCCGGGCTTGCGTGAATGGCGGATTTCCGCGTAAACGATCTGTGGTATCGTTTTCATTAAGCGGGCAAACCGAGCCTGCATACGGGAAAGGAACGTTGTGTCTGATCGCATTCGCATGGGCCTGATCGGCGGTGGTCCGGGCTCCTTCATCGGCCCGGTCCACCGAATCGCGGCGGAACTCGACGGAGAGATCGCGCTGGTGGCCGGAGCCTTCAGCCGCGATGCGCAGCGTAGCGCGGAAGCCGGATGCGGCTACGGCATTGCGCCCGAACGCGCCTATCCCTCGGTCGAGGCGATGCTGGAGGCGGAGGCGCAGCGGGAGGATGGAATCCAGTTCGTCACCATCGCCTCGCCGAACTTCCATCACCTGCCCGCTGCCCGCGCGGCGATTGCCGCAGGGGTCGCGGTGATGAGCGACAAACCGATGACCGCGACGCTGGCCGAAGCGCGTGAACTGGCGACGCTGCTTGCTGCAACCCCGGTGCCTTACGGGCTGACTTATACCTATTCGGGTTATCCGCTGGTGCGTGAGATGCGCGAGCGTATCGCTGCCGGTGCAATCGGGGCGGTGCGCAAGGTCGTGGTCGAATACAACCAGGGCTGGCTCGCTGGAGAAGGCGAGGGCAAGCAGGCGGAATGGCGCCTCGACCCGGCGCGTTCAGGTGAGGGCGGATGCATCGCCGACATCGGCGTCCACGCCTTCCACCTTGCCGAGTTCGTCACCGGCCTGCGGGTGAACCGCATCAATGCGGACCTTGGCAGCGTAGTGCCGGGCCGTCTGCTCGACGACGATTGCCAGATGTTCCTGCGCTTCGAGAGCGGGGCACGGGGCTTGCTCATGGCCTCGCAGATCATGACGGGTGAAGGCAACGACCTCGCCATCCGCATCTACGGCGAGACGGGCGCCTGTCGCTGGAGCCAGGAGAACCCGAACCGCCTCGAATGGCTGCGCGGTGACGGAGGCATGGAAATCGTGCGTGCAGGCGACCCGTCGCTGTCCGAAGTGGCCCGGCGCGGGACGCGCCTGCCCGGTGGTCACCCGGAAGGGCTCCTCGAGATCGCTCGCCAATCTCTATCGGGACTTTGCAATGCAGTTGCGCGGGCAGGCGGGGTCACTCGTTCCGGGCGTCGAGGATGGTTTGCGCGGAATGGCACTCGTTGCCGCTGCCGTCGCCGCTAGCCGGGACGAGCGGGGCTGGGTCGATTTCACGGTCTGATACGAGAAAAGAGGTTCGCAGGACATGAAGACCATCAAGGGGCCGGGCATCTTCCTTGCCCAGTTCGCCGGTAACGACGAGCCGTTCAATTCGCTCGATTCGATTGCTGCCTGGGCCGCCTCGCTCGGTTACAAGGGCGTGCAGGTGCCGAGCAACGACGCGCGGCTGTTCGACCTCGAGAAGGCGGCGGAGAGCCAGGACTACTGCGACGAGGTGCTGGGCATTCTCGGCCAGCATGGTCTGGCCCTGACCGAACTGTCCACGCACATCCAGGGCCAGCTCGTTGCGGTTCACCCGGCCTACGATGCGGCGTTCGACGCTTTCGCTCCCGAGGCGGTGCGCGGCAATCCGGGCGCGCGGCAGGAATGGGCGGTGAACCAGATGCATCTGGCGGCAAAGGCCAGCGAGCGCCTTGGCCTGACGACACAGGCGAGTTTCTCGGGCGCGCTGGCATGGCCATACTTCTACGCATGGCCGCAGCGACCGGCTGCGCTGGTCGATGAGGCTTTCGCCGAACTCGCGCGCCGGTGGCAGCCGATCCTTGATCGCTTCGACGAATGCGGCGTGGACATCGGCTTCGAACTGCACCCCGGCGAGGACCTGCACGATGGCGTAACCTTCGAGCGCTTCCTCGAGGCGACCGGCAATCACCCGCGTGCCAACATCCTCTACGACCCCAGCCACATGGTCCTGCAGCAGATGGACTACCTGGGTTTCCTCGACGTCTATCACGAGCGTGTGAAGTGCTTCCACGTCAAGGATGCCGAGTTCCGTCCTTCACCCAAGGCGGGCGTCTATGGCGGCTATCAGGGCTGGGTCGAGCGTCCGGGCCGGTTCCGCTCGCTCGGCGATGGGCAGGTCGATTTCGGCGCCATCTTCGCGAAGATGGCGCAGTACGACTTCGCCGGCTGGGCGGTGCTCGAATGGGAATGCGCGCTCAAGCATCCGCAGGTCGGGGCCGCGGAAGGCGCGCCCTTCATCGAAAAGCATATCATCCGCGTTACCGAACATGCCTTCGACGACTTTGCTGGCGGCGATGGCGCGCTGCCGGATTTCCGCCGGATGGGAATGGCCTGACACATATGGCTGCCTGAGATCGGAAACCCCGGGAGTGCGGAAGCTCCCGGGGTTTCTCTTTTACCGTCTGCGGTTGCGACCCGAGAAGGCTTTGCGCTTGTCCGGCACAGGCGGCGGAGGGAGGAGATCACCGCCTGGCTACAAAAAGGCCCCTCAGGACCACGCATGAATCGCCTTGTAGATGTAAACGATAACATTTGCAAGCTGTACGAAAGAACAGCGAGTCCCGAAACGGCGCAATTGCCACTGTTATCGTTCACCGGCGGAGTTTGGGGCGCATGTCCTCAAAGTCGTGCCGGGTACAAGTGACGGATAGCGTTCGAGAATCGCCGCCGTGACACCATTTGTCCAGCCGAACCCGTCCTGCAACGGGTACTCGCCGCCGCCGCCCGCGCGGCGCTCTTCTACATCGTATTTCTCCAGCATCTTTCCGGTTTCGAGGTACGTGCAGTTCACCGTGCCAAGCCAGCGCGCGGCGACGTCCTTTGCGAGCGCCTCCTGCCCGTTGCGATTGAGTCCTTCCAGCGCGACCCATTGCAGCGGTGCCCAGCCGTTGGGAGCATCCCACTGTTGGCCGGTGTGTCGGATCGTCGTTCGGATGCCGCCTTCGCCCAAGAGCGTGCGCCGCGTGGTTGCGGCGATGGCCGTGGTCTGCGCGGGGGACGCCATGCCGACGAAGAGCGGAAACAGCGTGGCGGACGACTGGACGCTGCCTGGCGTGCTCTCGTCGAGAAGCCAGTCGGCGAACCGCCGCTGGCGGCTCTGCCACATGTATCTGTCGATGGCGCCTTTGCGCGCTGCGGCCCGCTGGAAGAATTCGCGCGTGCAGGGCTGATCGCCTGCCTGTTTGCAGCCTTTCTCGATACGCTTCTCCATCGCCCACATCAGAGCGTTGAGATCGACCGGCACCACCCGCGTGGTGCGAATGGTCGCCAGGTCCTGCGGGTCGGAGAGCCAGCGCGAACTGAAGTCCCACCCGCTTTCCGCGCCCGCCCGCAGGTCACGGTAGACTTCGGCGGCAGGCCGTGCGGAGACCTTGGCAGCGGTGGCGCGGTCCTCTGCGAAGGATTCGTCGCGCGGCGTATCGCGGTCATCCCAGTAGCGGTTGAGCACGCTGCCGTCGGGCATGCGCACCACCCGCTCGCACGCTTTCGCCGCACGGGCACAGCTTTCGCCGGCCATCCAGTAGGCATGCTCCTTGCGCAAGGCCGCGAGACGCCGGGCGCGGACGGTGCCGTCGGTCTGTTTCGAGAGGTCCAGCATGAGAGCGAAGAACGGCGGCTGCGAACGGCTGAGGTAGTAAGTGCGGGTGCCGTTAGGGATGTGACCGAAGCGCTCGATCAGGCTGGCGAAGTCGTCGATCATCCCCTCGACCAGATCGTCGCGGCCATCGGCGACGAGGCCCAGCATCGTGAAGTAGGAATCCCAGTAGTAGATCTCGCGGAACCGCCCGCCCGGCACGACGTAAGGCGACGGAAGCGCGATCGCCGAACTTGCGGGCGGCGGCGTGACCGCGTCGCGCGAAAGCTGCGGCCACAATGCCCTTATGTGTTCGCGCAAGGGGGCAGCGGCTTGTCGTTGACACCGGGGACCGTGAAGTTGTCGAGCACGAAATAGCGCAAGTCGGTCGGAGAGGTCGGCGGCTTCCCCGCGTACTCCGCCATGATCGCGTCGGGTGCTCGCCTGGGCACGGCGTCGGCGAACGTCTTGCCGTCCTCGAAGACGTGGCCTTCCTGCACCGCGGCGAAAAGGTCCCCGAACTGGTCGGCGGGGAGGGCTGGGTGTTGGCGGTCAGGGCGAAGGCCAGGAATGATATGCCGAAGCCCGCGCAAAGGCGGCGTACCCTGCTGCTCACGAAGCGTATTCCGGCAATTGACTTCCCCTCTGGCCGTGCTCTTGGCAGAGGCAACGGGTCAGACTGCACAGGGTTTCATGAGAATTGAGGCAATCCGCATCGCGGCCATCATCACGCGGGCGCCTTGCGGGCCGGTTCTTTGCGCATGATGCCCCGCCGTTTGATCGCGAGCGCACGCGGCCAGTTGTCGCTTGCGTCGGCGTGTGATTCGCCGAAGTTTCGACGGGCGGCCCACTCGCCCCACAATTCACGGTGGAGCAGGGTCAGACAAAAGGTTCAGGGAAAAGCGCAAGCGACGAGTGCAGGGGTGAACCGGAACACCGGTCGATGGCCCTTCGGGAATGGGGATCTTCGGCAGCGGAAAGGCGGTGCCAACGCGCGTACCCATGCGGTGCGCCTTCACAGATGGGGGTTATTGTGACCACGACTGCTCGATTCATGGGCGCTACCGGCGTCTCCGTCCTCGCATTGCTGGCAGCGACTTGTCCGGCTTCGGCACGGGCCGAAGCGGCGGACGCGGCCGCCGATACCGCAGCGGCGGCGGCTGAGGGCGGCGGCGGTCCGATCGGCGAGATCGTCGTCTCGGCGGAGCGCACCAACGTCACGCTCCAGAAGGCATCGCTGTCGGTCACGGCGGTCACCGACGATACGCTGAACAAGGCGAACATCACCGAAGTCACCGGGCTCAACGGCAGCGTGCCGGGCCTCGTCGTCGCCAAGAGCGGCGGCGGCGAGCGGATGATCTCGATCCGCGGCATCGGTTCGGAGACGCCGGAGAACCCCTCGACCCAGCCAGGCGTCTCGTTCCACGTCGACGGCGTCTACATCTTCAACTCGATCGCCGCGAACGCCGCCTTCATCGACGTTGCGCAGGTGGAAGTACTGCGCGGCCCGCAGGGCACGATGTACGGGCAGGGCTCGACCGGCGGCACCATCAACGTCGTGTCGAAGCAGCCCGACGCCTCGGCGCTGTCCGGCTCGGCGAATGTCGGTTACGGCAACTATAACATGCTCAAGGCGGATGCCGCGATCAATGTGCCGATCACCGATACGCTGGCGATCCGTGCGGCCGGGCAGCGCCTGCGCCATGACGGCTATGCCAAGGCCACTGACGTCGCCGGCCAGCCCGGTTACGAACTCGACGACGCCGATGAATGGGGCGGCAAGCTGGCCGTCAAGTGGACCCCGACCGACCGCGTCTCGGTGCTGCTCTCGACCATCCAGTACAAGGGTGACCAGAACGCGACCGCGCAGAAGAACGTCCTCGACCCCAATCCTGACCCGCGCGAACTGACGCAGGATTTCCCGGGCAAGACCTATATCCGCACGCAGCTCTACTACGGCGTGGTCAAGTTCGATCTCGGCGGCGCGACGTTCAGTTCGATAACCGGCTACCAGAAGCTGCACAGTGACCTGTCATGGGACGGCGACGGGCTGAACCCGGCACTGTTCCTGCAGGCCAGCGGCGGCTTCTACAACTACGACCACATCGCCACCTGGCAGCAGAACACCGCCTCTTGGACGCAGGAATACAACATCGCCTCGGACAACGAGGGGCCATTCCGCTGGATCGTCGGCGGGGTCTACCTGCGCTCGAAGAACAAGAACTACATCAACGAATATCGCGACAACAAGGGCGACGGCCTCAACCCGCCGCTGTCCACGGGAACTCTGTTCAGCGATCCGCTGGTCGAAGCGATCACTTATGCCGAACTCTCCGCGATCACCCGCGAGGCCTATGCCGGGTATGCACAAGGCAGTCTCGAACTGACGAACGCGCTGACGGTAACGGCGGGCATCCGCTACAACCACGACAAGTACAGCGGCGTCAGCGACAGCATGTCCGGCGGTACCAGCGGGCAGACGTCGGGGGCCTATCTCCAGCCTGCGCCGACCCTCGGCACCAGCACCGGACGCCTGACCGGCAAGTTCGCGCTGGACTACCAGTTGACCCCCAGCAACATGGTCTACGCCAGCTACACGCGCGGCTTCAAGCCGGGCGGCATCAACAGCGCGGCGGCGAGCGGGAACAGTTCCTACGCCATCTTCGGCATGGAAACCGGCGTGAAGCCGACCTACAAGCCCGAGACTTTGGACTCGATCGAGATCGGTTCCAAGAACCGCTTCTTTGGCGATACGCTGCAGATCAATGCCTCGGCGTTCTACTACTTCTACAAGGACCTGCAGTTCCTCGAGGAGGACGCGGTGCTGTTCGGCGAGGGCATCAGCAATGCCCCGAAGGCGGAAGTCTACGGCGCCGAACTGGAGATGGACTGGCACGCCACGCAGCACCTGAGGTTCGAGGGCTCGCTATCGCTGCTGCACGGCAAGTTCACCGAGGACTATCTGGCCCTCAACGCCACGGCTGCCGACGCGGCACAGGTCGCGGCGGGCTATGGCGGCGTCGGCGGGTTCTTCGGCAACTTCTACGCGGCAACGATGGTGCGCGAAGCGGCGCGCGAGAACATCAATGGCAACAAGATCCCCAAGATGCCCTCGGTGCAGGGATCGGCGGCGATCTCGTGGACGGGCGAAGTCGGCCCGGGCGAGTTCACCGCCCGCGCGCAGTACATCTATCGCGGCAAGTTCCAGTCGCGCGTGTTCAACACGCCGGGACAGGACGATACGCCCGACTACTCGCAGGTGAACCTGTTCGCGAGCTATGCTTTCGCAGATACCGGCATCAGTGTCTCGGCGACGGTGACCAACTTGTTCGACAAGAATGGCATCAACTCGCGCTTCACCGACCCTTACGGCAGCGGGCAGATTTCGGATACGTACATCCCGCCACGCCAGGCGCTCTTCTCGGTCGGGTACAAGTTCTGATAAATAGGGCGAGGGAGCCGATCCGGGAGTCAGCATGAGCGTCACGGTCTTCGGTTCCCTCAATCTCGACATAGCGCTGCGCCTGCCGGCGAAGGCCGCCTGGGGGCAGACCCTGCTGGTGGAGGACAGCGCGCAGGCGGTCGGCGGCAAGGGGCTCAACCAGGCGATAGCCTCGGCGCGGTTCGGATCGGTAACGCGCATGGCGGGAGCGGTCGGCGACAATGCGGCGGGGCGCCTGCTGCTGGAGGCGCTTGGCCGCGACGGCGTCGATACCGCGCATGTCGAGGTGCTGGCAGGGCAGGGCAGCGGTCGCGCCACGATCCTGATCGAACCCGGCGGCGACAACATGATCGCGGTCGAGGCCGGGGCCAACCTCCTGGCACGCGCCGAGGTCGCGCTCGGTGCGATCGACGCGGCGACGCGGGTGCTGCTCGTCCAGTTGGAAACCGATATCGACGCCATCGCCGCGCTGTTCGCCAGCGATGCGGCCGCGCATGTCCGCAGGATCGTCAACGCCGCTCCGGCCATCCCGGCGGGCGCGCGGCTGTTCGGCATGGCGGACATGATGATCTTCAACCAGACTGAGTTCGCCGACTACCTTGCGCTGGATCGCGAGCCGGAGACGCTCGACGATCTGCTCGTGGCACGCCGCCTCCTGGCGCGGCCGGATCAGACTGTTGTGGTGACGCTCGGCGCGCTGGGATCAGCGGCGATCGGGGTGGAGAGTGCGACGTTCGTGCCTGCGGTTCCGGCCGAGCGGGTCGTCGATACCAGCGGCGCCGGGGACTGCTTCTGCGGCGTGCTCGCCGCCTGCATCGATCAGGGCGTGGGTCTGGAAGCAGCGCTGCGACTGGCTAACGCTGCGGCGTCGCTCTCGGTAGGGCGCAGGGGTGCCGCGCCGTCGATGCCGCTAAGGTTGGAGATCGGGTAGAGTACGAAGACATCGGGTTGCCGCACCCTCGCACTTCGTCATTGCGAGCGCAGCGAAGCAATCCAAGGCGGCTCAAGACTGCCCTGGATTGCTTCGCTACGCTCGCAATGACGATTTAAAGTTCCTTACTCCGCCGCCACGACCTGCACAGCCTGCACCCCGCGCTCCCCGGCTTGCGCAGGATCGCGACAGCGCAGAACAGTACCGCACTCAGCACCGCGAGGCCGAGGAAGATGCCCGAGAAACTGCCAGTCTGGTCCTTGACCGCGCCGCCCAGCGCCGGACCGATCGCGGCCGAGGTCGATACCGCCATCATGATCGAATAGAGTTCCAGCGAAGCGCGTTGTCCGAAATAGGACTGCAGCAGCATGACCGTGCTGACGTAGCTGAAGCCCAGCCCACCGCCGAACGTCACCATCCACAGCATCAGCGAGATCGGTCCGTCGATCATCGCCAGCGTGGCGGCGGAGACTCCCAGGCACCCCAGCGAAACCATCGTCAACGTCCGCGCGCTGGTCTTCTCGCCCGCGATGCCCGCCAGTGCCGATCCGATCGCGCAGACCAGAGCCGCAAGGCTGATGAGCTGCGAGGCTCGGTCCTGCGCGATGCCGTGCTCCATCAAGTGCTGGTAGGCGAAACCGTGCGTGGTGGTGTTGATCGCAAGGCATGCAGTATAGGCGAGGACCACCACCCAGAACTGCACGGTGCCGAGCGCGCGGCGCACGGTCCACTCGGCCGGTGCACCCGGGGACGCGACGTGCTCCTCGGGCGCGGCGATGTGGAGGCGTCCGGCGGTGAGGGTGCAAAAGCCCCCACGACGACCGAGGCCACGGCGAAGAGCAGCCAGTAGAAGCGCCAGTCGAACCCGGCGCTCTGCGATCCGTACCACAGCAGCGGCCCGGCGACGGCGCCGAGGTTGCCGATCGTGAAGTAGAGTCCCAGCACCGTCGAGCGGCGCCGGAAACTGCTCGACAGGATATGCACGGCAGGCACGGTGCCGCAGAAGCAGTAGCCGATGCCGAGCAGCGTGGTGCCCAGATAGTAGCCCATCACGCCGGTCGAGGTGTAGAGCAGCCAGAAGGCCACGAACAGGATCACCGTCCCCGCCGCCAGCGTGCGCCCGATGCCGAGCTTGCGGATCGTCAGCGCGGGGGCGAGGCTGACGATCCCGCAGGCTGTGCCCAGCAGGGTGAAGCCGAAGCCCGCCTGCGCCCAGGTCATGCCGAACGCCTCGACCATCGAGGGCAGCACCATGCCCAGCGAGTTGAACGTCCCCGCCGAGAGCAGGAAGTACATCAGGCACAAAGCCTGAAGCACGATCATGACGAGCAGACGGGTGTTCATCTTGGTATGATCCCTGTGGCGGGGCGGGTGGAGGGGGCGGTGTTTCTCGGCACCGCCCACCGGCTGAGTACAATCATGCGTATCGACACAAGCGCGGTGCCGACACTTCTCTCCACGCGGAGCAAGATGGCATCCATGGCCCGCATCGTCGAGAGGGTGTTCATGCGCTCCACGCAGCCATGACCGCGTCGGTGGTCACCAGCAGCGAGGTATTCGCGGCCAGCGCCTTGAGCGCGTGGGCGTGAAGGTCCGGTTCATAGGCGGCGCAGGCGTCGGACACCACGAAGGTATGGAAATCGCGATGGAAGGCATCGCGCGTGGTGGAATCGACGCAGCACTCGGTGGTGAGGCCGGTCATCACCAACGTGTCGATCCCGCGCGTGCGAAGTTGCTGTTCCAGATCGGTGCCGTGAAAGCTGGAATAGACCAGCTTGGACACCTCGATGTCACCCGGCTGGGGGAACAGGCGATAGTAGTCCTCGCCGCCGCTGCCGATCCGGCAGATGCCTTCCTCGCCGGGCGTACCGCGCCGGGCCATCAGCGTTTTCAGCGCCTCAGGATCGGTTTCGGGGCGCGTCATCACCCGCATGAACGCTACCGTAGCTCCGGCCGTGCGGGCGGCGGCGATGAGCGTCTCGATCCGGTCGATCGCGGCCTCGGCCGGAGCGAGGTCGATGCCGAAGCGACCGATCAGGCCCTCGGGCGCGGCGAAGTCGACCTGCACGTCCACCACGATCAGGGCAGTGCGGGCCGGAGCGATCATCCCGGCGGGGTCGATGTGCGGCAAGTCAGCCATGCGCGGGTTCCATCCGGCTCGGGAAGCGCTCGCGCAAGGTCGGCAGCACTTTTTCGCCGAAGATGGGCAGCGCGGCGTGATAGTCCGGGAAGATCAGCATCAGACCGTCGAGCGAGGTCATCTCGAAAATCTCCGACAGGCGCGCCGTCACAGTCTCCGGCGTGCCCAGTACGTGCGGGGTCATGAAGGTGGAGCGGGCCTTCTGCGTGAAGGCGTTCTCCTTGCCGATCTCGCTATCGAGGAAGCCGTAGGCACGCATCATACCGTGGAGAGCTTCCTCGTCAGATCCGGCACGGAAATGAGCGGCGGTTTCTTCGGCGGCCTCGTCAGTGTCGCCGAACACCACGGTCATCATGGAGTACGTGCGGATCTTCGCGCCGTGACCGGCCGCCTCCGCCTTGGCGTCGGCGCTGGCTTTCGCCAGTTCCTCGACGTTGCCGCCCGAAAGGAACAGCGCGTCCATCTCGTTGGCCGTGAATTCGATGCCGACTTTCGAGGTTCCCGCACAGACGAGGAACGGCGGGGCCTGTGGCTTGGGGTTCGACATGCAGTCGTCGAGGGTGAAGTACTTGCCCTCCATCGTCACTGAATCCTGCGTCCACAGCGCCTTGATGCCCCTGATCCACTCGGTGGCGAGGACATAGCGTTCGTCGTGGTCCACGCCCTCGGGCCAGGCGCCCATCTGCGAGAATTCGCCCTTGTAGGAGCCCGTCACCACGTTCAGCCCGGCGCGGCCATGGCTGATCTGGTCGAGCGTGGCGATCATCTTGGCCGTGACGGCCGGGTTCTGCAGGATCGTGTGGACGGTCGCCCAAACTTTCACCCGGCTCGTCGCCTGCGCCAGGCCCGCCATCAGCATCGGCGAGTCCAGCGATGTGTTCCAGTGCTGCGTCTCGCCGCCGTAGCCGCGGTACTTGGCCATCGCCATGATGAAATCGAGGCCGATGTCCTCGGCCAGCCGCGCGGCCTTGAGGTTATAGTCGTAGGACCCGTCGAGCGTGGGCGCGTTCTTCGACAAGATCCAGCCACCGTTCGCCATCGGCATGAAGATGCCGAGGTCGCGCCCTCCGGTGTCGGACGGGAGGCCGAAGCTCTCGGGACGCGGTTGGCTCTGGATCATCTGGCTCCCCTGCTCGTAAATCTTGGCCAAGGCTAGAATGGGGCGCGGCGGGGTTCTTGTCACCCTGCGCCCATGCTGTTGTCGCCGGTCAAGGCATCGGGCGCGAGAGGCATAGATGCGTCGGCGTGCTCGCGCTAGGTGCGCCGGGTATTCGTGAGGGAGTTCGACATGAGCAACTGGTTCATCACCGGCGTCAGCACCGGGCTCGGACGCGCCATCGCGCAAGTCGCGCTGGACGCCGGGCATACCGTCGTCGGCACCGTGCGCAACGCCGATGCCGTCGCCGCCTTCGAGGCGATGGGGGAGAGGGCCATCGGCATGGTCCTCGACGTGACGGACCTCGGCGCGGTGAAGGCGGTGTTCGATGCGGCCGAGGAGCGCACCGGCGGCCTCGACGTGGTCGTGAATAACGCAGGCCTCGGCTATACCGGGGCCATCGAGGAAACGCCGATCGACGACGCGAAGGCGCTGTTCGACGTCAACGTCTGGGGGGCGCTGGCAGTGATCCAGGCTGCGCTGCCGCATTTGCGGGCGCGAAGGGCCGGTCACATCGTCAATGTCGGATCGATCAGTGGCATGGCCTGCTGGAACGGCACCGGCATCTACGGCGCCAGCAAGTTCGCGCTCGACTGCATCGGGAGGACGCTGGCTCAGGAGGTGGGGCCGCTCGGCATCAGGGTGACCAACGTGGCTCCAGGGGGCATGCGTACCGAGTTCGCCGCCTCGCGGCTGCTGGGGGCCGAGCCCTCGATCGCCGACTATGCCGGGACTGCGCACGTCGCGCGGCAGGTACTGACCGGCCATCACGGCGAGGAACCGAGCGATCCGGTGATGATTGCGCAAGCGATCGTGACGGCCATCGCCGCGCCGGAGCCGCCGCTGGTGTTGCTGCTGGGAGAGGATGCCTTGGGCTACGCCAAAGGGGAGTTCGCGATGCTCCAAGGGCAATTCGACACCTGGATGCATCTGACGACGGCAGTGGCTGCAAAATAATCTCGGATGAGGGCGTTTCTGACAAGCCCTTGGCATGCACATGAAACCATGACGATTTTGATGCTGGCGCTCGGCATATGCGGCAATGTCGAGGCAAAGTAATCTACACTAATTCGCGTTATGTGATCTGGTCGACTCTCAGCGTGCGTATTTTGATTTAATATTCACCCAGGGTTCGCGCAATAAACGAGTCGTTTTCCCTGAAAATATGTAAAATTGCGTCTTACGCGTCATATATTGCTTGTCTGAGGTCGATGTGAGACGCATTGGGAGGGTACTCCAATGAACAGGCAGAAGTTTGTTGCAGCCGCTGTCGTGGGTCTTGCTTTGTGCGTAGCGCCGAGTGGCGGCCGGGCAGAAACCGAGACCGATACGCTTTCCGTCATTGCGCCGCCGAGCGTCCAGAACTGGTCGGAGAACGTGTTCCGACAATTCGAGCGTAAGGTCAGGTATCCGGCTCCGATGGGCACGATGCCGGCCAGCGAAGGCATCGTCGCCGTCAAGTTCAATTGCAGCGAAGACGGCGTGCCTTCACAAGTCCAACTCTACAAGACTTCGGGTCACGGCGACCTCGACCGCGCAACGGTGCGCGCGGTGGAGCGCATCGCCACGCTTCACCCGCTGCCGCGCGGGGTGGGGCATGACCAACAGTATATCGTGCGCGTTCTCTTCGCCAATTCGGAGGGTTATGCGCAAAGGAACATGACCCGGCTGCGCGAGGATGCTGCCCGCAGCAATGCATGGGTCGGCCGCAGCGGGGCGACCACGGCGATGCTCGAACTCGTCCCCCCGAAAGGCTGACGCCGCGCGCCCCGCCTCGACCGTGCGCCTGCCCATGCGGGCGCACGGTCGCTGCTTCAGGCGGCGAACAGGCTCTTGCGGATCACCGCATGCACGCCCCAGTTGCCGTTGGCGACTTGGCTGATCCCGAAATCCACCCCCACCGAGAGCAGTGAGATCGCCTCGTCCTCGGTCAGATCGCGCAAGGTCATCAGGAACCGCCGCGCTTTACGGAACGCATCGCGCATCGCGGCATCGATCGACGATTGCTTGTAGACCTCGCTTTGTGCGTTCGCGCCCAGTTCCTTGAGGTATTCCGGGTGCGAGAAGCCCAGGATCACCCATTCGTCCTTGGTTTCGATCAGCGGATAATCGATGTCGCGGATGTATTTGCGGCTGGTCTTGGCGGGGTGGAGGATGACCTGGATCACCGCTGTCATCGAACACTCGATGGCCGTTCCGCACAGTTCGCTGTCGCCCTGGCTGGCATGGGGATCGCCCATCGACAGCAGCCCGCCCGGCACCCCCACCGGCAGGAAGCAGCTTGATCCCGCCCCCAGCCGCCAGTTGTCGATATTGCCGCCGAAGTTGGCGGGCGGCACCGGATCGATCAGTTCCGAATGCGCGGGCGCCAGCGCGATCACCCCGAAGTGCGGGCGCACCGGGATCGTCACGTCGCGCAGCACGTCGAAGTTGCGGGTGATGGTCTCGGGATCGACCGGCACGCCGGGATAGTCGTAGCGCTCGTGGACCACGCCCGAAGGGTCGGTCTGCGGGGTCCAGCGATAGGAATAGACCGCCTGCGCGGTGGCGCGGCCGGGTTCGTTGTCGATCTCGTAGATCGTGATGACCTCGCGCTGCTTGGGCTCGGTCAGCAGGTCGTTGTAGTGGTAGCCCCAGTAGGCCGCGACGTTGGAGCCGAAGGCGCGCCCGGCGAACAGCGGGTTCTGGCTGGGGCGGTTCTCCATGTCGAGGATGCGGACCTCGATCACGTCGCCGGGGCGGGCGCCCTCGACCGCGATCGGCCCGGTGCAGATGTGGACGCCGAAACCCTCGCCGGGGCCGCGACCCAGGGCCGAGGCGTCGAACGGCCCGGCGCCGCGCCGTTCCACCGCCTTGCCCTCGGCGGTCCAGTGGAACACGGCTTCCGCGCCCGCGTCGCCCTCGATCATGCGTTCGGCATCGTCGTTGGCGTGGTGGGTGAGCGTCTCGATTGTCACGTAGTCGCCCGAGCGGACTTCGAGCGCCGGTTGCAGCGAACGGCTGAAATAGCCCCAGTGGATCGTGTCGGGCCGTGCGGGCAGGAAGTGATGGCGGCGCGATCGTGCGGCATCGTCGAGGCTGGGCAGGCCGCTGAGGACGCTGGGCGGCTCGCGGTTGTCCATGCGCACGTCGCGCGCCTTTTCGGGCCGTCCGCGGCGCGGAGTTTCGGCCGCGCTCGTCGCGATCTCGGGGGACTTGCGGTACTCGCGCGGGCTCATCCCGTACTGCTCGCGGAAGGCGCGGGAGAACGACGCGCTGTCGTTGAAGCCCCACTGGAACAGGATTTCCGAGATCGAACGCTGCGCATGGAGCGGGCTGCCGAGATCGAGGCGGCAGCGCTCCAGCCTGCGCAGCTTCACGTAATGGCCGAAGCTCTCGCCGTGGCTCTCGAACAGCTTCTGCAGGTAGCGCGGCGAGATGTTGTGCTCGGCGGCGATCTGGTGGGTGTTGAGGTTGGGGTCGGAGAGCCGCATCTCGATCGACTGGAACACCCGCTCCAGGATCGCCGCGCGTCCGCCCGCCGCGCCGCCCAGTTGCTTGGCGGGGGCGCGGTCGAGCAGGGTGGCGGCGATCATCTCGGGCAGGGCCAGTTCGACCGGGCGGATCTGGTCGTCGGAGATATCGAGGATGGTGTCGGCGACGGTGCGCAGCAGGCTCGACATCATGCGGCCGACGGCGGTGTCGGCGATGAGGTCGCTGATCTCGGTCGGCAGCTGCGAGCGGGATTTGAGCGCGGGCAGGCTGTGCGGCACCTTGACGATGAGCAGGCGGAAATCGCCTTCCATGGCGATGCGGCAGCGGGTGTCGCCGCCGCCGTAGACCATGTCGCCCTCGCCGATCTCGACCTCGCGGTCTCCGCTGCTGGCGGCGATGCGGCCTTCGAGCAGGAGGACGAGCCAGAAACAGCGCGCCTCCTGCCGGAAATCGAGGGTCATCGCCTGCGCGGTGCCGGTGCAGCGGACGAACTGGATCTTCTGCCCGCTGGTGAAGCTGACGAGGTCTCCATAGATGTCCTCGTTCTCGGATTCGAGTTCCAGCGACACGCGCTGCAATGCGAAGCGCCACGCCTGCAATCGCTGGTCGTGGGGATAGGCATTGGTGGTCAAGCGCACGCCGGTCATGCCGGGAAATTCCTTCTTCGCGTCCCTGCCGTTCGACGCGACGCGCCGTCGGCATTTCCCCATTTCCCGTCATTGCGAGCGGAGCGAAGCAATCCAGGGCAGCACCGCGCTGCCCTGGATTGCTTCGCTCCGCTCGCAATGACGAGCGAGGTCATGACCGCAGCCTATCCAACGTTTTCGAGCTTCGCCAGACGCTTGTGTGCAGTGCGGTAACGGTGGACCAGCCACTTGTTGAACTGGCCTTGCGCGCCTTCCTGCCACGAATAGCGGCCGCGCGGGGCGAAGCGCGAGCGCAGGCCCTTCTGCACCAGTTCGTCGACGTGGAAGTCCTGCGCGATGATGTGTGCGGTGGCGCGCATGTTCATGTCGAGCTTGTGGTCGAACGTCGGGTCCTTCATCGCGCCCGGCGCGAACAGCAGGCCGGTGTCCATCTCCAGCGATTCCGGGCCGTCGGGCCGCAAGATCAGGTAGATCACCATGTCGCTCATCATGATGAGGCTGAGCGAGGGCGGCACGTTGGCGAAGGTCATCCGGTTTCGCATTTCGTCCGAAAGGCCCGGGAAGATCGGCAGCACCGCGCGCTGGGTGGCGTTGAAGCTGGCGTCGGGGTGGAGCGTGCCGTTGAAGCGCAGGAACCCGGCGTCCTCGGGCTCGGAATGCGGGAACTCGGCCTTGCCGGACGGCACGAAGTCATGCAGCGGCCCGGCGTGGAGGCGGCTGGCGTGGTAGCCGTCGTTGTTGTTCTCGAACATCACCTTCCAGTTCCACGGCAGCCTGGCGCCCTCCTCGGGCTTCGGGCCTTCGGCAGAGGCGAGGTCGTAGCCCGCGATCGCCTCGGCCACGCCGGTCAGGCGGGGGCGAGCGGTGCGGCGTTCTCGTCGAAGTTGATGAAGACGAAGCCGTTCCAGATCTCGACCGCGAAGCGCGGCAGGCTGTTCGCCTTGCGGTCGAAGTTGCAGGTCTTGTTCATCGCCGGTGCGGCGACCAGCGTGCCGTCGAGCGAATAGCTCCAGTGGTGGTAGGGGCACAGGAACCCGCGTGCGTTGCCGCTGCGTTCGGCCACCAGCATCGCGCGGTGCTGGCACACCGCCGACATCGCCCGCACCTGCCCTTCGAGGGTGCGCGAGACGATGATCGGCTCGTTGATGGTGCGGGTGGTGAAGTAATCGCCCGGCTTGGAATCCAGTCCTCGCGCCCGACGCACTGCCACTCGGCGTAATAGAGCGCGTCCTTCTCGAACTCGTAGAAGTCTTGAGAGGTGTAGCACGCGGGCGGCAGCGTCACCGCGTCCTCGAGGTTCACGGCCGAGGCGGAGAGGGATTCGATGAAGTCGTCCGTCATGGTTGGCGCGGGCATGTGACCATCCTGAGTGCTGTTATGGGTAGGCTAGGTGCCGTTGAGTGCCGTCAGGTGCATTTGTGCATGCGGCACCTGCGAAGGCAATATTGCATTTGCGAGAAAGGCTTACTCGCGGGTGTAATTGTCTGGAATCCTGGGAGGATCTCCGGCCTTGCCCCAGAGCAGGATCTCGTTGCCCCACGGGTCGCGGAAACAGTGGTTGAGGCCGTTGAAGGTGCTCCAGAAGTGATTGCGCCACAGCACCGTGGCGCCGCGCTCCTCGGCGGCGGAAAGGATGCGTTCGGGGGTGTCGTCGTCGCTGATGAGCACCCAGATGCGCGGTTTCCGGCCCTCTGCGGCGATTTCGCGCGGAGCGATGCCTTCGGCGTCGGGGTGCGGGCGGGCGTTGGCGGGGTCGAAGATGCCGACATGCAGGTTGCCGATCTGACTGTCGGTGCCGTCGGGATTGGGGACCATGCCGCCCGGCACCATGCGGTGATAGACGCCCTCGGGCTTGTGATCGTCGCGCCAGCCGAAGACTTCGGCGTAGAAGCGTGCCGCGGCGGCCGGATCGTCGGCGGGCAGATCGACGAAGATGAGCGTGTTGGGCATGGGTCTTGGCTTCCTTCTCGTGTGCCTCACGGTCTGCGCCAGATGCGCGCGCGGCTCTTGGCGGCAGGCGTCCGGTTTGTTGACGAGGGCGACGAGCCGCGCCTCGAGCCAACTACCAGTGCGCTGACGGCCAAGACCCTTTTCGTCCCTCGGGAGAGAGTGAAGCGGTCGATCCTCCACTCTACAAAGGACACTGCATGGCTTCGGTCACCACTCTGACATCGGCGAAGGCGGACACGCGGCCCTCGGCGATCTGGCATCTCAAGGCCACGCCGGAGACGATCCACTGGGGCTACTTCTCGCCCGAGATCAAGCCGGCGCTCAGGATCAAAAGTGGCGATCTGGTGCAGGCCGAAGCAATTACCCACCACGCAGGCGACGCGCCTGAACTGATGTTCGACGAAGGCGTGGAGCGCATCTTCCGCGAGGTCGATCCCGCCAGCCGCGCGCCCGGCGTCCACATCATGACAGGCCCGATCTACATCGAGGACGCCGAGCCGGGCGACATGATCGAGGTGCGCTATCTGCAGATGACGCCGCGCAACAACTACGGCTCCAACCTCGCGGCGAACTGGGGGCATCTGTATGAGGAGTTCGGCAGGAAGGAGCGGGTGACGATCTACGAGCTGGACCCCAGCGCCAACACCGCCCACGCCCTTTATGCCTACGATTTCCCGGGCGAGTACCTCGTCCCCGGCACCATCACCAACTGCCCGGTGTGCGACCGGCACCCGGCGCTGCCCGGCATCACCATCCCCGCCCGTCCGCATCTGGGCACGGCGGGCGTGGCGCCGGCGGTGGACGCGCCGGTCTCGACCATCCCGCCGGGGCGGCACGGCGGCAACATCGACAACTGGCGCATCGGCGCGGGCTCGACGATGTTCTACAAGTGCCAGGTCAAGGGCGGGCTGTTCTCGATCGGCGACCCCCATGTCAGCCAGGGCGACGGCGAGATCAGCGGCACCGCGATCGAGGCGTCGCTCGACTGCCTGTTCCAGATCATCCTGCGCAAGGACTTTTCCTTCCCCTCGCCGCTGCTGGAGACGCCCGAGAACTGGATCGTCCACGGCTTCGGCGAGGATCTCGATCAGGCGATGAAGAACTGCTCGATGGACATGCTGCACCTGCTCCACGAGCAGCAGGGGCTGAGCAAGGAGGACGCCTATTCGCTGATGAGCGTGGCGACCGATTTCGGCGTGACGCAGGTGGTGGACGGCACGCTGGGCGTCCACGCGCGGATCGAGCGGCGCATCTTCCCGGGCAAGGGCACGGTGATCGACCCGACTTGAAGATGCGCGGCCAAGAACTCTGAAATACTACGAAATTGTTCCGTTGCCTTTCGGCTCCATCGGGGTATCCGACCGAGGCGACCCGAAGGACGGAACTTATCCGCCTTTCAGCCTGACCCGGGGCCTTATCGGCCACCGGGTCATTTTTGCCATCGCTGCTTGAACGGCTACGAAAATCCGTAAAATCCACTAGCTTATCGTTAACGAAGCCTCGCCGCGGCTTCGTCGGGGGCTGTTGCGGCGACGAGGGGCTGATGGACACGAACTGGAGGGCCGGTAGTGCCGGCGATACGCATATCTCGATCGCGCAAGTACGCGCGCATCCGCGCTTCGAGGATGCCAAGGCGCTGCTCATCGACGGGCTGGCAGGCCTTTACATTGACGACGCTCGGCTGCGCACGCTTATCGAATACGAGAAGGGGTTACGTTCATGCTGATCGCCTCGCTCGACGCGCTGCGCGATCCCGACGATCCGGCGGGCGGTGTATCGATGCAAGTGCTGAACGAAGTGCTGCCCAACATGGGTATAGCACCCGGCAGGCGGATCGCCGATCTCGTTGCCAACTTGCGCCGGGACCTGCTGCTGGATGTCGTGCCTGACCCCAGGGATCGCCGAGCCCGGCTGCTGCGCGCCACCGAGCGCGGGGTCGCGGCCGATTGCGAATGGCTGGCGGTTTTCCATGCGCCGCTCGCGCTATTGCGCCCGGACGTCGATTACCGGCCGGCGCTGGAGCGGCAGACGAGTTTCCAGAAAGCCTTTCGCATCGCCGGCCTCAGTACGCTCGACATCGCCAATGAGATCATGAGCGCCAATCCGCCGATGGACTATTTCGTGCAGGAGGCGGTGGGCTTTCGGGTGCTGATGATCCTGATGCAGTCCGTACGCGGCAATCCGGACAATCGCACGGCACCGGGCTTCTATTCACGGGCCGGCGGGCAGGGCGGTGTCTCCCGCACCCATGTCCGCAACGTGCTCAAGGGTGCGGCGGAGCGTGGTTTCGTCACGCTGTCCGAGCGGCCGGGGGACTATGTGGAACTGTCCCAGACCCTCATCGACGCTTTCGACCGATGGGTGGGGGAGAGTCTATCGTCGATCGATCGGGTCCGTACGCTCAGCGGACACCCCTGAGCATCAACCTGTCGCCATTGCGAGATCTCCGGAGGCAACGGGCTTGACCGGACGTACGCGGGTGCGCCCGTCGGCACCGATGCCAGGGAGGAAGAACAGCAGGGCCATTCCCGCTCCCAGCACCACGATGATCACCAGTGCAGCCTCGTTATAGGAGCCGGTGGCGCCGTAACTGAGATCCATCGCCGCCGGGGTCAGTCCCTGTGCCAGGATGACGGCGGCGTAGAGCACCGCGTTGATCGATCCGAAATGCCTGAGGCCGAAGTAGCGCGAGCAGAAGTAGGGTAACGCCGCATATTCTGCGCCCATACCGATACCGAGCAGGACGCCTGCGGCGGTGGCGGCAAGACCGCCCTGTCCGAACTGCAGAAGCCCAAGTCCCGCCATGGCGGCGGCATACATCGGCACGATCAGCAGCGGCGTACGCAGCTTGTCCAGCATTCCGCCGGTCACCACCTGCCACGCCGCCGTGACAAGCGCGAAAGTCGCGACAACACCGGTCGCCTGGCCAAGGCCGAAGCCGCGATCGGTCATCATCGGCACAACATGGGTGAACACCGCCGTCATGCCGCCCGCGCCGCTCGCAACGGCGAGCAACAGCAGCCAGAAGCGGCGGGTCGATGCCGCCTCGCGCAACGTCATGCCCTCGAACACGCGCTCGGGTTGATCGTCCTTGCGGGAGACGTGGCCGGGCGTGTCGTGCAGCCAGAACCACATGATCGGAAAGCCCAGCAGCAGAACGATCGCGCCGATCGCGCCGTACGTCGCGCGCCACCCGATCAGCGGCAGCAGGATGCCTGCCACTACCGGCATCAAGGTCGCGCCGACGCCGTTGCCGATCCCGGCAGTCACCCCCAGCATCAGCCCGCGCCGGGCGTCGAACCAGTTCGACACGATCTTGGCGATCATCGGCGAGGCGCATGTCGCGCCCGCCAGCCCGATGAGACCGTACTGGAGGTAGAACAGCCAGAGGCTGCCGCTCGTCTGCGACAGGCTGGCCACCAGCAGCGCGAGGGCCACGTTGCCTCCCATGATCATGGGTCGTGCTCCGACACGGTCCATGGTGCGCCCGATCAACGGATAGCTTGCCGCCGCGATGATCGCGATTAGGCCCAGCACGCCCGACACCGCCGCGCGCGACCAGCCCAGGTCCTGCGAGATCGGCACCAGGAACGTCCCGAAGGTCGCGCTGATCGCGGCAGTGAGGCAGACGAGGTTGCCGGTAGTGGCAGCGATCGCAAGGCGGGTAGAAGCGCTCGGCATGGGCAGGTCTCCGGTTCCGATTGCCGGAGTAAAGGCGCGCCGCGTGCCGATCCCAAGTGTTTATAGGTGCGCCGCAACAATTCCTTCGCGCGCCGTCAACTATGGGTCCTTGCACGAGAGCGCGCTCGACCCGACTTTGCACCCAGCGACCCGTGGGGTCGAAAATTGCCCGCGAGATCAACCAGGGACGATTCGCCAAGATGAATGCTCAGACGGCCGACATGACGGTTTCCTCGACGCAGATGCCCACCTTTTTCATTCCGCATGGAGGCGGTCCGTGCTTCTTCATCGACTGGTCGGTGATGGGCGGCCCCGCCGACACGTGGGACAAGACCGAGGCGTGGTTGCGCGCGCTCGTCTCGACACTCCCGGAAAAGCCGAAGGGTATCGTCGTGATCTCGGGGCATTGGGAGGAGTCGGCATTCACCGCATCTACCGCGGTAGAGCCGGGGATGATCTACGATTACTACGGATTCCCGCCGCATACTTACGAGCTGAAATACCCGGCGCCGGGCTCCCCGCGCTGGCGGAGCGCGTCGTGGAACTGCTGAAGGGTGCGGGCCTGCCCGCCCGCACCGATCCCGCCCGCGGCTTCGATCACGGTGTATTCGTACCCTTCCTGCTGGTCGATCCGGACGCTACGATCCCGGTCGTGCCGCTTTCGCTCAAGGCGGACCTCGATCCCGCCGAGCATATCGCCGCAGGCAAGGCGTTGGAGCCGCTGCGCGAGGAGGGCGTGCTGATCGTCGGCTCGGGCATGAGCTACCACAACATGCGCGGTTTCCGCACGCCGGCTGCGACCCGGCCCTCGGCGGTGTTCGACCAATGGCTGACGGGAGCGGTCGAAGCCACGCCCAAAGAGCGTGAAACGTTGCTTTCGCATTGGGCCGAGGCGCCTGCGGGCCGCCAGTCGCACCCGCGCGAGGAGCATCTGCTGCCGCTGATGGTAGCGGCCGGGGCGGGTGGGGTCTCGGCCGGACGCAAGGTGTTCGGTGACAACGTCATGATGGCGGACATCTCGGCCTATCGGTTCGGGTAAAGGCCCCCTTGCCGCTAGATCGCAAGACTGTAAGGGTGGCCCTTCGATCGATGGCGAGCGAGGGAGATCATGCTGGTGGCCGAAACGAGCGGAAAAGCGGCACCTCCGAGCGAGGGCAGCCTGCGCACGCGCATGGCCGAGGCGGGCGTTTCCGCTCCTGAGGAGTGCTTGCCGGGCGTCCTGTCCAACCTGATCGTCCTGCAGGACCACGTCGCCACCTTGCGCGCCTTTGCGCTCGATCCACGCAGTGCCAGCGCCATGCGGTTCGAGGCTTGAGCATGTCCCTCGCGCCGTTATCCGCTATCGTCATGGCCGCCAAGGTGCGCGGCGGCGACATCTCCGCCGTCCAATTGGCGACGCTGGCCTTCGAAAAAGCCGAGCAACTCGGCGGGGAGTGTAGCGGCTTTACGCGGCTGCTGCGACGGCGTGCGCTGGCGCGGGCGGCGGCGGTCGACAAGCTGGTCGAGGCTGGGCTCGATCCCGGCCCACTGGCAGGCGTGCCCTTCGGCGTGGCGGACCTGTTCGACGTGGCCGGAGAGATCACCACCGCAGGGTCGCGCACACGGCGCAATGCGGCGTTCGCCAGCCGTGACTCCAAGGCGATCGCGCTGCTCGAAGCAGCGGGCGCAGTGCTTGTCGGCACGCAGAACATGGACGAATTCGGCTACGGCTTCGTCACCATGAATGCCGAGTACGGCACGACGCGCAACCCCCACGATCCTTCGCGCGTCGCGGGCGGCGCGGCGGGCGGTTCGGCAGTGGCGGTGGCTACTGGCGTGGTCCCGCTCAGCCTTGCTTTCGACACCAATGGATCGCTGCGCGTGCCTGCGGGGCTGACCGGGGTAATCGGCCTCAAGCCCACTTACGGCGACCTACCGCGCGAAGGCATGTATCCTTTCGTGGAGAGCCTCGATGTCGTGGGCGTGCTCGGCCGCGATCTCGATGACGTGGCGCTGGTCCGCACGATCCTGCGCGAAGGCGCACCCGAGCGGCAGGAGCCCCTGCGCGGCGAGATTTCCTTCGGCCGCTTGATGAGTTGGTTCGACGACAACATTTCCGAAGAGATGCGCGGACCGCTCGATGCGTTCTGGAGCCGCCTCGGCCGCATCAGCTTCGAACTGCCCCATTCCGAGATTGCCCGCGCCGCCGCCTCGGTCATTATCGCGGCCGAGGGTGCCAGCCTGCACCGCCCCGCGCTGGAGGCCGACCCGATGCAATTCGAGCCCCCGGTGCGCGATCGCATGCTGGCAGGTCTGCTATTGCCGAGCGACGATTACCTTGCCGCGCAGCGTTTCCGGAGCTGGATTCAGGCGCGCCTGCGCCGCCAGTTCGAGCTGGCCGACGTCCTCTTCACCCCCGCCGCGCCGGGCTTCGCGCCGACCATTGCCGATCCGGTGATGACGTTCGAGGGCAAGACGATCCCGGCTCGCAGCCACCTCGGCATCTACACGCAGCCGATCAGCCTGATGGGGCTGCCCGCACTGGTGCTGCCGCTGGCGGGCGACTTCGCGATGCCGCTGGGCATCCAGTTGATCAGCGCGGCCGGACATGAGCCATTGCTCTTCCGCGCGGCGCGGCAACTGATCGACAAGGGCCTTTGCGCGGTGCCGCTCCCGCCCGAGTGATGGCCAGCGCAATGGGCGATGCGCGGGGCCGGAGCCCACTTGTATAGCGGAAGACGGCAGAAATCCGGATTTCGTGACATTATTTTTGCAGTGCACAAAGAGGGAATGGACAGCCGCAAAGGTTTGGTATTACCATATCAAAATTTAGTATTACCGGCGTGGGTGGTCGGGTATTACGAGGGCGGGTGATATGGACGGAGTTCGCGTAGGCAAGAGGCTGATCGGTACGCAGTCGCCGGTCACGGTGGGCTGGGAAAACATCCCGCGCGTAGAGGGCGGCCCGGTGAAACAGTTCGTCTTCACCTGGTTTCAGCCTGCAGTGCTGATCGCGTTGGTGACCTTCTGGCTCTGCGCACCCGATTCCATCGCCAAGGCCTCGACCGCGATCGGTATCGGGATCGGTTTTAAGGCGCTGCTTTATTGCCTCGAATGGGTGAACCCGCGCCACGACAGCTGGCGGCTTACCTGGAAGGAACTGGTCACCGACCTGTTCTACGTCGGCATAAGCTATACGCTGGTCAAGTATGCCGGCAAGCACATCGGCAGCGACGCCATGGTCGGGGCCATCCAGCATGCCTTCGACTGGGAGAAATTCTCATGGTTCAAGGAGATGCCGCTGCTTGTTCAGGCGTTCCTGATCTCCTTCATCTTTGATTTCGGGCAGTATTGGATGCATCGCGGGATGCACAACTGGTATCCGCTATGGCTCACCCATTCGGTCCATCACTACATCACGCAGCTCAACATCAACAAGGGTGCGGTCGAGAATCCGGTCGAATTGTTCCTGATCGGGCTGGGCATCGGCGGGTTCTTCGATTTCCTGCCGCGCGCGGCGCTGCTGGCCGGAGCGATCGGCATGGCGGTCGGCACGTACCAGCACATCAACGTGCGCTTCAACACGCCCCGCCTGTGGCGCTTCCTGTTCAACACCACCGAGCACCACAGCGTTCACCACTCGCAGGATTTCGAGGCGAGCCGCAGCAATTACGCGGGCACCTATATCTTCATCGACCGCATGTTCGGCACTTGTGTCGATGGCGAGGCGGAACTTCTCGGCATGGAAGGCGGCCGCCGCATGTCGATCCGCGAGCAGATGACCTACCCCTTCACCGAAGCCTGGAGGACCACGAAATCCGCCGTCCAGGTACGCTTCCAGCCCACCGCCGTCCCGGCCGAATAGGGAGACTTTCGCGTGGACCTTCCCTTAGTAGACCGGATCTGGCGCGTTCGGGGATCGCTGGCGCTCGAAGTGCGGCGCACGCCTCGGGACGCCTTCGCGCGCCTCGACCACTTGTTTCGCGCGGTCGGCACGACCTTCCGCATCGATGGCGATACACTGGCCTTCAGCAAGAAGGATCCGATCGCACAGGACCGGATGGCCATCTTCAACCACGGCGCGTTGTGGGTGGAGGATGACGGGCAAAGCGCCGAACTGCGCTACGACCTGAACAGCCCGACCTTGCGGCTCTGCTTCTTCCTGCCGTTCCTGTTCCTAGGCATCGCCTGGCTGCTTAAGGAGTCGCGCAATCCGGCCTTCGTCTTCGCTGGTATCTTCACGGTGCTCTACGTCGTTGGTCGGATTCTGGAGCCGTGGCTGATCCGATCGGCCTTCCGCAAGAGCCTTGCCGACGCGGAGTCCGTTGCCGAAACCGCGCCGGTCTGACCCGCTTTACTCCCTCTTCGCGGCCGGAGTTTCCTCGACCTGCGGCGGTGCGGGAAGATCGACCTTGATCTCCACCCGCCGGTTTTTCGCCCGGCCCTCCATATCGTCGGTGCCGTCGAGGTTCCGGTTCGGCGTGATCGGCCGCGCTTCGCCGAGGGCGATCACGGTGATGCGGTCGCGCGGCACGTTGTTCTTCACCAGATAGCCGCGCACGGCCTCGGCCCGGCGGCGCGAGGCGGCGAGGTTCTGCTCATCGGACCCCTTGGAATCGCTGTGACCCCAGATGGTGATCGGGCCGCCAGCCCGGAACGAAGGGTGCGTCATCAGATCGTCGATCATCGCGAGGCCCGCCGCGTCAGGCTCGGAACCCGTGGCGGGGAAGGGGACGACGATCGTTTCCGGCTGCAGCACCGGTGTTTCGCTAGGTTCGGGATCAATCTCCGCGCGGATGATCGACTTCTTTACCAACTCCGGCTCGACCGCGTCGGAGGCATCGGCCGCCGCTTCGCTCTGGTCGTCCTGCGGGGCCTTGCCGGGCTGGCAGGCGCTGACAGCAAGCCCGATCGCGGCGGCGGACAGCCAGTGCGCTGCGCCTTCCGGAAGTTTCAGTCCTCTCATGCGGTCGCCTCCTTTTTGTGGGGTTGGGCCGGGTTGTCGGGATCGGAATGGCGCGAGGGGCCGTAGGACACCACGATGTCCCCCGCCTGCGGCGTCGGCCTCGACGCATGGGTGAAGAAGCGGATACGGCCGTCCTTGCGGAGCACGAACAACATATCCGCCTCGTCCGGCAGCGAGGAGCGGGCATCGGTGAAGTCGAACTGCTCGCTGATCCGCGTCTTGCGGAAGGTCCAGCCCGC
Organism: Novosphingobium sp. NFX11; assembly: GCF_057376415.1. NCBI lineage: Bacteria > Pseudomonadati > Pseudomonadota > Alphaproteobacteria > Sphingomonadales > Sphingomonadaceae > Novosphingobium > Novosphingobium sp. NFX11. The sequence goes on along the minus strand of NZ_CP080385.1, from coordinate 506,004 downwards.
CGTCTCGCGCTCCATGATCTCCTCGACGCCGTGCCCGGCGGCGAACATCGCGCGTCCGCGCAGGGCTTCGGGGAGGCTGCGGTGGTCCTCGTCATCGCCGCTGCCGCCGAGCTGGTACACCGCATCGCGGCCAATCTCTGGCGCGAATTCGTTACAGACGAGGGCATTGTAGGCCTCGTTCTCCGTCGTCGCGACGAGCACCTGGAACTGCGTGAGGTCCAGCCGTTCCTCGGTCGTCTCGGCCAGGATCTCGCCGTGATAGGTGGCAATGCCCGCCTGTCGCGGTGCGGCGAGGCGCTGCCAGCTGGCGTCGGAAATCATCACCGGCAGGTCGAGCGACTTGAGCTGGCGGGCAAGCGACAGGCTCCACGGCGTGCTGCCGACGATCAGCAGCCCCTTCTGCGGCGCGCCCATGACGCCGAGCCAGCGCGCGACGTACCGGATGCTGAACCCGTGCGCCACGATCGTCGCCACCACCACGGAGAACGACAGCGTGACGAGGATGCTGCCATCGCCATATCCCAGTTGATCGAGGCGCAACGCGAACAGGCCGGAGACTGCGACCGCAACGACACCGCGCGGCGCGATCCACGCGACCAGCAACCGCTCATTCCACGGAATCTTGCTGAAGGCCAGCGCGACCAGCACCGTTGCCGGGCGGACGAGGAACAGCAGCGCGAGGAGGAAGGCGATGAAGCGCCACTCAAACAGGCGCAGCACCTCGAAGTTGAGCGACGCCGACAGGAGCACGAAGACGCCCGAAATGAGGAGGACGGTGACGTTCTCCTTGAACGGGTGAATGTCGCGCAGGGATCGAGGCGCATGTTGGCCACCGCGACGCCCATCACCGTCACGGCGAGCAGGCCGGTCTCCTGCTGGATCAGGTTGGAAAGCACGAATGTCCCGATCACCGCCACCAGCAGGACCGGGGCCTTGAGATATTCGGGCACGTGGCCGCGCGGGAAGGCCCAGGCGATCGCGCGCGCCGTGGCATAGCCGATGAGCCCGGCGACCACCGCCGCGCCCAGCAGCGCGGCGACGACCGAGAGCAGGGTGCCGCCTTCATCGACGCGGCGCAGGTACTCGTAAGTGATGACGGCGCAGAGCGCGCCGAAGGGATCGTTGACGATCGCTTCCCACTTGAGGATCGCGCGCGGGCGCGGGGCGACGTTGCTCTGGCGCAGCAGCGGGATCACCACCGTCGGCCCGGTCACCACGAGAATCCCCGCGAATAGGATCGCGACCGGCCAGACAAGGCCGGCCACGTAGTAGCAGGCGAGGGTGCCGAGCACCCAGCCCAGCGGGATGCCGATCAGCATGAGCCGGGTGACTGCGCCCTCGGTCTTGCGCAGTTCGCGGAAGTTCAGGCTGAGGCCGCCTTCGAACAGGATGAGCGCCACCGCCACCGAAACCATGGGTTCGAGAAGTTCGCCGAAAGTCCGTTCCGGCACGATCAGCCCGGTCACCGGCCCGGCAAGGACACCGGCGGCGAGCATGAGGGCGATGGCAGGCCAACCAGTACGCCAGGCGATCCACTGCGCGCCGATCCCGAGAATACCGATCAGCGCGAAGACGAGGGCTTGTTGCTCCATAGACAGGAGGTAACCGCTGAAGACCGCAAAAGTAACCGACGGAGGCAGTTTTTACCCGGCGGAGGCGCGACTTGCCAGCATGGCGGAGGCAGATCGACCGGCCGCGACGGCTGTGTCGCCAGATTGTCATCGCCATAACGCGGATCGCTGGCTGTCCGGTCTTGGTCTTACGGGACAGGCCTATGAAACGCATGAATTTCCGCATGACATCGGGATACCGGCTCTCGCGGCGACGCTGAGCATTGCGACCGATCATGGCGAGGTGTTGCGGGGCTTGGCGCTCGCCTGCGATGTTGATCCGGACGGCCGCCTTACCGATCTCGCGGAGATAATAAGGCATGAGAGGGACTGAAGCTGCCGCGATATTCTCCTCAATCAAAATCTTGCTGTAAGATTGCGATAAATTGCCACGTTGCTGAATTTTGTCCCTTGTTTTTCTCGCAAGTCATTAGCATTAGCAGCGCGCACAAAACATGAGGGATTCTCACGTGTCAAAGTCTCGCCTTCGCCTATCATCGGCGCGAGTTGCGCCTGCCTATCTTGCGCTTTCGTGCGTCGGGTTCGCTGCCGCTCCGGCGTTCGCACAGGATGCCGAAGGCGACCCCGCTGCGCGGAGTCTTGGCGGCGTGACTGTTTCCGACACCGCGATCGAAGAAACTCCGTACCGCACGCCCAAGGCAGACTCGCCCAAGTACACCGCGCCGCTGCTCGATACGCCCAAAACGGTCATCGTCGTGCCGTCGCAAGTGATCCAGGACACCGGCTCGACGACGTTCGTGGAAGCGCTGCGCACTGTGCCGGGTATCACCTTCGGTGCAGGCGAAGGTGGCAACCCACAGGGCGATCGTCCACTGATCCGCGGTTTCGATGCTCAGGGCAGCACGTATATCGATGGAGTACGCAGCGTCGGCGGGCAGTCGCGCGAAATCTTCGCCATCGAGCAGATCGAGGTCGTCAAGGGCAGCGATTCCACCATGGGCGGTCGTGGCAGCGCCGGAGGCAGCCTGAACCTCGTCAGCAAGATGCCTCATCTCGGCACCACCGCACAGGCCGATCTCAGCTACGGCACTGACGACTACAAGCGTGCAACCATCGATGCGAACTACCAACTCGGCGACATGGCGGCGGTGCGGATCAACGGCATGTGGCACGATGCCGACGTCGCCAAGCGCGACGTGGTGACCTACAACCGCTGGGGCATCTCCCCTTCGGCAGCTCTCGGGCTGGGCACCTCGACCCGCGCCTTCATCAACTACTATCACATGCAGAGCGACGACATCCCCGATCCGGGCATCCCGTTCGAGCGTACTGCCGCGCAGGTGACCTCCACCAGCCAGTTGAATATCCAGCCTGCCGACGTCAAGCGCAGCACCTTCTACGGGTTGGCCAACCGCGACTTCCGCAAGACCAACACCGATGAACTGCTGATGCGCGCCGAGCACGATCTGTCCGATACGATCCGCCTGCGCGCGACCGGCAAATATGCCAACGTCAAGCAGTCCTACATCATCACCCAGCCCGACGACAGCCAGGGCAACGTCCAGAACGGCCTCGTCTGGCGCCGCGCCAACACGCGCTGGAGCGACGTGGACTCGATGGTCGGCCAGCTCGATCTGTCGGGCAAGTTCACGACCGGCGGCATCGAGCACTCGTTCTCGACCGGCTTCGAGAGCAGCTGGGAGCAGTCCAAGCGCGGCACTTACAACGTCAGCACCAACGTCACTGCGGTCAACACGGGAACCGGACGCTGCAGCGCTGCACAGCAGGCGGCTTACAACTGCACCAGCCTGACCAACCCCAACCCCTACGATCCGTGGCAGAACATATCTTCCGACGGGACCACGATCGTGCCCATCGCGAAGAGCGCTGCCAGCGCCAAGACGGAAGCGACGACTTACGCGCTTTACGCAGCCGATACGGTGACCATCACCGACTTCCTGCTGCTCAACCTGGGCGCGCGCTACGACTGGTACGACACGACCGCGACAACGCTGACCACTGGCGTTGCCCTGAGCAACAAGGAGCACTTCTTCAACTACCAGGCCGGCCTCGTGCTCAAGCCCAAGGAGAATGGCAGCGTCTACGTTTCGATCGCCAAGTCCTCCACGCCTGCCGGCAGCATGCTGGGCGAAGGGTCGGAAGGTAACGCCCTCGCTGCGGGGCTCGATCTGAAGGCCGAAGTGACCAAGTCCTATGAGATCGGCACGAAGTGGTCGTTCTTCGATGACGCATTCGGCCTTAACCTCGCGCTGTTCAAGACCGATACGGACAATGCCCGCATCACCGACAACAGCGTGGTGGTGTTCCAGGGCAAGCGCAACATCAAGGGCGTCGAAGTGGGCTTCAACGGCAAGCCGCTGTCATTCTGGAGCGTCTTCGGCGGCTATACCTACATGGACTCGGAGATCGGCTTTGCCGGCACCGGCAATGTCAACAACGGCAAGGCGTTCCCGAATACGCCTAAGCACAGCTTCACCGCATGGAATACCTTCGAGATTCCCGGCGGCTATCAGATCGGCGGCGGCGCGATCTACAACTCGAAGCAGTACGGCGGCTACGGCACGGTTATTCTCAACAGCGTGACCTATGACGTTACCCGCTCGATTCCCAGCTACTGGCGCTTCGACGCAATGGCGTCGGCTCGCATCACCGACAACATCTCGCTGCGGGCCAACGTCCAGAACCTCACCAACAAGAAGTATTACGACAAGACCTACTCGACCCACTTCGCGACTATCGCACCAGGCCGTTCGGCCTTCGCGACGCTGTCGCTGAAGTACTGATCGATCCGGTGAAGTCGCAGGCGCCCGCTCCCTTCAGGGGCGGGCGCTGCTGCGTCCGGACGATACATGCAGAACCGAATTTAATTGCTTTTTTGCAATTAGTGGGTTGCCCCTCGGGCGACCTGCCTCCTAGACTGCACGGGTAGTCATATGGAGTGAGGTTTTGGAGACAGTTTCGATCGTACTTTTTCTGCTGCTGGCGGTCGTCGTCAGTGGCGCCGTTGCGAGGATGATGCCGTTCTCGATACCTACGCCGCTGGTCCAGATCGTGCTGGGCGGCGTGATCGGAATGTCCACTTCGCATCGGGTCGAACTCGATCCGGAACTGTTCCTTTTCCTGTTCCTGCCACCGCTGTTGTTCCTTGACGGGTGGCGCATCCCCAAGGACGAACTGTTCAAGGATGCGTCCACCGTGGTGGAGCTTGCCCTTGGGCTCGTGCTCATGACCGTGATCGGAATGGGTTTCCTGATCCACTGGATGATCCCGGCGATGCCGCTCGCGGTGGCCTTTGCGCTCGCCGCAGTCGTCTCGCCGACCGATCCGATCGCAGTTTCGGCCATCGCCGCCCGCGTGCCGATTCCGAAGCGCATGATGCACATCCTCGAGGGTGAATCGCTGCTCAACGATGCCTCCGGCCTCGTCTGTCTGCGCTTCGCGGTTGCCGCGGCTTTGACCGGCACCTTCTCGGCCGGCAGCGCGACGCTCAACTTTCTGTGGGTGGCGGGCGGCGGCCTTGCCATCGGCGTCGTGGTGACGCTGGCGGTGACCCGCGTGAAGGCCTGGGTGACGAAGCGCTGGGGTGAGGACACCGGCTCCCAGATTCTCGTCAGCCTGCTGATCCCCTTCGGCTCCTACCTGCTGGCTGAGCATTTCCACGCTTCCGGCATTCTCGCGGCAGTCAGTGCGGGCGTGACGATGACGTATGCGGAGATTTCGCGGCAGGCGCTCGCGGTCACCCGCATGCGTCGCAATTCGGTTTGGGATATGATCCAGTTCACCCTGAACGGCATCATCTTCGTGCTGCTTGGCGAGCAGATGCCGGGCATCCTTGCCGGTGCGCGCCAGACCGTTGCAGTGACCGGGCATAGCGAGGCGTGGTGGCTTGCGATCTATACCCTTGCGATCGTCGCAGGCCTTGCGACCTTGCGCTTCGTATGGGTGTGGGCATCGCTCAAGCTGACGATCCTGCGCAAGGCCAAGCGGGCCGTGGGCGTGCAGACGCCCGACTGGCGCCTGATCGCCGCGACCTCGGTGGCGGGCGTACGCGGCGCCATTACGCTCGCCGGTGTATTGACCCTGCCGCTGACGCTGAACGATGGAACGCCGTTCCCGACCCGCGATCTGGCGATCTTCCTGGCGGCCGGTGTGATCGTGGTTTCGCTGGTCCTGGCAAGTATCGCTTTGCCGTTTCTGCTGAAGGGGCTTGCCATGCCACCCGAACCGGCCCGTCAGGCGGAGGAGGATTCTACCAGGATTGCCGTTGCGGAAGCCGCGATCCAGGCCATAGAGCGGCATCAGCATGCCCTTGCCGAAACTCATGGCGAGGCCGACATCTTCGCCGATGCCGGCGGCCAGGTGATGACCCTCTACCGCGAGCGTATCGAGGGCCTGAGCGAGCGCCAGTCGGCCGAGGCCCGGACCGGCGACAGGCTGCTGCGCGATTTCCGCCTCGTCGGCGTCCGCGCGGAAAGGGCGGCGCTGTCGCAGATGCTGCGTGGGCGTAGCATCAGCAGCGAGACGGCTCGCAAGCTCACGCGCGAACTCGACTTGTCCGAAGCCCGCTTTTCTAGCGGGGCGGCGTAAGCCTGTCGGGGGCGAGCAGCTTCTCCAGTTCCTTGCCCGCTGGCTGGCGTCGCTCGCCCAAGGCATCAAGTGTGGCAAGCGCCATGGCTCGGTAGGGCGCCATCAACGCGGGGTCGTCGGTGGCGATGGCGCGAAAGTGGCGGGCCACGGTTCCTGCGTCGCCCCGCAGGACCGGGCCGGAGAGTGCTGCCATGCCCTTGCTCAGACTGTTCTCGAGTGCGGCACGGGCGAGCGGGGCAAGAAAGTGACCCGGCCGGTCGATGCCCGCCCGCCGCAAGGCATCGCTTGAGCCGGCAATGAGGGTGACCAGATGATTGGCCGCATGGCACAAGGCAGCATGGTATAGCGGCCGGTGCTCTTCGGCGACCTCGACGCCGGTTCCGCCAAGCGCGCGGACGAGCGCCATCCCTGCATCAGTGGCGGCCGCACTTGAGTCCCGTCACTGCGAAGTGAGCCTGTGCCATGCGCGCGACCTCGGTATGCGGGTCGCCGGTAAATGTCATTGCCGGGTGGACCGCCGCGGTCCGGGCGCCGATGGCCTCCAGGCAGGACAGGGGAGCCGTCCCGCTGCCGCCGCTGAGATGGCAGACGAAAGGGACTGCGGGCAGGGGCAATTGCGCCAGGTCGGCGGCCAGCGGCGCGATCGCGTCGTCGGCAACGGCGATGACGATGGCATCGCAGCTCGTGGCCAGAGCCTGCAGGTCTTCGGCGGCCTCGCATGGCCCAACTTCCCGCATCATATCGATGGTGCGGGCAGGGGTGCGCCCCCATATCAGCAAGGGCTGATGCGAACGATCGCGCAGCCCCAGCGCAAAGGCGCGCGCGACGCGCCCGGTTCCGATGATGCCGATGCGTTCGGCGATGGACGTGACAGTCATGACGGCTGCCTAGCGCGTCGCTTCGCAAGTTGCACGACCTTGGGCAATCCCGCATAGCTGGCCGGGCAAGGAAACAAACGGGCGAGACGACATGATCGAGATGGTGATCGAGCAACGGCGGCGTAGCCTTGGCGGCGGTCTGGACGTAGGACGGGTGCTGCCTTTCGCCAAGCGTCGCATGGTCGGGCCGTTCGTGTTCTTCGATCATATGGGGCCGCTTGACGTGGCGGCCGGCGCGGACCGCAGCCTTGATGTGCGACCGCACCCGCACATTGGGCTGTCGACGGTGACGTACCTGTTTTCCGGAGAGATCGTTCACCGCGACAGCGTCGGTTCGCATCAGGCGATCCGCCCGCAGGAAGTGAACTGGATGACCGCAGGCAGCGGGATCACGCATAGCGAACGCTTCGAAAAGGCGCGCGCTGTCGGTGACCATCTCCACGGCATCCAGGCCTGGGTGGCCTTGCCGGAAGGCGACGAGGAGGTCGCGCCCTCGTTCTCCCATCACGCCGGTGCCGACCTTCCGCAATGGAGCGAAGCCGGAGTTCGCGGCCAACTCATTGCCGGCAGCGCCTATGGCCTGACCGCAGGGGCTCGAACGCATTCGCCGCTGTTCTATGCGCATCTCGACCTCGATGCGGGTGCTAGGGCGGAAGTGCCTTCGGATCATGCCGAGCGGGCGGTCTATGTCGCCACCGGAGCCGTCGAAGTCGACGGCACGCGGTACGAGGCGGGTCAGATGCTGATCCTGGGCGCCGACGTATCCAGCATCGTCGCCGTGACCGGATCGACGGTAATGGTGCTGGGCGGCGAACCGGTCGGCGAACGTTTCCTGTACTGGAACTTCGTTTCATCTTCCAAAGACCGCCTCCGGCAAGCGGCGGAGGACTGGAAGGCAGGTCGCATGAAGCTTCCGGACGCGGACGATCAGGAGTTCATTCCGCTGCCGGATGACCCGTTCCTGAAGTAGTTGGCCCTGAAACCGCAGACGATGGCCTGATCCGGGTGCCTGCGGCTCATTCCGGAACACCGGGGGTTCCAATATGCCGCACCGCACCTATATAGGGCGTTCCGGTACGCCCGCGTTACGATGGACGGCCCTTGGACGGGAGAGCCCCATTCGTCCGTAACCCGGAAAGCTGAACATGTATTTTCTCGCCCGCTGCCCCCTGGTCCCATGCTGAGGCCGCGGCGGCGCGGTATCGCCTCGGTCAATGCCGAAGTGCGCGACGGGATCGTTCCCGCCGCGGGCGCGCTCGCGAAGACACGTGATGAAGGACCTGCGGAATCGGGCGCAAACTACCGTTTCATAGCGCTTATCATCGCTTCGGCATTGTTCATGGAATTCGTCGATGCGACCGTGCTCGCCACGGCGTTGCCGACGATGGCGAAAGACTTCTCCGTGCGTCCGCAGGAGATGAGCGTCGCATTGACGTCCTATCTGCTCGCGCTCGCGATTTTCATTCCTGCATCGGGATCGCTGGCCGACCGGTTCGGCTCTCGGACGATCTTTCGCAGTGCCATCCTGCTGTTCGTCCTGGGGAGCCTCGCTTGCGGACAATCGCGCTCGCTCGAGATGATCGTCGTGTCGCGTTTCGTTCAGGGCATGGGCGGGGCAATGATGATTCCGGTCGGGCGATTGGTGCTCCTGCGGTCGGTCGCCAAGCGTGATATGGTCAATGCCATGTCCTGGCTGCTGGTGCCTGCCCTGATCGGTCCGATACTCGGGCCGCCATTGGGCGGTTTCATCGTGACCTATCTGGACTGGCGCTGGATATTCTACATCAATCTGCCGATGGGCATCCTGGGCTTCTGGCTCGTCGGCCGCTACATCGCCAACATCCGTGAGGATGATCCCGGCCGTTTCGATACGCCCGGCTTCATTCTGAGCGGCCTGTCTCTGGGCTGCCTGTTGTTCGGCTTCGAGATGGTAAGCCGTCCGGGCGAGGGCGCGATGGCGGCAATCCTCGTCGGCATAGGGCTGACCGCAGGCATCCTCTATGTCCGTCACGCCCGTAACCGTGAAGGCGCCATCCTCGACCTCGGCCTGCTGCGGGATCCGACGTTTCGACTGTCCGTTATCGCGGGGTCGATCACGCGTATCACGCAAGGCGCCCAGCCCTTCCTGCTGCCGCTGATGATGCAGGTGGGGCTCGGCTTCACGGCGGCCAAGAGCGGGACGATCACAGTCGCGACGGCGATCGGCTCGCTGGCCATGAAGAGCTTCGCGCAGCGGGTTCTGCGCCGTTTCGGCTTTCGTCGCGCGCTGATCTGGAATGGCATCATCGCCACTGGAGGCTATGCCGTCTGCGGGCTGTTCGGCCCTGCCTGGCCGACCTGGGCGATGTTCGCCGTGCTGGTCCTGTGCGGCTTCTTCATGTCCTTCCAGTTCACGGCATACAACACGATTGCATATGATGGCGTCGACAAGCAGCACATGAGCCGGGCCACCGCGTTCTATTCCACGTTCCAGCAACTGATGTTGTCTTTGGGTATCTGCGTGGCGGCAATGGCGCTGCACCTCGCCATGCTCGCCAATGGCAATTCGGCACCGACCTCGCGGGATTTTTCGGTGGCTTTCTGGGTTGTTACCGCGATCTCGCTTACTGCTACGTTCTGGAACCTGCGTTTCGCCAGCGACGCGGGCGCAGAGATCAGCGGCCACGCCGAGGAGACCGAGGCATCGCCGGAACAGCGTTCGGCCGCCTGACGGTCAATGCAAACGCGCTTTCAGAAGAGGGCGCAGCAGATAATTGAGAACACTGCGTTTTCCATTGAGGATATCGACTTCGGCCACCATCCCCGGGATGATGGGCAAGGCCTTGCCATCCCGCATGAGATGGGCGCCATCGGTGCGGACGAACACTTGATAATAGGCCTCCTTTCCACGTACGGTTTCCTCCTCGATCGTATCGGCACTGATCCGCTCGACCCGCCCGTTAAGGTCGCCATAGACGGTATAGTCATAAGCGGTGATCTTGACCTTTGCCGACATGCCGGGGATGAGAAACGCCACATCGCGCGGACGCACACGGGCTTCGATGAGCAGCCTATCTTCGATGGGTGTAACCTCCATGATCGGTTCTCCGGGCTGAACGACACCTCCGCGCGTATTGACGAGCACCGTATTGATCCGGCCCCGCACGGGTGAGCGGATTTCGGTGCGTCGTAACTGGTCGTCACGCTGCTGGACGATGGGCGTGACGGCGCTCAGCTCGGCCTGCTTGTTCGCCAGTTCGGTATAAGCCTCCTGGGCATAGGTATTTTCAAGTTCGACCAGCTTGCCCGTATAAGTTGCAATGTCCTGCCGCAGCTTGAGCGCTTCCATCTCGCTGACGACCTTTCGCGCGGTCAGCGGTTGTACGATGGCCAGTTGTCCTCTTGCTATGCCGATCTGCTGTTGCAAGGTTCGGCGTCCTTCCTCCAGCTTGCCGCGTCGGGAAACGAACAATTCGCGCTCTGACCGTGCCAGAGCGCTATCGGGGGCGATCTCGCGCGGAAAGTTGATCGAACTCCTGTTCAGGACCTCTGCCTGCAGTCGGGCTATGGCGGCCTGCAGAACGGCTGCCTGATTGGCGGATTCCTCGTAGGAAGTCCGGAAATGCGTGGGGTCGAGGCGGACAAGAGGCTGTCCGTGCACGACGATGTCGCCCTCGCTGACCAGAAGATCCGCCAGGATGCCACCCTCGAGGCTCTGGATCTTCTGCATGCGGCTGACTGGAACCACTCGCCCTTCGCCGCGCGTGACTTCGTCGATGCGCGCGAAGGCCGCCCACAGGATGGCTATGACGATGCTTGCGATCATCGTCCACAACAGTGGGCGAAATAGGGGATGCGTGCCGGCTCGGAAGGGGTCGCCGAGTTCACGATGCAATCCGTACGCCGAGAAGCCTTCAACCGCCATGTGTCGCTCCCGCCGCCATGCGCTCGGGCGCCTTTACCTGATTGCCGGAGACGACGTTGCCAACCGGCCCGTCCATCACCACGCTGCCATCGCGCATAACGATGACGCGTTCAACCAGCGCCAGCATTGAGCGCTTGTGCGTCGTCAGGACCAGCGTGCGATCGCCCAGCCAGGTCTGCAGCCGAGCGACAACGTGGTCCTCCGCCGCCTGGTCGAAAAATGCGGTTGCCTCATCGAGCAGCACGATTTGCGGGTCCTGCAGGATCACCCGGGCCAGTCCCACCGCTTGCCGTTGGCCGCCCGAAAGGCTGCGACTGCCTAGGAGGGGCATGTCCAACCCCATGGCATTGGCTCGCACGAAACGGCCGAGCCCTACGTCATCCAGCGCCGCGAACATCTCGGCGTCCGATATGGCCCCCCTTCGAGATTGAGGTTTTCTCGCAAGGTTCCCTGCATGAGGGCGACATCCTGCGGCAGGAAGCCGATGGCCGCCCGTCGGTCGGACGGGTCGATTTGCATGAGGTTCATCCCGTCCAGCATGACATTGCCCGAGGTGAGGTCGCCGAGGCCGGACAACAGGCGCAGCAATGTGGATTTCCCCGCGCCGTTCCCTCCCAGTATCGCGACTTTCTCTCCGGCGGCGATCGTGAGCGCGCTTACGTCGACGACCGGCGGTCCGTCGTCGTACCTAACCGCGGCATCAGCGAGCATGAACTGTCCGCGTAATCGTTCCACGCGGACGAACGCGCGATGCTCCGGCCGCTCGACCGGCGCGGCCATGAGCTGATCAAGCCCCTCGAGGGCGACGCGAGTATGCTGCCACCGTGCCAGTATGCCCGCCGCCTGCGACATCGGCGCAACGGCTCTGGCCCCAAGGAGCGAACATGCGACCAGCGCGCCGACGGTCATCGCGCCTTCACCAATGCGGTACACGCCAAAGGCGACGATGCCGACGTAACAGAACTGCTGCACCATCCCTGCGCCGTAAGTGAGCGCACTCGACAGGGAATGGCTGTGCCGGGCGGTTTCTGCCAGTTTTGCGGTCAGCGTTTCCCAAAGCTGCATGGCCCGTCCTTCGCCGCGCCCCGCCTTGATAGCTTCCAGATTTTCCACCGCTTCGATCAGGAGGCTGTTCTTTATCGCGCCTTCGCGCAGGTTCCGGCGAGAAAGGTCGGCCAGGCGACGCTGCATCATCAGACTGGGAAAGACCATCAGCATGATGGCAGCGATCGGCACCAGCACGACCGGCCCGCCGATCAGCGCGATGATAGCCAAGAATATAAGCGTGAAAGGAAGATCGCTTGCGATTGCGGCACTTGACGAGGTGAAGAACTCGCGAACGCTCTCGAACTCACGGATTTGACTGGTGAAAGCACCAAGCGAGGCAGGACGTGCCGAAAGCCGTGTCTGCAATACTCTTGCAAACAACTGTGTCGATAGGCGGAGGTCGAGGTTCTTGCCCATCGCGTCGAGAAGGTGCCCGCGCATGTAGCGCAGCACAGCCTCGAACACGATGGCCATCACGACGCCGCTAGCCAGTATCCACAAGGTGTCAAAAGCCGAATTGGGTACGACCCGGTCATAGACCTGCATGGCAAAAAGGGCCGTTGCGATGGCAAGGAGGTTGGCCATCATCGCTCCGAGCGCCACCTCAAGGTAGGCGCGGCGATATTTCCTCAAGGCGTCGAAAAACCAGTGCCGGCCATCGGTCGTCGCGAAAGCGCCTGGTCTAGCCTCGGACTTGAAGCGGAGCTTGGCGAAAACCGCAACGCCAGCGTACACATCCGCCAGCTTGGCGACCGGCATTTGCTGGATGCCGCCATCGGCATCGGGCAGCCGCAGTACAGCCAGGTCCCCCTCCAGTGCAGTCAAGACTACGCTGTTGCCATCATCGAGAAGCAGCAGGGCCGGTAGCAGATAATCCGGCAGGTCAAGATCGCATCGCCGTACTTGTGCGGACATGTCGAGCCGACGCATGGCGCGTGGTACCATGTCCAGAGGCAGTCCGCCATCGGCCAGAGGCATCCCGTCGCCCAGTTCGCTCGCGCTAGTGTGCCGCCCTAGCATCGCGGCGAGCAGCACGAGGCCTTCACGCAAGGGATCGCGCTTGCGCACCGATGGCCCAAAGTCGTCCGACATTGCTTTCATCACGGGAGGTCCCTCGGCAATGCGACGAGGTCGGAAAGTTTCCCTAGCTGCGCGGCTATCCGATATTGAATTCTGATCGTCTGCAGCTTCACTTCATTAAGCGACCGCAGCGCATCGAAATGTTCGCGCTGTATTGTCACCAGATCGACGATATCCCGCCGCCCAACCTGGAATTGCTCCCTGTAAAGGCCGATCAAGCTGCCAGCGCCGGCCACTTGCGCATGCAGTGCCTGTGCCTGCTGTTCCAGTGCGGTCGCGCTCGTCGTGAGATTTCGGAGCTCGCGTGAAATATCACGCCGGACGGCGGTCTCCTTCAACTGCGCAGCATTCACTCGCTCCCTTGCCGCGTTCGCGCGATCAAATGACGAAAACCCCTGCATCGGCGTCATGCGCAGGCGCAGGGCGACCACTGCGTCGCTGGCCATTCTTCCGCCGATTTCACGATTGAGGGCGGTTGCCTCGAGATTTATACGGGGCAACATCGCCGAGCGAGTATCGTCGAACTGTGCACGGGTATAATGCGTTTCCTCCAGAGCCTTGAGATATCTCGGTGCCTCGTCGATCAACGCATCGATGTCCTGAGTTTCCAGATATCGGATCATCGAGATCGGCGTGGGCTGTTCCAGATGTTCAGGCAATGCGCCGACAAGCGTTTCGAATTGTGCGGCCGCGGCGGCAGCCTGACCATCATCGCTGGCGAGCTTTTGACGCGCACGCGCCAGTTCGAGCTGCGTGCGATCAGGCTCGCTGCGATCGGCGTATCCGCTGTCTGCCCGCATCTCCGTCATGTGCGAGAGGCCGGTCAGCGCCGAGATCTGGTCGAGATCGACCTCACGCTGGAGCCGCGCCAATACAACGTCGAGGTAGATTTCGATCACGTCGCGCGCAGCTTCGTCGCGGGCGATCGACCAATCAGCACGGCGCTGTCGTTCGGTCGCCCGTGCGCTGCCGACTTTGCTTCGGGTCTGGCCCCAGTCATGAACCATCTGCGCGGCCGTCACCTCATAAGCCCATTGGTCTGGCGAGACCTCTTGCGGGCCGCCTGATGCAGAAATCGAAGGCAGGTACCCAGATCGCGCGACGTCGACATCGGTATGGGCGGCCTTGACCTCCGACCGTGCGGCGGACAGCGTCGGATCCCTTGCGATCGCTGCGGCTACAGCGTCCTCCACCGTCATAGCCTTTGCGTGTTGCGTGCTCGGGCCAAAGACCGAGAAAGCGATCATGCCGAGAATGAACAGAGCATCTGCGCGACTTTCCCTCGCTGCCCTCACACGACGACCTGGACGGTATTGTCCTCGACCAGAATGGTATTCGTCCCGAAAGCGTAGACGTCGTATACGAGTCCATCGAGCGTCTGCGTCGATCCGGTGCCGACCGCGCCCGTGATATTCAACACATCATTGGATTCACCGGTGATTTGCAGGACATGCGTTGCATCGGTAATCGCGCTGACTTCCGACGCTGTGAGCGTCAGCACGCTGCCGCTGTCGCCTGAACCGAGATCGATGCGTTCGATACTGGCTAGGGTGCCCACGCCGGGCGCGCCATAGTCGAGATCGATGCCGTTGCCGAGCAGCACCGTATCGAATCCTGCACCACCGTTGATGGTCGAGAAGTTCGCGGCCAGAACCTCGACGGTGTCATTGCCCGGCCCGGCCAGCACGTGGTCGCCCGTGCCCACCTCGAAGATCAGATCATTGCCACCATTACCGTTGATGTGCTCCGCTCCGGTAGTGCCTGACATGACGTCATCGGCCAGCGAGCCGTTCACATCGATCTGCCCCAGGTTGAGCGACAGGCCATTGGGGCTTAGCGAGAGGCCGTATATCGCGCTCTCATGGCCCTGAGGATCGGTTGCAACCATCCCAAGCGATATCTGGGAGCCGAGATTGAGGATGTCGGTAATGTTCAGGCCCAACTGCGTCAGCACGGTCGGGCTGAGCAGATTGAGTGTGAAGTGACCGCTGTTATCAGCAGTAAGAGGCAGCAATTCGACGTTCAATGCAGGTGTTACGACCCGGATCACAACCGTCGAATTCGGTTCCGTTGTTCCACTGACACCGAATTGCGGGTTGAGCGGGTTGAGGCTCACCGCAAGGCCGAACCCTCCAATCGTCGGAGGCGCGTCGATGTTCGTCGCGACGTCTATCGTTGCAACGTTGCTGGCGTTGCCGGCAGTGTCTTCGCTGGAAACCGAGACCTGAGCGTCCAGCAATTGCGCCCAGTCGAGTCGAACGCCAAGGTCAGTCAGCAGGTTGAGCGAGGTCAGACCGCTATTGTCCGCTGCAACCACGGTTTCAGTCGTGACGCCGCCCACGTTCGCTGAGACCGTCAATTGTGTGTTGGGCTCGGCGGATATGGTGAGCGCGCTGGCTAGCAGGGACAGCAGCGGGGTCGCAGGAGGAGAGGTATCGATCACAAAATCGACGGGTGAAGATTCTTCTCCTCCGCCGATATTGGCCGACACGCTTGACGCACCGTCGGGCAACCCGCCTCCGGGCGCAATGGTGAGAACGACAACGCCGGCCAATATGTCGCCAACCGACAGAACGTGAGTTGTCTGTGCCTGATATCCGCCCTGACCGTTCAGCGTTGCCGTGACTTGTTGCCCCGCCTGCATCGTCGGCCTGAGTGCGACGTCGACCTGAACTCCGTCAGCAGCCTCATTGGCGTTGATGTAACCGTCGTCCGCTTCAATCACTGCTATCGTCAACGGTGCTATGTCCGGTGCAATCAGGACGGCCGGGCCGCTCTCATTGCCTGCAGCGTCGATAGCGATCGCGCTCACCGTCTCGTTGGCGATCAAGGGCGCGAACAAGGGCAGGCTGAACTCGCCATTGCCATCGATGGCGATCACGACCGGATTGGCGGTGTCGCCATCGATCACGATCCGCACCGTACTGTTCGGTTCCGCCGATATGAGCAGCAACTCGCCGCCCGAAACCAGCGTAAGAATAGGAGCCGCCGGAGGAATGGCATCGACCGTGATGCTGGTGCTCGGGCTTGAGTTGCCGGCCGCATCGATCGCCATGGCTTCCACCACGGTGGCATCGGGTAGAGAACCTGCCGGGGTGAGTATCCACAGCCCGTTTTCATCGACGATGGCTTCGCCAAGAGGGACGCCGAGGCCATCGGTGAGGATGATCGTTGCGCCAGCCTCTGCCGTGCCTGTTATGGTGCCGCCGCTGCTCGGATCGATTGTCGGTGCGCTCGGCGAGATGGCATCGACCGTGATGCTGGCGGGAAGGCTGACGTTGCCTGCGGCATCGACTGCGACGACGTCGACAAGGGCATCGTTCGGCAGGGCGAGGTCGGGTATGAAAACCCAGTTGCCCTCGTTGTCTGCCGTAGTCTCCCCGATCGGGTTGCCTAGCGGGTCGCGCAGGAAAAGCGTCACCCCCGGCTCGGCTGTGCCTTCCAGTAACAAACCCGTCGTGGGGTCGATGGTGGGGGGAGCCGGAGCTATGCCATCCACGGTCGTGCTGATAGGCCCACTCACGTTGCCTGAGGCATCGACGGACACAGCAATCACTACAGTGCCGTCTGGCAAGGGGAGCAGCGGTGTAAAGGCCCAGTTGCCCTGCGGATCCGTAGTGACCTCTCCAAGCGGCAAGCCGAAATCCGGAACGGTCGATGCGACCGTGACCAGCCCCCGCGCGCTTGCTTGTGGCGAGAAGGCGGCAAATGTGTTGCCGGTCCCGTCCATCAACACCACCGTCGAATTCGGCTCTGCCGTGCCGGTGACGATCGAGCCGTTGGTGGGGTCGATCGTAGGGTCAACTGGCGGTGAGGAGTCTACCGTCGTGCTCGTCTGTGGACTGACATTGCCCGCTGCATCCTGGGCCGTCGCGATGACAATGGTGCCGTCCGGCAGGGAGTGCGGGGTGTGTAGCTCCAGTTTCCGTCGCCGTCCGCCGTGGTTTCACCGACGGCATTACCGTCACCATCGGTCAGAACAAGAAGAGAATCAGCCTCTGCAGAGCCAGTGAGTTCACTCCCGTTCGTAGCGTCGATGCTGGGCGCGGCGGGGGCCACGCCATCGACGGTCGTGGTGGAAGGTGCACTCGTATTACCGGCAACATCCTGCGCCGTGGCTTTGACAATCGTACCGTCGGGAAGGGTAGTGGTAGGCGTGAAGCTCCAGGCGCCATCAGTGTCGGCGGTGGCCAGCCCGATCGGATTGCCGTTATCATCGACAAGGGAAATAATACTTTCCGGTTCCGAGGTTCCAGTTATCACCCAGCCGTTGGTCTGTGCGATTTCAGGTGGTGCAGGGGGCTCGGCATCGACGACGATGGAATAGGGCGCGCTGACGTTTCCCGCCCCATCGCGCGCCACGGCATAGACGGTAGTTCCGTCAGGCAACGGAGACGTCGGCGTGAAAACCCATGTACCGTTGCCGGCCACGACCACCTGCCCGATCGCATTGCCGTCACCATCGGTGAGGATCACCGTGGCGCGCGGCTCGCCCGTGCCGGAGAGCACGTTGCCCCTGGACGGTGACATGTCGGGAGCCTCAGGTGCGACCGCATCGACGGATGCGCTGGCAGACGGACCGATGTTGCCCGCCGCATCACTGGCAACCGCGATGACGATGCTTCCGTCCACTAGTGGAGGCGATGCCGCGAAGGTCCAGGTGCCGTCCGCATCGACGAGGGCCTGACCGATCGGATTGCCGTCACCATCGGAAAGGGTCACGGTCGAATAGGGTTCCGCCGTGCCGGATACGGTTGTCGCGTTGGGCGCCGCAAAATTCGGGGCGGCAGGTGGCGCTGCATCTATTGTGATGTCGGACGGAAGGCTGGCGTTGCCTGCGGCATCGCTTGCAATGGCGGTGAGTGTCGTGCCATCGGCAATCGGGCTGGCGGGGGTGATCGACCAAGCTCCGCTGGCATCCGTCAACGCTTGGCCGATTGCGATACCATCGTCGGAAGTGACTAGGATCATGGCTCCGGGCTCGGCCGTACCGTTGATCTCCATGCCGTTGCTCGGCGCTATGATCGGCGCGTCGGGAGAGACGGCATCGACGGTGATACTCGCCGCCGGGCCGGCCTGTCCTTGCGAGTTGACCGCTGCGGCGTTGACCACAGTGCCGTCCGGCAAAGCGGTTTGAAGGGTGAAAAGCCAGGTTCCATCCGCCCCTATCGCTGCCTGGCCGATGGCATTCCCGGCACCGTCCGTCAAAGCAACGGCGATGCCACTTTGGGCTGCGCCGGTCAGAAAGCTGCCATTCGTGGGGGCAATAGTAGGGGCAGTGGCCGGCGGCGGGATCAGATCGGGTGCCTGCGTGATCGCCACCGCGCTTTGGTTGCCTGCCGCATCAGTAACAGTGACTGTTATAGATTGGCCATCATCCAAAGGACCGGCAAAAAGGATCGAGAATGTACCATCAGCCGCAATGACTGCCGTGTAATCCGTATTGCCGTCACCATCGACGTCAATGGAGACGGTCGCTCCGGGTTCGCCGGTGCCGGTGATGCCGGTGCCGTCCGCAGCGACACTCAGTTCGGTGGCGGCGTCTGGCGGCGTAAGGTCGGGAGCAAGCGTGCTGGCGGTCGGACTGAGGTTTCCAGCGGCGTCGCGGACGGTGACCGTGATGGCTTCAGCGTTTACGAGTGCTGGCGACAGGACAACGGTAAACGTGCCGTCAGCACCTACCGTCGTCGTATAGTTGGCCGTGCCGTTGCCATCGGTATCGACCAAGACCGTCGCGCCAGCCTCTGCGCGGCCGCTGAGACTGTTCCCAGCGGGGGAAACTACCAGATCTGTGGGAGCGCCCGGTGCAGTCGTATCGGGAGGCGTTTGCGGATTTCCGGCACCGCTGCCATTGCCGCCTCCACTGACTGTAGCTGCTACGAGCCCGCCCACGCCAATAGCCGCGAGGGGAATGATCACGCCTGCGCCCAGACCGCTTCCGGATGCTGCTCCGGCTGCAGCAGCCGCTTCCGCAGTTCCGGCCGAAGCCGGAGCAGGAAACCCGGCCATGGCATCCATCGGTACATAGGCCGGTGAGGCGAGGGCAGCGGTAGACCCTTGCGCCAAGTCGGCAACCACCAGATGGTCATCTTGGACCAGCATGAGTTGCGAGAGCTTGGAAGGATCGACGTAGAAATTCGTGATCCTCACGATTTCGCCCGTACGCAGGTGAACGAGCAGGTCCGCACCTTCCCGCGTATAGCCGGCAACGGCCTCCGGCCCGATGTTCAGCGCTACGTTGCTACCTGGGGCAACGGGAACCGAACCGTGAATGGTTTCGATGGGGGCGGAGTGAATGCCGGACAGGTCCGACGCAATCTTGACCTCTATGGGCATTGTGCACCTCCCGCGAAGAGCGGATCGGCTCTCCGTACATCGCATCGAATATAGATGCGCCGAGATTCGCCAATTGCGTTTCCCTCCGATTCCGACGGAATTGGCTGGGAACCGAATGCCTTTGAGACTTAGGGAAAAGTTGCGGGGCATCCTGTAGTCGATAACGGATGCAGTTTATGTAAGACGGCTAATTCCCCCTCTTACCTGAAGTATTCTATTTTACATAAGATACATTATCTGCTTAAAGCGCATATCACACCGGGAACCCCGCCTCCAGGAAGTCCATGACCACGCGCGCGCGCATCGGCATGCGCATGCCGCGAAAACCGGTGGCGAGCATGACCGGGATCGGGGGAATTTCCGCATCCGGCATGACCTGCATGACCAGACCACGTGCGAGGTCTTCCTCGACCTGGATGCGTGGCAACAGTCCGATGCCGAGGCCTCCCTTCATCGCGCGCAGCACGGCCTCGCTGGAATTGGCGCGCAGGAAACCCGAGACTTCAAGCTCGCGCCCGTCGATCGGCCATGGCGCCGCCCTTGCGGCATAGCCGTAAGTCAGGCACTGATGTTGTATCAGGTCATCGCCCGATGCCGGCATGCCGTGATGCGCAAGGTATTCGGGCGCGGCAACCAGCACGCGCGGCAACTGGCCAAGCAGCGTGCTTCCGGCGGCGCTTCTGCCATCCCCTACCCATAGCCACAGGTCCAGCCCGCCATGATCCGCCGCATCGCGCCAGTCGGCGATGAGCAGTTCGATCATCAGGTCAGGATGCTGCGCCGCAACGCTTCCGAGCCGTTGCGCGTAATGGAAGCCGAGCGCCGTGGTCACGCCGACGCGGACCAGTCCGCGCGCTGCTACGGCGCCTGCGAGGTCCGCTTCGGCCAGCCCCATCTGGTCGAGAATCGCCCCTGCATGCTCCAGCAGCCGCTCCCCATCCGCCGTCAGGGCCTGGCTGCGCGTGGTGCGCTGAAACAGGCGCACACCAAAGTGTTGTTCCAGATCGCCGATCGCTCGCGCAATCGTGGTATGGCTGAGGTTCTGGCGGCGACCCAGCGCCGAGAAACTGCCCTCTTCGTTCAGGCGCACGAATAGCCGCAAGGATCGGATCAGGTCACTCATCTGAACGTATATAGCACAAGTGGTGTGCATATTTGATATATTGTCTTCGCACACGCACGGATTGAATGGGGAGCGGCGGCCCCCAGAAGGTCACCGAGATTGAGAGGCATTCCATGACAGATCGTATCGCCCGCGCCGACCTGCGTTCCAAGGTCATGTCCGCAGCCGACGCCGCCGCGCTTATCCATCACGGCCAGACCGTGGGCATGAGCGGCTTCACCGGCTCCGGCTATCCCAAGGCGGTGCCGATGGCGCTGGCCGCGCGGATCGAGGGCGAGCACGCCGCCGGTCGCCCGATGCGGGTGAAGGTCTGGACCGGCGCCTCGACCGGCCCGGAACTCGACGGCGCGCTGGCCAAGGCCGATGGCATCGAACTGCGCCTGCCCTACAACTCCGACCCGATCGCGCGCGAACGGATCAACAAGGGCGAGATGGACTACCTCGACATGCACCTGTCGCAAGTGGCGCCGATGGCGTGGCAGGGGTTCCTTGGCCCCCTCGACGTCGCGGTGGTGGAAGTGACCGCGATCCGGTCCGA
This sequence comes from Novosphingobium sp. NFX11, assembly GCF_057376415.1. Taxonomy (NCBI): domain Bacteria; kingdom Pseudomonadati; phylum Pseudomonadota; class Alphaproteobacteria; order Sphingomonadales; family Sphingomonadaceae; genus Novosphingobium; species Novosphingobium sp. NFX11. Next base: position 484,919 of record NZ_CP080385.1, on the reverse strand, counting down.
CGGCTCGCTGGTTCCCTCGTCCTCGGTGGGCAACAACAAGACCTGGCTCGACCGTGCCGACAAGGTGATCCTCGAGGTCAATGCGTGGCAGAACCCTGCGCTGGAGGGGATGCACGACATCTATTACGGCACCGCGCTGCCCCCTGCCCGCGTGCCGATCCCTCTGGTGCGTCCGGACGACCGGATCGGCCAAGCGACGCTGCAGTGCGATCCGGCCAAGATCGTCGCCATCGTCGAGACCGACGCGCCCGACCGCAACCTGCCGTTCACCGCGCCCGATGCCAGCGCCCTGAAGATCGCCGACCACATCATCGAGTTCCTCAGCCATGAGGTGGCGAAGGGCCGCCTGCCCGCATCGCTGCTGCCGCTGCAGTCGGGTGTCGGCAACATCGCCAACGCCGTGCTGACCGGCCTCGTCAATGGCCCGTTCGACGACCTGACCGCCTATACCGAGGTGATCCAGGACGGCATGCTCGACCTGATCGATGCAGGGAAACTGCGCATGGCCTCGGCCACCGCGTTCTCGCTCTCCCCGGAGGCGGCGGAGCGGATCAATGCCGAGATGGCGCGCTATGCCAGCCGGATGATCCTGCGCCCGCAGGAAATCTCCAACCACCCCGAACTGATCCGGCGCCTCGGCTGCATCGCCATGAACGGGCTGATCGAGGCGGACATTTACGGCAACGTCAACTCGACCTGCGTGATGGGCAGCCGCATCCAGAACGGCATCGGCGGCTCGGGCGACTTCGCGCGCAATGCCTATGTCTCGATCTTTATGACACCCTCGACCGCAAAGGGCGGCGCGATCTCCGCCATCGTGCCGCAGGCGGCGCATGTCGATCACATCATGCAGGACGTGGCGGTGCTGGTGACCGAGCAGGGCCTTGCCGACATGCGCGGCCTGACCCCGCGCAAGCGCGCCGCGCTGGTGATCGAGAACTGCGCGCACCCGATGTACCGCGACGCGCTGCGCGACTACTACGACCGCGCATACCACGGCAGCTACGGCCGCCACGCGCCTTCATTGCCGAACGAAGCACTGTCGTGGCACCAGCGCTACATCGATACCGGGACGATGCTGCCAGGCTGATCGCGCAGGCATCACGATCGGAAGGAGCCATCGTCAGTGACGGTGGCCCCTTTCCATGCATGTCGCAGCCGAGCCCGGCATGCGCCATGTATTGCGTATAATTCTCATTATCGTTATCACGGCAAGCGAGAGGGAGGATGCCGTGCCACTCGCAGCGGCACGCGGAAGGCTGGAATTCCGAGCTTGCTGCGTACAGATGCGCGATCACCGACACCGCCTTTGCAACAGGGCCGCATGGCGGCACGTAACGGAGATCGAAATGACCATCACGAAACTTGCCCCGCTGCTGTTGGCCTTCGCTGCCCCGGCCGTTCAGGCGCACGAAGTGTGGATCGAGCGCGACGGCACCGGCCCGGCCCGCATTTACCTCGGCGAACCAGCCGAAGTACTGCCCGAGAAGGGGATCCCGAATTCCATCACCTCAAGGCGCCCAAGCTGCTGCCGACGAGCACTGCCGCCCTGACCCGCAAGGCGGGCTACCTTGAAGTCGCCGTCCCCGCAGGCGACGTGCGCGCTCACGACGACACCGTGTTCGAGCCTTGGGGCGATGAGGGCAAGAAGGAAGGCGTCGCCTATTACGCCCGCGCCGGCCGCTCAGAGGCACGCGCGGTGATGCCGCTGGAAATCGCCCCGGTCTCGGCGGGCGGCGACCGCTTCCATCTCGTCCGCGACGGCAAGCCGGTGGCCGATGCAGAAGTCACCGTGATCTCGCCGGATAAGTGGACGAAGTCGGTCAAGACCGATGCGCAGGGTAGCTTCGCCCTGCCCACCCGCGACAAGGGCCGCTACCTGCTGACGGCCTCGCAGAAGGACGAAGCCGGCGGGGATACCACGCTCGGCAAGGTCGCCGTGCTGCACCGTATCGCTACCACCAGCTTTACCATCGACTGAACCGGACGGCGTGGGGCCGCAGGCAACTCAATGACACACTTGTCACACTGGACTCTGCTTGCGGCCGCACCTATATACCGCCCGGTATGAAATGTTCCGCTCCCTCTGCGGGCTCCGTGACAACGCGGGGCCGCCCTCGCGAATTCGACCCTGACGAGGCCCTTGCGGCCGCGCTCCGGGTGTTCTGGACTCGCGGTTACGAGGGTGCGTCGATGGCGGAACTGACCGAGGCGATGGGCATCACCAAGCCCAGCCTTTATGCCTGTTTCGGCAACAAGGAAGCGCTCTTCAAGAAGACGCTTGACCTCTACGAGCGCGACAAGCTGGCCTACATGGGCAAGGCGCTGGAAGCGCCCACCGCGCGCGGCGTGGCCGAACGGCTGCTGACCGGCGCGCTGGCGACTCACTGCGGCGAGAAAGATCCGCACGGCTGCCTCGGCGTGATCAGCACCGTGGCCTGCACGCCCGAGGCGGACTCGATCCGCGCCGACGTCATCAAGCGCCGCGCCTCTTCGGAAGCCGCCGTCATCAAGCGCTTCGAGCAAGCGCGCGACGAAGGCGACCTGCCTGACAGCGTCTGCCCTACCAAGCTCGCGGGTTGCCTCACCACCGTGCTGCAGGGCCTTTCGGTCAAGGCACAAGGCGGCGCGGGATCGGAAGAACTGCAGGGTACTGCGGATACGTTCCTGGCGATGTGGCCGGGGCGCTAACGGCGATCTCCGTCACTCCGGTTTTCCGCTGGAAATCCGTGTTCGACAGCTTGGGCGATTTGTCCAATGGGCAGATCGTCCATTATTTCGCACTTGCGGAAAAAATTTCGTTCAACGCGGGTTCAGCCTCTTGAAACGCTCTCCAGAGTCCTAATCTACCGGGCGGTACAGAAAGCCGCTTGACGTGACCCGGACCTGAATATATACCGCTTGGTATAGAAACGAACCGCCCGAATCGCCTCCCCCGGCCTCGGGTATTCCCATCACCGACCGGTCCTGACCGGCCGCCTGACAGTTGCACTCCCACCCGGGAAGCGGCTCGATGACACACATCCGGCTCATGCCGACGACTGGACATTCGCGTGTCCGGCCTCGGGAGAGCCTTACCCGCATCCTTCCGGCTGCCCCAAGCCGGAAGCCGCCCCGGCGCGCACCCTTCCCCCTGTCCCGGGGTGCGCGCCGGGGCACACCCGAACTCGCCCTACTTACGCAGGAGCACGGATATGGCCTTCATCGACTTTTCCGATGCAGCGCTGCAGGCGCTGCCCATTTCGCTGGCCCCATCGGCCAACACCGCCAGCGAGCCGCTGACCCTTACCGAGCGGCGCATCCTCGCTCTTGCGCGGACCGACGGGATGCAGTCGCTGAAACCGGCGCGCAAGCGCGGCTGGTTCCTGCGGTTCGTCCTCGGCCCTACGCCGCCCTCGCCCACGCTGGCGAACGAACGCCTCGAAGCGCTGCGCCGTCTGGCCGTGCGCGCCTGGCACCATGGTTACACCCTGCCGGTCTCGGCGCTGAAGGAAGCCCGCGCAGCAGGCTGGTCCGAGGCCAAGATCGGCGCCGTCATCGACACCATCGGGCGCACCCGCGCCCCTTCCGGAGCATCGCCGCGTGACAGTCGCGACCAAACTCGAAATCCCTCCGAATACGCTTCCGGCGAACAGACCACCGAGCAGCGCACCGGATCACGACGTGCCCAGATCGCCATCGGCGCGCTGGCGCTCGTCGCGGTCGCCGGGCTTGGCTGGAAGTTCATCGGCGGCACCGAACCCGCCGCTGCCCTACCCCCGCCCGCACTGGTGCAGGTGGCCCATCCGCTGGTGAAGGACGTCACCGAGTGGGACGACTATGTCGGCCGCTTCGCCCCCAGCAAGACGGTCGAAGTGCGTCCGCGCGTCTCGGGCGCCATTACCCAGGTGCTGTTCAGGGACGGTGACTACGTGCAGGCCGGACAGGCGCTGTTCGTGGTCGATCCGCGCCCTTACGCCGCCTCGCTCGCCGAAGCGCGGGCGGATGCGGCTTCGGCCAGCGCCACCCTCGCGCTCGCCCGTTCGGACTATGCTCGCGTCGCCGGTCTGACCGGGGACGAGGCGATGGCCGCCAGCGAAGTCGACAACCTGCGCTCGCGCGTCCGTGCCGCCGAGGCTGCTCTTGCGGCGGCTCAGGCGCGGGTGCGTTCGCGCAGCCTCGATGTGGAATTCGCCACCGTGCGCGCGCCGATCTCGGGCCGCGTGTCGGATCGCCGGGTGGACGCGGGCAACCTCGTCTCGGGCGATGCCGGGGCGAACGCCACGCTGCTGACCACGATCAACGCCGTCAGCCCGATCTACTTCACCTTCGACGCCTCTGAATCGCTGTTCCTCAAGGCGCAGCGCGACAAGGCCAAGGGCGCCACTTCCGACGTGGAGGTGCGTCTTCAGGACGAAGCCGCCTATCGCTGGAAGGGCAAGCTGGACTTCACCGACAACGGGTTGAACCCCAGCTCCGGCACCATCCGCATCCGCGCCAGCCTCGACAACAAGGACGGTTTCCTGACGCCTGGCATGTTCGGCAACATGCGCCTCGCCAATGGCGGAACCGTCAAGGCGACGCTGGTTCCCGACGCCGCCGTGCGTTCGGACCAGACCCGCAAGGTGGTGATGGTCGTCGGCAAGGACGGCACCGTCGCCGCCAAGCCGGTCGAGGTCGGGCCGCTGGTGGACGACCTGCGCGTGATCCGTTCCGGGCTGGATGCGGGCGATTCGGTGATCGTCTCGAACTACCAAGCGGCGATCCCGGGCACCAAGGTGACTACCAAGGTGGGCCGGATCGAGCGCGGCAAGGTCGAAAGCGCTCCGGCGCCGGCCGAGCCGGCGGCGGCGCAGGCGACGTTCAACTGATGACTGCACAGTAACAGACCCGTCATTCCCGCGAAGGCGGGAACCCATCTCCTGCCGGTGCCTGTCGAACGGGCATCAGATGGGTCCCCGCCTTCGCGGGGATGACGGGAGTTTTGCGCGGAACCCATGCGTCCCCAGCAAAGGGCGCCGGGGCTCCGCTTACCCGACTTTCGCGCCAACCGGCGCGCCCGGCTTCCCAAGTTGCAGGCACACCGCCCGCAGCCCGGACTGACGCGCGCCCATCAGGGGCACTCCCAATGCGACTTTCCCGCTTCTTCATCGACCGTCCGATCTTCGCGGGCGTCGTCGCGGTGATCATCACCATCGTCGGCGCCATCGCGTTCATCGGCCTGCCGGTGAGCCAGTACCCGGACATCGTTCCGCCCACCGTCACGGTCAACGCGCAGTATCCCGGCGCCTCGGCCGAGACCGTCGCCGACACCGTCGCCGCTCCGATCGAGCAGGAGATCAACGGCGTCGACAACATGCTCTACATGGACTCGCAGTCGACCGGCGACGGCAAGGTGACGATCACCGTCACCTTCAAGATCGGCACCGACCTCGACGCCGCGCAGGTGCTGGTGCAGAACCGCGTCGCCATCGCCGAACCGCGCCTTCCCGACGCAGTGCGCTCGATGGGCGTGGTCACCAAGAAGGCCAGCCCGGACTTCCTGATGGTGGTCAACCTGCAGTCGCCCGACGGCACGTACGACCGCGACTACATCTCCAATTATGCGCTGACCCAAGTGAAGGACCGCCTCGCCCGTCTCGACGGCGTGGGCGACGTCCAGACTTTCGGCGCGCGCGACTACGGCATGCGCATCTGGATCGATCCGGGCCGCGCCGCGCAGCTCAACCTGACCGCCGGCGAGATCGTCGCCGCCCTGCGCGCGCAGAACGTGCAGATTTCGGCGGGTGCCATCGGTGCGCCCCCGTTCGACAAGGGCAACGCCTACCAGATCGGCGTCGAGGCGCAGGGCCGCCTGACCGAGCCGCAGCAGTTCGCCGACATCATCGTGCGCACCGATGCGGACGGCCATCAGGTCCGCGTGCGCGATGTCGCCCGCGTGGAACTGGGCGCGCAGGACTACACCACCAACACCTACCTTTCGGGCAACCCTACCGTCGTCATGGCGGTGATGCAGCGCCCCGGCTCCAACGCGCTCGAAACCGCCAAGCTGGTGCGTTCCGAGATGGACGCCATGCAGGCCAAGTTCCCCAAGGGGCTTGAATACTCGGTCATCTACAACCCCACCGAGTTCATCGGCCAGTCGATCGACGCGGTGTACCACACGCTGTTCGAGGCGGTGATCCTCGTCGTCCTCGTGATCCTGGTGTTCCTGCAGAACTGGCGCGCGGCGATCATCCCGATCCTCGCGATCCCGGTCTCGCTGGTCGGCACCGCGATCATGCTGATGGCGGTGGGCTATTCGCTCAACAACCTCTCGCTGTTCGGCCTCGTGCTCGCCATCGGCATCGTCGTCGACGACGCGATCGTCGTGGTCGAGAACGTGGAGCGCTACATCGAGGAGGGCCTGACCCCGCTCGAAGCCGCCCGCCGCTCGATGGACGAAGTGTCCGGCGCGCTGGTGGCGATCGTGCTGGTCCTCTGCGCGGTGTTCGTGCCGACGCTGTTCATCACCGGCATCTCGGGCCAGTTCTACAAGCAGTTCGCAGTGACGATCTCGACCGCCACGGTGATCTCGCTGGTGCTGTCGCTGACGCTCTCGCCCGCGATGGCCGCGCTGCTGCTCAAGCACAAGGAGCGGGTCGGACCCGAAGCTCCCCGCTGGCGCCGCGTGCTCCAGTCGGGCGCGGACAAGTTCAACCACGGCTTCGACCGCATGAGCGCCAGCTACGCGCGCCTCACCCTGCGTCTGGTCAAGGCCCCCACGCGCATGATGGCGACCTATGCCGCCCTCATCGCCGGAACCGTGGGCCTGTTCTGGGCGACGCCGACCGGCTTCATCCCGCAGCAGGACCAGGGCTACTTCCTTGCCGCCGCGTTCCTGCCCTCGGGCTCCTCGCTGGAGCGCACGGATGAAGTGACCAAGGACATCGCCAAGCGTCTCCTGCCAATCAAGGGCATTCGCGGCGCGGTGATGTTCGCCGGCTTCCACGGCCCCTCGCGCACCGCATCGCCGGATTCGGCCGCGATCTACTTCCCGTTCAAGAGCTTCGAGGAGCGCAAGGAACTGGGCGTGACCGGCGCAGAGATCATGGCGCAGGCACAGGAGGCCCTGAAGGGCTACGACAAGGCCATGGTCCTCGTCATTCCGCCGCCGACCATCAACGGCATCGTCCCCCCGGGCGGCTACCGCATGATCGTGGAGGACAACGAAGGTCGCGGCTACACCGAACTCGCCAAGGCGGCGGGCGGCGTGATCGGCAAGGCCAACCAGCAGAAGGATCTGGCGCAGGTCTACACCCTGTTCAACCAGGACACCCCGCGCGTGTTCACCGACATCGACCGCCGCAAGGCCGACATGCTCGGCATCCCGCCCGAGCGCGTGTTCGAGACGCTGCAGGTCTACCTCGGCTCGGCTTACGTGAACGACTTCAACCTGCTCGGCCGCACCTTCCGCGTCACCGCGCAGGCGGATCAGGGCAGCCGCGGCTCGATCGCCGACCTTGCCAACCTGAAGACCCGCTCGAACTCCGGCGCGATGGTGCCGATCGGTTCGGTCGCCACCTTCCAGGACAAGACCGGCCCCTACCGCGTGGTGCGCTACAACCTGCACCCCGCCGTGGAAGTCGACGGCAGCGTGGCGCCTGGCTTCTCGACCGGACAGGCCCTCTCCACCATGGAGAAGGTCGCGAACGAGACGCTCCCCTCGGGCTACAGCTTCGAATGGACCGGCATCGCCTACCAGCAGGTGACGGCGGGCAACACGGCGGCGATCGTCTTCGGCATGGCCGTGGTCTTCGTCTTCCTCGTGCTGGCCGCGCAGTATGAAAGCCTGACCTTGCCGCTGGCGATCGTGCTGATCGTGCCGATGTGCCTCTTCGCGGCCATGGCGGGCGTGAACCTGCGGGGCATGGACAACAACATCCTCACCCAGATCGGCCTCGTCGTGCTGATCGCGCTGGCGGCCAAGAACGCGATCCTCGTGGTCGAATTCGCCAAGCAGGCCGAGGAGGAACAGGGCATGGGCATCGTCGAGGCGGCCGTCTACGCCGCGCAGACCCGCCTGCGTCCGATCCTGATGACCAGCTTCGCGTTCATCCTGGGCGCAGTCCCGCTGGTGATCGCGCAAGGCGCCGGCGCGGAACTGCGGCAGGCGCTGGGCACGGCGGTGTTCTTCGGCATGACCGGCGTCACCGGCTTCGGGCTGCTGTTCACGCCCACGTTCTACGTGGTATGCCGGGGTCTGGCGGAAAAGCTGCGCCGCCGTCCGCGCGGGGCTCACGCGGACCTCCACGCGGTTCCGGCTGAGTAACGCAAGGGCGGCGCCGAGGCCCTTCGACAAGCTCAGGGCGAGCGGGGTTGGGATTTATCCCGCCCCCTCGCCCAAGGCTTCGCGAAATCCCCCAACCTCCGCTCATGCTGAGCTTGTCGAAGCACGGCCGCCCACCTCACGATTTCATCGACACAGGACATATCCGATGATGAAGCAGACTTTAGCGGCCCTCCTCGCCGCCACCGCCCTTTCCGCCTGCGCCGTCGGGCCGGACCATGTGGCCCCGACCCCGCCCGCTTCGGCCGAGGCCCCGTTCGTCGGCGTGCAAAGCGCGGACGTCACCACGGCGGCCCCCGACGACACCTGGTGGAAGCTCTACAACGACCCGGCGCTGAACGCCCTCGTCACCGACGCGCTGGCCGCCAACACCGACATCCGTGTCGCCGTGGCGCGCATCGAGAAGGCCCGCGCCACCTTGCGCGGATCGCGCGCCGACCGCCTGCCCTCCACCGACCTCAGCGCCACCGGCACGTACGGCCGCGTGTCGGAAAGCCAGGTGCTGCCCGGCTTCGACCGCGAGGGCCGCCGGGTCGATGGCGGGCTCTCGGTGAACTACGAGGTGGACCTGTTCGGCCGCGTCAAGCGCGGTATCGAAGCCTCGCGCGCGGACCTCGCCGCCGCGCAGGAGGACGCCGACGCGGTGCGTGTCACGGTGGTCGCCGACACCGTGCGCGCCTATGTCGACGCCACCAGCGCCAACGAACAGATCGACGTCGCCCAGCGCACCGTCGACCTGCTCGCCCGCTCGGAGCGTATCACCAATGCCCGCTTCGAACGCGGCCTCAACCAGAAGCTGGACGTCATCCGCGTCACCCAACTGCGCGAGGCGCAGGCTGCCGCCATCCCGACGCTTCAGGCCCGCCGCGACGCCGCCCTGTTCCGCATCGCCGTCCTGACCGGCCGCACCCCGCAAGACTTGCCCGACAGCGTGATCGCCCGCGACACCACCCCCAACGTCGCCACCCCCATCCCGGTCGGCGACGGCGCCACGCTGCTCGCCCGCCGCCCCGACGTGAAGGCCGCCGAGCGCCGCCTCGCCGCCGACACCGCGCGCATCGGCGTGGCGACGGCGGACCTCTACCCGCGCATCACGCTGGGCGGCTCGATCGGCACCACGGCGGTCGGCGCGACCGACGTGTTCGGCGGCGGCCCGCTGCGCTGGCTGCTCGGCCCGCTGATCTCGTGGGCCTTCCCCAACCAGGAAGCGATCCGCGCCCGCATCAACGAAAGCAAGGCCGACGCCAAGGCCGACCTCGCCACCTTCGACGGCACCGTGCTGACCGCGCTGGGCGAAACCGAGACGGCCCTGTCCGCCTACCGCAACGCCCTGCTCCGGCAGGAACGCCTCGCCGCCTCACGCGACGCGGCGAACCGCGCGGCCAACGTCAGCCTCGCCCGCCAGAGCCGGGGCCAGATCGATGCGCTCAACGTCCTCGACGCCCAGCGCACGCTGGCGAGCGCCGAAGCGGATTCCGCAGCCGCGAAACGCGAGGTCGCCTTCGCGCAAGTCGATCTGTTCCGCGCGCTGGGAGGGCGGTGGTAGAACCCCACTTCCATCATTGCGAGCATAGCGAAGCAATCCAGGGCGACACAGAACTGCCTGGATTGCTTCGCTATGCTCGCAATGACGAGAGGAGGACTATTTAGTATACAAAGCACTTTCTCCAAGACCTCCGTTGGCATATCATCGTGAGGGTTGCCGTGCGCATCGAAGCCGTCGTTCGCGGAGGTTAAGGTAACGCTGTGGCCCCCTTGTGTGCCGTTGAGTGCCGTTGTGTGCCGGGAAGGTTTTGAGTGTCGAAAGCCAGCGATCAGGCCTACGAAGAGCTGCGCAGCCGCATCCTGTCAGGCGAACTCGCGCCCGGCACGCAGCTGAAGGAAGAGGAACTGGCGACCTTGTGCGGTGTCTCGCGCACCCCGGTTCGCGCCGCGATCCGCCAGCTTGAGGCCGAACTTTTCGTCCGCCGCACCGACAGCCAGCGCTCCTTCGTCGCCGAGTGGAACAACGACGATCTGGAAGAAGTCTTCGTGCTGCGCGGCATGCTCGAAGCCTACGCCGTCCGCCGCGCCGCCACCCGCGCCAACGCGAGCGTCATCTCCGGCTTGAACGCCGCGAACGAGGCGATGCGTACGGTGATCGAGGCGCTAGACTTCGACCTGCCCGCCTACCTTGCCGCCAATGCCCGCTTCCACGCGCTGATCCTGGAGACGGCGGCCTCCGACCGCCTCGCCTCGCTGCTCGGCAAGCTGGTGTTGCAGCCGGTGGTACAGCAGACGGTGCGCGCCTACAGCCGCGAGCAACTGCTGCGCAGCTACCGCGAGCACGTCGAGATCACGACCGCCCTGGCCCAGCGCGATCCCGACTGGGCCGAAGCGCTGATGACGGCGCACATTCGCCGCGCGCTTCACGCCAGGCTGGAGCCTGCGGAGGGGTGATTGCCCCCTTATCCTCCCTGTCCCGCAGCGATGGGGAGGTAGCACCCGCAGGGCTGCCGGAGGGGTTATCCCCCTCCACTACCCGCTTCGCGGGCGGTCCCCCTCCCCATTCCTGCGGAACGGGGAGGATAGTGATCAGATCGCCGCGCCGGCCTTCAGGGCCGCGATTTCGTCCTCGCTCATGCCCAGCAGGTCGCCGTAGATCTCGGCATTGTCCTGCCCGATCTCCAGCGGCGCGCGGCGGCGAACCGAAGACGGCGTCGCCGAGAGCTTGGGGAAGGCGTTTTGCATCTTGAACGAACCCCACTGCGGATGCTCGACGTCGATCAGCGCCTCGCGCGCGGCGAAGTGCGGGTCGGACAGCATCTCCGGCGCCCGGTAGATCTTGCCGGCGGGGATCGAGAATTCGATCATCTTCTCCTCCAGTTCGTCCACCGTCAGCGTGCGGGTCCAATCGGAGATGAGATCGTCCAACTCGGTCTGGCGCTCGCCGCGTGCCACGTGGGTCGCATAGCGCTCGTCGGTGCCGAGTTCGGGGCGGCCCATGGCCTGACACAGCCGCTTGAAGATCGCGTCCTGATTAGCGCCGATCAGGTACTCGCCGTCGCTGGTGGGATAGACGTTCGACGGCGCGATACCTTCAAGGATCGAGCCGGTACGCTTGCGGACATGGTCGGAAACCATGTACTCGGGCACCAGGCTCTCCATGACCTGCAGCACCGCCTCGTAGAGCGCGCTGTCCACCACCTGGCCCTTGCCGGTGCGCTCGCGGGCGTGGAGCGCGGCCAGCGCGCCCATGCAGCCGTAAGTCGCGGCAAGGCTGTCACCGATGGAGACGCCCATGCGGCTCGGCGCGCGGTCGGGATCGCCGACGATGTAGCGCCATCCGCCCATGGCCTCGCCGATGCCGCCGAAGCCCGCGCGCGAGGAATACGGCCCGGTCTGGCCGTAGCCCGAAACGCGCACGATGATCAGGCGCGGGTTGATCTCATGCAGCACGTCCGGGCCGAGGCCCCACTTTTCCATGGTGCCGGGCTTGAAGTTCTCGATCAGGATGTCGGCGTGGGCGACGAGCTTGCGCACGATCTCCTGACCTTCGGGCACGCGCAAGTTGGCGCTGACCGACTTCTTGTTGCGGGCGACCACTTCCCACCACAGCTTGGCGTCGCCGTGGCCCCAGTTGCGCATGGGGTCGCCGCCGCCTTTCCCGTCGATCTGCGGCGGTTCGACCTTGATGACTTCGGCGCCCATGTCGCCCAGCAACTGGCCGCAGAACGGCCCTGCGATGAGCTGGCCGAGTTCGACCACGCGGATGTCGGTCAAGGCTCCGGTGTTAGGGGTGTCCATGGCGGTCAGGCTTTCTGTTCGATGGTCTGCGGGAACGAGCCGGCGCGGCTCACCATTGCGGGAAGGGGCTTGTTCATGATCGTTTCCAGCCACTTGGCGTGGCCGATCGCGGCAGCAAGGTCGTAGCCGGTCGCGACATCCGAGCGATCCAGCATGTAGAGCAGGTCTTCGGTGGCGATGTTGCCGGTGGCGTTGGGCGCGAAGGGACAGCCGCCGATCCCGCCAAGCGCGGCGTCGAGCGTGGTCGCCCCCGCCTCGATCGCGGCCCAGGCATTGGCGATGCCGGTGTTGCGCGTGTTGTGGAGGTGGACGCGGACCGGAATGCCGCCGATCGCCTCGCGCACTTGGGTTACGAGGCGCGATACCTGGGCGGGCACGGCGACGCCGATGGTGTCGGCTAGCGCGATCTCGCGCGGGGCCACTTCGGCGAGCTTGCGGGCCATGGCGACGACGCGTTCGGCGGGCACTTCGCCTTCGAACGGGCAGCCGAACGCGGCGCCGATGGTCACCTGACCGCTCTTGCCCGCTGCCTTGGCGGCCTGCACGATTTCGGAGGCGACGGCGATGGATTCGTCGCTGGTCTGGCCCTGGTTGCGCATCGCGAAACCGTCGGTCGAGACGCAGACCGCGCCCGCTTCGTCGATACCGGCGGCGAGACCGCGCTCCAGCCCGCGCATGTTCATGACGAGGCCCACGTACGTCAGGTCGCCCCGGCGCGGCAGCATGGCGAGGAGTTCGTCAGTGCCCGCCATCTGCGGCACCTTCTTGGGGTTCACGAAGCTGCCGACCTCGATCCGGCGGGCGCCGCAGTCGATCAGGCGGCGGATCAGTTCGGCCTTGTCTTCCAGCGAGACGAGAACTTTCTCGTTCTGCAAGCCGTCGCGCGGGGCAACTTCGACGATCTCGATCGCGGTCATCGAATGGTCTCCAGTTCGGACAGATAGGTGATGATCGCCTCTTCCGAGACGACGTCTGCATATTTCGCGTTCATGTCGAAGAGGTTGGCCTTGTGCGGCTCGGGATGGCGATCGCCGCAGGCGTCGGCGACGACGGCGGTGCGGAAGCCGTGCGACATGGCATCCACGCAAGTCGCGCGCACGCAGCCGCTGGTGGACAGGCCGCCGAGGATCACCTGGTCGATGCCCCGCGCGGTCAGCGTCGCGGCCAGCGAAGTTCCGAAGAACGCGCTGGGGTACTGCTTGGACAGCACGATCTCGTCCGTCTGCGGCTCCAGCCCCTTGGGCCATGCCCCCATCGGGTTGCCTGCTACGAAAGCCTCGAGCGCGGGCACTTTCTCGAAGAAGCGGCCGCCGTCGACGCCGCCGGGATGATAAATCACGTTGGTCAGGATCACCGGCACGCCTGCCACCCGAGCGGCCTTGCGTATCCGCAGCGCCGATGCAAGCGCGGTCTCGACCCCGGCATAGAGGGGGCTGTCGGGAGCGAAGTAGGCTTCGACGAAATCGATCAGGATCAACGCCGGGCGCTGCCCGAAACCGGCCTTGCCGCCGAATGCTCCGGCGTAATTGTCTTCCAGCGCAGCATTCGCCGCCATCGCATAAGCTCCCGGTGAGCCGTCGAATCAACACGGCTACATTTTGCATTTTTAGTATACAAAAAATCACTTAGTCAACGTAAATCAGCCCGATGCGCAGGGTTTGAACCGAAATCAGTGCACAGAAACGGGTTACGGCGTTGGTCCTCAGGGTGTTTTCGCGCACGTTCGCGTGCGTCCAGCATCAAGACATCGCTTTGCTGTCATGCCTAGAGTGCCGCTACTCGTCACAGGAGACATGCCGCATGACCGTCGCCGAAGTCCGTTCTTCCGCTCTTGGCCCCGTGCTGACCGCCGCCGCGTGGCGCGGGGACCGTCTCATGGAGGGGCAGGAGTGGGTCTACGAACTCGATGCGGCCCAGCTCGCCGAACTGGAAACGCTGGGAAAGCGCTTCCTCGAGGACGACCCGGACCTTCGCTTCGTACAGGCACAGGACTACCCGCTGCTCGCCTGTGCAGAAGCGGTGGCTGCATGGCGGGACGACGTGGATTTCGGACGCGGCTTCGTGTTGGTGCGCGGGCTGCGCTCGGACCTTTATTCGGACGCACTATCCTGCGCGATCTACTACGTGCTCGGCCTGCACATGGGCGATCCGATCCGCCAGAACGAGATGGGCGACCTGCTCGACCACGTCTACGCCACCAGCGACAAGACGATGGACGATCCCACTGCGAAGTCCTCCAAGGTGCGCGACAAGCTGGTCTATCATTCCGACAGTTCGGACATCGTGGCGCTGATGTGCCTGCGCGGCGCCCGCGAGGGCGGACTGTCGTGTCTGGTCTCGGGCGCGGAGATCTACAACGAAATCCTGCGCCGCCGACCGGACCTTGCGCATCTACTGCTGGAGCCGTTCCACTGGGACTGGCGGCGACAGGACCAGGAGGCTCCGGCCGATACCTATACCTCCCCGGTGGTGAGCGTCGAGGACGGGGTGTTCTCGATGTACGCAGGCTCGCTCTACATCGTGACGGCGCAAGAGTACCCCGGCGTGCCGAAGCTGACCGAGGACCAGCTGGAAGTGCTACGCCTCTTCGACGAGATCACGTACGAGCCGGGCATGGCGATCGCCATGGACTTCCGGCCCGGAGACATCCAGTGGCTGTCGAACTACGCCGCGCTCCATTCGCGCACCGAGTTCTTCGACTGGCCCGAACCCCAGCGCAAGCGCCATCTCCTGCGCCTCTGGCTGTCGAGCAAGACCGACCGCCCGGTGGTCGAGGGCTTCGGCAAGAACGGTGTCGTGCAGCAGCGAGACGCTCACCGTGACGGCGTGGAGCATCCCGATGCGCGCTTCTCGATCCGTACGATGTCCGTTCCGCGTCTGATCTCCTGATCCGGCTCCTCGTCATGGCAGTCAGATTCGATCTGGAAGACTTCGCGAAACGTCGCGACCTGTACGCGCTTGCCGCCATATGAAATGGGAATACCGGTGCATGTTTCCGCAATTGCCCTGCTGGCAGGCATTGCGACCTTGGCCGCCGTTCCGGTCGAGGTCGACCTGATCCGCTCACGGTTCAGGGCTCCCAAGGATGTGGTCCCGGCGGCGAAGAAGTAAGCGGCGGCCGGCTGGCAATTGCCCTGGATTGCCTCGGCCCTTAGGGCTTCGCAATGAACAAGGGGATGCGGAGACGGAGGGCGTCACACCTACCCTCACCGCATCACAACCCTCCAAAGGGGCTGGACAGTGGCCCGGCTGCTCCGACAAGAGAGGCGGCATGAAGACCAAGATGTTTCTGGCCGCCCTCTGCGGAGCCGCCCTGATCTCCGTTCCGGCCCACGCAGCTGTAAAATGGGCTGGCGCATGGGGTTATGCCCCGGCCGACAGTGGTACGGGAGAACCGGAACAGCCCGCCGGAACTTACCGCTACCGCGTGCGGCTGACGCAGGCAGGCGATGCAATGCAGCTCACCTTCAGTAACGCGGAAGGAGACAAGGCAATCGCGATCGGCGCGGTGACGATCGCGAGTCCATCGGGGCCGGTGGGGACGGAGACCGGGGCGAACCCGGTCCATCCGATCCGCTTCTCGGGATTGCAGGCGGTGGCGCTGCCCAAGGGTGGAACGGTGATCAGCGATCCGATCCTCGCGCCGTTCCACAATGCGCAGGACGTGATCGTCAGCGTGACCTTCTCTACCCCGACGCGGCCCGGTCGCACCAACCTCGGCATGGAGATGGCCTTCGCGCCCGCGACGCCGGGGGCGAGCTTCACGCCGATCAAGGTCAGGCCCTATCTCTCGCTGGTGTCGGTGCGTTCGCCGCAGGCACCTTGCACCGTGGTGGCCTTCGGGGATCTCGATCACTGACGGCTTCCTCGGCCTTTCGCCCCAGACGCGCGGTTGGCCCGGCCGTCTGGCCGAGCGGCTCGCCTCCTTCCCGCCGCCCAGCGTTGCGGCGTCGTCAACATGGGGATCAGCGGCAATCGGGTGTTGAAAGCGGGCCGGGCGAACTCCGCGCTCGACCGCTTCTGGCGCGACGTGGCCAGCGTTCCGAACGTCACCCACGTGATCTTCCTCGAAGGCATCAACGACATCGGCGCAGGTACGGAAACCGGCCCCGACGCGGTGACGGCGGAACAACTGCTCTACGGCTACCGTCAGTTCGTGGAGCGCGCCCATGCTCTCGGGATCAAGGTGATCGGCGGGACCATGACCCCGGCCCTGCGCGCCGGGTACATGTCGCCGGTCAAGGAGCGGGTGCGCCAGTCGGTCAACGCCGCGATCCGCAGCGGCAGGGTCTTCGACGGGATCGTGGATTTCGAGGCGGCCGTGCGCAACCCCGCCGCGCCATCCGACCTGAGGCCCGAATTCGATCCGGGCGATCACCTCCACCCCAACGACGCGGGGCTGAAGGCGATGGGCGACGCGGTCGATCTGGCCACGCTGAAGCGCCTGCCCTGACAGGCGCCCCGACGCAGCCGGGTTGGGTTACGCCTTGGCGGCGATCATGATGATCTCGACCTTGTAGCCGGGTTCGAACAGCTTCGCCTCGCCGGTCGCGCGGGCAGGCGCGGGGTGGCCGGCGATCCATGCGTCCCAGGCCGCGTTCATTTCCGCAAAGTCCGCCATGTCGGCGAGCCAGATCGTGGCCGATAGCAAATGGTCGCGATCGCTGCCGGTGCGCGCCAGCAGCGCGTCGATCTCGGCGAGCGCCACGCGGGTCTGCTCGGCGACGCTCTCGCCCGGATTGCCGATCTGGCCAGCGAGGTAGATGGTGTCACCATGGATCACCGCTTCGCTCATGCGCGCGCCCTGATCGATGCGGGTTATCGTCATGTGTGGTCCTCTTGAGTGCCGTTGAGTGCCGCTCAATAACGGTTGATCGCAAGATCGGAAGCCTCGATCGCAGGGCGGCGACCAGCGATGAGGTCGGTGATGACGTGGGCCGAACCGCAAGCCATGGTCCATCCCAGCGTGCCGTGTCCGGTATTGAGGAACAGGTTCGGGATGCGCGTCGGACCGATCACCGGGGTACTGTCGGGCGTCATCGGCCGCAGCCCGCACCAGAAGCTTGCGGCTTCCAGATCGCCCCCGCCGGGGAACAGCGACCCCGCCGAATGTTCCAGCGTGGCGCGCCGTTCAGGTGGCAAGTCACGGGAAAAACCTGATATTTCTGCCATTCCACCTACACGGATGCGATCCCCCAGACGAGTGATTGCCACCTTGAAGCTCTCGTCCAGCAGAGTCGAGACGGGCGCCCGCGCCTCGTCGATGATCGGTACTGTCAACGAGTACCCCTTGACCGGGTAGACAGGCAGCCGAACACCGAGCGGCGCCACCAACTGCGGTGAGAAACTACCCATCGCGACAAGGAAGGCATCTGCGGAGACCGTGCCTTTGTCCGTCTCTACCCGGACGATCCGGCCACTCTCTTCGACCAGCCGTTGAACGTTGATTCCATTGCGGAATTCGACGCCCTTCGCTGCAGCCATTGCCGCCAGAGCATTGGTGAACTTGAAGCAGTCACCCGTCTCGTCATTAGGCAGCCGCAACCCTCCCGCGATCGGCGCGGTGCTGGCGGCAAGTCCCGGCTCGGCAGCGATGCAGCCAGCGCGGTCGAGCACCTCGAAGGGAACACCGTCCGCTTTCAGAACGGCGATGTCCTTGCCGATGCCGTCGAGTTGCTTTTGCTCGCGGAACAATTGCAAGGTGCCTTGGCTGCGCTCGTCGTAGCGGATACCGGTTTCCCGGCGCAGCGCGATCAGGCAATCACGGCTGAATTCCGCGAGGCGCACCATGCGGCTTTTGTTGATCGCATAATCTCTCGCATTGCAATTGCCGAGCATGGCGACAAGCCAGCGCAGCATGGCCATGTCGGCGTGCGGCCGCAGGATTAGCGGCGCGTGCTTCATCATCAGCCATTTCACCGCCTTCATCGGGATCCCGGGCGCGGCCCATGGCGAGGCATAGCCCGGTGAGATCTCTCCGGCATTGGCAAAACTGGTTTCCAGCGCAGGCCCCTCCTGCCGGTCGATCACGACCACGTCATGCCCCGCCTCGGCCAGATACCATGCCGAAGTGACGCCGATGACTCCGCTGCCGAGAATGACGATCTTCATGCGATGTTGCTCCGGTCGAGCGCGCGCGTTCGGACGGGGCGATAGTCCCGATCGTAGCGGTGGCTGAGCTGGGTGAGGATTTCGTAGGAGATCGTGCCGGCGTCGGATGCGACCTGATCGACAGTCTGGTTCGGGCCTATCAGTTCGACGGGGGCGCCGGGATACAGGTGCTCGGTCGGAACGTCGGTGACGTCGAGCGTGATGCTGTCCATCGACACCCGCCCGACGATCGGCGCCCTAACCCCCGCGATATAGGCCGCACCGCGATTGCCGAGGCAGCGTGGCCAGCCATCGGCATAGCCCACCGGTATCGTCGCGATGCGCGTCTCGCGCGAGGCATGGAATGTCAGACCATAACCCACGCCCGTACCCGGTTGGATGGTGCGCAGCTGCGCAATCGGTGCCTCCAGGCCTACGACCGGTTGCATCGGGTTCGGCCCGGTCCCGGGGTTCCCGCCGTAAAGGGCGATACCTGCGCGCACGAGGTCGAAATGCCCGCGAGCGTGGAACGTTCCCCCGCTGTTGTCGAGTGCTCGGGGAACATCGGGGAACTGCGCAGCAACCGCCTCGAAGCTTGCTTGCTGAGCCGCGTTTGCCGGGTCATTCGGATCATCGGCACAAGCGAGATGGCTGATGATGAAGCGCAGTTCGATCCCATCGAGCAGGCTCGGCGTGACGACCAGGCGCGCGATCTCATCGGGGGCAGCCCCATGCGCGACATGCCGGTATCGACCTGAAGGACTGCAGGCAGCGTCTCGCTTCGCAGGAGCGCCTGAGCGGACCAGCGCTCGATCTGGTCCAGAGAATTGAGCACCGGGATGGCACCCAGTTCGGCGCACTGCGCATCCAGCCCCGGAAGCAGACCGTTGAGAACATAGATTTGCGCCTCGCCCGTCAGATTCGGCAGCAGGGCTTCCGCCTCGCTGAAGAGGGCCACGAAAAGATGGCGGCAACCCTGAGCCATGAGCGTTTGCGCTGCCGTAACTGCACCGAGGCCGTAGCCATCCGCTTTGACGACTCCGCCGGCCTGCGCAGGCGCCACCCGGTCGCGGACAAGGCGATAGTTGGCTGCGAGAGCCTCCAGGTCGATGGTAAGGCGTGCAGAGGTTATCACGAAGCCCCCTTGGCGATCCAATGCCTGCATCGTATCGCATGACCACGCAAATGGGCTGCCGAATACTCTAATATTATGCCACATTATGCGATGTTGCACACGATAATGCGGAGAAATCACAAGATCATGCCTATGGCCGCCGACGCCGTCGATCGCGCGATTCTTCGCCTTCTGCGTCTGGACGGGCGACGCCCGAATTCCGAGATCGCCGAAGAGGTCGGCCTGTCGCCATCGGCATGCCTGCGTCGCATCCGCTTGCTCGAGGATCGCGGCGTGATTCGCGGCTACACCGTGCTCACGGGGCCTGACGACGATGACGAACGCGGGGTGGACGTCGTCGTCCAGGTCACGCTGGACCGTCAGACCGACGACTACCTGTCGCGCTTCGAACATGCGGTGCGGCAATGCCCCGAAGTGCGAGAGTGTTTCCTGATGACAGGTGACGTGGACTACTGGTTGCGCCTGCGCACGGAAAGCGTCGCGGCCTACGAGGCGATCCACGGCGAGGTGCTCTCTCGCCTGCCCGGCGTCACCCGCATCAACTCCAGCTTCGCCATGCGGGACGCGATGCGCCCGCGCCGCGCGAGAAAATAGCGCTGCAGATCCCCTTGATTTCGGGTTTCGCCGCAATGCGGCCTTGACCTTCCCCATCGCATCGGCTTTCCGGGCGCCGCTACCATTCACGTGGTTGTGCGCAAAAAATGGGCAACCTCCGACATTAAATGTCCATTTTTTGAGCAATAATATTTCTTGTATATACATTATCGACTCGGCACTATGCGAGTCGTCAACAGGGATGAAGGTGACCGGCCGCCAGAAGCCGCCTTCGCCATATTGAGGGAAAAGACAGTCGATGACCGTTCACAGCAAGTTTCGTCGCGCCTTTCTGAATTGCGGGGTCGCTTCCGCCGTTTTCACTCTCGCCAACGTCGTGCCTGCGGCTGCCCATGCCCAGGCTGCTGACGAAGCCGCCCAGAATGGCAACGACATCGTCGTGACCGCACTGCGCCGCGACACCACGGTGCAGACCACGCCGATGGCGATCACCGCCCTCACCGGCGAGACGCTGACCAATGCCGGCGTCACCAACATCGCCGACTATGCCAAGTTCGTCCCCTCGCTGCGCATCCAAGACAACGGCCCCGGCCAGCGCCGCGTGAGCCTTCGCGGCGTGCAGGCATCGGGCGAGGCGACCGTGGGCGTCTATTACGACGACACCCCCGTCACCGGTTCGGTCGGCGTATCGAGCGACGCGGCGGGCCGTACCGCCGACTTCACCCTGTTCGACGTCAACCGCATCGAAGTGCTGCGCGGGCCGCAGGGCACGCTCTACGGCGCCAGCTCGATGGGCGGCGCGATCCGCGTGATCTTCAACAAGCCCACGCAGGAATACGAGGGCACCGTCGAAGGCCAGGCCATGACCACCAAGGGCGGCGGCTTCGGCTACTTCGTCAACGGCATGGTCAACGTGCCGCTGGTCAAGGACGTGCTGGCCGCGCGCGCGGTGCTCTACCGCCGCGACAGCGACGGCTACATCGACAATACCTACCTGAACCGCAAGAACGTCAACGACTACACCGCCACGGGCGGCCGCCTGATGCTGCGCTTCACGCCGACTTCCAACTTCACGATCGACGGCACCGCCGCGTTCGAGAACACCGATGCGGTCTCCGCCACCTGGAACCCCTCGGTCGGCAAGTACAAGTCGGCGGCGCAGGTCAACCTGCCCTATACCGACAAGTCGCAGCTCTACAGCCTGACCGCGAACTGGGACGTGGGCTTCGCCAACCTGACCTCGATCACCAGCTACCAGCACCGCAAGTCGGCTTATGCCGCCGATGACAGCTACTACATCGGCACTTACCGGACCGAGGCCAAGTGCGCGTCCTACACCGGCAGCGCCTGCTCGTCCGACACGCTGGCCAGCTACTACGATTATCTCGACAGCATCAGCCCGGCGGCGATCTACTATCCGGGATCGACCAAGGACTTCACGCAGGAAGTGCGCCTCAGCTCCACCGAGGGTGGCCCGATCGACTGGACCGTCGGCGCGTTCTTCCAGAACCGCAAGAACCACGTCACCTCCGAAGACGCCCTGGCCGACGACGCCACCGGCGAGATCATCTTCCCGGTCCAGCTGATCTATCGCCGCGAGATCTTCGACAAGCTCAAGCAGGTCGCCGTCTTCGGCGAGGGTACGTACCACGTCACCCCGTCGCTGAGCCTCACCGCCGGCATCCGCTATTACGACTACGACAAGACCGTCACCGGCTATACCGACATCGCCTGGACCCTGATCGGAGCGCCCGAACGCCCGGTCAGCACCGTCAAGTCCTCGGCCGACGGCACGCTGCTCAAGTTCAACGCCTCGTGGCAGGCCAACCCCGACATGCTGTTCTACGCGACGGCATCGCAGGGCTACCGTCCGGGCGGCGCCAACCAGGTCATCGGCCTCTCGGCGGACCTGACCCCGTACCAGGCCGACAAGCTGTGGAACTATGAAGTCGGCAGCAAGCTCAGCCTGCTGGGCCGCGCGCTGACCCTGAACCTTGCCGCGTTCCAGATCGACTGGGACAACATGCAGGTCAGCGGGCGCACCACCAACGGCGCCTACTCGTTCCTGTCCAACGCCGGCGCCGCGCGCATCCGTGGCCTCGAGGCCGAAGCCTTCGTGCGTCCGGTCAAGGGCGTGCAGCTGAACTTCTCGGGCAACTATCTCGACGCCAAGCTGACCGAGGACCAGGTGAACGACGCCGTCGTCGCCGCCGGCCGCGCCGGGGACCGCATCCCCTACATCCCGCACTTCGCCGGATCGGTGGGTGCCGAATACCGCACGCCGGTCAGCGATACGGTCGAGTTCTTCGCTCGCGGAGACCTCAACTACGTCGGCTCGTCCTATTCGGAGTTCCGTCCCACCAACGTCTACCGCGTGAAGATGGACGACTATGTCCTCGCCAACTTGCGCGTCGGCTTCGAGCTGCCGGAAAGCGATGCGGGCATCTACCTGTTCGTGAACAACGTCTTCGACGCGGTCGCGATCAACCGCGCATCGATGTCGTCCACGCCCAACAGCTACGCTGCCACCTCGGCCGCGCCGCGCACCATCGGCGTGAACGTGCGTCGCAGCTTCTGATGCTCACCCCGACTTCGTCATTGCGAGCGTAGCGAAGCAATCCAGGGCGGTGCCCGCCGCTCTGGATTGCCGCGGCCCTGCGGGCCTCGCAATGACGAAGCGGGGCGTGGAAAACCTTCTGATCCCAATCTGCTCACGGAGTCCCAGCACATGAAAACGCACAAGTCGGCGCGCCTCGCGCGCGTCCTGATGGCCGCCTCGGCGCTGGGGCTCTGTGCTCCGGCACTTGCCCAGAGCGTGCCGAGCACCAAGGACGTGCTCGGCCACGAAGTCGGCGAGGACTACTACCTCGCCAACTACGAGGATGCAGTCCGCTACTTCGAGGCGCTCGCCAAGGCCTCGGACCGCATCAAGCTGTTCCAGAGCGGCAAGTCCACGCACGGCAAGACTTTCGTTTACGCCGTCATCTCCAGCCCGGAGAACATCGCCAATTTCGACAAGTACAAGGCGATCTCCAAGCGCCTCGGCGACGCACGCGGCCTGAGCGATGCGGAGGCGAAGACGCTCGCCGCCGAAAGCCCGATCATCGTCCACATCGACGGCGGCATGCACGCCAGCGAAGTGTCCGACCACCAGCTGCCGCTGGCGCTGGCGCACAAGCTGCTGTCGGCGAAGAACGACGCCGAAGTCGACGGCATCCTCAAGAACGTCATCCTCGTCCTGTGGCCCACGCTGAACCCGGACGGGCAGGACATGGTCGTCGACTGGTACCGCAAGCAGCGCGGCACGAAGTGGGAGACGAGCCGCACACCCTGGCTCTACCAGGAGTACGTCGGCCACGACAACAACCGCGACGGCTACATGCTCAACATGAAGGAGAGCCAGGTCGTCAACGCGACGGAGCAGGACTACGCGCCGGTGATCTGGTACAGCCAGCATCAGGTCGCGCCGTTCCCCGCGCGCATCTGGGTGCCGCCCTTCGCCGATCCGGTCTCGTCCAACATCAGCCCGTACATGCGGATCTGGACCAACGCCATCGGCACCAACATCATGACCCGCATGGAAACCGAGGGCAAGCCCGGCGCCATCGCGCAGGCCCGGTTCGACAACTGGTACGCCGGGTTCCTCGACTACATCCACGTCTTCCGCAACACGATCTCGTTCTTCACCGAGACCGCGCACGACAGCGCGACGCCCAAGACCTGGAAGGTCAGCGACTTCCCCAAGGCGCAGCAGGACTTGAAGGCCCAGATCATGTATCCGCATCCCTGGCAGGGCGGCGAGTGGCATCTGAAGAACTCGGTCGACTACATGCTGACCGCCTCGATGTCGGTGCTGGAGACGGCGCAGAAATACCGCGAGACGCTGCTGTTCAACCGCTATCAGGCGGGCCGCGACATGATCGCCGCCGCCGCGAAGGACGGCCCGGGCGCCTACGTCATCCCGGCCGACCAGACCGACGTGCCGGAGGCCGCCTCGCTCGCACAGCTGATGATTTCGCACGGTCTCGACGTGATGCAGACCTCGGCGCCGACCGCGATCGGCGGGCAGACCTATGCGGCGGGCAGCTGGGTCGTGCCGATGGACCAGCCCTTCGCGGGCCTGGCGCGCGAGCTGTTCGATCCGCAGAAGTACCCCGACGCCATCCTCGGCGGGGACGGCAACCCGGCCGATCTGCCCTACGACGTCACCGGCTGGACCCTGCCTATGCAGATGGGCATCAAGGTGGAGCGCATCGCCAAGCCGCTCGACGCTTCTGCCCGCGCCTCGCTCACCAAGGTCGCGGCCGCGACGCCGCCCACAGGCGGGGTCACCGGGTCGGGTTCGACCTACCTGCTCGATCGCCGCGTCAACAACAGCTACCGGGTGATGAACGCGGCGCTGGCGGCGGGCGGCAAGGCTAGCTGGAGCGCGGACACCATCGCCCTCACCGGCCTTTCGTCCGACGCCGTGGGCAAGCTTGCCGGCCAGTACAGCGTCAACGTCACCGCCAGCACCGATGCTCCCACCGGCGAGGCGGTGCGCAAGGGCCGCGTCGCGCTCTACCGTCCGTGGGGCTCCAACATCGACGAGGGATGGACCCGCTGGCTGCTGGAGCAGTACGACTTCGGCGCCAAGAGCGTCTACAACGCCGACGTCAAGGCGGGCCTTGCAGGCAAGTACGACACCATCGTCCTGCCCGACATGTCCGCTCCGGGCAAATCCCGCCCCGGCGACACCGCGCCTGCCGCCGACTTCGAGTCCAAGTACAAGGGCCCCCTTGCCTCGCTGATGGACGGGTTCAGCCCCGCCCAGATGCCCGCCCCCTATGCCGGCGGCATCGGCGAGGACGGTGCGAAGAAGCTCAAGGACTTCGTGAAGAACGGCGGTACGCTGGTGGCGCTGAACAATGCCTCCGATGCGGTGATCGACCTGTTCGACCTGCCGGTGACCAACATCCTCAAGGACGCCAAGGCCGACTTCTTCTTCTGCTCCGGCGCGCTGTTGCAGGTGCAGCTGGCGCCCGGCACGAAGATCGCGGCGGGCATGCCGCTCGACCCCATCGTGATGTTCGAGCGCGGCCCCGCCTTCGCGCCCAAGCCCGGCTTCAAGGGCAAGGTGCTGGCCTCCTACGCCCCCACCGGCAACCCGCTGCGCAGCGGCGTCCTGCTCCACCCCGAGGCGATCCAGGGCAAGGCGGCCGCCGTCGTGGTCGAGTACGGCAAGGGCAAGGTCTACCTCTACGGCTTCCGCCCGCAGTGGCGCGGCCAGTCGCACGGGGCCTACAAGGCGTTCTTCAACACGCTCTACCCCGACAACACGGGCAAATGATCCACCCTTGGGGGCGTCGCGATGGCGGCGCCCCTTTCATAAGGTGACGCAGGTTTACACGGTTTACACGGTCCAGAGGGGAAAGGTGTAACCTTGGGCCGAAAAGTGTCACCTTAGGGGCGCAAGGTGACACATCCGGCGGAAAATGTGTCACCTTGCGCGCGCGAAGTGTCACCTTGCAGACCCGATGTGTAACCTTGTGACGGGACGAAGCGAGCGGCGAGTTCATGCCGCGCAACGTACCGGCTCACGCACCTTGTAGGAAAGCGCGGATCAGCCCTTCGCCGTGCACGCCGGATTGGCCGCATCCGGTATCGTAATGAAGTTGATGCTCGACGCAGGCGCCGTGACGACGCCGCGCTGCCGCTTTGCCGTCATGCGTGGAAATGCATCACCCGGCCCCAGTTCAAGCACCACGCCGTTCAGCGCCGCGCTGCCCGGCTGGCCATCCGGCTGCGTCAGGGTGAAGACCTCCGCACGTCCATCCACTCGCAGCGAACGTGCATTCGTCCGTTCCGGATTGATGGCAAGTACTGTCACCCCGCCCGGTCGTCCACGCTGGCAATGCGCGTAGATCCGCAGTCCGTCAGCTCCGTCCATGCGGCCGCCGTCGAGCACGGTCGTCCCCATCGTCCGGCGCCAGAGCCAGGCCGCCCAATAATTCGGCCGGGGCGCAAAATCGTGCTCGTCGAGCAGGGCATAGTCGCTCGCCGCCAGCGTGTTGTGCATGACCACCTGCACACCCTGCCTTGCGGAACGGGCAAGCTGGTCCACGAACCGAAAGGTATCCGCGAAAGTCTTCGCCTGCGGATTGCCGCCGCAGGCCGCGTCGGCGGTCTCGGTCAGCCACATGGGAGCGCCCGGACTGACCCGATCGCGCAGCGTGCGCGTGTCCGCAATCGCCGTATCGATCTTGGACAACCATGCGTCCGACTGCGGGTCGATGTCCTTCAGGCCGTTGCAGCGCTGCGACAGTGCCCCGTAGAAATGGAACGAAACCGCGTCTGGACGATGAACTGTCAGCGGCGCCACGTCCGCCGTCGGCAGCATCTTGATGAACGAAGGAAACGCGCTCCCCTTGCCGAGTTCGAAGGCTCCCGGCCCGAGGATCAGCGTGTCGGGCGAGCGCTTGCGCAGCCAGTCGTGAAACCGCCCGAAATCCCGGCGATAGCGCGTCGCGTCGTAATTGACCGGGGGCTTGGTGCCGCCGATGAGATTGGGCTCGTTCGCGAATTCAGACGCCGCGATCCTGCCGCCGATGCTCTGCGTATAGGCGAACAGCCGTTCGGCAGCCTCGTGCGTCCAGTTTCCGTCAGCGTCGCGCGATCCCGGACTGGTGGGCATCGACGTGACGATCTGCGCATCGCTGTCGCGCGCGAACTCCACGGCCTGTCGCCACTGGCGGCGGGTGAGGACCGCGTCGTATCCCTTGGGCACGGCCGACAGCGGCGTCTCGGTGTCGGAAAAGAACGTTCCGTTCGCCCATGTCCCGCTATACCGGACGTAAGCCGGTCCGAGCGCTTGCGCGAGAACGCGCAACCGGGGATTCTGCAAGTCGATCGGCGGACGATCCTCGTACAGATCCGTCTTCGAACCGTTCGTGCTGCCGTAAGGCTTCCAGAAGCGTCCGCCCGTCAGTTCCAGCATTTCGACGTTGTAGGACAGGAAGCGCTCGCTGACAGTTCCGACCACAGGCAATTGCGCGACCGAAAGATGGGAGACGGCACTATTGTCGGCATTGCCCAATGGCTCCTGCGTCATGACGCAACCCGCAAGTGCCGATGCTGCGCAGCCGGTGAACAAAATAAGATGACGTCGAATCAATCTCGCCTCGCACGCTGGATCAGATCGTGCGCAAGAATCAGGCTTTCGCGGAAGTTACTGAAGGCGCCATGTGCTTTTGATTGCCTGTCGGGAAAAGTATTTGTTTCAAAGCATTGCTGGGCATGACAGCGCGCGCCGTGCCGAGGGCGGTCCCAGCCTTCGCTGGAATGACGGGCGCGGTAAGCGAGCTTCGAAGTGTTACCGCCCCGAAGCCCCCGGCCCGAAGCGCGCCACCATGTCGTAGGCATCGCCGAGGAACAGCTGGCGCACGTAAGTAATCCGCTCCGAGCCGCGCCACGTCCGGCGCTCGACGCACAGACACGGCGTTCCGACCGCCACGCCCAGCCATTCCGCTTCCTCGGCCTGCGCGCCGACGGCCGAGATGCGCGTCTCCGCCTCGGTCCAGGGCACGTGCTGCAGGAGCCACGTCCCCGGAGGAACCGCGTCGAGGTCGGCGCCGACGATCCCCGGTACGGCCAGAGCGCTCACCAGGCGGAACTCCACGCCCAGCGGCGCGCCGTCCACCAGATGCAAGCCATCAATGTGGACCAGTTCCCCGCCGCCTGCCAGCAGCACTTCCTCCTCGTCCTCCCCGGCGGCACGGACCCGGCGGCGGATGGGCTGGAAGGCATAATCCTGCCCGCGCTCGCGCACTTGCGCGGCGATGTCGGGCACGTCGAGCACCATCGAGTGGACCTTCGGCCGCGCCACGAACGTCCCCGCCCGCTTGCGCCGGTCGATCAGCCCCGCCGCGACGAGCGCCGAGAGCGCCTTGTTCACGGTCATGCGCGAGCAGCCGTATTCCTGCATCAGTTCCTGCTCGATGGGCAGGCGGTCTCCGGGAGCCAGTTCGCCGCCGAGGATGCGGCCCTCGAAATCCGATCGAATGCGTTCGTGAAGGGGCATTCTCACGCGATCAGTGTCTCCAGTACCTTGGCATAGTCGCGGACCACCCGGTCGCGGGCATGATGACGCCCTTCGCTCACCAGCTTGTCGCCATGGCGCCACACGCAGTCAATGGCCGAGCGCCCGGCGGCGAAGACGAAGCTGTCGGTTATCGCATCGCCCGCCCTGTGCATCATGGCCGGATGGTCGAGGTTCAGGCTGATGATGTCGGCAGGCAGGCCGACCGCAATCCCGCCTTCGACGCCCAATGCAGCCGCCCCGCCCGTCAGCGCGCCCACGTAAAGGTCCGCGCCGGTGGAGCGCCCGCTCTCCCGGGCCATGACGTTGCGTGCGCGGCGCGTCAGGCGCTGGCCGTATTCGAGCAGGCGCAGTTCCTCGGCCGCGTCGATCAGCACGTTGGAATCGCTGCCGATGCCGTAGCGACCGTCTGCCTCCAGGAACCCCTCCACCGGAAACAGCCCGTCGCCGAGGTTTGCTTCGGTGATCGGGCAGAGCCCCGCCACCGCGCCGCTGCGCGCGGCGGCAACGGTTTCGCTTTCCGTCATGTGCGTGGCATGGACGAGGCACCAACGCGCGTCCACTTCGGCGTTGTCCAGCAGCCATTCGACCGGACGCCGGCCGCTCCATGCGAGGCAGTCGTCCACTTCCTTCACCTGCTCGGCGATGTGGATGTGGACCGGTCGGGCTTTCGCCAGCGGTTCGAGATCGCGCAGTTGATCGGGCGAAACGGCGCGCAGGGAATGCGGCGCCACGCCGACCACGGCATCAGGCAGCGCGCGGGCATGGGCCTCGGCGCCTTCGAGCAACCGCGCGTACTGGTCCAGATCGCTGATGAAGCGCGCCTGCGCATCGCTGGGCGGCTGCGCGCCGAACCCGGCGTAGCTGTAGAGGACCGGCAGCAGCGTCATGCCGATGCCGGTGTCCCCGGCCGCCGCCAGCACCGCCGCGCTCATCTGCGCGACGTCGGCGAAGGCGCGGCCCTCGCGGTCGTGGTGCAGGTAATGGAACTCGCCGACGCGAGTGAAGCCGCCTTCCAGCATCTCGACATAGGCCATCGCCGCGATGGCGCGCACGTCGTCCGGGGTCATGCGCTGGACGAAGCGGTACATGATCTCGCGCCAGGTCCAGAAGCTGTCGTTCGCAGGGCCGCGCTGCTCGGCAAGGCCCGCCATGCCGCGCTGGAAGGCATGGCTGTGCAGGTTGGGCATTCCGGGCAGCGCGCAAGGGTGGCGCTCGTCCTCGGGCAAGCGTTCCGTATCCGCCTCGAGGGCAGCGATCCGCCCCTGCTCCAGCGTGACGCGGACATTCCGCGCCCAGCCTTCGGGCAGCAGACAATTCTCGAAAAACAATGGCCTGTGCGAGCCGTCCGACCTTGCCGACATGAATCTGCTCCTTGCTTCGATTTTTTGTCTATACATTAAATTTGAACGGTGCAATCACAATGGGCGAGGCAAACGAGGGCCACGGAATCATGCTGTACGACACCGTCTGGAAAGGCGCCCGGCTCGCTACGATGAGTGGTGAAGGCATCGGCGCGGTGGACCATGGCGTGATCGCGGCAAAGGACGGCATGATCGCTTACGCCGGACCTGCCGCCGATGTACCGACCCTCAATGCGAAGCGGATCGTCGACTGCGAAGGCCGCTGGATCACCCCGGGCCTGATCGACTGCCACACCCACCTGATCCACGGCGGCGACCGCGCGGCCGAGTTCGAGATGCGCCTGGGCGGCGCCTCCTACGAGGAGATCGCGCGGACCGGGGGCGGCATCGTCTCCACCATGCGCTCCACCCGCGCCGCGAGCGAGGACGAACTCGTCACCGCCGCCCTGCCCCGCCTCGATGCGCTGATCGCGGAAGGCGCGACCACGGTGGAGGTCAAGTCCGGCTACGGCCTCGACCGCGACAGCGAGATCCGCATGCTGCGCGCCGCCCGCCGTCTGGGTGAAGAACGCGCGGTGTCCATCGCCACCACTTTCCTCGGCGCGCACGCCCTGCCGCCTGAGTTCGCGGGCGATGCGGACGTCTACATCGCCCTGCTCTGCGACGAAGTGCTGCCCGAGGTCGCCGCGCTCGGCCTTGCCGATGCGGTCGACGCCTTCTGCGAGGGCATCGGCTTCACCCCGGCGCAGACGGAGCGCATGTTCGCCGCCGCCGCGCGCCATGGCCTGCCGGTGAAGCTTCATGCCGAGCAGCTTTCCAACCTCCACGGCGCGGCCTTGGCGGCGCGGCACGGGCGCTTTCCGCCGATCACCTCGAACATCTCGACGAGGCCGGGATCGCCGCCATGGCCGCATCGGGCACCGTCGCCACCTTGCTGCCGGGCGCGTACTATTTCGTGCGCGAGACGAAGCTGCCGCCGATCGAAGCCTTGCGCGCGGCCGGGGTGCCCATCGCACTGGCGACCGACTGCAATCCCGGCACGTCGCCGCTCACCTCGCTGCTGCTGACGATGAACATGGGCGCGACGCTGTTTCGCCTCACCGTCGCCGAATGCCTTGCCGGCGTCACCCGCAATGCCGCGCGCGCCCTCGGGCTTGCCGATCGCGGCACGCTGGAGGCGGGCAAGCGCTGCGATCTCGCCATCTGGGACGTCGAGCGTCCCGCGCAGCTGGTCTATCGCATGGGGTTCAATCCGCTCCATGCCCGCATCTGGAGTGGTCAATGAATCCTGTCCTGCTCACCCCCGGGGACATCCCGCTGGCGGACTGGCGCGCGGTCTATCGCGGCGCCGCCGTCACGCTCGACCCTGCCTGCGCGCCGCGCGTGGCGGAAAGCGCTGCCGCCGTCTCGCGCATTCTGGCGAAGGGCGCGCCGGTCTACGGCATCAACACCGGTTTCGGTAAGCTCGCCAGCGTGCGGATCGGCGACGAAGACCTCGCGACGCTCCAGCGCAACATCGTGCTGAGCCACGCGGCGGGCACGGGCGCGCCTTCGCCGGTGCCGGTGATCCGGCTGATGATGGCGCTGAAACTGGCCAGTCTGGCGCAGGGCGCCTCGGGCGTGCGGCCCGAGACGGTGGCGCTGCTGGAGGCCATGCTGGTCAAGGGGCTGACCCCGGTGGTGCCCAGCCAGGGCTCGGTCGGCGCGAGCGGCGACCTTGCCCCGCTCTCCCACATGGCCGCGACGATGATCGGCGTGGGCGAGATCTTCTATCAGGGTGAACGCCTGCCCGCCGCCGAGGCGCTGCACAGAGCGGCACTCACCAGCACTCAACTGGGGCCTAAAGAGGGCCTGGCGCTGCTCAACGGCACCCAGTTCTCCACCGCCAACGCGCTGGCCGGGCTGTTCGAGGCCGAACTGCTGTTCCGCTCGGCGCTCGTCACCGGCGCGCTCTCGACCGAGGCGGCCAAGGGTTCCGACACGCCGTTCGATCCGCGCATTCACACGCTAAGGCGTCATCGGGGTCAAATCGAGGTCGCCGATGCCCTGCGCGGCCTGATGACCGGCAGCGCCATCCGCGCCAGCCATCTGGAGAACGACGCGCGCGTGCAGGATCCCTACTGCCTGCGCTGTCAGCCGCAGGTCATGGGCGCCGCGCTCGACATTCTGCGCCAGGCCGCGACCACGCTGGAGATCGAGGCCAACGGCGTCTCCGACAACCCGCTGATCTTCCCGGAGACCGACGAGGCGCTGTCGGGCGGCAACTTCCATGCCGAGCCGGTCGCCTTCGCGGCCGACATGATTGCCATGGCCATCTGCGAGATCGGCTCGATCGCCGAGCGCCGCATCGCCATGCTGGTGGACCCGGCGCTGTCCGGCCTGCCCGCGTTCCTGACGCCGCGCCCCGGCCTCAATTCGGGGTTCATGATCCCGCAGGTGACCGCCGCCGCGCTGGTCAGCGAGAACAAGCAGCGCGCCTATCCGGCCAGCGTGGATCTCGATCCCGACTTCGGCCAATCAGGAAGACCACGTCTCGATGGCCGCCCACGGCGCGCGCCGCCTGCTCGACATGGCGGAAAATGCGACCGCCGTGCTGGGCATCGAACTGCTCGCCGCCGCGCAGGGGTGCGACTTTCATGCCCCGCTCGCGTCCAGCGATGCGCTTGAGGCAGCCCGCGCAACCCTGCGTGACAAGGTGCCGACGCTGGAGGACGACCGCCATTTCCACCCCGACATGGAGGCGGCCAACCTGCTGGTCCGCTCGGGCGCGCTGCTTGCCTCGGCGGGCGACGCCCTCCCCGGTGTAGCGTGAGCGACTGGCTCAAGATCACTGAAGGCGACGCCCCCTCATCGTCGCCTTCCCCACGTCGGCACCCAGCTTGCCGACGTGGGGAACCAGTTCCGGTCCGAGTGGCTGGCCCGCCGCGATGCCGACTGGTGGGTGGATGACCTCTACGCCTTCGTCGCCGATCTTGGCGCCACGCTGGTCAGCACGCGCATCTCGCGCAGCGTGATCGACCTCAACCGCGATCCTTCGGGCGCCTCGCTCTATCCGGGGCAGGCGACGACCGAACTGTGCCCGACCACGACCTTCGACGGCGAGCCGCTCTACGCAGGCCAAGCGCCGGACGAGGCCGAGATCGCCCGCCGCCGCGCGCTCTGGTTCGATCCATACCATGCCGCGCTGCAGGCCCAGATCGACCGACTGCGCGCCGTCCATGGCCGCGTGGTGCTCTACGATGCCCACTCGATCCGCAGCCATGTACCGCGCCTGTTCGACGGCGAACTGCCGCAGTTCAACATCGGCACCAACGGCGGCAAGACCTGCGATCCCACCCTTGCCGCCGCCGTGGAGCAGATCTGCGCGGCTTCAGGCGAGAGCCATGTGCTCGACGGCCGCTTCCGGGGCGGCTGGACCACCCGGCATTACGGTCAGCCCGACAACGGCGTCCACGCCATCCAGATGGAACTCGCCATCCGCGGCTACATGGATGAACCCGACATCCCCACCGAGGCCAACTGGCCGCCCGCCTTCGATCCGGCACGCGCCGCCGCGCTCACCGAAACCCTTTCCCAGATCATGAAGGCTGCCCGCGCCTTCGCTCTTCAGCCCACGCCTTCGCTCTTCAGCCCACGCCTTCTCAGGACGCCTGACATGACCCGTATCGACAATACCCGCGTCATCAAGCCCGCCACCGGCACGCAGCTTTCCGCGAAAAGCTGGCTAACCGAAGCGCCTTTGCGCATGCTGATGAACAACCTCCACCCCGACGTCGCCGAGCGGCCCGAGGAGCTGGTGGTCTACGGCGGCATCGGCCGCGCCGCGCGGGACTGGGAGAGCTACGACCGGATCGTCGAGACCCTCCAGCGGCTGGAAGACAACGAGACGCTGCTGGTGCAGTCGGGCAAGCCGGTCGGCGTGTTCCGCACCCATGCCGATGCGCCGCGCGTGCTGATCGCCAATTCCAACCTCGTTCCGCACTGGGCGAACTGGGAGCACTTCAACGAACTCGATAAGTGCGGCCTTGCCATGTACGGGCAGATGACCGCCGGTTCGTGGATCTATATCGGCACGCAGGGCATCGTTCAGGGCACGTACGAGACGTTCGTGGAGATGGGCCGCCAGCACCATGGCGGCGACCTTTCGGGCAAGTGGCTGCTGACGGCGGGCCTTGGCGGCATGGGCGGCGCGCAGCCGCTGGCGGCGGTCATGGCGGGCGCGTCGTGCCTTGCCATCGAGTGCCAGCCCAGCCGGATCGAGATGCGCCTGCGCACCGGCTATCTCGACAAGTCCGCCGCCACCATCGAAGAGGCCATGGCCATCATCGAGCAGGCGAAGGCGGACGGCAAGCCCGTCTCGGTCGGCCTTCTGGGCAATGCCGCCGAGCTGCTGCCCGAAATCTACGCGCGCGGCATTCGCCCCGACCTGCTGACCGACCAGACCAGCGCCCACGATCCGATCAACGGCTACCTCCCCGCAGGCTGGACCGTCGCCGAATGGATCGAACGGCGCGAGCGCGAACCCGAGGCAGTCGCCAAGGCCGCCAAGGCATCGATGGCACAGCATGTGCGCGCGATGCTGGACTTTCAGGCGGCCGGGGTTCCCACCACCGACTACGGCAACAACATCCGCCAGGTCGCGCTGGACGAGGGCGTGGCGAACGCCTTCGACTTCCCCGGCTTCGTGCCCGCCTATATCCGCCCGCTGTTCTGCCGGGGCGTCGGACCGTTCCGCTGGGCCGCACTTTCGGGCGATCCGGAGGACATCTACAAGACCGACGCCAAAGTGAAGGAGCTGCTGCCCGACAACGCGCACCTGCACAACTGGCTCGACATGGCGCGCGAGAAGATCCACTTCCAGGGCCTTCCAGCGCGCATCTGCTGGGTAGGTCTGGGCGACCGCCACCGCCTCGGCCTCGCCTTCAATGAGATGGTCGCGAAGGGCGAACTCAAGGCCCCGGTCGTGATCGGCCGCGACCACCTCGACAGCGGCTCGGTCGCCTCGCCCAACCGTGAGACCGAGGCGATGCAGGACGGGTCGGACGCGGTGTCGGACTGGCCGCTGCTCAACGCCCTGCTCAACACCGCCAGCGGCGCGACATGGGTGTCGCTGCACCACGGCGGCGGCGTGGGCATGGGCTTCTCGCAGCATTCGGGCATGGTGATCGTGGCCGACGGCACGCCCGAGGCAGCCGCACGGCTTGAGCGCGTGCTGTGGAACGACCCGGCCACCGGCGTCATGCGCCATGCCGACGCGGGCTACGAGATCGCGCGGGACTGCGCGGTGGAAAAGGGGCTGGACCTGCCGGGCATCCTGTAATCCTTCCCCCATGCTCGTCATTGCGAGCGCAGCGAAGCAATCCAGGGCCGCGTAAACCGCCCTGGATTGCTTCGTCGGCTTCGCCTCCTCGCAATGACGAATGTATTTTCATGAGTATCCGCCCATGACCATCGCCCGCATCATCCGCGCCGCCGACTGCCCGGAGGTTCCGTGGAAGAACGGCGGCGGCACCACGCGCGAGATCGCCGTCTGCCCGCCCGGCGCGGGGATGGGCGATTTCCTGTGGCGGCTCAGCATGGCGCGCGTCGAGCAGGCCGGACCGTTCTCGTCATTCGATGGCATCGACCGAACGCTGGCAGTGCTCGAAGGCACCCTGCATTTATCCGGAGCCGTCGACGCAGTACTCGACCCCGTCAGCGCGCCCTTCCCTTTCGACGGCGCGGCGAACGTCGAGGGCGTCCCGCTGGGCGGGGCAGTTCTCGACCTCAACGCCATGGTCCGGCGCGGCACTTACAATTGCGAGATGCAGCGCCTGCCCCCGGCACAATGGTCACCCCCGCAGGCACGACGTTCCTCCTTGCACTCGAAGCGCAAACACTCGACGACACCGATCTCGGCTATCTCGACTGTGCCCGGATCGACGCTCCGGTCACCACCGCAGGCCCAGTGTTGCTGGTCCGCTTCCTCTCCTGAAAAAATTTACGCCAGCACGGAAGGAATTTTCCGCGCCGTGTCTCTTTCATGGCAAACGGGAAATCCGAATGCCTGAGGGAGGGTGCCACGCCAGGGGAGGCAGACAAGGAACTTGCGCGGCGACGCGGGACGGCCCTCTGGGTCGCGCGCGAGATCGTGCCCCATGAGGCGCGGGTCCGCCGCTGGCTGGCCCGGTCGCGCCTCTCGCCGGAGGACGTGGACGAGGTGATGCAGGAAGCCTACTGCCGGATCGCGATGCTGCCCTCGGTCGACCACATCGACCGGCCGCTGGCCTATATGTTCTCGATCACCCGCAACCTGTTGCTGCGTCGTCTCAAGCGCCAGCAGGTCGTGGTGCTGGAGGCCGTGAGCGAGATCGAGACATGGCAGGACGAAACCCCTCGCCCGAGGAACAGGCCGCGAGCCGCATCAGCTACGAGCGGGTCCTGGCCATCATCGGCCGCCTGCCGGAACGGTGCCGCCGCGTGGTGGAACTGCGCAAGATCGAGGGCTGGTCCCAGAAGGAAATCGCCGCCCATCTCGGCATGACCGAGAAGGCAGTGGAGAAGCAGGTCTGGACCGGCGTGCGCGCCATCCGCGATGCATGGCTGCAGGCCGAGGCACTGAGCGAGAACCGCATGCTCGGCGCCGATCGCCGGGAGGCGCGGTCATGGTGACGCTCGCAGGCGATCAGGCCCGCGACGAGGCGGCGCGGTTCGTGGCGCGCATGGACGCCGACGACTGGACCGAAGCCGACGAGAGCGAACTTCAGGCATGGCTGGCCGAAGACCCGCTGCGTCAGGGCCTGCTGCTGCAGGTACAGGCACAGTGGCTGGCGCTGACCCCCGAGGTCGAGGCACCGGCTGTCCCCGTCGAGGAGGAAGAGGAACCCGCACAATCCGGCTGGGGTCGTCGCGGCGTGCTGGCGGGGCTGGCGGCATCGGCTGCGCTCGCCTTCGTCGGGCTGCGCTGGAGCCAGAGCCCGGCAGCTTATACGACGAAGCTCGGCGAAATCCGGCGCCTGCCGCTGCCGGACGGCTCGGTGATGACGATGAATTCGGGCAGCGAACTGACCGTCAGCATGGCGACCAAGCTGCGCGAGGTGCAACTCGCGCAGGGCGAGGCATGGTTCGAGGTCGCCAAGGATGCGCAGCGCCCCTTCGTCGTCGCGGCCGGGAACGTCCGCGTGCGCGCCGTGGGAACGGCCTTCTCGGTGCGGCGGCGTGAAACCGGGGTCGAGATCCTCGTCACCGAGGGCATCGTGGAAACCTGGGCGGACGGCGACCAGAGCCTGCGCATGAAGCTGGAGGCCGGGGACCGCGCGATGCTTAGCGCCCATGCGGTGATCGACTACGAAACCGGCATCTCGTCATCCGTCGACCGGGCGCTGGCATGGCGCGGCGGCATGATCGACCTCAACGGGCGCACGCTCTACGACGCGGCGGACGAGTTCAACCGCTACAACCAGCGCCAGATCATCATCGCCGACCCGCGCGTCGCCCGCGAGGAGTTCGACGGCCTGTTCCGCGTCAACGACCCCGAAGGCTTCGCCGAAGCGGTGAAGGCCAGCCTCAGAGTGTCGCTCGACACCAGCAATCCGAACCTCATTCGGATCGAATGATAAATTTTTTGAGATGACGAGAAGGAATATCCGCTCCGGAGACTCTTAAAGGGCACAGGTGAAAAGAAACCTGACGGATCGGGACATTGGGAGGGATAATGAATACTTCGGACATTCGGAGTGCCTTGTTCGCATCATCTGCGATCATGTGCATGGTAGCCTCGCCGGTTCAGGCGGCAGCGCAGACGCGGCAGTTCGCGATCGAGGCGCAGCCTGCCGAAACCGCGATCAGCCAGCTTGGCCGACAGGGCGACATCCAGATCATCGCAGCGCGCCGCCTGACGCATGCCGTACGCACCAATGCCGTGCGCGGCGAGATGAGCGTGGACGACGCGCTGAACCGCCTGCTGGCGGGGACCGGTCTCACCGCCCGCCGCACCGGGCCGGGTTCTTATGCCATCGTCGCCCGCGCCACGCCTCCGATGTCGCCGCGCACTCTGACGCAGACCAGCCTGACCGCGGCCCCGAGTGTACAGGCGCCCGTCGCCGCCGCACAGGCCGCGTCCCCGGCGGCAGAGGCCGCGGCGGCGGATGAGGAACCGGCTGCGAACTCCGAAATCCTCGTCACCGGCTTTCGCGGCAGCCTCGCCAAGGCGCAGGACCTGAAGCGCCGCGCGGTGAACCTCACCGAAAGCATCATGGCCGAGGACATGGCCAAGATGCCCGACCTCAACCTCTCGGAATCGATCCAGCGCCTGCCCGGCGTCGCGATCTCCCGCGAAGGGGGCGAAGGCCGCAACATCACCCTGCGCGGCTTTTCGCCCGACTTCACCCGCACGACGCTGAATGGCATGGAAGTGCCCGCCAGCAGCGACGGCCTCGATTCCGGCGGCTTCACCATCAATGCCGGCCGCGCTTTCGACTTCCACGTCTTCGCGTCCGAACTGTTCAACCGCATCGACGTGCAGAA
Organism: Novosphingobium sp. NFX11; assembly: GCF_057376415.1. NCBI lineage: Bacteria > Pseudomonadati > Pseudomonadota > Alphaproteobacteria > Sphingomonadales > Sphingomonadaceae > Novosphingobium > Novosphingobium sp. NFX11. Next base: position 447,099 of record NZ_CP080385.1, on the reverse strand, counting down.
GACCCAGCGCGCCTCGATCGAGGAAGGCGGCATCGCCGGCACCGTCGATCTCTATTCGGCCAAGCCCTTCGACTTCAAGGGCTTCCATGTCGTCGGATCGGCGCAGGGCGGGTACAACACGATGACGCGCAAGGTCGATCCGCGCGCCACCGTGATGATTTCCGACACCTTCGCCGACGACCGCATCGGCTTCCTGCTTTCCGCTGCCTATTCCAAACGCACCGTCTACCAGGAAGGCTTCTCCAGCGTGCGCTGGACTTCGCCTTACGTGAACGGCGACAGCTGGGCGGACACCAACCCGACCGTCACCGGCACGCCCGAGGATTGCGGCGCCGCCGACCGCCTCGACTGCCTGTGGGCGCCGCGCCTGCCGCGTGCGGACTTCTTCGGCAACGACCAGAAGCGCCTCGGCCTGACCGGCTCGATCCAGGCCAAGCCTATCGACGGGCTGACGCTCAGTCTGGACGCGCTCTATTCGCAGCTCGACAACGACCGCTACAGCTACAACTCGATGGAGTGGCTGCTGACCCACGGCACCCCGGGCAACTTCGTCGGCCAGACCCCGCTGTCGTTCACCGTCGCGCCTGACGGCAAGCAGCTGGTCGCCGCCGCTTTCGACGACGTGACATCGTGGTACGAAAGCCGCCACCAGACCTCGACCTCCAAGTTCCGCCAGTTCGTGTTCTCGGGCGACTACGAGGTGACGAGCAACCTCAAGATCGACGCCATGGTCGGCAAGGCGCGCGACACCGCCGATCGCACCGAGCTGCGCTTCTACGCCCGCTCGGTGCCGCACTACTATGCCTACGACTATTCGGACAGCAAGGACGTCGCCAAAGTCGATTACGGTGATTACGACCCGAACGATGCCACCAACTTCATCAACGCGACGACGCCCGCCAATCGCCTGAACAACGTCGTGAAGGACAACTTCACGGCCAAGACCAACGCCACCTTCACCAAGGGCCGCTTCACCGCGCAGGCGGGCTTCGCCTACAACCGCCGCCTCGTGCGCTATTCAGAGGCTCAGGGCGAGCTGCCCACCTTCGATCCGTCCAGCTACATGACCGCCTTCCCGTACAGTCACTTCGGCAGCGGCGTGGTTTCCGGGGCCTGCCGACGTTCGCGGTGATGGACTTCGACGCGATCGGATCGTCGGGCCTTTTCTCAGGCAACTACACCACCAACGTCGCAGCGGGCTGGGAAGTGGTTGAAAAGACCACCGGCGGCTACGGCGAAGTGACGGGTGAGATCGACATCGGTTCGATGACCCTGCGCCTCGACGGCGGCGCGCGCTGGGTGCGTACGGACGTGGAATCCAGCGCGGTGATCTCCGGATCGCCGGTCGACGTGAAGCGGCATTACGACAACTTCCTGCCCTCGTTCAACGCGGCGCTGAACATCACGCCCGACCTCGTGGCGCGCTTCGCCTATGCCCGTTCGATGACGCGGCCGGGCCTCGCCTCGCTCAACATCGCCGCGCCCGTGTTCGAATACACCACGCGCACGGTGAGCAACCTCGGCAATCCCGCGCTCAAGCCCTACCTGTCGAATGACTTCGACCTCGGCTTCGAGTGGTACTTCAGCAAGGGCGGCCTGTTCTCGGTGGGCGTGTTCAAGAAGAACATCATCAGCTCGCTGACCACCTCGGTGGTGCAACAGTCGGTCCCGCAGGAATACTGGGCCGCGATCTATGCCGATCCCCGCTACGACGCTTCGTACCAGGCGGACCCGGCGACCGCACAGTACACCTTCTACAGCACCGTGAACTCATCGGACGGCAACAGCGTGAAGGGGCTGGAGGCGACGCTCAACGTGCCGTTCACGTTCCTGCCGGGCGCGCTTTCGTACTTCGGCATCGCATCGAACTACACCCATGTCTCGGCGCGCGATTCCACGGGGTTGTCGCCCAACTCCTACAATTTCACGGCCTATTATGACACCGGTGACCTTGGCCTTCGCCTCTCGATCAACAAGCGCGACGACTATCTGTTGAGCCAACCGGGCGGCAACGGCCACGTGCAGGAACGCAAGTACGGGCCGACGCAAGTGGACTTCTCGGCCTACTACAACCTGACCAGGCAGATCAGCGTCAACCTGCAGGGGATCAACATCACCAACGAACGGGAGCGCATCTACGGCACCGGCGACGGAACTCAGTATCTGGTGCGCGAATTCTCCAAGACCGGCGCGCAGTGGTTCGTGGGCGCCCGCTACCAGTTCTGATACCTTGAAGGACCGCTGCCCAATACCCCTCGGGTGGCGGTCCTCTTTTTCGTTTGTCGGGAGTGATATAGAGTGCCGGGTTCAAGCAAGTTCGCATGTGCGCTGGCCCTCGCCGCCATGCTCCTGCCGGGCCATGCCCCGGCACGCGAGGTGGATGACAGCTACACGATCGGCCAGCGCTTCGCAAAGTACCGGGACAAGTTTCCCGGGATTGCATGGCCTGCCGTGACGTGGAAAGCGGGCCAGTCGGTGCTGTTCGACCGGCCCTACAAGAATACCGGCACCCGCGACCTGCACATCGACGTGTTCCGCCCCTCGGCGGGAGCCAACCGGCAGGGCATTCTGCTCGTCCACGGCGGAGGCTGGCGCGCGGGGGCGAAGACGCATTTCTATGCGCTGGCGAACCTCCTTGCCCAGCGCGGATACACCGTGTTCCTGCCGGAGTTCCGTCTATCGGTCGAGGCGGCCTATCCGGCGGGGATGATCGACATCGGCGACGCACTGGCATGGACACGCGCGCATGCAGCCGAATTCGACGTCGATCCCTCCCGCATCGCCGTGGGCGGCGCGTCGTCCGGCGGGCAGATGGCCTCGCTGCTCGCCTATGCCGGACCTTCGGGCCTGTTCGGCTCGGGCACGGAGCGCACCGCCGCCGCGCTGATCGACCTCGACGGCGTGCTGGACTTCACCACCCCGCAGGCGCTGCAGTTCGAGAATGCCGCCGGGGAGGCATCGCCCGCCGCGCGCTGGCTCGGCGGTTCCTACGAGCACGCCGCCGCACGCTGGAAGGAAGCGAGCGGCGCCAGCCATGTCGGCGCACAGTCACCGCCGACGCTGATCGTCAGCAGCGGCATCCCGCGCTTCACCGAAGGCAAGGCCACGGTGCTCGCCTCCTCGAACATCACGGCATCGCCCATCGTTTCTTCGCCTTCGAGAATGCGCCGCACGATTTCTGGCTGTTCGAACCGTGGCTGCCCCGCGTCGCGGAGCAGATCGACGGCTTCCTCAAAACCCTTCAACCGACGCGAGGGAGCGCACCTGAATGATCCGCAGACTTGCGTTCACATTGGCAGCGATGCTGTCCACCGGAACCGCGATGGCGGCGCCGACCGAGTACGTCGTGCGGCCCTCGTGCGGGGACGGCGCGGCGCCGTGCTACACGTCGATCCAACGTGCGCTCGACGCGGCAGCGCGCGACGGTTCCGAAAACTGGATCACGATCCGCGTGGCACCGGGCGACTATGCGGAGAAGCCGGTGATCTCCCGCAATCGCCTGCGCCTGATCGGCAGCGGCGCGCAGCGCACGCGGGTTCACTTCGGCGCCGTAGCCCAAACCGCGAAAGGCTGGCACCGCGACGGCTGGGGCACGCCCGGCTCGGCGACGCTGATGGTGGACGCAAAGGACGTCGTGATCCGCGACCTGACCATCGAGAACACCTTCGATTACCTTGCCAATGACCGCCACCCGCAAGGCAGCGCGGAGCGGATCGCCAACCCGCAGGCCGTCGCCCTGCTCCTCGACGTGCACAGCGACCGCGTGCTCGTCGATCGCACGGCAATCCTCGGCTATCAGGATACGCTGTTCACCAACGGCGACCGGGCGCTGGTGCGCCGCAGCCTGGTGGCGGGCAACATCGACTTCATCTTCGGCAACGGGCAACTGCTGATCGAGGACAGCGAGATCCGCTCCCGTCCGCGCAGTGAGCCTTATGTTCCGGGCGAGTTCCAGTCCTTCATCGCCGCGCCATCGACCCAGTTGTCGCAGGCGCACGGCATCGTCATCTACCGCTCGCGCCTGACCCGCGAGGCCGGGGTGCCCGACGGCGCCGTAGCGCTCGCGCGGCCATGGCATCCGACGACGCGCTTCGCCGACGGACGCTATGCCGACCCTGCGGCCGTCGGACAGGCGATCTTCATCGACTGCTTCATGGACCGGCATATCCACCCGGACCACTGGACGACGATGAACGGCACCGCCCGCGACGGCACCATGACCGGGGTGTTCCGACCGCAGGACTCCCGCTTCTGGGAGACCGGCTCCCAAGGCCCCGGCGCGAAAGCGCGCGATATCGGCATGACCTGGCGCGAGACCGCAGGCATCGACGCGATCCGGCGCGATATCCTTGCAGGATGGGATGTACAGGACGAACCGCATCGAACCAGCGCCGCAGCGAAGGCGAAACCACCGCGCGTCATTCAGTAGAGGATGAAAAATTAACCTTCGTGCAGCAGACTGCCTCCCGGCTGACCAGGTTGGGAGGCGATGACCGCTTTACAGAATACGATCCTCGAGATGATCGCCAGGGGAGAGACGCTGGCCGACACGGCCTTGCGGCTGTGCCTTGAAGTCGAGCGCCTCGTTCCCGGCGTGATCTGTTCGGTGGTGACGGTCGATACGCTAGGGCGCATCCATACACTTGCCGCGCCCGGCCTCCCGCACGCCTTCTGCGCTGCAATCGAAGGGATCAGCATCGGTCCGGAAGTCGGCACATGCGGGACCGCCGCCTATCATGGGCAGGAGATCACGACCGCCGACATCGCCAACGATCCGCGCTGGACGGACTTCAGACACTTCATCCTTCCACTGGGCCTGAGAGCGTGCTGGTCCCATCCGATATTTGATGCGCAGCGCCACGCCATTGCGACATTCGCCTTCTACTATCGCGAAATGCGCGGCCCGTCGCAGCTTGAACGCGATATCGTCGCGCAGTGCGTCGACTTGTGCTCGATCGCGCTGGATCGTCAGCGGCGGGTGATCGAGTATGAGCGGCGAGCCAATACCGATGCCCTTACCGGGCTTGCCAACCGGGGCGCCTTCAACGCCGCGCTGCACCGGCTCGACGGGGCCGATCCGGGCAGCTGGGCTCTGTTTCTGCTCGACGTGGACAACCTAAAGTTCGTCAACGACACCTTCGGGCACCGTGCGGGCGATCTTCTGCTTCAGCAGATTTCGGATCGCTTGACCATCGCCGCCTATCCCGACCGCGCATATCGCATCGGCGGTGATGAATTCGCGATAGTGATCGAAAGCGAGGCCGCGCTGCGCGACCTCGAACGCACGGCACAGTTCTATATCGACGAAATCTCCGTGACGGCCAATTGCGCTGGTCACGTCGTCTCGCCGGGTGCCACCATCGGTCTTGCCGAATACTCGCTTGCCGACACCACGGCCGAACAGGTGCGCCAGAACGCCGACTTCGCGCTTTATCACGCCAAGGAGACCGCGCGGGGGGATTCGTGCGCTACTGGCCGGGTATCGGCAGCCGGATGACGCAGCGGCTCACCGCGATACGCGACGTTAACGCTGCACTCCGCGAGAACCGGATCGAGGCGCATTATCAACCCGTGGTCGATATTCACAGCGGCCAGGTAATCGGTCTTGAGGCCCTTTGCCGCATGCGGATCGGTGATCGCGTCGTACCTGCCGCCTCGTTCCACGAAGCCACGATCGACTCGCAGATCGCCAGCGCCCTGACCCAGCGCATGATGGCGTCCGTAGCGCGCGACATCGCAGAATGGATTGCCGGCGGCATCGCCGTGCCGCAGGTGAGCATCAACGTCTCGTCCGCCGACTTCCACGGCGCTTCGATCTACGGTGTGCTGAGCGAGACCTTCGAGCGCGAAGGGGTGCCCCTCGGCCATGTCAGCCTGGAGGTGACCGAATCGGTTTTCATGGACGACGCCGGTGTCGTGCGCCGATCGGTCGAGGCTCTGCGCGCCAAGGGGCTCAAGGTCGCTCTCGACGATTTCGGCACCGGCTATGCCTCGCTCACGCACCTGATGAGCGTGCCTGTGGACTACATCAAGATCGACAAGTCCTTCATAGATTGTATCGTTTCGCATGCACCCAGCCAGATCATCGTCGAAGGCATCATCGACATCGCTACCAAGCTGGGCATCCAGGTGGTGGCCGAAGGTATCGAAACGGCAGGCCAGGCAAGAAAGCTCATGGCGCTTGGTTGCACGCTGGGGCAAGGATTCCTCTACTCACGCGCGGTGCCGGGCGATGCTGCGGGAGTGCTGATGACCGCCAAGTCCGGTAAAAAGCACATCAGCTTGACGGCTGGACGGTTACAATAGTGAAATATGCGGAATCCGGCGAGATTTCGGCGAGGTTTTAACCAAAAAATAGCCATAGTTTCGTAAGCGGTGGCCAATGTTTTATTGGACAACATCTCGTCGTCTTGAGTCGCGCGCTGGCCACCCTGCTTTTACCGGCAGGCAGAGCACGTCTTCCGAGGTCGGCCTTCGAGATTTCCTGCCCGCTGCAGCGCTGCTCGCCGCCGGGCTTGTCGGCCTGACCGCAAGCTGGCTGCTTTCGGGCACGCAGTCGGGCCAGTATCTCGTAGTGATGGCCCCGACCTCATCGCTGGTCGACAGCGTCAACCTCGTCACGCGCAACGGGGGCGGCTTGCGGCCACCAGCTCGCTGCCTAACGTCGTGATCGCCGGGTCCTCGCAGGCTCACTTCGCCGCGTCGCTGCGCCAGGCAGGCGCGTGGCTTGCTGTTTCCGTTCCGGCCGTCGCGGGTTGCGGCGGACCTTTCTCTTCGCAGGAGCAGACCTCTTGAACGTTGAACTCGACCAGTTGCGCCGCAAGTCCGGCCGCCTGCTCCTGGCATTGTTCTGGGCCCATGTCCCCCTTTTCGCCGTAGTCGCGCTGCTTACCGGACATAGCCCGGTCGCGGCGGCGCTTGCCGGTACTCTGGTGGCGGGCAGCTATCACCTCATGTGGCTGCGACACGGCATCGCTCCGGCGACGCGCTATCTCTCCGCCGTGGCGCTGATGGCCGAACCTGCGATCCTGCTGGTCCTGCTACGCGGCCATGCGTGGCAGATGGACATGCACATGTACTTCTTCGCCATGCTGACGCTGACGATCGGCTGGTGCGATCGACGTGCCGTGCTGGTTGCGGCGACGACTGTGGCGCTGCATCACCTTCTGCTGCTTTACCTCCTTCCCTCGGTCGTGTTCGCGGGCGGAGGCAACCTCGGCCGTGTGCTGCTCCACGCCGTCATCGTCATCTTCCAGGCCAGCGTCCTCGTACTGCTGAGCGACCAGCTCGTGGAATCCTTCGCCCTGCGCGAGCGTACCCGCGAAGCCGAGGAAGCGAGCCGGGCGAAGAGCATGTTCCTGGCGAACATGAGCCACGAAATCCGCACGCCGATGAATGCCATCCTCGGCTTCTGCCACCTGATCGGCCGCACCGACCTCGACCCCAAGCAAAAGGACTACGTTGCCAAGATCGGGCAGGCGGGCATGTCGCTGCTGCGCCTGATCAACGACATTCTGGACTTCTCGAAGAACGAGGCGGGCAAGCTGACGCTGGAGGCCAACCCCTTCGACGTGCGCAATGCCATCGCCAACCAGTTGCAGTTGGTCGCGGGCGACGCCGAGGCCAAGCGCGTTCGCGTCACTTCCGAAGTATCCGGCGCCCTGCCCCATCGCCTGATGGGTGACGAACTGCGCTTCAACCAAGTGCTGCTCAACCTCGTCAGCAACGCGGTCAAGTTCTCGGAGAACGGCAGCGTCACCGTCAGCCTCGACATCATCGAGGAGACCGGGGACCAGTTCATCATCGAATTGAAGGTGCGCGACACCGGCATCGGCATGACTGCCGAGCAGCAGGCAGCGCTGTTCCAGTCCTTCACACAGGCGGACAGCTCGACGACGCGGCGCTTTGGAGGCACCGGTCTTGGTCTCGCGATCTGTCGCCAGATCGTCGAGCAGATGGGTGGCTCGATCCGGGTCGAGAGCGCGCCCGGCCTCGGCAGCACTTTCATCGCCCGCATGCAGATGGCGCGCGAGGACGAGACGGCAGCGCTCGAACCGGCCGTGCCCGCGCACATCCGCGCCCTGCGCGTGTTGGCCGCCGACGACAACGCGGCCTCGCGGCAGGTGCTGCAGGACATCTTCGCGGGTTGGGAGATTCCGCTCGATCTCGTAGCCTCGGGTGACGAGGCACTGAGCGCCATTCGCGGCGCGGACGAAGCGGGCCATGCCTACGACCTCGTCCTGCTCGACTGGAAAATGCCCGGCATGAACGGCCTCCAGACGGTCGAGGCGATGCAGGCTATGGACCATGCCGCGCCATTGCCGCGCACCCTGATCGTCACCGCTTATGGCGCCGACAGCCTCTTGCCCGGCGGCACCCCTGCCCACGTTGCGGCGGTCCTGACCAAGCCGATCGCGCCCCGCGCTCTGCTGGAAACGATCATCGAAGTCGCCTCGCAAGATTCGGGTCCGGCGGGAGACGCTGCCCCGGCGGCCGCTCCGACCGTCGCTGCCCAGTTCCAGGGCGCCCGCGTCCTGCTGGTCGAGGACAACGAGATCAACCGCGAGATAGCCATCGAGTTGCTGTCACAGGCCGGGCTCGTCGTCGATCAGGCTGAGAACGGGCGCATCGGTTGCGATCGGGTGCAGGCAGCCGACGGCAACTACGCGGCCGTTCTCATGGATGTGCAGATGCCGGAGATGGACGGCATCGCGGCCACCCGCCTGATCCGCGAGACCTGGTCGGCCGATCGCCTGCCGATCATCGCCATGACCGCCCACGCCCATGAAGAAGAGCGCCAGCGCTGCCTCAATGCAGGGATGAACGATCACATCTCCAAGCCGGTCGATCCCGCGACGCTGATGCGCACGCTCGAACGTTGGCTGAAGGTGCCTGCGGCCAGCACATCGGTACGCGCGCCGGTAACTGCGCCGGTTCAGGTTGCCGCCGCCGCTCCGGTGCAGGATGCGATCCTGCCGGAACACCTGCCCCCGTTCGACTTGCGTGCAGCGCTGCTGCGCGTGAACGGCAAGGCCTCGCTACTGCGCAAGCTGATCATCACTTTCGGTGAGACTTATGCGAATGTCGGGCAGGACTTGCGCACGCATATCGCCGGTGGCCTGCTCGCCGACGCCAGGCGCCTCGCGCACAGCCTCAAGGGGGTTGCCGGGTCGCTCGAACTGCCGGAAATACAGCGCTCGGCGGCGGAGATGGAACGGCTGCTCGCGGACGGCGAGGCCCTGCAGGCGCAAGCGGCGATCGTCGATCTGGAGCTACTGCTGGCTCCCGCCATCGCGGCCGCCCGCAGCCTTACCGCGAGCCGCAAGGCTGCGGCCCCGATCGCCGAGTCAGACCGCGACATGAGCACGGCAGCGGTGGCGCGGGACGAGTTGCGCGCACTCCTGCGCCGTCGCAGCCTTGGTGCGCGCGCCAGCTTCGGTCGCTACGCCGCAGCAATCGGTCTCAACGACGACGAGCAGACCATGCATCCGGTCTATCGCGCGCTGGAAAAGCTCGACTACGACACGGCAATCGAATTGCTCGACGCGGACGCCGCCGCCGTCGAGCCGGTCGACAAGACAGGAGCAGCGGCATGAGCAGGGGCACGATCCTCATCGTCGACGACGAGGTTTCCAACATTGAGATCATGAACGCGGTGTTGGAGGACGACTACGAAGTCCTGTTCTCCACGTCCGGCCAGCAGGCGCTGGATACGGCACGGAGGAGCCCGCCAGACCTGATCCTGCTCGACGTCCTCATGCCCGGCATCGACGGCTTCGAGGTCTGCCGCCAGATCAAGGCCGATCCAGAGCTTGCCGACATTCCGGTGATCTTCACTACCGGCCTCGGTGATACCGACCACGAGATGCGCGGCTTGTCGCTGGGGGCGATCGACTATGTGACCAAGCCGATCCAGCCTGCGATCCTGCGAGCCCGGGTCGGCAACCATGTCGAACTCAAGCGCCTGCGCGACCAGCTGGCGAACCTGGCCGTCACCGACGCGCTCACCGGCCTCAGCAACCGCCGGCAGATGGAGCAGGCGTTGCAGGCCGAGGTCGGCCGTCTCGGGCGGACCGGCGACTGGCTGACCGTCATCATGATCGACATCGATTTCTTCAAGCAGTTCAACGATACTTACGGCCATCCGGCAGGAGACCGCTGTATCGTCATGGTCAGCGCCGCCCTCACGCGCGCCGTCAAGCGTGCCTCCGATCTCCCCGCCCGCTACGGCGGCGAAGAGTTCGCCTGCATCCTTCCCGGCGCGGATCCGGAAGGCGCGGCGTTGGTCGCGCAGGAGATCAGCCTTCACGTGCAGTCGCTGAACATCCCTCACGAGCGTTCGCAGGTCAGTCCTTTCATCACCGTCAGCATTGGCGTGGCCAGCGCCCGCTGCCTGCCGGACATGACACCGGAAATGTGGCTCAAGGAAGCCGACCAGCAACTGTACCGCAGTAAGCAGCAAGGGCGCGACCGCGTGACCGCCATCGAATTCGGAGCTATTCCGGCCAATCTGCAAGGATAATCAGACCTTGCGACCACCGCATCGTGCCTTGCAGAAAATATTTATTTATAACATGCTGTTATTGAAAAAACATCTGATTGGTTTGAATTTTAGAAAAAATGTCATAAGCAAGCTGACGTAACGGTTATATCTATCTGAAAAATATAAACCTATGGCGATATTTGAAGAAAGGGCTGGCTGCGATCGTTCAAGGGTTCGCAGCCGTCTTTGGTGATCAACCAAAGGTCTTCGAGATGGACGTTCCCGGAAGCATCCAGGTGCAGCACCGGGCAGTCCACGCTGATCACCATGTCCGCCTCGATACGATGGTCACCCTTGTCGAAATTCAGCGCATCGCCTTTGAATGCCTCATCCGTGTGGAACAGGCCAACGCTATGCGTGGCGCAGGCCACCGACAGATCGTAGCCAGCGCGCGAGACGGCGCCATGGCCGATACGGCGGATGTCGGAGTAGAGCAGCCCCGGACGCAGTTCGCGCGCGATCGCGTCGTTGGCGCAGACGGCTGCCTCAACCATGCGCATGACGATGGGATCGGGTGTGCCTACGAAGACGGTGCGGCCGAAATCCCCGTGGTAACCGGCATAGTGGCTGACAGCGTCAATCTGGAAGCTGCGCCCGTCGCGGATGACGCCGTCGCGGCGACGCATGGCCATGCTGTCGGTTGACACGAACAATGGCACACCTCCTCGCTTGCCGGTTTCCCCAAAGAATGCATGGCGCAAGTCCTCGTATGTAAATCCTGCCTGCATCGACGTGATGGCGGCGCGCGCCGCCTCCGCATTACTGGCAGCGGCATGGCGCATCAGCGCAATCTCGGCGGGTGACTTGACCATCCGTATGCGGCGCAGCAACGGCTCGGCCGGAAGATACGCGCTCGTCAGTTCGACTCCGGCAGCGGCGTTCAGGGTATCGACGGCAAGGTTCATACTGTATGGGGCGATCGCCGCCCGTAGGGCAGCGGCAGCGTTATGGAATGCCGGTCTCCGCGAAAGTACACGCAATGTCGCCGTCCGGCTCAACATGTCGAGCGGATCGGGGCGTCCTCCCGGTGGCTCATCGAGGAAGACCGGCGCGGCCGCGGCTCCTCCAACCCTTCGGGCGCGGTGTAGAGGAAGATGTCCAGCGGACCGCCCTCAGCGGGATCCTCGACGTCGTGGAGATAATGGATGAACTGACTGGTGATCAGTATCACCGGTTCATCGGCCGATGTCGGCACGACGGCGAAAGCTGCACCCGACTGGCCCATCAGCACCATCTGCGGCCAGAAGCCGGTGGCGTGATAGATGTTCGTCGGGTCGGAGAGGACCAGCGCCGATACACCCTGATCGCTCATCACGCTTTCGGCGACGGCACGGTTCATTAAAGGCGCGAGCGCGGGCATTGGGCAAACGTTTCCTTTTGACGCGATTAAGGGCGCGGCGACGTCGCTTGACGTGCCGCGCAAGGACGGGGCCTTGAGGCTCACCAGATCTCGGGGCGGGACCGCAGACCGGGATCGAGGTCGAAGGCATTGGCGGGAACGGTGAGCCCCAGGTTCTCGCGCAGGGTCGTGCCTTCGTATTCCTTGCGGAAATGGCCGCGATCCTGAAGGATCGGGACGACGTGCTCGACGAAGTCCTCCAGCCCGCCCGGCAGGAACGGCGCGGAGATGACGAAGCCGTCGGCGGCGCCCTGCGTCTCCCATTCAATGAGCGTCCCGGCTACGTCCTCGGCCGTACCGACGATGGTGTGGCCGGTGCGCCCGGCCGCGACCCGGCGCGCCAGTTCGCGCACCGGCAGGCCCTCTCGCTCCGCCAGTTCGAGCACGCGGTCGCGTGTCGAGTTCTGGCCAGCCAGCGCCGTTTCCGGCAGCGGCGGCAGCGGACCGTTGGGGTCTGCCTGCGACAGGTCGATGTTGCCGAGCAGCCCTTCGAGCTTGGAGATGGCGATCTCGGCCGGGATCAGGTCGTCCAGTTCGCGCTTGAGATCTTCGGCTTCGGCAAGGGTACGTCCTATGACCGGGGTGACCGCAGGCATGATCTTGAGACCGTCCGGCGTGCGGCCGAACCCGGCCAGTTGCGCGTGCATTGCGGAGCGGAAGGCCTTCGCCGTCTCGATCGTCGGGTGCGACGTGAAGATGACTTCGGCGGTCGCCGCGGCGAAGCGCTGCCCGGTAGCCGAGGCCCCCGCCTGAACCAGCACCGGGTGACCCTGCGGCGGACGCGGTACGGTCAGTGGCCCGGCGACCCTGAAGTTCGCGCCCTCGTGATCGACGGCGCTGATACGCGAAGGGTCGGTGTAGCGCCCGCTTGCCTTGTCGGCGACGACGGCGCCTTCCTGCCAGCTGTCCCACAATTTGCGCGCAACGGCCACGAACTCCTCTGCCCGGGCGTAGCGATCGCCATGTGCGAGGTGGCTGTCGAAACCGTAATTGTGCGCCTCGTTCTCCATGGTGGAGGTCACGATGTTCCAGCCCGCGCGGCCACGGCTCATGTGATCCAGCGAGGCGAACCGGCGCGCCAGATCGTAAGGATGATTGTACGTGGTAGACGCGGTGCCAATCAGGCCAAGGTGCTGCGTTTCCGCCGCGATCGTCGCCAGCACCACGAGCGGGTCCAGCTTGGGCGTCTCCAGCCCGGCGAAGACCGAGGCGCCCCGGACCGGATGATAGCCGAGGTAGTCAGCCAGGAAGACGCCGTCGAACAGCCCCTTCTCCGCAGTGCGGCCAAGTGCGCGAAAATAGCCGGCGTCGCACAAGGCATTGTCGGCGGCGCGGGAGTGGCGCCAACCGGCGATATGGCCACCGGTCTGCATCAGGAACGCAAGCAGTTTCATGACGTCTTTGGCGCCTCGCGTCGAAGAATTGAGCCTGTCGAGGATCACCCTCGTCGGGAACGGCGGCCGAAGCCAGCCTTGCCCCCTGACATGTCCGGATAACGAGCACGACTTGGCCGCCCGCGCCAATCAGGATTCCTTGGAGGTGATAAGGGCTTCTGATTTCCGAAGCGGAAAAAACCGATGTTACCTTGCACTCATCAAGCGGCGATTTGATGACAGCAAGCCGTCCAGTGCTCGATGCAATGCTTAATAAAGAAACACGATAAAAGTTTCACGCAGGAAGAACGATCTCAAAACTCAGACCAATAATGGTCAGGGATCGAAATGGGGAAAGCAATCATGACCAGCACGTCGGCGCTGAATCGCGCCGTTCTTTTGTCCTGCACGTCGATGATCATCGCGTTGGGCCTTTCGACCAACGCCAATGCACAGGCATCCGGCGCCGATACGACGGCGAGTGCGCCCGGCGACATCGTCGTGACTGCCCGCAAGCGCGGCGAGGACATTCTCAAGACCCCGATCTCGGTCACCGCCCTGACGGGCGAGGACATGCAGAAGCGCGGCGTGCAGTCGGTCACCGACCTTGCCTCCTTCACGCCCAGCATGAAGATCGTGTCGAGTTCGTCGGGTCGCAACGACCGCTCGTTCCAGCAGGTCATCATTCGCGGCTTCACGCCCTCCAGCGCGTCGGTCCAGACTGCCTCGATGTTCATCGACGGCGTGCCGGTCTCGACCGCCACCGCGATCCAGACGATCTCCGATCCCCAGCGCATCGAGGTACTGAAAGGCCCCCAGAGCGCCTACTTCGGCCGCCAGACCTTCGCCGGTGCCGTCAACGTCGTGACCAAGTCCACGCCCGACCGCCTCGAAGGCAGCTTCTCGGGCATGGTCGGCACGCGCGACAACCATGACATCCAGGCCTCCATCGGCGCGCCGTTGATCGAGGGCCTCGTCGGCTTCCGCGCGACCGTGCAGGAAATGGCCAAGGGCGGTTCGTGGAAGAACCAGGGCGTGCCCGGCCAGACGCTCGGCGACCAGCGCACCCGCGCCGCGACGCTGGCGATGGAGTTCACGCCCGCCTCGAACCTGAAGGCCAAGGCCTTCGCGATGATCTCGAAGAACAACGACGGCCCCAACGCGACCGGCCTGCTGGCGGCGCACGCCGTCACCAACCCTTCGAACGGCGCGGTGATCGTGCCGGATTCCTCGAACTGCGCCTTTGGCGCCAACCGCTACTTCTGTGGCACCCTGCCCGGCCTGCCCACCGGCGCGCCTTCGATGAACACGGTGAACACGCCCTTCATCAAGGACTTCCTCGCCAACCCGAAGGGCCGCCTGATCAACCCCGAGGACGGCGTGCAGGGCTATGGCCTGCGCAGCCGCTTCTATCACCTGCACTTCAACGTCGACTGGGAGGTCGGCAGCGGCATCACTCTGTCCTCGCTCACCGGCTACAACAACGAGCGCCGCAGCCAGTTGTCGGACCTCGACCTCTATTACAACACCACTGCGCCGAATTCGACCAACGCGGTCGGCACGGCGCCCGGAGCACCGAGCTACTTCGACTATCCCTACCTCGTCGAAGCCAAATCCGAGGACTTCTCGCAGGAACTTCGTGCAAGTTATGATGATGGGGGGCGTTCACCGCGACGCTCGGCGGCAGCTATCTGAACGCGACGTTCCAGGGCGGCGGCGGCGGCAACAACGGCGCGCTCGGCACCAGCCAGTTCAGCGTCGTCTCGGGCAAGACCCGCAACCGCACCTTCGGCGGCTTCTTCGGCCTGGGCTACAAGATCACGCCGGAACTGAGCATCAACTTCGACGGCCGCTACCAGATCGACACGATGTATGCCTATGCCCGCCCGGGCGGCCAGACCATCGCCTCGGCCGCCTTCGCGACGCCGGGCTTCTACGAGGAAGGCTCGGTTCTCGCCAAGCAGACCTACAAGAATTTCACCCCGCGCGTGATCGTCAACTACGACGTGACGCCGGATATGATGGTCTATGCATCGTACTCGAAGGGCGTGAACCCGGCGGCATTCAACACCGTGTTCCTCTCCAACCTGAGCCCGGCGGCCCAGGTTCTGGCGGCGGACGCGGGCCTGCGCATCGCGGTGAAACCGGAAAAGCTCGACAATTTCGAGATCGGCGCCAAGGGCAAGGCGTTCGACAACCGCGTGCGCTACGCCGTTGCCGCCTACTACGGCATCTGGAAGGACCAGCTGAACGCCAATGTCATCACCCTGGTCGATCCGGCGACGAGCGTGGTTTACAACATCCAGGCCCAGCTCAACACCGGCAAGGTCAAGATGTACGGCCTCGAAGGCGACTTCTCCTTCGCGGCGACCGACCGCCTGACCCTCTCGGCCAACGGTTCGTACAACGAAAGCGACATCCGCAAACTGAGCGCGCCCACGGTGACCGCCCTTACCGGCATCACCGACTTCAGCGGCAACCACAATCCGCTGGCGTCGCGCTGGTCGGGCTCGGTCTCGGCCAACTACACGATGCCGCTGCGCGGTGACGTGGAGGCCTTCGCCCGCGCCGACTTCACCTACAAGTCGGGGGTCTACACCAATGCCTCCAACCTGACGAAGACGCCGGACATGACGCAAGTTAACTTGCGCGCAGGCTTCGGGAACGATCGCTTCACGTTCGAAGGTTTCGTGACCAACCTGTTCAACAACAAGGCTTATCCGGCCGCCATCGACTTCACCCTGCTGGAGCGCACCAACTCCTACCTTTCGCCGTTCTCGGGCGTCGCGGTGGCGCTGCGCGACCTGCGCACGTTCGGTGTGCGATCAACCGTGAAGTTCTGACGAGTACCGATGTGCGGCGGGGTGCAGCCTGCACCCCGCCGCACACGGTATTTCAACTCGAGCAGATGGATACGACGATGAGCGAATACGATCTGGTCATTCGCGGCGGCACTGTCGCCGACGGCACCGGAGCCGATCTTTTCGAAGGCGACGTCGCGGT
The DNA here is from genome assembly GCF_057376415.1 of Novosphingobium sp. NFX11. Taxonomy (NCBI): domain Bacteria; kingdom Pseudomonadati; phylum Pseudomonadota; class Alphaproteobacteria; order Sphingomonadales; family Sphingomonadaceae; genus Novosphingobium; species Novosphingobium sp. NFX11. Next base: position 430,781 of record NZ_CP080385.1, on the reverse strand, counting down.
GCGCGGCGGCAAGATCGTCGCGACGGGGGCCGTCTCCGGCTCCGGGCGCGAGGAGATCGACGCGCGCGGCAAGCTGGTCACGCCCGGATTCGTCGACATCCACACCCATTACGACGCCCAGGTCACCTGGGACACGCAGTTCTCGCCATCGACCAATCACGGCGTGACGAGCGTACTCATGGGTAACTGCGGCGTCGGCTTCGCGCCCTGCCGCCCCGACATGCGCGAGCAGATGATCGACGTCATGGAAGGCGTCGAGGACATTCCCGGCATCGTCATGGCCGAGGGCCTGCCGTGGAACTGGGAGAGCTTCCCGGAATACATGGACGCCATCGAGCAGCGCCCCATGGATGCCGACTTCGCCGTCGCCGTCCCGCACATTCCGGTGCGCGTCCACGTCATGGGCCAGCGCGCCATCGAGCGTGAACCCGCCACCGGCGCCGACATGCAGGCCATGGCCGCTATCGTCCGCGAAGGGCTGGAGGCGGGCGCCTTCGGGTTCTCCACCACCCGCGTCATCGGCCACCGCACCGCCAGCGGCGACCAGCTTCCGGTCACCACCGCGAGCGAGGACGAACTCCTTACCATCGCCATGGCCATGAAGCCGCTGGGCCGCCACCTGTTCATGTCGGCTTCCGAATTCGACACCGGCAACGGCTTCTCGTCCGAATTCCGCATGCTCGCGCGCGTGGCGGAGGCTTCGGGCCAGACGGTGACCTTCCCGCTCCTGCAGTACAACGAAGCGCCCGATCGCTGGCGCGAGATCGCGGATGCCTGCGCCGCGAGGTCGTGCGCAGGGGATCGACATCTATGGGCAGGTAGTCGGCCGCCCGGTCGGCGTTCTGTTCGGCCACCAGTTGTCGCTGAGCCCCTTCCGCGGCTGCCCGACTTACGAAGCCATCGAGCACCTGCCCATCGCCGCCCGCGCGCGGGAAATGCGCAAGCCCGAGGTGAAGGCCGCGATCCTCTCGGAAATGGGCCTGCCGCTCGACCCGAAGACGTATCCGGCGTTCATGCGCGAAGTCGCCCAGTGTTATGCCATGGGCGAGAACCCCGACTATGCCCCGCCCGAAAGCGCCCGCTTCGACATCATCGCCGCCCAGCGCGGCTGCAGCGTCCACGAAGTCGCCTACGACGCGCTGCTGGAGGAGGATGGCCAGGCCATCCTCTACTTCCCGGCGCGCAACTACACGCATTACAACCTCGACGTCGTCCACCACATGCTGCGGCGCGAGGACACCGTGCTCGGCCTCGGCGACGGCGGTGCGCATGTCGGTGCGATCTGCGACGGCAGCATGCAGACGTTCCTCCTCACCTACTGGACCCGCGACCGCGTGGGCGAGCGCTTGTCGATCCCCGAAGCGGTGCGCCTGATGACCGGCCACACCGCCCATGTCGGCGGTTTCGGCGATCGCGGGATCATCGCGCCGGGCTACAAGGCGGACCTCAACGTCATCGACTACGACCGCCTGCGCCTCGCCCCGCCGCGCGCCAGCTTCGACCTTCCCGCCGGTGGCCGCCGCCTGACGCAAGCGGCAAGCGGCTACGCCGCGACGATCCTCTCCGGCGTCGTCACCGCCCGCGACGATACCCCCACGGGTGCCCTGCCCGGCCGCCTCGTGCGTGGCCGCCGCTCCGCGCCTGTCGCCTGATACCTCCAGACGGAACTGACCTGATGCTCATCAATCGAGACCGCGCCGACACCCTGATGGACCGCGAGGACATCGCGGTCGTCGTCGCCTCGACCCCGATCAATACCTACTACCTCTCCAGTTGGGCCACCGACGCCAGCTGGGGCTTCGGTGATCTCGCGCTGGCGATCCTGCCGCGCGACCATGCGCTCGATGCCGCCGTGCTGACCGTCGAGGTCGATATGGGCCAGCCCCAGCAGGGCCAGGGCACGTGGATGGCGGTGCGCGGCTACGCCCGCAAGCCCGGCATCGGCGCGGGCGGCGTGCAGGCCGCGCTGACCGCCGAGGGCCTGCCGCAGAACCATCAGGAAGCGGTAGCGCAATACTTGCGCGAACTCGGCCTCGACCGCTCGCGCGTGGCGTTCGAGGATCGCGGCCTCGGCCTCGACGTCAACGAACTGCTCGGCGGCACCATCGACGTCGTCCCGGCGCGCGATCTCCTGCGCGACATGCGCATGGTCAAGACGCCCGCCGAGATGGCCAACATGCGCGCCGCCGCCCGCAAGACTGAACTCTCGCTCCAGCTCTCGGCCGAGGCGCTTGCCGCCGGAGCCACCTGCGCCGAGGCCGAGCGCGTGTTCTGGTCCGCCGCCGCGCTGGCGGGCGGGCGCCCGGTGTTCCTGCTCATCACCCCCTACCGCCCCGGCTTCGGGCGCCTGCCCAAGAACGCGGAGTTGCAGCAGGGCGACATGGTGACTTTCGACGCCACCGCCGAATTCTCGCACTACACCAGCGACATCGGCCGCACCGCCGTGATCGGCGAGCCCTCTCCTGAACAGCTCAAGCGCTATAACGCCACGCGCCTTGGCTGGCAGGCGGCGCTGCCGGAGTTCCGCGCCGGTCGCCTCTCCACCGACGTGGAAAAGGCCGTCGTCGCCTCGATCCAGGCCCACGGCAACCCCGAGTTCCTCGCCTGCGGCCTGCACTCGGTCGGGCTCGAGCACACCGACCACCCGCATCCGGGCGGCGGCATGCACAGCTTCGAGTTGGTCGACCAGATGGTCCTGAGCTGCGACCTGCCCTGGATCGGCCCGGAGATCGGCAAGTTCCACTTCGAGGACATCATCTACCTCGACGGTGACACGGTCGAGATCCTGAACGACGCCGACGGCCGCCTGATGGCCTGCATCGACGGGCGCACCGTTCGTGTCGACTGAGGCCGCCGCGCCCTTCCCTCCGGTTCGCCAGACGCTCTGGCCGATGCTGCTGCTCTTCCTCGCGGCCAATTTCTACAGCATCGACAAGGCCATCGTCGGCGTGCTGGCCGAGCCGATCAAGGCCGACCTCGGCATCGACGACATCCGCATGGGCCTGCTCATGGGCCTCGCCTATTCGCTGCTGAGCGGGGTCTGCGGGCTGTGGCTGGGCTCGCTGGTGGACCGACATGTACGCAAGCGCGTGCTGGGCGGCGCGATCATCGTCTGGAGCCTGTCCACAGCGCTCGGCGGCCTCGCGCCGAATTTCGAGACGTTCTTCGTGTTTCGCGCCCTCGTCGGCCTTGGCGAAGCGGCGGTCGCGCCTGCCGCCATGTCGCTGATCGCCGACATGTTCCCGCCCGACCGGCGCGGCCGGGCCCTCAGCGCCTACCTCATCGGCGCGACGATCGGCACCGCGCTGTCCTCGGTGATCCCGGGCGCGATCCTTGCCGCGCAGGTGCATATCGCGCTGCCGGGCTATGGCCTCGTCGTCCCGTGGCGCAGCGCGTTCCTGCTCTGCGGCATCGTCGGCCCGGCCGTGGGCCTCGCCTTCCTGACCATCCGCGAACCCGCCCGGCGCGGCCTGCCCGCAGAGGCGAAGGCGCCCGCGCGGGTGGGTGAGAAGCTGGCCTATCTCGGCCGCCAGCGAAAGCTGGTCGTGCCGCTGTTCGCCGGCTTTTGCCTCTATTACCTCGCCTTTGTCGGCGTCACCTCGTGGACCGCGCCGCTGCTGATGCGCACGTATGGGCTGACCCTGCCGCAGATCGCCAACCTGCTCGGCCTCGGCATGCTCGTCGCTGGTGTTTCGGGTTATCTGCTCGGCGGCTTCGCGGCGGACACGCGCAAGGCCGGGCGCATCGGGCTGATGGCGGTGCTGCCGCTGGTCGCCCTGCCCACCGCCTTCGCAGGCTATGCGCCGGGCCTTGGCCTTGCCATTGCCGCGCTCGCTACGATCAGCCTGACCACGCCGATGCTCAACGTCGCGATGAACGCGACCGTGCAGGAGATCGTGCCCAACGACATGCGCGGCTTCTCCTACGCCTTCCTCAGCGTCGTCGCGGCCTTGCCCGCAGGCGCCGGAGGGCCGTTCGCCATCGCCTTCGTCTCGGAGAAGGTGCTCGGCGATCCGTCGCGCATCGCCGCCTCGTTCGTCCTCGTCGTCCTGCCCTGCCTTGTGCTGGCGGCAGCCTGTTTCGCGGCCGCCGCGCGCGCCTATCGCTCCGCCCCGGCGGATGGCGAACTGGCGCGCGTCATCGGCGCCAGCCACTTGTGATCTCTCCGGAGCCCGTACCATGCCCGACCCCAACCAGATGATTTTGGCCACCTTCATCCACAACAGCGGCGCGCACCCCGGCGGATGGCGCTGGCCCGGCGCGCCTGCCGTGGACCAGCACGACTTCGCCCACTTCGCCCACCTCGCCCAGACGGCCGAGCGCGGGAAGATGCACTGCTACTTCTCAGGCGATTCCCAGGGCTTCCCGAGCATTTCCGGTAAGGACGCCTTCGCCGCCACCGATTACGCGGGCAAGCTGGAGCCGACCACGCTGCTCGCCGCGCTGGCCGTCGTCACGAAGCACATCGGCCTGATCGCCACGGCCTCGACCACGTACAACGAGCCTTACGCGATTGCCCGCCGCTTTGCCTCGCTCGACCATATCTCGAAGGGCCGCGCGGGCTGGAATGTCGTCACCTCCGCCAGCGACGGCGAGGCGCGCAACTTCGGGCGCGACCTGAACATGGACCACGACGCCCGCTACGCCCGCGCCGAAGAGTTCGTGGACGTAGCCAGGAACCTCTGGGACAGCTGGGAGGACGGCGCGATCCTACGTGATCGCGACGCGGCACGCTACTTCGACCCCGCCAAAGTCCACGAACTGGGTCACAAGGGCGAGCACTTCACCGTCGCCGGTCCGCTCAATGTCGCCCGCCCGCCGCAGGGGCATCCGATCATCGTGCAGGCGGGCGGCTCCGGCCCCGGCCGCGCGCTGGCCGCGCGCACGGCGGACATGATCTTCACCGCCGCCAACTCGCTGGAAGTGGCGAAGGAATTCCGCGACGACATGCGCGCCCGCGCCGCCGCCTTCGGCCGCAACCCGGATCACGTGAAGATCATCCCCTCGGTCCAGTTGATGGTCCGCGCCAGCGAGGCCGAGGCCCGCCGTGCCGACGAGGAACTGCTTGACCTCGTGCCCGAGGCTCTGGCCCTTCGCACCCTCAGCCTGCAACTCGGCGTCAATCTCTCGCACCTCTCGGTCAATGATCGCCTGCCCGACCTGCCCGAGACCAACGGCGGCAAGTGGGTACAGCAGTCGATCATCCGCATGGCCCGCGAAGAGGACCTGCCGATCGGGCTGCTCGCCCGGCGCGTCGTCGTCTCGCGCGCCAGCTTCTCCTATACCGGCACGCCCGAGCAGCTGGCGGACTTGTGCGAGAACTGGTTCCGTGCGGGCGCTGCGGACGGCTTCTCGCTCTCGCCCAACTACCAGCCCGGCGTACTGGAGGACTTCGTCGACCAGGTCATCCCCATCCTTCAGAAGCGCGGTCTGTTCCGCGACGAGTACGAAGGCGATACCCTGCGCGAGAACCTCGGCCTGCCGCGCCCGGAAAATGCCTTCGTCGCCAATCCCGCGCTGGGGTGCGAACCCCGCATGTGGGCCTGACCGATACAGCCACTCTCGAAGAGGAATAGGACCATGTTGAGCCGTCGTGATGTTGCCCGGGGTATAGGTCTGGCCGGAGCAGTCAGCGCGTTTCCCGCCCTCGCCGCGCAGAAAGCTGCCAGCCTGCCGACGCCCCCGAAAGGCCAGTGGACCCGCTTCGGCGAACTGCGCCGTGCGGGCGGCGTGCTGCACTATGCCGTGATCGGAGAGCCGGTTGTAGGCAAGCCGCCGGTGGTGCTGCTGCACAAGCTGGGTGGCTGGCTGTCCGACTGGCGCCATGTCGCGCCCATGCTGGCCGAGGGGCGGCAGGTCTATGCCTTCGACCTTCCCGGTCACGGCGGCTCGCGCTGGGACGGCCCGGCACCCTACATCCAGAGTCTTGGCGAGACGGCCGCGCTGCTGGTCGGTGCTTTCGACGAACTCGGCTTCGACAAGGTGGACCTGATCGGCACCTCGCTCGGCGGCTGCCTTGCCGTGCCGCTCGCCGCGTTCTGGCCGGAGCGGGTGGGCAAGCTCGCGCTCGTTTCCTGCGCGCTCGGCCATCGCCGCTCGCTGGCCGAAATCAAGGTTGCGGTGGACGACAAGCAGGGCACCCTGTTCGACAAGAACGGCGACCCGATCCCGACGCCGCCGGAACTGCTGTCAAAGACCTTCGGCATCATCAATACCGGCCCGATCAACGCGGACGGCATCCTCAGCCGCAGGGCTGCAGGCAAGTGGATCCAGCCCTCCGAACGCGGTGTCGCGATCACCGAGATCGCCGGAACCATGAGCCGCATCGAGGCGCCGACGCTGCTCGTCTATGGCCAGTTCGACAAGGCCTACCTCAAGTTCCGCAGCGCCGCCGAGGCCGAACTGAAGCGAGGCAAGACCATGGTGGTCGAGAACTCGGGCGCCTTCGTGATGCAGGACAATCCGCCTGCTACGGCCCGCGTGCTGAAGGCCTTCCTCGACGAAGCGTGACCGGCGCTCAGTTCGGCTTGCGAGCGCACCATTGCCGGATGGTCGCCTTGAGCAGCCGGACGGTGCGGGTCTCGTAGCGATCCTTGAGAGTAATGAAGCCGAAGGCGGGCGCCGGAATTTCCGAGCCCGCCAGACGCTTCAACGAGCCGTTCGCCAGTTCGTCGGCGACTGCTTCGCACGCGACCATGCCGATCATGCCCGAGTGCAGGATCATGGCCTTCACGAACGTCGTGGACGAGGCCTTCACCGACTTGCTCTCGCGCCCATAGCCGAACCGGCGCAGCATGTTCACGACGTCGTCGTTGTCGATGGGATCGGCGGTCTCGTAGGCGCTGACGTGTGCCCAGACGAAGTCGGTGCCCCTGGCGAAATCGTCCTCCGCCAGAGCGAAAACCGGGTGGTCCGGCGCGGTGACGACGGCATATTCGCGCTTGAACAGCGGCTCGAATTCCAGCGCATCATCGGCGTAGCCCTCGGGCAATCCGCAGAATGCGAAGTCGAGGTCGCCTGATGACAGCAGGTCCAGCAGCTGCGTCGTGTAGCCTTCGCGCACCCACATATCCACGTGGCCCGCCTGCTCGACGAACTGGCGCATGGCGCGGCTCATCGTATCGTTCATGATGATCGGATGCACCCCCACCGCCACCTTGGGCACGCGGTTGGCGGTGGCGAGGTCGTGGAGAATGCGCTGCTCCTCCATCAGCATGAGGCGCGCGCGCTGGACCAGCTTCTCGCACATCTCGGTCGGGCGCACGCCGTTGGGGCCGCGCTCGAAGAGGCTGGTGTTGAACTCCTCCTCCAGCTGGCGGATGCTGAGCGTCAGCGCGGGCTGCGTGATGCCGACCATCTTCGACGCCTTGCGCAGGCTCCCGCTCTCGTAGATCGCGATCATTCGCTTGAGCTGCACGAGGTTCACGGGTTTTCCTTTTCCTTGGCGACCTAATCGGCGGACAATGTGGCATGTCCGCCACCCGGCTCAAGTGGTCAGCTCAGGTGGGCGTCGATCTCGCCGACGACGCGCGCGTTCTCCAGCTTGAGCACGCCATGCTTCACCCCGAGGAGATCGACGCGGCGGGCGTTGGGATAGTGGTGCGAGTTGGCAAGCGTGGGCTCCCACAAGTCATCCTCGGGGTTCATCACCAGCACCGGCTGCGCCACTTCGGCCATCGCGCCGAGGAAGTCGAAGCGATAGACCGAGATATAGCCCCATGGCATCCGCCCGCCGAGGCGCAGGCACTCGGCCATGCTGATGTGACGCTCTTCGTAGGAGATGCGCGGGTCGCTCAGCTCGCCGATGATCGCCCAGAGCTTTTCGACATGCGCCAAGTCGGGACCCGGGGGCGGGAACGCCGTGAGCAGGTTGGCGAGCTTGGCTTCGCGCTGCTCGGCCGGAAAGGCGGCAAGGCCGAAGACCACCGCGCGGCGAACCCGCTCCGGCAGACTGCGGGCAAGCTGCGTGGCGATGATCGAGCCGGTGTGAAAGCCCATGACGTCGAACTGACCGGCCGGGATCACGCCCCCGCCCGCGAGGTCGGTCATGAACTGCGCCATGATTTCGGCGAAATCCTCGATGGTGACCGGCTCGGGCGAGGAATCGCTCATGCCGTAGCCCGGCGTATCGACGGCGATCACGGTGCGCTTGGCCGACAGGGGCTCCATCACCGGTAGCCAGTCGCCGCTGTTGCTAGGCGTCTGGTGCAGGCACAGCAGCGGCGGCAGGGCGTCAGGGGTGTCGCACTTTGCGATGCGATAGTGGAGTTGGCCGAAGCGGCTCGGCGCATAGCCGCGCAGGATTTTGGACATGGTCAGTTCCGTTGGTCGGAGGTGATGCGCGAAGCCGCGCGGAAAGCGAGCAGCGACGCCGCGATGAAGGCACAAAGCCCGACGATCGCCATGGATCGACCCACCGCCGCCGGGGAGGCGAACACGGCCTCGGTCAGCCACGCCACGGCCAGCGGGCCGAGCGAGGCACCTATGATGGTCATCACGAAGGCATAGAGCGCCACCGCGAAGCCGCGCACCTTGGTGGGCGTGATCTCCGAGATCACCGACAGCATCGTGGTTCCGTAAATGGCGCTGACCAGCATGATCTCGCCCAGCATGACCATGGCCAGCGGAGCGCTGCCGGACAGCAGCGGCAGGCACGAAGGAATGCCGAGCAGCGACAGGGCTCCGGCAAGCCGCGTCCGCCCACGCGCTCCCGAGCGCGCGCCGACACGGTCGACGACGACGCTGGCGACGAGCGCTCCGGCGACCGACCATGCGATCTGGCTGGTGCCGAGGCCCTTTCCGGCCGCGCCGACGTGATACCCGAAAGCGCGCGTGAGGAACACGGCGCCCCATCCCGTCGCAACCGAACCGCCCATCGCATAAAGCGCCAGCGATCCGTAAAGCGGCAGGAACACCCCGCGCTGCGCCGCCAGCAGGCCGAGCCCCTCGGCGAAGGAGAGCTTCGGCTCCGACCCGGTGACGGCATCGCTGCGGCGCGCAGGCTCGCGCAGCAGGAACAGCAGGATCACGATCAGCAGGCCGGCCGCTCCCACAAGCGCGAAGGCGATGCGCCACGGGGCGAGTTCACCGATGATCGGCAGGCCCGCGAATACGCCCTTGGGCGCCAGGTCCAGGATCACCCCGCTGACCAGCGAGCCGAGGCCGTAGGCGATCATGCTGCCGAAGACGTAGAGCGCCATGGGCCGTCCGCGCCGGTGAGGCGGAAACAGGTCACTGATCATCGTCACCGCGCAAGGCCCCAGCACCGCCTCGCCGACGCCGATGAACAGACGCGAGGCGAACATCGACCCGAACCCCTGCGCAAAACCGCCCGCGATCGTCGCCGCGCTCCATATCACGATCCCGCCGATAAGCAGGCGGCGCCGGTTCACCACGTCCGCCACGGCGCCCAGCGGCAGGCCGACGGTTACGTAGAAGATGGAGAAGGCGAACCCCTGCAGCAGCGCGATCTGCATCTCGCTGATCGAAAGATCGCGGCGAACCGGATCGATCACCAGAGCCAGCATCCCGCGATCGATGGTGGACACGATCTGCGCCAGGAACAGAGTGGCGACAGTGACCCACGCTATCATGGGTCCGATTGCCCGGCCCGTATCGGGACGCATATCGGGCTCCTCTAGTCGCATCATGGTCCTTCCTCGGATGGGGCGTAACGACCCTTACCCCATCGAAGTGCGAGATCACGAAAGCGACCGTGATTATCCACTGGACGACAAACCGGGCGACCTTGCCGGATTATCTATCAGTGGAACAATTCCTTATGCCGCGAGATGCAGGCGGTCCTTGCGGCCCAGTTCCTGGGCAACGGCATGAGCATCCCGGGCGATCCCCCGGGTCAGCGAAGCCGGAATATCGACGTCGAAACCACGGACGAGCAACCCTTCGACAGCCCAGCGCACGCAGTAGTCGGCCGCCACGCCCACGACGGTCACACGATCGACACCCCGGGCGGCAAGGTCGCGGAAGAACGCCTCGCGCTCGATCTGCACACCGTCAGTGGAGCGGATGCCGACGGCCTCCTCCTGCCACATGTCGAAAACACCTTTTTCAAGTGTATAGAGTGGGATGTCGGGGTTTATTGCAGAAGAATCGAGCATGCTTTCCCAGCCCAGCGTGCCCTTTTCGCAGTGGAGGGGGAACAGCTCTGCTTCCGGCGATCCGACGTAATCCGCAGACATGTGGGTATCGAAGGACATCAGCACGCCCGCTACGTCCTGCGGATCGAGTGACTCCAGCCAATTTTGCATCGGCGCCACGATCGCCTCCGCATCGGGGACCGGAAGCGCGCCGGAAGTTCGCACGAAGTCATGCTGCATATCCACGACGATGACGAAGCCAGCCACCGAAGCCTCCTGCTGTTACTGATGCGCTTGACATATATCCATGACGGACATAAGTAAAGTGCGACTTGCACATAAGGGTCCGAGAGACGTGCTTCAGGACGAGGCGGTATTCCTGGCGGGCTATGATGCCCGGGCCTATGACGGCCCTTCGGTCACGGTGGATCTTGTGCTCATGTCGGTCGTCGATGGCGCTCCCGCGGCCTTGCTGACCCGAAGGGACGAACAGCCCCATGCCGGCAAGTGGGCGCTTCCCGGCGGCTTCGTCGCGGTGGATGAGGATCTCGACGCCGCGGCACGCAGGATCCTCGCCTACAAGGCCCACATGGACGGTGCCTATGTGGAGCAACTCTATACGTTCGGCGGTGTCGGTCGCGATCCGCGCATGCGGGTCATCAGCGTCGCCTATTTCGCCCTGCTTCCGGCCGATCGTTTCTCCGCCGCTCTGGAGGCAGACCCGGCACTGACCCTGGCGCGTATCTCGGCAACGAACTGCAATCCGGCAGAGGTCACAGGCATGAAAGGCGCCCTGCCGCTGGCTTTCGACCACGCGGACATCCTCGGCGTCGCGATGCAGAGGCTGCGCGGCAAGATCGACTACTCCCCCTCGCCTTCGCACTGCTGCCGGAGCGGTTCACGCTGCGTGCCCTGCAGGACGTTCACGAGGCGATCCTCGGCCAATCCCTGAACAAGTCGGCGTTCCGTCGCCGCATGCTCGACCGGGGCTGGCTCGAGGCAACCGGCGAGCGCGAGACCGGCGCATCGTTCCGGCCCGCAGAACTCTTCCGTTTCCGCCCGATCAACGCCAAAGTCTGAGCAGGTCCATCATGGTCTTCACCGATATCGCCACGCGCACCTACAACCATAACTGGCGGCTCGATCCGATCGTGCGCAGCCTCCTCGACACCGACTTCTACAAGCTGCTGATGCTGCAGATGATCCGGCAGCTTCACCCCGAGGTGCAGGCGACCTTCGAACTGATCAACCGTACCCGCAGCGTCCGCCTTGCCAAAGTCATCGACGAGGCGGAATTGCGCGCGCAGCTCGATCATGCCCGCTCGCTGCGGTTCGGGAAGAAGGAGCTGATCTGGCTGGCCGGCAACAGCTTCTACGGCCGCAGGCAGATGTTCAGCCCGGAATTCATCGCGTGGCTCGCCGACTTCCGCCTGCCGGATTACGAGTTGCGCCAGCACGATGGCCAGTACGAACTGCGCTTCCACGGCCCTTGGACCCACACCATGATGTGGGAGATTCCGGCGCTCGCGATCATCAACGAACTGCGGTCGCGCGCGGCGATGAAGGGGCGCGGACGGTTCGAACTCGATGTGCTCTATGCGCGCGCAAAGGCCAAGCTATGGGAGAAGGTGGAGCGGCTCTCGGCGCTGCCCGACCTCGTCATCTCGGATTTCGGCACACGGCGGCGGCACGGCTTCCTGTGGCAGCGCTGGTGCGTCGAGGCGCTGAAGGAAGGACTGGGCGAGCGGTTCATCGGCTCCTCCAACGTGCTGCTGTCGATGGACGCGGACCTTGAGGCGATCGGCACCAACGCGCATGAGCTGCCGATGGTCTACGCTGCCTTGGCGAACGACGAGGAGGAACTGGCGAGCGCTCCCTACCGCGTGCTTGAAGACTGGAGCGCGCACTACGGCGGCAACCTGCTCGTCGCGCTGCCCGACGCCTTTGGTACAGCTTCGTTCCTGCGCAACGCGCCCGATTGGCTGGCCGACTGGACCGGCTTTCGCCCGGACAGCGCCCCGCCGATCGAAGGAGGAGAACAGATCATCCGCTGGTGGGAGGAAAAGGGCCGCGATCCCCGCACCAAGCTGCTGATCTTTTCCGACGGCATGGACATCGACAGCATCGAGGCGACCTATCGCCACTTCCACGGCCGCGTGCGCATGAGCTTCGGTTGGGGCACCAACCTGACGAACGACTTCCGCGGCTGCGCACCTTTCGCGACGAACGGGCTCGATCCGATTTCGCTCGTTTGCAAGGTGGTGGAGACGAACGGCCGGCCGGCCGTCAAGCTTTCCGACAATCCCGCCAAGGCGACTGGAGCCCCGGCGGAAATCGAGCGCTACTTGCGCATCTTCGGCGCTGCCGGACGCCAGACCGCTGAAGTGCTGGTCTGACGTCCGGAACCCGGCATGGTCCTTATGTAGTCACTATGTAATCACTGCGCGGTGAGGCCGCCGTCGACTACGAACTCGCCGCCAGTCACGTATCTGGCGCGGTCGGACAGGAGGAAGACGATCATGTTACCGATGTCGCCAGGCTCGCCCATGCGCTTCATCGGGATCATGGCGTTGATGGCGTCGTACTGGTCCGGGTTGTCCTCGATCGCGACCTTCTGCATGTCGGTCCAGATCACGCCGGGGTGAACCGAGTTCACACGGATGCCCTTGGCGGCGACTTCCAGCGCCAGCGACTTGGAGTAGAGCCGCACGCCCCCTTGCTTGCGGCATAGGCCGAAGCCCCGGGAATGCCGACGAGCCCGGCGACGGAAGACAAGTTGACGATGGAACCTGCGCCTTGCGCCTCCATCACCGGCAGGACCGCCCGGCAGCCGAGGTAGACGCTCTTGAGATTGACGTTGATCTGCCGGTCCCATGCGGCAGGATCGAGGTCGGCGGTCCACTTGAGTACCGCGATCCCTGCGTTGTTAACGAGACCGTCGATGCGGCCGGTCTGCGCCTTCACCGTATCGATCAGCGTGGCCCAGCCCGCCTCGTCGGTGACGTCCTGCGCAAATCCGGTGGCGGCAAGGCCCTCAGCGCGCAATTCCTCGGCACGGGCCGCGGCGGCATCGCCATCGAGGTCGGTCAGGGTCACGGCGTGGCCCTCCCGGGCCAGCAGACGTGCGGTGGCGAAGCCAAGGCCGCCCGCAGACGCGGCGCCGGTGACGATGATGCTCTTCTGGGTCATTGGGTTATCTCTTTCCGGTCATGCGTTGCTGAGCCATTCGCGATCGTAGGATCGGTCGGTCATGTCGTGGCGGCCAAGCAGGCAGGCGGCGAGGTCGCCGGACAGGATGCCGTCTGCGGCAGGCTCCGTGCGCGCCCAGTCGACGAATTCGCTGCGGTGGGCGAAGCGCCACTCCGAGCCCCGCCGTTCGTAGCGATCGACATAGCGGCCGCTGATAATCATGTCGGTGGGCATGCCTTCGGCCAGGATGCGATGAAAGGCGTAGTAGTAGACTTCGCCATAGGCGCGGTTGGCATCGGTTTCGTCGAACTCGATCAGATGCTGGCCGATGATGTGCTGGTTGGCGAGATGCTCGGTCAGCAGGTCCTGCGCGAAGGCCACGAAGTCCGGTCCGCAGCCCTTGAAGATGCCGTAGTCGGTCGTCGAATCCGGCCAGAAGGTATCCAGTTGCAGCGCACGGTCGAGGCGGTCCTGTCCACGCATATAGCGCATGGCGAGGTCGCGGATTGCATCCTTGGCGATAAGTCTTTGAAGGTCGTTCATGACCTTTCCTTTCGATGGGAAGGGCCGACGCATCGTGCGTCGGCCCGCTGGGTCAGAACCTGACGCTGGCCTGCAACTGCACCGTGCGGGGCAGGTTAACGAAGCCGATCTGATCGGCAACGCCGGTCGTACCTGTGTTCGGCGCGTCGATCGCACCGCCGACGATGAACTGGTTGGTGAGGTTCTTGCCGATCAGCGCCAGTTCGAAGCGTTCATCGTTGAACTTCACGCGGATCGTGCCGTCCACGGTCAGGTACTTCGCCTGACGCGAGAACGGATGCGCGAAGCTGGAGGCAAGGTAGGTGCTGGAATAGCGCGTGTCGATCGTGGCACCCAGCTTGGTGCCCTCGCCGATATCGGTTTCATAGCCGACGCCCAGCGACCCCGTCCACTTGGGCGCGACTGCGGTGGGAGCCCCGCTCAGGTCCTGACCCGGTGCGCCCTGGAAGGTAGTGTCGCAGCCTTGCGCCACCGACTGACCACCATAACAGGGTGCGATGTAGTTGAGGTAGCGCGCCTTGTTGTAGTTGATCGATCCGTGCAGGTTGAGGCCCGGCGCGGCGTAGGGTGCGAATTCGAACTCCAGTTCCGCACCCTTGGTCCGGGCGGCACCGGCGTTGGTGGTGATGAAGGCGAACGTCTGCGAGTTGAAGAAGTCGACCTGCAGGTTGACGTACTTGTAGCTGTAGACGTCGAAATTCAGGCGCAACTGGTTGTCGAGCAGCTTGGACTTGATGCCGACTTCGAAGCCGCGCGCCTTCTCCGGGGCGAACGCGACGTCGCTGGGAACCGTGCTGGCGCTGACGAAGCCGGAGTTGGAGAACCCACCGGACTTGTACGCGGTCTTGGAGGCACCGTAGACGGTGACGTCGTCCGTCGGCTTCCACGTCAGCGTCGCTTCGGGCGACCAGTTGTTGAAGGTCTGGTCCGCGTTGATGGGCGTATCCTGCAGGAAGATCCCTTGCAACGCGGCATTCACGTAAGGCTGGATGAGATAGCTGTCCTTGGTTTCGTGAATGTAGCGAACGCCGACGGCAGCCTCGAGCGTCGGCAGGATCTTCCAGGTCGTCTGCCCATAGGCGGACAGCGTCTCACCATGGGTTTCGGAATGCTTGAAATAGCCGAGGTAGCGATATTCGGCCGGGGCGGTCAGATCCTCGATGTTGCCGAACGACCCGCTCTGTCGGTGGTTGCGATGGGTCTTCTGGTAATACGCGCCGACGAGGAGGTTGATCGGCCCGTCGAACCTGGTCTGGGCGCGCAACTCGCTCGAGAATGCGTGGTAGATGGACCGCTCGGACGAAGGCGCGGCGGCCAGATCGCTCGATACGAAGGTACAGTCGCACGCCCACTGGTTGACGTTGCGGTTGAAGTTGTTGACCCAGGTGAGATCAACGTTGTCCATCGCGTATTCGGCGGTGCCGGTGACCGCCCAGCTCTTGTAGGTGTTGTACAGCGCGCCGTCGTCACGCGACCACGGGTTTGTACCGGCAAGGTCTTCCGGGAAATAGTTCTGGTAGACGGTGAACGACTTGCCGCACTTGATCGCCGGGTTCAGCGAATACGTCCCCGTTGCGCATCCGAAGGGGACGTAATTCCACGAATTGTTGTTGTTCTTCGAGGTCGAGCCGTTCGCCTTCAGCGTGAACTTGAAGTCGTTCCCCGGATCCCATACCAGCGTCACACGGCCGAGCAGTTCCTTGTTGCCGGGGTTGTCGCCGTCATAGGCCGGTGCGAAGTGCGGCGTCGTCACGCCGGTGGCGACGTCAAAGGTATTGTAGGTCTTGTCGATGCCGCCGTTCTTGAAATAGCCGCCCCACATGTTCGATGCCCGCACGGCGACGCGCACGCCCAGCGTATCGGTGATCGGGCCGGATCCGACGAACTCGCCGACCAGCTCTTTGGCGCGAAACTCATAGCCCAGCTTGGCCTTGAATTCGGGGCTGGATGTGGGGTCTGCGGTACGCAGCGAAATCACGCCGGCGGTGGCGTTCTTGCCAAAGAACAGCGACTGCGGCCCCTTGAGCACTTCCACGCCCTCAAGGTCGAGGAAGCCCTCATTGATGACGCGGCCCTGGCCGTAGTAGACGCCGTCGACGACGACCGCGACCGACTGCTCGATACCGATGGAGGTCGAGGACGACCCGATGCCGCGCAAGGTCAGCTGCGCGCCCGAGCCGTTCGAGGCGCGGCCGATCGTGAACTGCGGCGTCTGCGTGGAGATCTTCTCCAAGCTGGTCATGTCGTAGCGTTCAAGCACTTCGGCGGTCAGCGCGGTGACGGCGACCGGCACGTCCTGCAGGCTCTCCGCCCGGCGGCGCGCGGTGACAACAATGTCGCCGAGACCGCCTTCGGTATGCTCCTGCGCAGCGGATGCTGGCAGCGGCGCTACGACCGCTTCCTGAGCATTTGCGGATGTGAATGCGAAAGCCGACATGGCAATGCTCGCCATGAGCGCGGTACGCACGGTTCGTGCTGCCTCTCCAGACATCGAAAGCTCCTTTCCCCTTGAACCGGAAAGGGCCTGTTCTGACTTGGTCGCCCCCGGGTGCCTCGTATTCGAGACCAGGCGGAACGTATCCTCATTAAAAAATGCAGTGGACTGCAATAAATGCTAGGCGGGTGTAACTACCCTGGTCAGCGCGCGGGTCAGTGCCCGCGCCCGGTCCCTCAACTGCGCCGCCAGTGGAGCTTCCGCGTAAGGCAGCAGCACCTGGCAGATCGCGAGCCGCAAGTGCGTTTCGAGCGCATCGTCCGGTATTTCGCGCTTGGCCCAGAGCACGATGGTGCCAACCATCCTCATGCACACGAAGCGCGACACGGTGGCGATGTCGTCGATGGCTACGAGCCCCTCTGCCCGCATGACTTTCAGCGCTCCCCGGCGAAGCGCTCGTAGACGTCCGGCAGGCCGACCATGTCCGCGTGCTCGACGAGGATGGACCCGAACGCCCGCGCGAGTTCGGGCGCCTCGAAGGTCTTTTCGGCCAATCGGCTCGGTAGCACCTCGAAGAAGCCGAAGCCCTCACCGCCCTCTTCATGGGCTTGGGCGATGGTTTCCTCGCTGCGCTCCCGCGCGTTGAAGGCGAAGAGGCGATCCTTAGACCCGTAGATGTTGAACAGCGTACGCTCGGCGACGCCTGCGGTTTCCGCGATCATGCGCATCGACAGCGCTTCACCGCCGTGAAGCGCAAGCAGGGCGAACGTCGCCGCCTGTATCCGCTCGCGCCGCTCGCGCTGGCGGGGGTCAACTGGCGGATGCCTTGTGCGATATCGTTTGCGTCCATTGCGGACGTCTTATGACAAACCGCCCCTCGGGATCAAATCCCAGGGTCCTGAACCTAGCGATCAGCACCGGAATGCCCTGAAGCACTTTCCCGCCCTGCTCCCGCGGCAGCGAGCATCATGGCAAGGCCCGAAGTCTGCGCTGCCGCATCCGTCTGCGATGCCGCCTCGGACCAGTCACCGGCGATGGCTTTCGCCCCGGAATCGCTGAGGGTCCAGACCGCCTTTGCATTGCGGCCGGCCCATGCAGCCAGTTCTCCGCGCTCCGGCCCGTCGAGCAGGTCGTCCAGCAAGTGCCCGAGATGAAAAGCGAACACGCCCTTGAACATGCGCCCGTCCGCACCGATCGAGGGCACCGGCTCACGCAGGATGCCCCCGGGGTTGGACAGCTTGCGGGTAGCCGCGAGCGCCGTCCTGACCGCAAGCATGCGATACCGTGGATCGCCGGTGATGCGGGTGAGGTCGCTCAGGCCGCCCAGTAGCACGCCCTGATTGTACGTGAAGCGCGGCTGGCCATTGTTGTGGCAGGCGGCATCGAGGCCGTCGTTCACCAGCCCTTCGCCGTCGATCATCGTCGATCCTTCGAACCACGCCCATGTCCGCAGGGCCCAGTCGCGATAGCTCGCCTCGCCGGTCGCGAGGTAAAGCTGCGTCGAGGCGTAGAGCAGGAGTTCGTTGGTGATCGCGTTCTTGTACGTCCGCTTGCGGTCCCACCAGATACCTCCGCCGCAGCGATCGTCCCAATAGCTGGTGACGATGCGCCGATAGGTCGTGCTGGCATAGTCGAGCAATTCGGGATCGCGATCGACCTGCCAGGCGTGAACGTTGGCGATCACCGCCCACAAGTCGTCGTCGTTGAGATAGAGCCCGGAGCGATTACGCACCGCTGCAGAAACGCGCGCGTTCCAGCGATCGTCCCCGGTGCGGCGCGCATGGTCGAGCAGGGCATCGACGATCACGAAGCGTTGCCACGCCTCGCTCTGCGCCCAGCCGTCCGGCTTGCCCCACTGCCCGTCGAGATAGGACGCAGCCGCGCGGGCGCGCGGTGCCCATGCACCGTCCTGCGCACGCGCGCTTCCGGCACAGGCCAGCGCAAGCAGCCCCATCGACAGGCCCACCGCCAACGTCTTCTTCAAACTGTGGTCTCCCCGCCGACCCGTAAGCGCATGACGCTCCACATAAGAAATGCCAGGGGCAGCGCCAATGGCTTTTCCTCGCACGGACCTGTCATTAGGACATGGGACATGAACAGAGCCCGTCTGCTGAGCGCCTGCATCCTCGCCGCGCTGCCTTCTGCCGCCCTTCCCGCCTTTGCCGCCCCCGCCGAACGGAGCGCTTCCGCCATGCCCGAAACCGTACAAGACCTGACCTTCGACCGCGTCTTCGCCAGCCCCTCGCTGGATGGACCGCAGCCGCGCGCGGTCAAGGTCTCTCCGGACGGACGCTACATCACGCTGCTGCGCGGCCGCGCCGAGGACAAGGACCGCTACGACCTGTGGGCCTACGACCGCCGTAATGGCGAATGGCGCATGCTGGTCGATTCCCTCAAGCTCGGCTCCGGCCGCGCGCTGAGCGAGGCGGAGAAGATGCAGCGCGAACGCCAGCGCGTCGGCAGTCTCAAGGGCATCATCTCCTACGAGTGGACCGAGGGCGGCGATGCCGTGCTGGTCCCGCTCGACGGCGACCTCTACCTCGCCGGGATCGACGGGTCTGTGCGCCGCCTGACAGACTCTCCCGAAGACGAGCTGAACGCCGCGCTGAGTCCGAGGGGCGCCTACGTTTCGTTCGTGCGCGACGGGCGGCTCTACGTCGGCCCGCTCGGCGGGACCGAGCACAAGCCGATCACCCCGAAGGAAAACGCTGGCACCGTCCACTGGGGCGAGGCCGAGTTCGTCGCGCAGGAGGAAATGGCGCGCATGGACGGCTACTGGTGGTCGCCCGACGACAGGCTCATCGCCGTCGAGCGCTATGACGAGGCGCCGGTCGGCGTGGTCACCCGCACCGCGATCGGCGCCGAGGGCACGCACACTTACCAGCAGCGCTACCCGGCGGCGGGCACGCCCAACGCCCTCGTCTCGCTCCATGTCATGAAGCCGGACGGCAGCGGCCGCGTCGAGGTGGACCTCGGCCCCGACCGCGACATCTACCTTACCCGCGTCAACTGGGCGCGGGACGGGCGCATGCTCTACGTCCAGCGCCAGAACCGCGAGCAGACCCGCCTCGATATGCTGGCGGTCGATCCGCAGACCGGCAAGAGCCGCGTCCTGTTCACCGAAGAGGCGGCCAAGGGCAGCTGGGTCAACCTCACCGACAACTACCGCTTCCTGAAGGACGGCAGCCTCGTCTGGTGGTCCGAGCGCGACGGCTACGGGCACCTCTACCATTTCCGGAACGGCAAGTGGCAGCAGCTGACCTCGGGCAAGTGGATGGTGACCAAGTTGGTTTCCGTGGACGAAACGAAAGGCCGCGTGCTGTTCCTCGGCAACCGCGACGATGTGCTGGCGCCGCAGCTTTACGCCATCGATTTGGCGAAGCCGGGTACGCCGAAGCAGCTGACCGAGGCAGACTGGGCCAATGCCGCATCGGGCAGCCGGGACGGATCGACGGTGCTCGTCACCCGCTCTTCGACCACCCAGCCCTCGCAGACCTACATCGCGGACGAGAACGGCAAACGGCTCGCCTGGGTGGAGGAGAACAAGCTGGATGCCACGCATCCCTATGGCCCTTATCTGGCCAGTCACCGCCCAACCACGTTCGGCACGATCAAGGCAGCGGATGGTTCCGACCTCCACTGGATGATGATCACTCCGCCGCTGAGGCCCGGCAAGCGCTACCCGGTGTTCTTCGAGCACTACGGCGGCCCGCATGTGCAGACGGTGACGCGCGGATGGAAGGGCGCGCTGGCACAGGCCATCGTCGACAAGGGCTACATCTACTTCGAGATCGACAACCGCGGCAGCGCCAATCGCGGCGTGGCTTTCGGATCGCAGATCCATCAGGCCATGGGCACCGTCGAGGTGCAGGACCAGCGCGCCGGGGCCGAATACCTCAAGACGCTGGACTTCGTGGACCCGGCCAAGATCGCGACTTACGGCTGGTCCTACGGCGGCTACATGACGCTCAAGATGCTGGAGGCCGACCCCGGCCTCTACGCTGCGGGCATCTCCGGCGCGCCGGTGACGAAGTGGGAACTCTACGACACCCATTACACCGAGCGCTACATGGGCGATCCGCGCAAGGTCGCCGATGCCTATCGCAAGGCCGACACGCTGGATGATGCAGGCAAGATCGCCGATCCGCTGCTGCTGATCCACGGCATGTCGGACGACAACGTGGTGTTCGAGAACAGCACCACCCTCATCGCCAAGATGCAGGGCGAGGCGACGCCGTTCGAGATGATGCTCTATCCCGGGCAGACCCACGCCGTGCGCGGCCCGCACATCAGCGTGCACCTGTGGAACAGCATCTTCGGCTTCCTCGAACGCCACGAGGTGAAGCCGGAGGAGTGAGGTGTCGGGCGCCTGCTCGCAACACATCGTCGTCATCCTCGCGAACGCGGGGACCCAACTGATGCTCTTTCAACAGGCACCGTCAGGAGATGGGTTCCCGCCTTCGCGGGAATGACCATTCTCCGCCATTGCGAGCGTAGCGAAGCAATCCAGAGCTGCCTAAACCTCCCTGGATTGCTTCGCTACGCTGCCAATGACGAGGTTGGTGAAAAGTTCAGGCGGCCTTCCTGCGCCGCACCATCTCGCGCTCGTCCGAGCGCAGCGTCAGCACCGATACGCCGGTAGCGGTGACGGCGACGGTGTGCTCGAACTGGGCGGACAGCGAGCCGTCCTTCGTCCGCACCGTCCAGCCGTCGCCTTCGGTCCAAACGCTGCGGCGGCCGCGATTGAGCATCGGCTCGATAGTGAAGACCATGCCCTCGCGCAGCAGCATGCCGGTGTTCGGCCTGCCGAAGTGGAGGATCTGCGGGTCTTCGTGCATCTCGCGGCCGATGCCGTGGCCGCAGTATTCGCGCACGATCGAATAGCCGTGGCGCTTGGCGTGCTTCTCGATCGCAGCGCCAATGTCCCCCAGCCTCGCGCCGGGGCGGACGGTGCGAATGCCCATCCACAGAGCCTCGTAAGTGACCTGCACAAGCCGCCGCGCCGCAGGATCGACATTGCCGACCATGTAGGTCTTGCTGGAATCGGCGATGAAACCGTCCTTCTCCAGCGTGATGTCGAAGTTGACGATATCCCCGTCTCGCAGCACGTCCGACGAGGACGGCACACCGTGACAGACCACGTCGTTGACCGAGGAGTTGAGCACGAAACCATAACCGTACTGCCCCTTGCTGGCAGGGCGGGACTGCAGGTCGTCGACGATGAACCGCTCGACCAGAGTATCGATATCGAGCGTCGATCGGCCGATCAGCGATACGGTGTCCAGCATCTCGAACACCGAGGCCAGCAGACGCCCGGCCTGCGCCATCAGCGCCAGTTCTTCAGGCGTCTTGGTCACGCGGCCCTTACCCCCAGCGTTGGCGGCGACACCCCGGCCGAACTAAGTTCGCGTTCCATGATCTCGGCGAAGCTGAGGCCGGGGTTGGTCTCGCACAGCATGCCGACCTTGATCCAGTACGCGGCCTGCGCGTTGATCGAGCGGCAGGAGACCTTGCTCGCTCGGCGGACCTGTTCGTGCAGGTCGTCATCGATGTTCACGATGCCCATTGGAAAGTTCCATATATGATTCGTATATGAACCATATATAGCGGGC
Source organism: Novosphingobium sp. NFX11 (assembly GCF_057376415.1). Taxonomy (NCBI): domain Bacteria; kingdom Pseudomonadati; phylum Pseudomonadota; class Alphaproteobacteria; order Sphingomonadales; family Sphingomonadaceae; genus Novosphingobium; species Novosphingobium sp. NFX11. The sequence goes on along the minus strand of NZ_CP080385.1, from coordinate 408,906 downwards.
TTCGCGCATCGCAAGAGTGCCCCGCCGCGATGGACTCGTGGCGGGGCGGGTAGGGGTCAGCGCGCCGGGCCGCCGAAGCGGAAGCTGGCTTCCACGCCCAGCGTGCGCGGACGCAGGCGGTTGGAGGTGATGTCGAAGCTCGTGGGCCCGATCTGCTGCACTTGGCGGAAACTGGTAGCGCCGTTCTCGTCGGTGAGGTTGTCGGCGAACAGGGCGATGGTCAGCTGCGCGAACTCGACCCCGATCCGCGCATCCACGCGGTCGATGGTGTCGCCCGGCAGGAACGCGGCGTAGGACGAATTGCGGCGCGGCGAGCTGTGCTGCCAGCCCACCCGGCCGAACGCCTGCACAGTGTCGGTGATCGCGGCTGCGTAGTCAATCGAGGCGTTGGCGGTGAACTTCGCGACGTCGTCCACGGCCGAGCCCTTGACGATGGCGGTGCCGGAGACGGCATCGGTGTACTCGGCATCGACGTAAGCACCGCCCGCCGAGAGCGTCAGGCCCTGCACCGGCTGCGCGACGAGGCTCAGTTCGGCACCCTTGGTGTGGGTGCCGTTGGAATTGACCAGTCCGTTGAAGGACGTTCCCGGGATCGGGATGCGGACCGCCACGTCCTTCCAGTCGCTGTAGAATACCGCAGCCTCAATCGAGAGCTTGCGCTCCCACAGCTCGGCCTTTGCGCCCACTTCATAGGTCCAGATCGAGATCCTGGCTCAGTGCCGCGGGCAGTTCGACGCCGTAGATCGGACCGAGGATCAGCGGCACCGTCGGCTGCAACTGGCCCGAGCGGAAGCCCTTGGCGGCGCTGGCATAGATCGTGGTGTTCTCCACCGGGTGCCATGCCACGGAGAAGCGCGGGTTCCACGACTTGTAGGTGTCACCCGGCTGGTCGGTAACGACGCCGGAATTCGCCTCGAAGCCGCGCAGTCGGTCCTCGAAGTAGCGCAGGCCAGCGGTCAGGTCGACGGGCATGCCGGGCAGCGTATAAGTCGCCTCGCCGAAGAGGGCGCGGGCGCGCGAGTTGATCTGGGCATCGTTGTCGATGCCGCGCGCGGGGAACTTGACGGTATCGTTGCGCTGGGAATCGCGCGCATAGGCGCCCACGGTCCACTTGAGCGGGCCGTCGCCGGTCGAAGCCAGGCGCAGTTCGTGAGCGTCGAGTGCGATGTCGATGTTCGTCTCGATGCTGCCGATCGAGGACATGCCGCTCTGCGGCACCCCGAAATCGCTGTGGGTGTAGCTGTAGAACAGCTCCGCCCCGCCGAGATCATAGCGGGCGGTGGCGCCGTAAAGCTCCATCCGGCTCTTGCTGTAGGGCACCGTGCCGCGCGTCTGCTGATCGTCGTCGCGCGCGCTAGATCCGCCCGCCGGGAAGTCCGACTTCGACCACCAGTAGCTGCCGGTGATCGACAAGCGGTCGACGGGATCGAAGCGCAGCCTCGCACGGAAGGTGTCGTAAGTCTGGTCGTTGACGTTGGTTGCGCCGGTGCTGCTGTTGTCCACCCAGCCCTGGTAGCGTTCATGGGTGCCTGCGACGCGAACGGCGAGCACTCCGGGCACGATAGGTGCATTGAAGGCACCCTTAGCCCCCCGTTGGTGCCGCCTCCGCGCGTGTCCGAGACCATACCCAGACCCTTGGCTTCCCACTGGTCGAGGTCAGCGCCGCGCGTCAGGATGCGCACGGTGCCGCCCATCGAACCCTCGCCAAACAGCGTCCCCTGCGGCCCGCGCAGGATTTCGACGCGGTCGAGATCCCAGGCGCGCACGTCCGGGCTGAGCGGCACGGTGACGCCGGTGAACGGCAGGTCGTCGAGGTAGTATCCGTTCTCGTTGGCACCCAGCGAGGTCGAGATGCCGCGGATGGTGATCTTCGTGCCGAGCGCCGAGCCGCCGTCATAGATGCCCACGCCGGGCGCTTCCTGCAAGAAATCCGCCAGGTTCGCCGCACCGCGCTTTTCCAGCGCCGCGCCGCTGACCGCGGTGACCGCGATCGGCACATCGACCGCGCGTTCCTCGCGCTTGCGGGCGGTGACGATGATGTCGCCATCGGCATCCGCCGCACCGGGAGCCTGCTCCTGCGCCATGACCGGCGTGCTCATGACAGCCGCACAGACCAGCGCAACGTGACTGACCATACGAACCATAGAAATCTTCCCCCTGAGTCCCGAGACACGCACAAGCGGCCTCCCATCCAGAGGCGCGACTAGGCGATATTCCATAATCTATGGTTAAGATCGGGCTTACATTCCGCCGGGCCTTGGTTGCCGGCCATGCAATTATATAACCAATCACGATTGTTTTATTTTATCGAAGCCCTATCCTCGACCACATGGATCGGCGTCCAAAGCATGCTGCCGACCGCTATAGGAGAGGCCCTATGGTCACCGATGCCGAGATCGAGAATCTTGTCGCGCGACGCGACATTTATGCCGTTCTCACCCGCTATTCCCGCGCACTGGACCGCTGCGACGTGGACCTCATGCGCAGCGTCTATTGGCCCGACGGCACCGACAGCCACGGCGTCTTCGACGGCAATGCGGCCGACTTCGCGGACTTCATCGTGCGCGAAATCCAGGAGTGGTTCGAGGTCACCATGCACGGCCTCATGAACGTGCACATGGAGATCGCGGGTGACCGCGCCGCGACCGAAACCTATCTCTTCGCCTATCACAAGGTACGGGAAAGCAAGGCGCAGGAAATCTTCGGTTCGCGCTACATGCGAATGTTCGCGGGGCAAGGTCTCGATCCGGCGCACCACACCTTCTACTTCGGTGGGCGCTATCTCGACCAGTTCGAGCGGCGCGCGGGAGAATGGCGCATCCTGCACCGCAAGGTCGTGATGGACTGGAACGACAACCACCCCTCGAACGAGATTCTCGATCAGGGCATGTTCGCCACCCTGCGCCCGCTTGGCGAACGTGGCCTCGGCGATCCGGTGTGGGCCAACCGGCCGTGATCCCCGCCCTCTCCGCGCGCGAACGGCTTGCCGAACTGGTCGCGGTGCGCGACGTGGAAGCCGTGCTGACGCGCTATTGCCGCGCCCTCGACCGCGCCGACCTCGCCGTAATGGAGACCGTGTACTGGCCCGATGGCGAGGACATCCACGGCATCTATGTCGGCCGCGCCAGCGAATTCGTGCCCTTCATCATCGGCGAGATCACGCAATACTTCGCCATGGGCACGCATTGCCTGCTCAACATCCACATAGAGGTTTCGGGCGATTTCGCTGTCGCGGAAAGCTACCTCTATTCCGCCTGCCGGGTTCGGGCCGGGATAGTCGAGGCCCTGCTCGGGAGCCGCTACTTTGGGCAGCTGGCCGGAAGCGGGCTGGATCAGGGCAACGAGATGTTCGTGATGGCCGGGCGCTATCTCGATCGCCTCGAACGCCGCGAGGGAGAGTGGCGCATCCTGCGTCGGCAGGTCGTCACGGACTGGAACGATTCCCGGCCCTCGAACGAAATCCGCAACGAAGGAATGCATGCCGACCTGCGCCCCATCGGCGAATGGGGGAGCGGCGACCCGGTATATGCCAATAGCCGCTTCGTGACGGACTGATTATCCCGTTCCATCGATGGCCCCGCCCTTGCCGAGCCCGGCTGCAACTGGAATAGCCGGTCGCATGAGCTGGCACGCCCGACGCGAAAACTGGAACCCGCAGGCCGAGGACGCCCGCGAGGATGGCGACATCGATTATGCGCGGGTCATCCACTCCGCATCCTTCCGGCGCCTTCAGGGCAAGACGCAGATTCTGAACCTCGGGGACAGCGATTTCTATCGCACCCGCCTGACTCACTCGCTGGAAGTCGCGCAGATCGCCGGAGGGCTTGCCCGGCAACTGGCCAAGTCGTTCCCCGATCACACCGCCACCGCGCTGCTGCCGGATCACAGCCTGATCCACGCGATCGGCTGCACGCATGACTTCGGACACCCCCGTTCGGCCATGGCGGCGAAGTGGCCCTCAACTATTGCATGCGCGATGCCGGTGGGTTCGAGGGCAACGGACAGACGCTGCGCATCCTTGCTCGCCTCGAATCTTTTTCGGCCGGCGCCGGAGCCAATCTCTGCCGTCGCACGATGCTGGGCGTGCTCAAGTATCCGGTGGCCTGGTCGGTTGCCCGCAACCCGGCGCTCGTGCCGTCGCTCCATGCCGGTACCTCGACGATCCGGGTGCTCGACGCGCGTTCGTGCAAGCCGCCCAAATGCCATTTCGACAGCGAGCAGGACGTCGTCGACTGGATCCTCGCATCCGTCTCCGCCTCCGATCGCGACCGGTTCCAGGCGCTGGAACGCCCCGAGGGCAAGCACGCGCGCACGCTCCACAAGTCGCTGGACTGCACCATCATGGACGTGGCGGACGACATCGCCTACGGCGTCCATGACCTTGAGGACGCGATCTCGATCGGACTGATGTCCAAGGATGCATTTGCCGCCGCGATCAACGGCAAGTGCGCCTCCTTTCTCGATGCGCTGAAGGAAAAGTACCCCGGCGAGAGCGAGAACGACGTCTTCTCGCGGATGGTCGACGACCTGTTTGGCGACGCCAACACGCGCAAGCGTTACATCAGCCGCCTCGTCCACCATTTCCTGACCGGCGCGCGATATGTCGAGGTCAAGGGGTTTCGCGAGCCGCTCCTGCGCTGGCGCGTCGCGCTCAAGGGGCCGCGCCGCGAATTCCTCGACGCCCTGCAGGACTTCGTGGTGCGCGAGGTCATCACCAGCCCCGAGGTCCAGCAACTCGAGTTCAAAGGCCAAGCCATGGTCGTCGCCGTGTTCGAGGCGCTTGCCGCCGACCCGCGCCGCCTGCTGCAGCGTGATGCACTCGACCGCCTGAATGCGTCGGACGGCGATCTTCGCGTGATCTGCGATCAAGTCGCGGCGATGACCGATACGCACCTGCTCAAGACTTACGAGCGGCTGTTCAGCCCCCGCATGGGTTCGGTCTTCGACCGTCTCTAACCATCGAAGAAGACGCGGCGCGACCGATGGATGTGCGTCGTCATGATTGCCTGAGCCCAGGCTGCGTCGCTGATCTCGAGCGCCTGAACGAGTTCACGGTGCTCCTCCTGCGCCTTTTCGAGTTACAGCCTGTCATAGCGCCGCAACGACAGGGGAACGATCGGAACTTCGACCAGGCGCGGCAGGCCCGATCATCGGCGATGCCCTGACCTTCCGGGCTACCGTCGAAAAGTTCAGCAAGAATGGGTCGTGGAAGAACGACGCCGCCGGTGAGACCCTGGGGATCAGCCTCCACCACCGGAACCTTGCTGGTGGTCGCCAAGCCCTCCGACAAGCTCACCGTCAAGCTCTTCGGCATGATCGCGCGGGGCGAGGACGCCCCACCTCCGCGCAGACGCGCATCAGCGCCCAGAACATTGTCGATCCCAGCGGCAATGTAGTCTACGCCAGCCAAGCCAACTGTACCGTCAACGGCAACCCGTTCATCTGCGGCATGCTGCCCCGCTGCAGTAACGGCGTCTCCGCCAATACCGAAATGACCGAGAATATCCGAAATCTACTGGCAATGGACACCAATCGGGTCGTGTCGCCGGAAAATACGGTCGACCACTATGGCTTACTGCGGCACACCGGACACGCACACGGCACGCTCGACTGCGAGTTGAACGACCGATTTTCGATTTCGGTGCTCGGCGGCTTCAACCGGGAAAAGTTTTCCACGCTGATCGATCTCGACCGCTTCGACACTTCCATGCTAACTTCCGCCTACTCGCCATCGGGCTACTTCGATTTTCCCTATGTGATCGAACGTGACAACAGGGATTGGTCCGCCAAAGGGCGCCTCAACTTCGATCTCGGCAAGCTGCGCGGTGTCATAGGTACCAGTTATCTTTATGCGCGTACCTACTCGGGGCTCGGCAGCGGCCTCTCCACGGCTTTGGCATCGATCTATTCCAAGGGCGGCAAGGAACAGAGCAAGACCACGGGCGCCTACTTTTGCGACTTCACCGACGGCCTCGCGCTGAGCGCGGAAGGCCGTTACCAGGTCGACGAACTCGCTTCCTATGTGTCCTCTTCGGGCCTTACCGTTCCCGCCGACGTGTTCGTTCCGGCCGGCACTTATGCTCCGGGTATGCTGTTGGCGAACGAGACGTTCAGGAACTTCACCCCGCGTATGATCCTGAACTATCAGGTCTCGCCGGAGCTGATGCTTTATGCATCGTGGGCGAAGGGCATTAATCCGGCCCAGTTCTCCCGGAATCCTTAGCCAGTCGGCCGCCATCCAGCAAGCCGCGGCCGATGCGGGCATGACGCTGACCGTCGATCCCGAGAAGATGGCAAACTACGAAGTCGGAGCCAAGGGTCGGCTGTTCGACGGCAGCATGACCTACTCGATCGCCGCGTACTATGCGCAGTGGCGCAAGCAGATCAACTCGATCCTCCTGACCCTGCCTAATGGCACTTGCACGAACGGCATCGGGTACGTTTCCTTCGTGAGCGGCTATTCCAACTTGGGCTCCGTCAACCTCTACGGTGTGGGAGGGCAATTCGCTTGGCGTCCGGTAAAACTCATAAGCATCGACAGCATCGACGGTGGCGCTGCCATCAACGTCACCAACATTCGCGATTTCGTCAGCTCAACAATCACTGCACTTTCCGGATTCGCCGAATACAGCGGGAACGAAATGCCCAATACCTCGAAATACTCAGCGAATCTTGGTGTTCAATTTGGCGGCAACGTGAAGGGTCAGGATGACATGACTTGGTTCGCGCGAGCGGACTGGAATTACAAGTCGGATTTCTATTCTAATCAAGCCAATCTCGCAACGACCAGCGATGCAACAAGGTCAACGTACGCGGTAGGTTCGATTGGGCATTGCCTCGATCCAGGCATTTTTGACGAGATCTGTTCAATAACAAAGCCTACACCAGCGCCGCCGACAACTGGACGATCGAGCAGAGCTACGCCTATCTTTCGACCCACTCGGCGGTTCTTGCCGGGCTTCCGTTTGGATGGCCGGCCCTTTGTATGTGGACGCTATGAGAGGAATATCGGCATCATCGTTGGCCCGACAATGCACGGAATCTCTCCTCGATCTTTAGTCCTTTATTTTTTAAGTCATATGATCCAACATTAGAAAAACCATGACTGGAGAGATTCTGATGGCCGATCTTGGCGCGGCGGAGCGGCTTGAGGGATTCAGCCTGCTTGATCCGATGACGCAGAGCGATCCGTTTGCGATGTACGAGGCGATGCAGGACGCGCCCGGGATTTATCGGATGCCGGAGACGGGGTTCTACATCGTCTCGCGCTATGCCGATCTGCGGGCCGTGTTGACCGATCCGGTGACGTTTTCCAACAAGGTGGACCGCGCTTCGTTGCAAGGACCGGAGAATGCCGAAAAGCTGCGCGCCTATATGGAGAGCAAGGGCTGGCCGCATATTTCCACCCTGCAACGCACCGATGCGCCGGATCATGGTCGCTACCGCAAGCTGGTGGACCGCGTGTTCACCGTCGGGCGCGTGCGGGAGATGACGCCGCATATCGAGGACGTCGCCCACCGCCTTATCGATACTTTTACTGCGCGGGGGAGTGCGAATTCATCAGCGAATACGCGATGCTGCTGCCCGGCACGATCCTTGCCGAGGAGATGGGCCTTCCGTCGGACCAGGTTGCGACCTTCAAGACATGGGCCGACGCCATGCTCGCCCCGGCATCCTACGTGATGAGCGAGGAGCAATTGCTGCGCAACGCCGACATCGAACTGGAGGCGCAGCACCACCTTGCCGCGCTGTTCGAGGAGCGCCGGGCGCGGCCAACCGGGGACTGGATTTCCGCGCTCGCCACCGCCCATGCGGATACCGAGGAGCCGTTGTCGATGGCGGAGCTGCAGAGCGTGATGAGCCAGCTCATCGGCGGCGGTTTCAGATCGACGATGACTGCCATCGGGCACGCCATGATGCAATTGCTCAACCACCCCGACCAGATGGCGCGGCTGCGCGAAGATCCCAAGCGGATCAAGAACTTCGTCGAGGAAGTCATCCGCTTCGAGAGCCCCACGCAGGGCCTGCGCCGCCGCACCACGCGTGACGTGGAACTGAGCGGCACGGTGATCCCGAAGGACTCGGTGGTGATCGTCCGCTACGGCGCCGCCAACCGCGATGCCGCCAAGTTCGCCTGCCCGCACATGTTCGATATGGAGCGCAGCAACGCCGGAACCCACCTGGCGTTCGGCGCGGGCACGCACTTCTGCGTCGGCGCCGTGCTGGCGCGGCAGGAGATCGCCATCGGCGTCACCGCCATCCTCGAACGGCTCGACGACATCGAACTGGCCCGCCCGCTAACCGAGCCGATCCACCGGGCGAACTTCCTGACCCTGCCCCTGCGGGAACTGCCGATCCGCTTCCGCGTCCGCCCATGACCGACAAGCAGGACCGCATCGAACTGTTCGTCGTCGTGAAGGGCCACGCCTTCTCGCGCGATGGTCTGGAGGCCATGCTCCGCGCCATCGGCTGCGAGCCGACTTTCGTCGATCAGCCTGCCGCCGCTGTCCTGCTCAACCCCGCGCAGATGCGGCACTACGACGCGCTGCTGTTCTACGACATGCCGGGACTGGACTTTCGCGCCCCTGCGGCGGAGCGGCCGGGATTCATCGAACCTCCTGCGTATTTTACAGAGGGTTTCGAGGGACTTATGGCCGAAGGTAAAGGGATGGTCATGCTCCATCACGCCATCGCCGGATGGCCCGCATGGCCGCGCTATGCCGAGGCGATCGGCGGGCAGTTCCTTTATCGCGACGCCGTGATCGACGGGGCACCGCGACCCGACTCCGGCTACATTGGAGACATGGCCTACACCGCGAAAATCGCCGATCCGGGGCACCCGGTCACGGCCGGGCTCCCCGAGCGGATCGACCTTGTCGACGAACTGTATCTTCAGCAGGTCTTCGACGATCCGGCCATCCATCCCCTGCTCTGTCTTGATGACGAAGTGGCGCCCGAACGGTTCCATTCGGCCCGCCGCGCGGTGCAGCGGCTTGGCGCTGGCGAAGGTGAGCCCTGGCACCCCGACCGGCTCAACCCACTGCTGGCGTGGGCGAAACCGGCAGGTAACAGCCCGCTCGTCTACATCCAGCCGGGCGACAGCACGCAGACTTACGAGTGCCCATATTACCGGCAGTTGGTGGGCAATGCGGTGCGGTGGGTAGCGAGCGATCAGGCCCGTGAATGGGCGCGCCGGTCGTAGTCCCGAATCACCTTCGAGATCGAAAAGACCACCTCGTCATTGCGCGCGTAGCGAAGCAATCCAGAGCGGCGCAGAAAGGCTCTGGATTGCTTCGCTATGCTCGCAATGACGACGGTTTGGGAGGAGGCACTCAACGGCACTCAACGGCACCCAGCAGCACTCAAGCGCGTCACACCACCGCCAGGGCGCGCCTTCAGGCGACCTGACATGGCCGCAAACACCCTCTGCATCCGCAAAATCGGCCCGATTTAAAAAGGCAGTTGCCTTAATTTTAAACCGCGATAAGTTAAGTCCGCCGCACCAAATTTAACGACACAATCGCGGCTCGAACCAAGCGCAAACGCAAAAACAAGCTGGTCGAGGGGAACCTGAAATGATCGAAGCAACGAACCATAGGTCGTGCCGTGCCCTGCTGCTCGCGGGCACCGCATTTCTGTCCGTCACGTCCGGTGCGACCACCGCGCTCGCGCAGGACGCAGCGCCGCCGCAGCAAGGCGACGCTCCGGCTTTCAGCGCCAACGATATCGTCGTCACCGCCCGCCGCCGTGCGGAATCGGCGCAGGACGTACCGGTCGCCGTCACCGTCATCTCGGCGCAGGACATCGCCCGCCGCGACCTCACCAGCCTGGAACGCATCGCCGCCGCGACGCCGCAGCTGGTGATCGGCCGTAACGTCTCCGGATCGGGCGCGCAGCTGACCTTGCGCGGCATCGGCTCCAACTCGCTGTCGATCGGCGTCGAGCAGTCGGTCGCGGTCATCGTCGACGGCGTCTATTACGGCCAGGGCCGCACCATCAACGAGGGGTTCTTCGACCTTGCCTCGATGGAAATCCTCAAAGGCCCCCAATCGCTGTTCTTCGGCAAGAACGCGACGGCGGGCGTGATCTCGATCACCACCGCCAACCCGACAGACCACTTCACCGCGCAGATGCGCACCGGCTACGAATTCAACGCGCAGAAGGTCTACGCCGAAGGCTTCGTCTCCGGCCCGATCGGCGATACGGCGGGCTTCCGCCTTGCCGTACGCGGATCGAAGGACTTCGGGTCTCTGTTCGACAACCGCGCCGGGCCGATCACCTACAACACCCGCGACACGCCGACCGCGACCACGGTGGCCCCCAACACCGCGCATACCGCCCTGCCCAGCAAGAGCGGCCCGCGCGAACGCGACGTGCTCGTGCGCGGCACCTTGCGCTGGGAACCGACCGACGACCTGACCGCGACGGTCAAGGCCAACTACGGCTGGAACAGGACTTACGGCGGCGCCTGGAACTACAACGTGTTCGCATGCGACGGCGGCACCAGCACGACGACGCCCGGCGTCGCCTGCACGCCCGGCTTCTACAACCGCATGAACGACCTGCCCAAGGACATCGCGGACCAGACCGCGCTGGTGAAGGACCACAACTTCAACGATTATCGTTCGTGGGGCGTCACCGGCAACATCGACTACCAGCTAGGCGACCTCGCGGTAACCTCGGTCACCAACTACAATTTCAACCGCAACCACTGGACCGCGGACATCGATTACCAGTCGTCGCCCACGGTCAACATCTGGGGCGGCGAAGTCAGCCGGTGGAAGGCGTTCAGCCAGGAATTGCGCGTGCTTTCGCAGTTCGACGGCCCGCTCAACTTCCTCGTCGGTGGCTATTACCAGAACACGAAGCGCACCTTCGACCAGGTCGTCATCAACGCCAATGCCGAGAACAGCGCCGCGCCCGAAGGCTATCGCTACGTCCAGTATGCCAAGGAATCGACGACCGACGGCGAAACCCTGTCGGGCTACGGCCAGCTGATCTGGAAGGTCATCCCCGAGATCGAGGTGACCGGCGGCGTGCGCTACATCCACGAGACCAAGGACAGCACGTTCTTCCAGCCTTACGCCAATCCGCGCTTCGCGGGCGTCAACTACGACGTGACCAGGCGCCTCGCGGCCAACCAGACGTTCACCAACTGGTCGCCCGAAGCGACGGTGGCGTGGAAGGTGACGCCGGACATCAACGTCTACGGCGCCTACAAGACGGCCTACAAGTCGGGCGGTTTCTCCAACAGTTCGATCCTGACGCCGCTGACGCAGGCGGATTTCTTCACTTTCGATCCGGAAAAGGGCAAGGGCTTCGAGGCGGGCATCAAGACGATGCTGTTCGACCGCCAGCTGCGCTTCAACGTCAGCCTCTATACCTTCAAGTACACCGATCTTCAGGTGACGTACCTGGACTCGGCGGCGCTCAGCTACAACTCGGTCAACGCCGGTTCGGCACGCACGCGCGGCGTCGAGGTGGAGTTCGACTATGCGCCGCGCGGTCTTCGCGGGTTCGGGCTGAACGGATCGATCAACTACAACAAGGCGAATTACGGGGACGGCATCGCGCCGTGCTACGGCGGCCAGTCGCTGGCGAACGGCTGCACGCCCGGCCTGCTGGTGCCGCCGGTGCCCGCGACCGGCACGACTCCGGCGCGGCCGGGCACGCCGGGCCAGAACCTCGACGGCGTGTCCACTTTCGCCGCGCCGCGCTGGACCGCGACGCTGGGGATGAAGTACGACACCGACATCAGCGACGGGCTGACCGCCGGGTTCGGGGTCGATAGCCGCTACAGTTCCAGCTACCTGACCTCGGCCTTCGGCTCGCCGCTGTCGCGCCAGGGATCGTACATCAACCTCGACGCGCAGATCCACATCCGCACCGCCGACGAGCGTTGGGAACTGGCGCTGCTGGGCAAGAACCTGACCAACCGCTTCGTCGTCACCGGCGTCACCGACGCCTCCGGCTCGGGGCTCGGCACCGGGACCAACGCCAACCGCATCGCCGACCAGGCCGGGTTCGGCGCCATGCCGCGCACGATCGCGCTGCAGCTGACCTGGCGCATGCCCTGAGCGGCGGCCGATCATATTCACGGAGACAGCCTTGCCTCAACCCGACCTTCTCGATCTTCACGGTTCTTCGGCGCTGCAGGCGCTGACGGTCGGCGGCACGCTTGCCCGTGCCGCCGACCGGTTCGCCGACCGTCCCGCGCTCATCTACGACGGGCGGGAGGCGACTTATGCCGAACTCTTCGCGCAAGTCGTCGAGCGGGCGCGGTCGCTGGTCGGGCTGGGGGTGAAGCCGGGGACCACGTCGGCGTGCTGGCGCCCAACTGCTGGGACTACGTGGTCCTGTACTATGCGATCGAGATGGTGGGCGGCTGCGCGGTTCTGCTCAATGCGCGGTATCGGGCGGACGACCTCGCCTACGTCATCCCCAAGTCGCAGATCAGCCTGCTGTTCGTGGGCGGCCATGCCTGGCGGCACTGCGACTACCGGCCGATGCTGGGGGAGGTCTTTCCCGAGCTTGCCGGATGGAGCGGGGGCGAACTGTCGGTCGCAGCCGCACCGGCGCTGCGCGGCGTTATCGAACTGGGTGACGACCGCCCCGGCAACTGGCCCGGCCTCGCCATGCTGGAAGCCGCCGCCGAGGGCGTCGGCGCCGACGCCGTGATGGAGCGGGCGGCGGCGGTCGGGCCTGACGACGTGGGCCTCATCATCTTCAGTTCGGGCACCACTTCGCGCCCCAAGGCCTGCATGCTCACGCACGGGTCGCTCAGCCGGATGGGCGCCGCGATGGCGGGGCGTTTCCGGCTGACGGAGCAGGACCGGGTCTGGGACCCGCTGCCGCTGTTCCACATGTCGACGATCCTGCCGATGGCCGGATGCCGCGCGACGGGCGCCTGCTTCATCGGCATGGGGCACTTCTCCGCCGACGAGGCGATGGACCTGCTGATCGAGCGCCGCCCGACCGTGCAGTACGCGGGCTTCCCGACGATCATCTCGGCGCTGGTGACGCATCCGCAGTTCGGCCGCTACGACCAGTCCGACCTGCGGATCAACCACGTGGTCGGCCCGGTCGATCTGATGCGCCGCTACGGAACGCTGTTTCCGGGGGCGAAGTACGTCAACAGCTACGGCCTGACCGAAGGCACCGGCGTCCCCTGCTACAGCGAGATCGACGACCCCGACGACGTCCTGTTCGAAACCTCCGGCCCGATCTGCGAAGGCATGGAACTGGCGATCTTCGGCGCGGACGACCGGATCGTCCCCGACGGCGAGCCCGGAGAGATCCGCATGCGCGGCTTCGGCGTCTTCGCGGGCTACTTCGACGATGCCGAGGCGACCGCCGCCGCCGTCGACGCCGGGGGCTGGCTCCATACAGGCGACCTTGGCCGCATCGGCGCGATGGGGCGCGTGGTCTATGAAGGGCGCCTCAAGGACATGCTCAAGATCGGCGGCGAGAACGTGGCGGCAGTGGAACTCGAGAGCTTCCTCGCCACCCACCCCGCCATCCGCATGGCGCAAGTCGTCGGCGTGCCGGACGAGCGTTTGATGGAAGTCGCCGCCGCCTTCATCGAACTCAACCCCGGCGAAGCCTTGAGCGAAGAGGACGTCGCGCGCCACTGCGCAGGCCGGATCGCCAGCTACAAGATCCCGCGCTACGTCCGGTTCGTCGAAAGCTGGCCGATGAGCGCCACCAAGGTCCAGAAATTCGAACTGCTGCGCGGCTTCACGCCGGAACGCAAGATCGACCCGGCCGGCCTCGCGAAGTGACGGTCGTGACGCCCATCCGCGAAGCCGGCGCCGATTACCCGGAGGCCGCCCCCGAACCGCAGGGGGATCGCGGGCGGGCTGGTATCTGATCTTCGTCCTCACCCTGGCCTACACCGCCAGTTTCATCGACCGGCAGGTGCTCAACCTGCTGGTCGGCCCGATCAAGGCCGAGTTCGGGCTCGACGATACCCGCCTCAGCCTGCTGCAGGGCCTTGCGTTCACATTGGCCTACGTCGTCATGAGCCCGGTGTTCGGACGCATCGCCGACGTAGGCAGTCGCAAGGGCGTGCTGATGTTCGGCATCGCCTTGTGGAGTATCGGCACCAGCGCCTGCGGGCTTGCGCGCAGCTACTGGCAGCTGTTCCTCGCCCGCTTCGGCGTCGGCGGGGCGGAAGCCTGCCTGACCCCGGCCGCATGGTCGATCATCGCCGACGCCTTCCCGCCGCGCCTGATCCCGCGCGCCTTCAGCGTCTACATGATGGGGCCCTACCTCGGCGGGGACTCGCGCTGATCTTCGGCGGCTTGCTGCTGCAGGGCGCGGAAGGCTGGGACTTGTCTGCGGTGCCGCTGCTTGGCGCGATGAAGCCGTGGCAGCTGGTGTTCTTCTGCGCGGGCCTGCCCGGCGTGCTGATCGCGCTGCTGCTGGTCTTCGTGAAGGAACCCGCCCGCCGCGCCTCTACCGCAAGTGCCGAGGTACAGACGATGTCGTCGGCAGAAATCTGGGCAACGTTCCGGCGCTGGCGCGGGTTCTACGGCAATTTCTACCTGGGCATGCCGCTGTTCATCATCCCGCTCTACGCCTTCCCCGCGTGGATGCCGACGGTGCTGATCCGCAAGTTCGGCGTCTCCGCCGCGCAAGTGGGTGTGCAGTACGGCATTGCCGTGCTCATCACCGGATCGCTCAGCGTGCTGGTCAGCCCCTGGGTGGCCCGCGCGGTGGAGCGCATGGGACGGCGCGACAACCTGCTTCTGGTCGCGCTGGGCGCCTCGGTCGCGATGGTGCCGCTCAGCCTCGCGCTCATGGCCGCCACCGATTACTGGACCGCCTTTGCCATCGCGACGGCGGCGAGCGTGCTTTACAGCCTGCCGCAGGCGCTTTCGTCCTCCGCGCTGCAGTTGGTGACGCCCAACCGGATGCGCGGCATCGCCTCGTCGATCTACGTCTTCGTCGTCAGCGTGGCCGGGCTGGCGCTGGCACCTACGTTCGTCGCGCTCATCACCGACCATGTCTTCGGCGACGAGGGCCGCGTGGGCGACTCCTCGCCATCACCTGCGCCGTCGCGGCGGCGGCATCGACGGTGTTCATCGCCCGCGCCCTGCCCACGTATCGCCGGATGCTGGACGAGGCGGCGTAAGACCGGATGAGCCCCGACACTCTCGCATCCCCCCTTCGTCGTCTCCCCACTTCGTCATTGCGAGCGTAGCGAAGCAATCCAGGGCGGCTCAAGACTGCCCTGGATTGCTTCGCTACGCTCGCAATGACGAAATCGGGAAGGCAGGCTCGACCGGTCAGTCGGCCTTGATCATGTCGGCGAATAGCGGCGCATGACGATGGTTGTAAGGCGCGGTCAGCGCGACGGTCATCTGCACCATGGTATCGTCCACCAGCGCATCGAGCGTGATGCCCTGATCGAAGTGCGGAAAGCCGCTGTCCCGCCGCATCAGCATGTTGAGGAACATCAGCTTGCACAGCCCCACGCGCAAACGCAGCTCCACCGGCGGCACGTAGTTCACGCGCTCGACGATCAGCCGGCGCACCCGGCGCAGCGCGGGCACGGGAACCTCGGGATCGTCGTAAGGGTGCGGAATGCCTTCCGCACGGGTGCGGGTGAGGTACTGGGCGAGGAAGGCGGAGTACGGATGCCGCCCGTTCTCGTCGCTGATCGTCAGGTGCGGCAGGCACATGATCTCCAGCAGCGTGCGCGCATCGCCGAGCAGCCCCGCTTCCTCGGCGCGGTCGAGCATGGCGGCGCGCAGCGGCTCGAACATCTCGGTGCGGTAGTCGAAGATCGCGTAGACCAGCGCTTCCTTGGTGCCGAAGTGGTACTGGACGGCGGTATTGTTGCCCTGCCCTGCCGCCGCCGCGATCTCGCGCAGGGCGACGCCGTCGATCCCGCGATCGGCGAAGAGCTTCTCGGCGGCCTCGATGATCTTGATCCGCGTCGCGGCGGAAGTGACGTGGCGGCGACGCCCGCGCTCCGGCGCAGTTCCGGTCTCGCTGGCTGCGGTGTCATTGGGATCGGATCGGATGGTGTCGTGCATGGCGTTACCCTCCTGTCCCGGCCGCGCTGCTTCGGCAAGGCCCCATGGCCCGCCGCGCCGATCATGACCATCTTGCTGCCCCCGGCGCAAGCCCTTGCAGTGCAGCATCGCCACTATCACGCGGGTCAGGCCCGCGATTTTCCCGGGAGAGCATGACATGAATGAAGCCAGGGTCGCCGTTGTCACCGGCGCCGCGCAAGGCATAGGCCGCGCCGTCGCCGAGAGGCTGGCGCAAACGGGGCACCGGCTGGCGCTGCTCGACGTCAAGGGCCTCGATGCCGTCGCCGATGCCCTGCCCGGCAGCCTCGCCCTGCGCTGCGACGTGGCCGACCCGGCCAGCGTCGAGGACTGCGTGGGGCGCATCGCCGCCGAGTGGGGCCATGTCGACGTGTTGGTCAACAATGCCGGGATCAGTCCCAGTCACGGCGGCCGCTCGCTGCCTGTCGAGGAGACCGATATCGACGAATGGCACCGCGTGATCGCGGTCAATCTCACCGGCACTTTCCTGATGTGCCGGGCCGTGCTGCCGGTGATGAAGCCGCGCGGATGGGGCCGTATCGTCAACTTCTCCTCGCAAGGCGGCCGCATGCGCTCGCGCCTGTCGGGCGCGCACTACGGCGCGACCAAGGCAGGCGTGATCGGCTTTACCCGCGTACTCGCCGGGCAGGTCGGCGCCCACGGCATCACCGCAAACTGCATCGCGCCGGGCCGCATCGTCACCCCGCAAAGCGAAGGCTTCGGCGACAAGGGCACATACACCGACGACATCCCCGTCGGCCGCCTCGGCGAGACCGACGACATCGTCGCGGGCGTGGAGTACCTGATCTCCGAACGTGCCGCGTTCGTCTCGGGGACGGTGCTGGACGTCAACGGCGGGTTCTTCATGCCGTAATTCTCCAAAAACAATCCCGTGACAAATATTTAACCTGACCAAAGACGCACTTGTGTAATACCGCCTCTACAATGCTTTAGAGGCGTGATGACCGACATCGTTCGTCATTGCGAGCGAAGCGAAGCAATCCAGGGCAACATTGCGCCGCCCTGGATTGCTTCGCTTCGCTCGCAATGACGATGCTGGTTTGGTGTCGGCTCATTCCGCTTCGGGACGCGGCCGCGACTGCCGCATCATTGAAACGGGGGACTACTGGTGCGATCGAACAAGACGTGGACGGCATGCGCGTGCGTGCTGGCTCTGCTGGTGACTTCATGTGGCGGCGGCGGAAGCGGCGGGAGCGGAGGCGGTTCCACGCCGACGCCAACGCCAACCCCTGCCCCCACTTCGACACCCACGCCGGTGGCCGGGTGCTCGCTGCGCGAACGGCAGGACTGGGCAGAAGCGCAGCTGCGCGAATGGTATCTCTTCCCCGAGACCCTGCCCGCGAACGCCAATCCCGCAGCCTACACCACGCTTGACGACTACATCGATGCGCTGACCGCCAATGCCCGCGCCCAGAACTGGGACCGCTTCTTCACCTATCGCACCTCGATCGCGGAAGAGAACGCCTATTACGAGCAGGGCTCCTCGGCCGGGCTCGGCGTCCGCCTGGGCGTCAATTCCGCCGCTCGCCGCCTGTTCGTGATCGAGGCGTTCGAAACCGGGCCGGGCGCGACGGCAGGCATGCGGCGCGGCACGGAAATCCTCGCCATCGGCACCAGTTCGGGCAACCTGCAGACCGTGCAGTCGCTTTGGGTGGCAGGCGGCGTCAACGCGGTCGCCGATGCGCTCGGCCCGGACGAGGCGGGCGTTACCCGCGTGCTCCAGATCAGCGACGCCAGCGGAACGCGCAACATCACGGTCGCCAAGCGCGACTTCGCGCTGCAGCCGGTGTCCAGCACTTACGGCTACAAGGTGATCGACCAGGGCGGGCGCAAGGTCGGCTATCTCAACTTGCGCACCTTCATCTCCACCGCCGAGCCGCAGATGCGCACCGCCTTCGCCGCCTTCCGTGCGGCGGGCGTGACGCAGCTGGTGGTGGACCTGCGCTACAACGGCGGCGGGCTGATCTCGGTGGCCGAGCTGATGGGCAACCTGATGGGCGCGAACCGCACCGCGTCGGACGTCTTCGCCCACACCGTCTTCCGGCCGGAAAAATCCGCCGAGAATACCACGGCCTACTTCGCGGCGCAGGCCGAATCAGTCGCGCCGACGAAGATCGCCTTCATCACCTCGGGCGGCACCGCCTCGGCGAGCGAGCTGGTGATCAACGCCTTCCTGCCCTACCTCAATGCCGACGTGGCGCTGATCGGCGCGAATACCTACGGCAAGCCGGTGGGCCAGATCGCGATCGACCGGCCCTCATGCGACGACCGCCTGCGCATCGTGGCACTCAAGACGCAGAACAGCGCGGGCGAAGGCGACTACTTCAACGGTCTGGCCGACCGCATGAAAAGCACCTGCACCAGCAACGACGACATCAGCTACGACATGGGCGATCCGCGCGAGGATCTCGACCCGCGTGGCTCTGCAATTCCTGTCCGGGCAGAGCTGCACGCCGATCGTCGGCCAGAGCATGGCGCGCATGGCGGTGACGGCCGACACCTCGGAAAAGCGCGACATCCTCGCCCCGGCGCGGCCCAGCACCCCGCAGCGCGAGGTGCCGGGTCTGTTCTAGTTCTGGCCCGACCTCCCCTTTTGCCCGGTTGCGGCCGGGCGGGGACTCCTTGACCCTGCGGTTGCCGGTCAACGGCACCACGGGAAAGAGGAGAGGTCATGAAGCGCGCATTGTTCCAGCAGGCCTGGTTCGTGAACAGCATCGACGAGGCCGCGCAGAAGTGGTCCGACGCCTTCGGCGCCGGGCCGTTCTGCATGGTCCGCCACCACCACTGCGACGAGTTCACCTATCGCGGCACCACCGAGGAAGCGGACGTTTCCTATGCCTTCGGCTACCTCGGCGACATGATGATCCAGTTCATCGAGCAGCACGACGACAAGCCCTCGATCTACCGCGACATGTTCGCGAAAGGCGAGGAAGGCTTCCACCACATCGCCTACCTAGTCTCGGACTTCGCGGGCGAGCGGCAGCGCTGGATCGACATGGGCTATCCGCTGGCCACCGAACTATGGGCGGACGAGGTCAACGCGGCCTACTTCGATACCCGTGCGCTGAACGGCGGCTTTACCGAGATCCACGGCGACCCGCCGCACATCATGGGCCTCTTCGCGCACTGGAAACGGCTCCACGACGCGCGCACGGCGGACACCCCGGCGGCCTACGAAATGCAGGACCTCGCGTTCTACCGGCGCGCGCCGCTGTTGGAGACGGCCTGACCCCGGATTACGCGCGGCCCTCCATCTCCGCCCACGCCCGTGCGAAGGCCAGGGCGTTTGCGGCGATCTCGGCGGTGCTCATGCCCACCTTGTAGAGCGCCGAGCCAAGGCCGAAGCCGTCGGCGCCCGCCTGGCGCCAGGGCTCCATATTGGTCGGCGAGATGCCGCCCACCGCCAGCAGCGGCACGTCCTTGGGGAGCACGGCACGCTGGGCCTTGACCACCGCGGGGCTGGCGGCCTCGGCCGGAAACAGCTTGAGGCCGCTTGCTCCTGCCGCGAGTGCCGCGAACGCCTCGCTCGGCGTGAAGTAGCCCGGCAGCGAGACGAGGCCGCGACGGGCGCTCTCGGCGATCACGGCGACGTCGGTATTGGGCGAGACGATCATCGCGCCGCCCGCGTCCTGCACCTCGGCGACCTGCCCGACCGTCAGCACCGTGCCCGCGCCGACGATCGCCCGGTCGCCGACGCGCCGCGCCAGCTTCTCGATGGTGACGAGCGGATCGGGCGAATTGAGCGGCACTTCGATCAGGCGGAAGCCCGCCTCCACCAGTACGTCGGCGGCCGCCTCGATTTCGTCGGAGCGAATGCCGCGCAGGATCGCGACGAGGGAAGCTGCGCAAGCGCGGTGGCAAGGTCGATCATGGAGTCATATCCCGGATGCGGGTGATGCCGGCGATGAAGGCAGCGTGACTGTCGACGACGACTGCCTCTCCCCGGCGATTGAAATGGCGGCGGAATAGAGCCGCGCGAGCAGCCCGTCGGCAAGGAGATGCACGGTCTGGCCCGGCACTATGCGGGAACGGCAGTCGGTGCCGAGCAGCAGGCCGCTGACATAGGCCGCCGCCGTGCCGGGAGCCCGCGCACCCAGTACCGAGGCCGCGCGCACGCCGAACAGCGCAGCGAGCAGGTCACCGTCGGCGCTGGCCTCGACGCCCTTGCGGAATTCCGCGTCGGCATCGACTTCGCCGGTCATCTCGCTGCCGATCAGCGAATGGGCCTTGAGCATGGCGAACATCTCGCCGGTCATGGCGGTGGTGAAGTCGGCCAGCGCGCCGCCCCGCATGACCGCCCACTTGGCGTGGGTTCCGGGCTGGCACAGCAACGCATCGGCAGGCGCGAGCCCCGCCGCGACGGCGCCGAGAAGCTGCACTTCCTCGCCGCGCATCACGTCCTGTCGGCCACCGCTGTCGCGGCAGACGCCGGGGACGATGTCGACGCCCTCGACCGGCGAGACGAGGTTTCCCGCAAGCTCGGCAATCCCGGCAGGCGCGGCGACGTATCCCGCGTCATGCCAACCCCGGTTGGAGCCGACCATGCCCGCGAGCAGCATCGGTAACCCGCCGTGCCGCGCGCGCAGGTCCGCGACGGAGGCCGGAAAGCCGCCAGCTGGAACCGAGAGGACTCCGCCGTCATCCTGCTCCGAGGCGACGACCTCGCTCTTGTCGATGACGTAGGCACGACGATTGGTCGTACCCCAATCGACAGCGATGAAAGGCCCGCTCACCGGAAGTCCGCGTAAGGGACGCAAGGCATCAAAACCACAGAAACCGCTCCTGCACCGAACCCGGTGGCCATCGCCTGAACCACGTCCCCGGCCGAGATCGCATCTTCGCCCGGCCGCTTGGCAGTGGCAATCGAGACGACTGCTCATGACGCAGCGACATGGCCCGAATCATGGCCATCGGAGTTTATCGATGCATCACCGTATAGAAATTCATATTTATAAGATCAATTGACGCGAGCTTCGGCGCATCGCTTCCGTGCAGGCCTCGTTTCATCCGCCGGGGCTGAAGAACTCGACGATCGCGCCTTCGGGCGAGCGGACCGCGAACAGCGTGACGGTCCCGTAAGGCGCGATCACGAACGCCGCCGGTTCGATATGGAGTGACCCGCCCCGGCCGGCGATCGCGGCGGCATAGGCATGGGCATCGTCCACCTCAAAGCGCAGGCACAGGATGCCGACATTGGGCGCCGCGCAGTCGGCGTCGCAGCGGCGGCCGTACATCGCGGCGTTGTGGATCAACTCGACTCCGCCTACCGACGGCCCCGGCGGGTTGAAGATCACCACCCGGCGCTGCGCCCCGATCGCGGCGGGCAGCGGCAGGCCGAGCACATCGGCACCCGGCTCGGCCACGCCCTCGACCATGAAGTCTAGGTCCTTGTGCCAGCCCAGCACGTCCACGTAGAACGCGATGGCACCTTCGATATCCGCCACCATCTGCGTCGAATTGAACACCGGCGAAAGCCTGCCCGAAGGATCGAGCCCCGGCACTTCGGGCGAGTAGCGCTGGATCACCGCAAGGTTCAATCCGTCCGGGCCGATCGCCACGACCTGCCGGACCGAGAAGTGCGCCTCGCTGTAGTCCACCGGCTCACCGAACGCCGTCCAGCCGTGGCGCTGCAGTCCGCGATAGACCTTATCGACGTCGGCCGAGAACATATCGACGTCGAAGATGCCGCCGGTGTCCCAGGTCCGCTGGCTGGAACGCATGACCTTCTGCTCCACCCCGTGGAAGCGCACCAGCCTGAGCGCGCCGCGCCCGGATACGGTGTCCTGCGGCACGAACAGCGCCTGTTCGATCCGCGTGCACTGCTGCGGAACATGCCATGCCGCGAACTGCGAAGGCGGAGCATCGGGCAAGTCGACGCGGTCATAGCCGCATACTTGCGTCAAGGGCGCCGCAAGGCGGTCGATGTCGAACGTACTGACGACGGCTTCCTGGATGGGCTGAATGATCATGATGCCACAGGATGCTCGTGAGCCGCCGCCGCTGTCCCGCGAGCAGCGCGCCGGTGTCCGACTGACGAAGAAACCTCAGCGCTTCGGAGCGACCTCGGGAATGTCGCTGGCGACCATCTCCCTGCGGTCGCGGGCGATCGACCAGATGCGCCGCCTGGCCTTGGGGTCCCAGTCGATCGCCTGCCCCGGCGTGGCGATGGCGAAGGTCTCGACCAGTTCGAGGCGCGAGCCCGCTTCCGGCAGGCGCAGGGCGTAGAGTTCGGGGCGATCGTGGCCGGTTACGTAGATCAGCCCGTCCGCGCCCCAGCTCAGCCCCGAGCAGCTCTTGGGGGCCATACGGGCGAGAACCTCCTCGGGGAAGGCCCAGGTCTGCTCGATGCGGAACTGCTCGTCCATCCGCGCCAGCACGGTGTAGCGATAGTCGCGGCCCGGCTCGCCGCCCTTGCCTTCGTAGTTCGCGAAGACCGCCCACCACTTGCCGTCATGCCGGTCGATCACGGTCAGCGATCCCGGTCCGAAGCCGAGGCTGACGCTGCCGGAATGGCGCAGCGGGCGGGTGTCGAAGATCTCGATGGCGCTGGTCTGCGGCACCGCCGGGTAGTTGGAGGCGGCGCAGTAGAGCTTCGTCTGGACCACCGTGCAGCTGTTCATGTGGGGAAACAGGCGGCGCTCGCCCTCCCACTGGTCGACCTTCTCGGCATTGGAGAGACGGTATTTTCCGATGCGGTCGTTGTCGATCGCATAGACGTATTCGCCGTCCGATGCGGCGCCCTGATGCGCCTCCGGTGCTGCCATCCGAAGCGCCACGGGCGCGGCCGCCCGGGGCGCTTCCGGCACGGTATCCGCCAGCGACGCCGTGGAAGCGAGCAGGAGAAGGACAGGCAGTAGTCGGACCATGTATGCGTTCTCCGGGATGGATCGGCGAAGCGCTTACGACCGCCATGCTACGCTACCATGTCGGAACGGGCCGCCAGGAAATTGCATGCGATGGTGCATCTTTCCTGTTGCCCCATCCATCCCGGACAAGGCAGGAGGAGTGCAACCTTTTCGCAATTGCACACGGAACCCCCAGTTTGGCCGTCAGTCCTGCCCGCAAGCGCCCCGAACGCGCTTCCACCCGCGCCCCCAACGGCAAGACGAGCGAAAGCACTCCGACCCGCCAGTCGCTCAAGAGCGCGCAGACGCGGGGAAGGCTGATCGAGGCGACGATCCAGTGCCTCGTCAAGGTCGGCTATTCCGGCACTACGACCCCGCTGGTCGCGGTCGAAGCCGGACTGTCACGCGGGGCGATGCTCCACCATTTCGAGAACAGCGCGACGCTGATCCGCGCCACCATCGTCGAACTGCACGAACGGCGCCTGCGCGCCTTCCGCCGCTCCTCGGAAATCACCGAGCACGAACCGACGACGATGGTGACCGCCTATTGGAAACAGGTACAGAAGCCCGCCTTCGTCGCCTTTCAGGAACTGGCGATGGCGGCGCGCACCGATGCCGATCTCGCCCAGATCATGCGGCCTCTCCAGGTCGAATATCGTGAACGCTTCAATTCCGAAGCGATCGCCCTCTTCCCCGAATGGCAGTCCGCGCCCGAGCAGTTCGCACAGGCCATGGCCCTATCCCAGACGCTGATCGAGGGCATGGCGACCGGCCTCATGACCGGCGCGCTGGACGAAGTGATGGTGCCGGCGCTTCTCAAGATGCTGGAAGACAAGATCCGCACCCTGCGGCCCAAGGGCTGATCAGGCGAGGCCGCGATCGCCCTCGGCGGAGAAGTAGGTCGGCGTGCGGGCATAATAGTCCGCGCCCAGCCGGCAATCGACCAGCCCGGCATCGACCGCAAGCACCTGCCCGGTCACGTTGAGGCCGTCGTCGCTGGCGAGATAGGCGAAGGCTCCGGCGATTTCGTCCGCCTCGACCACGCGGCGCAGGGGATTGCGGGCCTCCGCCGCCTTTCGCATCGTCTCCGCATCGCCATAGGCAAGCTCTGTCATGCGGGTCGGTACGTTGCCGGGCGCCACTGCGTTGACCCGGATGCTGTCTGCCGCCAGTTCCGCCGCGACGGACCGGGTCAACCCGACCACCGCATGCTTGGCCGCCGTATAGGCATGCGGCCCCAGCGGCGCGAGGCCGGCCGCGCTCGAGGTCGAGAGGATCGCGCCCGAGCACTGCGGCCGCATGACGCGCGCGGCATGCTTCATGCCGTAGAACACGCTGTCGAGCAGCACAGCCAGGGTATCGCGCCATGCGGCCGCCCCGATCTCCTCGACCCTGCCTACGGCGCCGAGTTGCCCGGCATTGTTGATCATGCAGTCGAGCCGGCCATGCAATGCGATCGCCCTGTCCACGAGGGCGGCGACGTCCTCCTCGCGGGTGACGTCGCAGGGGACGAAAGCGGCGGAAAGCTTCTCGGCCAGCGACTTACCTGCATCATGCCTGAAGTCGCCGAGCACGAGCACGGCGCCCTCGCGCGCGAACCTGCGCGCGGTCGCTTCGCCAAGTCCGCTCGCCGCGCCGGTTATCACAGTGACCTTGCCTTCAAGCCGCATCGTTGCCCTCTATTATCGATATGGAGTGGCCGGTGCGCGATTGGAGGATCGCACACCGGCCAAGGTGTGAGGGGAAAATTCCCCCGATCAGTAGTGGTAGGTGACCTGCACCTGCACCGTGCGCGGGATGTTGGCATAGCCGCGCTGGTCGCCCAGCACGCCCCCGTCGGTCCCGGTGCCCCGGCCGGTGCCCGGCGCATCCAGCGCGCCGGAGATGACGAACTGGTTGGTCAGGTTCTTGCCGATGACCGCCAGATCCCAGCCCGCCTTCGAACTGAGCGTCAGCGACGCGTCGAGGTTCACGTACTTGGGCTGCGTCGCGATCGGGTTGTTGAACGGCGATGCATTGTAGCTGCTGGAATAGCGGGCATCGGCCGAGAGCGTCAGCGACATGTCGGGGCTGAGGTCTGCCTCGTAGCTGGTGCCCAGCGCCGCCGTCCAGCGCGGTGCGTTGGCGGTCGGCTTGCCGCTCAGATCCTGCACGAAGAGGCCGCCGTAAGGGCTGCTCGTGGTGGGATTGCAGCCCTGCGCCGGGGTCTGGCCAGTGACGCACGGTGCGATGAAGTCCACGTAGCGCGCCTTGTTGTAGTTCAGCGCGCCGCGCATCGTCAGGCCCGGAAGCGCATGCGGCGCCCACTCGGTCGAGATCTCGACGCCCTTGGTGCGCGCCGAACCCGCGTTCGTGGTGATGTAGCGGAACGTCTGCGCTTCGAAGAAATCGACCTGCAGGTTGGTATATTCATACGTGTAGAGCGCCACATCGAAGCGCAACTGGTTGTTAAACAGCGTGGTCTTCACGCCGCCCTCGAAGCCCTTGGCCTTCTCCGGCTCGAAGTCGAGATCGGCGGGGATCGACGCGTTGGTATAGGAACTCTGGTTTGAGAAGCCGCCCGACTTGTAGCCGGTCTTGAAGCCGCCATAGATGTTGACGCCCGGCGCGGGCTTGTACGACGCGGTGATTTCCGGGCTCCAGTTGGTGAAGGTCTGGTTCTTGTAGATCGGGTCGTTCAGCCGGTTGATCTGGCCGGGGCGATTGACCGGGTGGACGAAGAAGCTGTCCTTGGTCTCATGCGTGTAACGGATACCCGACGAGAGTTCGACCTCGGGCACGACCTTCCAGGTGACTTGCGCGAAGGGAGAGATCGTCTCACCCTTGGTGTAGGAATCCTTGCCGAAGGCGACGTATTCCCATTCCGGCCGCTGGGTGCTGACGCGCGTGTTGCCCGAATAGACGTACTGGTCGGACTGCAGTTTGGTCTTCTGGTACAGTACGCCCAGCATCATGTTGACCGGGCCGTCGTAGTTGGTCTGCGCGCGCAGTTCCTCTGAGAACGCCCACCACTTCTCACGCGAGCCGACGTAGATCTGCACGGCGCGCTGCTGGTAGTCGCTGTCGGTCAGCCAGCGGTTGTTCTGGTTCTGGTAGTTCGTGGCCGACGTCAGCGTCACATCGCCCAGGTTCCATTCCAGATTGTTGGTCGCCTGCCAGGAGCGGTACTTCGTGTAGAGTTCGCCGTCGGCGCGCGCGAAGGGGAAGTTCGCGGCGATCTCGGTCGGCATCTGGTTGTGGTAGTATTTCCAGTCCCGCTTGCAGGGCACGCCGGGTTGCAGCGTGCTGAACCCGGTGGCGCAGGAGAACACGATGTTGTTCCAGGCGCCGTCGTTGGTGGTCGTCTCGTTGGCGGACACCTTGAAGGTGTTGGTGATGGTGTCGGTCGGCTCCCACTTGAGCGTGAGGCGCCCGACCAGTTCCTTCTCCTTCGGACCGCGGCGGTCGCCCGGAGGCGCAACCAGGTTCTGTACCGGGCCGCCGGCCTGGTCGGTGACGGTGAAGGGCTGCGCCGTGGCGTAATTGCGCGAATAGCCCCCGTACATCTTCGATGCCCGCAGCGCCACGCGCAGCCCGAGCGTTTCGGTGAGCGGCGTGGAGATCATCTGCTCGATATAGGGCCGCTTCGCCCGGAACTCGTAGCCCACGCGGGTCGAGCCCTCGAAGCTGGAGCCGGGATCTGCGGTGGTGATCGAAATCACGCCCGCCGTCGCGTTCTTGCCGAAGAACAGCGCCTGCGGGCCTTTCAGCACCTCGATCCGCGACAGGTCGAAGAAGCCTTCGTTGAGGATGCGGCCGCTGGCGTAATAGATGCCGTCGACGATGATCGCGGTGGAGGATTCGATGCCCAGCGCGCTCGCCGGGGTGCCGATGCCGCGCAGCGAGATCTGCGCGCCCGAACCCGTCGTCGCGCGGCCTACGGTGAGGTTCGGCGTCGTCGCCGCGATGCGCTCGATGTTGGAGATGTCCTGCCGGGCGATCTGCGCGGGCGAATAGGCGGTCACCGCGACGGGAATGTCCTGCAGCGATTCCGAACGCTTGCGCGCGGTGACGACGATTTCCTCGAGGCCGCCCGCAGCCGCCTGAGGGGCGGCGTCCTGAGCCATCGCGGGGCTGGCGAGGCCGATCGCGGAAGCCGACGCCATGAGCCCGGCGAGCAGGCAGGCGCGATGAAAGTTCGGTAGGTCCTTCATTCTCTTCTCCCCGTTCATCTCTTCGCTGCGAAGGATGACTTATTTAGAAAATCGAAGGCATGACCACAGCCCCCGGACATGCCGGAGTGCGCGGTGGAGCCAGTCTTCATCCCGTTCCCTGGAGCACCCGGCGATCTCGTCGCCGTGGTGATCCAACCTCTTTTCTGCCCGGCTTTATGCGCAGGATGATCCGCCGTGACAATAAAAAAGTCGATCATGATTGCTTTTTTATGGCGCACGCAAGCCCGCAACCCCGCCAAACCTGCGGGTTTCAGCGGTAGGCCGCATTCAAAGTGCGGCTAGATAGCAACAATTGAGCTAGACTTATTACTCGTCGCTCGCCATGCTTCGGGTCATCGGCCGCGAGCGTGACCGCCTTCGTGCGGAGGCGCTGCGGCCCAACGACAATCATGGATGGAGAGGCGCCCGATGCCGGTCATGGCTGAGAGGATTTCCGTTGTGTCGCCCGTCGCGGGAGTGAAGCGGCGATGAGTGAGGCTCTCGATTACGACGTCATCGTCATCGGCACCGGGGCGGCGGGGCTCAGCGCCGCAGCGCTTGCAGCACAGGGCGGCGCCAGCGTCCTGATGGTCGAGGCAGCCGACCGCACCGGCGGGTCGAGCGCCTTGTCCGGCGGCGTGTTCTACGCGGCGGGCACATCGCTCCAGCGCGAGGCCGGGCTGGAGGACGACACGGCCGAGGCGATGTTCCACTATTACATGACGCTCAACCAGTACAAGCTGGAGCCCGCCCTCGTGCGCACGCTTTGCGAACGCTCGGCCGAGGCGTTCGAGTGGCTGCGCGAAATCGGCGTCGGGTTCACCGTCGAAAACCTCTACGCCTCGGGCGTCGACAAGGTCCGGCGCGGCCACCGTGCGACGGACGGCGGCGCGGGCATCGTCGAAGGCCTCGAAGGCTTCCTGTCCGGCAGGAACATCGATACCGTCCTCGATACCCGCGTCGAGACCCTGCTGGTCGAGAACGGCCGGGTCTGCGGCATCGTCGCCGACGGCGCGCCGGTGCGCAGCGCCGCAACGGTGATCGCCACCGGCGGCTTCGGCGCCAATCCCGAGATGCTGGCGCAACTCTATCCCGATGCCTCGCGTTACGGCGACCTCCACTGGTATATCGGCGCCCCTACCTGCCGGGGCGATGGCCTCGGCCTTGCCGCGCAAGTGGAGGGGCAGTTGAGCAAGGCCAATCGCGGCCTGCTCCTGATCACTCCGGGCTTCGTCAAGGACCTCGAAAGCTACCTCCCCGGCTGGCTGATGATGGTGAACCGCGACGGGCGCCGGTTCATCGACGAAACGATAGAATATTCGGTCCTCGCCGCCGTCCTCGACGAACAGCCGGGACGGGACTGCTTCGCGGTGTTCGACGAGGCATCGCGCCTCGCCTCGAAGACCACCAAATACCGGCCTGCCCCCAACTGGACGGCGGACCGGCTGCTGGACCATGTGGAGGCCGGAACGCTGATCAGCGCACCGACGCTGGAGGACCTTGCCGGGAAACTCGGCGTGCCCGCCGCCCGTCTTGCGACGACGGCAGAGCGCTACAATTCGCTGGTACAGATAGGGAACGACGAGGACTACTTCAAGCCCTCGGCGATGCTGCGGCCGGTCGCGCAAGGGCCGTTCTACGCCGCGCATATCCGCCCGGCCGTGATCTGCTGGACGGGCACCGGCATCCGTATCGACACCGAAGCCCGCGTGCTCGGCGCCGACGATCGCCCGGTGCCGGGCCTCTACGCCGCCGGGGAGACGACCGGCGGCATGTTCGGCCAATGCTACGCGGCGGGCGGCGCCTCGATCGGCAACGCGGTCGTCTTCGGCCGCATCGCCGGCGCCAACGCCGCGAAAGAGAAGGTGAACGCATGACCATGGGAGACAGGACCGTCGACGTCCTCATCGCCGGGACCGGCGCGGCGGGTCTCACCGCCGCCGTCACCGCGCGGCGCGCCGGGCTGGACGTGCTGGTGGTGGAGAAGGAAGCCGTCTTCGGCGGCACCACCGCGACCTCCGGCGGCGTGCTGTGGGTACCCGGCAACCACCACTCCCCGGCCATGCAGCGCGCCACCGGCCAGAGCGACGACATCGAGAGCGCCCGCGCCTATCTGGTCGAGGAAACCGGCAACTACATCGAGCCCGACCGGGTCGAAGCCTACCTCGACACCGCGCCGCGCATGGTGCGCTTTCTGGAAGAAAACAGCCACGTCCGGTTCTACGGGATGGACTATCCCGACTATCACTCGGAGAGCGCGCATAGCTCCATCGTCCGCTCGATCGGCACCGTCGATTACGAGGCGCGCGAACTCGGGCCGCACCTGAAGAACCTCAAGCAGCAGTTGCCGCAGACGCTGTTCCTCGGTTTTGCCGTGGGTTCGGGCGTGGAGATGATCCAGTTCATGAAGGCTGGCCGATCGGTCAAGGCGCTGGGCTTCGTCTCGAAGAAACTGGCCAGGCACTTCGCCGATGTGCTGCGCTATGGCGAGGGGCAGCAGGTGGTGCGCGGGCGGGCGCTGGTGGCGCGGCTGGCGCGCACGCTGTTCGACCTCGACGTGCCGATCTGGCTGTCCTCCCCCGTCGCCGGGCTGACCCGCGCGGATGGGCGCGTCACCGGGGCCGAGATCGACACCCCGCAAGGCCGGGTGCGGATCACCGCGCGCCGGGGTGTCGTCCTCGCCTGCGGGGGCTATCCCAACGACCCGGAGCGCCGCGCCGCGACCTTCCCGGCGCCCGCCAACAACCGCGAGCAGCGCAACCCGACCAACCCCGGCAACACCGGCGACGGCATCCGCCTGGCCGAGAGCGTCGGCGGCGTCTTCAACGGCAACGTCGCCCATGCAGCACCGTGGATGCCGGTCTCCGTCCTGCCGGGATCGACGGACTTCACCGGCGTCTGGCCGCACCTGATCGACCGGCAGAAGCCGGGCTTCATCGCCGTGCGCCCCGACGGCCGCCGCTTCGGGGACGAGTCCAGCGCCTACCACGACCTCGTCCCCCAGATGACCCGCGCCAGCGAGGGTGACGCCAGCGCATGGTGCTGGCTGATCGGCGACGCGGCGGCGGTGAAGAAATGGGGCATCGGCATGGTCCGCCCCTTCCCCATTCCCCATGGGCAGCACTTGCGCAGCGGCTACCTCAAGCGCGCCGCGACGCTGCAGGAACTCGCCGCCCAATGCGGCATCGACCCCGCCGCGCTGGAACGCACGGTCGCGACCTTCAACGCCAATGCCGAGGCCGGAGTGGACCCCGAGTTCGGACGCGGCGGGCGGGTCTACGACGTCTATCAGGGCGACCCGGAGCACCGGCCCAACACCTGCCTCGGCCCGCTGACCAAGGGTCCGTACTGCGCCATCCGCATGGAGGCGGGGATCATCGGCACGTTCGCGGGGCTCAGGACCGACCGCCACGCCCGCGTCCTCGACGGCGAAGGAGCGCCGGTGCAGGGCCTCTACGCAGTGGGCAACGACCAGGCCAACGTCTTCGCCGGGGCCTATCCGGGCGCGGGGGCGACGATCGGCCCTGCCATGACCTTCGCCTATATCGCGGGCAGACACCTTGCGGGGCAGGCGGCGTAAATGGAGGAGTTCGACTTCATCGTCAGCGGCGCGGGCTCGGCGGGCTGCGTCGTCGCGGCGCGGCTCAGCGAGAACGGGCGTTACTCGGTGCTGCTGCTGGAGGCCGGGCCGGAGGACAAGGCGTTCTGGATCAGGCCGCCGATGGGCTACCCGATGCTGTTCGCCGACCCCAAGGTCAACTGGATGTTCGAGAGCGAGCCCGAGGCCGAACTCGGCGGCCGCCGCATGTACCAGCCTCGCGGCAAGGTGCTGGGCGGGACCAGTTCGATCAACGGCATGCTCTATATCCGGGGCAACGCGCGCGACTACGACGACTGGCGCCAGCGCGGATGCGAGGGTTGGAGCTTCGCCGACGTCCTGCCCTACTTCCGCAAGGCCGAGGACCAGCAGCGCGGACCCAATGCCTATCACGGCGTCGGCGGACCGCTGACGGTGTCCGACCAGCCGGGCCGCTCCGAGATCGCCGTCGCCATCGTCGAGGCGGCGCAGGAGGCGGGCATTCCCTACAACCCGGACTTCAACGGCGCGGAGCAGGAAGGCACCGGCTTCTTCCAGACGACCACCCGCAACAACCGGCGCTGGAATACCTCGCAGGCGTACCTCACCCCGGCGCGGGGGCGGGCCAACCTGAAGATTGAGACCGACGCCCATGCTACCCGGGTGCTCGTCGAAGGGGGCCGCGCCACCGGGATCGAGTACCGCACCAAAGCGGGCCTGGTCACCGCCAGGGCGCGGCGGGAAGTGGTGGTCTGCGGCGGCGCCTTCGGGTCGCCGCAGCTTCTGCAGCTTTCCGGCATCGGCCCCGCCGCGCACTTGCGCGAAAGCGGCATCGCGCCGGTGCTCGACCTGCCGGGCGTCGGTGCCAACCTGATGGACCATTTCTACATCTCGCTGATGTTCCGCTGCACCCGGCCGATCACCATCAACGAACTGGCCAACAGCCCGCTGCGCAAGCTGAAGGCGGGGATCGACTACGTCCTGTTCAACAAGGGGCCGCTCGCCAGCAACGGCATCTATGCGGGCATCTTCACCCGCACCGACGAGCGGCAGGACCGGCCCAACCTGCAGGTCAACACCAACATCTGGACCGTCCAGAGCCGCACGGCGGCGGGCATGAAGGCCCACCCCTTCCCCGGCTTCACGATGAGCCCGGTCCACCTCAACCCGCGCGCCAGCGGCACGGTGCGGCTGCGCGGGCCGGACCCGCTGGCCGACCCGGTGATCCGCCAGAACTTCCTGACCGACCGCATCGACGTGGATGCGATGATCGCGGCGGTGAAGGTGGTGCGCGGCGTGGCCGCCCAGCCCGCGCTCGCGCCCTACAATGCGGGCGAGATATCGCCCGGCGCGGATGCCCGCAGCGACGCGGAGATCGAGGCTTACGTGCGCGCCGCCGCCATCGCCAACCTGCACCCGGTCGGTTCGTGCCGGATGGGTGTCAGCGCCGACGCGGTGGTCGATCCGCGCCTGCGCGTCCACGGCATCGCCGGGCTTCGCGTCGCCGACGCCTCGATCATGCCGAGCCTGCCGTCCGGCAACACCAACGCCCCTCGATCATGATCGGCGAGAAGTGCGCCGACATGATCCTGGAAGACGCCCGATAAAAGAGGAGAGAGACATGCCGACACTGGAACAGCGCATCGCCCGGCTGGAAGCGGAATCGCAGATCCGCCAGCTCGTCGCCCGCTACTGCTTCACCATCGACGACCGCGACATCGACGGCATCCGCGCCCTCTTCGCGCCCGATGCGGTGCTGAAATCGGCGGACGGGGTGATGAACGCCACCGGCGTCGATGCGATCATGACGCAGTACGACGGGCGCTTCGACGTGCTCGGGCCGGGGCACCACTTCATGCACGACGTCCAGATCGACTTCGTCGGCGATGGCTCGCTAGAAGCGACGGGCCGTGTGATCGGCCATGCGGAATTGTGGCGCGGCGGCAGGATGATGGTCACCGCCATCCGCTACGACGACAAGTATCGCAACACCGACGCGGGCTGGAAGTTCGCCGAGCGGACGATCGGCTTCCTCTACTACGTGCCGATCGAGGACTATCCGAACATCCTCTCCACGCCCTTGCGCAACCACGCCTATCCCGAGCCCATGCCGGCGGATTTCCCCGAGCGCCTGCCGACCTGGATCGCCTACGAGAAATCGCGCGGGAGGGGCTGAATCCTCCCCCGAGGGGAGGGGGACCATGCGCAGCATGGTGGAGGGGCACAGGCGGTTTGCGTGAGATCGAAGGGAAGCGCCCCGCGCGAGGGTGCCCCTCCACCACCCTGCGGGTGGTCCCCCTCCCCGTGCCGGGGAGGAATTTGCACCCACCTCGTCATTGCGAGCGCAGCGAAGCAATCCAGGGCCGCGCAAGACCGCCCTGGATTGCTTCGCTGCGCTCGCAATGACGAACTTGGGGTTTGCAGATACGACAATACCCGCTGGCGAGTGCGGGCCATTACGCCGGGGAAATCAACGCAAGTCCGAGAACATCGGGTCGGCGTCGGGAGCGTCCAAGCTGGGACGCAGGGTTTTGTTTTCCGTGAAGCTCTGGCGAGCGGCCGGGTAACTCACGGTGCAGCCCGGCTCGACCTGTATTCCATCGGACTTGTCCCATGTAGCCGTCGTTAGGGCTCGCAGCGTTATCGGCCGATGGTTGTCCGGCGGGGACATCCGGTGCCCTGCGTCAAGTCGCAGGAGCGGGCGGATGACGCTTTCCGGGAACTCAGGGACAGTCCGGGTCTTCGAACGGACGCGTGGGTTGCACGATCGCGGCTTGAAACCGCATCCCGGCCCACGACGCCGACCCGATACACCTTTCCAGCGTGATCATCGCCGGATCGGATGCTGGGGCTTATAACCCATTTGGCGATAAATGTCAACCTGCCTCATCCGATCATCGCTTCCACTTCCTCGCGGATGATCTTGCCGCTGGCGCTGCGGGGGAACGCCTCCATCGCGATGAAGCGTACCGCCTTGGGCCGCTTGTATCCGGCCAGCGCGTCGCGGCACATCTGCATCACCACCTGCTCGTCGAGCGAGGGATCGTTGCGCGCGATCACCGCCACCGGCACTTCGCCCCATTGCGGGTCCGGGCGGCGCACGACGATGGCATCGTTGACCCGCGCATCGGCGAACAGCACGCGCTCGATCTCGGCCGGGTAGATGTTCTCGCCGCCCGACTTGATCAGGTACTTGGAGCGGCCGACGAAATCGTAGCCCGAAGGCGTCCGGCGGAACAGGTCGCCCATGTGGAACCAGCCTCCGGCGAAGCACTCGGCATTGGTGGCCTCGGCATTCCAGTAGCCGCTGAACAGCGTCGGCCCGCGCACGCAGGCCTCGCCGGTCGCGCCGTCGGGCACCTCGTTGCCGTCCGCACCCAGCAGGCGCAAGTCGCACAGCAGGCTCAGCCGCTTGGGGAAAGCCGAAGGCATCGTGCCGACGGGGATCAGATCGGCCGATAGCGGCGGCATTCCCGTCTCGGTCGCACCGAATGAGTTGAGGTAAGGCGCGCCCAATGCCCGGGTGATCGCCGCGATCGTGGCGGAGGGGACGAGGTCCGCCATGCAGCCCGCCGCCTTGACCCCGCGCACCCTGGCATCCCGCGCCTCGAGCCGTTCGAGCAGCGGCTCGATCGTCGCGGGCACCAGCATTAGCCAGCCTATCGGAAATTCCTCAAGCGCATCGACCAGCGCATCGGCGTCGAAACCGTCGATGATGATCCCGGTGCCGCCGCACATCAGCGTCGCCAGCAGGTGCTCGGTCCCGCCCATGTGGAACATCGGCGCCCACGAGACGTAGGCGTCAGTCATCGCCACGCCCATGTCGAGCCGCATGGCGCACATCCGCGCGACTTCGGCGCGGTGGCTGATCACGGCGGCCTTGGGCAGCCCCGTCGTGCCGCTGGTGTAGATGATGAGCAGGCCGTCTTCCGGTTCGGCCACGCTGGCGGTCTCTCCCGCCGCGCCGAGACGATCGATGGCGGCGAAGGGACGACCGTTCGCCACTTTCTCCCCGAGGACCTGATGGCGGGACGAGGCGACCAGCAGCGAGGGGTCCACCAGTTCGACGCAGTGGCGCATCTCGGCATCGGAGAGCCGCCAGTTGAGGCAGGCCGCGATCAGCCCCAGCTTCGCGCAGGCAAGCTGGACGGCGGTGTACTCGAAGCGGTTTTCCGACAGGATCGCCACGCGCTGCCCGCGCACGAGCCCGCGTGCGGCGAAATCGGCGGCCACCGCATCGACGCAGGCAAGCACCTCGGCATAGCCGAGGCGCATCCCGCCCTGCACGATCGCCAGCGCCTGGGGGTCGCCCGCGCGCGCATGGCGACAAGGTCATAGACGCTGGCTGCGAAAGCCTTCTCCATCATCGCTGTCTCTCCCGTCCGTTTCTATTCTTGCCCTGAGCACGACGTTGTCCGGTGCGACCACAAGTTCCGCGTCGCAGGTGTCCTGGTCCCAGGTCCCGCGCGCCAGCACGCCGTCGCCCGCCAGCACGTTGCCCAGCAACGCCGCCTCGATCGAGCATATCTCCCGGTCGGGCCGCGCTTCCATCACCATGTTGAGCAGATAGGCGAGGTTCGTCGGCCCCGGATTGACCGTGCGCGGGCCGAAGCCCAGCGCCTCGGCCGCGGCGGGGTCGACGTGGATCGCATTGTCGTCGCCCAGCGCCTCGCACCACAGCGCCATCGCCTCGGCGGGCACGGCGCCAAGTTCCCACGCGCTCATGCGGGTGCCTGCACGGCCGGTCCGGGCGCGGGCATGATCGTGGTGAGGCTGACCCGCGCGTGCGGCCGCCCGGCGGCGCTGACCGTCATGCCCAGGGTCAGGTGGTCGGCCGCGCCGAACCTGCGGCTTGCCTTGCGCTCCAGCGAGACCACGCGGGCGGCCACGTCGTACCCGGTATCGACCGTCAGCGGCGCGTCGTAGTCGATCCGGCAGCGACCCAGCACCGCCCCTCGTCGAACGCGAGGCCGAGCGCACGGCACACGTCGCCCACCCGCGCACCCATGCCGCCCAGCGCCGCGACGAAGGCGAAGACGGGGTGCGCCTCCTTGGCCCGGCGCTGCGGCGCAGCGCAGGACCGCCGGATCGCATCGTCGAGCCCGGCAGACAGCAGGAAGCGCCCCGGCGGTATCGCGAAATGGTCCATGCCTCTCCCGGAATGGCTGCTTGGTAAGTCCGCGCCCACGTGTTGCATGTCGCGCGATTGGGCGTAAAGCTGACCTCGGGCTTCGCCGGAGTCAACCGCAATCGAGGCCAGTAATGAGGATGGTTCAATTATCATGGCGAACCCGGTGAAGACCACGGAGGCCGAACCCCTCGCCTGGCGGCGGCGCAAGGACTATCGCCCGCAGGAAATCCTCGCCGCCGCGCGTCGGCTGATCGAGGAGGAAGGCACCACGGCCACCTCGATGGCGCGGATCGCCAAGCTGGCGGGCGTGTCCGAGGCTACGGTCTACAAATACTACGACAGCAAGCAGGAACTGGTGAACCAGGTGCTGGTCGACTGGGCGACGCCTTTCGTCGAGCGCCTGATCGCAGAGCTGCGGCACATCACCGACCTGCGTTCGCAGCTGACGCTGATCGCCGCGCGCTTCATGCGCTCGATCGAGGAGACGCCGCGCTTCCACCGCGTGTTCTACCAGGAACTGCGCTGGGCGGACTATCGCGGGTCGGCGCTGCACAAGCTCAACCACGTCTTCGCGCATAGCGTGGTCGAGGCGGTGCAGCAGGCGCAGCACGAGGGCAAAGTCCGCGCCGACGTCGATCCGGTGATGATCCGCGACATGATGTTCGGCGGGCTGGAGCACGTCGCCATGCGCACCAGCTTCATCGGCCGCCCGCTCGACATCGACGCGGAGGCGAAGCGGTATGTCGACGTGCTGCTCTGCGGCGTGCTGTCCGAGCCGGGCGAACCGCGCGGACCGTCGGAAACGGAGCGGCTGTCGGCGCTGATCGACCGGATGGAAGCGGCGCTGCGAGGGAGGCCGGGCAGCTAATTCTCCCACCCTTCGTCATTGCGAGCGTAGCGAAGCAATCCAGGGCAGGATAAGCCGCCCTGGATTGCTTCGCTACGCTCGCAATGACGAACGGGGAGAATGGCCATCGCGCCTGCACATCCGCTTTGATCTCCGTTCGATTCGCCGCAGCATAATTATAAAAGACGTTCATGAATGTCTTTTTTATCGACCGGATTGCGCTACCGATCAGGTTGGCGAGGCCGGAACCCACCGGCCCGCACGGCGTGGGAGAGCGCGATCCAGTGAGACGACCCGGCGCGGACGAACCGACGATGCAGGCGCTCAAGAGCGCCCAGACCCGCGCGCGGCTGATCGACGCGACGATCCGGGTGCTCGTCCGCAGCGGCTATTCGCGCACCACGACGCCGCAGGTGGCGATCGAGGCCGGGCTGTCACGCGGCGCGATGCTGCACCACTTCGACAACGGCGTATCGCTCATCAAGGCGACCATCATGCACCTGCACGAGCGCCGCCTGCGCGCCTTTCGCCGCGCCGCGGAGCGCAGTGCGCTGGATCACAGAGCGATGGTGCGCACGTACTGGAAGCAGATCCAGAAGCCCGCCTTCATCGCCTTCCACGAACTGGCGGTGGCGGCACGTACCAGTCCCGACCTCGCCGCCGTGCTGATGCCGCTGCAGGTGGAGTTCCGCGAGCGGTTCAACCAACTCGCCGTCCAGCTCTATCCCGAATGGCAGGCAAGCCCGGAGAAGTTCGCGCTGGCCATGGCGATCTCGCAAGCGACGATGGAAGGCATGGCGATCAACCTGCTGACGGGCGCCATGGACGCCGGGCTGGTGGAGCCGGTGCTCGAAGCGCTCGAAACCCAGCTCCACGCCCTCAGGCCGCAGGATCAGGCGGCATGAGCGAGACCCCAGCGAATGCCCCGCCGCAGCAGTTCGTGGAACACCGGGTAATTCCACGCACAGCGCTGCGGATGGGGCCAGAACGGGCTTACCGGCAGCAGGTCGTAGTGACCCCGGCAATGGCCGAGCGTCAAGTAGAGGATCGCACCCTCGCCGACCTTGCGCTCGTAGAGCACGGGCACTTCCGCCTCGTCCCAGTCGGCATCGCGGAACTCGTCGCAGCGACCGGTGAAGCTGGTGTGCAGCAGCACGTCGATGTCTGCGGTGCGGTGCGTCAGGTAAAGCTCGTCCTCGACCCGGAAGTCGCGCAGCCCTTGCGTCATCTCGTGATCGCCCCGGGTGACGAAGACCTTGAACGGCGCGATCGGCGGATGGCCGGCGAAACGCGTGCCGAGCAGGCCGGTGAAGGCGGGCACCTCGTCCGGGGTATCGACCACGCCGTCCGCGCCGAAGCGCAGCACCGCGTTGGTCCCGTGCAGCGCCAGCCAGCGCCCGCCGCGCGCCAGGAACGCCTCCAGCGCGGCGACTTCCTCGCCGCGCGTCGGCACCAGATCGCAGGTGTAAGTGATCAGCAGGTCCGCCGCCGCAAGGCTCGCCAGATCGGCGTAATCGGAGGCCACGGAGGCGCGGATGCGCGGTGTTTCCGCCAGCAGTTTGAGCAATTCGAGGCGGGCATAATCGATGTCGTGGAACTTCCCCGCGGCGATCAGGTGGACCTTCATTCCGGCAAACTCCCCTCACGTGTGTGCGTGTATGCGCCCGAGCGTAAGGCTCGCCACGCCTGCGTCCAAGCATCGAAATTCAGGCCGCAGCGCGGTCGCTTCATCATCGGAGAATACGAATGAGCGGTAAGGGCAAAGGCCCCCTCGCAGGTGTCAGGGTGCTCGATCTCACCAGCGTGCTGATGGGGCCTTATGCGACGCAGATCTTCGCCGATCTGGGCGCGGACGTGATCAAGGTGGAGAGCCCCTCGGGCGACACCACACGCTTCATCCCGCCGGGGCCGGACGCCTCGCGCGGGGCGATGTTCCTCAACGTCAATCGCGGCAAGCGCTCGATCGTGCTCGACCTCAAGCAGGGCGAGGCGCGCGCCGCGCTGCTGAAGATGGCGGAAAGCGCCGACGTGTTCATCCACTCGATGCGTTCCAGCGCGATCGGGCGGCTCGGGCTGGACTATGCGGCGCTGAAGGCCGTGAACCCGAAGATCATCTACGCCAACCTCTACGGATCTCGCGCGGAGCGGCCCGTACCGCGACTATCCCGCCTACGACGACATCGTGCAGGCCGCCTCGGGCATCGTCGACCTGCAGGCGCGCCTCTCGGGCGGCGAGCCGACTTATGCCGCGACGGTGATCGCCGACAAGGTGGCGGGCCTCACCGGCGCCTACTCGGTGATCGCAGCGCTCTATGCGCGCGAGAA
The DNA here is from genome assembly GCF_057376415.1 of Novosphingobium sp. NFX11. NCBI lineage: Bacteria > Pseudomonadati > Pseudomonadota > Alphaproteobacteria > Sphingomonadales > Sphingomonadaceae > Novosphingobium > Novosphingobium sp. NFX11. Next base: position 369,906 of record NZ_CP080385.1, on the reverse strand, counting down.
GACCGGGATCGGGCAGGAGATCGAGGTCCCGATGTTCGAGACGCTGGTGTCCTTCGCCATGGTCGAGCATTTGTGCGGCTCGCTCTTCGTGCCGCCCCAGGGGCCGCCCGAATACCCCCGCGCCACCTCGGAAGCGCGGCGCCCCTACCGCACGGCGGACGGCTACATCGGCGTGATGATCTACAACGATAAGCACTGGCGCGCCTTCTTCGATGCGCTGGGCAACCCGGAGTGGTCGCAGGACGCCATGTTCGCCTCGATGCGATCGCGCACGCAGAACATCGGCACCGTGCTGGCGAAGGTGGCCGAAGTGATCGAGACGCGAACGACCGAGGAATGGGTGGAGCTGTTCCGTCAGGCCCACATCCCCGCCACCGCGATCAAGAGCCTGACCGACCTGCTCGACGATCCGCATCTGGTCGAAACCGGCTTCTGGCAGGAGCGCGAAACGCCCGAGGGCACCCTGCGCTTCCCCGGCATCCCGACGACTTTCTCCGAAACCCCCGGCGCCATCGGCGATCCCGGCCCAGCGCTGGGCGGCGAAAGCCTCGACGTCCTGCGCGAAGCGGGTTTCTCGGCCGAGGAGATCGCCGATCTCCAAGCGCGGGGCGCGGTAAGGACGGCGGCATGAGCCCCGAAACCCATTGGCGCACGGCGCTGGCGGAAGGTCGCCTGCTGCTCCAGCGCGCGGAGGATGGCAGCGCGGTGTTCCCCCGCGCCTCGCCGCACCGGGCAGCGGCGGGCCGCTCGAATGGTTCGAGGCATCCGGGCGCGGCCGGGTCTACACGCTCTCGTGGATCAACCGGAAGCCGCCCGCCGAGCCCTATCACGTCGCGCTGATAGACCTCGACGAAGGCGCGCGGCTGATGAGCCGGGTGGAGGGCGTGACGCCCGAAACGCTGGCCATCGGGATGCGTGTGGAAGCGTTCGTCGATCACGACGGGGATGCACCGCTGCTGCTGTTTCGGCCGGTGGAGGACTGACGATGACCGACACCTTCCCTCGCGCCCGCACCGCCATCGCGGGCCTCGCCACCTTCGGCATCGGCGAGACGCCCGGATACAGTTCGATGGAACTGACCGCGCAGGCCGCCCTCCTCGCCGTCGCCGATGCCGGGTTGACGCTGGCTGACGTCGATGCCCTGTTCATCTGCCAGCCGGACGACTTCTTCGCAGGGCTCTCCTTCGCCGAATACCTCGGCCTGCAGCCGCGCTATACCGACAACAACCGCACCGGCGGCTCGGCCTTCATGAGCCACATGGCGGTGGCGGCGATGATGCTGGAGGCGGGCTATATCGACTGCGCGCTGATCGCCTACGGCTCCAACCAGCGCAGCAACGGCGGCAAGCTGGCGACGAAGATCACCAATAATCAGTGGGATGCGCCTTACGCGCCCATATTCCCGCTGACCGGCTATGCGCTGGCGGCTGCGCGTCACATGCACGAATATGGCACCACCCGCGAAGACCTCGCCGCCGTGGCGCTGGCCGCAAGGGCCTGGGCGCAGACCAACCCCGAGGCTTTCGCCAAAGGCCCGCTGTCGCTGGAGGAGTGCCTTGCCGCCCGCATGATCAGCACCCCGATCTCGGTGCGCGACTGCTGCCTCGTCACCGACGGCGCGGCGGCGATCGTGATGACACGCACGCCCCGCGCCCGCGACCTTGCGAAACCCGCCGTGCCGCTGCTGGGCGCGGCTGCTGCGACGTGGTGGAATTCGATCGCGCAGGCCAAGGACGTGACCGTCACCGCCGCCAGGAGTCCGGCGCGCGGGCGATGGCGATGGCGGGAGTCTCTCCCTCCGACATCCGCACCGCGCAGCTCTACGACGCGTTCACGATCAACACGATCCTGTTCCTCGAGGACCTCGGTTTCTGCGCCAAGGGCGAAGGCGGCCGCTTCGTGAGCAGCGGCGCCATCGCACCGGGCGGCAGTCTGCCGGTGAACACCAACGGCGGCGGCCTCTCGTGCTGCCACCCGGGGATGTACGGCCTCTTCGCGGTGATCGAGGCCGCGCGCCAGATCCGGGGCGAGGCGGCGAACCAGCTGTCCGGCGTGGATGTCGCGCTGGCGCACGGCAACGGCGGCACCCTGTCCAGCCAGGCGACGGTGGTGCTGGGGAGTGTGGCTACCTTGTAAGTCGGAATGCGCCGTCGTCCCGGACTTGATCCGGGACCGCTGGCCGTGAACAGCCCACCTCGCGTCAGGACGTCTCACGGCCAGCATTCGCCTCAAGAATTGCCAGCGGTCCCGGATCAAGTCCGGGACGACGCGTCTTCACTGCAGCGCCAGCACCCGCCGATAGCCCTTGAGCGCGCGGCCCACGAAGAACGCCGAAACCCCCGCCGCCGCCGCGCACGTCACCGAGAGCGAAAGCCCCACACTGCGCTCGTCGGCGAAGACATGGTCGGTCAGCAGCGCCACGATCGTCGGCGCGGCGCCAAGCCCCATGACGCTCGCCACGAAGACGTAGACCGACGAGGAAATCCCCCGCATCCGGTTCGGCGTCGCCATCTGCAGGCCCGAAGACGCCAGCGCCTGCGGGAGCGAATAGGTGAAGCTGGCGAGCGTCGCCACCACCATCGCGAATTCGTAACTGGGCGCGAACGCCAGCGCCAGCGAGATCGGGATCAGCGCCAGCGCGGCGAAGAACGGCACCCGCATCAGCGCGTCATGGTGGCCCCGCCGCCGCAGCCAGTCGGCAACCATCGGCCCTGCCAGCACGCCGATCGAACCGGTGACGAGCACTGCCACGCCGTACTGCACGCCCACCGTGGCCGCACTCGCCCCGAAACGGCGCATCAGCATCGCGGGCATCCACGCCGGGAAGGCGTACAGCACGATCACCAGCGAGGCCATGCCGGCATAGAAATTGCCGTAGAAGTCCCGGCGATCGGTAAAGGTGCGCCAAACTTGCGCAAACGGCATCTGCGCCGAATCCCGAGGCGCCAGCTTGCGCACGGGCTCGCGAATGCGCAGCATCATCAGCGCGATCAGGACGCCGGGGATGCCCGCGACGAGGAACACGACCTGCCACGGGCGCAGCGCTCCCAGATAGGGCACCGCGCTCAGATCCCAGCCCTGCGCCGCCTCCAGCAGCAGCCCACCGAAGATCAGCGCCAGCCCGCCGCCGATGTAGGGTCCCATCAGGAAGATGCTGAATGCGCGCGGGATCATCCTCGTGGGAAAGCTGTCGGCGATGATCGACCATGCGGCGGGCGTGACGCTCGCCTCCGCACCGCCCACTGCCGCACGGGCGAAAAACAACTGCCAGTACCCGCGCGCGAGGCCACAGAGGCTGGTGCCCAGACTCCATAATATCGAGCCGCCGATCAGGATGCGCTTGCGACTGCCGGTGTCGGCCAGCCTGCCGAACAGCGGGCTGAACAGGATATAAGCGGCGGTGAACGCCACTCCCTGCAACAGACTGAGGCGCGTGTCGGACAGTCCGAAGTCTGTCTTCAGCGGCGCCACCAGCAGGTTCAGCACCTGGCGGTCCACGAAACTGGCGGTATAGGTCAGGGTCAGCACGAAGATAAGGTACCACGCCGCCGCAGTGGGCGCAGGCTCGGTATCTTCCGGAAGCGGCGTAGCCTGCTCTTCCGGCTCGGCGAGAGCGACAGCCGCCCCGCTCACGCTCCCGTTCATGACCGGATCCAGTCTTCGATCATCGGCCGGATCGGCTCGCCAACCAGTTCCAGCACCGGACCGTCACCACGCGCCATGTAGGCCATCTGGCCGTAGCGATGCTTGGGAGACGCGCCCGCTGCGATGACCCGCCAGCCTTCGGCCAGCAACGCTTCCACTTCCGAGCCGACGTCGTCCACCCAGGCGCCGACATGGGCGGCGGAAACGGCACGCAGCGCCTCGTAAGCGCCGCCGGGGACCATCTGGATCAGTTCGACGTGGATCGGCCCCTGCCGCGAATACGTGACGGTTAGATGTGCTTCGGACCAACCGAGATCAGGCAGCCATACGCGAATAGGATCGAATTTTCGAATTGGTGCCCATTCGACACCAAGTCCATTTCTCAATTTATCCATGGATTGATGAATATCATCGACTATCAATCCATGATGATGGAGCTTTTCAAAAGCTTTCAATTTATCCTCATCCCATATTATCGATCAGCTTATACGCTGTCGTGATTCGAGAAACGGTTCTCGCCATCCGAAGACGGCAGATAACTTCGGGAGAATAGCACAATGACTGGCCTGATCGTGGAACGCCGTGGCGCCGTGTGCCTGCTGACGATCGACCGCGAGGATGCGCGTAACGCGCTCGACGCGGCCACATCCCACGCGATGGACGAAGCAATCTCGGCCGCGGAAGCCGATCCGGCTGTGGGGGCGATGATCGTGACGGGCGCCGGCAACCGCGCCTTCTGCGCCGGCATGGACCTGAAGGAAGCGGAGCGCATCGGCGCCGGGCATGGCCTGATCCCGGGCCGGGGTTTCGGCGGCATCACCGAACGCCGCCGTTCCAAGCCCCTCATCGCCGCGATCAACGGCACGGCGGTGGCCGGCGGGTTCGAGATCATGATGGCCTGCGACATGGTCTTCGCCGCCGAACACGCACTGATGGGCGTGAGCGAGGTGAAGCGCGGCCTCTTCGCCTTCGCCGGCGGCATCCAGCGTCTCGCCGCGCAGGTCCCCCGCGCCACGGCACTGGCTATGATCATGACCGGCGAACTGCTGCCGGCGCGGCGGCTCTACGAACTGGGCGTCGTCACCGAAGTGGTTCCCGGCGACGGCCTGCTGAGCCGCGCGCTGGAAGTTACGCAGGCCATGCTGGCGAACAGCTGGCAGGCGATCAACAACGGGCGTGAACTCTACGAACTCTCCACCGGGATGGATATCGCGCAGGCGCTGGCAGTCGGTAACGCCTGGGGCAAGGCGACCCTCGCCAGTGCCGACAGCCACGAAGGCATCGCCGCTTACGCGCAGAAACGCGTCGCGGAATTCGGTCAGGACTGAAGCGCCCGATTGTCGAGATGGCAAAATTACAATCACTGTTGACTGTTTTATCGTGCGGGAGGTAGGATCGCAAGCATCACATCGACAGAATCAAACATTCATGTCTGTTTTTGATTCGGTTGGGCCGACCCGGCGACAGTCACAGTTCAGGGCGTCGCGGTTCAAGGCAAGGGAGAGAAGGCCGATGCTCGATCTGGTCACAGATCAAACACCCGAGAACGATTTCGCGCGCATGGACTACGAGCGGGATCGCAAGGGGCCGCCCGAGGGGTTTCCCAAACTCCCCGACATTCCCGGCACCCGCTACACCGACGCCGAATTCCTCCGCCTCGAAAAGGAGATGATGTGGGACCGGGCGTGGCTTTACGCCGGCCACACTGATCAGGTGCCCAATCCCGGCTCCTGGTTCCTGACCCGCAATTCGGGCGTGCCGATAATCGTCGCGCGCAACCTGACAGGTGAGGTCAAGGCGTTCTACAACACTTGCCAGCATCGCGGTGCCCCCTCGTCACCGAGGAAGCGGGTGAAGGGCGCGGCTTTGTGTGCGGCTATCATGGCTGGAGCTACACGCTCGACGGCAAGCTGACGGCGGTGCGCGACAAGCGCGACTTCGTCGATCTCGACATGTCATGCCGTTCGCTGGTGCAGGTACGTTGCGAGCTGTTGGGGTCGCTGATCTTCATCAACCGCGATCCCGATGCACAGCCGTTGATGGAGCACATCGGCCCGATGGCCGAACAGCTCGAACAGTTCGAGCTTGAAAAGCTTCGCCTCGTCGACAGCCGCAGCTACGAAGTTGACTGCAATGCCAAGGTCTTGCTCGACGCTTTTCTTGAGGTTTATCACCTCAAGTCGATCCATATCAACACCGTGGACCGCTTCCTCGATCACCGCGCGATGATCGTCACGCTCTGGCCGGGCGGTCACAGCCGCATGGCGACGCCGAACCGCCGTCCGGACTGGGTAGATCCCGGCACCATAGGCATGCCCGAGATCGCATCGATCACGGAATTCCCGGCGAAGAACAACGTCAGCTACCAGATCTATCCCAACTTCATAATGCCGCCCGCGCCCACAGGCATCCCGATCCTGCAGTTCTGGCCGATCGGGACCAGGCGCACCCGCGTCGTCTCCAGTTGGCTCGCGCCCGACCACGATCCCGAGAATCCGCACCCGCTCTGGCCCACGCGCCTGAACAACTGGGAGCGCATTCTTTACGAGGACCTGCAGTACGCGCCCCAGATCCAGGAATCGCTTGAAAGTCCGGGTTTCAAGGGCATGCCGCTCAACTATCAGGAGCGCCGCATCTATCACTGGCACGAGGAACTGGACCGCCGCATCGGCCTCAACCAGGTGCCGCAGCACGCACGCGTCGAGCAGGTGCTGGGCGACTGGGTACAGAGGGACTGACTTTGCCCCGAGCCCCACAGGGGGCCGAGAAAACAAGATTGCGGGAGAACGAACATGGCAGATCTGGCCGGAAAGATTGCCGTCGTCGTTGGCGCGGCGAACCGGGACAACATGGCGCAGGTCATCGCACGCCGCCTTGCCGCCGACGGCGCGACAGTCATCGTCGCGGGCCGCAGGGCGGAGGAACTGGAGCGCCTGGCTACCGAGATCGGCGGGCTGGCAGTTACCGGATGTGACCTTACCGACGAGGCCAGCCTTGCCCGGCTGGGCGACACCGCCAAGGCCACCTACGGCGGGGTCGACATTGCCGTGAACGCCACCGGCTGGGGCCTGCTCAAGCCCTTTCTCGACACCACGAAGGCCGAGATCGAGCAGATGACGGCGCTGCAGTTCACCGGCGCGATCCTGTTCTACCAGGCCATGTTGCGGGTCATGCGCGACGGCGGATCGCTGATCCAGATTTCGTCCGCCACGGCATCGATCATGCTGGAGGACCACGCCGCCTACATGGGCACCAAGGCCGGCGCCGACCACGTGATCCGCTGCATCGCCAACGAATTCGGCCATCGCGGCATCCGCGCCAACTCGATCGCGCCTGGCTTCACGGTCACGCCGATGACCGAGAAAGCATCGAAAAACAATGCAATAATCGATACATTTACGAAAGAGTATCCGCTCGGCCGCGTCGGCACGAGCGAGGACATCGCCGAGGCCGTTTCGTGGCTCGCAGGGGATGCCTGCTTCATGAGCGGGCAGGTCCTGCAAGTGAACGGCGGCCTCACCCTGCGTCGTAATCCCACCAACGCCGAGATCGTCTCCGCCGTAAAAGCCGCCAAATCCGCAGTGGGACAAGCCGCTTGATCCGGGGCGTCCATCATCTTGCCATCTCGACGCCGGACCTCGAACGGTTCGTCGATCACTACCAGCGCTGGTTCGGCTTCGAACGCGCCGGCAAGGAAGGCGGCTGGCAGCCCGGCAACGACCGCATAGACACGATGGTCGGCTTGAAAGACAGCAGCGCCCGCTACGAGATGATCCGGCTGGGTAATCTGCATATCGAGGTCTTCGAGTATGCCAGCAACGACCCGGAAGTAGTCCACCCCCGCATGTGCGACCGGGGCATCACGCACTTGTGCCTCTATTGCGACGATGTCTTCGCCGAGTACGAACGTCTTCTCGGCCTGGGCATGAAGTTCAACTGCCCGCCCGGCGGCTCTGCGGCGACGCGCGCGACGTATGGCCGGGACTGCGACGGAAACGTCGTGGAACTCCTTCAGATCGTCGATCCGGACTGCGGGTTCGCCTTCGATAAGCTGGCCGTGGCATGATCGCTGCGTCATCCCGGACTTGCTCCGGGGCCGTAGGCGGTCTTTAGGTCAGTGCTGACGGCTGGGGCTTCGACAAGCTCAGCCTGAGCGGAATTGGGAGGTTTACACTTAACCCCGCTCACCCTCAGCTTGTCGAAGGGTCAGGCTGAGCTTGTCGAAGCCCCCGCGTCACACGGCCCACGGTCCCGGAGCAAGTCCGGGATGACGAAACTGGATGGACTGCTTGCCTGACACCAACCCCTATATCGACGATCCCGAACTCGAACGCCGCCTCGCCTACGCCTTCGAGGAAACCGGCCCCGACAGCTTCCGTGTCGCCCCGGTCCCCAGCGGGCTGCTGCGGCTCTACGGCGGCATGGCGCTGTCGCAATGCCTCGCCGCCGCGCGGCTGACGGTGCCGCAGGACAAGGCGGCGCACAGCCTGCACGCCTACTTCCTCCAGCCCGGCCTCATCGACCGGCCGGTGGACTTCGCCGTCACCCGCGAAAGCGACGGACGCAGCTTTTCCAACCGCACCGTGCGCATGACCCAGGACGGCGCGCCGATCATCAACCTGATGGCCTCGTTCAAGGCGCCCGAACCCTCGGGCCGCCACGGCTTCCCGATGCCCGACGTGCCCCCGCCCGAGGGCCTCACCAGCCTGGCCGAACTGGTGGCGGCCTACGGCGATCGCCTCCCCGAACGCCACCGCCCGTTCTGGCGCCGCCGCCAGCAGGTGGACTGGCGCCCGATCGGCCTGTTCCCCTTCGACGAGCGCGAGGTGCGCCCGGCGGCGCGCGACTTCTGGTTCCGCTTCAACGGCACTGTGGACGGTCCGCTGGATGTGCAGCAGCGCCTGCTCGCCTATGCGACGGACCTGCATATCTTCCACACCGCACTCGGCCCGCTGGGCATCGGCTGGGCCAACGACTTCCTGCAGAGCAGCAGCCTCGACCACGCGATCTGGTTTCATGACGATTTTCGCGTGGACGAATGGATGCTCTACGCGATGGACAGTCCCGCCGCGACCGATGCGCTGGCGCTCGGCCGGGGCAACATCTTCCGCCGCGACGGCACCCTCGTCGCCACCGTCAGCCAGCAGGGCCTCGCGCGGATGCTGGATCAGAAACGCGAAGGAAAGCTGTGACTTCCGAGCCGTTCACTCCCGCAAAACCGTACCGCACGTTCGAGGATCTGGAACTCGGCGAGTTCCGCCGCTCCTCGCCGCGCACGGTGACGCAGGATGAAATCCTGGAGTTCGCGCGCAAGTACGATCCGCAGTGGTTCCACACCGACCCGGAAAGCGCCGCGCAGTCTGTCTTCGGCGAAGTGGTGGCGAGCGGCATCCACGTCCTAGCACTGTGGCGGCAGATGGATCATGAGATCAACTGGGACATCGACTGGGTCTGCGGCGTGGGCTGGGACGAACTGCGCCTGAAACGCGCGATCCGCGCCGGGGACACGATCCACGTCACCAGCGAGATCGTGAGCCTCGAACCCTCGAAGACCCGCACCGATCGCGGCACGGCGATGACGCGCTATGCCGTTGTGCTGGAAGACGGGACCGAGGCGGTGACGTTCACGAGCATCAACCTGGTCTACACGCGCGGCGCACGGGAGCGGATGGCCGGCACCGCGCGCTAGAAGCGCGGGTGCCGGGCCACCCCCTCATGGCTCTGTAACCGAGGGGGCTTCGACAAGCTCAGCCTGAGCGGTGTGGAGAGCAGTTTTTCAGGTCCCGCTCAGGCTGAGCTTGTCGAAGCCCCCTCCGCCACCTACCGCCGCTGATCGAACCGCCGCCCGAGCATGGCCCCGGCGATGTTGACCTTCTGGATATCGATCGCCCCGCCCGCGATGCCCCAACCCCACGAGTCCCGCAGGCGGCGCTCCATCGGGAACTCCTTGGAGTAGCCGTAAGCCCCCATCAGCTGCATCGCATCGCCCGTCACCTCGCGCGCGATGGTGTTGGCGAAGCACTTGCCGGTGGAACTGTGCAGCACCGACGGCAGGCCATCCTCGGCCAGAGAGGCGGCGCGCCAGATCAGCAGGCGGGCGGCCTCGATCTTCATCTGCATCTCGGCCAGCTTGATCTGCACCGCCTGGAATTCGGCGATGGGCTTGCCGAACTGCTTGCGCTCCTGAACGTAGACGCTGACGTCCTCCAGCGCGCCCGAGGCCTGCGCCAGCGACATCGTGGCATTGCCGCAGCGTTCGAGGTCGAAGGCTTCCATCAGCTTCTTGAAGCCGCCGCCGGCCTGCACGATCACGTTGTCCAGCGGCACTTCGCAGTCGTCGAAGTTGATGTCCGACGACGGCACGCCGCGAAAGCCCATCAGTTCCTCGTTCGGACCGAAGGAGATGCCGGGCGCGTCCTTCTCCACCAGCACCGCGCCGATGCCCTTGGCGCCCGGATCGTCCGAGAGACGGCAGTAGACGACATAGGCGTCGGAATGCCCGCCGCCCGAGCACCAGCGCTTGGTGCCGTTGATGATCAGCTTGTCGCCCTTTACCACGCCCTTGGTCTTGAGGTCGGTCAGCGCGCTGCCCGCGTCCGGTTCGGACATGGAGACCGCCACCACCATGTCACCCGAGCAGACGGCGGGAACCACGCGCTTCTTCAGCGTGTCGGACGCAAAGTGCTCGATCGCGCGCACCGGTCCGACCGAGCTTTCGAAGATCGGAAAGCCGACCGCCGAGGAAATCTTGCCGAATTCCTCCAGCACGATCAGCGCCTCGATGTTGCCGAGGCCGAGGCCACCGAGATCGCTCGACACGTTGATGCCCAGGAAGCCCATCTCGGCATAGCGCTTGACCAGCGCGCGGCTCGGCGGCTTGTTGTCGCGCTCCAGCTCGGCAGCGATGGCGGGCAGCTCGGCGCGGGCGAAGGTGCGGGCAGCTTCCTGCAGTTGGAGCTGGTCTTCGGTCAGCTTGAAGTTCATCGTTTCTTTTCCGTCAGAGCAAATGGGGCTGTTCGATGAGGTTCGCGAGCGCGGCCATGAAGCGGCCACCGTCGGCCCCGTCGATCGCGCGGTGGTCGCACGAGAGCGAAAGGTGGAGCACCGGCACGATGCGGATCGCGCCGTCGTCGTCGATGGGCTCGGGCCGGGCAGTGCCGACCGCCAGGATCGCGCCCTGCGGCGGGTTGATGATGGCGTCGAACTGTTCGACCCCGAACCCGCCGAGGTTGGAGAGCGAAAAACTGCCGCCGGTGAATTCCTCCGGCTTGAGCTTGCCGCTGCGGGCGCGCTGGGCGAGGCCCTTCATCACACTCCCGATCTCGGCCACGGAGAGATCGTCGGCCCCGAAGACGATCGGGGTGACGAGGCCCTTGTCGGTCGCCACCGCCACCGCAACATCGGCCGAGCCGAAGCGGTGGATGTCGTTGCCGTGGACCTGCACGTTGACGGCGGGCACTTCCATCAGCGCCAGCGCGCAGGCCTTGACGATGAAGTCGTTGACGCTGGGCTTGTCCGGGCCGAGCGAGGCTCGCAGCGCCAGCAGCCGGTCCGCACGGACGCGGCGACGTACGTAGAAGTGCGGGATCTGCTGCTTGGCCTCAGTGAGCCTGCGCGCGATGGTCCGGCGCATCGAGGACATTGGCATGACATCGACATTGCCCGATGCCGGACGCGGTGCGGGCGCTGCCGCGACGGGGGCCGGGGCCGCGCTGGCGGGCGCCGGAGGGGGCGCCGGAGGGGGCGCCGGAGGGGGCGCGGGTGTCGGGGCGGCCTGCTGGACGATCGCCAGCACGTCGTCACGCCGCACTTTGCCGCGCGCGCCGGAGCCCTTGATCGTGGCGAGGTCCAACCCGTGCAGCGCGCCGAGACGGCGGGCGACAGGAGTGGAGAGCACCGGGCTGTCCGGCGTCGCCGCGAAGACGCCGACAAGCTGCGGCTGCGCCTCGGGCCGCGCAGCTTGATGCACGTCCTGCGCGAAGATGCGACCACCCCTGCCCGTGCCGGTGACGGTGGCCAAATCGACGCCAAGGCGCTGCGCCTCCGCCAGCGCAGCGGGGCTGATGGCAAGGCCCTCGGGCACCGACGGCGCGGCGGGCGTAGCGGGCCTTTCCGGTTGCACGGCAGGTGCAGCAGGCGCATCGTCTCCGTCCGGGCCGAAGCCGCTCTCGGAGGGCGTGAACGCCGCGATCACCGCGTCGATCTCGGCCGCGCTGGCTTCGCCGCCATCGCTCAGCACCGCCAGCAGCGCGCCGACCGGGTAGGTCTGCCCGGCTTCGGCGAGGATGCGCACGAAGCGGCCGTCCTTTTCCGCTTCGATCTCGTTGGTGATCTTGTCGGTCTCGACAAGCGTGAGCACGGCGCCGCGCTCGAACGGGGCGTTTTCGGCCACCATCCAGTCGGCGATCGTGCCTTCCGCCATTTCGATGCCCCACTTGGGCATCGTGAAGGGAGTGAGTTTGGCCATGTGCCCTCCCCTCAGCGGAAGGCGAGGACGCGGCGGACCGCTTCCTCGATCTTCTGCGGCGAGGGCACCCAGGCGCGCTCCAGATTGCGGGCGAAGGGGATCGGGCTGTGCGGCGCGGTCACCATCGCGGGCGGGGCCTTGAGGCTGGTGAAGGCGCGCTCGGTCACCATCGCGGCGATGTCGGCGGCGAGGCTGCAGCGCGGCGGGCTTTCGTCCACTACGACCAGACGGCCGGTCTGCTCCACCGATTCCAGGATGGCGTCCTCGTCGAGCGGACTGGTGGTGCGCAAGTCGAGCAGGTCGATGCCGATGCCGTCCTTCGCCACTGCATCCGCCGCTTTTTCGGAAAAGTTCACCATGCGCCCGCAAGCGACCACGGTGACATCGCCGCCCTCGCGCACCACGCGCGCTTCGCCGAAGCGCTGGCGGTGGTCGCCCTCGGGCACTTCGCCCTTCACGCCGTAAAGCGTCTTATGTTCGAAGAACATCACCGGGTCGTCCCCGCGCAGGGCCTCGGTCAGCAGGCCCTTGGCGTCGGCCGGGGTGGTGGGCAGCACCACTTTCAGGCCGGGCATCGCCGTCAGCATCGCGTAGACCGACTGGCTGTGCTGCGCCGCCGTCTGCATGCCCGCGCCGTAGACCAGCCGCACCACGGCGGGGCACTTGGTCTTGCCGCCGAACATGTAGCGGAACTTGGCCATCTGGTTCCAGATCTGGTCGAGGCTGACGCCCACGAAGTCCGCGAACATCAGTTCGGCCACCGGCCGCTTGCCCGAAAGCGCCGCGCCCGCCGCCGCGCCGATGATGGCGCTTTCGCTGATGGGGGTGTCGATCACGCGCTCGGGACCGAACTTCTTCCACAGTCCGGGGCTGGTGCCCCAGATGCCGCCGATCGCCTCGGGGCCGCCGGCGGTACCATTGCCGCCGACCACGTCCTCGCCCAGCAGGATGATGTCGGAATCGCGTTCCATTTCCGCGTGCAGCGTCGAGACGATCGCCTCGCGGATGTTCATGATGGCCATCTGCGGTTCCTCAGTAGTATTCAACGTAGACGTCGTCGGCGACGGTGGCGGGATCGGGCTGCTCGTCGGCACGCGCCTCGGCCACGGCCTCCTCGATCAGGGCGAGCACTTCGGCGTCCACCGCATCGAGATCGGCGTCGGTCAGCAGCGCGGCGCCGGTGACGCGGGCGCGGAAGGCCTTGAGGCAGTCCCGCTCGGCGCGAATGCGATCGAGTTCGCCCTTGCCGCGATAGCGCTGCGGATCGCCTTCGAAGTGGCCGTAGTAACGCTCGGTATCCAGCTCGATCGCGGCCGGGCCATTGCCGGCACGGACATATTCGAGCAGCTCGGTGAAGGCTGCATACGTCTCGAAGAAGTCGCAGCCATTGGCGCGCCACGCCTTCATCCCGAAGCCTTCGGCGCGGCTGGCGATGTCCTTGCTGGTGCCCACGGCGTAGGCATCGCCGGTGTGCTCGGAATAGTGGTTGTTCTCGAAGACGAAGATCGCCGGAACCTTGGTCACGACGGCGAGGTTCATCGCCTCGAAGGTGGTGCCCTGATTGCAGGCGCCGTCGCCGGAGAAAGTCACGCCCACCCTGCCTTTGCCGTCGATGCGCGCAGCGATCGCGGCGCCCACCGCCTGCGGTGCACCGCCGCCGACGATGCCGTTCGCGCCGAGCATGCCCACTTCGAGGTCTGCGATGTGCATCGAGCCCGCGCGGCCCTTGCAGAGACCTCCGGCGCGGCCGTAGATCTCCTTCATCATGCCCTTCACGTCGCAGCCCTTGGCGATGCAGTGGCCATGGCCACGATGGGTGGAGACGATCTTGTCGTCCACGGTCAGCTGATCGCAGATGCCCACGGCAACCGCTTCCTGCCCGGCGTAGAGGTGCGTGAAGCCGCCGATCTCGCCGGTCTTGATCTCTTCGTGCAGGCGTTCCTCGAATTCGCGGATGGTCTTCATCCGGCGATAGGCGCCCAGCAGTTCGTCGCGGTTCAGTTGCATCGCCCGCTTCTCCCGTTGGTGTTCTTAAATCGTCGTCCCGGACTTGATCCGGGACCGGTGGCTGTCTTTAGGCGCGCCCTGCCGAGGGTTGGGTGACGCTCGGCCAGCGGTCCCGGATCAAGTCCGGGACGACGTCCTTGTCACAAGTCATCCGGCCCCTTCCCGTGCGTGTAGATGTAGTCGTCCAGCACCTTGTGGAAGTGACGGATGCGCAGTTCCTGATCGCCGATGTGCAGGCCGGGGAAGAAGTCCGACTGCATGCCCGTCTGCACCGTCGGCAGGTTGAAGGCATCCTGATCGAGCACCTGACCGATGGTCTTGTCGCCGTGTTTGAAGCGCTGATGGCGGACCCGCTCCGGCCATTCCTCGCCCTCGGGGACGAGGCCGAACATCCAGATGTCGTAGTACATCTTGTTCGGATCCGTAGCGTGCGGGCGCTGACGGAACAGCATGACGTCGTCCGCGTGGACGTTCACCGACACGTTCGGGAAGATCGTGTAGTGGTAGTCGTCGGTCAGTTGCTCGTCATTGAGTTCCGAATAGTCCTTGCCCTGCGCCGCGCCGTGCTCGCGCTTGAACAGTTGCACGTCGCGGCGGATGTCGGAGACGCGGCCTTCGTATTCTGCCGGGTCCATCCCCGCATGCACCATGATCTCGTGGATCGCGGGCGGAATCTGGCTCGGCATCGCCACGCGCGGGGATATCGCCGCGAAGGGAATCAGGTAGCGGTTGTGCTTGCCGTAGCAGTCGATCTGGACGTTGACGTCGTCGAGATACCACTTGAGCTGCGGGTGGATGCCCTGGACGTGATAAGTCTCGCTGAAGGCGTCGACCGAGGTTTTCCAGTTGCAGTCCCACTCGACGGTGATGTCGCGCGTCCATGCCATCCGCTCGGGATGATACGGTTCGAGGTGGCGCTTCAGCGGATCGATGAAGTCGTCGAACGGCTCGACGTTCGGATCGAGCGAGAACCATACGAAGCTGTTCCACTCGATGCAGGGCAGCGGCGTCAGCTTCATGCCGTCCGGGCCGCCTTGCACGAAGGTGCACAAGTCCGGGATATGCTCGAGCTTGCCGTCGAGGCCGTAAGTCCAGTGATGGTACATGCACTGGAACTTCTCGGCATTGCCGCGCCCCTCGGGACGCAGGCGGTTGCCGCGATGGAGGCACAGGTTCGGGAAGGTGCGGATCGAGCCATCCGCCTGCCGGACGATCAGCACGGATTCCTTGCCGATATCGGTGCAGATGTAGTCGCCCGGTTCCTTAAGATCGTCGGAGCGGCCGCCCAGCAGCCACACCTTGGTCCAGACGCGCTCCCACTCCAGCTTCATGAATTCGGGCGAGTAATAGCGCGCGGCCGGGATTATGTCGGTGCCCAACTCCGGATCGGGCGCACGCTCCGTCGGGGTGCCGTTGCCCACGGACTCGGGATCGACGCGAAACACGTCGACGACGCGCTTGACGTCCATCGACGCCCGGTCCCAGCCCATGACATGCGGTTTCATCAGAAGTGCGTCCTGTTGGTGAAGCCCCCGTCGACGACGAGGTGCGACCCGTTGCACCAGCTGGCCGCGTCGCTGGCGAGGAAGGCGATGGCCTTGGCCACTTCCTCCGGTCGGCCGAGGCGGCCCGAAGGCTGCTGGCGAAGCTGGGAAGCGTAGAACTTCTCCATCGTGCCCTTGATCATGTCCCAGTTGCCGCCCTCGAACTCGATCGGACCAGGGGAGACGACGTTGACGCGGATGCCGTTCTTGCCGTGCCACAGCGCCAGCTGCTTGCCCCAGGTGATGAGGCTGGCCTTCATCGCGTTATAGGCCTGCGGGCCACCCATCGCCTCGCCCACCGAGGTCGAGCCGAGCAGGACGATCGCGCCGCGCTGCTGCTCGGTCATCTTTTCGATCACGCCCTCGACCGCGCGGACCACGCCCATCACGTCGGTCTCGAAGGCGTTGTACCAGTACTTCTCGCTGCCCATACCGCCGCCGGCCGAGGTGAACGGCACGAGGATATCGACGCCGTCGAGCGCTTCGATCGCCCAGTCGATCCAGGCCTTGTATTCCTCGGGCTGCTTGGCGTTGACGGCCTTGCCGACGACTTTGGTGCCGTACTTCGAGAGGTTGGCGACGGCGTCCTTGACGCTGTCCTCGCTGCGCGCGGTGAGCGCGATGTCGCAGCCCTCGCGCGCCAGGACTTCGGCCACCGAGTAGCCGATGCCGCGCGCCGCGCCGACGAGGATCGCCTTCTTGCCCGCCAGTCCCAGATCCATTCGCTTCTTCCTTGTTCCGTATGGCCGCGGAGTCGGAGTGCGGCCCTGAAGTCTTGAGAGGACTGTAAGCCCCTCGCCCCGGACGATGCAATAAAAAAGACAGTCACGACTGCCTTTTTTATTTTCGGTTTCAAACCGCCTGCAACTCCGCGATCAGCCCTTCGCGCAGGCGGAACTTCTGGATCTTGGAGGTCGACATCGGCCACTCCGCGACGAAGCGCACATGACGCGGAATCTTGAAGCTGGCGATGCGGCCCTTGCAGTGGTCGATCAACTGCTGCTCGCTGGCGCTCTCGCCCTCGGCGAGTTCGACGAAGGCGGCAGGGACTTCGGAGTAGCGGTCGTCCGGCAGGCTGACGACCTGCGCCAGCTTCACCGCCGGATGAGTCTGCAGCATGGCCTCGATCTCCGCCGCCGCGACGTTCTCGCCGCCGACCTTGAGCATGTCCTTGGTGCGGCCATGGAACATGACGTTGCCGTCCGCGTCGATCGAGCCGATGTCGCCGGAGAAGAACCAGCCGCCCCGGATGGCCTCGGCGGTCTTTTCGGGGGCGTTGTAGTAGCCCTTGAGGATGTTCGGGCCGCCCAGCACGATCTCGCCCTGCTCGCCCGGCCCGCAATCCTCGCCGGTTTCGGGATCGACGATGCGGACCTTCCACTCGTCGAGCGGCACCCCGCAGCGGCCGGTGCGCACGTCATAGCTGTCGGAAAGACGGCTGGTGGAGACGGTGCCCGCGCCTTCCGTCAGCCCGTACGTGCCGACCTGGATGGTGTGCGGCATGGCCTCGGCCACCGCCAGTTTGATCCATTCGGGCTGGACCGCGAAGTTGGAGTTCATCACCCGCAGCTTCGACAGGTCGGTATCCTTGAAGGTCGGGTGGGTGATGAGGTCCTGCATGATCGTGACGAAGCTGGGATAGGCGATCGTCGCGCCCTCCTTGCCCAGCATCGCCAGCCCTACCCCGGCATCGAAGCGCGGGATCGTCATGTAGACGCCGCCGAGGTCGAGGATCATCGTCATCGGCAGGATGCCGGCGATGTGGAAGATCGGCAGCGGCGACCAGACCTTGTCCTCGCCGGTGCATTCGTAGCGTACACCGAGATTGCGGCTGTTCGCCACTTGCGCGCGGTGGCTGATCATCGCGCCCTTGGGATTGGCCGTCGTGCCCGAAGTATAGAGGATCATCGCCGTGTCCTGCGGCGAGACGGCGTCGATCCGCGCATCCACTTCGGCCTCGGGCGTCTCAAGCCCCGCCCCCAACGCCGCGCGGGCGGAGACGAGATAAGGCGCGCACCGATCGTCCAGGCACACGATGCTGCGCAGGCGGGGCGCCTCGGGCAAGGCAAGCGCCCAAGGGTCCTCCGCCTGCGTCAGCGAGGGCAGCGCCGCTTCGAGACGTGCGCTGAAATCGAGACCGTCGGCGACTTTGCCGATGGTGATGATCGTCACGAGATCGGCGTCGGCGGCGACGAAGCCCAGTTCGCTAGCCTGATACCGCGCGTTGACCGGCACCGCGACGGCGCCCGTCATGGTGATGCCGTAGAACGCGGTGATGAAGTCCACGCAAGTCGGCAGCAGCAGACCGACGTTGTCGCCGGGCTTCACGCCCATCGCCACGAACGCCCGCGCCCAGCTGCGCGCCGCCTCGTTCAGTTCGGTATACGTCCGCCGCCGGTCCGGCAGCACGATCGCATCGCGGTCCCCGAACTTGCCTGCCGAGGATCGCACCATCTCGCCCATAGTCAGGATCGGCCTATCGCCCATTCCCGCTCTCCCATGCCCTGTGCTCTTATCAGATCGCGCGGCAAAGCACCCGATCATGCGAATTGTGTTTGACGCCAGCTTATCAAGCGGCGGGAAAAATACAATCAGTCATGTCTGTTTTGTTTACAGGCGTGGCAAGGTGATGCCAGCGGGGCGATATCCGCAGGAATGGCCGCGATCCGGGGCCTTCGGGTGCTTGCCTAACGGGCGGTCCAGAGCGTAAGCGGATTGAATCCGCAATCACTGCCGACAGCATTTTCCAGGCGAATCACATGGCCCTTTCGCGCACGCGCACCACCCGCACTGCAAAGCCTGCCGCTCCCAAGGCGTCTCCCGCAAAGAATGGCGGCACGACCCTGCAGGCGACCAAGGCGGCACAGACGCGCGCGCGGCTGATCGAGGCGACGGTGCGCTGCCTCGTCAAGCACGGCTACGCCAACACCACGACGCCGCGCGTGGCCGAGGAGGCGGGCCTGTCTCGCGGGGCGATGATGCATCACTTCGAGAACGGCGCCGCGCTCATCAAGGCGACGATCATCGAACTGCACGAAAAGCGCCTGCGCGCTTTCCGCCGCGCCGCCGAGAAGCCGGAGGAGCACGACGTCGACACGCTGGTGGAAGTCTACTGGGCACAGGTCCAGAAACCCGCGTTCATCGCCTTCCACGAACTTGCCGTGGCGGCGCGCACCGACAAGGACCTCGGCGCGATCCTCTTCCCGCTACAGGAGGAATTTCGCGAACGCTTCAACGCGCAGGCCGATGCCCTCTTCCCCGAATGGCGTGATGCTCCGGCCCAGTTCGACATGGCCATGAACCTGTCCCAGACGATCCTCGAAGGCATGGCCATCGCGGTGCAGACCGGCGCCATGGACAAGGCCAAGGTGCCGGCCATGCTGACCCATCTTGAGAACCAGATCCGCGCGCTGATGCCGTGGCACAAGGGTGCCGCCGTCTCGTAAAAACAATCTTGTTTGTCTTTTTGATCGCCCGCCGCTACCGTGGTGGCGGGCAGAGGATCAACGCGGCGCAAGTCGGCCTCTGTCCCGATTCGTGAGGACAAGAGATTTGAACGCGCCCAGCAACTACACCGCGAAAGTGTTCCGCCCCGAAGACGATGGCCCGGACCGTCCGGCGCGCGGCCTCGACGAAGAGGCGCTGCGCCAGCAGTCCACGATCTACCGTGACGACATGCTCGCCGGGCAGACGGTACTGATTACGGGCGCGGGCAGCGGCATGGGCAAGGCGGCGGCGTTCCTGGCGGCCAGGCTGGGCGCCAACGTCGCGATCTGCGGGCGCGATATGGACAAGCTGCAGACCACCGTGGACCTCGTGCGCGAGGAGGTCGGCAGCGAAGTCCTCGCCGTATCGACCAACATCCGCGATCCCGAAGGCGTCGAGGCGCTGATCGGCACGGTCCATGACCACTTCGGCGGGCTCGATACGCTGGTCAACAACGCGGGCGGGCAGTTCCCACAGGACGCCATAGACTTCACCCGCAAGGGCTGGCTGGCGGTGATCGACACCAACCTCAACGGGACCTGGTGGATGATGCAGGAAGCCGCCAAGCGCTGGCGCGAGGACGGCAAGCCGGGCAACATCGTCAACATCGTCGCCAACGTCGAGCGCGGCATGCCGCAGGCGGCGCACACCTGCGCGGCGCGCGCGGGGGTGATCTACCTCTCCAAGACGCTTGCCACCGAGTGGTCGCAGTGGAACATCCGCGTCAACTGCATCGGCCCCGGCGTAATCGAGACCGAGGGCTTCCGCATGTACCCGGAAGAAGCGCTCAAGCGCTTCCACAAGGCCAACCCGATGCGGATGCGCGGCAACGCCTGGGACGTGGCCGAGGCGATCGCCTACCTGGCCTCCCCGGCGGCGCGGTTCATCAATGGCGACCTCATCATCATGGACGGCGGGCAGGCCCAGTGGGGCGTGATCTGGCCTGCCGGAATGCCGGAATATTTCAGCGAGGACGGGGCGGCGTAGCCCTGCTCCCTCTTCCCGTCATCCCCGCGAAGGCGGGGACCCAACTGATGAGCGTGCAACAGGCATCGTCAGGAGATGGGTTCCCGCCTTCGCGGGAATGACTGCTCTGTTTTTAGAAAACAACGGATGGAGAGAGACATGGGCCGGGTTGAAGGCAAGGTTGCGCTGGTCACCGGCGGCGGCTCGGGGCTGGGAGCGGCGGACTGCGAGGCGCTCGCCCGTGAAGGCGCCACCGTGGTCGTCACCGACGTGAAGCTGGAGACCGCGCTCGCCGTAGCCGACCGCATCGGTGGCGGCGCACTGGCGATGGCGCTCGACGTGGCGGACGAAGGGCAGTGGATCGCCGTCATGCAGGAGATCGAGGCGCGCTTCGGCAGGCTCGACGTGCTGGTGAACAATGCGGGCGTGGTGCTCAACGCCGATGTCGAGGATACCACGCTCGAACAGTTCCGCTGGGTCAGCGCGATCATGACCGACGGCGTGTTCCTGGGCTGCAAACATGCGATTCCGCTGATGAACAAGGGAGCGGCGGCTCCATCGTCAACATGAGTTCGACCGGCGCCCTGCTCGGCTATCCGATCTTCTTCGCCTATTCCGCCGCCAAGGGCGCGGTGCGGGCGATGACCAAGTCGGTCGCGGTGATGTGCCAGGAAAAGGGCTACAAGATCCGCTGCAACTCGGTGCACCCCGGTGCGATCGAGACGCCGATGGTGCAAACCGCCGAAGGCCGCCTCGACAAGCCCAAGGAAATCCCGGACGGCGTCCTGCCTCCGGGCACGCCGGGCCATCCCAAGGACGTCGCGGCGCTGGTGCTGTTTCTCGCCTCGGACGAATCCCGCTTCATCACCGGCGCGGAGCTTGTCATCGACAACGGCGTGACGATCAGGCCGTTCTGACCGGTCAGAGCAGGAGCGGCTGCCCTTCCTCCATCGCCAGCAGCCAGGCTTTCGCCTCGATGCCGCCGGCGAAACCGGTGAGGTTGCCGCTCTTGCCGATCACCCGGTGGCACGGCGCGATGATCGAGATGGGGTTGCGCCCGTTCGCCGCGCCGACCGCGCGGCTTGCACCCGGAGTGCCGAACCCGCGCGCGATCTCGCCGTAGCTTCGCGTTTCGCCGAAGGGAATTTCCAGCAGCGCGGCCCAGACTTTGCGCTGGAATTCCGTGCCCCGGAAATCCAGCGGCAGGTCGAACACGCGTCGCCCGTCCGCGAAGTATTCGCGCAGCTGTGTCTGCGTGGCCGCTAGAACCGGATGCTCCTCATCGATCAGCGGGCCGAGGGGAACCCGGTCCGGCCGATCATTCTCCCACAACACCGCGACCAGCCCGGCGTCGCCGCCCACCAGCGTGAGTTCGCCCACCGGCGACGGCATCGTGCGGCGATAGAGAGGCTGTTCCATCCGCGCCTCCTTGCCGCCGCCGCGCCGGGTGTCAATCCGTCAGAGGATCATAACCGGAACATTTGTGCCATCTAACCTTCCAGCCAACGGTCCAGTTCGACGTGGAAGTGCCTCAGCCTAGCTTCCTGCTCACCCCATAAAGGACCACGGAACCCCCGCGAACGCGCGCCCGCCTGAACGATCGGCAGCAGGTCGGAGTCCTGATCCAGAACCTCGCCCATACCCGGCGGTTCGCCGAGCCCGGTATGGACCACTTCGGGCCGCGTCGCGCCCGTCACGTCGACCTCCGCGCCCAGCCCCATCCAGCCCGGCGCGCCATAGCCGGGGGCATCGACGTGGCGGTAAAGGATGGTGGTTTCGTAGGTGAACTGCTCCGGATCGCCGGCGTGCGGCTTGAAGCGATGGAGGAACACCGCTTCGGGGTGGCAGCCGATCTGGGTATTGGGAAATATCCCGAAGATCGTCGCATCGGTCAGTTGCGCATCGGAGAAGTGCGAATAGTCCAGCCCGATCCGCGCCGCCCGCTCCCGCTTGGCATGGGCCACCGCGGCGCGGCTTTCCATGGCGGTGCCGGTGAAGCTGTCCGGATCGACGCCCGCGTCGGCCAGCAGCATGGCGATGCCGGGATTGATCCTCTCCTGATCCGGGAAGTGCGAGTTGGGCTGGGCCATCGGCACGAACTGGCGCGAGAGGCCGTGCGGGAAGAGGTCGATATGCGTGCGGTCGTCGATCACTCCCATCGTCTGCGGATGGATCGCGTGGAGGTGATAGCTCTCGTAGAAAGCGTCGATCCCGCCCTTCCAGTTCGCCGCCCAGTCCGACCGGCGATGCTGGACGACGTGCATCCGGTCCATGCCGTAAGTCTCCAGCATCGGCAGGATCGGTGCGAGAAACTCGGCCAGCGGCCGCGCGCCCTCGTCCATGTTGATGAAGACGAGGCCCGCCGCTTCCTCCGCGCGAACCGAGGTCAGGTCGGTGCCATGGCAAAGCACTTCGGGGCGGAAGGTCTCGGCGTCGGTCACCTTCTGGTTGTGCCCGTCGATCCCGTAACGCCACGAGTGAAACGGACAGGTGAAGCTGTCCTGGCTTCCCATCTCTCCGGTGACGAGGCGGCTGCCCCGGTGCGGGCACACGTTGTAGTGCGCCGCGACCGAGCCGTCCGTCTGCCGAACGACAATGAAGCTCTCCGGGCCGGTATCGAACTTCACCCAGTCGCCGGGCTCGGGAATGTCGCTGGACGGCGCGGCGAGCAGCCAGGTGCGGGCGAAGACCTCATCCCATTCGCGGGCGAAGAATTCGGGCGAGGTGTAGCGCGCGGGATCAGGGCGCGCGGTGCCGTTGTCGATCGCCGGGGCGGGCTGGTCGAAGGGGTGATCGGAGCCCTTGTGGACAGTCCAGCTGCGCGGATCGTAGTTCATACGCCTGCCTCCATCCGGCGGTCGAGTTCGGCGTGGAAGTGGCGCAGGCGGCCTTCCTGCTCGCTCCACAGCGGCCCCCGGAAACCACGCGAGCGGGCGCCCGCCTGCACGATGGGCAGCAGATCAGAGTCCTGGTCCAGCACTTCGCCAAGCCCCGGCGGCTCGCCGAGGCCCGTGTGGACGATCTCGGGCCGGGTGGCGCCGGAAAGGTCGGTGTCCTCGCCCAGCCCCATCCATGCCGGAGCGCTGTAACCGGGCGCATCGACGTGGCGGTAGAGGATGCAGGTGTCGTACGTGAACTGGTTCGGATCGCTCGCGTGCGGGAGGAAGCGGTGGAGGAAGATCGCCTCCGGGTGGCAGCCGATCTGGGCATTGGGAAACAGGCCATAGACCACGGAATCGCTGAGCTGGCTGTCGCTGAACCGCTCATAGCCGAGCCCGAGGTCTGCGGAACGGCGGCGCTTGGCCACCTGCACCGCGCGGCGCGTCTCTGCGGCGGTGCCGTTGTAAGTCTCGGGATCGATACCTGCATCGCGCAGCATCGACTGGATGCCGGGGTTAACCGTCTCCTGATCGCCGTAGCGCGCGGCAGGCTGCGCGAAAGGCACGAACTGCCTCGAGAGACCGCCAGGCCAGAGGTCGATCTGGGTGCGGTCGTCCATCAGGCACTGCGTCTGCGGGTGGACGGCATGGAGGTGGTAGATCTCGGCGAAGGCATCCACCCCGCCCTTCCAGTTCGCGCCCCAGTCCGAGCGGCGGTGCTGCACCACGTACATCCGATCGATGTCGTAGAGTTCCAGATGCGGCAGGATCGGCGCCAGCCATTGCTTCAGCGGCTCGATCTGCGGGTCCATGCAGATGAACACCAGCCCCACCGCCACCTCGCAGCGTACCGAAGTGAGATTGCGGTCGTGGCAAAGCACTTCGGGCCGGAACGTCTCCGGATCGGTGACCGCGACGTTACGGCCCTCGAGGTCGAACTTCCACGAATGGAACGGGCAGGTGAAGCGGTCGAGCGAGCCGAAGTCTGCAGTCACCAGACGGCTGCCCCGATGCGGACAGACGTTGTAGTGCGCATGGATCGCGCCGTCGTCGCCGCGCACGACGATGAAGCTCTCGGGACCGACATCGAAAGTGAAGAAGTCCCCCGACTCCGGAATGTCGGAAGCAGGTCCGGCGAGCAGCCAGCTCTTCGCGAAGACCTTCTCCCACTCCTCGCGCATGAAGGCGCGGTCGTGGTAGCGGCACGGGTCGGGCCGCCCGGTGCCGTTGTCGATCGCGGGCGACACCCGCGCGTTGAACGGATGCGGCGTGCCGACGTGGATGTTCCAGTCGTCGAAATCGAGCTTCATCATGGTCATCCCTCTCCTCTGGGATCCACCGGGCGGCCGTCTCTCATGTCCGACTCACCCTCGGGGTGGACATTCAGTAGAAAACAGTCATGAATGTTTTTCAAGAAGGATCGCGACCACCCGTGCCGACCGGACGCGGGAACGCGGCATAGCGGGAGAGTGACCGAGATGAGCCGCATCTATGGCAGGATTTTCCAGATCGCCTACGTCGTCCCCGACCTTGACGAAGCGGTCGAGCACTGGACGAAATCGATGGGAGTCGGACCCTTCTACGACTTCCCGATTCCCCTTCCCTTCGAGGAACTTTCCGTCGCCGACAGCCCGGCGCCGCTGGACGAACCGATCTTCGGAGGCGTCTCGATCAGCTACAGCGGCGACACGATGATCGAACTGATCCAGCCCGGCGCGGCGCCGTCCACCTACCGCGATTTCCTGGAAAGCGGCAAAAGCGGCGTGCATCACTACGGCACCTGGATCGACGACTACGAGGCCACGCTGGCACAGGCACGGGCGGACGGCGTGCCCGTGCTGCTGGAAGGCCGCCTGCCGCTGTCGCGCTTCGCCTATCTGGACACGGCTCGCGACGGCCTCAGCCCTCTGATCGAGGTCATCGCACCGCTGCCGCCGATGGTCGAGCTGTTCGCCATGATCAAGGGCGCGGCGGCGGCCTGGGACGGCTCCGATCCGCGCCGCTCGATCTGAAAAGCCCTTGCGAAAATGCCCCAAGGCATATCCGTAACGGATATGGTCCGATTTGAAGTTTCCTCGAGAATCCCCATATCGGGCTCATGACGGAAGAATCCTCCCGATTGAGCAGGCGCATGTTCATGGCCGGAAGCGCGGCCGTTGGAATCGGCGCGCTGGCGCAGTCTACCTCGAGATCGCTCGGGCCGTTGGCGCCGCCAGCGCCCGTGCGTATTCCGGCACCGCCGAAGCTGGTCGAAGCGCGTCCCGCCGCTCCGCGTTCGACATTCTCCACCGTCGATCCCAAGCTGCTGCGCAAGGCGCTCGCCTGGCTCGATCGGCATTCGAAGCTGATCAAGGCCCATGATCGCATCGCGATAGTCGATTTCGACGCGCCATCTTCCGAGATGCGCATGCATTTTCTCGACGTTATCGATGGCAAGGCCTCGAAGCTGCTGGTCGCTCACGGCTCGGGTTCCGACCCGCACCATACCGGCTTTGCCGAGCGGTTTTCGAACGCCTTCGGGTCCAATGCGTCGAGCGAGGGCGCCTTTCTCACCGACGACTATTACGTCGGCAAGCATGGCCGTTCGCAGCGCCTGATCGGGCTCGATACGACCAACAACAATGCGCTGGATCGCGCGGTCGTGATCCATAGCGCGTGGTATGCGAATGACGACATGATCCGCGCGCACGGCAAGCTCGGGCGCAGCCAGGGTTGTTTCGCGGTGGGTGAGAACAAGCTCGACGATGTCTTCCGGTTTCTCGGCAAGGGACGGATGATCTACGCCGGACGGGCTTGAGCCGGGCGGCTTGACTGGCCTATGGGCCAAGCCCCGTCCTCTCCTGCCGAGAATGCCATGCCTCCCGTGAAAGACCTCGTCCAACTTGGCCAGCGCGTCGCCGCCACCCATGGCTGGGCCGCCGCCAAGGCATTCAAGGCTTACGCATGGACCGAGGCCGACCAGGCGCGCATCGCCGCCTGCGCCGCCGATCTTCTGAAAGTGTTCCCGCAGCAGCCCGGAACCGGAATGCTGCTCAGCGCTGCGCTTGCCGTGCAACTGGAACGCCATCTCAATGCCCCCGTGCATCTGGTGGCCGGTACGCTGAGCATCGACGGCACGCCTGTACGCGGCGACTGCGAGCCATTCGACGGGGCGCAGGTATTCGGCGAGGACAAGCCTACATGGAATGGGCATGTTTGGATCATGGTCGGCGCCCACGTCGTCGACGTCGCCATCTTCGGGCTTGCCCGTTCGGCCGATTGCCACCCGGAACTCGCGCGGCACGTTCATTCAGTCTTCGGCCAGGACAAGGGCCTCTACGCCGACCAGTGGCGCCGAGCGCGCCGCGTAGGGCTGGAGTACGAGCCGCAATACGTGCTGAGCAGCGAGGATGTCGATCGACTGATGACCGCCGCCTATCGCCTTCTGTCCGGCGACTGAAGACTTGACTGCGCCGATCCTCTACAGCTTTCGCCGCTGCCCTTACGCGATGCGGGCAAGGCTGGCAGTGATCGTAAGCGAAATGCGCTGCGAACTGCGGGAGGTCAAACTCTCCGCCAAGCCCCGGGCCATGCTGGCGGTGTCTCCCAAAGGCACTGTTCCGGTGATGGTCATGCCGGACGGCGAGGTGATCGACCAGAGCATCGACATCATGCGCCGGGTGCTCGCCGCAAATGATCCCGAAGGCTGGCTCGATCGTGACGATCCCGCGCTCATCGCCGTCAACGACGGATCTTTCAAGCACGACCTCGACCGCTACAAGTATCCCGAGCGTCACGATGGAGACCCATTGCTGCACCGTTCGAGCGGTCTCGATTTCGTGCGCGAACTGGACGCGCGACTGACACGAACCGCCAACCTCTCGGGCGAAGCGCGGGGACTGTCGGACGCCGCAGTCATGCCCTTCGTGCGTCAGTTCGCGGCCGTGGACAGCGAATGGTTCGCTGCGCATGCACCGTCCCACGTGCAAGACTGGCTCTCCCGGCACCTCTCATCACCGCTGTTCGACGCCGCGATGGTGCGCGTGCCGCCGTGGGCGCCTGAAACCCCGACGGTGATGTTCCCGCACTGAGGCAACGTTTGCCCCGCTCGGACTTTGTCTTCCACAGGCACGCGAAGTCAGGGAACCGACCGTAGGCATGGATCAGGCTAGCGAAACCTCCGACAGCGCGCCCGGCCGTGCAAGGCACAAGCGGCTGCAGCTTCGCATTCTTGCAGGCTTCGTGCTTGGTCTCGGTGCAGGACTGCTGACGTACACGCTCGCCCCCGACGCGCCATGGATCGCGCCCCTCGTCGAATATGTCACGATGCCCATCGGGCAGATTTTCCTGCGGCTGCTGTTCATGCTGGTGCTGCCGCTGCTGTTCTCCGCGCTCGTCATCGGCATTGCGGAGATGGGCGAGATCCGCGCCTTGCGGAACGTCGGGTTAGCCACGCTGGTCTATACCCTGATCGTCTCGGGGATCGCGGTTGCCATCAGCCTCGCCCTCGTCAATGTCCTGAGGCCGGGGGACGGCGTGGACCGGCAGGCAGCGCAGGAACTGCTCGCCAAGGGTGCGGATTCGGCCGGCAGCATCCTGCAGACTTCGGCAAAATCGACCACCGGCGTCGATGCCGTGCTGGCGCTGGTGCCCTCCAACGTGATCACCGCGATGAGCGAGAACGATATCCTCGCCGTCATGTTCTTCGCACTGTTCTTCGGCATCGGGCTGCTGCTGGTGCAGAGCCCGCGCACGGAGACGCTCAAGGATGCCATCGAAGGCGTCTTCGAGGTTGCGATGAAACTGATCGGCATCGTCATCCAACTCGCGCCGATCGCGATCTTCTGCTTCATGTTCAATCTCTCGGCGCAGTTCGGATGGGACCTGCTGGGCAAGCTCGCGGCCTTCGCGGGGGTCGTGCTGCTGGCGCTGGGCCTGCAGATGTTCGGCGTCTATCCCCTGCTCCTGGCTTTCGTTGCGCGCAGGAATCCGATCGCCTTCTTCCGCTCGACCCGCGAAGTCAGCCTGCTGGCGTTCTCGACCGCGAGTTCCAACGCCACCCTGCCCACCTCGCTGCGCGTCGCCGACGAGGAACTCCACCTGCCCAACAAGGTAGCCCGCTTCGTGCTCACGATCGGCGCTACCGCCAACCAGAACGGCACCGCCATGTTCGAGGGCGTGACGGTGCTGTTCCTCGCGCAGTTCTTCGGCGTGGAGCTGAGCCTGGGCCAGCAGCTCTACGTGATGGTGATCTGCATCCTCGCCGGGATCGGCACGGCGGGCGTCCCGGCGGGGTCGCTGCCGGTGGTGGCCTTGATACTCGGCAGCGTCGGCGTCCCGCCCGAGGGCATCGGCCTCATCATCGGCGTCGATCGCTTCCTCGACATGTGCCGCACGACCCTCAACGTCATCGGCGACCTCGTATGCGCCACCGTCATCTCTGCCGTGAGCGCTCCTGAAAAAGCTGTCGCAGCCTGATCAGGCTGGCGGACCCCCTCGCGATGAAGTACGCAGCCCTCGATGGAAATCCGCCAGCTGAGACACTTCCTCGCGGTCGCCGAGGCGCGCAACTTCCGGCTCGCCGCCGAGCGCGTCAACCTGTCCCAGCAAGCCGTCAGCAAGAGCATCCTTCAACTGGAGCGCAGCCTGTCCATCAGCCTGTTCGAACGCGGGCGACAGGCGGTGCTGCTGACCGAGGAAGGGCGGCAACTGCTGGCCTACGCGCGCGACATCCTTGCCGACGTGCGCCGCTTCGACGACGCCCTTGCCGATACCATGGGCCGCAAGCACGGCCACCTGCGCATCGGCGCGACGCCGAACCTTCTGAGCGAGGCCATTCCCGACACGCTCCGGATTTTCCACGAGCGCTATCCAGAAGCGCGCCTCTCCGTGGATCGCGGCGACTTCCCGCTGCTGCGCGACACGATGCTGCAGGGTGATCTCGACCTGATCCTCTGCTCCAGCCCCGAGCAGATCCCCCGGCATCTCGTTACCACCAGCGTCATCGCCCGCGACCGCAACGTGGTGGTTGTGCGCAAGGATCATCCTCTCGCACAGGCGGACACCGTCTCCACGGCAATGCTTGCGCACTATCCCATGCTGGCGATCCACAATTACCCGCGCGGCGAGAGCTATCTAGAACGGATCTTCGCCGGGTCGCCGGCACCGCGACCGATGCTGAAGGCAGCCTCGATCGACTTCGCAATGGCGTGGCTGCGTCGCAGCGACTTCTGGTGGATCGCGCCTCTTCGGCAGGCCCGCCCCCACATGCGCGATGGCCTGCTCGCCGTGCTTCCAGTCGAGCCGGAGGACGCGGGATGGGAGCTTGTCATGGCGACCCGGCGCCACGCCCGGCCTACTCCGGTCGTCACCGCCTATTGCGACATCGTGAAGGCCTATCTCGGAATGCATGAGGACGACAACCAACAGTTGTCGTAAATTCTCCCGAGTTGCTGGTCGCGCCATTTCGCCGGCCGTAGACTTTGCCGCGGGAAGCGATGAGGCCGTGCTGCGGCCGCAAGCGGCAAGGGAATTCGCATGGCCGGTCAGACCAAGGGCTACGCACACACGCGTGCGGGGCAAATCCATTTCCGTTCGGTCGACGGACCGGGTATCCCGCTGATCCTCCTGCACCGCACGCCGGTGTCGTCTTCCAGCTTCGACGCGATACTGGATTATCTCGACGGCCACCATGCCGCCGTGGCGCTCGACACCCCCGGCTTCGGGCAATCCTTCCGGCCCGACGGGAGCCCCTCGACCGAGGACTATGGCCGCTGGCTGCTGGAGGCGCTCGACGCTCTCGGCATCGGGACATTCCACCTCGCCGCGCATCACACCGGCACGCATTTCGCCGCGGAAATGGCCCGGCTCGCGCCGGAGCGGGCGCAGTCGCTAACCCTTTCCGGCGTTCTTTATGCGCCCGAGGAAGATCGCGCCAAGATGCGCGCCGACATCGGCAACGCCGCGCCGATCGCGCGTGACGGCTCGCACGTCTCCGATTGCTGGGACCTGATGAAAAGCCTGTTCCTCGACTACGACGGCCCGCTCGTTCATGCGGAGACGCTCGGCGCGCTCACCGCCATGGAGGCGCGTGACCAAGCCTTCGACGCGATCTTCGCGCAGGATTTCGGCGCGGTGTTCCGCGAGGTCCGCTGCCCGGTGCAGATCGTGCAGGCAGCCGACGATCCACTCACCCTCGGGGGAATGCTGGCGCGGTTCCGCGAAGACTTCCCCGCCGTGCCCTTCCATCCGACCGGCCCGGCCTTCCTCGCCACGCCGGAACGCCAGGCGGGCCAGTTCGCTCGCGCAGTTCTCGACTTCATCCAGCCTCCTCACGCAACGGACAAGACCATGGCAAACAAGCGCTACGCACTGAAGCAGGGCGACACCGGGTATGACCTCGTACGCGCCGACACGCAGGTTCCTTCGCCCGCGCAGGGCGAAGTGGTCGTGCGGGTCCACGCGGTTTCGATCAACCGCCGCGACGTCAGCATCCGCGACCTCAGCTACCCGGTGAACGGTGCCGACAACTTCACGCCGTTGTCCGATGCAGCAGGCGAAATCGTCGCGCTTGGCGCGGGCGTCGAACGCTGGCAGGTGGGCGACCGGGTCGCCTCGACGTTCTGTCAAAACTGGGCGGATGGCCGCCTGACCCTGCCCGCTGCGGTCTCGTCCCTCGGTGGCGGTGGGCCGGGCGTCTTCGCGGACTATGTCGTGCTTTCGGCCTCCGGCATCACCCGCATTCCCGAGGGCTGGAGTTGGGAGGAAGCAGCCGCCCTGCCCTGCGCCGGCGTCACCGCATGGCGCGCCTTGATGACGCTCGGCAAGCTGGAGAAGGATGACTGGGTCCTGATCATCGGCACCGGCGGCGTGGCGTTGTTCGCTTTGCAGATCGCGGTTGCAGCAGGCGCGAAGGCGATCGTGCTCTCCTCCAGCGACGAGAAGATCGAGACGGTCAAGGCGATGGGCGCCCACTCCGGCGTCAACTACGTCACCACGCCCGAGTGGGCCGACGCGGTGCGCGCCATCACCGGCGGCGCGGGCGTCAATCAGGTGGTCGAACTGGGCGGCAGCGGCACCATAGGCAAGTCGATCGCCAGCCTCGGCCTCGATGGCCACCTTGCCCTGATTGGCGCGCTCGACGGTTTCGGAGGCGACATTCCCGCGATGCCGATGATCTTCGCGGCATTGCGCGTCAGTGCGGTACTGGTCGGCTCGCGCGCCGATCAGGAAGCGCTGGTGGCCTTCATGGAAGACAACAGCCTGCGTCCCGTCATCGACCGGGTGTTCCCCTTCGAGGAAGCGGAAGCCGCCTACACCCGCACCGCATCGGGCGCGTTCGGCAAGGTCATCGTCTCGCTGAACGATGCGGCCTGATTGGAGTAGAATGCCATGAGCAAGCACATCGTAATCGTCGGCGGCGGCATCGCCGGAATGACCGCAGCTGCCGCGCTGGCACAGCAGGACTTCCGCGTCACGCTGCTCGAATCCGCGCCGCAACTCGGAGAGATCGGCGCGGGTGTGACCCTGTCGCCCAACGCCATGAAGGGCCTCGATTTCCTCGGCGTCTGCGAGAAGGCGGCAGCGGTCGGCGTCGAGCCTACCCGCCAGCGCATCCAGCACTGGCAGGACGGCCGCACGCTGGTGCAGATGGACCGTTCCACACAGCGCGCCAAGTACGGCGCGCCTTACGTCACCATCCACCGCGCCGACCTGCATGAAGTCCTGACTGCCGCAGCCCTCGATGCAGGCGTCGAGGTCCGCTGCGGCGCAGCCGTGGTCGGCAGCGAAGGCCCCGAGGCGATCCTTGCGGGCGGAGAGCGCATCGGCGGCGACCTGCTGGTCGGCGCGGACGGCGTGAAGTCCGTCATCCGCCAGCGCTTCGAAACGACGGCCGCGCACTTCACAGGCCACGTCGCATGGCGCGCGCTGGTGCCGGTGACGCCGGAATTGCAGGAACTTTCGGACTTCCCCGGCATCTTCATCGGCCCCGGCGCAATGCTCAACCGCTACAACGTGCGCGGATCGAAAGTGATGAACCTCGTGTTCTTCGCCAGGCAGGCCGGGTGGAACGAGGAAGGCTGGATGCTCCCCGCCGACCCCGCCGAACTGCACGGCATCTACGCTGGCTGGTGCGACGATACACAGAAGCTGGTCGATGCGGCTTGCGCCCAGCCCCTGTTCAAGTGGGCGATCAATGCCCGCAGCGCCCTGCCCAACTGGATCATCGACGACAACGTGACGCTGATCGGCGACGCCGCGCACGCCATGACCCCATTCCTCGGCCACGGCGCCGCCTGCGGGATCGAGGATGGCGTGGTGCTCGCCCGCGCACTCCGGGCCTCGAACACGATCGGTGGGGGCTTGCCCGCTATCAGGCCGCACGCCATGAACGCGCGAGTTTCATCCAGGCGGAATCCAACGCCAATGCCGACCGCATGCAGGGGCAGGATGCCGCCCTCTTCGGTCTTGGCGAGATGAAGGACGAGGAATCGCTCGGCCTGTTCCAGTACGATTGCCGCACGGTGGAAGTATGACGATGACCCAGCCCTTTGACGGACACACACTCTCTCCTGAAACCCTCGCTTTCCTCGATAACGACATGCGCCTTCTCATCAATGGTGAGCGGGTCGAGGGCGAGGCCTTCCACGAAACCCGCGATCCGGCGACCGGCCTTGTGCTCGCCCGCTTCCATGTCGGCGGCAAGACGCAGATCGGCAGCGCCGTCGACGCCGCGCGTCGTGCTTTCGAAGGTCCGTGGGGCCGCATGGCCGCCGCCGAGCGCACCGCGATCCTGCAGCGCCTCGCGCGGATCATGGAGGCGAACGCGACGCTGCTGACCGAACTCGACGTGATCGACAACGGCATGCCGCGCTTCATCGCCGGGCTCACCACCGCCAACTGCGTCGAGATGGTGGACTACTATGCAGGCGCGATCCTGCGTATCGAGGGCACCACCACCACCCCGCCGCGCCATGTCTCCGCCGAGGCCGAAGCGCTGACTTACACCTTGCGCGAACCGGTCGGCGTCGTCGGCCAGATCGTGCCGTGGAACGTGCCGCTGTCAACCGCGATCCTCAAGCTCGCCCCGGCGCTGGCGGCGGGCTGCACGGTCGTCGTCAAGCCATCGGAGGAAACCCCGCTTTCCTTGCTGGCACTGGCCGACATGATCGGCGAGGCGGGCTTCCCGGCGGGCGTGGTGAACATCGTCAACGGCTTCGGCGCGACTGCCGGACAAGCGCTGGCGGAGCACCCGGACGTGGACAAGGTCTCGTTCACCGGATCGACCGCGACCGGGCGGCGCATCGTCATGGCGGCGATGGGGAACCTCAAGAAGGTCAGCCTCGAACTCGGCGGCAAGAGCCCGGTCATCGTCATGCCCGACGCCGACCTCGCCCTCGCCGTGCCTGGCGTCGCGATGGCGACGTTCTTCCTGCAGGGCCAGAACTGCATGGCCGGAACCCGCATCTTCGCGCATGAGGACATCCATGACGCGCTGATCGAGGGGCTGGTGCAGTTCGCCTCGGGCATGACGCTGGGCCACGGGCTCGATCCCGCGACGATGCAGGGGCCGCTGATTTCCGAGGCGCACTGCGCCAAGGTCATGGCGCATATCGAGGCCGCCAAAGCAGCCGGAGCCCGGCTCGTCACCGGCGGCGAAAAGCTGGCGCGGCCGGGCGACTTCGTCCAGCCCACGATCTTCACCGACTGCACGCCCGACATGGCGGTCATGCGCGAGGAGATTTTCGGCCCCGTCATGGCAGTGCAGAAGGTCGCGACGACCGACCTCGACGAACTGGCGCGGCTTGCCAACGACACGCCTTACGGCCTGTCGGGCAGCGTCTGGACGCGGGACATGGCGGCGGCGCACCGGCTGGTGAAGCGGGTGCGTTCGGGGCATGTCTCGATCAACTGCCACGGCGCGGTGGGTACGAATATTCCGTTCGGCGGCTACGGCCAGTCCGGCTGGGGCCGCGAGTTCGGTCAGGAGGGCCTCGACGGCTATCTCGAGACCAAGGCGGTGACGGCGCGCCTATAAGGCGGCGGTCTGCCCTTGCCGTGCCGCCGCTGCCCGCCAGCGCCGGTAGCCGAGCACGGCAAGAGCGACCATCGCGGCGTAGAGCCCCGCCGTCAGCCACAAGTCCTTGAACGCGAACATGCCGACGTAGAGCACGTCCACCGCGATCCACAGCAGCCAGTTGGCCGACTGCCGCCGCGCCGTCCAGTACTGGGCGACGAGGCTGAAGCTGCTCAGCCCCGCGTCCATCCACGGCAAGGCGGCGTCGGTGTAACGGCTGGCGAGCCAGCCTATCGCGGCCGCACCGATCGCCCCGGCGCCGAGGCCCACCGCAGCGCCGAGCAGCGATAGCGGCTTGACGACGATGTCGCCGCTATCGGCCTTCCCGCGCCCCCAGGACGCCCAGCCGTAGAGGATCGCGACGCCGAACAGCGCCTGCAGCACCATGTCGGAATAGAGGCGCACGTCGAGGAAAACCTTGAAATACAAGGCGCAGGCCAACAGGTTGACCGGCCAGCACAGCATCCAGCGGCGGGCAGTGAACCAGATGCCGAGGAAGCTGACGACGACGGCGACAATCTCCAGTATCGACATCAGGCTGCGGCCTCCAACCGGCTCAGGAAATCGCGTCCCGGCGGGGACAGGAACCACTCGGCGTGCCCGATGAGATAGCCCTGCCACGCGAGGTCGGCCTGACCGCGATCAGCGAGGATTCCTGCGAAATAATCAACTTCCGACAAAGCGAATTCGACATGCACCAGCGGCAGCGAGACAGGCGATCGTCCGAACATCCGCGCCGGTCAGCGGGAGGACCGTCCGGTAGCCCGCGATCACTGCCCGAGCCGCCTGCGGATCGCCCGCATTTCCGCCGATTTCCAGCCAGGGAATGGCCGTTCGCTCGATCGCCGTGGCGAGGTCGTGGATAGCGCAAGTCCGGGTCGCGAGACCGAAATCGATAACGGCACTCACAGTGCCCCTAACGGACCATAAGAGGTTGGAAGGGTGCCAGTCGTTGTGCGTCCATAGGGTAGGCCGACCCTTGATCCGGTCCACAATTCCCTCGCCCAGCGCATCGAACAGTCGAGCCAGTTCACGGCGCCATGACTTGCCATCGAGGTAGGCGTCGAGAGCCGGCCGTGCTGCCACATAAGCCTCGGCCGCCGCGAGCGGGTCGGACGAAGGCACGATGGTGAAGCTGGCGACCAGCGGACGATCCTCTCGCGCCTCGGCTGCGAAATCACGCGAAGCCGCATGCAGCCGGGCCAGCGCGACGCCAGCCTCGAAAGCATGATCATGCGAGAGGAAGGGCGTCCACGACTGCCGCTCGCGGTAGAGATCGATGCCCGGCACCCGGCGATGGAGTTCGTACGTCCATTCCCCCTGCGCCACCGCTCCGCCGCCGTCCGACGTCACCATGACCTCGGGCACGCTCAGCCCTTTCGCCCGCAGATGTGCCATGAAGGCGTGCTCCTCGCCCAGCGCGGCGGGGAGCGCACCGCGCGGTGGTGGCGCTTGAGGAACAGCGTTTCCCCGCCCGCTTCCACCAGCGTCGCGGCCGAGAACGGACGAGGGGAATGCCAGCGCAGCGCTTCCAGTCGCCCGACTTTCGGGAAGTGCGCGAGAACGCCTTCCGCCTCGGCCTCCGTTATCGCGGGCCAGACGGCCGCCTCAAGCTCCGTACCCATCCCGTGCACGAGATGGTCCGCCCGAGACACCGCGCCGCTCATGTCAGAACGCGCGCGACAGCGTCGCCACCACCGCCCGGCCGCCGCCGATGTAATAGGCGGGTGCAGAGCCGGAGATCACCGTGCCGCCCCGACCCACCGTGTCCTGCGTGTTGCTGCTGACCGAGTACACGCCCGAAAGCACGCGCGGATTGGTCACGTTTATCGCGTTGACCCGCAAGTCCATGCGCTGCGCATCGATCAGCCCGGCCAGATGCACACCGATCGCTAGGTCGAGCGTCGCATAGCCCTTGATGCTCTCGTCGTTCATGAACGACGAATATTGCCGCCCAACGTACTTGAGCGCGGTGCTGCCGAACAGGCGCCCGTCGTCATAGGTGCTGCCCACGGCAAACTGGAACTCGGGGCTCGAAACCGCGCGCTTGCCCTTCGTCGGCAGATAGTCGCCGCCGATGGCCAGGTCGTCGTCCTGCCGCGTGTGCAGATATTCGCCCGAGGCGTAGATGCTGACGCCCTTGGCCGGGCGATAGTCGATCTCGGCATCGAGGCCGTAGCTGGTCTGACTGCCGCCATTGACCGTAGAATTGACCAGCGCCCCGCCGCTATTGATCACCGTCGCCACCTGCCGGTTGCGGAAGTGATAATGGAACGCGGTCAGCGAGAACGACAGGCTCGGCCCGATATAGCGATAGCCCAGTTCCTCGGAAACCGAGTACTCGTTCTTGAGGTTCGAAGTCCCCTGCTGCACCACCTCGCCGCCGTAGTAGCTGTTGTAGAGCGCGAACTCGTTAGGCGTGCGGAAGTTCGTGGTCACGTTGGCGAACAGCTGCTGCCGCTCGTCCAGCTTGTAGTGCACCGACGCGCGCGGGAGCGCCGCGAAGCTGTCGGTATGCACCTTGTCCTGCGGCCCCGGCAGATGGTTGCGGCCATTGCGCAGCAAATCCACGCCCTTGAAGCCCACATCGACGGTCAGGCGCGGCGTGACGGTCACGCTGTCGGCGACGAAGAAGCCCTTGGTCACCGTGACCGTACGCGCGTTCTCGTAAGCGAGCAGGCGGCCGTCCGCAGTGCGGATCGCCTTGCTCGGATAGCCCCACTTGTCGAAGGGCTGCCCCTCCGCGCCGATCGAGGTGTAGGTCTGCTGTACCCGGTCGGTGCCGTAGTCGAACCAGAGCCCCGCCGTGATCGTGTGCGCGCCGGCCTCCAGCGTCAGCTTGCTGACGTTGCCAGTGCGCATCTGCTTGCCGGTCCAGTTCCCCATCACCGTGCGTAGGCCGTCCACCGCTCCCGGCAGTTCCACCGGCTGCGTCAGTTCCTCGGTGCCGAGGTAATTGCCGGTCGTGGTCAACTGCGTCCCGTAAGGCGCGTTGCCGTAGCCGAACTGGAGATACGTGGTGCTGTCGAGCGTCAGACCGCTGCCGAAGTTCAGATGCACCGGCGCGGAGGCGTAGAGGTTACGGAACGGCGCGCGGTAAAGGCGCCAGTACCCGGTATCGCCTTCGGTATACTTCGTGCTGTAATTGAAACCGCGACCGTAAGCGCGCCAATCGGCCAGCGTCGGCGCCGGATAGCCCGAAGTCTCGGCCTCGTTGAACGACAGGGCCAGACTGGCGCGGTTGCCCTCGCCCCATTCGGCGAGCAGCTTGGCGTCGATGTGCTGGCGCTTGTCGAAGCCTGGCCCCCGCCAGTTGTCGGCGCGGTTGTTGGAGTACGACACGAAGGCCTTGAGCCCGGTATTGCCGATCTCGCCGGTATCGAAGCGCACGAAAGCGCGCCGCTCGTCGAACGAGCCGATCGACAGGTTGACCAGTCCGCCCATGCGCTCCTTCGGGTCATCCAGCGTCAGCGACAACAGGCCGCCTGCCGCCGCGACGACCGGCGCATCGATGTCCGCCCCGCCCTGCACGAGCCTGACCTGACGCACGTTCTCGGCATCGGCGAACTGCGAAGGATAGGCGTTGTAATAGCCGATGTCGTTCTGCGGCGCCCCTTCCATCAGCACGCCGATCTGGTCCTGCCCCAGCCCGCGCAGTGTCAGGCTGGAACTGGCCGAGAGCCCGTAAGGGTCGCTCATCGATACATTGGCGCCGGGTAGCAGGTTCACCAACTGGAAGGCGTTGAATGTCGGTGCCTGCTTGACGATGAACTCGGACGAGATCGCGCTGACCGCCTTGGGTTCGGTCTGGTCGGGCAGCAGGCCCTCGGGGTCGGCATGACCGATGACCTGGATCGGCGAGGCATCGGCCTCGTCAGCCAGCGCCGGAGCCGCCGCGAACAGGGCCGGGAATGCCAGCGCCGCGCCACAGAGATACGAAAAATTGCCCGTCATAGTCTCGCGTCCACTCCACTCGGAGGGATAACGGACTTGCCGCCAACCCTCCCTACGCCGGTGTCAACCGGATCAGGTTCAGCGGGTCGTGGTCTGCTGACCACCTCTCAGCCGCGCATGAGCGGCCCCCGGGGATGGAGCGCGCCTTAGGCGCTTCGACGCGAAGTGGGAAGCGATATTATTACAGGTTGGAGTCAGGGGCTGCCGTGAAAGAAAGCGTCTGAACGGATAAGGCTGCGGCAGCACGGCCCGCCATCTTGCCAAGCGTCGTGGCCGCAAGCAGACCGTTACCGGCAAGGTAGCCATAGGACGCGTCGCCGGACAGGCCCCGCGCCGCGCCTCCGCCTGCGAAGAGGTTGGGAAACGCCGTCCCGTCCTCGTGCAGCACGCGCGTCCGGCTGTCGATCACCAGCCCACCCTGGGTGTGAAACAGCGCGCCCGTCACTTTGGCAGCATAGTATGGACCCGCCAGAACCTGCGAAGCGGCGAACGATCGCCCGAAGGCGTCCTCCCGCTCGCCCCGCGCGATCGCCGCGACCTCGGCACAAGTGCCCTCCAGTGCTGCGACGGGCACCCTGATCGCCTCGGCCAGCGCAGGCAGGGTGGGTGCGCTCACCACCGCACCGGCGCGCAAAGCGTCCCGGTAATCGTCGAAATCACTCATCAATACATGCAGCCGCTCGTCGAAGATCGACCAGCCGACACGCCCCGGCTGCGCATTGAGTTTGGCCGCCTGTTCGGAATAGCCGGCGGATCTCGTCGGAGAAGCGGCGCCCCTCGACGTTGACCTGAAAGCCACCTTCCATGATCAGCGGCCACAGGATCGGCACAGCATGGCCCACTGCCAGTCCGCCATGGCCTTGGTACGCGGTCATGTCGGCTACCGCGGCGCCCATCTCCAGCCCCCAGCGGATGGCATCGCCCTTGTTGCCGGGATGGCCGTGGAACGTCGCCTCCGCCATGTCGGGGATGAACCGCGCGACCATCTCCGCATTGCCCGCGAAGCCCGAACAGGCGAGGATAAGTGCATCGCAGGTGACGATTTCCGCGCTGCCGTCGGGGCGTGTGTAGCGCACCGCGGTGACGCGGTCGCCGTCATGCAGCAATTCTTCCACGGTCGCTTCGGTGAGGATGGGTATCTGCGCCTCCCCACAAGCCGCTTCGAGCGCCGCCATCAACTCGCCCCCCGTCCGGTTCGGCGTGCCGTACATGCGGCGCACGCTATGCCCGGGGTAGAGAAACCCGTCGACGAGATCGAGCGGCACTCCATGACAATCGCGCAGCCACGCGATCGTCTCGACCGATTCCCTTGCGACGTGCAGCGCGAGTTCGCCATCCACGCGTCCCTTGGTCTTGGCCACCATGTCGGCGGCGAAGATTTCGGGCGTATCGACGATCCCTGCGGTTTCCTGCTCGGGCGTGCCGCTGGCCGGGATCAGGCCCGTCGACATCGCGGTGGAGCCCGAAGGCGAGGCGTCGCGCTCCAGCACGAGGACCTCGCTCCCGGCGTCGTGCGCAGCGAGCGCGGCGGTCAGGCCGGTGCCGCCGGCGCCGACGATGACGATGGGAAAGTGCATTGCGTCGCTCATGATCGAAACCTGTCCGCGAGAAGGGCTTGCCCATGAGGATGTGCAAGCGGCCCGATCACGAATGGAGAAGCAAGGCGCTCCCTGTCCTGCCCCCTCTTCGCGCCTTTTCAACAGACGAACATCGCCGCCTGCCCGGAAAATTCACTGCGCGAACATTCACGAACGAAGCGGGTCAAGCATGCGCGGCCGGGCGCTAGCCTCGAAGCAAAGGCCTGCCGCGATGGGGACGTAAAGACCATGCCCGCTCACGATACCACTGCCCTTCGGACCGCGTTCGTCACCGGCAGTTCGAGAGGGATCGGGAAGGCGCTGGCGCAAGCGCTGCTCGACCGGGGTATCAACGTCTACGTATCCTCTTCCGATGGCGAGGATGCCCGCCACACGGCCCGGCACCTGCACCAGGATCGCGCCCGCGCCGAAGGCGGCGCCTGCGATGTCACGAGTGCCGATGCGGTACGCGCGGCATGGGACGATGCCTGCGAACGGTTCGGCGGTATCGATATCTGGATCAACAATGCCGGGCTGGCGCTCGGCGGCGGGCTGGTCGACATGCCCGAAACCGAAGTGAGCCGAATGCTCGACATCAACGTCATGGGACTGGTGCATGGCTGCCAGACGGCGATCCGCGGATGGCGCGCAGCCGGCAGGCAGGGGGCGCTCTACAACATGCTGGGGGCAGGGGCGGACGGCACGCTGATGCCCTTCATGAACGGCTATGCCACCACCAAGGCCGCCGTTACCTACCTTACCCGCTCTCTGGCCGAGGAGATGAAGCATAGCCCAAGCCTCGCCCACCCCATCGTCGTCGGCGCAATCAGCCCCGGCCTCGTCATCACGGAGGGCTTCCTGCGCGAACACGCAAAGCTGGATGCCGAGGGCGCGCGCGCCCGTCGTGACTGGGTAAATCTCATTGCCGACCACCCGGAGACGATCGGCCGGTGGGCCGCCCGCATTGTCGATACGAACACCCGCAACGGCCGGATCTTCACGTGGCTGACGCCGCGCAAGATCCGTGACCGCCGCAAGGGCAAGCCGCGCGACGTGCTTGCGCGTTATTTCCCGGTGGAGCCTTCCTGACCACCTCCATCGATCGCCTCAAGCACGATATTGGGCAGCATCGCATTGTCCCAGACCGGCTTTGCGGGCGGACGTTCGCCAGTGCGCAGGATCACCAGCTGGTGCGATGGTACAATGTAGACCACCTGATTGCCATTGCCGTCGAACAGGAACAGGTCCGCAGCCGCATAAGGCGCGGAGTGATAGGACCGACCGAAAGGGACTTGCGGGTTGGCCGGCCCTCGCCATTCGACATAAGGACTGCCGATATAGCCGCCGAGCCCCGCGTGCGGGTTCTGCTCCGTCGGCGTGACCATGGCCTTGACGAAACCCTCCGGCAAAAGCCGCCTGCCTTCCCAAACCCCGTCGCGGACGAGCAGGATACCCAGCCGCAGATAGCTCTCGGCAGGCAGCAAGGCGCAGCAGCCAGAATGCGGCGTGCCGTCCGGGCGGTTCATCCAGATCCGTCCGCCCCGCGCGCCGATCGGTGCCAGCACTTCGCGCGCGATCCATTGCTCGAACGGAATGCCGGTAGCCCGCTCGATCAGGGGAGCGACGAGTTCGCCGTTGGCGTTGGAGTATTCGTAGCGGTTCTCCGGCACATCGACGAGCGGGTACTCGTCGATGATGATGCGATCGTGATAGGGGTGAAGGTAGGCACGGTTGAGGATGTCGCCGGGATTGGGCGCGGCACCTTGCGGAAGCAGGCCCGATCGCATCCCGAGCACTTGCCGGATGGTGATCGCCGCGCGCGGTGTCCCCTGCCATTCGGTAATGAAGTCCGCCATCGGCTGGTCGAGCGACGCGATCTTGCCGGCCACGATGGCCCGCCCAACGGCGATGACCGCCAGAGGCTTGGACAGCGACTTGGAGATGATCGGCGTATCTTCATGCGTATCGCCGAAATAGTCCTGCTCGACCAGAGCGCCCTTGTGCCAGACCATGAACGCCGAACTGTTGCCCGATGCAGCATAATCCCTCGCCTTCGCCAGTGCGGCAGGTGCAATGGAGTGCCCCGCTGGTAGCGGGCGCCATTTGCGGACACCGTCCAGCGGCCCCAGCGTATCGTAGGCCGCTATCCCCGTTTCTCCGGTCACGTACTGCTGATAACGCCGCATGTAGAGCGCCTCCGCGTCCCGAGGGGACATCTCCGCAGCCGTCTTGGGAGACGGGCGAGAAGTCAAGGCGCACCCCGTCAGGCATAAAGCCGCCATGCTGGACAGCAGAGTGGCAGGCAACGCAAGTCTCATCGCGGATTTCCCCAAGGCGAAGGCTGCACACTGCCGCGACGGAGGGCTCCGGCGAATGCCTGCTCCCATCACTATTCATCTGCTGAACAGACACGATCATAACGCGCGCCATTTTACCGGCTTGGCGTCAATCCTGCGGCCTGGAGGCCAGATGACACGACAGCCAGAAGGCATGAACACTTCGCTCACCCCCGTTCTGAAACAGCGGGGCCGTGCCTCGGTCGATTTCCTCGTGCATTTCGGGCGCGGATCGCAGGCCGTGCGCGCGCAAGGCGATCGCGAAATTGCCGCCGCCGTTCCAGACCCCTCCTCGCTCCCTGACGACCTCGACGAGCGCGGCCGGTGGATGGAAGACGCCATGGCCGCGAGCCGCCCCTGGCGCGTATCTCAGGCGGTGGGCGAATGGCATTCCACGATGCACGGGCTGATCGCACGCGAGGCTTTCGAGGAAATCCTGCCCGACCTCCAACCCGTGATTACCCACTTCCAGACAAATGGCCCGGCCACGCTCGAACCTGCTGCTCCGGACGAGGCCGCGCCGTTCTATTGGCAAGGCGTAAACTTCCACCGCACTGCTGGCGGGTGGGACGATCACCCCCTGCAGGGATACATCCACGGCGAAATCGTCCATCGCCGACTGGTCGAGGCGATGTTCCCCGGCGGCATTTTCCTCCAGCGCCGCGCGATCGCCGGGATGCCTCCGCGTGACGACTATGCGCGCATCCTCGACATGGGCGCATCGACAGGCCACTTCACCGCCGCACTGCAGGAAACCTACCCTTCGGCGCAAATCACCGGAGTGG
This sequence comes from Novosphingobium sp. NFX11, assembly GCF_057376415.1. Classification (NCBI taxonomy): domain Bacteria; kingdom Pseudomonadati; phylum Pseudomonadota; class Alphaproteobacteria; order Sphingomonadales; family Sphingomonadaceae; genus Novosphingobium; species Novosphingobium sp. NFX11. The sequence goes on along the minus strand of NZ_CP080385.1, from coordinate 327,204 downwards.
ACCTGTCCCTGCGCGCACTAGAGCACGCGCAGCGGGTCGCCAATGCGCATGGCTGGGGATGGCGCCTCTATCAGCGTCCGGCCGAGCGCACCGGCTTTGCCGAGGCTTCGTTCGACCTCGTCGCGTCCTACATCCTGCTTCACGAACTCCCAGCCGAAGCGATCCGCGCCGTGTTCGCCGAAGCCTTCCGGGTGCTGGAGCCGGGCGGCGACATGATCATGAGCGACGTTACCCGCTACGCCGACATGGACAAGCTCGGCGTCTGGCGAGCTGACAGCGGCGCCCGTTACGGCGGTGAACCTCACTGGCGCGAAGCCGCCAGCCTCGACCTTGCCGAAGTCGCCCGTCAGGCGGGCTTCGTCGATGTCAACGCCGTGGGCCTCGGTCCGCGCGCCTATCCTCACGTTGTCCAGGGCCGCAGGCCGCTATGATCGACGCCGACCCCAAGAGCTATAACCACCCCGAACGCCACACGCTGACCGAGGCGGACAGCGGGCATCTCGCCGCCGGGCTGATCGCCCTGACGCGCGAGGTCTGGGTGCTGGCCGACCGCATGGCCGTGACCGAGGAAGTGCTCGCTCGTCGCGGCATCGACATTCGCGCCGAAATCGACGCCTTCCAGCCCGATGCGGAGTTCCAGGCGAGGCTCAACGCAATGGGCCAGCGCCTCGTCGCGCAAGTGGTGAATGCCGTAGGCGGCATCGGCGCCGACTGAGACCCGGACTCCATGACCGACAGCCCCCTGACCGCCGCCTCGCGCGGCCGAGCCCTCTTCACGATCACGCTGGTCAACTTCGTCTCGCTGGCAGGGTTTGGCTTGATGTTCCCGGTCTTCGCCGTCTACGGACGGCAGATCGGCGCGAGCGGGATCGAGATCGCCGGTACGGTCGCCGCATTCTCCTTTGGCGGCTTCCTGTCCAGCCCGATCTGGGGCCGCCTCTCCGACCGCTACGGGCGCCGGAACGTGATGTTCGCGGGGCTGGCCATCGGAGCGCTGGTCTACGTCCTGCATATCTACGCGACGACGCCTGCGTCGCTGCTGGTCGTGCGCTTCATCAGCGGGCTGACCAACGGCTGCTTTTCGATCACGTTCGCCGTCGCCTCCGACATTTCGACGCGCGAGACGCGCACGCGGGACATGGGCATCGTCAGTTCGGGTTTCTCTCTGGGTTTCATCTTCGGCCCCGCCATCGGCGGGTTCGCGTCCAGCATTACCGGGCAGGACCATGCCTTCACGCTCGTATCGCTGGTCGGCGCCGCGATGGGCCTGCTGGCGGCCGCAGTGACGTGGTTCCTCCTGCCCGAGACCGCAACGATGCACGACCCGGTGAGCGCGGCGCCTGCAATCGGCAGTGTCGCGCTGCTGCGCCTGCCCGCCTTCGCCACGCTGACGTTCATTTCCTTCCTTGCCTCGGCGGCGTTCTCGAAGCTGGAGGCGATCCTCGGGCTTTTCGCCGATGACGTGCTGGGGCTCGATCCCTTGCGCATCGGGCTCATGTTCGGAGGGATGGGCGTGGTCACCACCATAACCCAGCTGACGCTCACCGGACCGACATCGCGGCGGCTCGGGGATCGCGGGACGATGCAGGCGGCACTGGCCACCATCGGCATCGGAATGCTGGTGCTCGGCTGTGCGCATGACGTGTTGGTCGCGGGAATCGGGCTGACCTTCACCTCGCTCGGCTTCGGGCTGCTCAATCCCGCGCTCTCCGGCCTGACTTCACTTGCCACACCCCCTAGTGCGCAAGGCATGGGCCTCGGCCTCATGCAGGCGGCCAATTCGCTGGGGCGCGTGTTCGGACCGTTGATGGCCGGACCGCTCTACGATCTGCTGGGACCGCCAGCCCCGCTCCTGTGGGGCGCGGCGATGTTCGCCGGTACTCTCGTTGCGGCATGCCTGTTTCCGGTCGTCGCCCCGCAGAGCACCCTGCGGTAAATCTCCGCAGCAATTTCGGCAGGTGAAAAGCCTGCCAAACGCCATTCGACTTGAGCTGCGATCGAGCGCCTGATCCGCGCCTGACCGATGGAGAAGCGAATGAGCGACGCGGCCGAACTCGTACTGGAAGCGACGCCCCCGCCCGCAGTTGCCGATGCCCCGGTGCACCGGCGCGACGACACAGGGCCGGTCCAGCTCAGCCGCGCCGACCTCGTCGCCTACGGGCTGGCCGCTTTCGGCCCCGGCCTGCTTCTCAATCCGATGACGCTCTATGTTCCGCAGATCTACGCCAAGGAGTTCGGCATCAGCCTTGCCGCGCTGGGATCGGCGCTGGTGGTCCTGCGCATCGTCAATGCCTTTACCGACCAGGTGATCGGATACGTCTCCGACCGGACCCGCACCCGCTGGGGCGCCCGCAAGCCCGCCATAGCGATCGGCGCCGCGCTGGTCCTCGTCGCGGCGTTCTTCCTGCTGCGCCCACCGCCGATGGCAAGCCTCGCCTATCTGGTCGGGTGGAAGATACTCTACGATTTCGCCTATACCCTCGGCGACATCAACTACACGTCATGGGGCGCCGAGCTTTCCAGCAACTACGATACCCGCTCCCGGATCACCGGCATGCGGGGGCTGATCAGCCAGATCGGCAACTTGTGCAACGATGCCCTGCCGATCATCCTGGCATGGGCCGGGCTGGTGGCGACGTCCGCCTATTCGATCCCGGTACTGGGATATTTCTTCGTCGTCGCGGTGATCGTCATTCCGCTGACCACCGCGATCAGCCTCGCCCGCGCGCCGCAGGGCACCGCGCCGCCGCTTGAGCGCCCTCCGTTCTGGACCTTCGTGCGCAGCGTGCGCGGCAACCGGCCGCTCTGGCTGTACCTTGCGGCGTTCTGTCTCGGCGGAATGGGGCTCGGTACGCTGCAGATCATGTTCACGTTCTACGACGGCTACCTGCGACTGGGCTCCTGGTACCCCTACCTCATGACGGTCTTCGCGATCACAATGGCGGGCACGACGCCGCTATGGTCATGGATGGCCCGCCGCATCGGCAAGCACCGCGCCTACGTGGTGTCCGTCGTGATCGTCAGCCTTGCGACGCAAGGCTACTGGTTCCTCGATCCCGACACGCTGACGCAGGAGTTCATCGTTTCGGTCAGCATGGTGATCGTGTTCTTCATCGGCATGGGGGCGAGCGCGGTCATGGTCCTGTCGCCCGCGATCCTGGCCGACGTGGTGGACTATGGCCGCCTGCGCACGCGCGAACAACGCACCGGCAGCTACTATGCGTTCTACATGCTGACCAGCAAGATCGCGACGGCCATCGGCGCAGGGATGGCTTTCCTGCTGTTGAGCGCATTCGGCTACGACGCCTCGGCCGGTGCGGTGAACACGGGGACCGCCGCTTTCGGCATCCTCTTCACCGTCGCGGTGTTGCCCGCGATCCTCAAGATCGGCGGCGGGCTGATCATCTGGAACTTCCCGATCGACCGGCGCCGCCATGCGATCATCGAACGCCGCCTTCTCCAGCGCGCCGCGCGCTGAACCCATCTTTTCGAAACGGAGGAATCCGCCCGATGGCGAACGTCTATCTTGATGAAACCAACGTCGATGATCTCGGCCGCATGGTCACGACCCTGCTGTCCGAGATGTGGATCATGCGCGACCGCATGCTGGTGATGGAGGAACTGTTGTCCCGGCAAGGCATCCTCGACAGCGCGACGATCGACGCCTTCGACTGGCCGGCGGAACAGGCCGATCGTGTCGAGACGCTGCGCGACCAGATGGTCGGCTCCGTCCTGGGCGCGCCGCTGGGTGCGCGCGAGCGCCACGTTGACCAGATGCTCGCCCGCGCAGGATACTCCCGCCCTGCCTGAATCAAAAGGGGCGGACCGTTCTCCGGCCCGCCCCTTTTTCGTACGCGATAAGCCTCAGGGTTTCACGGCCCGCGTCACCCACGGATAGCCGTGATCCCCCAGTGCGTAACCTTCGACATCCACGAAGCCGATCGCGCGCAGTTCGTCCTCCCAGTTGGCAAGGCAGGTTTCGCGGAAATAGGGCTCTTCGCGGTGGTCGTTGTCCCACTCCAGCAAAACCGCGTCGAAGATATCGACCCCGCGGAACGGCGGGGGATCGGAGATCACGATCTCGCCGCCGGAGCGCAGCACGCGGAACACCTCGCGGAACATCTCGCGGTTGACCTCCACGGGTGCCTCGTGATGCAGCGCATAGCTGAAGACGCCGTCGATGCTGCCGGCCGCCTCGCCCGTATCGCGCGCGTCGCGCTGCCGCAGCGTCACTTTCATCCCCATGCGCTCGGCGATCCTGAACCCCTCCGCCAAAGTCTGGCCATTGAGATCGCAGCCGATCAATTCGGCCTCCGGAAAGACGCGGTGGATCGCCATGAGCGTGAAGACCCCGCCGCAGCCAATCTCGAGGATACGCCTCAGGTCGGACTGCCGGAACTGGCGCACCACATCGATGCGCTGCGAGCCGATGTTGGAACTCGGAGGCACCGCCGCGAAACCGCCGTAGCGGAACACCCGGCCGATCCCGCCGCCCTTAGCACCGAGATCGTAGTCCTCCGCCCCATGCGGCGAGAGGTGGTAGTGAACGCCTTCGTAGTAAGCGGGCAGCGGCGCATCCCCGTCGAGTTCGAGCGTACCGCCCGCGCCCTGGACCGGAGCGGCATCCTGCATCACGTGAAAATCGCGCATCTCCTCGACCGAGACGACGTTGCGACTCATCATCTCCTCGGCGACGTAGCGCTGGACGAAGCGCTCCATGCGATGCACCGGGAGGGCTGACGCCACCTTGATCGCGCTGTCGACGCGGGCGGCGACCTCTTCGGCCCCGGTGGCTCCATCTTCGTGCTCGCGGGCCAGCTGCGCGCCCTGCTCGGTTGCGAGAAAGTCCTCCCGGGCGACCGAGCGCAGGCTGGTGGAGGAATACTTCAGCATAGCCGCCAGAGCGTCGAGACCCGCACGGCTGCGCTGTGTGATGGTGCTGGAATTCAGGTTCGACGCGGTGTTCGTCGGCGTATTCATCGCCCCGGCTCCGTCATTGGTGAAACAGGATCGGCCGATACTATCCCCCCGCTCCAAACCCGTCGCTTGCGACCGTGTCCGGTTTTCGTCAGGCGAAAGTCCACCTCTGCAGTCTCGCCGCTCTTTCGGCTGGTGAAAAGGCCGCCAATACGGCGTTTCTCCGGGGCGGGCCGTGCACCATGTTCATGGCAAGGCCGACTGGCCCATTCCCATCAGAACGAGGTCCACCGTCCATGAAGCGTATGATGATCGCACTCACTTTTGCGGCCGCTTTTGCTCCCTGCGCCCTGCACGCCCAGAGCGTCGCCGAGATCGCTAAGGCCAAGGATGAGATCTGGGCATTGGAACGCTCGATCTATGCCGGTCGCGCAAAGGGCGACCTCAGCAGCTATGCCGACAATCTGGCGAAGGGCTACCTCGCATGGCCGCCGGTCTCCGCGAAGCCGCTGGGCACGACGACACTGAAGGCCAGCGCAGCGGCGACCCACACATCGCAGGAGAAGCTGGAAATGACATTCGTAGACTTCTCGATGAATGGGAACACGGCGGTCATCTACTACAACACCCACCGTACGCGCCGCGCGGACGGCACGCCGTGCGACGAACACTTCGACACGACGCACACCTGGCTGCGCGAGGACGGCAAGTGGCACGTCTTCGCCGGAATGGCGCGGATCACGCCGGGGTCGGCTGCCCCCTGAGGCCACGAATACTATCTGAGGCCCGCTCGGCCAGAGCCAGCACCGCCGCATTGGTCATGGCCTGCGGGATCGAGGGCATGATCGAGGCATCGACGATCCGCAGCCCCTCCATGCCACGTACCCGGCATTGCGGATCGGTAACCGCAAGGTCGTCGCGACCCATGCGGCAGGTCGAGACGGGATGGAAGAACGGCGACGCGGTGCGGCGAATGTGCTCCGCCAGCGCCTTGCGATCCCGTATGCCGGGGCCGGGATGGACTTCCGCCGCGACCCATTCGCGCAGCGCCGGTTGCGACAGGATCTCGCGGCTGATTTCGAAGGCATCGACCAGAGCCTCGACGTCCTGCGCCTCGGCCAGATAGTTTGGGTCGATCCGCAGCGCCTTTCCGTCTCCCAGCGTCAACGACCCGACCGAAATCGGCGCCATCAGCGCGGGCACGAAGGAAAAGCTGTCCGGTGGCGGTGCGCCCAGCTCAGGGCTGAGGAACGGCACCGTCAGCCCCATGATCTGCAGGTCGGGCACTTCGTCCATGAAGCGACTGCCTGCGATGATCAGCGACTCACAGTGGTTGAAGCGGGATGCCGGAACGGGGTGGCGCGCGCGCAAGAGCAGCCCGGGCACCAGCGGATGATCCTGCAGGTTACGGCCGACTTCGGGGCTGTCCAGCACCACCGGAATGTCCTGTGCCGCCAGCATCGAGGGATCACCCAGGCCCGAAAGCATCAGCAGGCGCGGCGTGTCGATCGCCCCTGCACTCAGGATCACTTCGGCGACCTTGCCGATCATAACGGGTCCGGCCGAAGTCAGCGCCTCTATTCCCGTACAGACCCTGCCATCGAACACGATCCGCCGCACGGCAATTCCGGTCGCGATGCACAGATTGGGGCGGTGCCTTACCGGGTCCACAAAGGCACTCACTGCGGTATCACGGCGACCATCGCGGACAGTAAGCTGGGTCCAGACCGTGCCGTCGCACCGCTCCGCGTTCCAATCGGGATTGGCACCATGACCGGCCGAGACGCCCGCCTCATGGATCGCAGTCGAGAGGGGTTGCGCTCCGCCACGTCGCTTATGCGAAGCACGCTCAGCGGGCCGTCCTGCCCGCGGTATTCAGGATCGCCCGAGGACGCCGCTTCCAATCGGCGGAAGTAGGGCAACAGACCGTCTCCCCCACCCCGGATCGCCGGTCGCTTGCGCCCATCGGTCGTAGGCGCGCAAAGGCCCGCGCTGGAAACCCAGCGCATTGATCAGCGTCGAGCCGCCAAGCCCTTTGCCGCGCGGCTGCGCGACGCTTCTGCCCAGAAGACCGGGCTGCGGTGTCGAGGCGTAGTTCCAGTCGTTGGCCCCACCCGCAAGGCCGGGCCAGGCAGGCGGGGACCAGATCGCGGGATCCTCCGCCTCATTCCCTGCCTCCAGCAATAGTACCCGCCGGTCGCCATCCTCGGACAGCCGCCGGGCCAGAACGCAACCGGCCGAGCCGCCTCCAACGATGACATGGTCCCAACTCGCGGTCGCAAGGAAGCCGGGGTCGACCGGCCGGCCGCCGATGGTGACGTGAGTGCTGGAAAGCGCCATGATCTGTCTCGTTCAAGTGCGACACCGGCCCGAGGCAATTCCGGGCCGGTGTCGCCGATACTCAGAAGTTGAACCGGCCGCGCAGGCCGAACTGGCGCTTGTCGGCAGCGAATGCCGCCATCGACAGGCCACCCGACGGCAGCGCCTGCGTATCGCCGCCCGACTGCGCCGACTGGATGGAGCGATTGTCGAACAGGTTGGTCACGAAGAAGATGACCGAGTACCGATCGTTCTCCACGCCCGCCCGCAGATCGACATTGGCATAAGGCGCGTACCAGTAGCTATTGGTATTGTCCTGGTAACGACGGCTGCGATACTGGATGTCGCTCTCCAGCAGCAGGTCGAGATCGCCCGTCAGCGGCGCGCGATAGTTCAGGCTGCCCACGGCCGAGTGACGCGCCGATGCTTCCAGCCGCTTGCCGTCGAGGTTGACGAAGCAACCTTTCAGATTGCCCTCGGTGCGGATGGTGCAGCCGCCCGCCAGCGCGATCGTGATCGGGCTGGTCGAGGGCAGGTCGTAATCGGTGTAGCGCGCATCGAGATACGTATACCCGACAGAGAACGTCAGGCCCGGCGCGATGACGCCCGCCAGTTCCACTTCGGCGCCGTCGATCCGCGCGCCGCCGACGTTCTGCACGAGGCTGACGTTGCCCTGCGGGTTGACGCTGAAATCCACCGGCACCAGCGTCGATTCCTGCTTGTCCTTGTAGTCCATCCGGAAGATCGAGGCGTTGAAACGCAGCCGCCGGTTGAACAGGCTCGACTTGAAGCCGATCTCGTAGTTGTTGAGCTTTTCGGTGCCGAACGCCGCATCGTCCGGGTTCGGCGTCTGCACCTGCGACATGCCCGCCGGCTTGATCCCGCGCGAGAACGAACCGTAGAACATGAGGTCCGGATTGACCTTGTAGGTCAGTCCCACCTTGGGCGCGAAGTAGTTGGTCGAAGTGCTCGCCTCGAACACGCTGCCGGTCAGCGCGAAGGGATAGACCCCGTTCACCGCCGTCGTCGAGATGGCGATGCTGCGCGCGAAGAGATAGTCGTACTTCTCCTTGCCGTAACGGCCTTCGGCGGAGACCGTCAACTGGTCGGTCAGGTCGTATTCGGCGAGGGCGTAGGCGGAATAGTGCTCGGTCGTGCGGCCCTGATCCTGCGCCGGGCCATAGCCTCCCAGCAGCGCGAGGTTGGAATAGATGTTGACCGGCTGCCCGCCCGCACTGAACCCGGCGTTGGAGATGCTGCCCAGCTTCTGCTTCACGTCCTCCCACCAGTAGAGGCCGCCTACGGCCCAGCGGAAGCCGCTGCTGGTCTGGTCGCCGATGCGCACTTCCTGGCTGAACTGCTTGGTCAGTGTCGCGGCGTCGAAGAAGAAGAAGCCGGTCGCGATGCCGCCTTCGGGCACTTCGGCAAGCTGCGTCACGCCGGCCTGCGTATAGGACGTCAAGGGACGGCCGAAGAAGTCCGCATCCTGCCGCTGACGCGACCGCGAGCGGGTGAAACCGGTCCAGGTAGAGACCGTGATGTTGTCGCTTACGGCGAATTCGCCGCGCAGGCTGGAGAGGAACGTCTTGACGTGCGTGCCTGGGAAATCCTCCCCGGTCGCCGGATCGGCGGACAGCATCACCCGCCCGATGCCCTTGCCGATCTTGCCGCGCTGCGCGACATAGGCGGTGGAGCCGATCGTCGTCTGCGGCGCACCGATGATGCCGACCTGCTGCCCGGCCACGTCCGAGGGCAGCGCGATAGCCTCACGCATATTCACCTCGGGCGCACCGCCGATATAGTATTGCGGGCGCACTTCGTAGGTGTCGTCCGAATAGCTCGCGCGGGCGACGAGCTTCACGTCGCTGGACGGCTGAAACTTCGCGGCCACCGCGCCGCCCTTGGACTCGTAGCCGCCGATGCGCTTGCCGGTGACGTCGTTGTCGTAGAACCCGTCGAAGTAGGAATAGGCCCCGTTGAAGCGGAACGACAGTGTATCCGTGGCGGGCAGGTTGATCGCGCCGCGCAACTCGGCCTGACTGTAGGTCGCGACTTCGCCGCTCACGTAGCCTTCGACCCGGTCGCTGGTCGGCTCCTTGCTGATGTAGTTGATCGCGCCGCCGAAAGCCACGCGGCCATAGAGCGCCGACTGCGGCCCCTTCACCACCTCGATCCGCTCCAGATCGACCAGCTTCATGTTCGCGAGGTTGCCGCCACCGGCCGAGGCGATGGACTCCGAGGAAATGTCGATCCCGTCGAGCAGGATTCCCACCGGCGGACGACCGCGCGTGGCGGGAAGGCCGCGGATGTTCGGGCGCACGTCCTGCTGGACGAAACCCTTGTCCATGAAGATGCCGGGCGTCTGCTTCACGACGTCGGCCATGTCGCGGATGCCCTTGTTCTCGATCGCATCGGCGCCGAACGCCTGCACCGTCAGCGGCACCGACTGCAGCGTCTCCTCGCGGCGGCGTGCGGTGACGGTGATCTCGGTCAGCTGGCCGCCCTCCTCGGCTCTCGGCGCGGAACCGCCGTCCTCTGCGAATGCGGTTCCCGTATAGGCATGGGCGAGGGCGATGACGCTCGCCGCGCGCATGATGGCGTACTTCTTCATGGATTCAGCCCCCTTGTAGATATGATTGTTATGGACCGACGTGTCGGTCGTCCCCGGCCAGGGCGACGGCGCCTGCTGCGGGATACGGGAGAGAAGTTCACCCGAGGGGCGCGAACCGCCAACTCGTTCGCATCGAGATATTCTTATCGTGGATACTTGCCGCGCATATCTGCGTCCGCAGCCCGCGAATGCCGAATATGACAAGGCGCCGAGCCGCAGCGCGATGACTTTACCCTCAATCGTCATTGCGAGCGCAGCGAAGCAATGCAGGGCGGTTTACGCGGCCCTGCATTGCTTCGCTACGCTCGCAATGACGAAGGTTGTTCGGGATTGAAAGGATCAGCTCAGCGGGCAGCTGTGCATCGGGCGGGACATGCTCGCCAGCACTTTCCACTCGCCGTCGGTCTTCTGCCAGACGTGGATGTTGTCGTACGTCTGGTCGACCACGGTGCCATCGGGCATCCGCGTGCGGTGGTTCTGGTAATAGATCACCGCGGTGTCGCCCGAGAGGCTGAAATCGCGGAAGGTCGTCTCGATTACTTCCTTGTCGCGCCCGCGCATCGCCTGCTTGCCCGCGCGCAACTTGTCGATGCGGAACGGCGCGGGCGTACCGGCCGTCCAGGCGAGGAAATTGGGCGAGGCATTGTCAACGTAGAAGTCCACCATGCCTTTGCTGCGCCCCTGGTAAATGGCCATTTCCTTGGCCCAGATGATACGCTGGACTTCGGCGGCCTCACTGGCCTTGCTGTAGCCGTGAGCGGCGAACAGCCCGCCCGACGCCGCCAGCGCACCGATCGCGAGCGCCAGTTTACGATGGAAACGCATGGTCGATCCCCTGTCGAGATTGGATGTCGGGCAGCCGCGCACGATAGGCGAAGTAGCCCACGAGGTAGAGCAAGGCCGCGCAGGTCAGCGCGGGCAGGCAGATCTGCGTCAGAGCGAGGCCCAGCGCATGGCCGTCCTCCGCACCGCCCCCGTACCGCCGCGACGAGATAAGGCCCGAGCGTCTGCCCGGTGATGGTGTTGAACAGCCCGAACAGCGAGACGCAGATGCCGCGCATGTTGCCCGGCACCAGTTCCTGCACGCCGGTCACCATGCCGGTGCCGATCATCGGCATGAAGAAGCTGACCAGCCCCAGCGTCATGATCGCGGTCGCGGGCGTCGGCATGAACACCATCAGCGTTGCCGGGAACAGCATCGCCGAAACCGCGAAGAGGTAGAGGAACTTGCCGCCCGGGTGTCCGTGGCGCGAAACCCCGTCCACGATCACCCCCGCCAGCAGCGCGCCGAGCGTGCCCAGCACCATGCCGACCGAGCCCTGCCACTGCCCGACCTCGGCCGGGATCATCGCGAAGCGGCGCATAAGGTACGTCGCGCCCCATGCGTTGATGCTGTAGGTCATCATCACCAGCATCGCGAACCCGCCGTAGAACGGCACGAATACCGTCCAGTTGCGCCCGAGATAGGCCAGCACTTCGGGAAACGGCACGCGCGCGACGGCGCTGGCTGTCCCCGGCGCACCGGCTCACGAAAGGTGAGCAGCAGCAGGATCACCGGAATACCCAGCAGCCCGGAGAACACGAAGGCGACGCGCCACGCACTCATCCCGTCGAGCAGCCCGATCCACGCGAAGCGGCCCGCCGGAACCGCGCTGACGATCGCGCCGGTCAGCATGATCGACAGCCCCCAGCGAAGGATTGCCCGAGCAGATAGATGCTGATCGGCTTGCCGCGCTGATCCGGCGGAAACATGTCGCCGATCATCGAGACCGCGCAAGGGGCCAGCGCCGCCTCGCCTAGTCCGACGAGCAGGCGCGCCGTGAACAGTTCCCCGAACGAGCCCGCCAGACCGCCGAGGAACGTCGCCGCACTCCACACCGCGATGCCCACGATCAGCAGCCGCCGCCGCGAAAACCTGTCCGCCATCAGCCCTAGCGGAATGCCGGCCACGGCATAGAACAGCCCGAAAGCCAGCCCGAGCAGCAGGCTGATCTGCACGTCCGAGATGCCAAGGTCGCGCCGCACCGGATCGACCACCAAGGTCAGGATACCCCGGTCGATCACCGAGACGATCGACGCCGCGAACATCGCCGCGACGACCCACCAAGCCCTGAACCGGCTCGGATAGGCTTCTTCGGCAGCGTCGATACTCATGCCGGGAGGATGCGCAGCGAGGTGTCACCGGACGACAGCGCTTCCGCGCCGTCAGCGCGCACGACCATCATGTCCTCGACATGCGAAGTGCCGTAGCCGATCTCGTGATAAGGCATGTCCATGGTGAACACGGTGCCTTCCTCGAACACCATGACGTCCTCGAAGTACGCCGGATCGGGCTCGCCGCCGACCGGCCAGGGCTGGTCGGTGTGCTCCAGACCGACCGGGTGCGCCCCGCCCAGCCCGCGTTCGAAGCCGTGCTGCCGCAGTACGTCGCGGATGATCTCCGAGCCGCGCGCATAGGTCATCCCCGGCCGCACTTCCGCATAGAACACCGCAAGCGCGGCGCTGTTCGCCTCCGCCCGGCGCGCGACTTCGTCAGGCGGCGTACCGACCACGATGGTCCGGCCGACGTCGCCCTTGTAGCCCAGATATTCGCCGACGCTGTCGATCTTGGTCGGCTCGTCCTTCTCCACCATGCCCGAATTGAGACCGCGCTGGTTGACGATGAGCCACAGCGACTTGCCGCCAAGCTCGCCCCACTTGCGCTGGTGGCCGATGTCGATGTCCTGCAGCGGCTGGCCGATATGCATGGTCGCGATCGCCGCATCCAGCGCGGCTTCGTTGCGGATCGCCGCCTGACGCAGAATGGCGATCTCGGGCTCGGACTTCACCATGCGGATCTCGCGGAAGATGTTGAGCGCATCGACCGCCTTGCCATGGAAGTCCGCGCCCAGAACGCCGGGTACGCGCATATCGTCGAACCCGAGCGTTCCACGCGTCAACCCGGCCTTCGCCAGCGCATTCGCCAGCGATCCGCCTGCCGAGGCGCCGGTCTTGCCTTCATACTCGGCGTAAAGCGCCATCAGCAGCCGGTCGCGATCGGTCATGCTGTCCTCGCGGATGGCCCTGGCCCACGGGCTCGGCAACGGTTCGGGAATGGCCCGCCCTGCCGCGTCGGTGCCGATCGGGTAGCTGAAGACCTCCACGCTGGGCATCCACGTCGGGCGGTAGTCGAGATGATAGACCATCGACCCGTTGACGATCAGCGAGGCCGGAGCCTCCCGATTGCGCGGCAGCACGGCGAAGCTCGAATAATGGCGGCCCATCATCGCCGAAATGCCGAGATGGCTGGAGAGGTAGTAGATATTGCTGGGCAGCGCGGCGACGAGCCCGTCCAGCCCGTACTTGTCCATGATCCGGTCCGCCCGGTCCCGATGCACCAGCATCTCGCCTTGCCGGGTATGCTCGATCAGTTCGGGCGCCAGCCACTTCGCCAGCGTTCCTTCGCATACGTCCGCAGCATCGATCATCGCGTAAACTCCTGACGGGCGCGGCGCCGAGTGACCGGCAGTCGCCCATTTGTCTTCGCCGGAGATGATTGACGCAGGGTCAGCGCCGGTCACGAAGAACCGAACGAGTTATTCGTTAGCCGAAAACTTCAGAGCAAGTATCTGCATGAAAAGGGTTATCATGGTCGGCAATCGTCATGGCCAACCGCCCCATGCCGGGATCGGCCCTTAAATCTCCGACAGGCGGATAGATTTGAATTCGTCGTCAGTGATTTCAAAAAACTGTCGTGTCATCGCCCGCAGACAGTCACGCCATACCGCCGGCATGAGGGTTATAGCCGGTCGGATGAGCCTGATAAAGGGGCAAGGCAGATGATGGAAAGCGGCGTTCCCATTCGCTCCGTAAGCCGGACTTTGGGTGTACTTCGAACGATCAACGAGTTCGGCAGCGTCTCTATGTCGGAGATCGCGCGGCACGAGAATCTGCCCTATCCCACGGCGTTCCGCATCATGCAGACGCTGCTTCACGAAGGCATGATCGAGCGTGAGGACCGCAGCAAGCGCTACCGTCCGACCGCGCTCGTCCAGTCGCTCGCCAGCGGCTACGAGGGTCAGAAGCTGCGCACCGCCGCGCAGCCGCTGATGAGCGACCTGACGCGCGAAATCGGCTGGCCGGTGTTCCTGTCCGAGCGCGTCGGCCGCCGTTTCGTGATCCGTGCATCGACCCACCATGAAACCACGCTGACCTTCTTCAACTGGAAGCCCGGCAGCACGTTTCCGGTGCTCGGCAGCGTCACCGGCATGGCGTGGCTGGCCTATCAGTCCGAAAACTGCGCCCACGACCTGCTGCGCGGCGAGATGGACCCCGACACCCGCAACGACATGTTCGACGTGGAGGAACTGCTACGTTCGCTGGAACAAGTGCGCAGCAGGGGCTACGCGTGGCGCCCATCTGTCTACGAAAAGAACGGCAAGACCGCTTCGCTCGCGATCCCGATCATGCGCGATGGCGGGGTCGAGAACGTCCTGACGATGACCTATTTCGCCTCGGCCATGAAGGAGACCGTGGCGATCGACCGCTATCTCGATCGTCTGCGCAGTTCGGCGGAAACCATCGCGACCACGCACTGACCCGTCAGACCGGCCGCAAGGCCGCCAGATCGCGCGCCACTCGCCTGAGCGCAGGCAAGTAGCGTGAGTGCAGGTCGGCCATCGACACCCGGTCCGCCTGGGTGCCGATGTTGACGGCGGCGATCACGCGGCCATCGACGATCACCGGAACCGCCACCGAGCGCAGCCCGCGCTCCAGTTCCTGATCCATGATCGCGTAGCCTTCCTGCGCGACGTGATCGAGGATCTCCAGCAATGCCAGGGGTTCCGTCACCGTCCGGTCGGTGCGCGCGGTCAGTTCGGTACGCCGCAGGTACGCCTGCTGTGCGGCCCGGTCGAGACCGGCCAGCATCACCCGCCCCATCGAGGTGCAGTAAAGCGGCAGGCGGCTACCCACCCGCAGCGCGATCGACATGATCCGCGACACTTCCGCGCGCGCTACGTAATAGACCTCATCCTCCTCGATCACGCCGAGGGAGCAGGATTCGTGCAGATCGTCGCGCAACTGGTCGAGCAGGGGCTGCGCCCGCATCGCCAGGCTGCTTGACGAAAGATACGCGAAACCGAGCGCCAGAACCTTGGGGCGCAGCGCATAGAGCGTGCCGTCCTGCACCGCGTAGCCGAGCCTGACGAGCGTATGCAGGCAGCGCTTCACCGCCGGACGACTCAGCCCCGTCAAGCGGGCCGCCTGTGCGATCGTCATCGGCCGTTCGCTGTCCGCAAAACAGCGCAGAACCGCCAGTCCCCGTGCCAGCGAGGTCATGAATTCGGGATCGCCTTTCGCGTCCAATTGCCCGAAATCCTGCATGCGCACACCTAAACAACCGATTACCGGACAATATCACGTTTACCGATTGACGCAACCTACCCAGAGGCAGACACGCGAGGTCAGCATTCAACATAAAGCCTTTGGAGAGTCGGATGATCGACAAGGCCATCGACGGCGCCGCTGCGGCCGTCGCGGATATTCATGACGGCGCATCGGTGATGATCGGCGGTTTCGGCACCGCCGGCATGCCCGACGAACTGATCGACGCGCTGATCGCACGCGGGGTGGGCGACCTCACCATCATCAACAACAATGCCGGCAACGGCGAGCACGGTGTCGCCGCGCTGATCCGCGAAGGGCGGGTGCACAAGATCGTCTGCTCGTTCCCGCGCCAGTCGGATTCGCACCATTTCGACGCCGCCTACCGCGCCGGAAAGATCGAGCTGGAGCTGGTTCCGCAAGGCAATCTGGCCGCGCGTATCCAGGCTGCGGGCTCCGGCCTCGGCGCGATCTTCACGCCCACCGGCTACGGCACGCTGCTGGCCGAAGGCAAGGAAGTGCGCGAGATCGACGGCAAATACTACGTGCTCGAATACCCGATCCAGGCCGACTTCGCGCTGATCAAGGCGCACAAGGGCGACCGCTGGGGAACCTCGTGTTCCGCAAGACCGCGCGCAATTTCGGGCCGATCATGGCGATGGCGGCGAAGACCACCATCGCGCAGGTCAGTGCGATCGTGCCGCTGGGCGAGATCGATCCCGAAGTGGTGGTGACGCCGGGCATCTTCGTCCAGCGCGTCGTCGCGATCGCGCCCGCGCAAATCGCCGTAGCGGCCTGAAAGGAGAGGATACCATGAACCGCCTCAACGGCGACCAGATGGCCGCCCGCGTCGCCCGCGACATTCCCGAAGGTGCCTACGTCAACCTCGGCATCGGCCTGCCCACCAAGGTCGCCAACTACCTTCCTGCGGAGCGCGAGATTTTCATGCAGAGCGAGAACGGCCTGCTCGGAATGGGGCCTGCGCCCGCTCCGGGGAGGAAGACTGGGAGCTGATTAATGCTGGAAAACAGGCAGTTACCCTGCTGACCGGCGGCTGCTTCTTCCACCATGCCGACAGCTTCGCGATGATGCGCGGCGGCCATCTGGACATCTGCGTGCTCGGCGCTTTCCAGGTTTCGGTGCACGGCGACCTCGCCAACTGGCACACCGGCGAGCCTGACGCGATTCCCGCGGTCGGCGGTGCGATGGACCTTGCCATCGGTGCCAAGCAAACCTTTGTGATGATGGAACTTCTGACCAAGCAGGGCGAGAGCAAGCTGGTCGAAAACTGCACCTACCCCCTGACCGGCCTCGGCTGCGTGTCGCGGGTCTACACCGACCTTGCGGTGTTCGACCTCGGCCCCTCCGGCGCGCGCGTGGTGGAGATGGTCGAGGGCCTCGACATAGAGGAATTGCGCCGCATCACCGGCCTCGACCTGGCCTTCACGAAAGCCGCCGAGCCCGTCTGACCAAGCGGCACTTAAGACGCCCACAAGGGTGCAAAGGACGACCACACGATGACCGAAGCCTTCATCTGCGATACCATACGCACACCCATCGGCCGCTACGCGGGCGGCCTCTCGAAGATCCGCGCCGACGACCTCGGCGCCGTGCCGATGCGCGCGCTGATCGCGCGCAACCCCTCGCTCGACCCGGCCGCCATTGAGGAGGTCTTCTACGGTTGCGCCAACCAGTCCGGTGAAGACAACCGCAACGTCGCGCGCATGAGCCTGCTGCTGGCGGGCCTGCCGCACACCGTCCCCGGCGTCACCCTCAATCGCCTGTGCGCTTCGGGCCTCGAAGCGGTCGGCACTGCGGCGCGGGCGATCCGTAATGACGAGATGGCGCTCGCCATCGCGGGCGGCGTCGAGAGCATGACGCGCGCGCCCTTCGTCATGGGCAAGTCCGACAGCGCCTTCGGCCGCGCGCAGAAGCTGGAGGACACGACGATGGGCTGGCGCTTCGTCAACCCGGCGCTCGATGCGCTTTACGGCACCGAGACGATGCCGCGCACCGGCGAGAACGTTGCCGAGGACTTCGGCATCAGCCGCGCCGATCAAGACGCCTTCGCCCTGCGCAGCCAGCAGCGCGCCGCCGCTGCACAAGGCGCCGGCTTCTTCGCGGAGGAAATCGTCCCCGTCACCGTGCCGGGGAAGAAGCGCGGCGAGACGCTGGAGGTGTCGATCGACGAACACCCCCGCGCCGACACCACGATCGAGACGCTGACCAAGCTGAAGCCCTTGTTCGGTCCCGAAGGCACCGTCACGGCGGGCAATGCGTCCGGCATCAACGACGGCGCGGCGGCGATGTTCGTCGCAAGCGAGGCGGCGGCCAAGGCACATGGGCTGACGCCGCGCGCGCGCATCCTTGGCATGGCGTCGGTCGGCGTCGAGCCGCGCGTCATGGGGATCGGCCCCCTGCCCGCGACGCTCAAGCTGATGGAGCGGCTTGGCCTGACCATCAGCGACTTCGACGCGATCGAGCTGAACGAAGCCTTCGCCAGTCAGGGCCTTGCCGTCATGCGCGGCCTCGGCCTGCCGGACGATGCGCCGCATGTGAACCCCAACGGCGGCGCCATCGCGCTGGGCCATCCGCTCGGCATGTCGGGCGCGCGCATCGCCATGAGCCTCGTGCACCAGCTGGAGAAGACCGGCGGCAGGCGTGGCCTCGCCACGCTGTGCATCGGTGTCGGCATGGGGCTGGCGCTAGCGGTCGAGCGGGTCTGAGGGCCGCAGCGGCCGCCGTCAGACCGACAGGATCAGCACATCGTCGCTGCGCGGGGGCGAGCCGTCGTAGGACGCCAGCGGCTCGAAATGCTCGTCCATCAGTTCCAGCGCGGAGAGGCCCGCCAGCTTGAACTGGCCGAGGCCGGGCTCCTCGTCACTGCGGCGCGCCTTGCCGGGATTCATGGCGCTGACGACAAGGTCGCCATGCCGCTCGAACAGCAAGTGCGGCGCAAGCGTGATCGTATTGCCGTTGTAGCGCGCAGTGACGAACCGTCGCGTCGCGATCGCTTCCATCAGGGTGAGTCGTGAATCATTCATCCCGACCGCAGATCGCACGGGCTACGCGCAATGAAAAGCGAGGTTGCGTAGTAAAGACCGCGATTTCATTGCGCACTTTGGAGTGGGATGAGATCGGATTGACCCGCCCTTAGTCCCCTCTCCCTCGCGATGACGATCCAAGGCAACGTCATCCGGCTCTAGAGAAACTCGTCGGCGGCGTCGTGGCTGTCGCCGCCGCTGGTCGTGGCGGGCGCCGGCTTGCCGCTGGGAAGCGCGATTGCGGGCGCTTCTGCGAAAGGCTTCACGCCGAACGCGGGGTAGATCTCGGACGGGAAATAGATCGTCCCGTCCTTCACCACCATGGCGATCCGGTGCAGTTCGCGCAGGTCCGCCAGCGGATTGCCGGGCAGCAGCAGGAAATCCGCCCGCTTGCCCCGCGCGATCGAGCCGAGTTCCTGATCGTTGCCCATGTAGCGCTCCGGCCCAAGCGTGCCGATGCGCAGCACGTCGGCGGCGGGTATGCCCGCCTCGCCGTAGATCTCCAGTTCGCGGTGCACCGACAGGCCGGTGCCGTCGTCGGTGCCGGGCAGCAGCGTGACGCCCCGGTCGTGCAGGCGCTTTACCACGCGCTTCACCGCATCGAAGGCGCCCAGATAGGCGGCATCGTCGCCCGGCTCGCTCAGCGGCGCGATGGCCTGGCGACGGCGGCGCTGGAGGCCGATCGGCAGGTGGTCGATATAGCTCGCTACCGCCGGAGACGGCTTGCCGTCGCGGCTGAGCATCAGCAGTTCCAGCGTCACCGCCGTCGGATCAAGCGCGATGTGCTTCGCGACCATCGTATCCAGCGTCGTCTTCACGCGCGGGGCATCGAGGTCCAGCCCCGCCGTGCGCCGCATTGCGGTGAGGCGCAGCGGGGTGCGGGTGTCCTCCTTGATGTCGAGCACCCAACCCAGCATCAGTTGGTTGACGTGGGTGATCTCGTCATAGCCCGCCGCGATCATCGCATCGGCATTGGTGAAGGCGGGAATGTGCCCGGTCAGCCCCATGCCCAGCCGCTTGGCCTCGCGTGCGATGGCGGGCACCCATGCCGGGTTCATGCTGTTGTAGATCTTGATCTGCCAGTAGCCGCGCGCGGCGTACCAGCGCACCGCATCGAGCGCCGCCGCCTCGCTGTCCACGACGATACCGTGGCGCGCCGAATACGGGCTGCGGCCTTCAAGGAAGCCGTTGGCGGTGATGCGCGGCCCGGCCACCTCGCCCTTGCCGATGCGGTCGATCAGGCCGGGCAGGAAGTCGTTGTGGTTGCCCATGTCGCGCACCGAGGTGACCCCGGCGGCGATGTAGAGCATCGCCGATTCCAGCCCGATATGCGCGTGCATGTCGTGCAGACCCGCCAGCAGCGTGCCGCCCTTGCCGTCGATCAACGCCTCGCCCGGCGTAGCGGGCTCGTCGAGCGGCTGGATGCCGGTGATGCGGCCGTGCGCGAAGACCACCGAGACCGGATCGCCCAGCGTGCCGCTGGCAGGATCGAACACCCGCACGTTGCGGATGCGCACCGGCGCGTCGATGGTATGGGCGAAGCGCTTCTGAAGCGCGGCATAGCGCGCGGCGGTCAGCCGGGTGCCGAGTTCGTTGAGGGCGGCCACTTCGCCCTCATGCCCCTCGCGCACGGTGCCGCCACCGCTGTCGAGCGTGGCGAAGAGTTCGCCCTTGCCGTCAAGCAGGATCATCTCGGGCGAAAGGTCGATGCCGCTGATCGAGTAGGCCTGATACCGGACCTTGCCGATGATGGCCGGGCCGAGCTTCTCGATGGCGAGTTCGCCGCCGGGGAACGCCGCCATGCGCCCGTCCGCATCCTTGAGCAGCGCGCGGGCGTAAAGCCCCAGCGCCCAGGGGCTGGCGTTCTGCCCGACGTAGAGCGCAGGGCCGCTGGCGACCGCCTGCTTCTCGCCCATCGAGTCTGTCCAGCGCACCGTGCTGCCTTCGCGCGCGAAGCGTTCGTGAACGTCGCCGCCGAACGTTGCCTTGCCGTCCAGTTCCCAGCGCGTGGGCAGTTCGTCGCGGCCGAGTTCGACGGTTTCTCGCATGGTCGGGCCGCGGCCGTTGTTCTTGACGTCGTACTCGATGGCGACGCGATTGCCCTGCACGTCGGCGTCTACGAAGCCGACCTTCTCGCCGTTGGAGACGACGCTGTAGCGCAGGTGCTCTGCGTGGGCGGGGACCGTTACCAGCAGGGTCGAGGCGAACAGCGCGGCGCGCAAGGGCATGCGGAACATCAGGCGATCGAACTCCGGTAGAGGTGAGCGGCGGCGGCAAGGTCCTGCACCGCATGGCCGAGCGACTTGTAGACGGTGATATCCCATTCGGAGCGGCGCCCCTCCACGCGGCCGAGCAGCACTTCGCCGATCTCCGCGACGATGTGGGCGTCGTCGATCAGGCCCTTCTCCCGCGCGACAATGAATTCGGCCGCCGCATCGAGCGCGGAAGCGCGGCTGTCGGCGATATAGCGGCTGTTGACGACGAGCGCGCTGTCGACCTCGACCGGGCCGGGACCGCTGGAGCCGACGAGGTTCACATGGACGCCGGGCTTCAGCCACTCGCCGTTCAGCACCGGCTCGGAAGCAGTGGTCAGGGTGCAGATGACGTCCGCCTCGCCCGCCGCCGTGGGCAGGTCGGTCACGGCCTCTGCCCTGAGGTGGGCGTACTGCGCCGCCAGAGCCTCGGCCTTGTCGGGTGTGCGGCCCCAGATCAGCACGCGCTCGAAATCGCGCACCAGCGGCAGGGCCTTGAGATGCGTATGCGCCTGCCCGCCGGTGCCGACGATCAGCAGCGTGCGCGCGTCCGGCCGCGCCAGCGCGTCGGTCGCCACGGCGGTGGCGGCGGCGGTGCGGATATGGGTGATCTCCTCGGCATCGGCCACGCAGACCGGGCGGCCTTCCTCGGGCTCGAACAGCACGACGAGACCCCGGTGACGCCGGAGGCCCGGCGAACGCGGATCGGCGAAGACGCTGATGGTCTTGGTGCCGAACATGTCGCGCTCGCCAAGCGCTCCGGGCATCTGGGCGAAGGTGCGACCCGGGCCCAGCGACAGCATCGTGCGCAGCAGCTGGCGCGTCTCGCCCGAAGACAGCGCCATCATCGCCTCGCGCACGACGCGGATGCAATCGGGATAGGACAGCTTCTCGCGCACCGCCTCGCTGTCGAAGATCGTCAGCTCGTCGCGTTTCATCGGTGCCGTCCTTTCAATTCCCTGTGCGCACACGCTAGCCGCCGTTCCAGCGTAATGCTTGCCCGACTTCGCGCATTTGCCTAGGCTCGATGGCAATTCAATGCATCAATGACAGGGATGGCGCATAATCATGGCGGAAGCACTCGACCGGCTCGACCTCAAGATCCTCGACCGGCTGCAGATCGACGCCTCGGAATCGTCGAGCGAGATCGCCGAGCGCGTCGGCCTGTCGCAATCGCCCTGCTGGCGGCGCATCCAGCGGCTGAAGGAGGAAGGCTACATCAAGGCGCAGGTCGCCGTGCTGGACCGCGAGAAGTTCGGCGAAAGCATGTACATCTTCGCCCAGCTCAAGATGGGCCGCCTCAGCGACGAGGCGCGCGAAAGCTTCATCCGCGCGGTCGAGGACATCCCCGAGATCACTGAGGCCTATACCCTGTTCGGCGAGATGGACGTGATGCTGAAGGTGCTGGCGCCGAGCATGGCGTGGTATCAGAACTTCACCTTTCGCCGCCTGCTGCGCCTGCCGGGGGTAGAGGACATCCGCTCCACCGCGACGCTGTCGGAGATGAAGTGCACCCACCGACTGCCGCTGCCGTCGGCGTCCTGAGATCCGCTCCCTGTCGTCATTGCGAGCGTAGCGAAGCAATCCAGGGCGGCTCAAGACTGCCTTGGATTGCTTCGCTACGCTCGCAATGACGAAGTGGTTTTCGACTTCATGCCCCGACCCTGTGCATAAATGATGTTTCGCGAGGCAATCGGGCGCCCATCTATGCGAAACTTTCGCTGCCGCGGGCCGATAGACTGACCGGCAGAAGGAGCACACCATGCCCGATCGCCGTATCGCCCTACCCCTGCTGGCCGCGCTGGCCTGTGCGCCTGCCGCCGGGGCCGCCGCCGAGCCTGCGCTGCGCGTCACGCTCGCGCCAGCAAAGCCCGACGCCGAGCAGCACGTGCCCTATGTTGACGTGACAGTGGTGGCAGACGGCATGTCCCGCGCCGAGGGTGCACCGTTGCTGCGCCTGCCGCTCGTCGCCAACACCGTGGTCACCAGCGGCGCTGCGATCACCGGCCTCACCGTCCGCGACCGGCGCGGCGCGCTTACCACGCGTGTCGAGGACGTCGAGGAGGACGGCTCCAACCGCACCCGCCTGTGGCGCGCGCCGCGTGCCGTCGAGGGCGCGCTGAAGGTGCATTACCGCGTGCCGATCGACGCCGCCGCGCCGCCGCTTGCCCTGCCGCAGTACGAGATGCGCACCGAACTGGGCGGCTTCTCGGCGGCGGGCAACGCCTTCCTGATCCTGCCCGATGACGAGACGCCGCGCCGTGCCAGTGTGACGTGGAACTTCGCCGCCTACGGCCCGAACGGCAAGGGCGTCTCCAGCCTCGGGGTCGGCAACGCGACGGCGCGCAAGGCGATGCCCGCTTCGGAACTGGCGCACATGTACTACATGGGCGGCCAGCCCGGCGTGTTTCCGCCCGCGAACGACGGCTTCTTCGCCGCATGGCAGGGCATTCCGCCCTTCCCGATGGCGCCGCTGATGACATGGGCCGGCGACCTGCACCGCCATTATGGCGCGTTCTTCGGCTATACCCCGCCCAGCTTCGGCGTGTTCGGCCGGACCAACCAGCGCAACCCGGGCAGCGGCATCGGCCTGAAGGACAGCTTCGCCTTTACCTTCAACCACACCTCCAAACCCGCCGACTTGCGCTCGCTGCTGGCGCACGAGATGCTCCATGCCTGGGTCAATTCGCTCGACGCCTCGATGGATGCGGCGGGCGGGCTCGACCGCTCGTGGTTCGGCGAGGGGCTGGCGGTTCACTACCAGCGCCTGCTGCCCTACCGCGCGGGCCTGATCTCGGCCGAGGATTTCCTCGCCGACCTCAACGAGACGGCGGCGCGCTACTACACCAACATCAAGATCGGTGTGCCCAACGCCGATATCCCGGCGGGCTTCTGGCGCGACACGCGGATCCGCGTGCTGCCCTACGATCGCGGCTCGCTCTACTTCGCCGCCACCGACGCGGCGATCCGCCAGGCGTCGGGGGCAAACGCTCGCTCGACGATCTGGTGCGCACGATGCTGGCCGAGCGCCGCGCCGGGCGGCCTATGGACGAAGCGCTGTACCGCCGCCTGCTGAAAGCCGACCTCGGCGACACGGGCATCGCCGCGTTCGAGGCGATGCTCAAGGGCGGCGTCGTGCTGCCGCCGTCGGACACCTTCGGCCCGCAGTTCCGCCGCATCGAGAAGCCGCTGCGCCGCTTCGACCTCGGCTTCGACCCGGCCTCGCTGCTGGCACGCCCGAAGATCGTGAAGGGCATCATTCCCGGCTCGAATGCCGAAGCCGCCGGACTGCGCGAAGGCGACGAGATACTCAACACGTTCTCACAGGACGGCTTGCAGGGCGACCAGCAGGCTTTCCTCTCCCTCGACGTGAAGCGCGCCGGGGAGGAACTGCATCTGCGCTACCAACCTCGCGGAGAGACCGTGTCCGCCTACCAGTGGGAAGCGGCGCGCTGAAACGCGCCGCCGACCCGCATGGCGGCACGCGGATCGACGGAATTATCGTTCAGCGCAGTCCCTGCAGGGCGGATGGCAGGCTCGCGGCGATCCACGGCGATGCCTTCTCGTAAGCATGGCCGACTTGCAGCACCGCCAGATCCGCATGGCGCCTGCCGATGATCTGAAGACCGATGGGAAGCTTGCGCGCACCGCCGAAGCCGGCCGGAACCGCCAGAGCAGGCAGGCCCGCCATCGTCGCGGGAAGGGTAACTTCCATCCAGCGGTGATAGCTGTTCATGGCCTTTCCGGCGATCTCGGTCGGCCAGTGCTCGCTGGCATCGAACGGGAAGACCTGCGCGCTGGGCAGCACCAGGAAATCGAATTTCTCGAAGGCTGCGGCGAACGCATTGTAGATGCGGGTGCGGCCTTCCGACGCCTTGGCAAGCTGCGGCCCGGTCAGCTTCATGCCGCCCTCGACTTCCCAGATCGCTTCGGGCTTCATCAGCGCCCGCTTGGCGGGATCGTCGTAGAATCCCTGGAGATCGGCGCCGACCGACCAGTGCCGCAGCGCCACTGCCGTACGCCACATCTCGGAAGCAGGTTCGGCCAGGGTCGCTTCCTCGACGGTCATGCCGATCGCCTCGAATGCCTTGAGCGCTTTCGTGCAGGTTTCCATGATGCCGGCCTCCATCGGCAGCGCACCGCCGAGATCACCCAACCAGCCGACCCTGCCGCCCTTCCAGTCGCGATCGAGCGGACGCGCGAACATCGCCGGATCATCGCCGAGAGAGAACGGTGCGCGCGCATCGCCGCCCGCCTGCACCGAAAACAGCATCGCAAGATCACTCACGGTTCGGCCGAGCGGCCCCGACGTGGCGAAGTTCTGCCAGAACAGGTCGGTGTTGGGCACCGAAGGAACCCGGCCGAACGAGGGACGCAGTCCGAAGACGTTGTTCCAGCCGGGCGGGTTGCGGAGCGACCCGCCGAAGTCGCTGCCGTCCGCCACCGGCACCATCCGCAGCGCCAGCGCGACCGCGCCGCCGCCGGTGCTGCCGCCCGCTGCGCGGCCGTAGGCATAGGCGTTGTGCGTCGTTCCGAACACCGGATTGTAACTGTGCGATCCCAGCGCGAACTCGGGTACGTTGCTCTTGCCGAGGAAGATCGCACCGGCCTTGCGCATGCGCGACACCACGAGGCTGTCGGCTGCAGGAATGTTGTCCCGCAGGATCGGCGAACCCTGCGTGCTGGCAATGCCCTTGACCGGGGCAGTGTCCTTCACCGCATGGGGAAAGCCATGGAGCGGCCCGTGGAAACGGTTCGCCGCCGCGTCCTCGTCCATGGCGGCAGCCTGTCGCAGCAGCGCATCACCGTCCACGCGCGAAACGATGGCGTTGAAGCGGGGGTTCAGGCGGTCGATCTGCGCCAGATGGGCGGTCATCACCTCGCGGCTGGACAAGTCGCGGCGATGGATCGCGGCCGACAGGTCGGTCGCATTCATCATCACGATCTCGTTCGATCCCGTCCCACGCCGTTCGGCGACCCGTGCGAGCGCCGGTGCCGCCATGGTGCCCAGTGCCGTGGCTGCGCCGGTCAGCACGGTTCGGCGGGTCGCCGTCGTACCGTCAAGGGTCGCTTCGCCCATCGTCTTCATCTCCATTTGCCAATCTGCCCGCTTCTTCACGGCGACCACCCGATGGTAAAGGTCCAAGATGACTTGCGGCGCGGGACCACTCCCCCGCCGCAAGTCACGTAGTCCCGGGGTCGAGCCGAAGCCCGATCAGGCCGCCCGCTGCAGCATGCCGAACAGGTCGCGCGGATCGTCGGGATCGGCGATGATGTCGAGCTGCTGGAAGAACGCGGTGTCGTCCAGCTTGCCCAGCAGGTAGCGCAGCGCCGAGAAATCCTCGATCGCGAAGCCGACGCTGTCGAACAGCGTGATCTGGCGCGCGTCGGTGCGGCCTTCGGCCTCGCCGCTCAGAACCTTCCAGAATTCGGTCACCGGATAGGACGCCTCCATCTGCTGGATCTCGCCCTCGATGCGGGTCTGCGGCTCGAATTCGACGAAAGTGGCCGCGCGGTCGAGAATGTCGCGGTGCAGTTCCGTCTTGCCCGGGCAGTCGCCGCCGATCGCGTTGATATGGATGCCGGAGCCGACCATGTTGTCGGACAGGATGGTGGCATAGGCCTTGTCTGCCGTGCAGGTGGTGATGATCTGCGCGCCCTCGATCGCATCCTGCGAGGTTTCGCAGGCCACGACCCGGAGGCCGCTGCCCTGCAGATTGCGCGCGGCCTTGCGGATGGCCTCGGGATCGAGGTCGTAGAGGCGCACTTCCTCGATGCCGACGATGGCCTTCATCGCGATCGCCTGGAATTCCGCCTGCGCGCCGTTGCCTATCATCGCCATGACCCGCGCGTCCGCCGGGGCGAGGCGGCGCGCCACCATCGCGGACGTCGCCGCAGTACGCAGCGCCGTCAGCAGCGTCATCTCGGTCAGCAGCAGCGGATAGCCGGTATCCACGCGCGCCAGCAGCCCAAAGGCTGCAACCGTCTGCAAACCCTTCGCGGTGTTGCTGGGATGGCCGTTAACGTACTTGAAGGCATAGGCCTCGCCGTCGGACGTGGGCATCAGTTCGATCACGCCCTCTTGCGAGTGCGAGGCCAGCCGCGGCGCTTTCTCGAACAGGGACCAGCGCAAATAGTCGGCCTCTATCGCATCGGTCAGTTCATGCAGCACCGTCTCGATCCCGAAATGATGGACGAGGCGCATCATGTTTTCGACGCTGACGAAGGGGATGAAGGCAAGCGGGGAAGGCTGCGGCGCCATGGTTTCGTATCCTGATGGTGAATGGGCAGGACGATCGTAGAGCGAGGCCCTGCTGGTAAAAATTGCCATACCGCCTTGCAAACCGATGAACTTTGGACAATTTTATCAGCGCATTTATACAATATGCTCGATTTCAGGCCATCAACTCTTGTCATCTTCCGCCAAGTTCATCCCTGACGACCTCGACCGCCGTATCATCGGCCACCTTCGCGCAGACGGGCGCGCTTCGCTGTCGAAACTGGCCGACGCGCTGGGCGTGGCGCGCGGCACCGTGCAGAGCAGGCTGGACCGCCTGATCGATACCGGAACGCTGCTGGGCTTCACGATCCGGGTCCGCGACGACTACGAGGATCTTTCCGTGCGCGCGGTGATGATGATCGAGATCACCGGCAAGTCGACCACGCAGGTGATCCAGAAGCTGCGGGGCATGGTCGAGATCCATGCGCTGCACACCACCAACGGCAACTGGGACCTCGTCGCCGACATTCGTACCGGCAGCCTCTCGGAATTCGACCGGGTGCTGCGACAGGTGCGCATGATCGACGGGGTGCTGAACAGCGAAACCAGCCTGCTGCTGAGCACGGTCTGACGCGAGCGGCGCAAGCATCCGCCCGGTGGACCCGTCCCGCTGCGGAAACTGGATGTTTCGCGCAAGGCGACGAAAGGCGATGCAACCGTGTCATGGATAATCGCGGAAAGGTGACGCAGTGAACAAGTGGCTGGCAGGTTCGGCGGTTCTGGCATGCGCGGCAATGGCGGTGGCGCCTTCGGTCTGGGCGGATACGCTGCCGCCGCTCGCCGGGCGGATCATCGAGTACGACACCCGGGAAGTCACGTGGCCCGCGCTGGACCTCTCGCCGGACGGGAACACCATCCTGTTCGACCTGCTCGGCGACATCTACGCCCTGCCCTCCGCAGGCGGAAAAGCCAGTCCGGTGATGACGGGCGCGGCATTCGACACCCAGCCCGTATTCTCCCCGACGGCCGCCACATCGCTTTCGTGAGCGACCGCGACGGGCGGGAGAACCTGTGGATCGCCGATGCGGACGGCAGCAACGCCCGCCGCGTTTCGCAGGAGAATAGCGGCGCGCCGCACTACGGTTCTCCCGCCTGGTCGCCCGATGGCCACACGCTCTACGTCTCGCGCATGATCTGGGGCCTGCTGGCGTTCGAACTGTGGTCCTTCGACGCCGCGAGCGGCAAGGCGGACGTGCTGGTGAAGGCCCAGCCCCATGGTGACGATCCGCATCCGCAGCGGCGCAACGCGATGGGCGTGGTCGCCTCCCCCGACGGCAAGAGCCTGTACTATGCGACCAAGGCGGGCACGACCTGGTCCAGTGGCCCCCTGCCGCACTGGACGATCGCGCGCTTCGACCTCGCCACCCGGACTCAGCACGAAGTCCTGACCACACCCGGCGGCGGGATGCGGCCGGTACTGTCGCACGACGGCCGCCTGCTCGCCTATGTGACGCGGGAAAACGAGCGGACAGTGCTGCGCCTGCACGACCTGACCGACGGGAGCGACCGGCCGATCCATGCCCCGCTCGATCCGGATGGGCAGTCCGGCGGCTATTACGTCGACGTGATGCCGCGCATGGTGTTTTCCGCCGATGACCGCAGCATCTATCTCGGGCTCGGCGGTGGTCTGAAGCGCATCGACCTTGCTGGAGGCGCACTCGTCGACATTCCGTTCGAGGCGCATGTGCGACACGAGATGCCGCCGCCGCTTCGCCGCCAGCACCGGGTCGATACCGGCCCCGTCCATGTTCGCGTGATCCAGACCCCGCGCCTGTCTCCGGACGGCAGGCAGGTGGTCTTCGGCGCCGTGGGCCGTATCTATATCACAGCCAACCGCAAAGGCGCGACGCCCCGCCGCCTCGACGTCCCGGGCGCCGCATGGCAGCCGAGCTGGTCGGACGACGGGCGCTTCGTCACTTACGTCACCTGGACCGCAAAGGAAGGCGGCCACGTCTGGATAGCGGCTGCGGACGGCAAGACCGCGCCGCGCCGGGTCACGACGCAGACAGCCTTCTATTCGGAACCACTGTTCCTTGCCGGCGGCAAGGACGTGGTCGCGTTCTCTGCCAGTCAGCATGACCGGCTCTACCGTTCGGCCGAAAGCCTTGGGCCGATGCCCTCGACGCTGGTGCGGATACCCGTGGACGGCGGGCCGATGCACTCGCTTGGCGAGGTAGGCGCGGCGATGGACTTGCGGCGCGATCCCGATCCGGCGCGCGTGCGCTATTACGCCGATGGCTGGATTTCCTCGCACGCGGTCGATGCCGAGGAACCGGCAAGGCATCTGGTCAAGCTGATCGCTCGCCCCGACAGCCAGTATTTCGACACGCCCGCCCCGCTCAAAAACGCGCAGCTGAGCGCCGATGGCCGCACCGCGCTGGTGAGGCTGGCCTCGCAGCTCTACCTCGTGCCGGTGCCGCAAGCGAAGGACGACGCGGCGCCGACCATCACCGTCACCGATGCGGCTGCGCAAGCGCGGCGTATCACTGCCATCGGCGCGGACTATATGGACTGGGCGCCCGACATGCGCTCGCTCGTGTGGTCGGTCGGCTCGACCTTGCGGCAATTGCCGGTAACCGCCGCGCAGGACGGTGCCCCTGCCGCGATCGAGAAGCGGGCGGGCGGCATCGCGATGGACGTCGTGCTCCCGCGCGACGTGCCCCGGGGCAAGCTGCTGCTGCGCGGGGCGAAGGTCATCACCATGAAGGCCGATCAGGTCATCGACGATGCCGACGTCCTGATCGTCGACAACCGCATCGCCGGGGTCGGGCCGCGCGGCACGCTGAAGATACCCGCAGGCACGCAAGTCCGCGACATGACGGGCAAGGTCATCCTGCCCGGCTTCATCGACGCCCATGCCCACTGGTTCGAGACGCGGCGCCGCATCCTCGACATCGGGCACTGGGATTTCTCCGCCAACCTAGCCTACGGGGTGACCGCCGGGCTGGACGTCCAGACGTTCGATCCGGACGTGTTCGGCTATGCCGACATGATCGACGCCGGTCTGATGGTGGGTGAGCGCGCGTTCTCCACCGGCGAGGGCGTGTTCCGCAACAGCCCGATGGCCAGTCGCGAAGAGGCGATCGCCACGCTGCGGCGCTATTCGGATTATTACCGCACCCCCAACATCAAGGAGTACATGGTCGGCGACCGGGCAGAGCGGCGGCACCTGATCGAAGGCGCGCAGGCGCTGGGATTGATGCCCACGACCGAAGGCGCCAGCGACTACCGGCTGGACCTGACGCAGATGCTCGACGGCTACGCGGGCAACGAACACAGCCTGCCGATCGCGCCGCTGCATGACGACGTGAAGCAGATGCTGGTGCGATCGCGCATCTCGACGGTGCCGACGATGCTGGTGCTCTACGGCGCGCCGGGGCCGCTGGGCGCGATGGCGGCGGGTCATCAGGAGGACTTCGACGGAAAGCTGAGCCGTTTCGTTCCCGAATTCGTCTTCGCGGGCAAGCGCGATTCGGCGCAGTGGAACCGCGCCGATGGGCAAGGCTTCGCTCTGTTCGCAAAGCAGGCGAGCGATGTCGGACAGGCGGGCGGCCTGCTGGGCGTCGGCTCGCACAGCGTCGTGCAGGGGTTGTCCTACCACTGGGAACTGGAGGCTATGGCATCGGGCGGGGCCAGCGCGGCGCAGATCCTGCGGGCGGCGACGATCGGCTCGGCCGAGGTGATCGGCCGAGCGCTCGATCTCGGCTCGATCGAGCCGGGCAAGCTGGCCGACCTGCTGGTGCTGGACCGCGATCCGCTGGCGGACATCCGCAACACCCGCTCGCTCTCGCTGGTGATGCAGAACGGCCGCCTCTACGAAGCCGCGACCCTCAACGAGCAGTGGCCGCGCGTGCAGAGCCGCGACGCCCAGTGGTTCGAGGGCATGTCGAAGCGCGAGGTCGCCCACGCGATCAGCACCGCGGCGGCCTTCGAGGAGAAGCAGGGCAACGCCGCGTCGTTCGAGTACTGACGCGGCGCGGGGCACGCAACCTCGTCATTGCGAGCGCAGCGAAGCAATCCAGGGCAGCCTTGAGCCGCCCTGGATTGCTTCGCTGCGCTCGCAATGACGAAAGGGTGGGTGGTAAAGGCTCTTCGCGAACTGCGGGCATGAAAAAGGCGGCGGGTGCCAAACCCGCCGCCTTTTCCGTGCGCCCTCAGGCCCCCGCGTCAGAACTCCAGACGCGCGCCCACTGTCATGTAGCGACCGATGACGTCGTAGTACGGCGAGAAGTTCGAGTAGAGCGGCGGGTTCTTGTCGAACAGGTTCGACACATTGCCGTAAAGCTCGAAGTGCTGGCCGTCACCGAAGGGCACCT
The DNA here is from genome assembly GCF_057376415.1 of Novosphingobium sp. NFX11. NCBI lineage: Bacteria > Pseudomonadati > Pseudomonadota > Alphaproteobacteria > Sphingomonadales > Sphingomonadaceae > Novosphingobium > Novosphingobium sp. NFX11. The sequence goes on along the minus strand of NZ_CP080385.1, from coordinate 296,101 downwards.
TCTGGCTGAGCTGCAGATCGATGTAGGTATAGGCCGGGATGCGCCCGTTGGTGATCGTCGGGCGCGTACCGTCCCACAGACCCGCAGAAGTGTAGCGTGCACGCACCAGACCGCTGAAGCCGTCGCTGGCATAGCCGACCGAGGCATTGGCGCGGATGCGCGGCACGCCGTTGACGAAGGCATAGCCTTGCGACTTCACGTAGTCGACCTTGGTGACGCCGTCGTCGGTGGTGAAGCGGTTCACCCAGGTGCCGACGAGGCGGAAGGTGACCCGCCCGTTGGCGTCGTTGTTCACCGGCATCGTATAGGCCACTTCGGCATCGATACCGTCGGACTTGAACTCCGACAGGTTGACCGAGGACGAGGCGACGCTGACGATCCTGCCGTCGCTGCCGCGCGTGATATAATCGCACAGGCTGGCGTTACCGCTGTTGCAGCGATCGACCAGAACCTGCGCGCCGATGCTGGTGATGACGTCCTTGATCGCGATATTGAAGTAGTCGATCGAGGCGGTCAGGCCGCGCAGCGGAGCGGCAGTGATGCCCGCCGTCCACGTATCCGCCTTTTCCGGGCGGAGCGAGGCATTGCCGCCGCCGTAGACCAGAATGCTGCGGCTGCCATCGCCGTTGTACTGCGGATCGATCACGCCGACATAGCTGACCGTGCGGTTGGAGTAGAGTTCGCTGATGTTGGGCGCGCGGATGTCGCGCGAACGGGTGACGCGGCCGATGACGCCGGGCAGGAACTCGTTCGTCGCGCCCAGCTTCCACGACCAGACGCTGCCGGTGGTGCTGTAGTCCGACACGCGCACGGCGCCGTTCAGCTCAAGCTTGCGCAGCAGCGGCACGTCGCGGATCACCGGCACGACCACTTCGCCGAACGCTTCCTTCACGTCGTACTTGCCCTGCAGCGACGTAAAGTAGAACGTCGAGAAAGCGCGGGCGGCATCCAGTTCGCCGATCGTCGAGCTGGTTTCCAGATTGCGCCCTTCCGCACCGATCGCAATCGACACGGGGCCTGCGGGCAACTCGAACGGCTCGCCGCGCAGCGAGACGCCGTAAGTGTCGAGCCGGTTCACGCTGTTGGAGCGCGGGGTGCCGGTGACGTAGTCGATCGCCTCTTGCGAGGGCGCGCCTTCGCCGAACAGGTTGAGCGGCACGCAGCCTGCCGCGCCCGAACGGCACACCGCCTGACCCGTCGCCGGATCGATCACCGCATCCACCGCATTGGCGAAGTTGCTCGCGATCAGGAAGCCGGGCGTGTCCATCTTGTTGCGGTACTGGCCGTGGCTGTAATAGGCCGTGTAGCGCCAGCGCCCGTCACCGAAGCTGCCGTCGAGGGCAAGCGTGCCCTGGATGCTGCGGCGGTCGAGGTTGATGGTGCTGTACGAAAGGTCCGCGTTATAGCGCGCCATCGTGAAGCTGCTGGCGTTCGCATCGGCAAGGATCTGCCTGACGTCGTCGTTCAGGAAGGCGTTGTCGGCCCGGATGGTCACGCTGCTGGTGTGATCGCCGAACCACGTATAGCTGTTGTAGTACCGCGAATAGCGCAGGTCAGCGCTCAGCTTGAGCGTATCGGTCAGCTCGTAAGACGCCTTGGCCATCGCCGTGTAGCGCTTCTGCGGCGTGATCAGCGGGCTGCGGTCGTCGTCGGAGGTGCTTTCGCCGCCGACCATGTTGGTGCCGACGATGGTGCCCATGTCGGGCGTGCGCAGGCTGCCATCGGGGTTGAAGCCCATGCCGCGAAGGCCTGCCGGACCCGAGGTGACATAGCCGCCGACAAGGCGCGTGGCCGAACCGACGTCCGAAGTCAGCGTGTTGTTGATGATGGCGAAGCGGCCGGTGTTCTCGCGGTCGGTCTTGCGCGGGATGCCCTTGTTGTCGAGGTATTCGCCCCCGATCACGAAGTGGCCCCGGCCTCCTGCGAAGCTGGTGCCGTACTTGCCCTCGAACTTGACTTGGCCCGCGTCACCGCGCGACGAGATGCCGCCTTCGGCACCGAGGCGCACGCCTTCGTATTCGCCGTCGACGATCATGTTGACAACGCCCGCGACCGCGTCCGAACCCCACGCCGCCGAAGCGCCGCCGGTGACGATGTCCACGCTCTTGACCATGATCGAGGGCACGGTGTTGAGATCGTTGTCGCTGACCAGACGACGTCCGTCGACGAGGACCAGCGAGCGCGTCTCGCCAAGGCCGCGGATGTTGACCGGGAAGCGGCCCGCCTGCGCATTGGTGCCCGAGGTCTGCGGCGACTGCGATGCCTTGAACTGCGGCAGGTCGGCCAGCGCCGCGCCGATGTTGGTGCGGCTCACGACCTGCAGGTCTTCCTGCGACATGTGCAGCAGCGGCGTCGGCGATTCGTAGCCGGGGCGGTCGATGCGCGATCCGGTGACGACGATGTCGCCCTGCGGAGATGCAGCGCTGTCGTCGCCTGACTGGGCAGCAGTCTGGGCGAGCGCCGGACCGGCCGAAATGCTCAGTGCGACAAGCGCGGTGCCCGCCAGAATCGACCGGCGGCGTGCGCGGAAAATCTGTTCCATCAATGTATCCCTGTTCGCGGTCGCCCTCGGGGACGATCTGACAATGCTACGAGGCTGGGCCTCGCGGCTGAAAATGGGTGAAGCGCATGCGCGGTCCGGGAGGAACATCCACTTTGAGGAAGTCGAGGGGACCAATGCCCGGCAGCGATGCGGGGACCAGTGGAAGGGGCCAGCCCGCGCATTGGTCCCTTGGTCGTGTGTGGTATTGGATGTTGGCGGGACCGGGCGTGCAGGCGAATGGGGCATCTGCACGCACAGGCAACACGCACAGGCAAGGGGAGCGTCATGTTCGATCGTCGTCGATTTCTGGGTTCGGGCGCGGCTCTGCTGGGGTCAGCCGCGTTCGCGCGCCATGCCTTCGCTGCCGGTGCCGCACGCAATGCCGGGCAGCTCGACGTCGCGCTGGTCGGCGGTTCGGTCTGGACCGGGGGCGCGGGCGGGCGCTCCGACGCCATCGGCATTGTCGGAGACCGCATCGTCGCGGTGGGAGCCGACGCGGTCAGGGCACGCATGGCGCGCTCGACGCGGGTGATCGACCTCAACGGCGCCTTCGCCCTGCCGGCGTTCACCGACAATCACACCCACTTCCTTATGGGCTCCAACGCCCTCACCCGGCCGGACCTGCTCAGCGTGAAGGATCGCGCCGAGTTCGTCGCCCGGATCGCTGCCGCCGTGAAGGCCGCGCCCGGCCAGTGGCTACTTGGCGGATCGTGGGACGAACAGCGCCTCGGCGGTCAGCTTCCCACGCGCGAATGGATCGATGCGGTCAGCCCGGATACGCCCATCGCGGTGCCCCGCACCGACCTGCACAGCTACTTGTGCAACTCGATGGCACTGAGGCTGGCAGGCATCACCCGTGACACGCCGGACCCGGAAGGCGGCGTGATCGTGCGCGACGCGAAGGGTGAGCCGACCGGCGTGGTCAAGGACAACGCCAAGGCGCTGGTGAACCGCGTGATCCCGCCGCTGACGCCCGAGCAGGTCGAAGCCTCGCTGCGCGGCGGCATCGCCCACGGCCTGAAGCACGGCTTCGCGCAGGTCCACGTACCCGATCCCTTCGACTGGGACTGTTTCGAGGGCCTGCGCCGCCTGCGCGCCAAGGGCGAGACGGACATGCGCTTCTACAGCTTCGTGCCGCTGCGTGACTGGGAGAAGATGGCGGCGCTGGTGAAGGACGAAGGGCGCGGCGACGACTGGCTGCGCTGGGGCGCCGTCAAGGCGCTGGTGGACGGCTCGCTCGGCGCGCGTACGGCGCTGTTCCACGATCCCTACACCGACGACCCGCACACCCGCGGCGTGCGCGCGATGCCGCTGGCCGAACTGCGCGAGAAGGTGATCGCAGCCGACCGCGCCGGCCTGCACGTTACCGTCCATGCCATCGGCGACGAGGCGAACGACGATATCCTCGACGTCTATGCCGAGACCGAGCGCCTGAACGGCAAGCGCGATCGCCGCTTCCGGGTGGAGCACGCCCAGCACATCGCGCCCACCACGATCCCGCGCTTCGCGAAGCAGAACGTGATCGCCTCGGTCCAGCCCTATCACGCGGTCGATGACGGCCGCTGGGCGGTCAAGCGTATCGGCGAGAAGCGGTTGAACGGCACCTACGCCTTCCGCTCTCTGATGCGCAGCGGCGCGACGGTGACGTTCGGCTCGGACTGGCCGGTAGCGCCGCTTAGCGCGATGGAGGGCATCTATGCCGCCGTCATGCGCGAGACCATCGACGGCGCGAACCCGCAAGGCTGGCTGCCCGATCAGAAAGTGACGGTGGAGCAGTCGCTGCACGCCTACACGGTGGCCAATGCTTATGCGGGCTTCCAGGAGGACCGGCTGGGCCGGATCGCGCCCGGTTTCCTCGCCGACATTGCCGTGCTCGACGCCGACCCGACTGCGATCGATCCGGAAAAGCTGCCCAAGGTCGAGGTGCTGCGCACCTTCGTGGGCGGCCGCGAGCGCTTCACGGCGGCTTCGGCATGACCGCCTGGTCCCCGCGAAACGCCGCCGAAGTGGCGGCCCTCGTCGCTCATCATCCCCTTGCATGGGTGGTTTCCGGAGCGCCCTCGTTCCATGCGACGCCGCTGCCGCTGGTCGCCGATCTCGACGACGAGGGCGGCGTCGCGGCCCTTGTCGGCCACTTCGCGCTGCGCAACCCGCAAGTCGAGGCGCTGAAGGCACACCCCCGCGCGCTGGTGCTGTTCCAGGGGGCGGAAGGCTACATCTCCCCCGAACTGGTCACCCAGCCGCAATGGGCACCGACATGGAACTATGCGGTCGCCCGGCTCGAGGTGGAAGTGGAATTCGCGGCCGACCAGAACGGCGAGGCGCTCGACCGCCTGATCGCGCACATGGAAGGTGATCGCCCGGACCGCTGGACCGTGGCCGCCATGGGCGAACGCTACGAGCCGATGAGCCGCCACATCATCGCCTTCAGGGCCAGGGTGTTGTCGTGCGACGCGACGTTCAAGCTGGGTCAGGACGAGCGGCCGGAGAGCCTGGCACAGATCCTCGCGGGGCATGCCGACCCGGAATTGACGGCAGCGATGCGCGAAGCCAACGAGCCTCGTTAATCCAGCAGGGTCAATCCAGTAACTGGCGCAGCGCTTCCAGCGCCCCGCGCGCTTCGCGTTCGTCGAGGCTGGCAAAGCCGATCCGTAATCCGCGCGGCGCGTCCGCGCGGGTCTGGAACGAGCGCGACGAAGCGAAGCGCAGGCCCGCGCCCGCCGCCCCGGCCTCGATCCGGTCGAGAATTTCGTCGGATGCAAAACGTAGCCAGAACGCGAGGCCGCCCGGCGGCATCTCGTACTTCACCCTGTCACCGAGCGTGTCGTCGAGCACCTGCGCGAAGGCGGTGCGGCGTCCGGCGTAGATCTGGCGCACCTTGCGGGCATGGCGGCTGAGTTCGCCGCTGTCGATCAGTTCGGCGGCGGCATGCTCGGTCAGCGTATTGCCCATGCCGTCGACCAGCGAGACGATGTGCGCCAGCGCCTCGATCACTTCGACCGGCGCGGCGATATAGCCGATGCGCAGGGCGGGCAGCAGCAGCTTGGATAGCGATCCGGCGTAGATCACCCGTCCGGGCGCATAAGCCGCCATCGGCAGCAGCGGCTGCGAGGCGAAATGGAACTCGTGATCGTAATCGTCCTCGATCACCGCGAAGCCGAACTGGCGCGCAAGGTCGAGCAGGCGCAGGCGTCGCTCGGGCCGCAGCGCGACCGTGGTAGGAAACTGGTGGTGCGGCGTCACGAACACCGCCGCCACCCGGTTGCGGCGGCAGGCGGCTTCCACGTCTTCAAGGCAAATGCCATCATGGTCGAGCCCGACGGGCACGATCTTCGCCCCGCGCGCAGCGAAGGCAGCGACGGCAGGTTCGTACGTCAGTTCCTCGACGATCACCGCGTCGCCGGGCCGGATGAGCAGGCTGGCGGCGAGGAAGATGCTGTTCTGGCTGCCGCGCGTAATGCAGATGTTGTCCGCCGTCACCGGCAGGCCGCGCTGGCTCTTGAGCATTGCCGCCACACTCTTACGCAGGGCCGGGGCGCCGCGCGGATCGCGGTACTGCAAGCCGTTGGCCCGCGTGAGCCGCTGGGCGGCGCCGCGATAGGCGCGGGACAGCAATTCCACCGGGAACAACCGCCCGTCCGGTGCCCCCTCGTCGAGCTTGACGCCCCGCCCCTCCGGCAGCGCCAGCGGGTGCTCGGGCCCGGGGATGAAGCGATACTCGGCCTGGCCGGATGCCTCGGACCCTTCCGGAGCCACGGTGCCCGCAGGATCGGGAAGCGCGGTCGAGACCATCGTGCCGCGCGTGCCTGCCGACGACAGCCACCCTTGTGCGATAAGATCCTCGTAGGCGAGAACCACCGTCTTGCGGTTGACGCCGAGCCCTGCCGCGAGTTCACGGCTGCTCGGCAGGTAGCTGCCGGAAGTCAGCCGCCCGCTTTCGATGTCGCGGATCACCGCCTGGATGATCTGCATGTAGACAGGCTCGGAACGCGCAGCGTCGATGCGCTGGCTGAGACTGATCTGCCAGGGACGCAACATGGCTCAGCGGCCTCCATGCGAACTGTCGTTCATCACGGCGGATTAGCCAGGCGGAAGGGGCCATGGCAACCATCCCGTCGCCCCTCCTCCCCAGCACAAACGTATGCATCGTTCGCTAGAGGCACATTTCGGCCCGGCATCGCTCCATAGCGGGCCATGGCGATGTTCCTTGCAGGGATCGAAGCCGACAGCTTGAACCTGCGCGGGACGTTCAGGAACGGCGGGCCTTCATTGCCCAGGCCACCGCAAGGACGGGCACGGCCAGCCCGGCCCATGACACCGTGTCCCGCCATCCGTCTCCTGTCAGGGCAAGGACGAGCGCGGCGCAACTCACAAAGCCGATCGCCAGAGGCACGGCGAAGATCACCCACAATGTCCGGCGCGCCCGTTTCATGCCGCAGGCACCGCGATGCCGCCTGACTCGACCTCGCGCACATGTGCGGATGCCGAGGCGCGGCGCTTGCCGAGCCAGAGGTAGATGCCGCTCGCCAGCGCCACGATCGTGAAGAGGTCCAGCACCGCCCACAGGATCTTGAGCGGAAGCCCCCGTAGTCGCCGAAATGCAGCGGGCGCGAGAGCGAAAGCGACTTGTTGTACCACGGCATCGTGCGCGCGGCCGTGAAAGTGCCGGTCTCCGCATCAATGAGGGCCGGTGTCAGCAGGTGCTCGGTCAGCGGCGTGTCGCCCTGGAAGAAGACGGCATAGTGGTGCTTCGAACTGAAACTCCCGCCGGGAAAACCGATGAACTGCGGATTGTTGCCGGGCAATGCCTGCCGGGCCTCGGCCATCGCCTTGTCCAGCGAACCATAGCGAGATGGTGCAAGCGCGCCCTTGCCCGCGTATTCGCGGGTCATGGCCGCCAGTTCATTACGCTGCCATAGCTTGTTGATCGGATTTTCAAGCGTGTTGATGACGCCCGTGACGCCCACCACCGTCATCCATGCAAACGCCACGATTCCGATGAGATTATGATAATCGAGCCATTTCAGCCGCGAACTGCGCGACGTGCGCAAGGTTCCGAAGGCAAGCTTGCGCATGAACGGCGCATACAGCACCACTCCGGACACCAGCGACGCCGTGAACAGCAGCCCCATGGCGCCAAGGAAAAGCATGCCGGGCAGCCCGAGGAACATGTCGGTGTGCAACTGGAGCAGGAAGTGCATCACGCCGCTCTCGTCTTCCTGCCCGATCTTGCGGCCGGTGGAACGGTCAAAGACCTGCATGGTCATCTCCGCTCCGGGCGAGTCCGCCCTTGGGCCGGTGGTGATCGTCATCGCGGGCTGATCGTTATCGAACGCCATGAACAGCGGGACTTCTCCCGGACGCGCAGCCAGCGCCCGGCGCATCATCTCGTCGAGCGGAAGCAGGCCCGGCGCGTTCCCCGAGGAACCTACGCCCGGCTGCCCATAAGCGCTTGCATCCCCGGCCAGCCGGTCGATCTCGTCGTGAAAGATCAGCGGCAGCCCCGTGATACAGAGCATGAGAAGAAACATCGTGCAGACGAGGCTGGTCCACTTATGGATCAGATACCAGGCGCGGATCGTGGAACTCGTCATAAATTTCAAATTTTTTTGCGAACGATTATCAATCGCCATTATGGAGCGGCGAACCTGGTGTCAACTCAGGCCACGCGGCCAGCCAATTCCCCGGTCATGACTGCGCCGACACCCGCTCGTTCCGGATCACCCTGCCGCTTTCGTCGATTACCATGCGCAAGGCATAGCGCTCTCCGGGCTTGCCGCAGTCCTCGCTATAGATGACCCGCTCTCCGCGCATCGCCGAATAGGCCTGGTCGCCAAGGCGATAGAGGTGCGTGCCATGCTCCGCGTAGATCCAGGTGCCGCCCGCCAGAAGCTCCACGGCCACGAGCACGCCCAGTGTCGCCCGCACCTTGGGCCTTGCCGACCACGCCCGCATTCGGCCGGGCAGCGTGTCGGCATCGTCGTACTCACGGGGCGGGACCAGCCCCAGGAACACCGCCCAGCGCCGCAGCACCGCCATAATATGGGCGATCAGCAAAGCGGCGAGGATACAGCAGGACATGGCGCGTCAGCTTACCGAAACCAGATGCAGTTCGCTACGCATGTCGAGGTCGAACGCCAGCGCGGCCTTGCCGTCCGGCCCGGCCTGCAGCTCCTGCCCGGTCTGCACCACGCGGTAGCGCGTACCCGGCACCAGCCGCGCGAAGCCGAGGCTGACACGCGCCGGGCCTTCCCCGCCCGCAGCACCAGCGACAAGTCGCGCCCGTCACTGACCGCGCGGGTGACGATGGTTTCGGGATAGCACGCCTCGACCAGCAGCGGGCCGGTCTTCCACGCTTCCGGCAGGCCCTTGTTGACCATGTCGCGCACGGTGTTGCGGCGGGTCCAGGTCAGCGCATCGGCCATGCCGGGACTGTACTGTGCGTCGATGCTCTCGCGGGTGGCGGCGATGATCTCCTCGTCGCCCATCTCCAGCGCGGCCCACAGCACCATCGTCAGCGGGTTCAGTTCGGGCCACTGCGCGAACGAGAAGTTGGCGGGCTTGCGCGTGTCCCAGCCCAGCGGCAGCAGCTTGAAATCGAGCGTACCGTCAGGGCGGCGGGCGATAAAGTCCTGCTTGAGCACCTGCCACAGCCGCTCCGCCTGATCGGGCGCGTGCGGGGTGAGGAAGCGGATGCCCCATGTCTCGCCGAACAGGCCCGAAAGACTGGGCACGGTGAAGCCGAAGGGCGACGAGGTGCAGACCTTCACCCGCCCGTCGGCCATCATCATTTCCTGCTCCATCGCCTGCTCGAAGCGGTCGCCGACCTTGCCGATCATGTCGGTGCCGTTGCGCGCATCGTGCAGCGCCAGCGCGGTGCGGCCCACGAGGTTGCACATCGAATAGATCCAGCGCGGCTCGCACGGGAACCAGCCGATGTCGTAGCGGCGGAAGTTCTTCACCACTTCGTCCATCAGCGTTTCGTGGCTGTAGGGGAACGCGGTCTTCTCGTCCCAGCGGAAGGTCAGCGCGTCCTTGCCCGCGAAGGGCGAGGTGCCGCTGGCCGTCTCGAACAGGCCGAGCGAGACGCCCATAAAACCCGACAGCATGATGTTGTCGGTGGCGACGGGGTTCTTCTCCAGCTTCAGGTTGCCCCACAGGCTTTCCCAGAACCAGTAGTTCCACGTCTTGCGGTCCACGTGCTTGCGGATCAGGTTTTCCTGCGCGGTGTTCAGGTAGCCGTGGAACGCGGGCAACTGCGTGTACTGCCCGAAGGCGAGATTCCACGACATCGTGCAGATCTGATAGCGCAGCGCGCCGTCCTGCCAGGTGTCGCCAGTCGAGAACCCGGTCCAGCTGTCCACCGGCTGCAGCGCGAGGTCGAGCATGCGGCGGTACTCGCCGATCTGGCCCTCGGGCATCTCCGGCCCGGCCTCTACCGGCGCATCGCGCAGGATCGGCTCGGCCCGGGCGATCACGCGGTTGAGTTCCTCCCCCGCGCCTGCTGGCGGGCGAAGTGCGTGCGGCGCTTCAGCGCCATGATGCCGAACGCCGCCAGCACGCCCGCCGGCAGCGCATATTCGACGAAGGCGACGCCTTCGCGGCCCTCGATCCACGCGGCGGAGAGCAGCGCGGTGCCGATCAGCACGCCGGGCGGCGCGATGATCGGGCCGCGCGCCCACCAGATGAACAGGATCACCGCAAAGGCCGCGATCGAGGCCAGCGCGCCCAGCACGCCGATCACGCCGCCCGCATAGAGGAACCCGCCGCCGGGGAAGATCAGCCCCAGCCCGAAGGCCTTCCACTGCGCGCTCATGCCCAGCACAACCGGCAGCACCGCCAGCGCGAAGACCACCGCAAGGCCAAGGTAGAAACGCCGCAGCCGCCGCGTCGTCAGCGGGCCGTGCGCGCGCTCGCGCGGCGGGATCGGGGGTATGCTCGATACGATCCTGGGCCCTGCGGCGCGAAGATCACCGCTCGTGCCTTCAGTCAGTCGGGTGGCCATGCTGCTCTCCCATTACCGCCGTCTTTGCGGACGTATCCTGCCCTCAAACGAGCCCCGCCTTCGTGCCGGACGCAGGCGGGGCCAGTCGGAGAGTCACCTACATCCTGAACGACAGTGTCGCGCCGTACGTCGCGGGCATTCCGGTCAGCCGCCAGATCGTGTCGTAACCGACCTGCACGTTGTACCAGTAATACTTGTTGGACACGTTCTTGCCCCAAACGGTCGCCGTCCAGCTGCGATCGGGCGCGCCGACGCCCGCCCGTACGCCGTAGATCGTATAGGGATCGATCCGCAGCGAGGACGTCTGCGCAAGGTCGGCATATGTCGCGCCGTTGTACGACATGTCGCCGCCGACGAAGGCCTCCATGCTCCCGACCGGGAAACGATATTCGACATCCGCGTTGGCGGTCCACTTGGGCGAGAAGTTGAACGACTTGCCGCTGAGGTCCACGGGAGTGTTGAAGGCGTCGTACCCGGCGAAGTCCTTGATCTTCGAGTCCGCATACCCAACCGAGCCGCGCAGGGTGAGCCGGCGAGCGTAGCGAAGCAATCCAGGGCGGCGCTCAACTGCCCTGGATTGCTTCGCTACGCTCGCAATGACGAAGGGAAGATCAGCGTCCCTTCCACTCCGGCTTGCGCTTCTCGGCGAAGGCGCGCGGACCTTCGACGTAATCCTCGGACGACAGCATCGCCTGCATCGCAGGGTAGCTCCACTGCTCGGCGAAAGCCTGGTCGTAAGGCGTGGACAGGCCGAGCCCGACCGCTTCCTTGGTGGCGCGCACCGCCATCGGGCTGCCGCCGAGGATCTGCTCCGCCCAGCGCCGGGCCGCTTCCAGCACATCGCCTTCGGCCACCTCGTTGACGAAGCCGAGCGCGTGGCCCTCCTGCGCAGATACGCGCCGTCCGGTCAGCAGCATTCCCATCGCGTGCTTGGCCCCGACCACTTGCGGCAGGATCTGGATACCGCCGCCCAGCGCCGCCAGCCCGACGCGGACCTCGGGCAGCGCGAAAGCCGCGTGGGCCGCTGCAACCACGATGTCGCAGGCCAGCGCCAGTTCGAAGCCGCCACCCATCGCCACGCCGTTGACGGCGGCAATCACCGGCTTGGTCAGCCCCTTGCGCCCGGTCAGCCCGCCGAAGCCGTTGGGCGGCGACACCAGTTCCCCGCCCGCCGCCTGCTGCTTGAGATCGTGCCCGGCGCAGAACGCCTTCGGCCCCGCCCCGGTGACGATGGCGACCCACTGGTCGTCATCCGCCGCGAAGGCATCGAAGGCCGCGTCCATCGCGACTTGCGCGTCGGCATTCAGGGCATTGCTCGCCTCGGGCCGGTTGATGGTGATGATCGTCAGCGGCCCTTCGCGCGTGACGATGACGAGTTCGCTCATGCCGTCACCTGCTCCGCGACCATGCCCGCCAGCCGCGAGACGATGATGCTTTCCGCATCGTGCACGATCCGGCCGACCAGTTCGGCGCATGTCGGAATGTCGTGGATCAGCCCCTGCACTTGCCCGGCCCAGACGAGCCCGGCGTCGAGATCGCCCGTCTCCAGCGCCGTGCGCCCCTTCGCGCCCGAGACCAGCGGGCGGATGTCCTCGAACACCGCGCCGTCGCGGGCGGAAATCTCCACCACCTGATCGGACACGCTGTTCTTGGCGACGCGGCCGGTATTGTGGAACTTGCGGAAGATGAGGTTGGTGCCGCGCTCGTCGTTGTCGACGATGAACTGCTTCACCCGCTCGTGGATTGGCGCTTCCACCGTGGCGCAGAAGCGGGTGCCCATGTTGATGCCGTCCGCCCCCAGCGCCAGAGCGGCGGCGAGGCCGCGCCCGTCGCCGAAGCCGCCGCTGGCGATCATCGGGATCGTCAGCTTGTCCGCCGCCGCCGGGATCAGGATGAGGCCCGGAATATCGTCCTCGCCCGGATGGCCCGCGCACTCGAAGCCATCGATCGAGATCGCGTCCACGCCCATCCGCTCGGCCGACAGGGCGTGGCGGACGGCCGTGCACTTGTGGATCACGGTGACGCCGTGGGCCTTGAAATCCTCGACATGCTCCTGCGGGCGGTGGCCTGCGGTTTCGACGATGGTGACGCCGCTGTCGATGATGGCCTTGCGATACTCGGCATAAGGCGGCGGCGAAACCGAGGGCAGGATCGTCAGGTTCACGCCGAAGGGCTTGTCGGTCAGGGTCCGGCAGCGCTCGATCTCGCGGCGCAGGTCGTCGGGCGTGGGCTGGGTCAGCGCGGTCAGGATGCCGAGCCCGCCCGCGTTGGAGACCGCCGCCGCCAGTTCGGCGCGGCCCACCCACATCATCCCGCCCTGAACGATCGGATGCTCGATGCCGACGAGGTCGGTGAAGCGCGTGCGCAAGGTCATTACAGCGCCTCCAGAATGGTGACGTTGGCGATGCCGCCGCCTTCGCACATGGTCTGCAGGCCATAGCGCTTGCCGCGCGCCTTCAGGGCGTGGACGAGCGTGGCCATCAGCTTAGTGCCGCTGGCGCCCAGCGGATGGCCCAGCGCGATGGCGCCGCCGTTGACGTTGAGCTTTTCAGGATCGCCGCCCAGCGCCTGAAGCCAGGCCAGCGGCACCGGCGCGAAGGCCTCGTTCACTTCGTAGAGGTCGATATCCTCGATCCGCAGTCCGGCGCGCTTGAGCGCCTTTTGCGTCGCCGGGATCGGTTCCTCCAGCATGATGACCGGATCGCCCGCCGTCACCACCATGTCGACGATCCGCGCGATCGGGGTAAGGCCGTAGTCCTTGAGCGCCCGCTCCGACACCACCAGCGCGCCCGAGGCACCGTCGCAGATCTGGCTGGCGTTGGCGGCGGAAATCACCCCGCCCTCCTGCAGCAGCCTGACCGAGCCGATGCTTTCCAGCGTCGCGTCGTAGCGGATGCCCTCGTCGGTGACGTGGGGCACGCCGTCCACATCCAGCGGCACGATCTCGCGCTCGAACGCGCCGGCCTTCGTGGCGGCGGCGGCGCGGCGGTGGCTTTCCAGCGCGAAGCGGTCGAGCGTCTCGCGGTCGAAGCCGTACTTGGCGGCGATCATCTCCGCTCCGCCGAACTGGCTGAAGCCCTCCACCCCGAAGCGCTGCTGGATGCGCGGGCTGAACGGGCCGATGCCGACGCCTTCCTTGGCGTGATAGGCGGTGTTGGAGAACATCGGCACGCGCGTCATGCTCTCCGCGCCCGCCGCGATCACCACGTCCTGCATGCCGGACATGACCGCCTGCGCCGCGAACTGCACCGACTGCTGCGAGGAGCCGCACTGCCGGTCGATGGTGACGGCGGGCACGCTGACCGGCAGCTTCGAGGCCAGCACCGCATTGCGCGCGAAGGCGAAGGCCTGTTCGCCCGCCTGCGTCACGCAGCCGAGGATGACGTCCTCGACCACCGCCGGGTCCAGCCCGGCGCGGTCCACCAGCGCGTTGAGCACCTCGCCCGCCATGTCGGCAGGGTGCCATCCCGCGAGCTTGCCGTTGCGGCGCCCACCTGCGGTGCGGACGGCTTCGACGATATAGGCTTCGGCCATGGTCACAGATCCTTGAAGTTGGGAGAGCGCTTTTCGAAGTAGGCGGCAAGGCCCTCGCGGCATTCGGGTGAGGCGCCCGATCGGGTGATCGCCGCGACTTCGCGTTCCAGCTGCGCGTCGAGGCTGGTTTCGAGACTCTGCCGCAGCAGTCCCCGCGCCGCGCCGAGCGCACCCACGGCGGCATCGGCAAGGCGGGCGGCGAGCGCATCGCCTTCGGCCGCCAGCGCCTCGTCATCGACGGTGCGGGTGACCATGCCGATCGCCTCGGCTTCGTCGGCCTTGATGCGGCGGTTGGTGAGGATGATCTCCTGCGCCTTGCGGAGGCCCACGAGGCGCGGCAGCCACCAGCTCATGCCGCCGTCGGGCGTCAGGCCGAGCGTGCCGTAAGCGGCGGTGAAGTGCGCGGATCGCGCGCAGAGCACCACGTCACCGCCGATCGCGAGGCTTAGGCCCGCCCCCGCCGCCGGGCCGTTGACCAGCACCAAGAGCGGCTTGGCCATGCGCGCGAAGCGGGTGAGCGCCATGTGCAGCGTGCCCGCCAGTTCGCTCAGCAGTGCATCGACATGATCGCCCGAGGACTTGAACAGCCCCACGTCGCCGCCCGCGCAGAACAGCCGCCCCGCGCCGGTGAGGACCACGCAGCGGATCGTGGTGTCCGTCTCGCAGCGGATGGCGATCTCGGCCAGCGCGCGGGCCATGGCGAGGTCGATGGCATTGCCCGCCTCGGGCCGGTTGAGGGTGACGCGGGCCACGCCCTCGGTCACCTCGAACAGGACGACAGGTGCTTCACTCACAGGCAGGCCTCCATGCTTTCCACCGCCAGCGCGACGATGCGCGGCAGGCTGGCAGCGCGTTCACGGGCGTGTTCGGACGCCGCCGTGCCCCGGATCACGCGCCCCTTGATGCCATGGAAGATCGCCGCCAGCCGGAAGTAGTTGAACGCGATGCAGAACGCATAGTCCTGCTCCGAGATCGGCGGGCGGCCGACGTTGCGACAATAGGCGGCAAGGTATTCGGCCTCGCTCGGGATGCCGAGCGCCGTGATGTCGGCCCCGCCCAGCCCCGCCACGATATCGGGCGGCATGCGGAACATCATCGCGTGATACGCAAAGTCGGCCAAGGGGTGCCCCAGCGTCGAAAGCTCCCAGTCCAGAACCGCCAGCACGCGCGGCTCGGTGGGGTGGAATATCATGTTGTCGCAGCGGAAGTCGCCGTGCACGATGCGCGTCTCGTCGCCCGCCGGGATCGCCGTGGGGAGCCATTCGATCAGCCGGTCCATGCCCGGATCGCGGCCCGCCTCGGTGTCCTCCAGATACTGGCGCGACCAGCGGGCGATCTGGCGCTCGAAGTAATTGCCCGGCTTGCCGTAGTCGCCCAGCCCCACCGCGTCCGGCTCGATCCGGTGCAGCGCGGCGATCGTCTCGTTCATCGCGGCGAAGTAGGCGGCGCGCTCCTCACGCGGGACATCAGGGAACGTCGCGTCCCAGAAGATGCGCCCCTCGACCATCTCCATCACGTAGAACCAACTGCCGATGACGCTCTCGTCCAGACACAGGCCATGGACATGCGCCACCGGGAAACCCGTCGCCCCTAGCGCCGACAGCACCCGCGCCTCGCGCTCGACCGCGTGGGCGCCTTTCAGCACCTGCCCCGGCGGCTTGCGGCGCAGGACGTAGGCGCGGCCTGGCGTCACCAGCTTGTAGGTCGGATTGGACTGCCCGCCCTTGAACTGCTCGACCGTGAGCGGCCCGGCGAAGCCCTCGACATGCGCGTCCATCCACGCCTCCAGCCGGGCCTCGTCGAAGCGATAGCCCTCGCGCACCGCGCCGGTGCCGGCATTGGCGGCGGCGTCAGTGCTGCTCATGAGCCGCCTTCCAGTCGCGCTTGATCTTCTTGGCGAGGCTCCACTTGTGGACTTCGGTGGGACCGTCGTAGATGCGGAAGGCGCGGATCTCGCGGAACACCTGCTCGACGATGGTGTTGGCGGTCACGCCCTGCCCGCCCATCATCTGCACGCAGCGATCCGCCACCCGCATCAGCGCCTCGGACACCGCGACCTTGGCCATCGAGCTTTCGGTGCCGCCCGCTTCGCCCGCGTCGAGCACGTCCGCGCACCAGTCGATGATCAGTTCGCTCTGCTTCAGGTCGATCAGGTTTTCGGCCAGCATGAAGCCGACGCCTTCATGGTCGATCAGCGCCTTGCCGAAGGCCATGCGGCGGTTTGCGTAGTCGGTGGCGATCTCGTTGGCGCGGATGCAGGCGCCCAGCCAGCGCATGCAGTGCGACAGCCGCGCGGGCGCGAGCCGCACTTGCGCATAACGGAACCCCTCGCCCGACTGCCCCAGCATCTGGTCGGCAGGCACGCGCAAGTTCTCGATGGCGACGACGGCATGGCCGCCGGGCATCGAGGAATCGATGGTGTTGGGCACATGCTCAATGCGGATCGCCGGATCGGGCAGATCGACCAGGAACATGCAGGCCCCGTCCTCGGACTTCGCCATGACGATGCCCACTTGCGCGCCTTCCGCCCCGGTGATGAACGCCTTGCGCCCGTTGATGACCCAGTGATTGCCGTCGAGATGGCAGGTCGTCAGCATCATCGAAGGGTCGGAACCGGCGCCGTTCTCGTCCGCCGGTTCGGTCATGAAGAAGGCCGAGCGCGCGCGCCCTTCCACCAGCGGCTTCAGGAACCGCTCCTTGATCGCCGCACTTCCCACCTTGCCGAGCAGGTACATATTGCCCTCGTCCGGCGCAGCGGTGTTGAGCGCCAGCGGCCCGAGCGGCGACAGGCCCGAGGCGCGCAGCACCACCGCCGTCTCGCGCTGGGTCAGGTGGCGGCCGTCGGGCAGGATATGCGGCGTCAGCACCCCGGCGGCGCGCGCCTTGTCCTTCAGTTCGGCGACCAGTTCCTCGCTCGGGCAATCGTGGTGATCGCGGCGCGGGTCCTTCTCGTAAGGCGCGACGACATCGCGCACGAAGGCTTCGACTTTCGCGGCGATCTCAGCGGTCAGTTCGGGACCGGCACCTTCCCCGAGCCGCTCACTTCGGCGCCATCCGAATGGCGCCGTCAAGACGGATCGTCTCACCATTGAGCATCGGGTTGGTGACGATGCTCTCGACCAGCTGCGCATATTCGTCGGGCTGGCCCAGACGGCTGGGGAACGGCACCTGCTTGCCCAGCAGATCCTGCGCCTCCTGCGGCAGCGTCGCCAGCAGCGGGGTCCAGAAGATGCCCGGCGCGATCGTCATCACGCGGATGCCGTAGCGGGCGAATTCACGCGCCACCGGCAACGTCAGGCCGACGATGCCGCCCTTCGACGCCGCATAGGCCGCCTGCCCGATCTGCCCGTCATAGGCCGCGACCGAGGCGGTGTTGACGATCACCCCGCGCTCCTCGCCGATGGGATCGGCATCGTGCAGGCGGGCGGCGAACTTCGACAGGACGTTGAAGCTGCCGATCAGGTTGATCGTCACGATCTTCGAGAAATCCGCCAGCGGGATCGCCTTGCCGTCGCGCCCGATCACTTTGGCGGGAGGGCCGATCCCGGCGCAGTTGACGAGGATTCGCGCCTTGCCGTTCAGCGCCTCAGCCTCTTCCAGCGCGGTCTCGACGGCGGCCTCGTCGGTCACGTTGACCGATACGAAGTGCCCGCCGATCTCGCGTGCTGTCGCCGCGCCCAGTTCGGCGTTGAGGTCGAACAGGGTCACCTTGGCCCCCGCGGCCGCCAGCCGCCGCGCGGTGCCCGCGCCAAGGCCGGATGCGCCGCCGGTCACGATTGCCGCCATGCCTTCGATCTTCATCAGGAATCCCTTTCCAAACCGCCCGCCGGACCAGCGCAGATCGCGTCTCCGGTGGGCTCATGAAACTCATTGGTTTCTTATGTACTCGTGAGTACGTTGCATAACGACGCGTTTCTTGTCAATGTCGCCCAACAAGGAAAAGCCGTGACGACACCTGAGCAAGACTTCATCGATTCCCCGTTCCGTTCGCCCGAGGACCGCCTTCGCGAGAAGGACCAGAAGCGCGAGGCCGTGCTGCTTGCGGCCGTGCGCGCCTTCAACGCGCGCGGCTTTCAGGCCGCCTCGCTGGACGAGGTCGCCGCCAGCCTGCGCATCAGCAAGCCGACGATCTACCGCTACCTCGGCAACAAGGAGCAGGTGCTGCTGGAGTGCATCAGCCGCGGCCTCGACCTGCTGCGCGAGGCGGCGGCGGAGGCCGAGCGCGAACCGGGCAACGGGCTGACGCGCCTCACGCATTTCCTGCGCCGCTATGCCGAGATCAACATGGACGATTTCGGCCGCTGCGTGGTGCGCACCGACGACAACGTGCTGTCCGAAGAAGGCCGCGCGCATTTCCGGGCGCTCAAGCGGCGGATCGACCAGGCGATGCGCGATCTGGTGGCGGCGGGCGTCGAGGACGGCTCGATCGCACCGCTCGATGTGCGGATGACCGCGTTCACGCTGGCGGGCGCGCTCAACTGGCCAGGACAATGGTACGCGGCCCAAGGCGGACAGAGCGCCGAGGAACTGGCCGCCACGATGGTCGACGTGCTGGTCCGGGGCCTCGCGCCGCGGGGTGACGCCCTGCGCATTACCCCACCCTCGTCATTGCGAGCGCAGCGAAGCAATCCAGGGCGGTTTGCGCGGCCCTGGGTTGCTTCGCTACGCTCGCAATGACGAAAGGGTGCAGAGACATCGTGCTCTCTAGGGGACCAGCACTGCCTTGATGCACTCACCGCTCAGTTGCGCGGCGACCGCCTCGTTGATCTGCGCGAGGGGGTAAGTGCGGATCAGCTTGTCGAACGGGAAGCGGCCTTCGCGGTAAAGCTCGACCAACTGCGGGATGAAAGTCTGGAGGTCGCTGTCGCCCTCGACGATGCCGTGGATGCGGTGGCCGTAAGTGATGAGCGAGGCGAGGTTGATCGACAGGCTGCTCTCGGGCCGAGGGGGCACGCCGACAAGGCCCAGCAGGCCGTGGCTGGACAACGATGCCAGCGCGGTTTCGACGACAGCCTCGCGCCCGCTCGTCTCGAAGGCGAACTCCACGCCATCGGGGAGGATCGCCCGGATCGCGGCGCCGACATCGCCCTCAGCCGGATCGATGACGTGGGTTGCGCCAAGGTCCAGCGCCATGGCGCGGCGGGTGGCGAAGGGTTCGACGAGGATGATCGTCGCGCATTCCTGCACCACCGCGCCCATGACCGCCGCCAGCCCCACCGGGCCGCCGCCGAAGATCGCGATGCTCGATCCCGCCGGGCACGCCAGCGAGCGTATCACGCCGCCCGCGCCAGTCTGGAATCCGCAGCCCAAGGGCCCCAGCAGTTCGAGCGGCACGTCCTCGGCCTCGATCCTCACGAGGTTGCGTTCGTGCGTCACGGCATGGGCGGCGAAGGAGGACTGGCCGAAGAAGTTGGCCGAGACCGGCACGCCGTCGATGCTGATCGCGGTGCTGCCGTCGCCCCGCGCGCCTGCGTAGTTCAGCACCGGGAATTCGCGGCAGTAGGAGGGCAGGTGTTCTTCGCAGCGGGGGCAGTGGCCGCAACTGGAGAATCCCAGCACCACCCGGTCGCCGACCGCGACCTTGGTCACGCCTTCGCCCACGGCCTCGACGAACCCGGCGCCTTCGTGGCCGAGCACGGCGGGCAGCGGGATCGGGATGAACTGGTCGCGCGCGATGAGGTCGGTGTGGCACAGGCCGACGCCCGCGATCCGCACCCGCACCTCACCCGCGCGGGGCTCGGCAAGGTCGACCGGCTCGACGGTGAAGTCACCGTGGGCCTCGCGCGCGATGGCGGCGGTGGTGTGCATGGGGGCTCTCCTCAGGCTGCGGTGTAGCCGCCGTCGGCGGTGAATTCGGCGCCGGTCACGAAAGCGGCAGCGTCGCTGGCAAGGTATGCGATCATCGGCGCGATGTCGCTCGCCACGCCGAGGCGCTTCATCGGGATCAGCGACGCCCAGGCCGCCAGCGCGACTTCGGGCGGGATCGGATTGCCCTGTGCATCCACCGGCGGCTCCCAGTCGGCGCCGAGGTTGGTCTGGACCGGACCGGGCAGCACGCAGTTCACGCGGATGCCCGCGCTCGCCCACTCGTAGGCGACCGCCTTGCTGAGCGCCCGCACCGCGCCCTTGGTGGCGCTGTAGGCGGCGAACTGCGCACCCGCGACCTTGCCGTAAATCGAGGCCAGGTTGATGATCGAGGCCCCTGCGGCGCCCCCTGCGATGGCGGCCTTCATCAGCGGCTCGGCGGTCTGCATGCCGATGTAGACGCTTTCGACGTTGATGCGGCTCTGGCGGCGCAGAATCTCCACCGGGGCCTCGGAGAATGGGCGCGAGATCATGATGCCGGCGTTGTTCACCAGCACGTCGAGCTTGCCGAAGCGCTCCTTAACGGCGGCGGCGCAGGTCGCCCAGGCGGCCTCGTCGCTGACGTCGTGCGCCAATGCCAGCGCATCGCCGCAGGCTGCCGCCGTGTCGCGCGCACCGTCGAGGTTGAGGTCGCTGGCGATTACGCTAGCACCCTGGCGGGCGAGCGTCAGCGCCGTCTCCCGGCCGATGCCCGAGGCGGCGCCGGTGATCCAGCAGGTCTTGCCGGTCAGGTCGAACAGGGCACTCGGCATGGTCATTCTCCGATATTGGAACGGGCGTGGCGCTCGGCGGCCACGGGAGGGAGCCATGGCAGGCTGCCATCGCAGTAGGCTTCGAGGGCGGGCGTCCAGCGCCCCGGTTCGTCGAGGGTGCCGCCCTTGATGAGCGTCAGCCCCGGCAGCGCGCCCGCGATCGAGACGATGGGCGAGCCGCAAGTGCGGCAGAAGTGGCGCGAAACGGGCTGGCCGCTGTCGCCCACATCCTCGAACACCCGCGTCTCGCCCTGCCGGGAGAAGGCCGCGTCGGTCACCGCGATGACCAGCGAAAAGGCGCTGCCGGACTGTCGCTGGCAATGGCGGCAGTGGCATACTGCGGCGAGCAGCGGCTCGCCCTCGAAAGCATAGCGGACCTGCCCGCAGAGGCAGCCGCCGGAATGGGTTTCCTGCGTCATAGGGCCATCACCACCGACTTGGGTTCCAGATAGGCGTCGAGCACTTCGCTGCCGCTTTCGCGCCCGATGCCGGACATCTTCATGCCGCCGAAGGGGAAGGCCGGGTCGGCCAGCATCACGCAGTTGACGAAAACGGTGCCCGCCTCCAGCGCGGCGGAGGCCCGGTGCGCGGTGGCCAGATCGCGGGTGAAGACATGCGCGGCAAGGCCGAAGGCGCTGTCGTTGGCGAGCGCGATGGCTTCCTCGATATCGTCGAACGGCGCGGTGGCGAGGACCGGGCCGAACACCTCGTCGCGCATCACTTCGGCGGCGGCGGGGACGTTTCGCAGCACCGTGGGAGCGTGGTAGAAGCCGCGCTCGGGCAACGCGGCGGCGGACGGCATGACCTCGATCCCGGCTGCCCTTGCCCGCTCGACGAAGCCCGTGACGCGCGCGTGCTGGCGGGCGCTGATGAGCGGGCCGAGCTGGCTGGCGCGGTCTGCACTTGGCCCCAGCTTCTGCGCACTGCCGACGGCGGCGATGCCTTCGAGCACTTCGTCGTAGACCGAGCTGTGCACGTAGAGCCGCGTGCCCGCGTAGCAGACCTGGCCTGAGTTGAAGAAGCACCCCATCGCCGCCTGCGGGATGGCGGAAGCAAGATCGGCATCGGCGCAGATGATCGAGGGCGACTTGCCGCCCAGTTCCAGCGTCACGCGCTTGAGGTCCGGCACCGAGGCGGCGAGGATCGCCTGCCCGGTCGCGGTGGAGCCGGTGAAGGCCACCTTGACGATGCGCGGGTGCGCGGCCAGCGCCGCGCCGGTCGCGCCGTCTCCGGTGACAACGCCGAGCACGCCTTCGGGAAGCCCCGCGATGCGCGCCAGTTCGACCAGCCGCAGCGCGCTGAGCGGGGTCTCCGGCGCGGGCTTCAGGACGACGGTGCAGCCCGCCGCCAGCGCCGGTGCGACCTTCCACATCGCCAGCACCAGCGGGAAATTCCACGGCGTGATCGCCGCGACGACGCCGATCGGCTCACGCCGCGAATAGACGTGATAGTCGCCCGGCGTCGCGGAAAGCGTCCCCGCCCGGCCCGCCAGCTTCGAAGGCCAGCCCGCATAGGCGCGCAGCCAGGAAATCGCGGCGGGAATGTCCACTGCCTCGACAATGCTGACGGGCTTGCCGGTATCGAGCGCCTCCAGCGCGGCGAGGCGCGGCAGGTCGGCTTCCATCGCATCGGCCAGCTTGTGCAGCAGCCGCTCGCGCGCCAGCAGGGCAAGGCCGCGCCATTGAGGCGCGCGGAAAGCCTGCCATGCCGCCTCCACCACCTGATCGACGTCGGAGGCGGAGGCCACCGGGATTTCCGCGAAAGTGGTTTCCGAGCACGGGTCCACATCGGGCAGCGTCGCCGCCGTGGCCAGCCGGTCCCCGCCCGCCGTCAGCGCCAGATAGGGAAGTTCCAGACCGTCGAAACCAAGCAAAGTCGTGTCTCCTGTCACGCCGGGGCCAGCACTACGTCGAGGTTCTTGAGGCCGTTGATGAAATTGGACCGGAACCGGCGCGGAGGCGACTGGACCGTAAAGCCCGCCACCCGCTCGGCCAGGATGCCGAAAGCGACGCGCAGTTGCATCTCCGCCAGCCGCGAGCCGACGCAGACATGCTGCCCGGTGCCGAAGCCCAAGTGCTGGATATTGCCGCGCCCTACGTCGAAGCGGTGCGGATCGGGGAACACGCTTTCGTCGCGGTTGGCGGCGATATACCACATCACGACCTTGTCGCCCTTGCGGATCGCCTGCCCGCCGATCTCGGTATCCGCCATGGCGGTGCGGCGCATATGCATGACCGGGCTGGCGTACCGTACCATCTCGCGCACGGCGTTCTTCAGAAGGTCAGGCTCGGCGCGGATGCGGTCCCACTGATCGGGGTTCTCGGCGAAGGCGACTATGCTGTGGCTCAGCGAATTGCGTGTCGTCTCATTGGCGCCGACCAGCGCGAGGATCATGTTGCCGGTGAATTCGCGCAAGGTGACAGGGCTACCGTTCACCTCCATCGTCGCCAGCAAGGTGGCAAGATCCTGCCCCGGCGCGGCGCGGCGTTCCTCGAACAGCTGACCGCAGAAGGCCATGAATTCGCCGAGGATCGTCGCCATCGCCTCGGGGCTCTGGCGGAAGTCCGGGTCGTCCTCGCCGACGAAGGCGTTGGTCCAGTCGTAGAGCTTCACCCACATGTCCGCGGGCAGGTCGAACAGCTCGCACAAGGTCAGCAGCGGCAGCGGCGCGGACAGCAGCGGCACGATGTTCACAGGCTCGCCGAGCGGGATCTTGTCCACCAGCGCAAGGCAGCGTTCGCGGATGCGCTCCTCGATCCCGGCAAGGCGACCCGGGGCTACGGCAGGCATGATGAACTTGCGGTACTGGGTATGCGTGGGCGGGTCGATCGAGATGAACGGCACCCCGATCGCCGATTCCCCCGCGCCCGTCAGTCCCACCTCATTCTCGTTGAAGATGCGGTGGCCGCCGTTTTCGCTGGCCGAGGAGAACAGCGCCGGATTGCGCGATACCTCGACGATATCGGCATAGCGGGTGAGCGACCAGAAGCCCGCCCCGTCGCTTTCCGGGTTCCAGTAGACCGGCTCCATGCTGCGCAGCATTTCGAACACGTCATGCGGCGCGCGGTCGAGGTAGAGGTCGGGATCTTTGAGGTCCGGTCGAGTCAGGGTCGGGCTCATGGCGTTCCCTCCGCTCAAAAGCTGACGCGCGCGGTCACGCCGTAGGTACGCGGCGCGGCGGGGACGAGCAGGTTGTAGTTGAAGCCCGCACCGCGCAGGTCGAGGCCGTAGGCCAGCACCTTGCGGTTGAATGCGTTGTTGATCCAGCCGCGCAGCTCGATGTTGTCATGCTGCCAGGCGAGCGCCGCATCGACCTTGGCATAGGCACCCTGCTGCAGTTCGGAATTGACTTGTCCGGTGCCCGCCACGTCGGTCGTGTTGAAGGGCGAGAAGTACTGGCGGCTGAAGTAGTTGACCGAGGGCGAGAAAGTCACGCTGTCGCGCCCGGTGTCGAACACCTTCCAGTCCACTCCGAACTGCGCGGTCCAGCGCGGAGCGAAGGGCAGCGCGTTGCCGGACAGGTCGACGCCCTGCAGCGACAGTTCCTTGTAGGTCGCGTGGAGATAGCCGCCCGAGGCGTTGATCGTGAAGCCGGGCGCGGGGCGCAAGGTGGCCTCGATCTCGCCGCCGTAGACTTCGGCCTTGGGTGCGTTGACGAGGAAGTTGACCGGACCGGCGCGCAAGTCCTGCACCTGCTGGTTGGTGTAGTCGTAGTAGAACCCCGCCGCCGACAGCGTCAACATGTTGCCCAGCAGGCGGCCCTTCACGCCCGCCTCGTAGGCATTGACGCGCTCGGGCTCGACGTAGTTGACGCCTGCCGAGGAGGTGTAGCTGCCGCCGTTGAACGCGCCCGAACGATAGCCGCGGCTGTAGCTGGCGTAGACCAGCAACCCGTTGTCGAAGGTATAGCTCAGCGCAGCGCGGCCGGTGAGCGCGTTGTTCTTGCCGTCGAGGTTGAAACGCGCGTTGGGGTCGTAGGCGCAAGTGCCCGGCGCGCCGCTGCACGGCACGGTGGAGGCGATCGGCGTCATCGCATCGTCCACGCCGCCCGCGAACAGGAAGGCATAGCCGTCGCGGTACTGGCCGCGATCCCAGGTGTAGCGCGCGCCCAGCGTCAGGACGAGCTTGTCGGTCAGGTCGTAGTCGCCCTGAAGGAACGCGGCGTAGGAGCGGCGGCTCTGGCGGTAGTGCTGGAAGAACCCGCCGTCGACGCCCGCGCCCAGCGCGCTGCCGATGTTGAAGCGGTTGTCGGTGACGGTGCGGTCCCAGCCATAGAACAGGCCGCCGACGAGTTTCAGCGCATCGCCTTCGTAATTGATCCGCGCTTCCTCGCTGAACTGGCGGAATCCGGACTGCCACGTGATGTCGAGCACGTCGTTGGGCGATCCATCAGCCGCCTGATCGAGATCGAGCTTGCCGCCGTCATACGATGTGATCGAGGTGAAGGTGACGGTGGGGCTCAACTCCACCGAGACGTTGCCCGCGATGCCCCATGCGTCGGTGCGGCTGAGGCCGACGCGGTTCTCGTTGATCTCGAAGAAGCCGAGGTTCGATGCGGCGCGTTCGCTCGGGATGCCGAGCGGGGTCGCCTGCGTGCCGCGATCGCGTCCGGCATAGGCGCGGATCTTGATGTCGACGGCGCCGTTGCCGGGCTTGGCGCGCAGGGCGACGCGGCCCTGCAGCGAGTCCACGCTGTTGGCATCGCGGCCGCCGGGGTAGACGTTGCGGATCTGTCCGTCGCCCTTTTCGTAGTTCGCGGCGATGCGCAGGCCGAGTTCATCCTCGACCATGGTTGTCTCTACCGCGCCCTGCGCCTTGAACGTGTTGTAGTTGCCGTAGCCCGCCTGAAGGTAGCCTTGAGTGCCGTTGAGTGCCGGTTGCCGCGTGATGAAATTGATGGCGCCGCCGGTCGTATTCCGGCCGAAAAGCGTGCCTTGCGGGCCGCGCAGCACTTCCACGCGGTCGAGGTCGAACAGGCCCATGCCATGGCTGGTGCGCGCGGCGATGTAGACGTCGTCGATGTAGACGCCGACCGGCGATGCCTGGTTGGAGTTGAACTCGTTCGCCACGCTGATGCCGCGCAGCGAGAAGTTGGGCTGGGTGCGCCCGAACGAGCTGCTGACCTGCAGGTTCGGCACCGCCGTCGCGAGTGAGGCGGAGTTGGTAATTCCCTTTGATTCCAGTGCGTCACCGCCCAATGCAGAGATCGCCAGCGGCACGTCGAGCAGCGACTGCGAACGGCGCTGCGCGGTGACGATGATGTCTCCGGCAACGGCGTCGCTGCCCTGCGGAGCCTGCGTCGCCTCTTGCGCGAGCGCGATGTTGGAAACGCCGCAGCTCAGGATGACGGACGCGATTCCAGCCTTGGTGATGTTCATGTGCACCTCTCCTCCCTCGCCCCGTTTTTCATCTCAGGGGCTTCGTCGGGTTGCCCCATGACTAGCCGCTGCGGGCCTCCATGGCTTTAACCGGGCTTGATCCCGTTTTTGTCATTTCTTGCGCTCGCCTTGAGCCCTCGCCCTCTTGCGCCCCAATGTCGCGGAGACGGCGGATCGACAGAGTCCGCGCCCGAACTTGCCCGAGAGAGGTTTCATCGATGCACCCCAGGCCCTTCGCCTTCAGCGATGCGCAGCGCCCCGCCCTCGTCATTCCGGCGACGGGAGAGACGGTCAGCTACGGCGAACTGGAAGCCGCCGCCAATCGCGGCGCCCACCTGCTGCGCCACCTCGGCGCGCGGCGCGGCGACGTCGTGGCCCTGCTGATGGACAACGAAAGCGCGATCTTCGACGTCGCCTGGGCCGCGCAGCGCACCGGGCTCTACCTCACCAGCATCTCGACCAAGCTGGGCGCGGCGGACATCGCCTATATCCTGCGCGATTCCGGAGCACGGCTGCTGGTCCACTCCGACCGCCTCGCCCCCTCGCCGCCGAGGCCCTGCGCGATGCGCCCGGGGTGGAAAGCTACGATGCCGGCCGCTGGCGCAGCGCGATCGCGCACTATCCCGAAACCCCAGTGGCGGACGAAAGCGCGGGCACCGACATGCTCTATTCCTCGGGCACCACGGGCCGTCCCAAGGGCGTGCAGCCGCCGCTGCCGCAAGGCCCGCTGGACGAGACGACGCCGCTGGAAACGATGGGCACCGCGCTCTACGGCATGGGCGAGGACACCGTGTACCTCTCCACCTCGCCGCTCTACCACGCAGCGCCGCTGCGCTGGGCGATGACGATCCATCGGCTCGGCGGCACCGTGGTCATCATGGAGCGCTTCGATGCCGAGGAAGCGCTCGCGCTCATCGAGAGCCACAGCATCACCCACGCGACATGGGTGCCCACGCACTTCGTGCGGTTACTGAAACTCCCGCCCGAAGCGCGCGCGCGGCGCGATCATTCCTCGCTGCGAGCGGTGATCCACGCCGCCGCGCCCTGCCCGGTGCCGGTCAAGCAGGCGATGATCGACTGGTGGGGGCCGATCGTCCACGAGTACTACTCGGGCACCGAATGCTGCGGGATCACCGCGCTGTCCTCGGCCGAGTGGCTGGAGCGGCCCGGCTCGGTCGGCAAGGCGGTGCTGGGCAAAGTGAAGGTGCTGGACCCCGAAGGCCGCGAACTGCCCCCGGGGAGACCGGCGACGTCTATTTCGCCGATGGGCCATCGTTCGTCTACCACAACGATCCACAGAAGACCGCTACAGCCCACAACGACCGGGGCTGGGCGACGCTGGGCGACGTCGGCCACGTCGATGCGGATGGCTATCTGTTCCTCACCGACCGGCGCAGTTTCATGATCATCTCGGGCGGGGTGAACATCTACCCGCAAGAGATCGAAAACCACCTCATCACCCACCCCAAGGTCGCCGACGTGGCGGTGATCGGCGTCCCGCACGAGGAGATGGGCGAATGCGTGCTCGCCGTCGTTCGCGCCGCCGAGGGGCAACCGCCGGCCCTGCGCTTGCGGAGGAACTTGGCGCCTTCGTCCGCGCCGCGCTGGGCAGCGTGAAGACGCCGAAGACGTTCGAATTCCGCGACGAACTTCCGCGCGAACCCACCGGAAAGCTCATGAAGCGCAAGCTGATCGACGAATTCAAGGCCCGCTGACCGTGCAACGCCTGATCTTCGAAGAGGAGCACGACCTGTTCCGCGCCTCGGCCGCGCGGTTCATGGCCGCCGAAGTCGCTCCCCACGCCGAGCGCTGGCGGCGCGAAGGCATCGTCGAGCGCGAGGTGTACCGCAAGGCGGGGGCCGTCGGACTGCTGTGTCTCTGGGCCGACCCCGCCCACGGCGGCGCGGGCGTGGCGGACCTGCGCTTCGACCAGATCGTCATTGAGGAGAACGTGCGCGGCGGCGAGCCGGGGTTCTACCTGCACCTGCACAGCAATCTCGTCGCCCCCTACATCGCCGCGCTGGGCACGCCGGCCCTGCAGGGCCGGCTGATGCCGCGCGTAGTCTCGGGCGAGACGATCCTGGCCATCGCGATGACCGAGGCAGGCGGCGGCAGCGACCTGCGGGCGATCCGCACCCGCGCCGTCCGGGAGGGCGACGGCTGGCGGCTGACCGGCGCCAAGACCTACATCTCCAACGGCATCCTTGCCGACGCGGTGGTCGTCGCCGCGCGCACGGGAGAGAAGACGCTGGGCCTCTTCATCGTCGAACGCGGCATGGAGGGCTTCGAGCGGGGCGGGAAGCTGGGCAAGATGGGCCTCGCAGCGCAGGATACCGCCGAGCTGTTCTTCAACGACGTACAAGTGCCCGGTGACAACGTGCTCGGCGACCCCGAGGCGGGCCTGCCCGCGCTGATGCGCTTCCTTGCCACCGAGCGGCTGATCGCAGCCATCGCCAGCATCGCGGCGGCACAGACCGCGCTGGCGCTGACGCTGGACTTCGCGGCGACGCGCACCGCTTTCGGACGCCCCGTCGGCCTGTTCCAGCACAACCGTTTCCGCCTTGCCGCGCTGCGCAGCCGGATCGACGCGGCGCAGGCGTGGATCGACCAGCTGGTGCTCCTCGCCAATGCCGCGCGCCTGACGCCCGAGGACGCGGCGGCGGCCAAGCTGGTGGCCAGCGAACTGGAGGGCGAGGCCGCCGACCTGGGGGTCCAGCTCCACGGCGGCGCGGGCTACATGGACGAGTACCGCATCAGCCGCATGTACACCGACGCGCGCATCAGCCGCATCTTCGCCGGATCGAACGAGATCATGCTTGAGATCATCGCACGCGGCATGGGGCTGGACGAACGGGGAGTGCCGTAGTCCGGCAGATCAAGAAACGTCAAAATCGATGCGCATTTTCGACAAGGCATTGCGCGGATTTTGCGTTACCCTGTCCCGATCGAAGAGCAGCACAGCCTGCCGGACCGGGAAAAGGATGACAATGGACGCAATCGCCACGATCGTCTCCATGCAGCGATCGCGAGCCACCGCCCAGGGTGCGCCGCGATGATCGCCGCATGCGACATCGCCTCGCCCAGCACATGGCACGGCGAGGCAATCATTGCCGACACCTTGCGGCGCGGCCCCGAGGTCAGCCTGGAATCAAGCGACGGACGCTGGCGTTTCAGCCGCTGGCGCCAGTTCGTGGGCAGCTATGCCCTGCCCGGTCTGCCCGATCCGCTGTTCGTGGTGCAGCTTGCGGGCAAGGCCAACGTGCGCACCTGGGACCGCGACGGCTGGAGCGACGATGCCGCCTATCCCGGCGCGGCGACCATCGTGCCCGCGACGATGCAGACGCGCTGGCTGGTCGACGGCGAACTGGACGTCATCACGCTCAGCATCGATTCCGACGAACTGCGCTCGGCCTCGGTGCTCGACCAGTTCTCGCGCATGCGCTTCGCCTTCAACGATCCGCTCGGCTCCGCCCTCTCGCGACAGATCCTGGCCGAGCTTTACGAACCAGAATCGGGCGCCCGTGACATCTACGTCGCCTCGCTGATCGACGCGCTGAAGGCGCACATGCTGCGCGGCCCGGCGCGCACGACGGCGGCCGATTTCCCGGTTTCGGCGTTCTCCTCCTACCGCATCCACCACATGATGGATACCATCCGCCGCCATCCCGAGGCGGAGCACAGCCTGGAGAAGATGGCCGCCGACGCCGGAATCACGCCTTCCCACTTGTGCCGCGTATTCCGCAAGGCGACCAACATGACGCCGCACCAGTTCGTGCTCAAGACCCGGCTGGAGCGCGCGCAGCAGATGCTGGCACAGTCCGATGCGCCGATGAACGTGATCGCGGAACTGCTGGGCTTCGGCAGCCAGAGCAGCTTCAACAGGGCATTCCTAAAGTTCTGCGGGGAAACGCCGTCGCGCTATCGTAGCGGAAGAACATCAATTGAGTTGTCATGATGTCATATCAAGCCATCGAGATCCTCGATCGAGGATCTCGATGGTTCGACGCCTTCGCATTGAGATAATAAGATGTATTTAAGCAGAAAAATCAATTTTTTGATAAAAGATTTTATCTGAAAAATGATCGGTGAAATTTAGCTGCACGGTTCCATGCCGTTTCACGCGATGACCAGTACCGAGCGATGAATGAACCGCACGAGGTCTGCATGACTTCGCGCGCCGGTCTTGGCGTAAATCCGCTTGGAATAGGTGCGCGCCGATTCAACCGTCAGGCCCACTTGTCCGGCGGCCTCTGCAATCGACATGCCGCGACTCAACGCCAACGCCAGCCGCGCCTCACTCGGGGTGAGGTCGAACAGTTGGGCTAGTTGATTGCAGCAGTCGGTCGAGGACCAGTTGTCGGCATGGAGGTAGCACACGATCGCCGGCGCCGCCTGTGTCGTTCCCGTCCGCTGCCCGGACGGAAGCATAAGCAGGTCGAGCCACGGTTCACGCGCAAGCACGATCGCCTGTGGCGGCGCTTGTGGGTCAACCGCCAGTTCGCGCACCGCGGCAAGTAGTTGGCGACGCAGCGCCGTGTCATGGGCCGTCAGCTTGCCGTCCCTGCCCCGCGCTATGCGATTACCCGCGTCCAGCATGCGCGAACCATGCGCATCGGCATCGAGAACGCGCCCTTCTCCGTCAAGGGTGAGCCACCCAAAACTCATCCGACGAACCGCTTCTTGCGTGACGGTCGCGGTCATCCGCTCACGCTCCAACGCCACGAAGCTGCCAAGCGCGGCACGCATATACGGCGCCATCGCTTCGAGCAGACGATCGACTTCTGCTTCGAACTCCCTATTGCGCCGGGTCACCGTGATCCAGCTGCTAGTGCCCTCACGTGCGGCAAAGCGGATCATGCGCATATGATTCATGCCGGAAGGTACCAGCAACTGGGTGAGATAGGCGTCATGCGCCGGCTCCCCGAAATGCAACAATTGATCGAGCCGGTACGTGCGCCCCTCCACCATCTCGTGATAAGGCATCGGATCGCGCAGATAGAGGTCCTCGCGATACAGACGCGAAACCGGCGCTGGCGATGGCGCGCCGGAATAGAGGTGGATCACCCGCGCCTCAGGCGTCCCCAGCGGCAGCGGACGGAATACGAGGCTGGCATAATCACCCGCAACCTCCGCCCGCAAGACGTCGAGGAACGCGCGCCAGGGCGGATATTCCACCAGCCCGCCGATCAGCGGGGCGATCAGATGTTCGATCGTCAGGCTCTCTCCGGGCATCGCCTCATCCCCAAATGGGAATTTGCTTCACCCGGTGCCTAGACCACCCATGGTCATCGAACAAAGGGCCGAAAGGCACGCATCGTACCCACGATGCACCGCAAGAGGATGAGCCGATGAATGTGACTATCCGATGAAAGTCCGGCCCGCCGCCTTCCTGCGCACGACCCTGCCGCTCGGCATCGACATGGCGGGCGAGTACGATTCGGGTCGCTACCATTCGATCTGGCTGCCCGATCACATGGTCAGCTTCTGGCCAGATTCGATCTGGACGCCGGAGTTCACCGATCTCGCGATCTCCTCGCCCAGCCCGCACCGACATCTGGACGGTATCGCGGTCAGTGCGGCCACCGCCGTGCTGACGCGGAACACCCCGATCGCGACTACGGTGGTCGATACGGTACGCAGACATCCTTCGCTCCTGGCGCAATCTGCCCTGACCGTAAGCCATCTGTCGAAAGGCCGGTTTATCCTTGGGCTCGGCTCGGGCGAGTTGGAAAACATCGTGCCCTATGGTTTCGATTTCGCGAAGCCGGTCGGCAGGCTGGAAGAGGCTATCAAGGTCATCAAGCTGCTGTGGCACTCGGATGGACCAGTCGATTTCGAAGGCGACTTCTTCCACCTCCACCACGCGCGGATGGACACCGAGCTTTACGAAGGTAAGCCGCCGCCGATCTGGCTGGGAGCCGCAGGGCCGAGAATGCTTGGCATCACCGGGCGCGAGGCGGACGGCTGGTGGCCAGCAGGCTCCTGGACGCCCGAGGACTATGCGGCCAAGCTCAAGCTAATCCTTGACGCAGGCGAGGCGGCAGGGCGGGACATGAGCCAGTTCACCCCGGCGATCACCCAGATGGCGCTAATCGGCGAGCCCGATGAGATCGACGAAATGTTGCGCGCGCCGATGGTCAAATCGATCGTGCTCATGATTACCGCAAAGGATCTGGCGCAGTTTGGCCACGATCACCCGATGGGGCCGGACTGGCGCGGCATCATGGATTTCGACCCCGTAAAGCTCAGCCGCAAAGCCATGTTGAAATTCTGCGACGAGATGAACCCGCAGGCCATCCGCGACATCCTGCCTGTCGGTACACCGAAGGAAGTCGCATTGAGGGTCAAGGGCTTCGCCGATGCCGGGATGCGCGTCTACAAATTGATGGAGTACGGCGCGATGGGCGGCATGAAATTCGCCGCGAGTTCCGCCGCCAAAGTCCGTGAGACCGAGGACGAGATCGCCCGACTGGTGGAAGGCTGAACGGTGGCCCGGCTCGACGCGCAGCAATTGCTGGAAAATGCGATGGCTGAAACTGGCCTGTCCGACTGGGCAGACGACAGCTTCCAGGAGCGCTTCACGCTTGCCGTTGCGCATATACAATCCATTCCGATGGACGAGCCCGGACGGCAGGCGGCGGCAGAAAATATCCGCTGGCTGCTTACCGACCGCCTGCGCTTCTTCGATGACCGCAACAGGTTTCCGCTGGCCGCCGAAGTGATCGAGCGCCCGATGTTCACCAGTGGCGAGCCGCGATCGGGGACCACGCTTATGCACGCGCTCATGTCGGTCGACCCCGATGCCCGGGCATTGCGCTTCGCCGAAGTCATGCACCCCTCGCCACCACCGGGAACAATAGAGGGAGCAGATGCGCGCTATCTCCTTGCCGACGCCGAATGGCGGGAGATCAATGCCAAGATGGCCAAGTGGCTACACTGCCACCCTTATAACGACATGCTCGGCAACGGCCTGCCTGAGGACGAGCGGACCTGGGCCTTCGATTTTCGCGTCATGACGCCGACCGCCTGGTGGCGTGTGCCGATGCAAAACTTGGCCATGGGTCTCCCGACCGATGCACCGGCGCAGTACCGCATCCACAAGGCCATGTTGCAGGCTTTCCAGTACCGTCGCCAGCCGAAATACTGGGTGCTCAAGGGTTTTCACACCACCCGCCTCAAGGCATTTTTCGACACTTATCCCGATGCCACGCTGGTCTGGCTGCACCGCGACCCGGTGATGGTTGCCGCCAGTTCGACGATGATGATGGCGGACATCATGGAAGGCATCGTCGGCCAGATTGATTTGGTAAAGGAAGCTCAGGCACACCTCGAACGTGTGCGCTGGTCAATCGGCCATACCATGAGTGATCCGCTGGTAAACGACCCCCGCATCCATCACGTCCGTTACACCGATTTCGTCGCAGACCCCATCGGCACCTTGCGTGGGTACTACGGCTTCGCGAAACGCGAATTCGGCGCGCGGCAAGAACAGGCCATGCGCGCCTACCTTGCCGATAACCGTGGCGATCGCCACGGCAAGTTCCACTACTCTACACAGGTTCTTGTCGATGCCGGCTATGCGATCGGCGATCTCAATGCCGAGTTCGCCCCGTTCCGCGAGCGATTCGGCGTTCCCGTCGAAGTGCGCGGATAAGGCCGGTGCATCCCCGCATCAGTCTGCATCAGGTGGCTTTCATCGCCGACCCCACGGCGGTATTCCTTGATTTCTGCTGCAGCATCGGCGTGCAGCACTGCACTCTGGCCGCGCCTTGCATGCAGACGAAGGAAAGCCGATCGAGCATCAAACAGAGCCCAGTGAAAGTCGGCTGCATCAACCATCTCTTCGCGGTACACCCGAACCTCGAAAGCGATGACGGCACCGCCGCCGAAAAGCTCCTCGACAGCATCGAGATCGCAAGCGAACTTGGCGCGCCTGCGATCTATCTTCTTACCGGAGGACGCGGCACATTGTCCTGGGACGAGGGCGCAATGCGCTTCGCCGACCTGCTGGCGCCCTGCCGCGATGCTGCGAGAAATGCCGGCATTCGCCTGCTGGTTGAGAATAGCTCCGCGCTCAATGCGGACATTCACATGGCCCATACCCTGCCCGATGCGACCCGCCTTGCCCAAATCGCGGGTATCGGCATCTGCGCGGAACTGCATGCATGTTGGACCGAAGCCGACTTGCACGGCAACCTTGCCCGGGCCATGCCTCTGACTGCGCTCGTCCAGGTCAGCGACTACGTTCTCGGCGATCGTAGCACGCCCTGCCGCGCGGTGCCGGGAGACGGCTCAATCCCGCTCGAGGCCATTCTGCGCGATGTGCTGGATCTCGGATACTCCGGCCTGTTCGACCTCGAACTGGTCGGTCCACGCATCGCGGCCGAGGGTGCGCGCGAAGCCTGTGCGCGTGCCGCCCACTATCTTTCTGACCTGCTCGATAAACTTGGAGCCTGAAATGGCCTGTGGCGATGGACCGGACGACACATCATTGCGTGTGGCATGGGAGAAGTTCTGCAACGACCTCAAGGACGCGGGGCTCGCGACATTCAAGAATGCCAATCCCGCCGATCCGCTGCAGCGGGCCGATGCCTTCCGTTTCCTGACACAGAACCTGGGCCAGGCCTTCGATCTTGCGCTGGAAACCCGCGACCCCGCATTCCCTCAGATTCACCCCTTCGTCACGCCGACCCGAAAGCTTGGCGGCGACCTTGCCGACTTCACCTATCGTCAGGCATGGATCGACGGAAGCCGGACCTATCGCATCACCGGCCGCAAGGGCAGCGCACGCTGGCTCAACGTGACCGTCCAAGGCCCTCGCCCGGCCACGATCCCCGATACTGACTGGCCATCACTTCACGAGCCCTTCGGCGACATTCCCCAATGCAACATCCTTGGGTCACAGATCAAAGGCGATGCCCAGGGCGACTTCGAACTGTTCGTTGGCGGTGCTCCACGGCCATGCAATTGGCTCCCCACCACTGCCGGCAGTCGCAAGTTGTTCATTCGCGAGGCTTTCGACGACTGGGACGAAACGCCCACAACCCTCACCATCGAAGCCCTCGACATGGCAGGGGCAAGGCCGCTCCCCACGCCGGGGCGTATGATCGAGGCGATGGAATGGGCTGGAACGTTCATCAATGGCGTGATGCGCGACTGGCCCGAACATGCATGGCAAACATCGCACGGGGTATGCGATCCAAACGCGCTCAATGCGTTTCCTTCAGGCCGGATCGCCAACGATGCTACTGACGTGAAGCGCGGGCGCATGGCCGCGCACATGGTCTGGAAACTGGAACCGGACGAAGCGCTTATCGTCGAGATGGACATGCACCCCGGCTTCTGGATTTTCGGCATGGGGGGCGCCTTCATGGGCTCGATGGATTTCCTGTACCGGCCGGTCAGCTACACGCCCGGCCGCACGCACATCGATACCGACGGAGTTGTGCGCCTGGTGCTCGCTCACGACGATCCGGGCGTCCATAACTGGCTGGACACCCAGGGCTTCCGCGAGGGCAACCTGACGTACCGCAACCTGCTTACGCAGGACGCTGCGCAGTTTCGTACAAAGCTCGTCGCACGCGAAAACCTGTTGGACCACCTTCCCGGCGATACAGCACACGTCACTCCCGCCGAGCGCGAGAAGATGCGGCGTGATCGCTACCGTGCAATCAAACGTCGCTACGGTATCTGACGGTCTCGCATCAGTCGCTGCACGGTACGCAATCCGGAGGGTTTCAAGTGCAATCTTGATTTGGTCAGGTTTGTTCTCCTGAACCCTAGCATCATTCATCGGCCCGGAAGACGCCTTTGACTGCGACAAAACTGTCCCCGAAGCAGCTGCCGATCAGCAGGTCGTCGTCAGCCTGCACCGCCACCGTAGCAGCATTGAGCGGCGCGCCGGTGTGAGCAAAGATGCGTTGCGCCGTCATCGCCTTTACATCGATCTCGTAGACTTCCGAGGGCACCGGGCAGGGCGCTGCAGGATCAACGAAGCACGCCATCGGCTTCGGTCCGGCCGCAACACCTCCCACAAGCAAGCGCCCGGCCATCGTCCATGATGCGTTATCGGGGTTCGGCACCGCCACAGTCGCGACCACCTGTCCGCTGGCGAGGTCGAGTTTGCGCACGTCACCGCCCTGGCTTGCCGTATTGATATAGGCGTATCGGCCGGCATGATCGACCTGCACTCCGTTAGGCATCGGAGTATCGCTTCCAGGCTGGCGCGCGATCATGCTGCCCGGTGACCAACGCCACAGAAAACCTGTGTTCTCGCCTTTGGCGGCACGACTGGCGGCCTCGCGCGTCGCCGCGCTGTTGCCCATGTGCATCGTCGATACGAGAAACCCTCCGCCCGGCAGGGCCGCAACGTCATTCAGATGGCTGGAAGCGGGCGCGACGACGCAGCCACGCCACCGCGCGAACCATCGCTTGCCCCTCGGCAGAAGTTCCAGGAACTCCACCGACTCCCGGCTTCCGTGATTGACGACGAGAAGCTGCCACGCGCCGTCCTGCCGACGCGAGAGGTGGATACCGTGGGGCAGCAACGCCTTCCCGATTTCCTGCGTACACGCCGGATCACCCCAGCCCAGCCGCCCTCGAGCCGTCGAGGCAGCAGGATAGAGCGGCGTGACCATACCGTTCTCAAGATCGACCAGCTTCAATACACCCGGCTGCGGCTCTATGCCCGTGGGCCCAGCCTTCAGGTGCATGTCGCTGGCAATTACACTGTGCGTCCCGGGGATAGGCTCAAGATCCTCGGGGAAAGGAACGCCGCAATAAGGCCTCAGTTCGCCCGTGAGTTTACATGGCTCAGGGGATGCGGAAGCGGCATGCCCGGGCGTAGCTGATGACACGTTAGAAAACAGGGCGGTAAGGATGCCCGCCGCAAGGACTAAACATCTGATATAGTCCATGAAATCTCCAGTTTCATAGGAAAAGACGGCTCGCCGATCAGCGATGCGACGAGCCGATTCCTCCCCAGGAATGCCATTAATGTGAAAGCAAAAGGCGCGACCTCTCAGCCCGCCAGCGATGTTGCTTCGTGCACGTCATCATCCAGCAAAGGCAGTAGATCGGCCGGCACCTGCAAGTTTTCACGCAACGTGCGCCCTTCGTATTCGGTACGAAACAACCCTCGTCGCTGGAGTTCGGGAACGACCCTTTCAATAAATTCCTCGAAAGACACCGGATTGACCGCCGGCATGATGTTGAAGCCATCGCACGCGCCACCCTCGAACCAGTGCTGCAGTTCGTCGGTGACATCCTTGACCGTTCCGATCACCGCAAAATGCGCGTTGGAGGCGGAAGAGCGGATAAGCACCTCCCGCAAGGTCAGGCCCTCCCGCTTTGCGGCCTCGACGTGATGCCGTCCCCGGCTGATGACCGATTCCGGCGGAACATCGGGGAACGGTGCATCGAGATCGTGGCCGCTCAGATCATAGGCCTTCAGGGCCAGCTGGAGTCTTGCTCGTGCCGCACGCAGATCGATGCGGGTGTCGAGTTCCGCCCACTTGTCCTGCGCTTCCTCGCGCGTTTCGCCGACCACGACGAGCGCACCGGGCATGACCTTGACGTGGTCCGGGTTGCGGCCCCAGGCAGCCGCGCGGCGGCGGATGTCGTCGCGAAACGCTTGCGCCTGCTCGAACGTCGATTGCGCGGTGAAGATAGCTTCCGCCACGCGCGAGGCCATCGCCCGCCCTTCCTCGGACTGACCCGCCTGGATCAGCAGCGGTCGGCCCTGCGCCGAGGCGACGCCCTTGAGCGGCCCCCGCACCCGATAATGCCGGCCGACGTGGTTGATCAGGTGGATGCGGTCGAGGTCCTTGTAGGCACCGCCCTCCTTGTCGCGCGGATAGGCGCCCGGCTCCACGCTGTCCCAGAGCTTGAGCACGACGTCGACGAATTCCTCGCCCCGAGCGTAGCGCTGCTCCTGCGGCACGAAAGTTTGGTCGGCATATTGCGCGGCATCGTCGGGAGAAATGCCGGTAACGATGTTCCAGCCCACGCGGCCGCCGCTGATCCGGTCGAGCGAAAGGATTTCGCGCGCCGCATCGTAAGGCGGACGATAGGACGTGGCGATCGTCGCTGCGAGGCCCAGGTGCGTGGTGTGCGCAGACAGCGCCGCCAGCAAGGTCATCGGCTCGAAATTGTCGCCGCCGCTGATGTACCGGAAGACATCCGGGTTTTCCGCGTCGCTGGGCGAGGCGGTGTCGGCGATGAACATCATGTCGAATTTCGCCGCCTCCAGCTTGCGCGCAAGCTCGACCCAGCGGGAGAAGTCATGGCCGAACGCATTGTCGGCATCCGGATGGCGCCATCCCGCCTGATGGTAGCTGCCCCCGCAGAAGGCGCCCAGCTTCATGTGTCCTTTGTTGGTCTTCATGTCGAAACACCGCTCCCGATCGTTAAGGCCGGACTAGGCCACTTCAGTCCGGACGGTCCAACAAACCCGCCGTGCCGGACGTCCAACCACACCTGCAATTCGTCTGCCGCCCCATCGTCAGGCGCGCAGGACGACGGCGGAGGGGTCATGGAAGAAGCTGCCGATGGAGATCAGCGCTGCGCTTGCCCCGGGCACCTGCCTTTCGCCCAGATCGCCGCGCAGTTGCCGTGCAGCCTCCGCATAGAGATTGGCGCCGCCCGCCCGGCCATGCGAAAGTCCGCCACCGCCGGTCATGACCGGCACGCGGCCGTCCAGCATCAGCAGGTTGCGCGAGGCATCCCACGAGGACCGGAAAAGGTCTGTCGCCTCTCCGATGCCGCAATATCCCGCCGCCTCGGTGATCGCGACCGCGTCCATCGTGTACCCGTCGTAGGGGTAGAACAGGTCGATGTCGGCGAGCGAGAGTTCGCTGCGCTCCCACAGTCCGCGATGGGCGACCTGAAACGAATTGTCGCGCCAGCCCGCGAAATTCTCGTAATATTCACCGATCCGGGTGCCACCAAGCGACATGGCGTGGACATAAACCGGCTTCCTGCGCAAGTCGCGGGCACGCTCCGCAGTGGTTATGACCAGCGCCTCGGCGCAGTCGCACGGCACGTCCATGTCGGCGATCTGCATCGGATCCCAGATCGTGCGGCTCGCCTCGTAGTCGGCCAGCGACAGCGGATGTCTCAGTATCGCCTCGGGGTTGGCCGTCCCTTGAGTGCGGCAGTTCACCGCCATCATCGCGAATGCGTTCTTGCCCACGCCAAAATCGTGCATGTACCGGCGCATGATCGCGGCATAGGGCTCGCCCGAATGAATCCAGCGCTTGGCGAAGTCGCCGAGCCCGACATCGCCGCCGACGTCGGCATACCGCGCCGCCCTTGCCCGGTACGGGTCGCGCGCGGCGGAGCGGGACATGTTCGCGCCGCGCACGTTCGCCTGGACCAGCAGCGCCATGTCGCAAAGGCCGGAAAACACGGCCTCCACGGTGAAGACCAGCGCCGATCCGAGCCAGCCGTTCTTGCCCCATGTGCAGCGTTCGATCCCCAACGCGCCCTGCAGGCTGAGGAAGCCCGCGCCTCCCATCGCCAGCGGAGTCATGCCGGTGCCGCAAATGCCGTCGACCTCCCCGGGGCTTATTCCAGCGTCGCGGATGGCGGCGACGGCCGCCTCCAGCCCCAGCGCCAGTTCGCTGCGTCCGAGGTCGCGCCCGTACCGGGTCGAGCCGATGCCGACGATCGCCACTTTGTCCCTGAGCGGATTACGCGCCATCGCGTCAGCCCATGTCCAGCGGCGTGAAGGCGGGCCAGCGACGGCCCTCCTCCTCGATCCAGGTGAGCTGCACCGGCATGTCGTGCCGCAGCCGTTCGGGCGGGCACCCGACCACGCGCGAAAGATAGCGCAGGCCGGGTTGCTCTACGAGTTCGATCGCCGCGGCCAGCAACGGGGTCGCCAACGGCTTGTCTGGATCACGCGACTGGTGGATCAGCGTCCACATGTAGAGCCTGCCGAGCCCGCTCACCTCCGCAGGCTCCACCGAGAAGCTGAGGCATTCCGGACAGAGGGGGCGGTGAGGGTAGATCCAGTGGCCGCACTCGTTGCAGCGATTGACCAGCAACCGGCTGCGCATCAGCCCGCGATAATGCGCGATGTTGTCCCGGTCGACATGGACGTCGTGGAAATACGCAAAGACCGCAGGGTCGTCAGGCTCGGTCACCGGTAGCCTCCGTGCGAAAGACCGCCACTTTGCCATTGCTCGCGGCGATCCAGTCGATGGCGACCGGCATGCCGATTGCGACCGTATCCGGATCGGCATCGACGAGGACGGAAACGAGACGCACACCGGGCGCGTCGTCGAAC
This sequence comes from Novosphingobium sp. NFX11, assembly GCF_057376415.1. Taxonomy (NCBI): domain Bacteria; kingdom Pseudomonadati; phylum Pseudomonadota; class Alphaproteobacteria; order Sphingomonadales; family Sphingomonadaceae; genus Novosphingobium; species Novosphingobium sp. NFX11. The sequence goes on along the minus strand of NZ_CP080385.1, from coordinate 255,735 downwards.
TCCACGAGCGTCGGCATCCGCACCTTCGTCGCCTCCCCGGAGATCGGCAGAATAGTGAAGGTATGGATCCGCGCCTGTCCGGTCGGCCTCCATTCGACCTCTTGTGTGCGACAGCTCGGGCAGAAAGGCCCGGCGGGCCAACGGAAGGCGCCGCAATGGAGGCAAGCGGGCATCCGCACCTCGCCCTGCTCCCCCCACTGCCAGAACGGTTCTGACCAGGCATCGCGAGCAATCTCCAGCGCCGCGAAATCGGGCGTGATGCTGAGCCTCATGGTTCGCTCCTCAGGATCGCGGCGGTCATCGGCGTCGGCGCGGGACCACCGGTGACGAGCGCCGTGCGCGCACCCTGCACCTGGTTCACCGCCGTGCCGCGCAACTGCTCCACCGCCTCGCGGATATGCGTCATGCCCACGACGTAGGCTTCCGACAGGTGGCCGCCGTGCGGGTTCACCGGGATCGCCCCGTCAAGCCGGATCGCGCCGCTTTCGACGAACGGCCCGCCCTCGCCTCTGGCGCAGAACCCGAAATCCTCAAGCTGCATAATCACCAGCGGCGAGAAATGGTCGTAGAGGCAGGCCACGTCGATGTCCGCAGGCGTCATGCCGGTAAGCTGGTAGAGCCGCTCGGCCACCTTCACGCCGCCCGCCGAGACGAAAGCCTCAGGCGTCTGTCCCAGCCAGAAGAAGGCCCTGCCCCAGTCGCAGCTGCCATGCTGCGCGGCCCCGGCGATGTAGACCGGCGGTTGCGGCCGGTCGCGTGCCCGATCGGCTGCGGTGACGACGAAGGCCAGCGCGCCATCGGTCTCGAGGCAGAAGTCGAACTTGCACATCGGATCGGCCAGCATCGGCGCTGCCATGTACTCGTCCATCGAGAGCGGCTTGCGGCGGAACGCGGTCTCGCGGGTCGCGGCCGCCGCGCGGGACGCCATGACGACTTCAGCGAAAGCCTCGCGCCGGGTGCCGAACTCGTGCATGTGCCGCCTTGCCGACAGCGCGAGCGCCTGACCGGGGCCGTTCAGACCGGCGATACGGTGGAAGATGTTGTCCGGGCTCGCCGCGAAGTTGCCGAGCGCCTGGCCGACCCGCCGCCCGACCTGCTGCGTCGCCCCGATGCACACCACGTTGCGCGCCCGGCCCGTCGAGACGGCCATGTCGGCAAGGTCGAGCATCCCCGCCATGCCGCCGCCGAACGCGGAGACGCAATGCGCGAAGGTCACGTTCTTCAGGCCCAGTTGCTCGATGATCATGCCGGTGTCGAAACCGAAAGCGAAGAAAGCCAGACCGTCGACATCGTCGATGTGCAGCCCGGCATCGGCTACGGCGGCCAGCACCGCCTTGTCGATCAGTTCCAGCACCGTCTGCGGCGCGCTCTCGCCGCGGAAATAGTAGGGCGTCGCCCCGCTGCCGACGATCGCGGATTGCGCTTTCCTGCCCATGTCACTGCATCTCCAGAGCAGGCACCGTGCGGGACGAGGGATCGTCCCCGGCATGACTGCCGGGCGCCGTCCTCCCGCGCGGCAGCATCAGGAACACGAGGCTGCCCAGAGCGATCGCGCAGGCCACGACCATCAGGAACGGCGCGAAGCTGTCACTGGTGCGCAGCAGCACGCTCAACAGCAAGGCCCCGAGCGCGGAGGCCGCGAAAACCCCGCAGTAGACGAGGCTGAGCGTCGTGCTGAATATCCTTAGCGGGAAATACCGCGCGACGAGGAACGACTGGAGATCGCCTTCGGCGCCGACCGCGAAGCCCACCATGAACATCGCCGCTCCGATCACGACGGTGGTGTCCACAGAACTGGCCAACAACGCATATCCCAGCGCCGGCGGCAGCATCGAGATCGCCGCGACGACCGGGGCCGAGAACCGGTCCAGCGCCAGTCCGCAGCCGACCCGCCCGATCACGGTGCCAAGCCCGTAGATCGAGATCATCCCCGCCACCACTCCGCTGCCGAGATGATTGTCGTGCAGCATCAGCGCCATCTGCGAACTGTGCAGCGGCGTCTGCAGGGTACACAGCAGCATCGCGACGAAGATCATCCAGAACGGACCACTGCGCAGGATCGCCCCGTAGTCCGCCCGCACCGTGGCGACGTGGACACGCGCACCTGCAACACCGTCCCGGTCGTGAGGCGGCACGAGCGCCAGCGCCGTCAGTCCGCAGACCAGTACGAACACCGCCAGCGTGCGATAGCCGACCCGCCACCCCCAGGCGTCGATCACCGCCGTCAGCAAGGGGGCGGCGATCGCCCCAAGCAAGGCGGGCGCGATCGTCACGAACGTCAGCGCGAGGCCGCGCGCCTTGTCGAAATCGGCCGCGATCAGGCGGGTGTAGACCACCGGGCTGGTAAAGCTGCCCAGCGCCAGGATCATGCAGGATATTGCGAAGTAGGTGGGGAAGCTGCCGCTCATGAAGCTGTAGGCGCTCAGGCAGGCAGGGATGCCCAGCACGCCCACCAGCGCGGTGCGCCGCACGCCGAAGCGGTCGGTCAGGCGGCCGATGAACGGCAACGCGATCAGCGTCGAGAACATCGCCAGCCCGATCAGCGCGAACTGTGATCGCGACCAGCCGAACGTGCGGACCAGATATGGCCCGAAGATCGTCGTGGTATAGCTCATCAGCATGAGCCCGCCGCCCGACCCCAGGGCGGCGGCCGCCAGCGATCGGGCATTGCGCCGGATCTCGCCGAAGTAGCTTGCGGGCACCGCCTCCATCAGCGGCTGCCGATGGCGAAGCGGGCGGTCAGGCCGATCTCGCGCTGCGGAGTCAGGGAGATGATGCGGTAGCGGCTTGCCGGAGTGACACCGCCTACCACCGACGCTCCGCTCACCGGAGCCGTGGCCCCTCGCGAAAGCACCTTGTCGGTATCGAACAGGTTCTTGGCGTAGAAGCCTACGTCCCATGCACCATCGTCCGCGCGTACACCGGCGTAGAAATTGACGAGCGCGTAGGCCGAAATGTCGTCGATCGGGTTCACCGGATCGTTGCGCGACTTGCCGTAGAAGCTGGCAAGGCCACGGAGATAACCATCGATTCCGGAACCGATCGGCGCGATATACTCGGACTGCACGGTGGCCGTGAACGGCGCGTTCGGCCCGGCTCGCAGCCCGTCGACCTGACAGACGGAGACCTGCTCACCACCCGAAGCATCGAGAATCTGCGCCGCCGTGGGGACGCCCGCATAGGGATTGCAGGGGATCGTCGCGTTGTCGATCGTGCCCTTGGCGTAGCTCATCGTCGCGCCGATGTCCCAGCCGCGCATGGGGGTGCCGGACACTTCCAGTTCGGCGCCGTTGACCTTGGCCGGAACGCCCACCGTCAGCGCGGTGATCTGGCGTACACCGACGGAACCGCCGACATCGGCGATGTAGAAGATGCTCGGCGCCGCATAGGCGAAGTTGTCGAAGGTCTGGTGGAACACCGTTGCATTGATCCGCAGACGACCGCCCAGCCACTGCGATTTCACGCCCAGTTCGTAGGACTTGGACTTCTCCGGATCCGGATAATACAGGCTGGCGAGCAGCCCGTAAGGTTGCGACTGATCGCGCAATTGCACGGGATTGGACCCGGAGCCCGGCCGCCAGGATGTGCCGAAGCTGGCATAGGCCATCAGGTCACGGGTGAAGTTGTGCTTGATCGATGCCGAATAGATCGTCGCGTGCAGAGTGCGGTCTTCGTCAGCCGCGGGAACCGGCACGCCCCGGGTCACGAGGCTTCCCTCGGAATGATAGCGGATGCGGCGGATGCCCCCTGAAACCTCGGTGCCCTCGCCCAGATGCGCAGTCACGTTGCCGAAGAAGGATCGCTCGAACGAACTGCCGACGCGCTCGACCGGAGTGCGGTTCAGCAGAAGAGGCCGCGCCGTGCTCCCGGCGAAAACAGGCGTCTGAACCTCGAGGTTCGTCGGATTGTAGAGCTTGTTCCACAAGGCCCCGACGACGTAGTCGAAGATGCCGAGAACGCGCTGGTCCGACGACAGCCGCAGTTCATGGTTGGTCTGCTTCGCATTGGTGCTGGAATTCTGACCGGCGCCGAGAAAATCCTCCGGTGCCGTCGCAGGCAGCGCGGCGCCGAGGTCGTTGGGCTGCAGCGATCGGTACTTCTGCTTGTTGTGCGAGCCGAGATAGTTCAGCGACTGCCCGAATATCTGCCAGTGGGCGGCCCAGTTCCAGACCGTGAAGCTCTGACGATAGGTGTAGGGCGTATACATGACCGAGGTGCGATCGTCCGGCGTCAGCGCAACCGGCGCCGCAGGTGCGGCCGGGTCGATGTAGTCGAGCGATTCCGCCGGCAGGAAAGAGACGGCCTTGCGGATGGTCTGGGTGTAGCTGCCGTCAAGCGTCAGCCCGTCGATCGGCTCCGCGCGGACGGACAGGCGCCCTCCCTGCGTGCGGCGGCTGGGCTTCGCATCGTCGTTGATGCTGTGGATGCGGTTGTCGTCGGTCTCGTCCATGACCCCCGCAAGGCGGATCGCCAGACGGTCCTGAACCAGCGGGATGTTGAGCGCCGCCTGCCCGTTGACGTCGCCCCATGTGTTCACCGTGGCGATCATCGTCGCACCGACTTCGGACAATTCGGGCTTGTGGGTGGTCACGGTGATCGATCCCGATGGCGAGGCGCGGCCGCGCAACGTCCCCTGCGGGCCGCGCAGCACCTCGATCTGGCCGACGTCGAACATCGACTGGAACAGGATCGCCGCCGTGATCGGCGCATCGTTCATGTAGAATTCGATGGTGCCGTTGTTGCCGCTAGCGTTCACGTCAAAGGCAACGCCGCGCAGCGTAGCGCGGGTGGCGACGCCATTGGGCTCCTGCCCCAGAGACAGCCCGGGCACGAGCGCTTGGATCTCACGGAATTCACGCAGGTTGAGTTTCTGGATCTCCTGCCCGGTCACCGCCTGCACGGTCAGCGGCACGTCCTGCAGCGACTCTTCGCGGCGGCGGGCCGTGACGATGATGTCCGCGCTGATGTCGGTCGCCTGCTGCGACTGGGCTTCCTGCGCGGCGGCTTGCTGCACCTGCGACGCCGCACACAGGGCAAGCAAGCTTGCTCCCGCGATGGCCGTTTCCTTCAAGCTCGTCATCCGTTCCTCCCTCGTTATTTTTGATTTTTCGTGTTCAGATTGCGACGGCCGCCCTCGCCCATGCCGCCAGCGCGATCCTGTCGAGCTTGCCGCTGCCCAGCCGCGGCAGGTCATCGACGAAGACGATGTCGCGAGGCAGCTTGAAATGCGCGAGGCGCGGCTTCAGCCAGGCGTGCAGATCCTCGGGGCTGACCGCGCTTGCCGGACGCCGCACGACGTAGACCCGCAGCACTTCGACCTTGCGCGGATCCGCAACACTTACGGCGGCGCAGTGCGTCACGTCCTCGTGGCCGACAAGGCAGCGCTCGACCTCCTCGAGGCTGACGTTCTCGCCACCGACCTTGGCCATCAGCTTGATGCGGCCGCGATACGTGACGTAGCCGTCCTCATCGATGCTCACGAGGTCTTCGCTGTGCACCCAGCCCTCGGCATCGATCGCCCTCGCCGTCTCCTCGGGCTGGTTCCAGTAGCCGATCATGGTGTTGCCGCGGATCCACGCCTCGCCGGTCTGGCCGGGGCCGAGATCGCGTCCGGTTTCGGGATCAACCACCCTTATCTCGTTGCCGGGCAGCGGCCTTCCGCCGGTCGACAGCATCTTTGCGGGATCATCGTTGGGGCCGGTGATAGCGCAAGGGCCATAAGTCTCGGTCAGCCCGTAGGGAGAGAACGCGAAGGTGACGTTGGGCATCACCGCACGCGCCGCATCGTTGTGGAGCGGCGCCATGCGCAGCCTCGGGAACGTGATCGCGCGCGCCTGCGCCTCCATCACCGCTTCCTTGCCGAGCACGCTGACGAAGATCGTCGCCTGTTCCTCGACGATAAGCCGCACGGCCAGATCGACGCTGAAAGCCTCGGTGAAGACCAGCGTGCCGCCCTGCGGCAGCATGCTCATCAGGCCATAGATGCTGCCGCCTGCATGAAACAGCGGCATCATCGAGAAATAAACGTCGTCCCGCCGCATGCCCGTGCGACCGGCATGTAGGATACCATTCGCCGCGAAACCGCCTTGCTGCAGCATCACGCCCTTGGGAAAGCCGGTGCTGCCCGAGGTATACTTGACCACGAAGACGTCCTGCGGCGTCACCGCCTCGGCCATCCGGTCGGCAACGGCCAGCCAGTCGCCATGGCCTTCGCGGCCGACCGCCTCAAGCACCGTCCAGTCGAAAGCGGCGCGGTGGGACGTGCCTTCGCGGGCGAACAGGACCACGTTGCGCAAGTCCGGCATCGCGCGCGAGCACAATGCGCCGGGCACCTGCGCCTCGGCGAATTCGGGACAGATTTCAGCAAGGATCGCTGGCATGTCGAGCTTGCGGAAGCGATCGAGCATGATCAGGTGGCGCGCCCCCGACTGCCGTATGCAATAGGCGATTTCCGGCGCTTTCAGGAACGTGTTGATCGGCACCACCGCGGCCCCGATCCGGGCCGCCGCGAAGAACGAGACGATCCATTCCAGCCGGTTGGTCATCCACAGCACGATCCGGTCGCCGCGCGTGACGCCGATGCTGGCGAGGCCCGCCGACAGATCGCGCACCCTATCCAGAAGTTGGGCATACGTCAGTCGCGTAACCGCGCCCGCATCGTCGGCCGCAACCAGCGCGTCACGGTCGGGGTCGCGTGCGGCGGCGTCGCTCAAGACCTGCCACATCGTGCGCGATCGGGCCGCCTCCAGCGCTTCCCGATCTTTCCGGGTCACCGGCCGCCACGCGATCTTTGCTTGCGGATCCGCGATCATCCGGCCGCGAACTCCGGGCGGTCGAGCCGGAATAGCCGCGCCGCATTGCCGCCGACGATGGCCGCCTTGTCCGCCTCGGAGATGTCGATGCCCTCGAACAGTTCGGCGATGACCTGCCGGGACCGGGGGAACGTGCCTTCGTGGTGCGGATAGTCCGCGCCCCACAGCAAGGCCGCCGTCCCGGTGACAGAACGCGACATGATCCCGGCACGATCCGTCTGGAACGAGCAGGCGACCTGCCGGGCGATGATCTCGCGCGGGGTCAGCGACAGCTTGGGCCGCACGAAGGACTGGTGCGCGTCGTAGACCTCGTCCATCCGCTCCGCGAGGGCCGCCAGCCAGCTCGCGCCGCCCTCGATCACGCAGACCTTGGCGCCGGGGAAGCGATCGAGCAGCCCGCCCGCGACCATGGCGCCGATTGTGATCATGCCGTCCGTCGCCTGGATCATGTAGTTCATCACCGCGCCGCCCGCGCCGCGAAAACTGCGCACGTCGTTGCGGCCGGTCCCGGTGTGCAGCGCGAAGACGATGCCAAGGCGCTGCGCGGCATCGAAGACCGGATCCCATGCCTCGCTGGTATATTGCGGAATGCCGGAATCGCGCTCGATCAGGCTGGGCAGCATGGCGGACGTGAAGCCGAGCGCGGCAAGGCGCTCCATCTCAGCGATCGTATTGCGAAAGTCGCGCACCGGCAGGATGCCGCAGCGCACGAACGAGCGCGTATGGTCCTTGAGCAGACCGTGCAGCCAGTCGTTGTAGACTTGCGCCGTGGCCAGTTCCGCCTCCGCGTTCTCGATCATGTAGGCGGTCAGGCCGAGGCTGGGGAACACGATCTCGGCATCGACACCGTCGAGGGCCATGTCCTGCAGACGGAACTCGACTTCCCGGTTGCCGCGCCGGTCCGGGCGGCCGAACGGTTCCCCGTCAGCCCCCAGGCGTGGCGGCCCACGCTCGATGGGGGTTTTCTGCAGGACCTTGTCACCCGCCATCGACAGGATGAAATCATCCTGCTTCACCGCATGAAGACCGAAAGTGCGCAACGAGGGCGGCAGCCCTTCGCTGAACAGATCCGATGGCTCGACGAAATGTCCGTCGGCGCTGAATACGAAAGTCATCCCGCCCTCTCCCGAAAGCGGCCGCGCTGGCTATTCCCTTTTCCGAAAACCCGCTGATGATGCAGGCGCGACTGCACGCACCGGGTAATCCCCGGCAAATGCACCTCTCCCTGCCCTATCTGCTTGCTCCGCGCGGCCTGCTGCCTTGTATACGCCGAGAATTAGACCGGGAGCGGTCACCGGGATAGCTGCGAAATTCGGAACACCCCTATCGACGTAACCGATGGGTCAGGCATTTTCGATAAGGTATCGGTCGAAAGCGGCGACCAAACGCCCCCGAGATATGTTCCGCGGCCGGGCGAGGCTGAGCGCGCGAGTATAGGAAAAGCCGGATACAGCCAGTTGCACGAGCCGCCCTTGCTCCAGGTCGGTCCTCACCACTTCGTGTGACAGGCAACCGATACCACCACCGGCGACCACTGCATCACGAATGCCCCAGTTGCTGGTGGATTCGAAAGCGACACGCAGTTGACCGATCTGCTCGTGCATCAGGTAGCGCAGGCGCGCGCATTCAGACGAGGCCGCTTCGCGCAAGCACCATCGCTCTCCCGCCAGATCACCGATCGCCAGACCCTGCCTTCTCGCCAGCCGATGGTCAGGGGCGACGATGAGCACCATCTCGTCGGTGCGCCAGGGAGTCAACTCGACACCGGGAACATCGGGGAAGTTCTCGATCACCGCAGTCTCGAGCTCGAACCGGCTGAGCCGCTCGAAGAGGTCCATGGTGGACTGGGATTCGACGCGGATCTGCACCTCGGGATGGTTGCGCATGAAGCCGACGCAAAGTTGAGGCAGAATCGTCTCCGCCACCATTGGAGTCGCGCCCAGTACGAGTTGCCCGTTCAACGGGGCATCGTCCCGATCTCCTTCGATATCCTCGATCGTGCAAAGGACCGAACGAATGGTGGAACGCAGCCGTTTTCCTTCGTCGGTGATCTGAAGCGGCCGCCCCTTGGCATGAGCAAAGAGTTGCCGGCCAAGGATGATCTGCAGATCGGTCAAGGCGCTGCTTGCCGCGCTCTGGCTCATGTTCAGGCGGTTTGCCGCAGCGGTCACGCTGCCGGTTGCCGCAACCGCATCAAAAACCTGAAGTTGCCGGATCGATACCTTCATGTTGATGGAGTGCCGTTCGGCGCCCGCGCCGGCAAGGGATTTCACAAAGGCGAAGGCAGCTACTGGTTATGCGATGGCAAAGTCATCGGCGATGCGAATGCTCGTGGCAATGTCCCTCCGCCAGAGCGGCGATCATGGCCTGGGCATGGCCCATGCACGCAAGGAGTGTCCGTCGTTGGGCATACGATCACATCGCGGCCGGTTTCCAGTGAGCCTGGCGTAAAATCTGGAAAAATATGATGCGTCCGAAAAACCAAGATCTTCGGATACCTGCGCAATAGTCGCATTTGTGAACGCCAGAAGCCGCCGAGCCTCCAGAATCAGGCGGGCATGGATAAGCTCCGTCGGCGTACAACCCAAGCTGCGCTGACATGTCCGATTAAGGGTCTTCGCGGTGATACCCAGTCGCCGTGCATACCAGGAAACGCTGCAATGCTCTCGCAGGTGAGTTTCAATTAGCCGACGGAACGCCACAAGGCGTTCTTCGTCGAGCGTCTCGTCTTGAATGGGTAAAGGCAGAGACCTGACGAGCGCTTCGGCCAGAGCCATGAACATCGGTTGCGGTGCGCGCCAGTCTGCCTGACAATTGAGCAGTTCGTCACACAACCAGGACACCCGCGCGACGTTAGCCTCCGGTACGGTTCCGCAGGCACCTTGGGTAAGCAAGCGCAGCAGAGGATCGTTGCTACCTGTCGCGCGCGAGGTAAATCCCGCCGAGAGCGTCATCACATGCCCGGATGTCTCCGGCGTAAAGCGGAATCCGTGCACGCTGCCGATCGGCACGATCATGTAACAGGGGGCGCAAAGATGGCGCACCAGATCATCGCAGCGGAACTCAACCTGTCCGTTGGATAACAGCAGGGCCTGCACGCTGCGCAGATGGCGATGCGGCGAAATCTCCCAATCGTACAAGGCGCTGCGCGTCGCTATCGTTTCTATATGCGCGAATTCCGGGACATTATCGCCCGACTTCTCGCCATACAGGACGAAGCTGGGAATAGAACTATGCTGCATCGCCCTGTCCCAAAAGTACCTGTCATATGACCTTGCCGTCTCTTCCAGCAGAGGTCCGCCGCTGTCAATCGATGGCTATGCGAACGCGCCGAACCAGAGCGCGCCGCCCGTGGAGATTGCGCGATGAAGACACAGGTTGCAATTATTGGGGCAGGACCTGCGGGTCTATTGCTGGCACACCTTCTAAAAGCCGAAGGCGTGGATTGCATCGTGCTTGAACGCCAGACCGGGCCTTACATCCTGTCGCGCATCCGCGCCGGTGTGCTGGAACGGGTCACCGTCGGCCTTATGGAACGCCTTGGCCTCGATGCGCGCATGAAAGCGGAAGGCCTGCCGCATGACGGCTTCAACCTGGCCGACGGCGAACGGCTGATCCGCATCGACATCAAGGCCCTGACAGGCAAGCAGGTCATGGTCTATGGCCAGACCGAGCTGACCCGCGACCTGATGGAAGCCGCCGAACCGCGCGGCCTGGAGATAATCTACGAGGCCGCCGACGTCGCCCTGCATCATATCGAAAGCGACGCCCCTTTCGTGACCTACACCAAGAATGGCGCCGAGCACCGGGTCGATGCCCGCTTCATCATTGGATGCGACGGCTTCCACGGCCCATCACGTCAGACGATTCCCGCGTCTGTGGGCCGGACTTTCGAACGGGTCTATCCTTTCGGCTGGCTTGGTATTCTGGCCGACGTGCCTCCGTGTAACCATGAACTGATTTACGCGAACCATGATCGAGGTTTTGCACTCGCCTCCCAGCGCAGCAACGTGCGCAGCCGTTATTACATCGACGTTCCGGTAACCGAGAGGGTCGAGGACTGGAGCGACGAACGCATCTGGGATGAACTCAGCATCCGCCTGGGGCCCGAAGCGGCCGCACACATCACGCGCGGCGCCTCCATCGAGAAATCGATCGCGCCGCTACGGTCCTTCGTGTTCGAACCGATGCGCCATGGCAGCCTGCTCCTGTGCGGCGACGCTGCACATATCGTGCCGCCCACCGGCGCCAAGGGACTAAACCTTGCAGCCAGCGACGTTCACTATGCATCAGAGGCGCTGCTGGCGTTCTTCAAGAGCAACGATGGCGATGCGATCACCGGATATTCCGAGAAAGCCCTCGCCCGCGTCTGGAAGGCAGAGCGTTTCAGCTGGTCGCTGACCAAGCTGATGCATCGCTTCCCCGATGACGGCGCCTTCGAACGCCGCATCCAGCTTGCGGAGCTGGACTATATCGCATCGAGCGATGCAGCGCAGCGCGTCATCGCGGAAAACTACGTTGGCCTCCCGGTCTGACGCGCCAAGAAAAAGCCCCGCCCGATCGATCCGGCGGGATCAAACTCGATTTACCCCGCTATGGCGTCGTGCACGATGGCCAGGGTATCCCGCAGTTGGGCAACCTTCACCTGCCCCGGCGCGGACGGATCACCCAGGGCGCCGAAGCTCAGCGCGGAACCGAACGCTTCCCCGCCAGTCGCGACACGGCGCCGATACCACCCATCGCCATCGTTACCAGCGGCCGATCGCCGTGGTCGCGACGCATGATCCAGGTCGCTTCCAGCAGCCGCAGCAGGTCGCCGGCATCATGCGGCATTACCGCCAGCTTGCAGATATCCGCCCCGAGCGCCTGCTGCCGGCGCAGCAGCGTAACCATGACCTCAACCGAAGGCGTGACCGCAAAATCGTGGTGCGACAGGATCACATGGCGTCCCATCGCCTGCACATCGGACTTGAGCCTGGCCACTGCCGGATCGGACAACAAGGCGGCTTCGATGTCGATCAGGTCGCCTGCACCGCTTTTCAGAACCGCCTGATAGATGGCCGCGTACTCGGCCGGAGTGATGGCCTTCTGCCCGCCTTCGGCCTTGGTTCTGAACGTCACCACCAGCGGCTTGCCCTTGATGGCATCGGCCACCGGGCGCATCGTTGCCGCGACCGCCTGCGGATCGAGGGTGGCATCCAGAAAGTCGACCCGGTATTCCACGACGTCGACCTCGCTCATGCTGCCCAGCAGGCGCGCCCGCGACAGCACCGCATCGGGTGTAGTTTCGATCAGCGACACAATGGTCTTGGTACGACCGGCTCCGATCTCCACGTCACGAATCCGTATCGGCCGGAGCTGATTCGGTGCTTTCGGAGCAGGAGCCGCGGCCATCGCCGTAGCGCCGATAGTGGGCAGGATTCCTGCCGCTGCACCAAGGGCAAGAGCCTGGCGGCGCCGCATCAAAGGCATATTCAATCTCCGCAAGTGTCATGAACCGATCTTGTGGTCGGCATTCGTGTGTACTAAATGGTACATAACCTGATGGGAAGTCTCCTCGTTCCACTTTTTCACGTGCGGTCCGACGCGGGCCGGTGCATTGCGCCGAGCGGATCGCTATTGTCCCCTGGCGCGGCAATCGGATATGCAGGCCTATGCTGACGATCCGGCAGATAGAAATCTTCCACGCCGTGATGATCACCAAGACGGTGAGCGGCGCAGCGCGAATGCTGGGCACGTCGCAGCCAGGGCTGAGCCGCATGATCGGGCACATGGAAGACAAGCTGCGCTTCCGCCTGTTCGACCGTACGCGCGGCCGCCTGCTGCCCACCCCCGAAGCGCAGGCGCTGTTCCGGGAAGTGGAGCAGGTCTTCAAGGGCTTCAGCGACCTCGAACACGTGGTGCAGCGGCTGGCCAAGGGTGTCGACCGGACGTTCCGGGTCGGTGCATCGCCCTCGCTTGGGCATTCGGTGGTGCCGCAGATGCTTTCGCGGCTGACGGGCAACTACCCCGACGTCACCATCCAGTTCGACGTGCTTTCGGTGGAGCAGGCGGTCGACTGGCTGGCCCTGCAGCGCGGCGACTATGCCTTGAGCGTCTTTCCCATCGACCATCCCAACGTGCTGTCCAGCCGCATCGGCAGCGGCCGCATGGTCTGCGCCGTCCCGGCGGGGCACCGGCTTGCGGACCGGAGCCATATCGCCCTTGCCGATATGCACGGCGAACGAATCCAGTCCTTCCGCAAGGAAACGCCGCACGGCCAGATCATCGCTCGAATGTACGAAGAAGCGGGCGAGGTATTGGACGTGGCGACTTACGTGCGCTTCGCCGAGACGGCCGTAGCCTTCGTCGCCAACGGCATGGGGGTAGCGCTGGTTGACAGCTTCACCGCGATGCAGCCCCATGCCGACACCGTACGCTTCCTGGAATTCGAGCATCCCGGCACCCTGCCCGTCTACATAAGCCGAAATCTGGAAACGGCACGGACGCTGGTTGGCGAAACGTTCGAAGAGATCGCGCGCAACATTCTCCTGGCTTTGCCGCGATCTGCGACGCATTCCCACCCATAACATAAGGGCATGCCGAACATCGTTGCGTGGTGTGCGAGAATTACGCTGTTGCCGTTACGACATGATCGGTAAGGCCCGACTGACGCTGTTCAATGACCGGGCGAGCACAGGCGCAAAGCAAGCGCCGTGAAGAGGATGGAAAAGAGCGTTACCATGGCAAGTTATTCCGCCTCGGGGTCGGTTTCCGTCCGCCCCTACGTCACCGTGCAGGGCCAGTCCTCAAGCGTGAAGGAACTGTCCGGCGACGACCGATGGTCTGCCCGGCAGGTGCTCATCGTGGCGATCTGCTTCATGCTCAACATGCTGGACGGCATGGACGTGCTGATCCTGTCGTACATCGCACCCGCATTGTCTGTGGACTGGCGGATCAGCCCCGAGAGCCTCGGCGTCGTCTTCAGCGCAAGCCTCGCAGGCATGGCCGCCGGCGGCCTGCTGGTGGCTCCGCTGGCCGACAGGTTCGGGCGGCGCAAGCTTATCCTTGCCTCGCTGGTCATGATGGCCGCCGCCATGTTCGGCTCGGGGTTGGCAAGCTCGATCACCGAACTGCTGATTAGCCGCTTCATCGTCGGCATCGGCATCGGCACCGTCCTCGCCAGCATGGCGGCCCTGACGGCCGAATATGCTCCCGCCCGTCACCGCACCTTCGCCGTGGGCTTCCTGCAGGCCGGATACCCCGTCGGCGCGACCCTGACGGGCTTTCTCGTCGCCCAGCACATCGAGGCGCACGGGTGGCAGGCCATGCTGCTGGGCGCGGCGACGCTGTGCCTGCTGTCGATCCCGCTCGTCTTTGCCTTCCTGCCGGAATCGGTGGAGTTCCTGCTCTCCCGGCAGCCTGCGAACGCACTGCAGCGGGCCAATCGCCTGCTCGTCGTCATCGGCCGCGCTCCGCTTGAAGCCCTGCCGGAGCGCAAGAGCGCCCAGGCCGAGCACGTCGGGCTGCGCGGCCTCCTCAGCGAGGGCGCGCGGCGAGCACCATGCTGTTGTGGCTGGCGATCACGTTCAGCTTCATGACGCTCTATTTCGTCATCAGCTGGATCCCCAAGCTCGCCGTCGAAGCGGGCCTCCCGGCCAAGGACGCGATCTATGCCGGGGCCATCTTCAACATCGGCGCCTTCGTCGGCATTTCGCTGCTGAGCTACGTAGCCATGCGCTTCGACCTGCGCCGCCTCATCCTGGGTTACATGTTGCTGGCGGCGGTTGCCCTGGTAGTGTTCGGCGCCGTGTCGATGCCGCTGGCCGCGACGCTGCTGACCGCATTCCTCATCGGCGTCTTCGTGCAGGGAGGGTTCAACGGCTGCTATCCGCTGGCGACCAGCCTCTATCCAGCCGAGGCACGCAGCACCGGCATCGGCTGGGCCATGGGCATAGGCCGCATCGGCGCCGTGATCGGCCCGATGCTGGGAGGGTTTCTGCTGGCAGAGAAGGTCTCCCTTCCCGTCATCTTCACGGTGTTTGCAGTACCGGTCGTGCTGGCGGGCTTCTGCGCCTCGCTGATCCGCCTGCCCGGCCAGCGCTGAACTGAAAAACAAGAGCCCCATCTGCCAAACGGCGGACGGGGCTCTTGCCTATTTACTCCGCCCCTGCTGTCGCCGCGCGATAGCGGTTTTGCGCGGCAAGCCGGACACCGGCATTGGGCGCTCCGTACCCGACATAGGCAGGTGCCCGTTCGACGAACTCGAAGAAGAACAGCTTGTCAAAAGCCCGGCTGTACAACTGCCGGTATGCATTGCCTTCCAGATCCTCGTCGTAAAGCATCCCGGCCTGCACCATCCCTGCCAGCACTTCGTCCGTCAGTCCGAAGCGGGCGGCCAGATCGTCATAATAGTTCGCCGGAATATCAAGCATCGCAGCGCCGCGTGCCTGAAGCGCCTGGGCGGTGGCGCACAGATCGTCGCTGGTCAGGGCAACGTGCTGGAAGCCGCCGCCTAGCCCCTGCGCCAGGAAACGCGACGAGAGCGTCTCGCGCGCATCGGAGGCATTGAGGGTCAGGCGGAAGGCGCCGTCGGGCGACTGCAGGGCCTGACTGTGGACCAGTCCGGCCGGATCGATGACGTCCTGCGCATCACGGCCTTCCAGCCCGAACAGGGCGCGCCAATAGAGCTGCCAGGACAGGAACTCGTCATTGTGGACGACCGCTGCGAGGTGATCGATGTCCCGCACCGCCGTGTCACCCTGCGCGGCGGAGACATCCGCCGACTCGAACTCCCGCGCCCACAGCGCCTCAGCGCCGGCGTCCTCGACAAGGTAGACAAGGCTGCCGCCGACGCCTCGCAAGGCGGGCATCGCCATGCGCCCCGGACGGCCTTCCGGTTTATAGGCGCGAATGCCCAGAGCGGCGGCGCGATCCATCACCGCCTGCGCGTCGTTCACCCGCACGCCGATCGCGCAGATCGAGGTGCCGTGCACGATTCGATAGGACTGTGCGAAGCCCTTCGGCTCGGCATTGACGACCAGATTGACCTCACCCTGACGCCATCGCGTCACCTTCTTGGTGCGGTGCGTGCCCCTCCTTGCGAAGCCCAGTTCGGCGAAGGTTTCGCCCAGCCGTGCCACGTCTTCCGACCCGGCGGTGAATTCCACGAACTCGGCCCGCATCGGTGCCTGGGCGGCGGGCATCGCCGTCGGACGGCCCAATACGCGAAGGGCGGCGTCGCGGACATATTCGAGCGAGCGATGCCCGTCTTGCGCGATCAGCCTGGTGGAGATCGAACGGAAGCGGTCGTTGAATATCTCCAGCGACAGCGGCCCTTCATAGCCGGTGCGCAGAATCTCCGCGACGTAGTTGGTCAGGTCGAAACCGCCCTGCCCCGGAAGATTGCGGAAATGGCGGCTCCAGTAGAGCAGGTCCATGTCCAGCAGCGGCGCGTCGGCCAACTGGACATAGACGATCTTGTCGCCCGCGATGTCGCGGATGCTGTCATTGGGAATGCCGCGCGACAGCGAGTGGAAGCTGTCAAGAATGATGCCGATCGAGGGGTGATCCACCTCCTTCACGATCGACCATACATCGCGATGATCGTTGACGTGCCGCCCCCAGGCCAGCGCTTCGTAGCCGACGAGGATGCCGCGCCGGGCGGCCCGCTCGCCCAGTTCGCGGAAATCATCGACGATGCGCTGCCGATCGCCGAGCGAGGCGGGCGAGCAGTTCGAGCACACCAGGATGCGATCCGTGCCCAGTGCCTCCATCACGTCGAACTTGCGTTCCGCACGGTCCAGCGCCCGCTGCCGCAGGGCACCGGGCATGCCTTCGAAATCCCGGAACGGCTGATAGAGCGAACAGGACAGCCCGGCATCCTCCATCAGCCTGCGGACCTGCTGCGGACGCAGCGCAGAACCTATCAGGTCGTTCTCGAATATCTCGACGCTCTGGAAACCCGCTTGCGCGGCAGCGGCCAGCTTTTCTTCAAGGGTGCCGCGCAGCGACACGGTGGCAATGGCATTGTGCATCGGATGCTCCGCTGGACATGGTGTACTCCATATCTGCGCAGCAGGGCATGACTTTAAGCGGTTGCGGAGCCGTCTTTCATAGCATTTGGTTATACCCGCCGGATCACTCCGGCGGGCGATACCGTCAAAGTTCTCCGGGCCAGTAAAGCCGCATGGGATTGGTCACCAGCAGCTTGTGCTGCAATTCCAGTGTCGGGGCGATGCGCGGGATCATGTCGACCAGATTCCCGTCGTCCGGGATAGCATCCTGCATGTTGGGGTGGGGCCAGTCGGTGCCCCAGAGCACGCGATCCTGATAATCCGAGACCAGCGGCGCCACGGCATCCGCAAAGGCGTTCCACGGATCGCCGGCCGGGTCGAGGCGGTCCGGACAGGTCGCCTTGAACCAGATATCGTCACGGCTATCGAGCAAGGCGCGAAAGGCTTTCATGTCAGCACCGTGCGGCCCTTGCCGGACATCAGGACGGCCCATGTGATCGATCACCAGCGGCACCGGAAGCGCATCCATGAAGGGGCGCAGTTCCTCAAGAATGTCGGCCTCGAAGTAGATTACGACATGCCAGCCTTCGGGAAGGCGCCCGGCCACTTCGAGGAACTTGTCCTTGGGCGCGTCATCGACAAGACGCTTGAGGAAGTTGAACCGAATGCCGCGAATGCCACCTTCGTGCAGCGCGGCAAGGTCTGCCTCAGAAATCGCCGGATCGACCACCGCGACCCCGCGGGCCTTGCCATTGCTCTTCACGATGGCGTCGAGCGTGGCTGCATTGTCCGTGCCGTGGCAGCTTGCCTGAACGATCACGTTGCGCGCAAAACCCAGATGATCGCGCAAGGCGAACAGCATATCCGGCCCGGCGTCCTCGGGCAGATACTTCGCCTTGGCGCTGAACGGGAACTGCGCCATCGGTCCGAAGACATGGCAATGCGCGTCGATCGCGCCTGCGGGCGGAGTGTAGAGCGGCTTCGAGGGCGCGCCGTGCCAGGAAACGATACGATCAGACATAGACAATCCCATCCATCAGCTTGCGCGCAGTGCGCAGCAGGGCCGCACTGACGACGGCGCCGCTTTCGTCGGTTTCAAGTACGCAGGTCATCTCGCCGGTGGGGTGCTCGACCGAGAGGGTCTTGCGTGCGCCTGCCGGCGTCGCCGCGACCTCGGCGGCGGGCGAGCCTTCAAGCAGGCACGCGGTCGCCACCGACACCGCCCCCAGCACGCCGATCGTGGCATGGGCACGGTGCGGGATGAAGCTGCGGACGGTGACCGCCCCGCCGTTCCTTGGCGGCGCGACGAGCATCATCTTGGGTACGGACTTGTCGGTTACGTCGCCCAGATTCATCCGCTCGCCCACGGCAAGCCGGATCGCCTCGATCCGCGCCTTGAGCTGCGTGTCGGCATCCAGCGTGTCGCGATCCTCATAACCGGTGATCCCCACGTCCTTCGCCTTGAGCACCACGCAGGGCATGCCGTTGTCGATCAGGGTTACCGGCACGCCGTTCACCACGTCGACCGCATTGCCGGTAGGCAACAGCGCGCCGCACGATGAACCGGCGGTGTCGCGAAACTCCAGCGGCACCGGAGCATGCGTGCCGGGCACCCCGTCGATCGCGGCTTCGCCCTTGTAGGTGACCTTGCCCCCGGCGTTTGTACGGTAGCGACGGCGACCTGCCCGGTGTTCTCCATATAGATCGCCACCGGCGTCTCATCGCCAGTGGCGGCCACCAGCCCGCGTTCGATCGCGAAAGGGCCGATCCCGGCCAGAATGTTGCCGCAGTTCTGCGCGTCGGTCACGACCGCCTTGTCGACGAAGACCTGCAGGAACAGGTAATCGACGTCGATCCCGTCCCGTGCGGATTTCGCGACGACCGCCACCTTGCTGGTCAGCGGATCGGCACCGCCCATGCCGTCGATCTGGCGCGGATCGGGCGAGCCCATCACGCCCAGCAGGAAGGCATCGCGCGCGGACGGTTCGGCGGGCAGGTCGTCCTTCAGGAAGTACCCGCCCTTGGACGTGCCCCCGCGCATCCACATGCAGGGAGCGCTGACGGAAGGGTCAGACATACTTCAGACCTTCCTTCTCCAGACGCTCCCGCATCTTGTACATGTCGAGGCCAAGGACGCCGCTGGCCAGCTTCTCGCGCTTTTCGCCTTCATTGGCTTCGCGGGCCTGCGCGGCGGCCAGAACTTCGGCTGCCTTTTCACGCGGGACGACGCAGACGCCGTCGTCGTCGGCCACGATCACGTCACCCGGCTGCAC
Source organism: Novosphingobium sp. NFX11 (assembly GCF_057376415.1). NCBI lineage: Bacteria > Pseudomonadati > Pseudomonadota > Alphaproteobacteria > Sphingomonadales > Sphingomonadaceae > Novosphingobium > Novosphingobium sp. NFX11. Next base: position 236,655 of record NZ_CP080385.1, on the reverse strand, counting down.
GGCGGCATTGGCGCAGACCACGGGCACGTTGACCGAGCCCAGCGTGTTCTTGACGGTGCCCTGCGCATAGACCGCCTTGGACCAGACGGGGAAGTTCATCTCCGTCAGGTCGCGCACATCGCGCACGCCGGCGTCGATGATCAGGCCACGGCAGCCGCGCGCCTGCGCGCTGGTGGCGAGAAGGTCGCCGAAATAGCCGTCCTCGCAAGGGCTGGTCGGGGCGAGGAGCAGAATGTCGCCGTCCTTGAGCTGCTCGATGGCGACATGGACCATCCAGTTGTCGCCCGGTGCCGCACTGATAGTCACCGCCGAGCCGGCGATGCGCGCGCCATTGTAGATCGGCCGCATATAGCTGGCGAGCAGACCCGTGCGGCCCTGCGCTTCGTGAACGGTTGCCACGCCGCACCTGGCGAGACCGTCGATCACGGCCGGGTCAGCGCGCTCGATGTTCTGGACGACGATACCACTCATGACATGCACTCCTAGTTTTGCACCGAGATGGCGAAGCCGCCGTCGCAACGGAAAGAGAACTTTGGAAAGTGCGATTGGATTTGGCTAAGAGTGACCGCATGGACATCTGGACGCTGAACCTTCGGCACCTTCATGCGGTGGAGCGAATTGCCCGGTTGGGAACGGTCAATGCCGCCGCCAGCGCGGTCAACCTAAGCCAGCCCGCAATAACACAGGCGCTGGGCCGGCTGGAGGACACGCTGGGCCTGCCACTGTTCGAGCGTCGCCATGACGGCATGATCCCGACCCGCGCGGGCGAGATCCTTGCCCCCGCATCGCCGCCGCGCTGGCTCATATACGGAGCCCGCACGTCACCATGTCGCGGATGCGCGCGATGCTGGCAGTGGCGGAGACGGGCAGCTACACCGGCGCCAGCCAGGCGACCGGGCTATCGATCCCATCGATCCACCGCGCCGTCAGCGATCTGTCGCTGGCGCTGCGCCGCACGCTGGTGAGCCGCCGGGGCAAGTTCGCGATCACGACCGATGCAGGCAATCAACTGGCGCGCGAGTTTCGCCTGGCTCAGGTCGAACTGGAAGCGGGACTGTCCGAAGTCATGGCCCTGCGCGGGCACGAAACACGGCGCATCGCCATCGGCGCCATGCCGCTGTCCCGCGCGCGCATCCTGCCTGCCGCCGTCGCCCGCTTTCTTGCGCGAAGGCCACAGGTTCGCCTCACCATCGTCGAAGGATCGCGCGCCGAACTGGTCGAACCGCTGCGCAGCGGCGTGATCGACCTCATGGTGGGCGCCCTGCGCGAACCGCTGACCGAGCCTGACCTCGCCCAGCATCGCCTGTTCGACGACGTTCCGGCCTTCTACGCAAGGCACGGCCATCCCCTGGCGGACACCGACCCGACCGGCGCGGACATGGCGCGGTTCCCCTTCACACTGGCCCCGCGCGGAACCCCGCTGCGCGACAGTTTCGAAGGCTATTTCACGGACCTCGGCCTGCCCCTGCCGCCGGTTCCGATCAGATCGGGATCGGTGATGATGATCCGGCAGGTCCTGATGGGCACCGACTTCATCACCCTGCTTTCCCCCGATCAGGTATCCGTGGAAGTCGAGGCCGGATGGCTGCGCCCGCTGGCGCGCCTGCCCGAACGATTCGCCCGTACAATCGGCATGACGACCCGCGCCTCCCTCCTTCCCACCGAGGTCCAGTCGGAGTTTTTTGCCGATCTCGAAGCCGCCGCACGCGATTGCGGACTTACACAGACTTAGCGCAGTGTTATAACTCTTCGCGAGTTCCGATTTGCGACCGAACGGCACTCAACGGCACTTAAGCCGCCATGAGAGGCACCATAGGCATCATCGGGTTTGGCGAAGCCGGGGCGACGTTCGCCAAAGCAGCGTCATGGCAGGAACGCGCGCGCGTATTCGATATTGCTAAGTCCCGATTGGCCACCATGACCGGGCTTGGCGTCATGCCGTGCCGGGACATGGGCGAGGCCGTGACGGGGGCAGCCATCGTCCTTTCACTCGTCACCGCCGACCAGGCGCTGCAAGTCGCGCGGGAATGCGCCGGGCTCATCGCGCCAGAAGCTCTCTTCTGCGACATGAACTCCATCGCTCCCGGCACCAAGCGGGAAGCCGCGCGCGCTTTCGCGGACGCGGGCAGGCGCTATGTCGATGTCGCAGTGATGGCCCCGGTCGACCCGGCCCGCATGGCCGTGCCGCTGAACATCTCCGGCCCCGATGCGCAGGAGGCTGAAAGCCGCTTGCGCGACGCGGGCTTTACCAGAACCACTGTCGTCGGCGATGCCATCGGCCGGGCCTCCGCGATCAAGCTGGTGCGCTCGGTCATGGTCAAGGGGCTGGAAGCGCTCACCGCCGAGATGATGCTGGCCGCCCATGCCGAGGATGTGGCCGAGGCCGTGCTCGCCTCGCTCGACGCCAGCGAGAAGACGATTTCCTGGGCGACACGCGCCGACTACAATCTCGACCGCATGCTCGTCCACGGCCGCCGCCGCGCCGCAGAGATGGCCGAGGCCGCGCAGATGCTGCGCGATCTGGGCATCGATCCGCTCATGACCCAGGGCACCGTCACCCGCCAGCAGGCGCTGGGAGACGTCGGGGCTGAATTCACCATCGAATCGCTGCCGGAAGGCTTCACCGCGAAGCTTGCGGCCATTACCGCCACACCTAAGGGAGAGAACTGAGCCATGTCGCTCGTCATCGACTGTCACGGTCACTACACCGTCCTGCCCAAAGCGCACGACGCCTGGCGCGAGGCCCAGATCGCCGCGTTCAAGGCCGGCGAGCCGATCCCGCCCTACCCCGAGATTTCCGACGAGGAAATCCGCGAGACGATCGAGCAGAACCAGCTGAAGCTGATCAAGGAACGCGGTGCGGATCTGACGATCTTCTCCCCCGCGCATCGGCCATGGCGCACCATGTCGGCGATCAGGCGATTTCCGAGGAGTGGGCCTTCCACTGCAACAACCTGATCGCCCGCGTGGTCGCGATGTTCCCCGAGACGTTCGTGGGCGTCTGCATGCTGCCTCAGTCGCCCAAGGCGGACCTCACCGCCTCGATCAAGGAACTGCGCCGCTGCGTGGAGGAACTGGGCTTCATCGGCTGCAATCTCAACCCCGATCCGGGCGGCGGCCATTTCGAGCACCCGCCGCTGACCGACGAATACTGGTTCCCGATCTACGAGGTCATGTCGGAACTGGATGTACCGGCGATGATCCACGTTTCGGGTTCGTGCAACCCGGCGATGCACGCGACCGGCGGCTTCTACATCGCGGCGGACACCGTAGCCTTCATGCAGCTGATGCAGGGCGACCTCTTCGCGAAGTTCCCGAAGCTGCGCTTCATCATCCCGCACGGCGGCGGCGCGGTGCCCTACCACTGGGGCCGCTATCGCGGACTGGCCGACATGCTGAAGAAGCCCAGCCTTGACGAGTACATCATGAACAACGTGTTCTTCGACACGTGCGTCTACCACCAGCCCGGCATCGACCTGCTGGCCGACGTGATCGCCAACAAGAACATCCTGTTCGGCTCGGAGATGGTCGGCGCGGTGCGCGGCATCGATCCGCAGACGGGCCACTATTTCGACGACACCAAGCGCTATGTCGATGCGCTCGACATCAGCGACGAGGAGCGTCACGCGATCTTCGAAGGCAACACCCGCAAGGTCTTCCCGCGCCTCGACGCGAAGCTGAAGGAACGCGGCCTGTGACCGAAAAGGCTGTGATCGGCCCACGGGACATTCACGAATATCTTAGCGAGTTCGACGATATCCCCGGTACGCGCGTCTACACTGCCGCGCGCGCCCGGCAGGGCTACCATCTGAACCAGTTCGCGATGAGCCTGATGAAAGCAGAGAACCGCACCCGCTGGCTGGCGGACGAGCGCGCCTACCTGAACGAATGGCCGATGACCGACGACCAGAAGGAAGCCGTGCTCGCCCGCGACTACAACCGGTTGCTCGATCTTGGCGGCAACATCTACTTCCTGTCCAAGGTCTTCTCGACCGACGGCCTCAGCTTCCTGCAGGCGGTCTCGACGATGACCGGTATGAGCGTCGATGAATACAAAGCCATGATGGATGCCGGCGGCCGTTCGCCCGAAGGCGTACGCTCGATCAAAGGAAACTGTTGAAATGGCCCGCATAACCGCAGGCATCGCCTCCAGCCATGTGCCGCTTCTGGGTGTCGCCGCCGATACCGGCAAGGACCGGGACGCCTATTTCGGCCCGATCTTCGCAGGCTACGACTGGACGCGAGAGTGGATCGCGAAGCCCGAGAACAAGCCCGACGTCGTGATCCTGGTCTACAACGACCACGCATCGGCGTTCGACATGAAGATCATCCCGACTTTCGCGATCGGCTGCGGCGAACGCTACAAGCCCGCCGACGAAGGCTGGGGACCGCGCAAGGTGCCGGACGTCGAAGGCCACCCGGACCTCGCCTGGCACATCGCGCAGAGCCTGATCCTCGACGAATTCGACATGACGATCATCAACGAGATGGACGTCGATCATGGCCTGACCGTGCCCCTGACGATGATGTACGGCGCGCCCGAGAACTGGCCCGCCAAGGTCATCCCGCTGGCCGTCAACGTGGTTACGTATCCGCCGCCCTCGGGCAACCGCTGCTGGGCACTGGGCGAGGCGATCGCCCGCGCGGTGCAGTCTTTCGAGGGTGAGGATCTCAACGTCCAGATCTGGGGCACCGGCGGCATGAGCCACCAGCTTCAGGGGCCGCGCGCCGGGCTGATCAATGCCGAATGGGACAACATGTTCCTCGACGGCATGGTGGGCTCCACGCAGAAGCTGCGCACGATCCCGCACATCGAATACCTGCGTGAAACCGGCTCCGAAGGTATCGAGATGGTGATGTGGCTGATCATGCGCGGCGCGCTGGGCCGCGAAACCAGGGCGCTGCACCGCCATTACCACGTACCGTGCTCCAATACCGCGATCGGGCACCTCGTGCTCGAACCGGTGGATGGCACGGTGCCGCCCAGCCCGACGCTGGAAGGCAACAACGCGGCAGCCCAATCCGCGATCTGAATTTCGTTCGTTACATTTCATCCATTCCTTGGGAGAATACCATGCGCATAGCCCTCGTGGGCGCCGGTGCTTTCGGTGAAAAGCACCTCGACGGCCTCAAGAACATCGACGGCGTGGAAATCGCCTCGGTCATCAGCCGCTCCGCCGAGCAGGCCGCCGAAGTCGCCGCCAAGTACGGCGCGCCGCATTCCGGCACCGATCTGGCCGAAGCACTGGACCTGCCCGATGTGGACGCGGTGATCCTGTGCACTCCCACCCAGATGCACGCCGAACAGGCGATTGCCTGCATGAACGCGGGCAAGCACGTTCAGGTGGAAATCCCGCTGTCGGACAGCTGGGCCGATGCCGAAGCGGTCGTCGCCAAGCAGCAGGAAACCGGCCTAGTCTGCATGGTCGGCCATACCCGCCGCTTCAACCCTTCGCACCAGTACGTGCACAACAAGATCGCCGCCGGCGAACTGACGCTGCAGCAGCTTGACGTGCAGACCTACTTCTTCCGCCGCAAGAACATCAACGCCAAGGGCCAGCCGCGTTCCTGGACCGACCACCTGCTGTGGCACCACGCCGCGCACACGATCGACCTGTTCGCCTACCAGTCGGGCAAGATCGTCGCCGCCAACGTGCTGCAGGGGCCGAAGCACCCCGAACTGGGCATCGCTCTGGACATGTCGATCCAGCTCAAGGCGGAAACCGGTGCGATCTGCACCCTTTCGCTGTCGTTCAACAACGACGGCCCGCTGGGCACCTTCTTCCGCTACATCGGCGATAACGGCACGTATATCGCGCGCTACGACGATCTCGTGAACGGCAAGGAAGAACCGATCGACCTGACCGGCGTCACCGTTTCGAACAACGGCATCGAACTGCAGGACCGCGAATTCATCGCCGCGATCCGCGAAGGGCGCGAGCCGAACTCGTCGGTCGGCAAGGTGCTCGACTGCTACCGCGTGATCGGCGAACTGGCCGCCAGCCTCGAAGCGCAGGACGGCTGGTCCTGACGGCACGACGCATCCGCATGGGACGTAGCCCGATGATCGCAGCCGGCATCCGTTCCTGAGCCATGCAAGCACCGTGACCACTTATGGTCGCGGTGCTTCAGGCACGCAGCGAGGCCACACGGCGCGCCATAAAGCGATCATCCAGGCACAGGCGCCATGGAAATGAAGCGGAAATCGCTCTCATTCATGCATCAGCGGACGGTGAAGCCGTAGCTGCCCTCGATGCGGTGCTGGTCGGCGCCGGCCGCGTGCCAGGTCAGGATGTGCCGGTCGGAAGGGGGCGCGGCAGTGCCGCCGTCACGGCCCTGCCCTTGGCCCTGGCGACGATGCCTTTGATCGGCATCGGTTTATGATCGGCCATTCCGGGCATACCGGTCATGACAAGATCGAACCCTGACAGCGGCGCAACGAGGTCTTCGGAGAAGTTGAGGACGATCGAGGTCGGCCTGGTCACGGCGGATTTCGCCGCCGGGGTCGCGCTCAACAGCTCGGGATGGGCGAACGCCGCGGCGGGCAGGACTGCCATGGACAGGCCGATGGCGGCCGCAGGGACAGCAAGGCGCATCGCAAGGTTTCCTCATTCGATCCGGACGAACCAGCTTGTCCGGATTTACATGAGGTCATACGCAAGGTCCGGCGCGATCCCTCTCATGCGTCGCGAAATTTTTACGGGGCGAGGGATGCGGCGATTTGCCGCGTATGAGCAGTGAGCCCGACGGCGTGTGGACGTGTGAAAGGAGCGAAGGCTTGGACGATCTGGATCGCATGTTTGCACAACTGCGCGACGAACCCGTGCCAATGGCCCTTGGCACGCTCGATGGCAAAGTCATGGCCGGGCTGGCGGCAGGGCGCGAGCGATGGGCGCTTCACAGATCCCTCCTGCTTGCCTGCGTTGTCGCCGGCGGAGTCGGTTTGTGGGGCGGCCTTTCGGGCAGTGCCGGACCGGATGGTGCGCGTGAGCATGCCTACGTCCACGCGGACACACTGCTTGGCCTGCCCGCTGCGGCGCCTTCGCACTTGCTGGTGTCCTGAGGGATGGGAAACGTCTCCCGCTATTGTCTGGTCGCGTTGCTGGCATTCCTTGTCGCACTCGGTGCGCTCTGGCTGGGGCAGCGGCTGCGGGAACCGGAACCGCAAGAGAGCCGGATTCATGTGGTTCTTCATCGCGAACTGAATCTCGATCCAGCTCAGATGGAGCGTATCGAACTGCTGGAGAAGGGCTTCGCCTCCCGGCGGGCGCGCCTCGAAACGGAATTGCTGGCGGCCAATTCCGATCTCGCGGCCGCTATCGCACACGAACACGCCTATGGTCCGGATGTCGAGAAAGCGGTTGATCACTCTCACGTGGCGATGGGCGAACTTCAGAAGGCAACATTGCAGCACATCTTCGCGATGCGCGCCGTCCTGCGCGCCGACCAGACCGGCCGTTTCGATACGGCAGTGGCAGAGGCGCTGACGTCCCCGCCGCAGGACTGATCTGCCAGTGACCGGCGCACGACAGAGCCGCATTGATGCACGCGGCGACGCGAAGGGAGACGAGTCCCGCGCCGTCGCGCTCGCGCTTGCCGGTGGGCAGGCCGGGTTCGATACGCTGATGGCTGCGCACCGCAGCGCCGTGTTCCGCGTGGTGCGTGGCCATGTGGGCAATGATGCCGATGCCCTCGACGTCACGCAGGAGAGCTTCGTCGCAGCCTTCCTCGCGCTGCGCCGCTATGATCCGGCGCGGTCGTTCCGGGCATGGGTACTGCGGATCGCCCTCAACAAGTGCCGCGACTGGGCACGGCGGCGAGCGGTACGGCGGTTCCTGTCCCTCGCCCTGCCGATGGAGCATGCCCTGGCAGTCGCCGATACCGCACAAGAACCTGAAGCAGCGCTGGCGTCGCGCCGCGAGGTCGATCGCATTCATGCCGCCCTGGCCGCGCTCCCCGATACCCTGAAAGAGCCGATGCTGCTCTGCGCGATCGAGGGTCTGGCTCAGGACGAAGCGGCTGCGATACTCGGCATCAGCCGCAAGGCCGTCGAGACACGCATCTACCGTGCCCGGCAGAAATTGTCATATTTGATAGAGGGATAGCGGCGGGATTTGGTGAGGGGCATCGAAGCGTCCATCTTTCGGAAACCGGCAGGTCCGGCAGATCGACAGACCCCGATCACCACGAACCCCGCCGGAGCCCTGCTTCATAATCAACGTCTTTGCGCGTCTGAGGAGCAGGATGCCTTTCCCACCGCGCGGCCGACGATTTGCTCGGAATTCATTGCGAATTCTCAGACAATTCCGGCCCCCAGCCCTACCGCCGCGCGTTCCTGCGCCTTGCGGTCGCGCCAGCGGCTTTCGCGATAGACGCCCAGCACGTCCGCCGCGCCGCCCGCATCGATGCGTGCCTTCGCGAGAATCGGAGAAACGTCCACGTTGTAGGCCCGACGCAGGGCCTGGAAGGCCATCATCGTGTCGTTCGCTTCCTGCGCCAGATGCAACGCCTCTCGGTCGACCAGCAGTGCCTTGGCGTAGCACGATCCGATCGCCTCGGCCGAAGACAGCATGGATTCGATCGGGTCGGTGACGTTGTGCGACTGGTCGATCATGTAGCTGGGGTTGAAGCCATCACGCGGGGCCAGTTCGGCCTCGACCAGTTCGTTGAACACCAGGAACAGCTGGTGCGGATTGATCGAGCCGGAATCGAGGTCGTCGTCGCCGTACTTGCTGTCGTTGAAGTGGAAGCCGCCGAGCTTGCCGAACCGGTGCAGGCGCGCCACGATCTGCTCGATGTTGACGTTGGGCGCATGGTGGCCAAGATCGACGAGGCACTTGGCCTTGGGGCCAAGCTCCTGCGCGGCAAGGATCGAGGAACCCCAGTCGCTGATGACGGTGGAGTAGAACGCGGGCTCGAACATCTTGTGCTCCAGCAACATCCGCCAGTCGTCCGGCAGCGCGGCGTAGACCTCGCTCGCAGCGTCGAGATAGCGGTCGAGGCTGCGGCCGAGGTCCTGCTGGCCGGGAAAGTTGGTGCCGTCGCCCACCCAGACCGTCAGGTCGGTGGAGCCGAGCTGGCGGCCGATCTCGATGCACTCGATGTTGTGCTCCACCGCCTGCGCCCGCGTCGCCTCGATGGTCGAGGAGAGCGAGCCGGTGGCATACGTCTGCGCCTGCCCCTTCTGGTCCTGGAACGTGTTCGAGTTCACCGCATCGAAGCCCAGGCCGAGGCTCGCCGCCTCCTCGCGCAGCCCCTTGTAGTCGCTGACCTTGTCCCACGGGAAATGCGGGCTGACGCGCGGGGTCAGGCGCGAGAGCTGGTTGATGACCGCGCAGTCCTCCAGCTTCTCGTGGATATTGGTGGGCTCGCCGGGGATGGGGAACTTGGCGAAACGGGTGCCGCCGCGCCCCGCGCCCCATGTCGGCACCGCCACGGAGAAGCCCGCAACCTTGTCCCTGATCGCATCGATGGCGATGCCCGAACGCTCCAGCTTGCGGCCCAGCGAGGCGTAGTCGTCTTCCAGCGCCTCGGCGGCGCGGGCATTGGCTTCCGCGATCAGTTCGGCGGAAATCGGCAGGTTCGTCATTGTCTCTTATCCTCTTCCCGTCGTGATCAGCGCGTGAACGCCTGGGCATTGCCCGCATCGACGTTGATCATGTTGCCGGTGGACTTGGCGGACTGGTCGCCCGCCAGGAAGTACACCGCCTCGGCAATGTCACCGGGCAGCACGTCGCGCTTGAGCATGGAGCGCTGGCGGTAATGTTCCTCCAGTTCCTTGCCGGTGTCGATACCGTGGGCGCCCGCGCGCTCCTTGCGCCAGTCGCCGTCCCAGATGCGGCTGCCCTTGATGACGGCATCGGGGTTGACGACGTTGACGCGGATGCCGTGCGGCGCCCCTCCAGCGCCAGACAGCGCGCAAGGTGGTTGGCCGCCGCCTTGGCCGAGGCATAGGCGCTGGCATTGGTAGCAGCGGCGACGCCGTTCTTCGAGCCGATGAACACGACGCTGGTGCCGCCCTGTTCCTTCATCGCCTTCAGTAGCGGCCACGCGGCCCGGCTGGTCAGGAAATAGCCCTGCGCCAGAACGTCGTAGTTGCGGTTCCATAGCGCGATGGTGGTCTCCTCGATCGGCGCCGAGGAGGCGATGCCCGCATTGGCGACGAGGATGTCGAGGCCGCCGAACTCGCGCGCGGCGACGGCGAAGGCCTCGGCGACTTGCGCTTCATCCGTCACGTCGCACACCACCGAACGCACCACGTCCTTGCCGAACTGCCTGGCGAAACCGGCGCGCACGTCCTCGACGACGGCGCCGTCGCGGTCGGCGAGAACCACGCAGGCGCCCTCGGCCATCAGCCGCGCCGCGCTAGCCGCGCCGATGCCGCCCGCCCCGCCGGTCACCAGCACGACGCGGCCGACCAGGGGCTTGAGCGCGGGCATGCGCTGCAGCTTGGCTTCCTCGAGCAACCAGTACTCGATGTCGAAGGCTTCCTGTTCATCGAGCGCGATATAGTCGCCGATCGCCTCGGCCCCGCGCATGACATTGATGGCGTTGCCGTAGAACTCGCCGGCGAGGCGCGCGGTGGTCTTGTCGGTGGCGAACGTGATGCGCCCGACGCCCGGCACCAGCACCACGACCGGATTGGCATCGCGCATCGCGGGCGAGTTCGGACGCTTGCAGCGCTCGTAATAGGCAGCATAGAGGTCGCGGTAATCGGCGATCTTCTGCGCCAGGTAGGCGTCATCCTGCAACCGCGCCGGGTCGAGCGTCAATGGCGCGATCTTGGTACGCAGGAAGTGATCGGGGCACGAGGTCCCGAGGTCAGCGAGACGCTGGAAGTCGGCCGAATTCACGAACTCGAGCGCTTCGGCATCGTCGGAATAGTGGCCGACCTTGCGCCGCGCTCCGGTCATCAGGCCACGTAGGCGGGGCATGAGATCGGCCGCGATTGCCGCGCGGTCCCCGGCGGTTTCATAAGCCGCGCCGCCGAACGCGGGCTTACCGGCAAGGCCCGCATTGAGGTAGGCGGCAGCGTCGGCGATCAGTTCGACGGTGTGTTCGTAGCAGGCCTTCGCGCTGTCCGCCCAGCAGATGATGCCGTGGCCCGCGAGCATTACGCCTTCGACGCCGGGGTTGGCCGCCACGAAGTCACGCAGTTGCACGCCCAGCGTATAGCCGGGGCGCTTCCACGCCAGCCAGCCGATCCGGCCGCCCCAGATCGCCTGCGTCGCCGCCTCCCCGCCGGAGCTGGCGGCAAGCGCGATGATCGCGTCCGGGTGGACGTGATCGACATGCGCGAAAGGCAGCAGCGAATGGAGCGGCGTGTCGATCGACGCCGCGCGGCCGTTCAGGTTGAAAGTGCAGTGCGGCAGGTAGCCGACCATCTTGTCGTCGTCGTCCGGGCCGCCGTAGTGCTGTTCGAGGCCAAGCAGCTTGTCCTGATAGAGCGTCGCGAATCCATCGAGCTTCATCGAGCCGATGTCGCCGCCCGAGCCCTTCACCCACAGCACTTCCACCGTCTCTCCGGTCAGCGGATCGACCTCCTGCAGCTTGGCGGAGGTGTTGCCGCCGCCGAAGTTGGTGACAGTCAGGTCGGAACCCAGCAGGTTGGAGCGGTAGAGCAGCAGTTGGGCAGGAGAAAGAGACGCCGCGACCGAGTCGTCCCACCGGCTGGTCGGCACGGCGAAAGTGAGCGCGGGGGCGGATTTCAACGGGGCGGCGGGGGCAGTGATCGTATCCATGGGCACCCTCTGACATTTCCTCTTTTCATGTTCAATCTGACTCGATACTAATCGCTCATAAGCAATCAATCAACACCATGTTCAGGCAGATCGCTGCCTGGTTGAAAATGGCGGCGGAGAGAATGGCAGGAACAGGCGCTTACATCGTCGTCGATATTGGCAAGACCCTCAGCAAGGTGTCGCTGTGGTGCCGTTATGGTACCCTTGTGTGCCGCCAGGTGCGCCCCAACCCGACCCATGAAATCGACGGGATTCGCCGCCTCGACGCCGAGGGAATCGGCGAATGGCTGCGCGCCACCTTGCGTGAATGGGCAGGCCATCCGGTCGAGGCGATCATCCCCGTGGCCCATGGCGCCGCCTTCGCCGCGATCGGAGAAGACGGGCTGCTATTCGCCCCGCTCGACTACGAACAGCCGATCCCGGGCGACGTCATGGCCGCCTACCGGGCCGAGCGCGACGCGCTGGCCGTGACGGGCTCCCCGCCCTGCCCGACGGCCTCAACATGGGCGCGCAGATCTGGTGGATGGCGCAGCGCCACCCCGAGGCGATGGCGCGGGCGACGCTGGTGCCCTGGGCGCAGTACTGGGCCTGGTTCCTCGCCGGCCGGGCGGTCAGCGAAGTGACCAGCCTCGGCTGCCACTCGGACCTCTGGGCACCCGGCGAAGCGCGCTTCTCCCCGATGGCCGAGCGCCTCGGCTGGGCCGAGCGCTTTGCCCCCGTGGTCGGCGCAGGCGAGGTCGTGGGCACCCTGCGCCCCGAACTCGCGGCCGAGACGGGCTTGCCCGCGAGTGCGCAAGTGCTTGCCGGACTTCACGATTCCAACGCCGCGCTGCTCGCCGCGCGCGGCTTCGCGCAGATCGCGCGGCAGGAGGCGACGATCCTTTCCACCGGCACATGGTTCATCGCCATGCGCCTTGCCGCCGGACCTTTCGCCATCGCCTCGCTGCCCGAAGGGCGCGACACGCTGGTCAACGTCGATGCCTATGGCGCGCCCGTGCCCTCGGCCCGTTTCATGGGCGGGCGCGAGATCGAGACGGTCATCCAGCTCGACACCCGCCGCATCGACATCAAGCCCGACCAGCCCCGCCTGATGGCCGAAGTCCCGGCGCTGCTGCGCCGCCGCACGATGATGATGCCCACGCTCGCGCCCGGCTTCGGCCCCTATCCCGACGGCGAGGCGCGCTGGGTCAACGCGCCGGTCGAGTGGCAGGGAACCTGGTACGCCCGACGCGCGGCAATCTGCCTTTATGCCGCGCTGGTGGCGGATACCGCGCTCGACCTGATCGGTTCGAAGGACCGGCTGCTGATCGAGGGGCGCTTTTCCGAGGCCGAGGTCTTCGTGCGCGCGCTCGCCGCGCTGCGGCCGGACACCCGGGTCTTCCTCGCCAATGCCCATAACGACGTCTCGTTCGGCGCGCTGCGCCTGATCGACCCGTCGCTCGAAGCGGGCGGCGAACTTATCTGCGTCGAACCGCTGGAAGGCGACCTCTTCGGCTATCGCGACGCCTGGCGCGAAGCCGTGGCGAAGGCTCCCGCAGGACTGACCGCATGATCACCGCCTCGATCCCCGACTTTCGCGAAGCCGCACGCCGCACGCTGCCACGCTTCCTGTTCGAATACATCGACGGCGGCTCCTATGCCGAGGCGACGCTGCGTCGCAACGTCTCCGACCTTGCCGAACTCGCCCTGCGCCAGCGCGTGCTGCGCGACGTCTCGGCGCTGGACCTGTCGACGCAGCTGTTCGGCCAGAAGCTGGCCCTGCCCCTTGCATTGGCGCCGATCGGGCTGGCCGGCCTCTACGCCCGGCGCGGCGAGACGCAGGCGGTGCGGGCGGCGCAGAACGCCGGCGTTCCCTTCACGCTCTCCACGGTGGGCGCCTGCACCATCGGCGAAGTCGCCAGGGCTGCGGACCGGCCGTTCTGGTTCCAGCTCTACATGATCCGCGACCGCGCCTTCATGAAGGACCTGCTGGCGCAGGCGGTCGAGGCGGGCTGCTCCACCCTCGTCTTCACCGTCGACATGCCGGTCCCCGGCAGCCGCTATCGCGATTACCACACCGGCCTTGCCGGATCCGGCGGCATCAAGGGCGCGCTCTGGCGCTTCGCGCAGGCGGCCGCCCGGCCCGGCTGGGCATGGGATGTCGGCATCAACGGACGCCCGCACACGCTCGGCAACGTCGCCCCGGTGCTACAGGGCAGGACCGGGATCGAGGACTTCTTCGCCTGGATGCGAAACAACTTCGACCCCTCGATCAACTGGCGCGATCTCGATTTCATTCGCTCCGAATGGAAGGGGCCGCTGATCATCAAGGGTATTCTCGACCCGGATGACGCGCGCGAAGCCGCAGAGCTGGGCGCGGACGGCATCGTCGTCTCCAACCACGGCGGGCGGCAGCTCGACGGCGTGCTTTCCAGCGCCCGCGCCCTGCCTCCGATCGTCGATGCAGTGGGAGACCGCCTGACCGTGCTGGCCGACGGCGGCATCCGCTCCGGCCTCGACGTGGTGCGGATGCTGGCGCTGGGCGCCAAGGGCGTGCTGCTGGGCCGCGCCTGGGCCTGGGCGCTCGCAGCCGGCGGCGAGGCAGGCGTCACGAAGATGCTCAAGCTGATCGAGGCCGAAATGCGCGTTGCCATGGCGCTCACCGGCACCACCCGCATCGACCAGATCGACCGCAACTGCCTGGCGGCCACCCGATAACATACATCAAGAGAGGATCACGAAAATCATGGGAGGCAATCCGCCGCTGGGCGTCCTGTTTCACTGGCTTGGCGGCTTCGCCTCCGCCAGCTTCTACGTCCCCTACAAGCGCATCCAGCTGTGGTCGTGGGAGATATTCTGGCTTGCGGGCGGCATCTTCTCCTGGGCCATCGCGCCCTGGCTCTTCGCCTCGCTGCGCACCGAGGACCTGCTCGGCGTATTGGCCGCCACGCCTTCGCGGACCCTGCTGTGGTGTTGGTTCTGGGGTGCGATGTGGGGCTTCGGCGGGCTGACCTTCGGGCTGACGATGCGCTATCTCGGGCTCTCTCTGGGCATGGCCGTGGCGCTAGGACTGACCACGGTGATCGGCACGATGGGACCGCCGATCTTCCACGGCACCATCGGCGAGATCGCCTCACGCCCCAGCGGACAACTGACGCTGCTGGGCATTCTGGTGACGCTGGCGGGGATCGTCGTCGTCGCGCGGGCGGGCAGCGCCAAGGACAAGGACCTGGGCGGCAAGATTTCCGAGGGCGTGGCCGAGTTCGACCTTCGCAAAGGCCTGTTGATCGCGGTGTTCTCGGGCGTCATGTCGGGCTGTTTCGCCTGGGGCCTCGATGCCGGACAGCCGATCCGCGACCTGACGCTGGCGGCCGGGACCGATCCGTTGAGCCAGGGGCTTCCGGTGCTGTGCGTGGTGCTTGCGGGCGGCCTCACCACCAATGCGATCTGGTGCGCGATCCTCATCCGCCGCAACCGCAGCTTCGGCCAGTTTCTCGGCCGAGTGCCGACCGGGGAAAAGCCCAGGCTTCTGGTCAATTACCTGCTGGCGGCGCTGGGCGGCACCTTGTGGTACTTCCAGTTCTTCTTCTACACGATGGGCGAGAGCCAGATGGGACGCTACGGCTTCTCCTCGTGGACGCTGCACATGGCTTCCATCATCCTGTTCTCGACGCTCTGGGGCTTTGCGCTGAAGGAGTGGAAGGGCGCCAGCCTTCGTACGCGCACGCTGGTCTGGACCGGGATAAGCCTGCTCGTCGGCTCGACGGTGATCATCGGGGCGGGCAACATGATCGAGGCGGGGATGACCCCGTGAGCAGAAATGATGGCTCATGATCGAAAAGTCCGTCATAAGCCCGCGCATGGACCGACATAAAGCGACATAAGGTAGCCAATGCACTCTACGCAGCGTGAAAGCCTGATCCTCGAAGCGGTGGCGGCCACCGGGTTCGTGACGTATCGCGCACTCGAGGCACTTCTCGAAGCCTCGCCGGCGACGATCCGGCGTGACCTCACCCGTTTGGAGGAAGAGGGCCTGATCGTGCGCGTACACGGCGGCGCAAAAGCGCCGCAAGATCAGAAGGAGGAACGCGAAAGCGGGCTTTCAGGTACGCCGTTCGCCCAGTCGATCTTGCAAAACCTGCCTGCCAAGCAGGCGATTGGTCGTGCTGCGGCAGCGCTGTGCCTCCCCGGCGAAGGCATCATGATCGACGGGGGAACCACGACCTTGCAAATGTGCCCGCATCTGGCTGGGCTCGATTGCCAAGTGCTTACCAACTCGCTGCATATCGTCGATGCGCTCTTGCCGCAGGAGGGTACGCGGGTATTGCTTCCTTCAGGCACCGTATTTCGCGAACAGAACATTGTCCTGGCGCCGGCAGGAGAAGAATCGATGCCGCGCTTTCACGCTCCCAAGCTATTCATGGGAGCGGCCGCGATTGGCCCGCAAGGCGTGATGCAGCAGGATATTATCCTTGTCGCCGCCGAACGCAGCTTCATCAAGCGCGCGGAGACACTCATCCTGTTGATCGACAGCAGCAAATTTGTTTCGATCTCGGGTTCCATCGTCTGCGATCTTAGCGAAGTCGACGTGGTGATTACTGACAAGGGCGTTGATCGACAGGCTTTGGAAATGTTGGAGGATGCTGGGATCGAGGTAGTGGTTGCCTGAAAACGAGGATTGGTCCGTTCAACGCATCCGCTGATCGAAGGGAGCAACCTTCTGCAGCAAGCGTTGGCAAGGCTTTGTACGACGAGCGCATTTTGCCTTACTTCATCAGAGGTCTCATGCGCCCGTCGCGGGACGCAGTCAGAACTATTGAGCCAATGCCGCCCGCTCGGCGGCAATTTTCTTCAGCACGTCCTCGAACACCTCGACCGGCTGGCCACCGGACACAAGGTACTTCTCGTCGATGATGATCGCCGGGACGCTCGAGATCCCTCGCGAACGCCAGATTTCCTCGTCATCACGGACTGTCGCAGCGTACTCATCTCCGGCAAGGACTTCCGCCGCACGCGACATATCGAGGCCCGCAGCTGCCACCACATCCAGCAGAACCTCATGGAGCGAGACATTGACGCCTTGCGTGAAATACGCCTCGAACAGCGCGTGCTTGAGTTCGGATTGGCGGCCCTGTTCTCCCGCCCAATGCAACAGCCTATGTGCGTCGAACGTATTGTAGATACGGCTCTCGTCGTTCATCGCAATCGTGAAGCCGACACCTGCGGCCCGCTCCTGGATCGCCGCCCTGCTCGCGGCCGACTGTTCCGGCGTGGTGCCGTACTTCCGCGCAATGTGCTCGCGCAGGTTTTGCCCTTCGTTCTGCATGTTCGGGTTCAGTTCGAACGGCTGGAAATGAATGTCTGCCGAGACATCTCCCTCAAGCCGTTCAAGCGCTGCTTCCAAGCTCTTCAGACCGATGACGCACCAGGGGCAGGCGACATCGGACACGAAATCGATCTTGAGGTGCTGCGGCATGTTCAGGCGTTCCTTCAATCGGCTGCATCGGCGTACCGTCGGACAGATAGGAACGATCGGGCGCATGACGAGAGGTACCCGCCATTTCCCCGATTAGCGCCGCGGCTCCACCGAGACGATCGCACGGCGATAGCTGATCAGCGCCGGCGTGCCCCGGTCGCGCGCTTCCAGAATGATGTGGAAGCGGGTCGGCTCGGTCACCTCGGGCACCACGAAACGGGTCTCCAGAGGGTCGCCGCGCTGGAGTTCGACGCGCGGGCTGCGGTTGACCGCCTCGGCCTCGCGATACTGCCACCAGGTGTAGTCCACCAGGTCCCCGTCCGGATCGTGCGAACTGGCTGCGGAAAGGCGCACGGTTTCGCCCGGAAGGGCAGTCATTGTCACTGCTGTGACACCCTGAGTGCCGTTGAGTGCCAGTCTTGGTGTGTGATTTGCGCCCTTGAACGCGCCCTGCAGCGTCCACTGGATGCGCGCCGCAAAGTCGTTCTGGAACGCCTCGCGCCAGCGCCAGATCGTCGCCTTATTGGTCTGGTGGACTTTGCCGTCGGCCCCGGTGACGAGGTCGCTCGTGTCGGTCCAGATGCCGTCCCATTCGGACACCTTGCCGTAACGCCCGCCCCAGTTCCCGTAGTCGGGATGCTCGGGATCGCCGAGGCCGTTGGGAACCAGGTAGAGGAAGCTGGGCGTGTCCCCTCCATGATGAACTCGTAGTTCGGATATAGCGAGCCGAGCGGGCCGATCTGCACATTCTCGCGCAGCCACTCCTTCGAGACGGTGGTGAAGTCCGGTCCGTCGAAATAGTACATCCGGTCGCCCGAGATGCCGCCCCAGGTCGACAGGTTGTAGTGCCGGTGCGCCGTGAGACTGACGATCCAGAACACGTCCGGGAACTGCCGCCGGACCCATGGCCCCGCGTTGTCCTGATCGGAGATCGAGTAGACGCGCAGCTTCGCCGCAAGGCGCGCCACGTCCTCTGCCGGGCGTGTCTCGCGCAGCGACCACAGCGCCTGCGCCAGATCGACCGCCCCGCCCCAGACGCAGATCCACACCGGGCGCGGGTCCGCCTTGTCGAGCGCGGCGACGATGGCGCGCGATCCCTCGGTATCCTTCCCCGCGCCGACGCCGAGCATCCCGTATTCGGGCCGCCCCGGCCTCACCCGCGCGCGCAATTGCGCGGCCGAGGGCCAACCCTGCGCATGGGCACGCAAGTTGGGCAGCACCTGTTCGTAAGCGTCGATGCGCTTCAGGATCTGCTCGGGATGAACCGAATCCTGCAGATGCCGCGAGGTCGATGGCACCAGCGCCTCGACCTCGAATTCGTTGGTGTACAGCAGGAACCGCACCATCGATTCCATGTCGTCCGGGTCCGAGCCGATGTCCGTCAGGACGATCACGCGCGGCTTTCCGGCTTCCGCGACGCGGGACACCGGAGCGGCTTTTGCCAGCCCCGGCAACCCGAGCGCTGCGGCTGC
This sequence comes from Novosphingobium sp. NFX11, assembly GCF_057376415.1. Taxonomy (NCBI): domain Bacteria; kingdom Pseudomonadati; phylum Pseudomonadota; class Alphaproteobacteria; order Sphingomonadales; family Sphingomonadaceae; genus Novosphingobium; species Novosphingobium sp. NFX11. The sequence goes on along the minus strand of NZ_CP080385.1, from coordinate 217,987 downwards.
GAGCAGAACCGGAGCAAGGCGCTTCATCACCATATGTCATCCCGAATGCCGGGAAGGGACCGGGTATCGCGACCCGGTCCCTTCCATCGATGGTCAGAAGCGGACGCGCACACCGCCGGAGAAGCGGCGGCCAGTCCTGCGATACTCCTTGGTGCGGTCCTCGCTGACGGAGTAGATGAACTCCTTGGCGTCATTGAGGTTGAGCGCGTCCGCGAAGATCGTGAACTGCGGCGTCACTTCATAGGACAGCCCGGCATCGAGCTGGCCATAGGCGGCGAAGTATTCCGGCTCGCCGTTGCGGCCGGAGGCCACCTGCAGGAAGTTGTCGCGCCAGGTATAGGCCACGCGCGCCTGCAGGCCGTACTTCTCGTAGAACCCGACGAGGCTGTAGGAGGTCTTCGACAGGCCCTCCAGCCCGTAGGACACGCCCGCGACCTGGTTGGTGTAGTTAGCATTCGACTTGGTGTAGTTGAAGCTGGTCTGCACACCCAGACCGTCGAACGGCGCGGGAAGGCCGGTGAAGGCCTGACGATAGCCAAGCTCGAAGCCCTTCACCGTCGCACCCTTGCCGTTGTCGGGCACGGTGACCTGGAACGTCACCTGATCGACCAGTTGCGGCGTCGTCACCAGGGTCACGAAGGAGTCGATCTTCTTGTAGAACGCGGCCGCCGACAGCAGCGAACTCGCGTTGAAGTACCACTCCACGCCGGCCTCGATCTGCTTGGCGCGGAACGGCTGCAGGTCGGGGTTGCCGCGGCTGATCGTCTCGTTGCCGGGGTTGGTCTGGATCGACTGGCGCGGCGACAGGTCCGTCAGCGTCGGGCGCGTCATCACCTTCGAGGCGGCGAGGCGCAGGATGAGGTCGTTGGTCGCCTCCAGCTTGATGTTCACCGAGGGCAGCCAGTCGTTGTACTTGCCCTTGAAGCCCACCGGAACGACCGGCGAGACGACGATGATGTTCTGCCCCTGCCCGTTCGGCTGCGCGCTGAGGACCGTGCGCGATGCGCCGGTCGAGGTATACGTCGTCCCCTCATAGCGAAGACCCGCGTTGATCGTCAGCGGCATCGAGCCCAGCGAGGTGCGGAAGTTGGCCATGACGTAGCCGATCTTCACCTTCTCATCGACCACCGAAGAGGCTGAAGGCGAGAAGACCGCCGGGTTGAACGCAATGCCGTCCTCCGCCGCGAACTGGTCGATCACGCTCACCAGCTGCTGCGGGCTGTAGATCACCCAGTCGCGAATGATGTTCGAAGGGCCGCCACCCTGGAAGAAGTTGCGGTTGGTGGGCTGGAACAGATAGCCCGGAAGCACACGGTCAGAGCCGCAGTAGGCGCACTGCTCACCGAAGGGCATCTCGTCCCCGGTCAGCGTCTTGGTGCGGCGCGAGTACATGCCGCCGGCGAAGAGCGTCAGGTTGGACGTCGCCTCCCATTCGTTGTCGAAGCGGTATTCCTCGATCTTGTCGTCGACATCGGTGCCGCCGCCCCAGATGTAATAGTGCGCGGTGATGCCGTCGGGGCTGGTCGCGGCGTTGGGGTAGTTCGGACTCGAGAAGCCATATTCGTAGATCGGGCTGCCGGAGCGGCGATCGAACCAGAGGTCGATGTTCTTGCGCCGGATCGTGGTGAAGAGGTTGTCTTCCTTGCCGCGCCGTTCCGCCTTCGAGCGCGAGGCGTCGAAGCGCATCTTGAGCGTCTCGGTCGGCTTCCATTCGACGTTGGCACCGAACTGGTTGGTCATGACCTTGCGGTGGTCGTACTGCAGGATCTGGTCGACGAAGCCGCCCTGATAGCGCTGATAGACCGCCTCCTGGCCTTCGACCACCTGCTCCACCAGAGTACCGCCGGAGAAGTCGTAGGCGAGACCGGTCTGCTGCTCCTTAAAGTCAGCCTTCGAATAGAGCCCGTCGAGCGAGACGGTCAGCGTCTCGGTCGGGCGGAACTGCAGCGAACCAGAGAAGCCGTAGCGCTTAAGGTTGCGCTCGAAGAAGAACGGCGACAAGTTCGAAGGCATCGAGACCCGCGTGAACGGTGCCACGTCCGGGCCGATGCGCGCGCCGGGAACGCCGCCTGCATTGTAGTAGGAATCGGTGCTGGAACGATAGACGTGGCCCGCGCCGATGGTGAATTCGTCGTTGCGGGTCTGGCGCTCGGTGTAGACCGCCGAGAGCGAGATGCCGAGCGTCTTCTCCGCATTGCGCCAGGAGGCGACGCCCGAGATTTCCGGATTGAACTTGTCGGCCAGCTCCGCCCACATCTGCCCCGCCGATCCGGCGAACGAGAATTCGTCCTTCTGGTCGATCGCGCGCAGGGTCTTGACGTCCACCGTCGCGCCGATCGAGGCGCCGTTGATGTTGGCCTGCGGTGATTTGTAGACGTCGGCCCCGGCGATGATCTCGGACGGCATGACGTCGAACGAGAACTCGCGGCCATTGTTGTCGGTCGCCAGCGTGCGGCCGTTGACGGTCACCGCGTTGAACTTCGGCCCGAAGCCGCGAACGGTGATGTAGCGTCCCTCGCCCCGGTTGCGCTCGATGGTGACGCCGGCGATGCGCTGAAGCGATTCCGCGACGTTCTGGTCCGGCAGCTTGCCCAGGTCCTCGGCGACGATCGAGTCCACCACCGCAATGGAATCGCGCTTGATGTCGATCGAAGCCTTCTGGCTGGCGCGGATGCCCGCGACGATGATGACGTTCTCCGCATCGACTGCCTCCGATGCCCCGGTATCAGCCGCAGCTTCTTGAGCCTGCGCGCTGGTTGCCAGCGCTAGCACCGATGCAGCTGAAAAAAGCAGCGCCGTCGTGGCCGCGCTGCGAAGCCTTCCCTCCTTGGACATTTCGACTCTCCCTCGAAATTCTTTGCAGGCGTTATGACCTGCCAAAGATCATGTGTCAAACTACATCATACGTATTATGAATTATCGCACCGAGCGGATCGGCAGTACGCAGAGCGCCGAGGCGAACACGAAGACGACGGCGGCGATGAAGATCGCGCGGTAGTCCCCGCCGAACACGCCGAGCAGCGCCGCCGCCATGACCGGGCTGATGATCTGGGGTATGTTGACGGCAGTGGTGAGCACGCCGAGGTCCTTGCCCTCGTCACCCAGCGCCGCCTTGGGCAACACTTGCGTCATCAGGGCCATGTCGATCGACATGAACATGCCGTAGCCCACGCCGATGACGGCCGCGTATACCCACATCCCCGCCATCGAGGGCGCGACCAGCGGCGCCACCATTGCCGCGCCCATGATGAGGCTGCCGCCGATGACGAAGGGCTTGCGCCGCTGCCAGCGGTCCGAAAGCCAGCCCGATACGAGCGAGGACACCACCAGGCACAACAGCGTCACCATCGCCATATTGGCGATCGCGAGGTTGGAGGCGCCATCTGCCAGCCCGATGTAATCGCGCAGGATGTAGAGCAGGTAGGCGGCGACGGCCTGATAGCCCATGTAGATCGTGAAGCGGCTGGCGAAGGCCCAGGCGAAGTCGGGATGTTCGCGCGGACTGATCCAGAAGCTCTTCAGGAACGCGCCCCAGTGCACCGGACGGTGCGGCTGGGTGTCGCTGGGCGGCTCGCGGTTGAGCGCCACGAAAGCCACGCACGAGGCGGCGATGGCGCCTGCGAACAGGCCATAGGCCAGCAGCCGCTCCGACGCGAGGTAGCCCGCGACGACAGTGCCCGCAGTCAGCCCGGCGGTCATCCCCGCGCCGACGATGCCGGAGACACCGCCGCGCGTCTCGGGCGCGAAGCGGTCGGCGATCAGCGTCGTCATCGCAGGCTGCATCGAATTGTAGGCAACCGCCGCCATGACCCACAGGACCATCAGCGACCAGAACCCGGTCGTCCACGACACCCCGAACAGGCACGCCGATCCGACCAGCGAACCGATCGCGATCCACGGCGAGCGCCGTCCCCAGCGGCTGCGCGTACGGTCCGACAGGGCTCCCGCGATGGGCGTTGCCAGAGTCGAGAAGATGGAAGTGATCGCAAAGAGCAGCGCCAGGTTGTTCTCCTTCGAGCCCGGCGAAAGCTCGGCAATCTGGTTGGGCAGCAAGACCCCCAGAACGCCGCTGTAGAGCGCCATCAGCAGGAAGAAGTTGACCATCAGAGAGAGTTGCAAGCGCCAGCGCGCGCGACCCTCAACCCAGGCAGGATCGGAAACGTCGCCGTGCATCACTCTGCAGCCCGCCGCATTTCCGGCACCAGCCGCAGCCCCGCGTCCGCCGGGCGGCGATGCGGCCCGCCGCGCTCACCCCAGCCGATGGCGGCGACTGCACTGGCGACCGCGGCCTCGTCGATCTCTATGCCAAGACCCGGACGGTCGCCCAGCACGATGCCGCCCTCGGCGATCTGCTGGTCCACGTCGAACCCGGCGGGAAAGGCGAAGTCCTGCACCTCGATCCCGATCATGTTCGGCACCGCCGCCGCCGCGTGCGCCACCGGGTTGGCGTTGTAGGCGACCGGCGAGACCGGCAGCCCCGCGAATGCGCGGCCATGGCCACGCGCAGGAAATGGGTGATCCCCCAGACGCTACCCGCCTGCACGATATCGACCGCGCCCGCATCGAACAACGGCGCGTACTGCTCCAGCCCGGTCAGGTTCTCGCCGGTCGCCACCGCTGTCTTCGCGGCGCGGGCGATGCGGGCATGGCCCGCCGAATCCCACCGACGGACCGGTTCCTCGATCCAGGTCAGGTCCACGTGCTTCGCGATCTCGGCAAGGTGGCGGATCGCCTGCTTGGTGTTCCACGCCTCGTTGACGTCGAGCATCAGTGCGGGCCGGCTGGTATTGCGCGAGAGAATCTCGCGCGCCGTTTCCAGCCGCGCGATGTCGCGGTCGAGATCGCGCCCGCCCTTGATCTTGGCGGCGGTAAAGCCGCGCTCCGCCCACTGTCCGTAGTGCGCAGCGAAGGCGGCATCGTCGAGACCGTAGCACAGGCCCGAGGCATAGCCCGATACGAACCGGTCGCCCGCGCCCAGCGTACGCCACAGCGGTTCCTCGGCCATCTTCGCTTTCAGATCCCACAGCGCCATGTCGACCGCCGCGATCGTGCCGAAGGTTGCCCCGGCATGGCCGCTCTTGAACACATGCGAGAGCATCGCGTCATAGAGCGTCGCAACGCCGCGCGGGTCCGCGCCCTCGACGGCGGGGAACAACCGGTCGATCTCGCGGTGCAAGCCCAGGCCGATGCCGGTGAGCCCGCCGTCCGTCTCCAGCAGCAACACCGGCACTTCGGTAATGCCCGATTCGACGATCCCATTGACGTCGCCGACAGGCCGCTGCCAGTCGTGAAAGGCGGTAAGGCTGCGGTAGCCTGTGATCTTCATCCGGGTTTCCTCTGCCCCAAGCCCTGTTTGTAATTCGTATTATGTATGATCTATGTCGTTTGACAAGCCTTGACGTGCTCCGTCAAGTCGGTTCAGCGTGAATCAGGCGCGAACGATGCGCGTCACCATGATTTCACAAGGCGTCAAAAAGCATGCAGGACAAGGTAGTCGGCCTCGGAGCGCCCGCTAAGACACGGCGGCGTCCGCGCCTGGCCGAAGCGGTGGTGGAGGAACTGGTCAACGCCATCGTCACCGAAGTCTATCCGGCCGGCAGCGCACTTCCTCCCGAGAACATGCTGTGCGACCACTTCGGCGTCAGCCGCACCGTCGTGCGCGAGGCGACTACCGCACTCACCGAAAAGGGCCTCGTCGTCTCGCTGCAGGGGCGCGGCACCATCGTGCGCGAGCAGGGTGACTGGAACCTTCTCGACCCTATGATTCTGGCGGCGCTGTTCCGGCGCGAGGACGGGCTGGCCTATCTCGACAACCTGCTGGAAATCCGCTCCTCGCTGGAGGCCTCGATGGCCGCCAAGGCCGCCCGGCGCGCGACGCCGGAAACCCGCGCGGAACTGAAGACCCAGATCGACAAGCTGGAGGCGCTGGTCGAGATGCCTGCCGCTTACGTGCATGAGGACGTGAACTTCCACGACGTCATCATGCGCATGTCGGGCGCACGGCTGAGCAAGGCGATCATCGACAGCATCCAGTCGCGCGCGCTCAACACCCACGGCTATTCGGGCACGCTCAACGTCGAGCACGTGCGCGAGACTCACGCCGCGCATCGCAAGGTCTATCAGGCCATCGTCGACGGCGATGCCGAAGCCGCGGCCAAGGCAATGCGCGACCATATCGAGTCGTCGTGGGCCCGGCGCAGGGCGAACGGGGCGCAGTGACGCCATCCCGGACTTGATCCGGGACGACGGGCGTATCTCCTAGTCCTGCTCCGACAGCGCATAGATCCGTTCCATCTCTACCCACGTGGTATCCGGCGCGAAGGGTAGCGGGCGCTGGAACGTGCGCATCAGCGCGTCCCACGCCTGCACGTCCGGGTTGGCCGCATCGCGCGCCGCCTTGCCTTGCGGATCGGCGGCCAGCGCGGCGTCCTGCTCCATCACCATGAACATCCGGTCGCCCACCAGCCAGATCTGCAGATCGCGCACACCATCGGCGCGAGATCGCCTCGGTCACCGCCGCCGGAGGGCCGCCCGGCGCGTGCCATTCCCGGTAGCGCGCGATCATCTCCGGCTCATCGACAAGGTCCACCGCGAAGCATCTGCGCACGATTTCAGTCATTCCACTCTCCCGGTTGACGCCCATCCTCTCCTTACGTATTCATCATACGTCTTACAAGATGGAGAGGGCAGGCATGGCCTTGCTGTATGGCGCCGAGCGGTCGAAAAGACACATCGCCGAGCGCACCGGATCATTGTCGCAGTTCGCCGGGGTCCGGCTGATGACGCTGGGCGACGGAGTCGAGCGCGGCGTGCGCCTGCTGGAATTCCGCACCGGCTCGGGCCTGCGCTTTACCGTGCTGGTGGACCGCGCCATGGACATCGCCGAGTGCGACCACGCCGGGCGTGCGGTGGGCTGGCACTCGCCGTCCGGCTTCCGCAACCCGGCGCTGCACGACTACGAGGGCGAAGGCGGGCTCGGCTGGTTCCGCTCGATGTCGGGGCTGAACATCACCTGCGGCCTCGACCACATCCTGTTCATGCATGACGACCCGGCGGGCCACTACAACTACGGCCCGCGCGAAGTCGTCTCCTCCTCGCTCCACGGGCGCGTCGGCACGATCCCGGCGCAACTGACCGGCTACGGCGAGCGCTGGGAGGGCGATGCCTGCATCTTCTGGGCCGAGGGCATCGTGCGCCAGTCCACCGTCTTCGGGGAAGACCTGCACCTCATCCGCCGCATCGAGGCGGACCTCGGCGGCAACGAAATCCGCATGACCGACCGGGTGGTGAACCACGGCTTCTACACGACGCCGCACATGTACTGCTACCACATCAACGTTGGGCATCCGGTGGTGGCGGAAGGCGCGCGCTACGTCGCCCCGGTGCGCGAGGTGCTCTGGGCCGCCCACGCGGACGACTATCAGAAACAGGGCGTCGGTTATCGCACCCTGCCCGCGCCGATCGTCAACTTCCACGAACAGGTCTGGCAGCACGACATGGCCCCCGATGCGAAGGGCCGCGTCGAGGTCGCGCTGGTGAACGAGGCGCTGGGCTTCGGCTTCTCCGTAACGACCCGCAAGGACCAGTTCCCCTGCATGTTCGAGTGGCAGAACCTCCACGCGGGCCACTATGCGGTGGGGATCGAGCCCTCGACCAACCACGTCCTCGGCAAGGATTTCGCCCGCGAACGCGGCGAGCTGATCCTGCTCGAACACGGCGAGGAGCGCCGCTACGACACGGTGCTGCAGGTCTTGCCGGACAGCGCCGCCGTCTCCGCCGCCGTGGCGCGGATCGAGGGCGTCATGCTGCAGCCGCAGGAAGAATATCCCGCGCCCACCGGCAATTACCCCGTGATCGGAGGCCGCGCATGAAAGGCCGCACCGTCCTCTACACCGGCGCGGCGGGCGGGCTCGGGCTCGATACCACGCTGCTGCTGATCGAGCGCGGCGCGCATGTCATCGCGCTCGACAACGACGATGCGAAGATCGCCCGCCTCTCCGCCGCCGCTGCCGGCAAGGGGCCGGGACAGCTCACGGTCTCGCGCACCGATCTGTCCGATCTCGCCGCGCTGCGCACCATCCTGGACGCTCTGGCGCGGGAGCACGGAGGCATCGACGTCGTCATCAACAACGCCGCGATCTACCCCTCCAAACCCTTCGAGGACTATACCATCGAGGAGCACCAGCGGGTCCAGCGCATCAACGTCGACGCCGGGATCGTCGCGGTGCAGGCGGCGCTGCCTGGGATGCGCGCGAAGGGCTTCGGCCGGATCGTCAACGTATCGAGCATCACGATCTCGGGCGGGTGGGCGAACCTGTCTCCCTACGTCGCCTCCAAGGCCGCGCTGGTCGGCCTGACGCGGGCATGGGCGCGCGAGTTCGGCGAATGGGGCGTCACCGTCAACGCCATCGCCCCCGGCGCCTTCCCCACCGACGCCGAGACGATCCACCCCGATCCCGAGGGCTACAACCGCATGGTGCTGGACGCCCAGGCGATCAAGCGGCGCGGCACCGCGTCCGACATCGCCCACGCCATCGCCTTCTTCGCCGCCGACGAGGCGGGCTTCATCACCGGACAGACGCTGCACGTCAACGGCGGCTGGACCATGTCCTGAAGGACACGATCGACATGACAATCCTCAAAGGTATCCGCGTTCTCGACTGCTCGATCGCCATGGCCGGTCCCTTCGCCGCCCAGCGCCTCGGCGACATGGGCGCCGACGTGGTCAAGGTGGAGCCCACCAGCGGCGAATGGCAGCGCCATGCCTCCGCGGGCGGGGCGACGGGCAACAAGATCAACGTCTCGTTCCTCTCGCTCAACCGCAACAAGCGCTCGCTGGCGATCGACCTCAAGGCGCCCGAGGGGAAGGCGGTGCTGCTCGATCTGGTGAAGGACGCGGACGTCTTCCTCCAGAACTACCGCCCGGGCGTGGCCGAGCGCCTCGGCGTGGACTACGCGACGCTTTCCGCCATCAACCCGCGCCTCGTCTACATCTCGATGTCGGGCTACGGAGAGGACGGGCCGTACCGCATGCTGCCGGGGCAGGATCTGCTGCTGCAGGGCATGTCGGGCGCAATGCTCTCGGCCGGAAGCGAAGGCACGCCGCCCTCGCCCGCTGGGCAATACCTCGTCGATGCGATCGCCGCCTACAGCGCCTTCGAGGGCGCACTGGCCGCGCTGTTCCACCGCGAGCGCACCGGTGAGGGGCAGCTGGTGCAAGTCAACATGCTCGACGCGATAACCACCATCCAGATGCAGGAACTGTCGGTCTTCACCGTGGGCAACAAGCCGCAGGCCCGCTCGGCCGAGCCTCACGCGCACAGCTACATCCGCTCGCCCTACGGCGTGTTCCAGACGGCGGACGGCTACATGACGCTGGCGATGGCCCGCTTCGACACGCTGGCGCGCGAACTCGACGACCCGTTCTTTGCCGACATGGAGGAGGAACGCGAAGGCTGGACCCGGCGCGACGAGATCTTCGCCCGCCTGCGCGAACACCTGATCCGCCAGCCCACCGCGCACTGGCTGGGCAAGTTCCGCGCCGCCGACATCTGGTGCGGGCCGGTCTATGGCTACGCCGACCTCGTCGACGACCCGCAGATCAAGCATAACGGCACCTTCGTCGAGTACGACCACCCCACCGAAGGCCGCGTTAAAGTGCCCGGCTTCCCGATCCGCTTCTCCCGCACGCCCAGCGCCATCACGCGCGGCGCACCGCTGGTTGGCGAGCACAGCGAGGCCATCCTGCGCGAAGCCGGCCTCGGGGCAGAGGACATCGCCCGGCTCATCGAATCCGGCGTAGTGCGCCAGCACGCATGAGCACGCCCGCCTATCGCGGCCTCACCTGGGACCACCCGCGCGGCTACCGCGCGTTGGAGGCCGCTGCCGCTATCGTCGCGCCCACGCATGGCCTGTCGATCGCGTGGGATCGCCATCCGCTGGAAGGCTTCGAGTCCCACCCGATCGCTGATCTTGCGCAGCGCTACGACCTCATCGTCCTAGACCATCCCCACGTCGGCGAGGCAGTGGCGCACGATTGCCTGCTTCCGATGGAACAGGTGATCGGCACCGATGCCGTGGCGGCGCTGGAACCGGCAGCCATCGGCCCATCATTGGTCAGCTATCGCTATGGAGGCCAGCACTGGGCCTTGCCGCTCGACGCGGCCAGCCAGGTCATGGCCTATGCCCCGGCGCGCGTGGGAACCCCGCCCCAGACCTGGGAGGAAGTGACCGCCCTCGCCCCCCGCGAGCCGGTGGCGCTTTCGCTCTCCGGCCCGCATGCGGCGCTGACCTTCCAGTCCATCGTCGCCTCGCTGCACGCGGGAGGCAGGCCGGAGGGACGCTTCGTCGATCCCCACACGGGCCGCGAGGCTTATGAACTCATGGCCCGGCTGACCGGCGATGCCACGCGCGCCCGCATCGACCAGAACCCCATCGCGCTGCTCGAAGCACTGTCGAACGGGGAAGACATTGCGCTGGTGCCGCTGGTCTACGGCTATGTGAACTATGCGAGGTCCGGCGTCGCCTTCGCCGATGCGCCGCGCGGAGCGGCAGCGATCGGCTCGATCCTCGGCGGCACCGGCATCGCCGTCTCGCGCCGCTGCGCGGTGACCGACGAACTGCGCGCGCATCTGCTTTGGCTCATGAGCGAGGAGGCCCAGACGGCGTTCATCCCCGCTCACGAAGGCCAGCCCGCACTGCGCGCAGCCTGGGCCGACAGGCAAGTCGATGCCGCATGGAACGGGTTCTACTCCAGCACCCGCGCCACGCTGGAAGCGGCCTCGCTGCGTCCGCGCCACGACGGCGCCATCGCCTTCCAGACCGAGGCTTCCGCCCGTCTGCGCGAAAGTCTCCTGGCCCAAGAGGCCGCCGCCACCGTCCTCGCCGGGATCGAAGCCGCCTATACCCGCCATCACACCCGAGGAACCGAGACATGAGCGCCAACTTGCGCTTCGACATCGCCGCCCACGTCGCCACCATCGTGCTGGACCGCCCGGAAAAGCTCAACGCCATGACCCCGGACATGGCCGAGGCGCTGGTCGCCGCCGTTGCCACCTGCAACACCTCGGACGACGTGCGCGTGGTCATCGTCACCGGCGCCGGCGAGAAGGCGTTCAGCGCGGGCTCCGACATCTCGGGGCTCGATGCCTACGCGACGCCCTGGGACTTCCGCAACCGGCAGGACTATTGCGATGCCCTGCGCGCCTGCCGCAAGCCGGTGATCGCCGCGATCAACGGCTATGCGCTGGGCGGCGGGCTGGAGACGGCAATGGCCTGCGACATCCGCATCGCCTCCGCCAACGCCCGCTTCGCGGCGCCCGAAATCAAGCTGGGCTGGATCGGCGGCGGCGGCATGGCGGTGGGCCTGTCGCATTCCATCGGCATGTCGAACGCCGCGCTGATGCTCTACACCGGCGAGATGATCGACGCCGCGCAGGCCGCCGCCTGGGGCCTCGTCAGCGAAGTGACCGAGTCCGCCGCGCTGCTCCCCGCGCCCGTGAGATCGCCTCACAGATCGCCGCCCGCGCCCCGATCGCGGCAGAAACCGCCAAGCTCAACTTGCGCGCCGCGCACCAGATGCCTTACGAAAAGGCCATCGAGTACGAGCGCGACCTGCAGGCCATCTGCTTCGCCACCGCCGACGCCGCAGAGGGCCGCGCCGCCTTCGCCGAGCGCCGCGCGCCCGTGTTCCGGAGGCGCTGAGCCATGGACCTCTCCCCCGCCGGGATCCTTCCCGCCGATCCCGAAGCCCTGCTGTTCGGCCGCGTCTGGCGCCCCGATGTGAGCGGCCCTTCGCTGGTCCGTGTCGATGGCGAGCGCCTGACCGACGTGACCCGCGCCTTCCCCACCGCCCGCGACTTGTGCGAGGCACCTGATCCCGCAGCAGCCCTGCGCGCCGCCGAAGGCGAGGACATCGGCCCCCTCGCCGCGATCCTCGCCAACACCGACCCGGCGGTGCGCGATCCCGCGCGGCCCTGGCTGCTCGCGCCGGTCGACCTGCAGGCCGTGAAGGCGGCGGGCGTCACGTTCGTCACCTCCATGCTGGAGCGGGTGATCGAGGAGCGCGCCCGCGGAAATCCCGAGGCCGCCGCCGGTATCCGCGCGCAAGTCCGCGACCTCGTCGGCGACGACCTGCGCGCCCTGCGCCCCGGTTCGGCCGAGGCCGAGACGCTCAAGCAGGCGCTGATCGCGGCGGGGGCATGGAGCCAGTACCTCGAAGTCGGCATCGGGCCGGACGCCGAGATCTTCACCAAGGCGCAGCCCATGGCCAGCGTCGGCGCGGGGTCGGAAATCGGCGTCCACCCCGCTTCCACCTGGAACAATCCCGAGCCCGAAGTCGTCCTCGTTATCGCCTCGAACGGCCGGATTCTGGGGGCTACGCTGGGCAACGACGTCAACTTGCGCGACGTCGAGGGGCGCTCCGCGCTGCTGCTCGGCAAGGCCAAGGACAACAACGCCGCCGCTGCGCTGGGGCCTTTCGTGCGCCTGTTCGACGGGGGTTTGACCTCGCATCGGTGGAGACCCTAAGCCTCACGCTCACGGTAATCGGAGAAGACGGCTTCGACATGCAGGGACGCTCGGAAATGCGCGAGATCAGCCGCCCTCCGGCGGATCTCGCGGCGCAGGCGCTCAACGCGCACCACCGCTATCCGGACGGGCTGGTGCTGTTCCTCGGCACCCTGTTCGCGCCGACTCAGGACCGCGACGAGCCGGGGCGCGGGTTCACGCACAAGCCCGGCGACGTGGTGCGGATCGGCTGTGCGCAGCTGGGCACGCTGGTCAATCGCGTGGCGTCCACAAGTGCCTGCGAACCCTGGACTTTCGGTCCCGGCGCGCTGATGCGCAATCTTGCGAGGCGCGGACTGCTGTGAGCGACAGGCCCAGGATCCTGCTTACCCGCCGCTGGCCCGAAGCCGTCGAGGCACGGTTGCAGGCGCGGTACACAACGGCACTCAACGGCACCGACACGCCCCTTAGCGAAGCCGAACTGGCACAGGCCATGCGCGACTACGACGCGGTATGCCCCACCGTGACGGACAAGGTGACGCGCGCGGTGCTGACCGTCGAGGGACGCCGCGCCGCGATCGTCGGCAACTACGGCGCCGGCTTCGAACACATCGACCTTGCCGCCGCGCGCGAGCAGGGCATCGCCGTCACCAACACCCCCGACGTGCTGACCGAGGCCACTGCCGACATCGCCCTGACCCTGCTCCTCATGGCCAGCCGCCGCGCGGGCGAAGGCGAGCGCGAATTGCGCAGCGGGGCATGGACCGGCTGGCGGCCGACGCACCTTGTCGGGCAATCGCTTTCGGGAAAGCTGCTCGGCCTCGTCGGCTTCGGGCGGATCGCGCGCGCCACTGCCAAGCGGGCCGAGGCGTTCGGCATGCGCATCGCCTACCACAGCCGCCGCCCCGCCCCCGACATGCCGCCCGAAGCCTACTTCGCGGACCTTGGCGACCTTGCGGCGCAGGCCGACATGCTCTCGCTCCATGCGCCCGGCGGGCCGGAGACGCGGCATATGGTCGATGCCGCGCTGCTCGCCCGGATGCCCGCCCATGCGGTGCTGGTGAACACCGGGCGCGGCACCCTGATCGACGAGGCGGCGCTGGCCGAGGCTCTGGCCGCGCGCCGCATCGCCGCCGCCGGGCTCGACGTCTACGAGGCCGAGCCGAACGTGCATCCCGCGCTGGTCGACCTGCCCAACGTCGTGTTGCTGCCCCATCTGGGCAGCGCCACGATCGAGGCGCGCACGGCGATGGGCATGAAAGTCGCCGACAACCTCGACCGCTTCTTCGCCGGGGAACCGCTGCTTGACCCCGTCCTCTGAGCGCATCCTGGCCGCCGTCCGCGAATGGCTGGAGCAACGCCGCGACGGCCCGCTGATCCTCGGCCTGTGCGGTTCGCAAGGCTCGGGCAAATCAACGGCGGCCGAGGCGCTCAAGGCCGCGCTGGACGCGCAAGGACATCGCGTGGCGATCCTCTCGCTCGACGATCTCTACCTCGGCCGCGCGGCGCGCGCGCAATTGGCGCGCGACGTCCATCCGCTGTTCGCGACGCGCGGGGTGCCCGGCACGCATGACGTGGCGCAAGGGATCGCCCTGCTCGATGCGGTGCTGGCCGCCGCACCCGTAACCCTCCCCGCTTCGACAAGGCGCACGACGAGCCTGCCCCCGAAGGCCAGAGCGTGCCCGCCGCCCTCGACCTGCTGATCTTCGAGGGCTGGTGCGTCGGCGCCCGCCCGCAGGACAGCGCCGCGCTGGCCGCCCCGGTCAACGCCCTCGAACGCGAGGAAGACCCGCAGGCGGTCTGGCGCACCGCCGTCAATGCCGCGCTGTCCGGCCCCTACGCAGACCTGTTCGCCCGGATCGACCGCCTCGTCCTGCTCGCCGCGCCGGGCTTCGAGGTCGTGCGCGGCTGGCGCGGCCAGCAGGAAGACGCGTTGCGCGCACGCACTTGCGACAGCGCGGCCCGCGTCATGGACGCCCCGCAGCTCGACCGTTTCGTGCAGCATTACGAGCGCCTGACCCGCCATATCCTTGCCGAGATGCCCGGCCGCGCTGACCTCGTGCTGCACCTCGCACCCGACCGCACCCTCAGGGAACCCGCATGATCGTCTCCTCCCCGCTCGACTTCCGCGAGGCCGCGCGCCGCCGCCTGCCGCCGTTCCTGTTCCACTACCTCGACGGCGGGGCCTTCTCGGAAGAGACGATGGAGGCCAACCGCACCGCGCTGAAATCCGTGCGCCCGCGCCAGCGCGTGCTGCGCGATGTGTCCGCGCTCAGCCTCGAAACCACGCTGCTGGGCGAGAAGCTGGCGATGCCGGTGCTGCTCGCGCCGATCGGCCTTGGCGGCATGATGCGGCGGCGCGGCGAGTTGCAGGTGGCGCGCGCCGCCCGCGCCGCGAACGTGCCCTACATCCTCTCCACCGTCAGCGTCTGCCCGCTGGCCGACGTGATCGCCGCCAGCGGCGCGCCGATCTGGTTCCAGCTCTACGTGCTCAAGGACCGGGGCTTCATGCGGCATGCGCTGGAGCGGGCGCAGGCGATGGGCGTGACCAAGCTGGTCTTCACCGTCGACATGCCGCTGCCCGGCGCGCGCTACCGTGATGCCCACTCGGGCATGAGCGGCCCGGCCGCCCCGCTGCGGCGGATGCTGCAGGCCATCACTCACCCGCGCTGGGCCTGGGACGTGGGGCTGCTCGGCCGCCCGCATGACCTCGGCAACGTCTCCGACTATCGCGGCAAGCCGACCGACCTTGCCGACTACATCGGCTGGCTGGGCGCCAATTTCGACCCGTCGATCACCTGGTCCGACCTCGAATGGATTCGCGAGTTCTGGCAGGGCGAGATGATCGTCAAGGGCGTGCTCGACCCCGAGGATGCGCGCGACGCGGTGCGGCTGGGTGCGGACGGGGTGATCGTCTCCAACCACGGCGGCCGCCAGCTCGACGGCGCCCTCTCCACCGCCGAAGCCCTGCCCGCCATCGCCGACGCGGTGGGCGACAAGCTGACCGTGCTGGTGGACGGCGGCGTGCGCACCGGGCTCGACGTGGTGCGGATGCTGGCGCTGGGCGCGGACGGCGTGCTGCTGGGCCGCGCCTACATCTACGCGCTGGCGGCAGGCGGAGAGGCCGGGGTGGCCAAGCTGCTCGACCTCATCGCGCAGGGCATGAAGCTGACCATGGCGCTGAGCGGGGTGACCTCGGTGGATGCGATCGGGCGCGACATGCTGGTATAAGCCCCCACCTCGTCATTGCGAGCGCAGCGAAGCAATCCAGGGCGCACTAGACTGCCCTGAATTGCTTCGCTGCGCTCGCAATGACAGGACGATTTTGATCTCAAATTCGGCGGTTCGCGCGCCCTTCCGCGAGTAAATTCCCTTCGCAACGGCTTGGCACCCCTCATCCATTATGTAATACATCATACAACATAACTTTGAGGGAGCAGGACGTGGACCGCGTGATCGAACGGGCGGAGTTCAGCCGCCGCGCCGTGACGCTAGGCATGGGCGCGGCCTTCGCGATGAGCGCGGCGCCGGTGCGCGCCACAGGGGCCTTGACCGGCTTCCACGACGTTCGCAACCACGGCGCGAAGGGCGACGGCGCCGCGATCGATTCCGATGCCTTCAACCGCGCCATCGCCGCCGCGAGCGATGCGGGCGGCGGCACCGTGGTCGTCCCTCCGGGCCATTACCTGTGCTTCTCGATCCGCCTGCGCAGCCATGTCACCCTGCTGCTGATGCCCGGCAGCGTGATCGAGGCCGCCGACCCGCGCCGCCACAAGGGCGCCTACGACTTGCCCGAGGGCGTCTACGAGGAACAGTATGTCGATTACGGCGTCGCCCATTTCCGCAATGCGCTGATCTCGGGCATCGACCTGACCGACGTGGCGATCATCGGGCGCGGGCTGATCCACGGCCTCGGCCTCGACCGCGAGGGCCCCGCCCCGCGCTGGCACGGGATCGAGGGGTGGAAGTCGCCGAAGGAACTCGGCCTCTCGCCCGATGCCGCCCGCCGCGCCATCCCGCGCGAGATGGCCTACGAAGGGCGCGGCAACAAGGCGGTGGCGCTCAAGCGTTGCCGGGGTGTCCTGCTGCGCGACTTCACGATCCTGCAGGGCGGCCACTTCGCCTGCTACGTGCTGGGATCGCGCAATGTCACCATCGACAACCTGACCGTCGACACCGACCGCGACGGCATCGACATCGACTGCTGCCGCGACGTGCGCGTCACTAAATGCGTGGTGAACGCCCCCAAGGACGACGCCATCGTCCTCAAGAGCAGCTATGCCCTGAACGAGCCGGTGTTCTGCGAGGAGGTATCCGTGATCGGCTGCAAGACCAGCGGCTACGACCTGGGCGCGCTGGTGGACGGCAGCTATCGGCCCTCCACCTACCGTTCCGTGGACGACGTCGGCGTGCTCGGGCGGATCAAGCTGGGCACCGATTCCGCCACGGGCTTCCGCAATATCCTGATCGCCGACTGCACCTGCGAGAACACGCGCGGACTGCAACTGGGCGCGATCGACGGCGGCGTTCTGGAGGACGTGACCTTCCGCGACATCAACTTGCGCAATCCGGTGAACCACCCGATCTTCGTGCGCCTAGCCGCCCGCAACCGCGCGCCTCTGGGCAATGGCCCCTCGAAAGTGCGGCGCGTGCGGTTTTCCGGCATCAACGTCTCGGGCGCGCCTGGTCCTTACGCCTGCGGCGTGGTCGGCAATCCCGGCGCGCCGATAGAGGATGTGACTTTCGTGGATGTCCACGTCCGCTCGGCCGGCGGCGGCACGGGTGAGGATGCAGGCCGGACCATTCCCGAGCGGCCCGCCTCCAGCCTGGAACCCAGCTTCATGGGCACGTTCCCCGCGCACGGCCTCTATGTGCGCCATGCCCGCAACGTGATGCTCAAGGACGTGACCTTCGCGGTGGACGCGCCCGACGCGCGGCCCGCCGTAGTGTTCGACGACGTGGCGGGCGCGCTGGTGGATGGCCTGCGCTCCCCGCACGAGTCCGCCCGCGCGGTGCGCAGCGCCGCCAGCAGTGACATCGCGATCGGCGATGTGGCGAAACTCTCCTGAAGGACTGACGATGCTTCTGCGCCCTCTTCTCACCGCCCTGCTCGCTTCCGCGCCATTGCCGGTCCTCGCCGCCAGCGAGCGCCCGTTGGCCGAGGGCTGGCACTTCCTCAAGACCGACGCCGCCGGGGCCGAGGCGCCCGCCTTCGACGACCGCGCATGGCAGACCGTCTCCGTCCCCCACACCTACAACGCGGGCGATTCCGGCATCGGCGGCGCCAAGGCGCGCGGCGAGCCCGAGGGCGTCTACTATCGCGGCCCCGCCTGGTATCGCCTGAACTTCGAGGCCCGGCCCGCGCCCGGCAAGCGCACGCTGCTGGAGTTCGCGGGCGTTTCGCTCAAGGCCGAAGTCTGGCTCAACGGCAAGCGACTGGGCGCGCACAAGGGCGGCTACGGCGCCTTCCGCCTCGACGCGACCGGGGCCCTGCGCGACGGCGCCAACGTGCTGGCAGTGCGCGTGGACAACGCGCGAGACACCACGATCGCGCCGCTGAACGGCGACTTCAACGTCTTCGGCGGCCTCGCCCGCCCGGTCACGCTGATCGAGAGCGACGCGCTGGCCTTCGACCGGCTCGACCATGCAGGGCCGGGCCTTGCCGTGCGCACCACCGCGCTGAAGGGCCGCGAGGCGACCGTCGGCCTCACCGTCCTGCTGCGCAACGACCGCACCGCTCCCGCGCGCTTCACCCTGAACAGCCGTGTGCTCGACGCGGGCGGCAAAGTGGTGGCGAAAGCATCGCGCGCGGTGGCGCTCGGCGCAGGCTCGCGGCAGAACCTCGACCAGTCGCTGGCCCTGCACAATGCGCGGCTGTGGCAGGGCATCAAGGCTCCCTACCTCTACCGCGTCGTCACCGAAATCACCGAGGGCGGCAATGTCATCGACAGCCAGAGCGCGCCGCTGGGCGTTCGCACGGTCGCGGTGAAGCCGGACGGCACGTTCCTGCTCAACGGCGCGCCTTATCCCTTGCGCGGGGTGAACCTGCAACTGCCCACCCGCTTCGGGCGCGGCCCGGTGATGACTTCGGCACAGATCGACGAGGATCTGAACCTCTTCGCCGAGATGGGCGCGACAGGCCTGCGGCTCGCGCATATGCAGCATCCGCAGCGGGTATACGAACGTGCCGACGAACTGGGCCTGCTGGTGCTGACCGAAGTGCCGCTGATCGACGACCACGATCCTTCCGACGCCTTCCGCGAAAACCTCGTCCAGCAGATGCGCGAGCTGATCGCGCAGACCGGCAACCACCCTTCTGTAGCGCTGTGGGGCATCGGCAACGAAATCCGCAAGTCGGACGCGGCCTCCAACCGCATCCTCGCCGAACTGCAGGCAACCGCCAAGACGCTCGATCCCACCCGGCCGACGACATACGCGCACTGCTGCCTCGCCGACGACGATCCCATCGCGCAGCACAGCGACACGGTGTCCTACAACCGCTATTTCGGGTGGTACTGGACGCAGGCGGAAGACATCGGGCCATGGGCCGACGAACTCCACGCCAAACTGCCCGGCCGTCCCATCGGCGTCAGCGAATACGGCGCCGGGGCAAGCGTGCTGCAGCAGGAAGACCCGGTGCTCAAGCGCCCGGAATCGAACGGCTACTGGCACCCCGAGCAGTGGCAGACCGACTTCCACGTCAAGCACTGGCGCGAAATGAAGAAGCGGCCGTTCCTGTGGTCCACTTTCGTGTGGGTGGGGATCGACTTCCCCTCGTTCAAGCGCAACGAGGGCGACCGCCCCGCGATCAACGACAAGGGCCTCGTCACCGAGGACCGCAAGGTGCGCAAGGACGCCTGGTACTGGTATCAGGCGAACTGGTCGGACACGCCGATGCTGCACATCGCCAGCCGCCGCGACCTGCACAAGCGGACGCAGCGGGTGACGGCGCAGGCCTTCACCAACCAGAGCGAGGTGGAGATGCGCCTCAACGGCGGCGCCTGGACGAAAGTGCCGGTGACGGACCACATCGCGGCGTGGCCGCTGGACCTCGCGCCGGGTGCGAACCGGGTGGAGGCGCGGTCGGGGGCGCTGGCGGATACGGTGGAGTGGCGCTGGGATACGCGGCCTTAGGACGCCCTCGCCCTTCGTCATTGCGAGCGCAGCGAAGCAATCCAGGGCGGTTTACGCACGCCCTGGATTGCTTCGCTGCGCTCGCAATGACGAAGAGGGTTTGAGTCCAACTTGGTCCCGGATCAGGTCCGGGACGACGAATCACGCCGCCGTGAAGCGATACTCCCCGAACCCACTTCCACGACCACGCGGTCCCCCCGCTGCACCCCGGAAACCGGCCGCCCGCCCTCGCGAACGGCATCCACCGAGCGTGCGGGCAAACATACCTCGGCGCGCGAATTCGCAGGCACCACGATCCGCGCCTCGAACCGCGCGTCGGATCGCTCCGGCGCATAAGTCCAGTCCGTCACGATGCGCCCCAGCACGCTGTCGTAGCTCGCTCCGCCGCGCGGCAGGCGCGGGTCCAGCACCGGGTCGAAGCGCCACTTGAGGAAGCCCGCATCCAGCGGGTCAATCCCGGCGATACGGCGGAACACGAAGCCCGTCACCGCCCCCAGCGCATAATGGTTGTACGAATTCATCGACGCGTCCGCCATGTCGGCGTTCCAGCGCTCCCAGATCGTCGTCGCGCCCTTGGCGATCATATAGCCCCACGAGGGGAACGCGGTGCGTAGCAGCAGGTCGTAGACCAGCGCATGCTCGCCCTGATCGGCCAGCGCGTCGAGGCTGAAGGGGGTGCCGAGGAAGCCCGTGGACAGCAGCGTGCCGCGCCGCCGGATGTCGGCCACCAGTCTGGCCGTCGCCGCCACGCGCAAGGCTTCCGGCACCAGCCCGAAACGCAGCGCAAGGATGTAGCCGCACTGCGAACCGTTGCCCACGCTGCCGTCCGGCCTGACGAATGCTGCACCGAATGCTGCAGCAATATCCTTCGACAACTGCACGTAGCGCTCAGCCTCCGGCTGGCGCTTCGAGCCTTTGGCCATGTCCGCCATGGCGTCCGCCGAGCGCTTCCACATGGCGGTGGCGATCAGATCCTTGGGTGTCGTCTCGTCGCCCGGTTCCTTCGCGTCGAGCGCCACCCAGTCGCCGTAGTCGTAGCCGCGCAAGGTCCGCCAGACCTTGTCGGGATTGTTCTGCGCGATGAACGTCATGTAGCGCGTCATCGCCGACCAGTTGCGATCGACGATCGCGGTGTCGCCATAGCGCTGCCACACCGTCCACGGCAGGATCACCCCCGCATCCGCCCAGCCCGGCGAGGCGCCGAGCAACTGGTCCTGCCAGCCCGAGGGCGCATAGTCCGGGAATTCCCCGCGCGGCCCCTGCGCATCGCGCATGTCGCCCATGAAGCGGCGGGTGAAGGGGCCTACGTCCATGGTGAAGGCCGCCGCGTCCCAGAACACGTTGGCGTCGCCGGTCCAGCCCAGCCGCTCGTCGCGCTGGGGGCAGTCGGTGGGGACACCGAAGAAGTTGGAGCGCTGGCTCCAGCGGCTGTTCTGCCACAGGCCCTGGATGATCCGGTTCCCGATCAGCGGGCGGCCGGTTTCAGGCAAGGCGCTGGAGACGACGATCCCGGCGATCTCCTCCTCCGTCGGCGCGCGGCCGAGGCCGCTGACCTCGACATAGCGGAAGCCGAAGTAGGTGAAATGCGGCTGATAAGTCTCGCCCGCCGGATCGCCGCGCAGGGTGTAGAGGCAGGAACAGCGCGCCGATCGCAAGTTGGCCTGATCGACCGCGCCATCGGCCCCGAGGATCTCCGCGAACTTGAGCGAGATCTGCTGCCCCGCCCGGCCACTGGTCTTCAGTTCCACCCAGCCCGCGAAGTTCTGCCCGAAATCGACGACGTGCCGGTCCCCGCCCGGGCTGGTGATCGACTTCGCCGCCATCCGCTCGATCGGCCTGAGCGGCGGTCCGACATGGGAGACGAGCGCACAGGGCGGTGTCCTGCCGATGCGCGCGGGCACCCAGCCCGCACCCCGGAAACCTGTCTTCGACCAGCCCGGCTGTTCGAGCCGCGCATCGTAGTCCTCGCCGTAGTAGATCTCGGCCTGCGTCACCGGGCTTTCGGGGCGCAGTTGCCAATCCTTGTCCGTCGCCACGATGGAGCGGGTGCCGTCGGTGTGCTCCACCTCCATCTGCGCGAAGAGGCGGAGCGGCGGGTCGCCGAAGGCATAGCGACCGGCGGGGGCGTGATAGCTGCCATACCACCCCTCGCCCAGCATCGCGCCGATGGCGTTGGCGCCCGGGAGCAGCAGCGCGGTGACATCATAAGTGCGGTAGAGCGCGGTGAACCGGAAGTCGCTGCTTTCGGGTGCGAGGCACACGTCGCTGATCCGCTGCCCGTTGATCTCGGCCACGTAGGCACCCAGCGCGGTCATGCGCAGGCGCGCCTGCCGCACCGGCTTACCCAGCCTGAACTCGCGGCGCAGCATGTACGCGCCGCTGCGCGGAAAACCCTGCGGCTGCTGGGCCGAGCGGGCGGCCTTGTCCCAGCGGCTGTCGTCGAAGCCGACCGTCGACCAGCCCTCGCCCGCATGAAGCGCGGTGCGCATGCCTTCGCTGGTGATGCGGCGCGCGGGGCTGCGGATCATGGCGGTGGCGGCGATCTCGTGGATCTTCGGGCCGTTGAAGCCGCGCGGGTTCTCCACCCGGAAGCCGAGGACGTGGCGGCCTGCCGCAAGCTGGCGCGTGGTCGCCTCCACCGGGTCGATGCCGAAGCGCTTGAAGCCCAGCGGCACTTGCACCTGCTCCCCGTCGAGCCAGAGCGTGGACTTGAAGTTGGCCCCGGTGAACAGCGTCACCTCCCCCGCCTTGCCGAGGTCGAAGACCATGCGGAAGAAGCGCGGGCTGTCGTCCGCAGTGCGGTCCCCGCGCATCCAGACGAGCCCCGCGGCGCGGTCGGCGCGTTCGAGGTCTGTCTGCGCCTCGATCCACTGCGCCTGCCAGTCCGCCTTGTCGAGAAGACCCATCTCGAAGCTGGCGACCGGGCTGGCGGCGCGCTTGCCCGCGTCGTCGCGCACCAGCACGCGCCAGTAGACCTTCTGGCGCGACTTCAGCGACGCGCCGAGCCAGCCCATGTCCATGCTGCGCCGGGTGAGCACTTCGCCCGCGTGCCACAAGTCCGGCGTGCCCGCTTCCAGCAGCGCGCGGGTGGAGGCGGCCTGCACTTCGCAGCGGACTTGCTCCACCCCGCGCCGTTCGCTTTCCAGCCGCCACGACAAGCGCACGTCCTGCATGTCGAGGCCGATGGGATCGACCAGCCCCTCGGCGCGCAGATCGACGATGCGCAAGGCCGCCGCATCCTGCGCCAGCGCACCATGCAGCGGCACGCCTACGGTTGCCCCCAGCGCACCCGCGCCCTTGAGCAGCGCGCGGCGGTCCAACGCCGTCACTTGCGTACTCCCGCGCTGTCGATCACCGCCTGCGCCGCTGCGGGCCAGTTGCGATCGGGGACCAGCGTGTTGTCCTTCGCGGTGTTGCCGATCTCTTCCAGCCAGCGGCCGCCGGTGGTGTTGACGGTGTGCCAGTTGCCGCTCGCCACGTTGTCGGTGGAGATGCGCCGCTTGTACATCGCGCCCGCCGTGTTGATGTTCAGCCACTTGCCCCCGGTCTCGACGACGTTGCCGGTGACGCGGAAGTGCTTCGATCCCTCGTCCAGATAGATCGCGATCTTGTTGCCGATGTCGAAGATATGGTTGCCCCGGATCACCGCGCCGGGATTGGCGGAGAGGTTGTAGATAGCCCCGCCGTCCATGAACCAGGTCTTCACGCCGTGGATGCGGTTGCCCTCGATCACGGTGTCGCGCAGCGTGGTGGGCGTGGTGAACCTGGTGTTGTGGACGTAGCCCTTGGCGTTCTCATCGTAGTTCGGGTTGCCGCCCGCATCGTTGTAGCCCCAGCCCCAGCCCACCGCGATGCCGTCGTAAGGCGCGTCGGTGATGTCGTTGTGGGCGATGCGCGCACCGGAGATGTAGGTCGTCAGGATCGCGGCATTGTCGCGGTAGTCCTGCGAAACGGTGGCGACGGTATTGTCCTCGATCGCGAGGTCGCGGTTCACGAGGTTCGCGTTCTCCGGATGGTGCGCCTCGATCCGCACGCCGCCCGCCATGATCGCGCTGCCCGAAAGCACGGCGAAGCGGTTGTGCGTCACCCGCACCCCCTGTGTCGCCAGCCCCACGCCCGAAAGGTTGGCGTTGGCGTCGTTGCCGATGCCCAGCGCCACCTGCCCCAACTGCGAGAAGGTATTGCCCGCGAAAGTCACGTCGCGCGCGGCGGCCACTTGCACGGCGGCGGGCATCTGGTGCCACTTCTGGCGCATCGATTCGAACTCGGTGCAGCCCCAGCCGCAGGTCTTCCAGGCGTCCGCCGGACGGATCGGCGAGGTCTCGTAGAGGAACGCGCCGCTCTGCTGGTTGGCGTAGCCGGTCGGGCGCGAAGGGCCGAGCCAGCTGGTGTGCGAGAAGCGCAGCCCCTCGAACCGCAGGTGCTCCACCGGGGCCTCGGGCGTGCCGGCAATGGAGACGAGCGCCTCCAGCCGGGGCACCACGACCTCACGGCCTGCGATGTCCTCGTCCAGCCCGACCCGCAGGTAGAGCTTGCCCGCCTGCGGGTCGATCGCCCACTGGTAGGGGCGCGAATGCCAGTCGTTCGCCTTGCCGATGAACTCCGGCGCGCCGACGAGGAACAGGCGGCTGTCGTCGGGGAAGATCGGCTTCGATATCGTGTCGTAGCCCCAGGTGTTGTTGTCCCAGGCGGGCTGCTGCATCGTGACCTTGCTTCCCGCAATACCCTTCACCGGAGAGACACGGTCAGTGAAGAAGCCGGTCGCCTCCAGTTCCACCCGGTCGGGCCGCGCCAGTGTGGAGAGCCAGTCCAGCTTCGGGTTCACCACCGTGAAGCCGGTCGCATCGAAGGTCACGTCGGCGGCGCGCAGTTCCACCCAGGGCCGTTCGCCCAAGGTGCCGTCGATCCAGAGCTGGCGGCTGTCGAGGCCCTTGGGCACGTCCGCCACGAACACGCGCCGCTCCGCGTCGTAGGGCTTAAAGCCCGTCACCGTCATTCCGCCCGAGATCACCGGATGTGCGCCTGCCGCTGCCTTCCACGTCACGCTGTGGCCACCCTGCCCGCCATCGGCGCGGCGGAACGCCAGCGGCGCGTCGAGCCGGTACGCGCCGTCGCCCAGCAGGACCGTCACGTCGGCACCGGCATTGCTGCGTCTCACCAGCGCCTGCGCACGGGTAAGCGAGCGCACGGGCCGCGCCTGGGTGCCGGGGTTGCGATCGTCACCCGCGGGGGAGACGTGGACCTCGACGGCCCGCTCCTGCGCCATCGCCGGCAGGGCGCTGACGCTCGCGGCCAGAACGGCCAGATGGCGCGCGATGCGGCGGGCCTTGTTCATATCACTCTCCCTGTCGTTTTTTCAGCGTCGTTTTTTCAGCTCGTCCAGCCACCGTCGATGACGTGGATCGCCCCGGTGGTGAAGGCGGACTCGTCGGATGCGAGGTAGACCGCCAGCGCCGCCAGTTCCGCCGCGCTGCCGAAGCGGCCCATCGGCTGCCTCGCGGTGAAATCGGCATAGGCCCGCTCGAAATCGCCGGTGTCGTGCAGGCGCTGGATCAGCGAGGGCGTCTCCACCGTTCCAGGGCAGATCGCATTGCAACGCACGCCCTGCGTCACGAAGTCCACTGCGACCGACTTGGTCAGGCCGATCACCGCGGCCTTGGTCGTCGAATAGGCGAAGCGGTTGGGCACCGCCTTCACGCTGGAGGCGACCGAGGACATGTTGATGATCGATCCGCCGCCCCGCGCGATCATGTTCGGCAGCAGCGCGCGGATCATGCGGTACTGCGCGGTGACGTTGAGCGCGGTGGAGAAATCCAGCGCCTCCTCGTCGCAGTCGAGGATCGTGCCCGCATGGACGAAGCCCGCGCAGTTGAACAGCACGTCGATCTCGGGATGCGCGGCAGCGATCGCCCTGATCGCTGCAGGGTCGGTCACGTCGAGCACCCGCGTTTCGGCCCCGGCGAAGTCCGCCAGCACGTCCTCGCGGATGTCGGTCGCGATCACCCGCGCGCCTTCGCGCAGGAACGCTTCCGCGCTGGCCCGGCCGATGCCCTGCCCGGCCGCCGTGACCAGCGCGGTCTTGCCCGCCAAACGCCCCATGCCCTCTCTCCATCATTACATAATACGTATGATGATTTAAGCGCATGGTGCGCGCGGTGTCAATCGGCGGAGACGAACTCCTGCCGCTGGCTGCCGAGTTTCTCGATGCCGAGCGTCACCAGGTCGCCGCTTTTCAGATACCAGGGCTCCGGCTTCTGGCCGAGGCCGACGCCCGGCGGCGTGCCGGTGGTGATGACGTCGCCCGGCAGCAGACGCATGAACCGGCTGAGGTAAGAGACGATCTGCGCAACGGTGAAGATCATCGTCGCGGAACTACCGTCCTGCACCCGCTTGCCGTTGACCTCCAGCCACATCGCCAGCACCTGCGGATCGCCCACTTCGTCGGCCGTCACCAGCCAGGGGCCGATCGGGCCGAAGCCGGGGAAGCCCTTGCCCTTGTCCCAGGTGGCGCCGCGTTCCTGCTGCCACTCGCGCTCCGACACGTCGTTGATGACGCAGTAGCCCGCGACGTGATCGAGCGCGGCGGCTTCATCCACCTGATAGGCCTCGGTGCCGATGACGACGCCCAGTTCCACTTCCCAGTCGGTCTTGCGCGAGCCGGGCGGGACGGGGACGGGATCGTTCGGACCCTGGATGCAACTGACCCACTTGTTGAAGACCACCGGCTCCTCGGGGATCGGCAGGTTCGATTCGGCGGCGTGGTCGGCATAGTTGAGGCCGATCGCCACGAACTGCCGCGTGCCCCCGACGCAGGGGCCATAGCGCACCGCCCCGTCGATCAGCGGCAGCGAGGCCGGATCGATCGCGGCAAGGCGCGCCAGCCCCTCGGCACCGATCGCATCGGGTCCGATGTCGGCGACATGGCCGGAAAGGTCGCGGATGCCGCCCTCGGCATCGATCATCGCGGGGCGCTCTTGGCCGGCTTCCCCAACGCGGCACAGTTTCATTCGGAACTTCCTTTCTGCATCATCCCAACGCGGCATGGACAGCCGCATATCATGTTGTATGATGTAGTATGTTTAGCTCCGATGCAAGGCCGCAAGGTGCGCCGATGGATTTGCGCGTCCTCGATTCCCATCAGCATTTCTGGCGCGTGAATGCTCCGGAATGCGCCTGGCCGAATACCGACTGGCCCCTGCTCCATCGCGATTTCCTGCCGCCCGATCTCGCTGCGGAAACGGCGGGCATCATGCTGACGGGCACCATCCTCGTCCAGTCGCAGCCCGACAATCGCGACACTGACTGGCTCCTCGCCCTTGCCGCGACCGAACCGACGGTACTGGGCGTCGTCGCCTGGGCCGCGCTCGACACGGCGGACGCACCGGCGCGCGTCGCCAAACTCGGGCGCGAGCCCAAGTGCCGGGGCCTGCGCCCGATGCTGCAGGGCATCGCCGACAGCGAGTGGATCCTGAGCGACGCCGTCGCACCCGCCATCACCGCGATGATCACGCATGGCCTGCGCTTCGACGCACTGGTGGAGCCGCGCCACCTGCCCGCCCTGGCCCGCTTCGCGCGGCGCTGGCCGGCGCTGCCCATCGTCATCGACCATGCCGGAAAGCCCGACGCGGCAAACGACGCCCTCGATCCCTGGCGCGACGATCTTGCGGCCCTGGCCCAGTTGCCGAACGTATGGTGCAAACTCTCGGGCCTGCGGACGCAGCAGGCGCCGGGGCAGGAGGCCACCGCGCTGGCGCCTTACGCAGCGCATGTGCTGGCCTGCTTCGGACCACGCACGATGTGGGGCTCCGACTGGCCGGTTTTGCGCCACATGGCCGACAGTTATGCCGACTGGCTGCGCGACACGCTAATGCTCGTCGGCGCATTCGACGACGATACCGATCTCCCCCGCCTGTTCGAAGGCGCGGCCCGCGAATTCTACGGACTGGAGCACGCATGACCCCTCTTTTCGCCGGAGCGCTGGGCTTCGGCTCGGCCGCCATCGGCAACCTCTATCGCCCCGTCACCGACGCCGAGGCCTTCGCCGTGATCGAAGCCGCCTGGGCTGCAGGGCTGCGCTACTTCGACACCGCGCCTCACTACGGCTTCGGCCTCAGCGAAAAGCGTCTGGGAGCAGCGCTGGCGGCGCTCGACCCGGCAGGCGAGGCCGTGATCTCGACCAAGATCGGCCGAAAACTCGATCCCGCCCCCACGCCGATCTTTCCGCCGCCCGGCAGGGCTTCGTCTCCCCGAGCCGTTCGAGAGCGTGTTCGACTACGGCTACGACGCGGTCATGCGCTCGTACGAAGCCAGCCTGAAGCGCCTGCGCCGCGACCGCATCGACATACTGCTGGCACACGACATCGGCCGTTATGCCCACGGGGACGCACACGAGGATCGGATGCGCGAATTCCTCGGCGGCGGCCTGCGCGCGATGCAGGAATTGCGAACGAGCGGCGCGGTCCGCGCGATCGGGCTGGGCGTCAACGAAACGGCGGTGTGCGAGGAGGTGCTGGGCCACGCCGACCTCGACGTGATCCTGCTGGCAGGCCGCTACACCTTGCTGGAACAAGCGCCGCTGGACGGACTGTTCCCGCTCTGCGCGCGGCGCGGCGTGCAAGTGGTCGCCGGTGCGCCGTTCAATTCGGGCATTCTCGCACGCGGGGTGCGGCATCATGCGCCCGCCCAGTACGAATACGGAGCGCCCCCGCCGAACGTGGTCGCACGGGTCGGGGTGATCGAGGACCTCTGCGCGCAACACGGCATACCGCTTGCCGCCGCGGCGTTGCAATTCCCCGTCCGGCATCCGGTGGTCGAGGCGGTGATCCCGGGCATCGCCTCTCCCGACGAACTGGCAAGCGCCGTAACCCTCGCCGCCACACCGATCCCCGAAACGTTCTGGAAGGCACTCGCCGCCACGCTGATCGACAAGCGGGCCGCTTAGCACGCCATCCATCGTCCACCAGGACGTCGCTTCCAGTCACATCATCGACGCTGTAGAGGATCGGGCAAATCCGATCACCGCAAGCGCCCTCGGGTCAGGAGCGGCCTGGATTTTCGGGACGGAGCGACAATACCGCGCGGATACGAGGCAACACGGAATCAGCGAAATATTATAATAATCGCGTGATCAGCATGTCTGAGATCAACGCATCATATTCCCCATAGTGCTACAACTGCGGAGAAGGCTATGGCCAGCAGCAGAACTGCGACAATGGGGCCTGCAGCCCGCGGATGGCGCCACGCCAAGATTTCGTATTGTCGGATTTGTTGCAGATGCTGATCATCTGTCATCAAGTTGGTGAACTGAGCGGGAGATATATCGGCAAAGAGTTTATCCAGTTCGTGAAACTGGTCGAGGGTGAGTTGGCTCTTTTGCCGTAGAATATCGCGGGCCCGGCGAAATGACGGCCCCTTGCGCTCAGAAAAATCAGCGACGGCATCGCTCGTCGCAGCGTTATCAGCATGGAGTACACCCAGCATTCGAGCCTCCTGCAGGTCTTTCGTTACAACAAGATGCGGTTTGACCTCGCCCGCTCAGGCGGTCGGGGGATAGGGATGATGACCGAAGACCCACTGCAGGCGGGGCGCGGCATTGTCCTCGACCAGCAGGACTTGCGCGTCGCGGCCCTGCATGCCGATCTGATGCGCGGCGTCGATGGCGCGGTTCAGCGCCGCCTTCTGACTGGCGAAGACATCGAGTGCAATTCCATGGAGCGTCACGGCCCATTCCAGACCGCGGCGGAAAACATGGAAATCGTTGCGGGACTGAGTCATCCTGGCGCCCTTTCTCATATTTTCGATCGGCATACCGATCCCTGGCATGGATCGGATGTCGATCTCGACAATTCTCAAGTTATTTAATTGAGAATATCTGTCAAGCCGTCATTGTTCCCTACCTTCCGGCTCCACGGCATTACCTTGCGCTCACCGTCGAAGCCGTCTGCCCGTAGAGAATGCGCTTTGCTTCTTCGCCTTGAGGGGCGTTGGCATCGGGGTTGATCTCGGCGACAAGCGCATAGGCGCGCGCCACCGCTTCGCGTTCGCCGATAGCCTCGAACCAGCGGCGCAGGTGGGGGAAGTCGTCGAGCGACTGCCCATGCCGCTGCCATGGCACGATCCGGGGATAGCTGGCGATGTCGGCGATCGAATAGTCCGGCCCGGCGAGGTACTCCCGGTCGGCGAGGCGCTTGTTCAGAACACCGTAGAGCCGGTTGGTCTCGTTGGTGTAGCGCTCGACCGCATAGGCAATCTGCTCGGGGGCGGCATGGCGGAAATGGTGGTTCTGCCCCGCCATCGGGCCGAGACCGCCCATCTGCCAGAACACCCATTGCACTGCTTCGCTCCGAACGCGCAGGTCCTGCGGGATCAGCCTGCCGGTCTTCTCCGCAAGGTAGAGCAGGATCGCACCGGATCTCGAAGACCGACAGCGGCGGCCCGCCATCCGCCGGATCGTCGTCCACGATCGCGGGGATGCGGTTGTTCGGGGCGATGGACAGGAAATACGGCAGGAACTGCTCGCCCCGGCCGATGTCGACCGGGGTGATCTGGTAAGGAAGCCCCGTCTCCTCAAGGAAGATCGTGATCTTGTGACCGTTCGCGGTAGTCCAGTAATAGAGGTCGATCATGGCGGGCTTTCTTCGCAGGCCGGCTTCAGGCCGGCTGGGGGATGAGGCGCAGGTACGGCTTCTGTTCCGTCCAGCCGTTAGGAAACAGCGCCCTGGCCTCCGCTTCGCCCAGCGAGGGAACGATGATGACCTCGCCGCCCTGCTGCCAGTCCGCCGGGGTCGCGACCTTGTGCTTGTCGGTCAGTTGCAGGCTGTCGATCGTACGCAGGATCTCGGCGAAGTTGCGGCCGGTGGAGGCCGGATAGGTCAGCGTCAGGCGCAGCTTCTTCGCCGGGTCGATGACCAGCACGGTGCGCACCGTGGTCGTGTCCGAGGCATTGGGATGGATCAGGTCGAGCAGTGCGGACACCTTGCGGTCATGGTCCGCGATCAGCGGGAAGTTGAGCGCGGTGCCCTGCGTTTCGGCGATGTCCTTCGACCATTCCTCATGGCTGTCGGCGCCGTCGACGGAGAGGCCGATGACCTTCACCCCGCGCCGCTCGAACTCGGGCTTGAGGCGCGCGACGGTGCCCAGTTCAGTCGTGCAGACCGGGGTGAAATCCTTCGGATGGGAGAACAGGACTACCCAGCTGTCACCCGCCCAGTCGTAGAAGCCCAGCGACCCCTCGGTCGAGATCCTGGGTGAAATCGGGCACGGTGTCGGAGAGCTTGAGAGACATCGGTGGAAACCTTTCGGAGCGGGGCCGCGCAGAGGCCTGCGGGATCGGGTTGCGGCGCCCCGCGAGACATCCCGCAAGGCGGCGTGATGAGGAGAGAGTGCGGTGCCTGACGCTGTCGTCCGGGCATCGGCGCGATGAGGCGCGAAAGAATAGCGCCGCGCGCGCGGCCCGCCGTCGAGGCCTGGAAAAGCGGAGGTATCAGCTGTTCAGGCAAGCTCGAGACTATGCCCGGCAGGGTCCAAGTCAACGGCAAGATTTCTTTGCCTGCGCCCTAGCCGCGCTTGGCACGCCGCAGCTGTTCGTTTTTGACCATCCGAACATCGCCCGGCTGCTGCATTTTGAACGGTCGCCCCGGCAAGCGTTCGCACGCAGCCGCTCAACCCGCGCATACCGTGCGATCAGCGCAAACTGGCACGGCTCTTGATTAGTGCCCCGGCATAAGCGCGCTGCGCGCCATTGCAGGGGTGATTATGCCAGTTGAATTCGTCGGAGCACTTGCCGCCCAGAACCAGTTCCTTGGCCCGCCGAGCGGCGGCCAGCATATCGACCTTGAATACTTGCGCGACCTTGCCCGCGTGCATGAAAACGCCGGCTTCGACCGGGTGCTGATGCTGGCGGGCGGGGAGTCCATCGTCGCCACCGGGTTCGCCGCCTCGGTCACCGAGCGGCTCGGCTTCATGATCCCGTTCCGGCCCGGCCCGCTCTCGCCGCTGCACGGTGCCAAGGCGCTCGCCGCGCTGGATCACGTAACCAAGGGCCGCATCCGGGTCCATGCCATCACCGGCATCACCGCCGAACCGGGCCTCGGCGATTTCCTCACCGACAAGGACGAACGCTACGCGCGCACCAGCGAATACCTCGACGTGCTGCGCCAGGCCTGGACCTCGGACGCGCCGTTCGACCATGACGGCAAGTACTACCAGCTCAGGAACGTCTACTCGCCGATCAAGCCGTATCAGCAGCCGCATCCGCCGGTGTCCTTCGGTGGATCGTCGGACGCGGCCTATCACGTCGCCGCGCGGCACTGCGATCTCTACGCGCTCTGGGCCGAGCCTCTGTCCGACGTCAAGGAACAGATCGGCAAGCTGAAGGCCGCCGCCGCCGCGATCGGCAAGCCCACCCCGCGCGTCAGCCTCTCGGCTCGCCTCATCATCGGCAAGACCGAGGCGCAGGCGTGGGAGAAGGCGCATGAAACCGCCGAGAAGCTCGCCAGCAACCGCCGCAACGCCGCCCCCAACCCGCTGTTCCACGGCGTCCAGGGCACCGGCACCAAGCGCCTCCTCGCTGCTGCCGAACGCGGCGATCGCCATGACAAGTACCTCTGGTTCGGCACCGCCACCGCCGTTGGCGCGACGCACGATTCCACCTCGCTCGTCGGCACCCCCGACCAGATCGTGGAGGCGCTGCTCGACTACTACGACATCGGCGTCACCACTTTCCTCAATCGCGGCTACGAGCCGATCTACGACGCCGTGGACTACGGCCGCTACATCATCCCCGCCGTGCGCGAGGAAGTGCGCCGCCGCGAGGAAACGGCTGCGAAGACCGGCGCTCCCGCCCTCCAGACCGCCTGACCGGAGCCTCAAGGGATGACCACGAAGCCCCCCGGCTCGCCTCCGAGGCCGAAGCCATCGCCGCCGCGCACGCCGCCGCAGCGAAGATCGCCCTGCTCGCCCGCGATGCCTCGCTGAACGACAAGGTGCCGCATGAGGCCGCAGAGATCCTCTCCGCCTCGGGCGTAACCAGCATCTACGTACCCCGCGAGTTCGGCGGCCTCGGCGCCTCGATCGAGACGGTGGTGGAGACGGTGCGGATCATCTCGGCGGCGGACGGCGGGGTCGGGCAGATCCTGCAGATCCACAACGTGATGATCCGCGGCGTTTTCTCGCGCCCCGACGATGCGTTCCGCGCCCGGCTGGTGGCGGACATCTTCGCCGGCAAGCGCTTCGGCAACGCGCTGGCCGAAGGGAAAGGCAAGGGCAAGGGCGGTGGCACCCGGCTGACGCTGGACGAACAGGGCATCTGGCGTCTCAACGGCCGCAAGACCTTCGCCACCGGGTGTTACCTCGCCGAGTGGATCTCGATCTCCGCCACCAGCGACCAAGGCCCGGTCGGCGTGCTGCTTCACCGCGATGCGCCGGGGCTGACGCTGGAGGACGACTGGCATGCCTTTGGCCAGCAGCATTCGGTCAGCGGCAGCGTCCGCTTCGACAACATCGAGGTCGATCCCCGCTTCGCCCCCAAGGCTCAGGTGGGCGGCGGCGCGCCGGACTTCATGCCGCGCACCGGCCTGACCTGGCCGCAGATCCTCCACGCCGCGATCGACACCGGCATCGCGCGCGGCGCGCTCGAAGCGGCGACCGCCTACATCCGCGACAATATGCGGGCCTGGCCCGAATCCGGTCTGGCCCGCGCCGCCGACGAGCAGCACACGATCAAGCGGATCGGCGAATATGCCGTCGCCGTGCGCGCGGCGGAATCGGCGCTGCGGTATGCGGCTCGCACCTTCGACCGGTTCAAGGCCGATCCCGGCAATCGCGCGCTGGAGGACGAACTGATCCTCGCCACCGCCACCGCGCGCGCGCAGTCGGACGAAGCCTCGATCTTCATCGGCAGTGACCTGTTCGCGCTGACGGGGGCCAACTCCACGCTCGATCGCTGGAACCTGCAGCGGTACTGGGCCGATGCCCGCGTCCACACCACGCACGATCCGATCCGCTGGCGGATCTATCACATCGGCAACTACTACCTGAACGGCGTCCCGCCCGACGAATACGGCCGCGCGGCAAGGCTGCGCCAGCAAGAGATCGCCATCGCGACGAACGCCGCAACCAAGGAGAACGCGCTGTGAGCATAGAGCCCGCCACCGAACTGCTCGACCGCGAGCCGCTTCCCGCCCCGCGCTTCGCCGACGAAGCCGACGCCATCGCCGCCGCGCACGAAGCCGCCGCCATCGGCGACTATGCGGTGGCGCTGCGCGTGGCGGAATCGCTGCTGCGCGATGCGGCCGAACTCTACGATGCATACAACGCGAAAGGGCGCCCGAGCGACCTCGACGACGAACTCATCCTCGCCGTCGCCGCCGCGCGCGTGAAGACCGACGAGGCGGCGCTGCTGATCTCCAGCGACATGTTCTCGCTGCTGGGGGCCAGTTCCTCGTACCGCAAGTTCAACCTCGACCGCTTCTGGGCCGACGTTCGCGTCCACACCACGCATGATCCGATCCGCTGGCGCCTGCATCACGTAGGCGACTACTACCTCAACGGCACGCCGCCGCACGAATACTCGGCAGCCGCGATCCGCCGCCCCGCCGAGGCCTGACCGCGCGCTTATGACCGACGCTTCCCTCGCTGCGAGCGCACAGCGCCCTTCGCCTCTCAAGGCCTATCCCCTGCTGCGCAGCCTTGCGCTCTACCGCACGATCCCGGTGCTGTTCAGCGTGACCTTCGCGCTGTTCACAGTGGTGCACCTCAGCCTTGCCCTGCAACAATGGCTGGTCGGGCGTGCGCTCGATGCGGTGAACTCGGGCAAGGCGGCTACTCGCCTCGCCGACGGCACGATCGACCTCACCGTCGCCGGGCACTGGGCGATCCTGCTCGTCAGCCTCGCCGCGACGCGGGGCGTGCTGCAGTACTTCTCGGGCCTGTGCAGCATTCGGGCCAGCCAGTCGCTGCTCTCGACCCTGCGCGAGAAGATCCTCGTCAAGGTGCAGGCGCTGCATCTGGGCTACCACTGGCAGCACGGCATGGGCGAGATGATAACCCGCACCACCCGCGATGCCGACAAGCTGCGCGATGCCCTCGTCGCGTTCTGGCGCCAGACGGTGGAGACGGCGCTGGTCGTCACCGCCGCGATGGGGCTGCTGTTCTGGTACGACCGGGCGCTGGGCGCGGTGCCGTTCGCGCTGACGCTGCTGGGCTTCTGGATCTTCGTACGCCAGACCAACACGCTGGTGGTGCTCGACCGCAACGTCAGCGACGCCTACGATCAGGTCAATCAGGATCTGGCCGAGGGCATCGGCGGCGTGCGCGTCATCAAGTCGTTCCGGCTGGAACAGGGCCGCATCCGCAAGTTCCGGGGCCACGTCGGCTTCTTCCTCGACCAGTCGCGCCATGCGCTGGCCTGGTGCAGTTCGCGCATTCCCATACCGCAGGCGGTGGTGGCGCTCGGCCATGTGTGGATCATGGTCTACGGCGCGCACCTCGTCGTCGCCGGAAAGCTGGGCGTGGGCGAACTGGTCTCCGCCCTGCTGATCGCGACGACGCTGGTGTTCCGTGTCGAGACGGTGGGCCGCGTGATGCGCATCTTCGCCGATGCCCGCGCCTCGGCCGCGCGCATCTGGGACTTGCTGGACGAACAGCCCGAGATTCATTCGGGCACCGGCGCCCTCCCCACAGGCGCGCTCGGCCTGCGGCTCGATGCCGTGCGCCTGCTCGCGCCGGGCGGGCAGACGCTGGTGCTGGACGCCTGCAACCTGACCGTCGAGCCCGGCGGCATCGTCGCGCTGGTGGGTGCGACAGGGTCGGGCAAAAGCTCGCTCGCCTCGCTCCTGCCGCGCCTTGCCGACGTCGATGGCGGGTCGGTGGCGGTCGGCTCCGACGCGGCTGGCTGGCACGACGTACGCGGCCTGCGCCTCGGCGAACTGCGCCGCCGCGTCCATGTCGTGCCGCAGGACATCTTCCTGTTTTCCGACACGCTGGCCGCCAACTTGCGCGCCGCCGCGCCCGATGCGGACGAGGCCGCGCTGGTCGAGGCATTGCGCCTAGCCGGGGCGGAGGAAGTTCTGGCCCGCCTGCCCGACGGCCTCGAAACCCGTATCGGGGACCGGGGCGTCACTCTTTCCGGCGGCCAGCGCCAGCGCCTGTGCCTTGCCCGCGCGCTGCTGGCCGCGCCCGACATCCTCGTCCTCGACGATGCCACCAGCGCGCTCGACGCCGTTACCGAACGCACCGTGCTGCGCAACATCCGGGGCCTGCGCTCGCAGCACGGCGGGCGCATGACGGTACTGCTCATCACCAGCAAGCTCTCGTCCGTGCTGCTTGCCGACCGCACCCTCGTGCTCGGCGCGGGGCGCATCGTCGCCAGCGGCGCGCACGAGGACCTCCTGCTCGATCCGCTTTACCGCGACCTTCTGGGAATCGACCGTGCCGCAGCCTGACAACAAGCGCGTCCTCAGCGACATCGAGATCGAGGAAATGCTGGCGCGTCATGCGCTGGACCGCAGCATGTTCCGCCGCCTGCTGCCCCTGCTCGGCCCGGTGCGCGGGCAGGTGGCGGCGGTCATCGCGCTGGAGACGCTGCTGGTCGGCATCGTCTTCGTCCGGCCATGGTTCATCGGCCAGTTGCTCGATCACGGACTGGTCAAGGGCGCGGCCGGGTGGACGCTGGACGAGCGGCTGCTGGCCTGGCTGGGCCTCGGCCTTGCCGTGACCTGGCTGGCGCGGTTCCTGTTCGCAGGCGTCTCCAGCTATCTGGCGGGCGCCGCCGCACTGCGCGTGCTGAACGACCTGCGCATCCGCATCTTCGAACACATCCAGGCGCTCAGCGTCGGCTACTTCGATCGCACCAAAGCGGGCCGCATCCTTTCCCGCGCCGACCGTGACGTCGATGCGCTGGAGGCGCTGTTGGTGCAAGGCCCGCCGGACATCCTCTCGGCCGTGCTGCGCTTCGCCGGGGCGGCGGTGATGCTGTGGCTGCTCTCGCCGCTGCTGCTCGGCGCGCTCGCCACCGTGGTGCCGTTCCTGATCCTCGGAACCTGGCTGTTCAAGCGGGTGTCGCAGAAAAGCTGGGCCGTCGTCGCCGAGAACCGCAGCCGCTTCACTTCGCACCTCGTCGAGACGGTGTCGGGCGTGCGGATGATCCAGCAACTGGTGCGCGAGGAGCCCAACCGGGCGCGCTACCGTGTACTCCTCAAGGACTTCGACGGGGCGCTGGTGCGCGGCAACATGCGCTCGGGCTGGTTCGCGCCGCTCAGCGGCCTGCTCAACGCGGCGGGCATGGCGATGATCCTGCTGGTCGGCAGCTATGGCCTTGCGCAAGGCCAGCTGACCTTGGGCGAACTAGCGCAGAGCCTGTTCTACGTCATGCTCTTCCTCGGCCCGCTGCAGGATTTCAACGACCTGTTCGAACGCTACGCCTCCGGCTCCGCCTCGGCCCAGCGGGTGTTCCTGCTGCTGGATACCAGACCGGAGATCCTCGACGCCGAGGAGCCGGTGCCCGTCTTCGCGCTGCGCGGCGAGGTGGAGTTCCGGTCGGTCGGCTTCTCCTATGCGCCCGGCGTGCTGCCGCAAGTGCTGCACGACCTTTCGCTGCACATCCATGCGGGCGAAGTCGTCGCGGTGGTGGGCGCCACCGGGCACGGCAAGTCCACGCTGGTCCAGCTGCTCACCCGCTTCTATGAGGCACAGAGCGGTGCCGTGCTGATCGACGGGATCGACGTCAAGCATATGCGCCAGTCGGACCTGCGGCGGCAGGTTGGCGTGGTGCTGCAGGACAACGTGCTGTTCAGCGGCTCGGTGCTCGACAACTTGCGGCAGGCCCGCCCCGAAGCCGGCGACGAGGAACTGATCGAGGCCGCCCGCGCGCTCGATGCCGACGAAGTGCTGGGGCGCCTCTCGCAAGGCTATCACACACAGGTCGGGCCGCTGGGCGCGAACCTCAGCCACGGGCAGCGCCAGCTCGTGTGCCTCGTGCGCGCCTACCTCACCGACCCGGCGGTGCTGGTGCTGGACGAAGCCACGTCAGCAGTCGACGTCCATACCGAGCGGATGATCCAGCGCGCGCTGCGGCGACTGTGTGAAGGGCGCACCGCGATCATCATCGCCCACCGCCTCGCCACCATCCGCGACGCCGACCGGATCGCGGTTATCCGCGAGGGGCAGGTGATCGAACTCGGCAGCCACGGCGAACTGACCGCACTCGGCGGCGCTTATGCTGCGCTTTACGAAGCCTACGAACGCCAGAGCGGTGCCCTGCCCGAAGTCACGGTAGAGCGTCTGGTCGAGATCGGCGGGGCCGCCTGATACTTCCCACCACATCGTCATTGCGAGCGTAGCGAAGCAATCCAGGGCAGTTCAGCGGCGCCCTGGATTGCTTCGCTACGCTCGCAATGACGTCAGTAAATAAGCCGACTGCACTCTGAATACTCTGCTGACAAACCAGCATCACCTGCTGATCGCAGCGCAGTTATATTTCCAGAGTGCAACAAAGGCCCCGAAATCTCATCGAAACGTCATTTGGCCCGGTCTTTGCAAACCATGCTCCTGCGGGGGCAAACCGCGCACGGCAATGCCGGGGCGGACCGCCGAAACGAATAGCGACAAACGGTTTCGGAGCGACGACACATGACATTCAGGACTTATCTCGCACAGGGGGCCGCCGCCGTCGCCCTGCTTTCCCCCGGCATCGCCCGGGCCGAAGCGGCAGCGCTGGCGGACGCGGCCACGGAAGCGGAGGCAGCGGACAACATCGTCGTCACCGGCGCGCGCAGCGCCGGGCGCACGGTCGAGAACAGCCCGACACCGATCGACGTCCTTCCCGCCAGGACGCTACAGCAAGCCAACCAGGCCAGCCTGCTGCAGACGCTGAACGACACCCTCCCCTCGTTCAACGTGCCCAACATGCCCAGCTACGGCATCAACACCTTCATCCGCGCCGGACAGCTGCGCGGGCTGAGCAGCGGGCACACGCTGGTCCTCGTCAACGGCAAGCGCCGCCACGTCACCGCGCGCCTCGGCGTCAATGACGTGGGCGTGGCGGCGGTGGACCTCGGCCTGATCCCGCTGGGCACCATCGAGCGGGTCGAAGTCCTGCGCGATGGTGCCTCGGCGATCTACGGCTCGGATGCGATCGCGGGGGTCATCAACGTCATCACCCGCAAGTCCTCCGAAGGCGGCGAAGTCAGCGCGCGGGCCGGGCAGTATTATCAGGGCGGCGGCTGGCTGCAGCAGTACAACGCGGGCGCGGGCCTCGGGATCGGCGACGGCGGGCATCTCTACGTCTCGGGCCAGTACGTCGACCAGAAGGCGCTGTTCGGCGACGGCGACGTCCCCGACAATATCCTCTTCTACTTCCCGCGCGACGCGAGCGGCAACCCGGTGCTGCCTGCGGGCAACGCCTCCACCGCCCCCACGCTCCCCGCCGGAGCGACGCCCGACCCGCGCGAGGCGACGGTGGATCGCCACAAGATCTTCGGCGCGGCAGGCGGCGTGCCGCGCGCGCAGGTCGCCTCGTTCACGGCCGACCTCGGCGTGCCGCTGGGCGACGGTCTGGAGCTTTACGGCTTCGGCGACTATTCGTGGCGCAAGGGCCGCTCGCCGCAGCATTTCCGCTTCCCCTCGCGCGACCAGAACGTGCGCGCGATCTGGCCCGACGGGTTCACCCCCTACAGCGGCATCGTCGAGAACAACTTCTCCGCCCTGCTCGGCCTGCGCGGCGAGATCGGCGAGGGCTGGAACTGGGACTTGTCCAGCGGCTACGGACAGGACGACATCGACACCTACGTCTATGATTCCATCAGCCCCAGCTACGGGCTCCAGAGCCAGACCGACTTCTTCCTGGGCAATTACCGCTACACCGCCTGGACCTCCAACCTCGACATCCGCAGGAGCACCGAGGACGGACTGCTGGGCTTCGGGACCGACTGGTCTTTCGGCGCGGAGTTCCGCCGCGAAACCTACCGCCGCACCGAGGGTGACGAACAGTCGTGGGGCTACGGCGGCCAGCCCATCCTCGACGGGCCGAACGCGGGTAAGCCGATCTCGCTCTCCGACGCCGGATCGCAGGCCGACACCGGCGTCCGCCCGGAAGACGCGGCGAGCGACGACCGCAATTCCTACGCGCTCTACGCCGGGCTTTCGCTGCGGCCCGGCACGGCGGTGACGCTCGACCTCGCCGCCCGCTACGAGCGGTATCAGGGCGCGGGCGACGTCGTCACCGGGCGCATCTCCGGCCGTTACGAGATCGCCCCCGGATTCGCGCTGCGCGGCACTGCCAGCACCGGCTTCCAGGCCCCGGCGCTGGCCGCGCTGACCTTCCGCCAGACCGGGGTGACGGTGAACCAGACCAACCACATCCTCGCGGTCAACTCGCCCGAGGCGCAGGCGCTGGGCGCGAAACCGCTCAAGCCCGAACGTTCGACCAACTTCAGCGCGGGCTTCGTGGTGCAGCCGGTGAGCGGCGTGAACCTCTCGGTCGATGCCTATCAGGTGCGCGTGCGCGACCGTATCTCTCAGATCGGCGCGTTTCGCGAATCCACCCATCCCGGCTCGGGCGTGCTGGTACAGGCCGCCTCACCCACCTTCGGCCCGGACGACAGCATCTCGTACCTCGTCAACGCCGGCACTACGCGCACGCGCGGCGTCGACGTGGTGCTCGACGGAAAGTTCGACGTCGGCCCCGGCGCGCTGCGCTGGAGCCTTGCGGGCAACTACAACAAGACGAAGTTCCTGAACGTGGCCGAGAGCCCGGCGGTGCTGCAGCAGTTCAACATCGTGATGATCTCCACCAGCACGCAGGCGCAAGTGCTCTACCGCGCCCCGCGCCTCAAGGGCATCGCTTCGGTGAACTGGGAATCCGGCCCGTTCTCGCTGGGCCTGCGCGGGACGTACTACGGCAAGATCAACCGATCCTACACGCTCACGCATGCGAGCGGACCGAACACCATCGAACTGGTCGATGTCGGCAGGATCTTCATCGCCGACCTCGAAGCGGGCTACGAATTCACCGAACGGCTCGGCCTGCGCTTCAACGTCAACAACCTGTTCGACACCAGGCCCGCGCAAGTGCCGAAGAACGCCACCTCGCGCTGGCCGTTCTCCTCGGTCGCCTACGTGCAGGACAGCCCCGTCAATCCGCTCGGCGGCTTCTACTCCGCCACCCTTTCCTACCGCTGGTAAACGCAGGAGACTTTCCAATGACCGATACCATAGACACGATCTGGTTCACCCGCTGCCCTGTGCCCACCGCGACCGGCCTTGCCTACAAGCTGGGCTGGCTGGACGAGGAATTCGCGCCCGACGGCATCAAGGTCGCCACCCTGCAGGACAACCGGGATCTAGGCCGCCACCACTACGACCACCAGCTGCCCTCGCTGATCCGCGAGGGCGGCAACCTGCTCGCCATCGCCGCACGGGCGCAGGGCGCGCCGAGCCGGTTGATCGGCCTGACCTGGATCGACGAGGCGCAGGCGATCCTCGTGCGCCCCGGTTCGGGCATCACCCGGCCGGAGCACCTCAAGGGCAAGCGCATCGCCTTGCCGGGCTGGTCCGAAAAGCCCGACGCCGCGCATGTGCGCGGCTCCAGCATCGCGCGCGGGATGAGCCAGCACGGCATCAAGGGCGCGCTCGCCTATGCCGGGCTGACCTTCGACGACGTGACGTTCGTGGAAGTCGGCCAGCGCCCGCGCGAAGAGGGCGATCCGCGCGCGCAGCTCCAGTCGCTGTGGACCGGGCTGCCCGACCTCGTCGACGGCCGGGTCGATGCCGCCTACGTCAAGGGGGCCTCGGCGATCGACGCCGCGCAGCGCCTCGGCGTCGAAGTCGGCATCGACCTCGACGCCCTGCCCGACCGGCGCTGGCGCGTGAACAACGGCACGCCGCGCCCGATCACGGTGCATCAGGATCTGATCGACAATCACTTCGACCTCGTCGTCCGCTTCCTGGAGCGCACGCTGGCGGCGGCCGAATGGGCGAAGACGAACCAGTCGAAGGTGCGCGAGGTGCTGCAGGGCGAAACCCGCGCCGGGGCCGAGGGCGTGGCGCGCGCCTACAGCGACGAGACGCTGGCCGATCTCCACCCGGACCTCTCGGACGAACGGCTCGCGCTGTTCGAGCAGCAGAAGCGGTTCATGTTCGTGCACAACCTGCTCGACCGCGACTTCGATCTGGCCGACTGGGTGGACCGCCGCCCGCTGGAAGCCGCCTATGCCCGCCTGGGTGAGCGGGCTGCCGTGACGGCGTGAAAGGGCGGGCGGTGTGTAAAAGCGATCCCGCAGCTTGCGCGCCGCCCGCTGACACACCCCCGACGGTAACCCCACCATCCTCGTCATTGCGAGCGTAGCGAAGCAATCCAGGGCGGTTTACGTGGCCCTGGATTGCTTCGCTACGCTCGCAATGACGAGACGGTGGGCGGCATCAGTCCCCGATCAGTCCCGCGTTCTTGAGATAAGTCCGGATCACGTTGCGGGTCACGCCCAGCGCCTGCGCGGTGCGGACCTGGTTCTCGTTGGAGAGCGCATAAGCCTCGCGCACCGCCAGATCGATCAGGCGATCCAGCAACTGCGGCTCTCCGAACGAGATCAGCCTGGACAGCGCCGAGCGAATATCATCGAGACCTTGCGCATCCGCGACGGGCGCCGGACCCGCCGTCCGCGCGCCCGGAACAGCCGCTGCGAGACCGAGATGCTCGGGCTCGATGAACTTGCCCGGCGCCACCAGCGTGGCGCGCTGGATCACGTTCTCAAGCTCGCGGATATTGCCCGGCCAGGCATGGTGGAACACCGCGTCCTCGGCATCCGGGCTGAGCGAGATCGCCGACGCGCCCGATTTCTCGCCGTAGACGCCAAGGAAATGCCGCGCGAGCGGGAGGATGTCCGCCGGTCGCTCGCGCAATGGCAGCAGCGGCAGGGTGACCACGCCGAGGCGGTAGAACAGGTCCTCGCGGAACTTCCCCGCCTCGACCGCCGCGCGCAAGTCCACGTTGGTCGCCGCGATCAGGCGGAAGTCGAGGCTGACCGGCCGCCGCGCGCCGATGCGCACCACCTCGCGTTCCTGCAGCACGCGCAGCAGCTTCACCTGCAGCGAATGCGGCAGGTCCCCCACTTCGTCGAGGAACAGGGTGCCGCCGTTGGCCGCCTCGAACCAGCCTTCGCGGGCGTTGGTGGCGCCGGTGAAGGAGCCGCGCTCGTGGCCGAACAGTTCGCTCTCCGCCAGCGTCTCGGAAAAGGCGCCGCAGTTGACCGCCACGAACGGACGGTCCGCCCGGCCGCTCTGCTGATGGACGTAGCGCGCCACCAGTTCCTTGCCGGTGCCGGTCTCGCCGGTAATCATCACCGTCGCGTCGCTGGGCGCGGTGCGCGCGATCAGCGGCAGCAGCGCCTTCGATCGCGGGTCGGAGAAGATGAAAGTCCGAGCCCGGATCGCCAGGGCCGAAACCTCGAATTTCAGGATGGTGTCGCGCATGTGAAGCCCCCGTGCCTTATTCGCCCCGGATGATTCCGGTGCGCCCTGCAGCCGGTGCGGTGGTCCGCTTCCTCTTATCGAAAACGACTGTACCACCATTTGTCTACCAATGCAGTTGGGAATCCTTCGCGGCGGCGAAGCTGACCTTTAGCCGCGATGGTTTTCGTCATTGCGAGCGCAGCGAAGCAATCCAGGGCGGCGCAAAACTGCCCTGGATTGCTTCGCTGCGCTCGCAATGACGAACGGAGTAAAATCCCCGGCGCTTTGAAGCGCGCCGCAAACTCACCCGGCGGTAGCGCGCAGACGCGG
Organism: Novosphingobium sp. NFX11; assembly: GCF_057376415.1. Classification (NCBI taxonomy): domain Bacteria; kingdom Pseudomonadati; phylum Pseudomonadota; class Alphaproteobacteria; order Sphingomonadales; family Sphingomonadaceae; genus Novosphingobium; species Novosphingobium sp. NFX11. Next base: position 174,574 of record NZ_CP080385.1, on the reverse strand, counting down.
CGAATCCGCTATCGGCGCCCGGGTGTAGGGATGTTCGGGACGGTCGAGCAGGCGATCGGCCGGGCCGTGCTCGACGATCCGTCCATGCTGCAGCACTGCCACGAAATCCGCCACCGCGCGCACGACGCCGAGGTCATGCGTGACGAACAGGATCGTCAGCCCGGATCTCGCGCTGGAGCTGCCTGAGCAGGTCGATGATCGCCGCCTGCACCGACACGTCGAGCGCCGAGGTGATCTCGTCGCAGATCAGCAGTTCGGGCTTGCAGATGAGCGCGCGGGCGATGGCGACGCGCTGGCGTTCGCCGCCCGACAAGTCTCGCGGATAGCGCCGCGCCAGTTCGGGCGCGAGCGCGACCCGCTCCAGCACCTCGGCGACTTCCCTGTCGGCATCGGCGGAGCGGATCGGGAAGAAATGCAGCGCCGCCGTGCGCAGGATCTGCCCCACCGTCTGGCGGGGATTGAGCGCACGGAACGGGTTCTGGAAGATGTACTGGATGCGCCGCCGCAGATCGATGTCGCGCTCTCCCGACAGCCGGACGCGGCGGCCATCGTAGTCGAACGTGCCCTCCACGTCCTCCACCGCGCCCACCAGCGCGCGGCTGAAGGTGGTCTTGCCCGATCCGCTCTCGCCCACCAGCGCGGTGCAGTAGCCCTTGGGCAGTTCGAGCCCGACGTCGAACAGCACCTGACTGTCGCCGTAGCTGGCCGAGACCCCTCCAGCACGGCAAGCGGCTGCACGGCGGCGGCAGAGATGAGGCGCGAGGCGATCGGTGTGTCGTCGCGGCGGTCCCGGATCGGATGATGGCAGGCAACGAGGCGCCGGTCGCCGAAGTCGCGCCCCGTTTCCCGCAGGCCGGGCCGCTGCGCACAACTGGCGCTGGCGAGTGCGCAGCGCGGCGCGAAGCGGCAGCCGTCCGGACGGTCCTGCAAGGCGGGTGCATGGCCGCGGATGGGCCGAACCGCGTGGCGCCCGGCGATGTCAGGCACGGCATCGAGCAGGCCGCGCGTGTAGGGATGCGCGGGGCTTTCGAAGATCTGGTCGCGCCCGCCGCTTTCGACGATGTGCCCGGCATAGAGCACCACCACCCGGTCGACGAGTTCGCGCACCACCGCCAGATCGTGCGAGACATAGACCGCGCCGATGCCGCGTGTCCGGCACAAGTCGCGCAAGGTCGCCAGCACCCGCGCCTGCGTGGTCACGTCCAGCGCGGTGGTCGGCTCGTCGAGCACGATCAGGCGCGGACGCAGCAGCACCGCAAGGGCGAGGAGCACGCGCTGCTGCTGGCCGCCCGAGAGCTGGTGCGGAAAGCGGCGCAGGAATTCGCGCGTCGCAGGCAGGCCGACATCGGCGGCCGCCTCGGCGATGCGGGCTTCGCGGGCGGGCTTGCCCAGATCGGGCAGGTGGACGCGCAGCACTTCGGCCAGCAGCGAGCCGATCCGCCGCATCGGGTTGAGCGCAAGCGCCGGATCCTGCGCGACGTGGGAAATCACCGCGCCGCGCACTTTCTGCCGCTCTGCCTCGGTCAGCGCGAGGATGTCGCGCCCGTCGAGGAACACCGATCCGCCGGAGATCACCGCCCCGGCGCGGCTGTCGCCGAGCAGCGCGGTGGCGATGCTGGTCTTGCCGCAGCCGCTCTCGCCCACCACGCCGACGATCTCGCCGGGCAGCACCGAGAAACTGACTTCGCCGACGATCTCTGGCCCGTCCTCGATCGCGACGGAAAGGTCGCGCACCTGCAGCAGGGCGTTGACGAAGGGGACGACGCTCATGCCTGATTCTCCCGCTGGCGGCGCTTCTTGCCGCGCATCTGCGTGCGCGCCCGTGACTTGACGCCGCGCCGCACGCCGATGCGGGAACCCGCGCGCGAGATGCTCTCGGCCAGCAGGTTGGTGCCCAGAGCGAACAGGCCGATCATCGCCACCGGGGCGAGTACGGCCCAGGGCTGGATCATCAGGCCCGCGCGGTTCTCGTTTATCATCAGCCCCCAGTCGGCGGCGGGCGGCGCCACGCCGTAGCCGAGGAAACTGAGGCCCGAGAGCACGCCGACCGCCCAGGTCAGCATGATGCCCAGATGGACCAGCAGCGGCGTCGCGATGTTGGGCAGGATCTCCAGCAGCACCACGCGCCACCACGGATAGCCCATCAGCCGCGCCGCCTCGACGTATTCCTGCGAGACGACGCCCAGCGTCACGCCGCGCGCCAGCCGGATCACGCCGGGCACGAAGGATACCGCCACGGTCAGCACGATGAGCCAGGGCTCGCGCCCCAGCATCGAGACGACCAGCAGCACCAGGATCAGGTCCGGAAAGGCCAGCAGCACGTCGGTGCCCCAGACGACCGCGTGGTCGATCCAGCGCTTCGACAGTCCCGCCGCGATGCCGATCACCGCCCCCAGCGCCAGCGCGATGGCGCTGGCCGCGAAGCTCATCCACAGCACCGAGCGGCCGCCCGCCAGCAACCGCGAAAGCACGTCGCGGCCGAGGTAGTCGTAGCCCAGCAGGGCGCCCGGATCACCCGGCAGCCCATACGTCGGCCCGACCAGCGCCAGCGGCGATTGCGGCGCTATCGCGGGGCCGAGCAGAGCCATCGCCAGCACGCTCCCGGCGAAGACGAGGCCGAGGCGCGCCTGCGGATCGCGGCGCAATGCGGACAGTTTCGTGGTCATACTCCGCCTGCCTTCAGCTTGAGTTTGGCGCGCGTGCCGTTGCGCAGCCGGGGGCGCGAGGAGGTGCGCAGCTTCGGCGTCACCAGCACCGTCGCCACGTCGGCGAGCAGGTTGATGAGCACCACGCCCACCGCCATCGTCAGGGTGATCGCCTGGATCACCGGCACGTCGCGCACCTCGATCGCGGCGTTCAGCGCATTGCCGATGCCGGGGTAGCTGAACACCACCTCGACGATCAGCCCGCCGCCCAGCAGCAGGCGGCTGGTGAGCGCGATGCCCTGGATCACCGGCACCAGCGCATTGGGCACGGCATGCGCCCAGACGATCCGGCGCTCCGGGATGCCGCGAAGGCGCGCGGCGGCGACATAGTCCGCCTCCAGCGTCTCGATCATCGCCGAGCGCACCAGACGCAGCAGGAACGGCGCCACGGTAAGGATCAGGGTCAGCGCGGGCAGCACCAGATAGACCGGCTGGAGCAGCGGCGAGACTTCGGGATCGAGCAGCGAGACCGCCGGCAGAATCGGAAACACCGTGGTCGAAAGCAGCAGGATCAGCCCGATCGCGAGCACGAAGGCGGGGAGCGCCTTGAACAGGATGATGGCGTTCATCGCCCAGTTGTCGGCCCGGCTGTCACGACGGATCGCCAGCGCCACGCCGCCGAGGAAGGCCAGCGGCACCGCGATCGCGAGCACCACCGCCATCAGCGCCGCCGAGTTGCCGAAGCGATCCGCCACGATCTGCCCGGCCGGAACGCTGGAATCGAGCGAGACGCCGAACTCACCGGTCAGCGCGCGTCCGGCCCACTTCGCGTACTGGACCAGGATCGGCTGATCGAGCCCCAGTTGCGCCTGCAGCGTACGGATGCTCGCCTCGGTCGCGTCGGGGCCGAGGATCACCCGCGCCGGATCGGACGGCAGCGCCTGCGTCGCGGCGAAGACCAGGATCGAGATGACGAACGCCGTCGCCAGCCCCGACAGCACGCGCCCGCCGAGCCACGGCAGCCAAGCGGGCAGCCTCAGGCGCGTGCGTTCGGACCGTGCGCCCTCGTCTGCCGCGTTCTCGTCGGCCCACGGAGGGCTGGCCGCCGGGGGTTTCTGCTCGGAATAGATCGTCGCCATCTTGCATCCTTGCCGTTGCAGATTGGAGCTGTTTCGTCATCGCGAGGACCGCAGGTCCGCGGCGATCCAGAGCATAGTGGCCAGAGCGGCGCCGCACCGCGCTGGATTGCTTCGCTTCGCTCGCAATGACGAGGTGGGTCGTCAGGCCAGCGCGCGCTCCGGCTCTCGCACGGGCGCCTTGCGGGCCTCGCCCACCCGCAGCGAGGGCACGTCGAAACCGTGGTCGAGGTCGAGCAGCGGGAACAGCAGTTCGGCTACGCGGTGCGCTTCGGAGATCAGCGGGAAGCCCGACAGGATGAAGGCGCCCACACCCTGCTCCGCATATTCGCGGATGCGCGCGGCGACATTCTGCGCCGAACCGACCAGCGTGGTGCCTGCTGACGGCCCCATGATGTCGAAGCCGAACCACGCCGGGCCGACCCAGACGTTGGGATAGACCTCAAGGTCGCGCGCGCTGGGCAGGCGGCCGGACTTGACGGTGTCGATGTTGCGCTGGATCTGCGGGTCCGGGCTGCGATAGCTCTCGATCGTCTCGCCGGGCGGCAGGCGCATCCGGATCGAGCGCTCGGCGTGTTCCACCGAGGAACGTTCGAGCAGCCAGTCGGCATAGGCCCAGGCTTCCTCCTCGGTCTCGCGCACGATGACCTGCAGGCGGGTGCCGTATTCCAGCGTGCGGCCGATCTTCGCCGCCTCCGCGCCGACGCGGCGGAACTTGTCGCCCAGCAGCGGCGGAGTGTTGGCGAAGCTGAGATAGACGTCGAGCAGCTTCACCGAATGCGCCACGCCCGGCCCCGAAGTGCCCGCGCCCCACAAGGGAACGCCGCCCGGCTGATAAGGCCCGGACCATACGCTCATGGGGGCGCCGCCCTCGCCGCGCGGCGCCAGCTTCACGAAGTCGCCTTCGTAGCCGCTACGGTCGCCGCCGTAGACCTTGCGGAAGGCGTCCCAGTATTCGAAGCTGAAATCGTAGCGCTCGTCATGCGGGTAATGCACGCCCAGCGCCGCAAGGCCGGCATCGTTGCCGTTGACCACGTTGAACAGCAGCCGCCCGTTCGAGAAATGGTCGAACGTCTGCGCGTACTTCGCCAGCACCGCCGGCGAAAGCTCGCCGGGGTGCTGCGCGACGAGGAATTTCATCCGCTCGGTCGCCGGGATCATCGCGGCGGCGACGGCGAGGCTCTCGTATGCGCTCGACCCCAGCAGCGCCCCGTAGAAGCCCAGCTTGTCGATGGTGCGGGCAAGCTGTTCGAGGTGGTCGAAGCCGGTCTGCCAGCGCCCTTCCGGCGCCCAGGGATAAGGGCCGTCAGGCGCGGTCAGATACCACAGCAGCTTCACGGGACGGGTCATGGGTTCGTGCTCCCGCGTTAGTCGACGTCGGTGACGGGCAGCAGGCCGAGGCCGAGCGCTTCTTCGTAGCGCTTGCTCATCTTCCACTGCTGGCGAAGGACGCCGGGGCCATAGGTGCGCGAGCCGCCGAGCGCCTGCGCCTTGATCTGGATGTCGGCGCCTTCCTCCAGCAGCAGGATGAATTCGGCGAGGTCGCGCAGGCCCTTCCAGCCCCAGACGGTGGCGCCGCCGTTGGCCTCGATGATCGCCGGGGTGAAGGGATTCTCGGCCAGCTTCTCGTTGATGAACTCGGCCTCGTCCTGGCGGCGGTCGATGTAAACCGGCAGTTCGCGGGCGAGGTGGAAGCGCTGTACGGGGACGTAGCTGATCGGCAGCGTGCGGTGCGTCTGCGCCCAGGCGCCGAGGTTGGGCGAGTGGACGTGGCTGAGCGAGGTGACGGTGGGATTGGCGTTGAACACCTTGAGGTAGCGCCCGTTCGCCCGGCCCTTGAAGGCGGTGCCGTCCAGCCCGGTGACAGTGAAGTTCAGCGGCTCGTTGCTGTAGGTGCTGCGGTCGAAGGGGTGCGGCAGATTGACCGAGACGATCTTGTCCTCGCCGGGCACGCGCTCGATGAAGCCGACGGTGCCGTTGGCGGTGATGGTGCCGGTCTCGCGGTAGGCGCGGAAGATTTCGGCGGACTGGCGCACGACGTCGTTCGCGAAGTCGAGGACGGTGGAATTCAGCTCGGATGTCTGGACTGCGGTAGCCATGGTCGTTCTCCTCAGTTCATTAGGCGGGTGATTCAGGCGGCGCGGTTCTGCGCACGACGTTCGATGGCGGCTGCCAGCGGGCGGGGATCGATCCAGGCGTCGACATCGACGTCGTGCTCGAGGAAGCCGTGGAGCCACAGGAAATTGGCCTGCCGCCTGAGCAGCGCGATGCGCTCGTCGGACAAGTCGGGATGGAGCGAGCGGTGGAAGTTGTTGCGGTACGCCGCCTCCACCCCGGCCGCACCGGCATGGGTTTCCGTCTGCAGGATTGCACGCACGGCGGGCAGGTTGTGCACCGCCCAGTCGGCCGCGCGCAGGGTCTGTTCAAGGAAGCGCACGACGAGGTCGAAATGATCGTCGAGCAGGTCCTGGCTCACCGTGATCGGGCGCGGGGTGCCGTTGTTCACGCGGGTATGGCGGCTGGGATAGCCGTCGAGATCGATGCCGACGACCACGCCTGCACGCTTCGCCGCGTCCACCGCCGATGCGCCCTTGACGTAGACCGCATCGACCGTGCCTGCCGCCAGCGCCTCGATCCCCGACCACATGTTGTCGAGGTTGAAGGCGGAATCCTCGGAGGCCGGAGCCAGCGCCACGTCCACGAAAGTCACGTCCTCCAGCGTCAGCCCGGCGATGCCGAGCGCGCCCTTGATCCCCGCCAGCGACATGCCGCGCGCGATGCTGGACCCGCGCGTCTCGCGCCAGGCGGGCAGCGCCACGCGCAGGCCCCCAGCTGCGCGGGTGCGATCGGGCCGGTCTCGGGGCGGACCAGCACAGCCTGCCACTCGTCGATCCAGGTCAGGCCGATCACCCGCGTCGGCGCGCCCTTCGCCTTGGTGGCGAGCGCGGGGATGTTGCCGCCCTCGCGGAACAGGCCGGGAAGGTCGTGCTCATTGTGATGCGCGCGCATGGCGCGGGGCTTGTCCTGCAGCGCCTCGACGCGCAGGCCGTCGCGGCCGAACTCCTCGCCCAGCCAGCCCAGAGAATGGGCGATGCCCGAGGCGGTCGGCACCGGGCAGCGGGTGAACAGTATGCGGTCCAGCCGCCCTGCCGCCGTCGCCTCGCCGATGGTGTGAATATTGTCGGTCATTGGAACTCCACTATGCCGACGATGAGAGCAAAGGCCGTGCCAACCGCGCACTTGCGCCGTTTCGAGCTATGGCTGAGAGGCAGGTGCGCAGATTTCACCAGCGCCCTGCCCCGCCGCTGCCCGGTTATGCTCACACCCACATCCGGTCGAAGCGCCAGGTCGGGAAGTGCGAGCGCTCCGCCGTGATCCCCCCGACGCGCGGGCCGACGCCGTCGAGCGTATTGGCGAAGCCCCAGATCAGCAGGCCGCCCTCGTCGTGCTGGATGCGCTGCATCCGGTGGACCAGCTCCGAGCGCGCGGCGAGATCGGGCTGGGCCAGCGCCTGATCGAACAGCGCGGTGAAGCGCGGGTCGTGGAAGTTGGTCTTGTTCGCCACCGCGCTCGGCGCGTCGATATGCAGCGCGGTGGACAGCCACGGCACCCCCAGCGTCCCGCCGGTGCTGACCTGCCAGTCGCGCCGCGCCGGTCCCGCGAACGTCGCCGCATCGACCTGCCGCAGCTTTACTTCCACCCCGGCCTGTTTCGCCTGCTCGACCAGCACCAGCGCGGCGGCGACGTTGGCCGGGCCGACCACCAGTTCGGTGCGGAGCCCCTCCTGCCCGGCCTGCCGCAGCAGGCTTTTCGCCTGATCGAGATCCTGACGGCGCTGGGCGATGCTCCGGTCGAACGTCGGGTCCTGCGGCGCGTAGAGGTCGTTGGCGATGCGCCCTTCGCCCTGCAGCGCGCGGCGCACCAGTTCGTCGCGGTCGACGAGCAGGCGGAAGGCCTGCCGCACCCGCACGTCGGCGAAGGGGCCGTCCTTCGTGTTCATGTCGAAGGACTGCCAGCCGTTGGTCGGCGAGGTGAGAATGCGCGCGCGGCGGTCGCTGCGGATCAGCCCGGCCTGCTCGGGCAGGATCGCGTTGGCAAGGTCGATCTGCCCCGCCAGCAGCGCGCCGATGCGGGCGGTCTGGTCCTTGAACTCGAGAATCTCGAGCGCATCGGGATAAGGGCGGTTCGGCTTGAAGTAATTGTCGAAGCGCGTGAACGTCGCGCGCTGACCGGGCTCGAACTTGTCGATCCGGTAAGGCCCGGCGCCGACCGGGTTGGTCACCGGATCGTAGTCCACCGGGACGATGCCGCCGAAGTTGGTCCAAGTCTCGGGCAGCGCCACGAAGCCGCGCCCTTCGCGGATCGGGATGCGCACGGTGCGCTCATCGAGCTTGCGCACCCCGTCGCGGTCCACCGGCGAAACCAGCGCTCCATAAGGCGAGGCCAGCTTCGGATCGGTGATGCGCCGGATCGAGAACAGCACGTCGTCCGCCGTGATGCTCTTGCCGTTGTGGAACTCCAGCCCGGGCTTCAGGCGGATGTCCCAGGCGCTGGCATTGGCGTTGGGCTCCACCGATTCCGCCAGCGCCAGCTTGGGCTGCATGGTGTCGTCCCACTCCCACAGCTTCGCGTACATCGCGAAGCCGCGGATCGTGCTGCCAAGGCCGAGCGGCTTGTGCGCGTCGAGGTTGCCCGAGCGCTCGCCATCGACGATGCCCAGCTTCAGCGTGCCGCCGCGCCGGGGCTTGGCTGGCGCGGTGCTGCCCGCCTCGCCGCTCTTGCCGCAGCCCGAGAGCAGCAGCGCCGCACCGGCCGCGCCGCCGATCAGGCCGCGCCGGGAAAGGTCCGCCGCCATCAGCCGTTCCCGCGCGCGGCAAGGCCACCGCCCGAGACGAGCGGCACCGGTTGCTCGTCCTCTACTGCCGCCAGTCGCGGCGCGCGGAAGCGGGGCAGCACATGCTCCCCGAGACGGTAGATTTCCTCCAGATGCGGGTAACCGTTGATGAAGAACCACGAGAGGCCGAGGTCGGCGAACTGGCGGATCTTGGCGGCGACATTCTCGTAGCTGCCGACGAAGGCGAAGCCCGGCGGGATGCCGATGTAGCCGAAGCCGCCCCACAAGTGCGGCTCCACGAACAGGTCGTCGAAGTCATTGACCGGGCGCCCGTTGTAGCGCTCGAACCGCTCGCGGTTGGTGTCGGACATGTGGGCAGAGCGTTCGGCGGCGGCCTTCACGGTGCCCGCGCGCACGCCTTCGTCGAAGAAGCGCCTGGCCTCGGCATAAGCGAGTTCGTCGGTCTCGCGGGCGATGGCGTCCACCGAGACGCCGAAGCGGATGTGGTCGGCGCGGCCGTACTTCGCCGCGCGCGCCTTCACGTCGGCGATGTTGCGGGCGACATGCTCGGGCGATTCCGCGAGGACGAGATAATAGTCCGAATGCTTCGCGGCCAGTTCCTTGGCGCCTTCGGAAGTGCCCGCCGAGCAGATCGTCGGGATCGGCGCACGCGCCAGCGGGCCGCGCAAGCCGCCGCCGTCGGCGCGGTAGTATCGGCCCTCGTAATGGAAGCTCTCGTTGCTCCAGAAGCCCTTGACCAGATCGAGGAACTCGATCGCGCGGGCATAGCGCTCGTCATGCGGCAGCGGCTCTCCATTGGCGCGCAGCAGACCGTCGGAGCCGCCCTGAATGATATTCCAGACGAGGCGCCCGCCGCTGACGCGCTGGAAGCTCGCCGCCATCTGCGTCGCCTGCCAGGGGCTGAAGTGGCCGGGATGGAAGGCATCGACGAAGCGCAGCCGCTTCGTCTCGCGCGCAAGGGCGGCGGAGACGATCCACGGCTCGTCCCCGAACGGCGCATTGACCAGCAGCGCGCCGGAGAACCCGTTGATCTCGGCGGCGCGGGCGACCTGCGAGAGATAGTCGATGTAGGCGAAGTCGCCGTCCTCGCCCGACGATACCGCGCCGGTGCTGGCGTGAGGCTGGCGGTTCCAGTCGCCGCGATTGCGGTTGTCTCCGGGGATATACTGGGTCTCGCCGTGCAGCGGCAGGCGGGCGAAGAACTCGATGGTCATGGGCAGTGCTCCACAGATGTGGGAACCGCAAAGCAGCATCCGTGCCAATGGGGGAAAGCGCGGGAGAAGCCGGGCGCGCGCTCCCGCAAGTGTGGAGAAAACAGCACCGCCGATGACGGGTTCTGCGCATCCGTGGTCGCGGGGGCTTCGACGATCTGGGCCTGACCCTTCGACAAGCTCAGGGTGAGCGGAGGTAGCGTAAACCTCTCAGCCCCGCTCAGGCTGAGCTTGTCGAAGCCCGTGCGGCGCGCGCCACTTTTGCCTCAGGGGCCCCTCATTCGTCATTGCTTCGCTACGCTCGCAATGACGAGGTGCGGTGAGGTCATACGAAAATACCCGCTGGCGAGTGCGGGCCTAACGCCGGGGGAAGATCAACGCATCCGAGAACATCGGGTCGGCGCCGGGAGCGTCCAAGCTGGGACGCGGGGGTTTGTGTTCCACCTGCTCTGACGAGCGGCCGGGTAGCGGTGGTCAGCCCGGCTCGACCTGAGTATTCCATCGGAGCCGTCCCGTATGACCGACGTTAGGGTTCGCGTCGTTGGCGGTCATGGGTCATCCGGGATAGCCTGCGCGTTGTCTGTCCAGAAGGACAAAGCGGTTCGAAGGACGTTTCCAGAGCCGAGAGGACGGTCCGGGTCTTCGTTGGGCGCGTGGGTTGCACGATCGCGGCTGAAACCGCATCCCGGCCCACGACGCCGACCCGATACACCTTTCCGGCGTGATCATCGCCGGATCGGATGCTGGACCATATAACCCATGTGGTTATAAATGTCAAGATGCCGTCTGCTTCAAATCCCACAGCAGCGCTGCGAACTGTGCAGCCATCCGGCCTCCCCATGCCTCGCTTCCCCGGAATCGCGCGGTTGGCATGCGCCTTGCTGAACGGCTTGCCCATTCCCGCAAGGAGAGCATGCGTGCCCCAGTCCCACCCCTCCGGCCGATCCGTTTCCGCAAGGACCGCGCGACATGACTGACCGGTCGCGCCGCGCATTTCTTGCCCGGGGCGCCTTGCTGTCGGGGGGACTGGCGCTGGGGACCGGGCTGCTGTCAGCCTGCGGCAAGGACGCGCCCGCTACCGCCGCCCGCGGCAGGCCGCAGCGCGGCGGCAAGGCCCGCATCGCCATCATCTCGGGCGCGCAGACCGGCAATCTCGACGCGCACAAGCCGCTCGGCACCGGCTCGTTCCGGGGCTGGGCGCTTTACAGCAAGCTGTGGGAATGGAACCGCCAGGCCAACCCCGAACTGGCGCTCGCCGAGTTCGCCGATGTCAATGACGACGCGACGCAGTGGACCATCCGCCTCAGGAAAGGGCTGGAATTCCACCACGGCAAATCGATCCGCGCCGAAGACGTCATCTACTCCCTGCGCCGCCTGACCGACCCGGCGCTGGCGTCGCCCTACGGTTCCTACATCCCCGGATTGCAGCGCGACGGGATCAGGGCGCTCGATCCGCTGACCGTCACCATCCCGTTCGAACCGGGCCACGGCCTTGCCGCCCTGCCCGAACTGTGGATGAGCTGGGGCGGCATCGTGCCGACCGACTACGATCCGGTGAAGAACCCGGTCGGCGCCGGGCCTTACCGCCTCAAGAGCTTCACGCCCGGCCAGCGTTCGGTCTTCAGCCGGTTCGAGAACTACTACAAGCCGGAACAGCCCTGGCTGGACGAGGTCGAGATCATCGACTTCAAGGACCCGATCGCGCGGCTGCAGGCGATGCAGACCGGGCAGGTGGACGTGGCGCCGACGATCGGCTTCGAGCAACTCGCCTTCTTCAAGTCCTCCGACCAGTTCCAGCTCGTCTCCTCCGAGACCGATGGCTGGCAGGGCTTCGCGATGAACCTGAGCAAAGCGCCATTCGACGATCCGCGCGTGGCGAAGGCCTTCCGTCTGATCGCCGACCGCGAGGAACTGGTGAAGCGCGTGCTGCACGGCCAGGGCCGCGTGGCGAACGACCTCTATTCGCCCAGCGACCCGACGTTCGACCACACCATCCCGCAGCGCCGGCGCGACATCGCCGAAGCGCGCAGCCTGCTGCGCTCGGCTGGACATGGCAGCAGGCTGACGGTGGAACTGGTGACGACGGCAGGTGCGGGCGGCAATGCCGCGATCGTGTTCGCCGAGCAGGCCCGAGAAGCCGGCGTCACGGTGAAGATCAGGTTGGTGGACGATTCCATCTTCGCCGGGCCGGACAAGAACCACTGGACCTTCAGCACCGTGTCGGGCGTGTCCCGCCCGTTCCTGCTCACGCTGCAGCAGCATGACGGGCCGCGCTCGGCGGGCAACAAAACGCATTTCGACGATGCACAGTTCACCCGCCTCGTCACGCAGGCCGCAGCCCAGCCCGATGTCGAGAAGCGCAAGGCCCTCGTCAGCGCGGCGCAGCGCATCCAGCACGACAAGGGCGGTCTGCTGATCTGGGGCTTTTCCAACAACCAGGACGCCGCCGCCAATGCCATCGGCGGCGTCACGCCCGACCGCACCGCCTTTTCCGCCTGGCGCACCGACGCGCTTTGGCGGCGCGCCTGACCTGACCATCACTCTACGGAGCACTCCACTTTGCCCCTACCCGTCCGTCATTGCGAGCGAAGCGAAGCAATCCAGGGCAGTTGACGCCGCTGTTGATTGCCGCGCGGCTGCGCCGCTCGCAATGACGAAAGGAAGGAACCGAGGCCATCCACTTCAGACCCCGTAAAGGATACGATCATGAGCGATACGGAAATCCTGTTCACCCGCTGCGGCGGCGCCACTGCCTCCACCATCGCGATCCAGCAGGGCTTCCTGCACGACGAGTTCGGCGATGACGTCACCTTGCGCTCGCTGCAGGAATCGGGCGACGCGGCGGTGCGCGAGAGCCACTTCGATCACTCGATCCCCTCGATGTTCCGCGAAGGCGGCAACATTCCTCCCATCTGGGCCCGCGCGAAGGGCGCGGACACGGTGGTGCTGGCGATCAGCTGGGTGGACGAATTCCAGTCCATCGTCACCCGCGCCGACAGCGACATCCGCACGCTGGCGGACCTCAGGGGCAAGCGGCTGGCGGTGCCGCTCTATGCCGGCATCTCGATCGACTTCCAGCGCGGCGCCAACTTCCACGGGCTCGCCAACGGGCTGGCGGTCGCGGGCCTCACCCGCGACGACGTGACTTTCGTGGACGTGCCGGTGGAGCGCAACGTCTACGGCGCCAACGGGCGGGGATCGGGGGCGGCGGAACTGGACGCGCTGTTCGACGGGCGCGTGGACGCCGTGTTCCTGCGCCAGTCCTCCGGCCTGCGCCTGCTGCGCGAACATGGCACGGCCCTGCACGAACTCGTGCGCCTGACCGACGAGCCCAATCCGCTCCACCGCATCAACAACGGCACCCCGCGTCCGCTGACCGTCCACCGCAGCTTCCTGGAGCAGAACCGCAACCTCGTGGTGCGCTACATCGCCGCGCTGCTGCGCGCAGCCGAATGGGCCGAGGCCAATCCGGAAGCCGCGCTCGATGCCCTGACCGCCGAAGACGGCCGTTCGGACCGCGAGACGATCGCCGCCACCTTCCCGCGCTACGCCACCAGCCTCCACCCGCGCCTGACCGAGGACTATGTGGCGGGCCTCTCGGCGCAGAAGGACTTCCTGCGCGACTGGGGCTTTCTGGAGGCGGACTTCGACGTCGCCGCGTGGATCGATCGCGGCCCGCTGATCGAGGCGCGCACCCTGATCGCCGCCGAAAGCCGTGTCGCCGCCGAATAAGGAGAGCAAGCCATGACCGACAGCATCGACATCGAACTGGCCGACTATATCGCCAGGGCCCGCGACGAGGCAGCGCACGCCTTCCGGTTCCTCAAGGACAGCGGCACGCTGACCGCCAGCCTGATCTTCAACGTCGCGCACAAGGTGCCCGATCGCGACGTCCTGCTCGCGTTCCGCTTTCCCTCGCCGTGGTCGCGCGACAGGGAGGTGAAAGTCACCGTCTCGCGCTTCTCGGACGCGAAGGACTCCGTGCTGAACGAGGCACGGCTGGGCGCGGATACGCTGATCCACGCCCATACGCCGCACCTTGCCGCATGGTCGCTGGCGCACAAGCCGTTCCCGATCCTCTACGTCGCGGCCCAGCGCCACCTGCTCGCGCGCGAGATTCCCAACCATCTGGAGCGCCGTGTCAGCGTGCTGGAGACGATCCGCGAGCGGCTGGACACCTACCCCGACCTCGCACCGCCACCGGGCCTGCTGGAAAGCAACGGCGGCGCGAACTTCTGGGGCAAGGGCATCGTCGATACAGCGCAGCTTGTCCTGCTGATCGAGGAATCCGCCCGCCTTCAGGCCATCGCCGCGCAGATCGGCGGGGCGCAGGTCTATACCGAAGGTGCGCTCGACCTGCAGTGGAAGCGCACCGGGCTGCTCGAAAAGGGCCGCTCGTTCACCCGCGAATTCGCACCGGCCTGAGGGGGCAACGGCCGGTGCCCGCAGGAAGGGCCGCCGCTTGCGACCCCGGCGGCCCTTCCTGTCGGTTAAACTCGGTTCATCACCAAATTCCGTCATTGCGAGCGCAGCGAAGCAATCCAGGGCGGTTTACGCGGCCCTGGATTGCTTCGCTGCGCTCGCAATGACGAAGGAGCTCAGAGCACCTGCACCGCATCCTCGAACGACAGCCGCACGCCGCGTTCGGAAATCTGGCTGCGATCACCGTAGCCAAGGTTGAGCACCAGTAGCGAGCGATAACGCCCGTCGGGGAAGAACGCGCGGTCCAGCGCCGCCGCGTCGAAGCCGGTCATCGGCCCCGCATCCAGACCCAGCGAGCGCGCCGCCACGATCAGGAAGCCCGCCTGCAGCGCGGTGTTGAACACGCCCGCCGACTCCCGCTTCGCAGGATCGGTGAAGAAGCCACTGAGATCGCGGCCCGGATGGATCTGCGGCAGGCGCTCGGGAAACGCGCTGTCCCATGCGACGATAGCGTTGAGCGGCGCCGCCAGCGCCTTGTCGCGGTTGCTGCTGGACAGCACCGCGCCCAGCCGCTCACGCGCCTCGGCCGACCGGATGAAGACGAAGCGCGCGGGCTGCGAATTGAAGCCGGTGGGCGCCAGCTTGGTCAATTCGTAGAGTTCGCGCACCGTCTCCTCCCCGACGGCGCGCGGCTGGTAGCGGTGGTTGCTGCGGGCATTGCCGAAGATCTGGTCGAGCGATGTTACGGGCAAAATCGTGGTGGTCATGCGCTATCTCCTCAGGCGACCGACAGCAGCGGCCGGGTGCGCCGGGCATTGAGCAGCGGCACCTCGAACCCGTGGTCGAGGTCGAGCAGCGGGAACAGCAGGTGCGCCACGCGGTGCGCTTCCTCGATCAGCGGCCAGCCCGACAGGATGAACGATTTCGCCCCCGTGCCTCGAACTCGCGGATGCGGGCGGCGACGTTCTCGGCGCTGCCGACCAGCGTGGTGCCCGCGCCCGGGCCGAGGATGCCGAAGCCGTGCAGCGCTGGGCCGGTCCAGATGTTCGGGTATATCTCGAAGTCGCGGGCCTTGGGCCACCGCCCGCTGCGCAAGGTGTCGAGGTTGCGGTTCACTTGCGGATCGGCGCTGCGGTAGGTCTCCAGCGTCTCGCCCGGCGGCAGGAAGCGCTTGAGGCCCTGGTATGCATAATCGAGCGAGGTCTGGTCGATCAGCCACTGCGCGTAGTCCCAGGCCTCTTCCTCGGTCTCGCGCACGATGATCTGGAGGCGGGTGCCGTAATCCAGCGTGCGGCCCAGCTTCGCGGCCTCCGCGCCGACCCGGCGGAACTTGTCGCCGAGGCGCGGCGGGGTGTCGGCGAAGCTCAGGTACGTATCGAGCAGCTGCACCGAATGGGCCACCCCGGGCGCGGACGTGCCCGCGCCCCACAGCGGGACGGACGGACGCTCCGCCCCTTCGTGGGCCGGGCGATAGCCGCGCGCGGGCGGCGGGGTAAGCTGGATATACTTGCCGTGGAAGCCCTCCGGATCGCCCGAATAGGCATGCTTGAAGGCGCGCCAGTATTCGAGGCTGTAGTCGTAGCGCTCGTCATGTTCGAGGAACATGCCGTAAGCCTGCTGCGTCGCATCGTTGCCGTTCACCGCGTTCAGCGCCAGACGTCCGCCCGAGAAATTGTTGATAGTCAGCGCGATCTGCGCCAGCTTGGCGGGCGAGAGCAGGCCCGGATGGATCGCGCCCAGGAACGTCATGCGCTTCGTCACCGAAAGCGTCGCGGCGGCCACAGTCAGGACGTCATTACCGCCATAGCCGGTCGCCAGGAGGGCGCCGTAGAAGCCCAGCTTATCGATCGTCGCGGCCAGTTGCTGAAGGTGGTCGAAGCCGGTGTCCCAGCGGCCCTTTTCCTCCCAAGGGACCACGCCGTCCGGTGCGGTGAGATACCAGAGTAGCTTGACTGCCATATGCCTCGACCTTTCGCTGTTGTGCTTGAAGCGAGGAAGCAAGTTTCGGGCCATCGCGGGTTATTGTGGTATTTCAGCGATATATTCTGGGTGTGCGGTAATGCCATGCTGCGAAATCACCATTACCGGCGGTGGTGCTTGAGCGGCAGGGGCTTCGATAAGCTCAGCCTGAGCGGTGTCGAGAGGATTTCCCCCGGAACCCGCTCAGGCTGAGCTTGTCGAAGCCCCTGCATCCCACGCCGACAGCAGTGTTCCGGACTGTTCAAAGCCCCACAACGCTGCACAAATTCCACCACCACCCGACAATACTATAACATTGAAATATCTGCATAAATATCAATGGCACGCGCTTTGCTTAGCAGCCTGTAAGGGTGGAGCGGCCGCACCGGGGGTCCGCATGAGGGTTTCGGCTCCGCCTTGAAGACACCGGCCGCAAGAGACCGAATTGCCGGGTCGAAGCAGGAGCATCCCATGCGCGTCACCAAGTACCTTATCGCCGCCAGCGCCCTGTCGCTGGCGTTCACCGCCACCGCCCATGCCGAGACCGCCGAGGAGGCGGCCGCCGAAACCGCAGACAGGGACGGGGACGCGATCACCGTCAACGGCGAGCGCCTGAACAAGGAAACCTCGATCCTTTCGAGCCGCGCGCCGACTTCGATCTACGGCACCGGCGAGACGCTGCTGAACACGCCGCGCTCGGTCACCCAGATCAATACCGAGCAGCTCACCAAGGACATCATCACCAGCTCCGACGATCTCGCCAAGTACGCGCCGGGCATCACGCGCGGCGGCGGGCAGAACGCAGGGATCGTTCCGACCTTGCGCGCGCAAGGCTCCGAAGTGTTCCAGGACGGCCAGCGCGGCTATGCTGTACGCCACCCGGCGAACTTCAACGCCTACGAAGGCGCGGACATCGTCGCCGGTCCCTCTTCGGTGATCTTCGGTTCGGTGACGGGCAGCGGCGGCTATATCAACTACCTGACCAAGAAGCCGGACTTCGACCAGCGCCGCTCCAGCCTGACGACGCGCATCGGCTCGATCATTCCGGACGGCAAGTCGAAGTTCGGCTTCACCGTGACCGGCGACGATACCGCACCGATCAGCGACACCCTGGCTTACCGCACCAGCATCACGGTGCAGAAGCAGGACGACTACTACGACAAAGTGAAGAACAACTTCTACGCCTTTTACGGCGCGCTGGCATGGAAGCCCGCCAGCAACTTCCGCGCCGACCTCAACGCCTCTTACGACAACTATTACGACTGGAACGTCACGCACGGCTGGAACCGCGCGACGCAGTCGCTGGTGGACGACGGCCTCTATTACGCGGGCCGGGCGACGCCGATCATCCAGAACGGCTCGACCTATTGGTCGCCGGTCTTCGCCTCGGGTGACGCGAATTCCGCCACCACCGGCTGGGTGCAGCGCGCGCGCAATTCCGCGGGCCAGTACGTGGTCGTCGATGGCACGTTCCAGACCGCCTCGCCCAACACCCAGACGAGCCCCGGCACCGTGCGCGGCTGGGTCTACGACCCGACGCTGGAAGGCAACGAACTGACGAAGATCTCCCGCCAGCGCTCGCAGCGCGCGGAGGACCAGAACACCTCCAGGCGCTTTACCGCGCAGCTCAAGCTGAACTGGGACGTCGGCGAGCACACCAGCTTGGTCAACAGCACGTTCTACGAGCGCTCCAGCGACACCACCGACGCCACCGGATCGTTCCAGGTGCAGTCGCGCGACCGAATCTTCGACAACCGCCTCGAGGTGCGCCACAGCTTCGAGTTCGGCGGCGGCATCGTCGACGACAGCAATACCGGCGTGATCTACCGGCGCGAGACCAACCGCTCGATCTCGGCGAACAACAGCTTCGGCACGAGCATCTACGCCTACGACCTGACGCTCGATCCCTCGACCAAGAACCCGGGCGACCTGCTGGGCATAACCACCGCCAATCCCAACGGCGGCAACGCGGCGTGGATCGGCACGGCGGGCCAGCCGCAGTATTCCAACTACTTCGGCTGGCTGAGCCTGCCGCCGATGTATTACGCAGGCAACGGTCTCTACGCGGAATCGGTCGCCGCCTATACCTCGCAGACGGCCTGGACGACGATCACCGCCTTCACCCAGCACAACCTCAAGTTCGGCGACTTCGCGGGGCTGAACGTGGGCGGCAGCCGCAGCTGGGTCGATGCCTCGATCAGGAACCCCTTCCCGCTGCCCGGCGCCAGCGAGCGCAAGGACGACGGCGACTACACGCTCTATTCGGTGCAGGTCAGCCCTTACGTCAAGCCGACCGCAAGCTCGACGATCTACTTCACGTACGACCGCTCGATCGCGATCAACACCGGCCTGTTCTCCAACGGGCTCACCTGGGGCAGCGGCGCGGCGGCGAACCTGCTCAACCCGTTGCAGTTCAAAAGCCTGAGCGAACTTTACGAAGTCGGCATCAAGGCCGAGCCGATCGCGGGCCAGCTGTTCGTGACCCTCTCCGGCTTCAAGCAGGCGCGCGACCAGAGCCCCGACCAGTTCAACAACATCGCCCGCCTCAAGGTGAAGGGCATCGAGACCACCCTGCGCTACCAGCCGAGCGAAGCCTGGCGCACCGGGCTGAACTTCAACTACCTGTCCGCCTACAACGAATACACCTCGCAGGCCGGTTTCGCCCCACGCGGCTTCGTGGCGGACAACGGAACGGTGTTCAGCGACAGCAACGTCCTCAACCAACTGCCGGCGGGCCGCTTCGACGCGGTGCAGATCCCCAAGTACAACCTCAGCGGCTACCTCGACTGGCGCCACCCTTCGGGCTTCGGCGCGGAACTGTCGGGCTGGCTGACGAGCCCGTGGTATCTCAACCTCAGCAAGACGGTGCGCATCCCCACCAGCTACAACCTCGACCTTGGCCTGTTCTACCGCCAGCCGCGCTGGAACGCGCAGATCCAGGTGCAGAACCTGACCGACCAGCTGAACTTCGTGAGCGGCCTGACAGGCTCGACCAACACCTTCCTGCAGCCCACGCGCGGGCGCTCGATCACGGCGCAGTTCGGCTTCAACTTCTGACGGCGAAACGCCCCGTCCCGGTAGCGGGACGGGCGTGATACCAAGCGATACAAATTACTTTTAAGATATATCTTGATTGACGCTTATCCATCCTTATCCTGAGACGGCAAGGCACTCACCGAGTCCCCGGACATGAAACGGGACGCCGTCGATCAAGGACAGGACATGGACGATAAAGTCAGCGCGGTGCTGGAAGGCTATCACGCCCGCATCGCGCACGAACGCACGCAGCCCTTCACGCCCGGGTCCAGGGACGACCGGCTTCTCGCCGTCGGGCCGGACACCGGGCGGCTCATCAACCTGATCGCGCGCAGCCTCGATGCGCCCACGATCCTGGAGATCGGCACGTCCTACGGCTATTCCGGCATCTGGCTGGCCGAGGCGGCGCGCGCCTCGGGCGGCAAGGTCATCACGCTGGAACTGCAGGACTACAAGTCCGCCCACGCCCGCGAGCAGGCGGCGGCGGCGGGACTTGCCGAATACATCGACTTCCGCGTCGGCGACGCACTGCAACTGATCGCGGCGATCGACGAACCGATCGACTTCGTCCTGCTCGACTTGTGGAAAGACCTCTACGTACCCGCCCTCGACGCCTTCTATCCCAGGCTGGCGCCGGGCGCGGTGATCGTCGCCGACAACATCATCCGGCCGGGCGGCGATAACGCCCGCGCCTATGTCGAGGCCGTGCGCGCCAAACCCGGCGTGACGAGCATCCTGCTGCCCGTGGGCACCGGGATCGAAGTCAGCCGCTATGCGCCCGCCTGAATCCAGGAGCTATCCCGATGAAGCATGAAATCACCCGCCACCGGCACGAAACGCGCCGTCGCCACCTCACCGTGCGCGACAAGACCAGCATCACGCCGAACATGATCCGGATCGTCGTGGAAGGCGAGGACCTCGCCGATTTCGTCAGCCTCGGCGCAGACGACCACGTCAAGCTGTTCCTCCCTGCCGGAGACGGCGGCGAGCAGCGGCGCGACTACACCCCGCGCGCCTACGATCGCGAGGCACGCACCCTCACACTCGATTTCGCCGTCCACGACGCCGGCCCGGCAACCCGCTGGGCGATCGACGCGGAACCCGGCGATGCCCTCGAAATCGGCGGGCCGCGCGGTTCGGCCGTGATGTCGCCCACTTTCGACTGGTGGCTTCTCGTCGGCGACGAGACGGCGCTTCCGGCGATCGGCCGCCGGATCGAGGAACTGCCCGAAGGCGCGCACGTCATCAGCGTCGTCGCGGTGACCGGCCCCGAGGAGGAACAGCACTTCGAGACCGCCGCCCGGCTCGTGCCGATCTGGGCTCACCGTCCCGCACGAAGCGCCGATGATCCCGCCGCGCTGCTCGCCGTGCTGCGCAACATCGCGCTGCCCGAGGGCGATGGCTTCGTCTGGATCGCAGGGGAAACCACCGTGGCGCGCGCGGTGCGCGACCACCTCGTCACCGAACGCGGCCACCCGCGCGAATGGTCGAAGGCCGCCGGCTACTGGCGCAAGGGCGAAGCGGACTCGCACGGGCGGATCGAGGATTGAGCGATGCGTTCCGCCGCACCCGCGCAGACTTGCGCGGGTGCGGGCTTGCTTCTGCCCCGCAGAAGCAGCGGCCGGTGCCGCATCCACGTCAGTCGATCAAACTTTCAGTGCCCGGCCGCTTTTGAAAACAGGTTGATGACGAGCGTGCCCGCCAGGATCAGCGCGATCCCCGCCAGCGCCGGGGCGTCCAGCTGCTGGCGGTAGACCACCAGCCCGATCACCGAGATCGCGACGATCCCCACGCCCGACCAGATCGCATAGGCCACCCCCATCGGGATCGTGCGCAGCGCCACCGAAAGACAGAAGAACGCCGCGACGTAGCATGCCACCGTCACGGCGGTGGGCACCACGCGGGTGAAGCCATCCGTCGCCTTGAGCGCGGACGTGGCGATGATTTCGAAGCCGATGGCGCCGACAAGGTAGAGCCAGTTCATGCCTGCGGGCCTATGCCCCCGGCGCGTGCTGACAACCTGATTGCCCCGGCTCTGGCGGTTTCGATGCAGCCGCTGCGCAGATTTCGACAGCATGGCCGTGCTCCACCATTCAGGTCCGCCCGCACAGCCGGTTTGCGGTGTCTGGCATGGACCTTGCTGAATGGGACCGGAAGTGAACAAGCGCCGCACCGGCACCGGGAGTACCTTTCGCAGTGCACAGACCAAGCCCAGGGAAAGCCGCAATCAGACTGGCGCCGGTGCTCGGCCTGCTGGTTCTATGGGAAATCGCCGCGTTGACCGGCATCTGGCCCAGGCAAGTGCTCGTCCCGCTCGAACAGATCGGCGCCACCCTGCTGGCGATGGCATCCAGCGGCGAGCTGGAACGCCACCTTTCGGCCAGCCTCTACCGCCTCGGCTGCGGGTTCCTGACGGGTAGCGTCGTCGGCGTTTCCACCGGCGTCGCGATGGCGCTTTCGCGCAATGTGCACCGCCTGCTCTGGCCCACGTTCACCTGCATTCGGCAGGTGCCGACGATCGCCTTCATCCCGCTGCTGATCCTGTTCTTCGACGTGGAGGACAGCTTCAAGATCGTCATCGTCGCGGTGGCGAGCTTCTTCCCCTCCGCCCTCGCCACGCATGACGCGGTGCGCGACATTCCCGCCAGCCACCGCGAAGTCGCCCGGCTCTATCGCATGCCGCTGGCCCCCTTCCTCGCCCGGGTGATCCTGCCCGCGACGATGCCGCAAGTACTTACCGGACTGCGACTGGGCCTGACGCGCGGCTGGCTTTCGCTGGTCGCCGCCGAACTGCTCGCGGCCGACAGCGGGCTCGGCCAGATGATGGAGATGGGCCGCCAGCTGTTCCAGATCGACGTCGTGCTGTGCGGCGTCATCGTCGCCGGGCTGATCGGCTTCCTGCTCGACGCTTCGATGGTCCGGCTCGAACGCCACCTGAGCCGCTGGAGAACCGCGACATGAGCCTGCGCCTGCGATCCGTTTCGCTCGCCCTGCTGTTCCCGGCGCTGGTGCTCGGCTGGTGGGAGTGGGAATCGCGGCAGGGCGCGGGCCATGCTTATGCCTTCGCACCGCTGGAACAGGTCGCGCGCAGCTTGGTGGAGATGCTGCTCGATGGGCGGTTGCTGCTTCACGCCGGGGCCAGCCTCCAGCGCGCGCTGACGGCGCTGCTGATCGGCGGCTCGATCGGCATCGCCACCGGGATAGCCATGGGCCTGTGGCGGCCGTTCGACCGAACCGCCGGGCCGATCGTGACGACCATGCGGCAGGTGCCGATCCTCGGCTGGCTGCCGCTGGTGGCGCTGTGGTTCGGCAACGGCGACGGCGCCAAACTGCTGCTCGTCTCGCTCTCGGCCTTCTATCCGACCGTCCTCAACACCCAGAAGGGCATGCAGGCGGTCGAGGGCAAGCTGGCCGAAGTGGGCCGCCTCTACGGCTTCACCCGCCTGCAGTCGCTGCGCCTGATCGCCTGGCCCAGCGCGCTGCCGCTGGTCTTCACCGGCATTTCGCAGGCGCTGGCCTTCGCGTGGATCGCCACGATCGGCGTCGAGTTGCTGTTCAGCGCCACCGCTGGCCTCGGCACCGAGATGATGGCCGCGCAGGTCGCCGCGCGGACCGACGTGGTGCTCGTCTGCGTCGCCTGTGTCGGCGTGATGGGCTTTGCCCTCAACCAGCTGTTCGCCCTGCTGCGCGCCCGCCTGCTGCGCTGGCAGCCCGCCCCGGAAACTAGGACAAGCCATGACCGACCCTCGACACTTGCGCGAACCAGCCGGGACCACCGGACCATCCCGCACCGGCGCCGTGCGCATCACCGGCCTGTCCAAGCGCTACGCGATGTCAGGCAAATCGATGACCGTGCTGGACGATATCAACCTGTCGATCCGGCCCGGCGAATTCGTCAGCATCGTCGGCCCCTCCGGCTGCGGCAAGTCCACGCTGCTGCGCCTGATCGTCGGCCTCGACACCGACTACGACGGCGAAATCCGGCTGGACGACACCCGCGTCGCGGGCACCGGGCTGGAACGCGGCCTCGTGTTCCAGGACCACCGCCTGTTCCCGTGGATGACGGTGTCAAAGAACGTTGAGGTGGCGCTGCTCAAGCAGAAACTGCCGAAGGAACGGCGCGAGCGCCTGATCGCCGAGCACCTCGCGCTGGTCGGCCTGTCCGACTTCGGCGAGGCCTATCCGCACCAGCTTTCGGGCGGCATGGCCCAGCGCGCCGCGATCGCCCGCGCGCTGGTCAACGAACCCAGGGTGCTGGCGCTGGACGAGCCGCTGGGCGCGCTCGACGCACTCACCCGCGTCAAGGTCCAGGCCGAACTTCAGCGCATCTGGATGGAGGCGGGCACCACCATGATCATGGTGACGCACGACGTCGACGAGGCGCTGTTCCTCGGCGACCGGGTGGTCGTCATGTCGCCGCGCCCGGGCCGCATCGCCCGCGTGGTGGACGTCGACCTGCCCCACCCGCGCGACCGCGCCTCGCCCCTGCTGCACCGCCTCAAGGACGAGATCCTCGGCGAACTCACCCGCGAACCGCGCGAGGAGGACGGCACGCTCGTCTCGTTCCCGGCGCGAACCCGTAGCTGATGGCCATTGGGCTTCGACAAGCTCAGCCTGAGCGGAATTGGGAAGTTTACCCCACCTCCGCTCATCCTGAGCTTGTCGAAGGATCCCGCACCACCCTGACCCGGAGTTATCCATGACCAAAGGCCGCACGTTCCTGGCCCTGCTGCTACCCGCCCTCGCATTGCTGGGCGCCTGCTCCTCCGAAAGCGGCGAGCCGGCGGAAAAAGTCGTCGACATCGCCGGAATCGTCTCGCCGAAGAACGGCGCGAACGAATTCATCGGCGGCCTCGCCCAGATCCAGAAGGACGGCTGGCTCGACGCCGAACTGGCGAAGAAGGGCTGGAAGGCCCGCTGGGTGCCGGTGCCGCCTTCCGTCGGCGGGCCGGTGGTGAACGAGGGCTTCGCGGCGAGGACCATCGACATGGCGGCCTATGGCGACCTACCCTCGGTGATCGCGATGGCGGGCGGCGTGAACCTCAAGCTGGTGGTCCCCAGCCGCGCGGGTTCGAACATCTACCTCGCGGTGGGCCGGGACTCGCCCGCACGCACCTTGCGTGACCTCAAGGGCAAGCGCATCGCGCTCCATCGCGGACGGCCATGGGAGGCGGGCTTCGCGCGCTACGTCCAGTCGCAGGGCATGACGCTGGATGACTTCAAGATCATCAACGTCAATGCCGTCGCCGGACAGGCCGCGCTGACCGGCGGCAAAGTCGATGCCATCGTGCTGATTCAGGCCGAACCCTACGTGCTGGAGGAAAAGGGCCTCGCCCGCGTCCTGTGGTCCACCAAGGATGCACCGGAAAGCTGGAAGATGGTCGCCGGAACGTTCGCGCGAAAGGACTTCATCGACGCGCACCCCGACATCGTCCAGATCGTCGTCAATGCCTTCGTGCGGCAGGCACGCTGGTCGAGCGAGGAGAAGCACCGCGATACCGTGCTGTCGTGGGGAACGCTGGGCGGCACACCGCTCAAAGCGGTCATCCGGGACGCCGAAAACAACCAGCTTCCGTGGCGCCAGCGCTATTCCCCGCTGCCGGGCCGCGAAATACAGGATCACTTCGACTTCGTGGCTGACTACGCCGCGCAGACCGGGCTGACGCGCAGCAAGGTGGACGTCTCGCACCTGATCGACCGTAGCTATGTCGACAAGGCGATCCGCGACCTGAAGCTCGAAGGCTGGTGGACCGAGCCGCGCTGAGGCCCCGTTCGTCATTGCGAGCGAAGCGAAGCAATCCAAGGCAGCATTAAACCGCCCTGGATTGCTTCGCTCGCAATGACGAGGGTGACACACAACAAGGCCCGGCGAAAATCGCCGGGCTCTTTTTCGCCTACTCCGCCGCCTCCAGCCGCTGCACCGCCCGGTGCCCCAGCAACGGCAGCACTTCCTCGCCCACCCGGTAAGCCTCTTCCAGATGCGGCGTGGCGGCGAGGATGAAGGAATCCGCGCCCAGCCCGATCAGTTCGTCCAGCCGCGCCGCGACGTTCTCGTAACTGCCGACGATGCCCAGCGCCGGACCGGGGCGCAGCAGGCTGAACCCGCCCCAGACATTGGGCGAGACGATAAGGTCGCGCCAGTCCCGCGCGTCGGCCACGCCCAGCCCGGCCAGGCGCTGCACGCCCACCGAGTCCCCGCGCCGCTCGCCGAACTCGTTACGGCTGGCGGCCTTTACATTGGCGAAGCCCAGTTCGATCTCGCGCCAGGCTTCCTCTTCGGTGGGCCGGGCGACGACTTCGACGCGGATCGCGCACTTGATGGCGCGGCCGAGTTCGGCGGTGCGCGCCTTCACCTGATCGAACTTCTGCGCCAGTTGCCCGAACGGCTCCAGCCACGAGAGGTAATAATCGGCGTGGCGCGCGGCCGACTGCAACGCCGCCTCGGACGAACCGGAGAAGTAGATCGTCGGCAGATCCTCCTGCGCCAGCGCCGGCGGCAGGGCGCCGTTGTCGACCTCGTAGAAGCGGCCCTTGTGCGTATAGGGGCCGTCCTTCCACACGCCCTTCATCACGTCGAGGAACTCGGTGGTGCGGCCGTAGCGATCGTCGTGGTCGAAGGGGTCGCCCCACCAGCGCTGCGCCGGACCGCCGCCACCGGTGATGATGTTGTAGACCACCCGCCCATTGGTCGCCCGTTGCAGGCTGGCGGACATGCGCGCGGCGCGCACGGGGCTGAGGAATCCCGGCTGGAACGCGATCATGAAGCGGAAGGCCTTGGTCGCCCGCGCAAGCGCGGCTGAGATCACCCAGGGGTCGTCGGTCATCGGGAACGAGGGCAGCAGCCCGCCGACGAAACCGGAAATCTCCGCCGCGCGCGCGATCTCGGCCATGTGGTCGAGGTAGCTGGTCCCGTCGGGCCCGCCGTCCACCAGCCCCGGCGTCTGGTTGCCGGGGGCCAGCGGCGACCAGTCTCCCCGGTTGAAGCTGCGCTCGCGGATCGAGCTGCTGCATCCATGCGTGGGGATGCGCCAGTAGAAATCGATGCTCATGTCGTTGCCCTTTCCTTCAGGCGGCGATCGCCGCTGCCCGCACGCGGCCGATGACCTGCTCGCCCGCGACGTGGACTTCGTGAATCTGGTTGGTGGCCGACAGCACGGCGATATCGAGGCCCGCCCGTTCGAGGTCCGCGAGCGTCGCGGCGACCTCATCGTACGTGCCGACCAGCGTATCGGCCGAGGGCGCCGTCCGCCCGCGCTCCACCGCGACGTCGGCCGCTTCAGCGCGGGCGAGCAGCGGTATCCGCGCGGCGATGCGCAAGTTCGGGTAGGCATCACGCGCGCCCGACACGAAATCGCCAAGTGCCTCGATCGACAGGCGTGTATCGAGCAGCAGCACTTCGGCATGGGCGAGCAGGTCCGCATCGGGCGCCTGCGATGCGCGCAGCCATACCGGTGGGCGCCGCCGCCCTCGTACGAGATCGCCGAAACCACCCTTCTCGACGACGAAGTGGCGGCCCTCCTGATCGAACGGGCCGTCGCCCCAGACGCCGTCCAGCAGCGTCAACAGTTCGCCGGCGCGCGCGGGCACTTCGGCCTCGTCGATGGCGTCCCCGGCTTCCGGCCCCTGGCGCGGGTCGATCAGCCAGCCCTGCCGGTCGCCCGAGAAGCGCTGCACGCTCGCCGCCATCTTGGCGTGGTAGACACCCGAGGCAGACCCCGGCGCGACGGCAGTGACCAGTTGCACCCGCCGCGTCTCCCGCAGCAGGTTGCCGGTGACGATCCACGGCTCTTCGCCCTCGGGCTCGTCGGGGATGACGATACCGTCGAAGCCGGTCAGCTCCGCCGCGCGCGCAACCTGCGTGAGATAGTCGTAGTGATTGATCTGGAGGCGGCGGCTGCCGGCATCACGGGCCGGAACCCAGGGCCGGTCACCATCGCCCCATTCGGCGCGGCGGCGGTCGGCCGCCGCAGTGCTCGACAAGTGCCAGTAGAAACGCAGTGCCATCGGTGGCTCCCTTCGATCGAGATATTGCGGTTTCTCCGAAGCATGGACCGTGCCATGCTCGGCAAACCACGGCGCTTCCCGCGCCTCGGTTCCTGCGTGCCGCCCTGCTGCGCAATTCTGCGCAGCGCAGCGTCGCGATCTGGACACGCGAGCGGCCGGAACCGCTCAATCGCGCCATGGCCCGGCGCTGGCACGGCCTTTGCTTTCAGGCCGGCGAACGAACGGAGATGCGGTGCGGTGAGCGTGACGGGGACTGGGGAACTCAATCGGATCTGGCTGGTGCGCTCGCCGGTGCCCGCCGCATCGAGCATCGCCTGGTCGCTGGGCTGGCTCGACGCCGATTTCGGACGGGACGGCATCGCCGTGAACTGGCTGCGCGAGGACCGTCTGCGCGTGGTCGAGCATGACCATCACGACATGACGCGGGCGCTGTTTCGCGAGGGCGGCAACATCCCCGCCCTCGCGGCGCGGGCGCTGGGCGCGGAAACGCGGGTGATCGGCCTGACCTGGATCGACGAGCGACAGGCGATCATGGTGCGCCCCGGCGAACAGGTGCTCGATCCCGCGCACCTCAAGGGGCTGCGTTTCGCCCTGCCGGGCTACGTCTCGACGCGGGGCGCCTCGGTCGTGCGCGGCATGTCGCTGCACGGGATCAAGAACGCGCTGCGGCTGGCCGGGCTCGAACTGGAGGACGTGACGCTGGTGGACGTGCCGACGCCGCAAGTGGACTTCTCCGAACCGCAGATGATGCAGCGCATGTGGTCGGGCCTTCAGGCGCTGGCCGAAGGGCGGGTGGACGCGGTCTACGTCAAGGGCGCCGCCGCCGCCGAAGCCGCGATGGCGCTAGGGCTCGAAGTGGGCATCGACCTCGACGCCTATCCCAGCCGCATGACGCGGGTGAACAACGGCACCCCGCGTCCGATCGTCACCCATCGCCACATGATCGAGGCGCATTTCGACCTCGTGGTGCGCTTCCTTCACCAGACGCTGCGCGCCGCCGACTGGGCCGCCGGGCATCCGGTGGAACTGAAGCACATCCTGGAGCGCGAGACTTTCGCGGGGCCGGTCGGCGTCGAGGCCGCCTATCGCGACGGCTTCCACCGCGCGCTGCACCCCGACCTTTCCGCCGAGCGGATCGACATGCTGCGCGTGCAGGAGCGCTTCCTGCGACTGCACGGCTTCCTCGAAAATTCGGTGGACGTCGATGCCTGGGTGGACGCCCGCCCGCTCGCCGCCGCACTGGCGCTGAGGGCGCTCGACCGCGCCGCCTGAAGGTAACGCTTGCCAGTCGGTCGTATTCTCTACTATTTCTATAGACAATGAGTCGATGGCACAGTGCGCGGCGAGGAGGCACGAACCATGGCGTTAGCGAAACACCGGTCGGAAGCTCCGGCAGGGCGAGGCAGCGGCAGGACGATCCTGTCGCTCGACTCCGCGAATCCTGCGATCCCGGCGATCCGCGCGCGGGCTTTCGTGTTTTCCGATCCTCGCTCGCGGGCGATGGTGCCGCTGATCGAGCGCACCGCGCCCAGCGAGGCCACCGTGCTCGTCACCGGGGAAACCGGCACCGGCAAGGAACTGGTCGCCCGCTACGTTCATGCGCTGAGCGATCGCCGCAGCGGCCCTTTCATCGCCGTCAATTGCGGCGCCTTCTCCGAAAGCCTGATCGAGATCGGAACTGTTCGGGCATGAACGCGGCGCCTTCACCGGCGCCATGGACGCCCGCCCCGGCTGGTTCGAGGCGGCGAACGGCGGCACCCTGTTCCTCGACGAAGTAGGCGACCTGCCGCAGTCGCTGCAGGTCAAGCTGCTGCGCATCCTGCAGGAGCGCGAGGTGGTCCGGCTCGGCTCGCGCAAACCCGTCGCGCTCGACGTGCGGCTGATCGCGGCGACCAACCTGGACCTCGCCCGCGCCGTCTCCGAAGGGCGTTTCCGCGAAGACCTGTTCTATCGTCTCAACGTCGTCGCCCTGCCGATCCTGCCCTTGCGTGAACGGCGGGCGGACATCCTGCCACTGGCCCGGCACTTCCTCGAACTGTACGGGACAAAGATCGGCGCGGGGCGACTGGAACTGACCGCCGGGGCAGAGGAAGCACTGTTCTCCCATCCCTGGCCCGGTAACATCCGCGAGCTGGAAAACGCGATCCTGCGCGCGACCCTGACCTGCATCGACGGCCAGATCACCGCCGATGACCTCGCGCTCCATGCCCTCGATGCCCGGCCGCAGACGATCCGCGTCGCCCCTGAGGAACCGTCCGCAGAATTGCCTGCGGCGGCGGCCGACCAGGCCATCATGGAAGATCGCCTTACCCCGCTGGTCGCGCGCTTTCTCGAGGAGAAGCAGGGCGCCCTGCTCGACCGCACGATCGAGAGCGTCGTGCGCACCGCCTTCTCGCGGTACGAGGGCAACCAGATCCGCACCGCCGCCGCGCTGGGCGTGACCCGCAGCGTGCTGCGCACGCACCTGAAGAACTTCGGCCTCATCTGAAACCTGCGCCCAATGGCGCATTCCCGCATCGAAATTCGCGCAGCCGGTGCGTCGATCTGAACATCGGCTGCCGTCCGGCCGTATCAAACCCCTGACAGAACGGCATTTTGCGTCCTTGGCACGCCGTTTGCTCTGCCTGTCCGCGAACACATCGTTTCCGGTTCGCAGACAAGGACAATGCACGCCATGGCATCCAGGGGCCCCAAGACCTTCACTTCCCCGCGCGGCACCGGCAGCGCCGGTGCATCGGCCCTTGCCCTCTCGCTGGCCCTGTCGCTTTCCGGCGCGGCCCATGCCGAGGAAGCGGACGCGGGCGGATCCGGCAGCGACGTCATCCTCGTCACCGCGCAGAAGCGCAGCCAGAGCGTGCAGGACGTGCCCGCATCGGTGGTGGCACTGGGCGGCGATGCCCTGCGCGACCGGCTCATCACCCGCGCCAGCGACATCTCGCGCTTCGTGCCCAGCTTCAGTGCGGACACCTCGGTCGGCAACCTGACGCCGCGCTGGTATCTGCGCGGCATCGGCAATTCGGTGCCCGGAAACGGCCAGACCAGCCCGGTCGGTATCTATCAGGACGAAGTCTACGTCGGCATTCCCGTCGCGCAGGCCTTCCCGATCTTCGACCTCGAGCGCGTAGAGGTGCTGAGCGGCCCGCAAGGCACGCTATGGGGCAAGAACACCACGGCGGGCGCGGTCAACTTCATCTCGCGCAAGCCCGCCTTCGATGCCAGCGGCTATGCCCGCGCCGAATATGGCAGCTATGGCTCCACGCTGCTCGAAGGGGCATGGGGCGGCCCGCTCAGCGACAAGGTGGCGGTGCGTTTCGCCGGTCACTTCCGCGATGACGACGGCTTCGCGAAGAACCGGCACGACGGCACCCCGATGGGCAAGAACCGCGAGGCCGCGGCCCGTTTCTCCGTGCTCGTCAAGCCGACCGATACGTTCGAGGCCCTGCTGCGCGTGCAGTACCGCGACTACAAGAACGTCGGCGACATCATCTACCAGGGCCTCGGCACCACCGACCCTGCCGGTTTCCCGATCGCGCAGGGCTACAGGAACAACTCCTCGTTCGGGAACAGCGGGCAGGATCTGCGCCAGCGCGGCACCCAGCTCAACCTCGACTGGGACGTGGGCGATCTGCACCTGACCTCGATCACCGGCTACAACGAGTTCAAGCACCGCTCCGAACTCGGCACGCAGGTGCCGCACGAAGGCACACACACCTACAGCAGCCTGAACGCGAAGATCTTCAATCAGGAACTGCGCCTTGCTTCACCGGACGAGGGCCGCCTGAAGTGGATCGTCGGCGCGCACTACTATTACGAGAAGCTGGATTCCGAGGCGGTCACCGCAGTGCTTCCCAACACCGTTGGCCTCGCCCCAGCCTGGACGAACACGCAGTTCACCCAGAGCAATAACAGCTACGGCCTCTTCGCCAATGTCACGTACGAGCCGCTCGACAATCTCGAGATCATCCTGGGCGGGCGTTACACTTGGGAAGACAAGGCGATCGACCTCGACACCATCGGCACCGCGACCGGCGGCGCCGGCACGCTGACCTTCCTCGACACCGTGGCGTTCTGGTCGCGCAATTCGGTGACCGGCACCCGCATCGCCACCCGCGCGGTGCAGGACGAAAAGCGCAACTGGCGCGCGTTCACGTATGATGCCACCGCGAAGTACAACTTCACGCCGGGCCTCAACGTCTATGCCCGCTACGCCAAGGGCTTCCGCTCGGGCGGGTTCAACCCGGGCGCGACGCTGCAGACGCAGGTGGCGACGGTGAACCCCGAATACGTCAAGAGCTATGAGGTCGGCCTGAAGTCCGAATGGCTGGGCGGTCGCCTGACCGCCAATCTCGCGGCGTTCTACAACGACTACAGCAACATCCAGGTCACGGTGATCCAGTTGCCGCTCAGCCAGCTGTCGAACGCGGGCAAGGGCTGGTCGAAGGGCGCCGAAGCGGTCCTGACCGCGCGGCCGTTCGATGCGCTGCGCCTGTCTGGCACGCTCGGCCTGCTCGACACCAAGTACACCGAGTTCCCGAACTGCAAGGCGGGCGTCGATTGCTCGGGCAACCAGTTCGTCCGCGCGCCGCACGTGACCGCCAGCGTCAGCGGCGAATACACCTTCGATGTAGGCGGCGGCCATAGGATCGTCGCGGAGACCAACTGGTCCTATCGCTCGCACCTCTACTTCAACGCCGGCACGCAGGCCGCGCCGCTGGAGCAGGATCCCAAGTGGCTGGGAAATGCCTCGCTGGCCTGGCAGCTGCCGAGCGACATCAGGGTCTCCGTCTTCGCGCGCAACGTGACCAACAGCCACGCAGCCTCGACGATCATCCCTTCGGCGAACTTTGGCTACATCAAATACATCATCGAGCCCCGCGTGTGGGGCGGCGCCGTTTCGGTGACCTTCTGATCCCGCGCTCCCATAAAAGGAAACCGACATGGCCACGCAGACTGCTACGCATGCATCCACCGCGCCCGATGAAATCTGGTTCACCCGCTGCCCGGTGCCGACAGCGACCGGGCTCGCCTACAAGCTGGGCTGGCTGACCGAGGAATTCGCAAGCGAAGGCATCCCGGTGCGCACGCTTCAGGAATCGACGCCCGAGATCGCGCTGCGGCACTACGACCACCGCCTGCCCACGCTGATCCGCGAGGGCGGCAACATCCTCGCTTTCGCCGCACGCGCACAGGGCGAGCCGACCAAGCTCGTCGGCCTGACCTGGATCGAGGAAAGCCAGGTCATCCTCGTCCGCCCCGATTCCGGCATCACCCAGCCCGCGCACCTCAAGGGCAAGCGCCTTGCCCTGCCCAGCTGGACCGACCACGAGATTCCCAGCCACTTGCGCGGCACCAGCATCGGGCGAGGCATGTCGCTGCTCGGCTACAAGGGCGCGCTGCACGCGGGCGGCCTGACTTTCGACGACGTCGATCTCATCGAAGTGGACGGCACCATCCGCAACATCGGCGGCGCCGGACGCGACAGTCAGCCGGGGCGCGGCACCATTAACCGGCTCTGGGCCATCGATGCGCTGGCGAACGGCGATGTGGACGCAGTCTACGTCAAGGGCGCCTCGGCTCTCGACGGCGCGCGCGAGGCTGGCGTCGTCGTCGGCATCGACCTCGATGCACTGCCGAACAAGGCCTCGCGCGTGAACAACGGCACGCCGCGTCCGATCACGGTCCACCAGAGCCTGATCGACGATCACTTCGACCATCTCGTCCGCTTCCTCGAAGTGACCCTGCGCGCCGCCGACTGGGCCGCGCAGAATATCGCGAAAGTGCACGAGATCCTGCAGTTCGAAACGCGCGGCAGCGTGGAAGCGGTGACGCAGGCTTATGGCGCGGACTTCCACAAGACGCTGCATCCCACGCTGGATGCCGAGCGCCTTGCCCTGTTCGACCAGCAGAAGAAGGCGCTGGGCCTGTTCGGCTTCCTGGAGCGCGATTTCCCGCTGGCCGACTGGGTCGATCCGCGCCCGCTCGCGGCCGCTTACGACCGGTTGGGCCGCGGCTGACCGGCTCGTCCTTGCAATTCCCGCCACCTTTTCGAGGTGGCGGGAAACCAGCCGTTACTTGCGCCCCCGCGGCAGGCTGCTGCGCGCGTAATCCAGCGGCGGCTTGCGATTGCCAACCAGCGGTTCGTACTTGAACCCCGCGCCCTGGCTGCGCTGCAGTTCGGCTTTGGCGTCCCGCAGCTTGTCGGGCTGGAGGAACAGTTGCGCGCCGGACAGCGCCAGCGTCTTGGCTGCCACTTCCGCGCCCTCGACACCGATCGAGGTGCCGCTGGCGGCCGCCGCCTGCCAGCTGTGCGGCGCGGTGCCGGGCACCCAGGTCGCGGTGCCGAGGCTGGCGGTCGGCACGACCCAGCTGATGTCGCCGACGTCCGACGACGCCGAACCCTTGCGCCCGAAATCATAGGTACCGATCGCCGAAGGCCCGCCCTTGGCAGCACCCTTGGGCAGCGTCCTGGCGATCTCGTCGGCGAAGCGCTGCTGCTCGGGCGTGTAGCTGTAACCGCCGACCTTGCGCAGGCTGGCGTCCACCACCCGGCCAAGCGTGTCGTTCGGCAGCGTGCCGAAGCTGCCGCCGATGATCTCGTATTCGAACTTGGTGTCGGTCGCGAGCGCGGCGCCCTCGCCCGCCTTGACCACACGGTCGAACACGTCGCGCACGACTTCGGGATCGTAGTGGCGCACGTAGTAGAAGCTCTCCGCATGCGCGGGCACGATGTTGGGCTGGTCGCCGCCGTCGGTGATCGTGTAATGCACCCGCGCATCGGAAGGGATATGCTCGCGCAAGTAGTTCACCGCGACGTTCTGGATCTCCACGCCATCGAGCGCCGACCGCCCCCGTTCGGGCGCCGCTGCCGCGTGCGAGGCGATGCCGGTAAAGCGGAACTTGGCCGTCACCATCGACAAAAGTTGCCCCTGGGAAGCGCCGTTGGAACTGCTCGGGTGCCAGCTCAGCACCGCGTCCACGTCCTTGAAGAACCCGTCGCGCACGAGATAGGCCTTGGCGAAGCCGCCCTCCTCGGCCGGCGTGCCGTAAAGGCGCACGGTACCCGGCGTGCCGCTCGCCTTGAGCCACTTGGCCAGCGCGATCGCCGCCTCCACCGAGGCGGTGCCGAGCAGGTTGTGGCCGCAGGCATGGCCCGCCAGCCCGCCGCGCGATTGTTCGACCGGCTGGTCCACCTGCGAGAGACCGGGCAGCGCGTCGTATTCCGAAAGGAGCGCGAGGACCGGCCCGGAATTGCCGTAAGTCGCGGTAAAGGCGGTAGGAATGCCATCCGTCCCAGCCTCGACACGGAAGCCTGCGGCCTTGAGCTGCTGCTGAAGCAGCGCCGAACTCTGGTCCTCGTGGAAGCCGACTTCGGCCCACTCCCAGATCTTGCGGGCGTTGGCGGTCAGCTGGGGTTTACGCGCGTCGATCCCCGCGAGGATCACGGCGCTGTCCTTGTCCGACAGGGTCTCGGCCCGCGCCGAGGGGGCCAGGGCGAGTGCCAGAACGCCCAGGGCGGCGTGGATCAGGTGGTCATGCTTCATGGGGAGGCCTTTCATGTCGATCAGAACGAGCCGGTCAGGTTGATGCCGTAAGTGCGCGGCGGCAGCGTGGTGACGGTCTCGGTGGTGCCGCCCAGCGTGTTGCCGGCGGACTGGCGCGCGACGGTGTTCGTCAGGTTGTTGACGTAGAAGTAGATGCCGTAGCGATCGTTCTTCACGCCGATCCGCGCATTGGCGAGCGTGTAGTCGCCCACCTTGCGATAGCCCAACGCATTGGGCCGGAAGTCCGCGCGCGATCCGCCGACGTAGCCGAGATCGCCGCGCAACAGCGCGCTCCACCCGCCCGAACCGAGCGCCCATTCGTACTGCCCCGCAATGCCGATGGTCTGCGGCGCGATGAACGGGATCTTGTCGCCCTTGCGCGCCGTCGTGGCGAGCGGGGTCACCCCGTCCGGCACCTGATCCTGGGTCAGCTTTGCATCGGTGAAGGCGGCGTTGACGGTGAAGGTCAGGCCGCGCGCCGGGTTGAGCGTGGCTTCGGCCTCCACACCCTTGATGCGCGCCGCGCCCGCATTGCCGAGATAGACGAAGCTGCCGCTGTTGATGCTGACCTGCATGTCGGACCAGTCGGTGATGTAGCCGCCCAGATTGAGGATCAACGCATCGCCGCCGAACGAGGTCTTGATGCCGCCTTCGTAAGTCGTCAGCTTGTCCGGGCTATAGGCGAGCGCCTGCGCCAGTCCGAGCACCTGATTGACGCCGCCCGGACGGTAGCCGGTCGCCACCTGCCCGTAGACGAGCACGTTGTCGGCCGCCTTCCAACTGACATTGGCCTTGTAGAGCCAGCCGGTGTTCTTCGTCTTGTACAGCGCCCAGGGCGTGACGCGCGTGCGCAGGATGTCGAGACCGATGGTGGTGTCGCCGCCCACGGTCTTGTCGTAGCTGTAGTAGCGCAGGCCACCGGTGACCGTCAGCCCCTCAACCGGGGTGACGGCGATCTCGCCGAAGGCTGCCTTCTGCTTGAGGTAATCGACCACGTGGCGCTGCAGCAGCGGCGTCGCGCCGACGACCTGCGACCCGTCGGAGGCATTGGTGCGGCGCGCTTCCGAAAGCACCTTGGCATCGCGGTCCTCGTAGAAACCGCCGACGGTCCACTGGAACCACGACGAATTGTTCGACTGCAGACGCAGTTCGCTGGTCCAGTCCGTCACCGACTGCGGCTGGTAGTAGATCACCGGCGTAAGGCTATCGACATAGCTGTTGTAGGCCGCGAACCCCGCGGGCGTGGCGCAAGTCGCTGCGGTGAAGTGCGTCGCGCAGCCGGAGGCGGTGCGGAAGCTGTTGAACAGCGGGGTCGGATCGCGCGTCACCAGCGTGTCGCGGTCCTGATAGCTGGTCGTCGCGACAAGGTCGGCAAAGCCCAGTTCGGCGTGGGCGGACAGGCTGTAGAGCCGCTGCTTGTCCTCGTAGGGCACCTGCGAGGCGTTGACGGCATTGTATTTGCCCGCGCTCGGCGACCAGGTGCTGGCTCCGCCCTCGGTGTAGAGGAAGTGCGCCGCACCATCGATGGTGAGCCACGACGCCGGGATAAAGCGCACCAGGATGCGCCCTCCGTCGCTGCGTTCGGAATTGATGCCGGTCAGCCCCAGCCCCGGATTGTCCACCCAGCCGTCGTTCTGCCGCCGGAAGTAGACGCCGCGCACGGCCAGCACGTCCTTCACGATCGGCACGTTCACGGCGGCGTTGATCTGGTAGCCCTCGCCGCCGCCCTCGGTGGTGGTGGCTCCGACGTCGATCCGGCCACCGAACTCAAAATCGGGCTTGCGGGTGACGAGGCGGATCGTGCCGCCGACCGCGCCCGCACCGTAGAGGGTGCCCTGCGGCCCGCGCAGCACCTCGACGCGCTCGAGGTCGAACAGCTTGAAGTCGGACTGGCTGCCGCCCGGATCGCTGGTGGTTCCCGGCGGCCCGGCTACCGGCGTCTCGTCATAATAGATGCCGACTTGCGCATCCCCGGCACTGCGGATGCCGCGAAGGGTAATGCGCCGCTGGCCCGGCCCGGCATCGGTGATCGTCAGGCTGGGCACCGCGCGCGCGAGGTCGTTGGCGGAATCGAGGCTCGCCGCACGCAGCGTATCGTCCGAGATCGAGGTGATGCTGGCCGGTGCATCCTGCAACCGGACTTCGCGCTTGAGCGAAGTGACGACGATCTCGGACCCGGAAGCCGTATCGGCAGCGGCATCGTCCGCCGCAAGAGCAGGCGCCGCGAAACCGGGAACGAGAAAGCTGCCCAGCGTGACAGCGGCTACGGCACTCAGAAACTTGGTCATTGATCCCCCTGCAGGTTGCTCGGGGAAATCCATTAACAAGAACCGTGCCAGTACGATTTCTTCTTGGATTTCCGTGATTTGCGGAGAAATTTTGCTTATACTCAACCATGGAACCTGCGCAAAAATCGATAGGCTGCTGCCATTGCAGCATCGGGGAAAGCACCCCCTTCATGTTGTGCCGAGGACACCGTATTCACCGCGAAGACGATCTTCACTGCCGAGCATGTTTTCTTGGACGCCGCCGCCGCGGCACACCTTGACCCCGTTTATCTACAATTTTAGTTGAGATTATCCGCGAGAGGCATCCTGCTCGCGAAAGCGTTCTTCATCCGGAGAGCGTGGCAGTTACCGGGCAAGTATCCTCATGACCACAGAGCCGACCTCTTCCACGAACCTCGCTGCAGTCGGCAATGCCGCCGACTTCTGGGATGTGGCCGGCGTGGTGCAGGAACTCGCGCAGATCCGGCACAACTGGCGGCAGACGAATACGCACCATGCCGAATACGGCGTGGAGAGCTTCCCTCCCGGGTCCGCATGGCCAAAGTGATGGACGAATTGTGCGGCGCGCTGTTCCCCTTGCGCCTTGGCCCGGACTTCGTGCGCCTGCACAACGAGGACGTCTTCGTCACGCAGACGCTCCAGATCGCGCTGAGCCGCCTTCACGCGCAGCTGCGGCTGGAACTGACCTATACTCTCGAACCGAGTGACGGACAGGCCATCGACGACGGCGCCACCCGCATCGTCCTTGCGCTCTCGCACCAGTTGCCGGAAATCCGCCGGCTGCTGGATATCGACATCGAAGCTGCATTCAGCGGCGACCCGTCCGCGCGCAGCCTGGATGAAGTGCTGATCTGCTATCCCGGGCTGCTGGCCATTATCCATCACCGGCTGGCCCATACGCTGCATCTGGAAGGCGCCCCGCTGATCGCGCGTATCATCTCGGAAATCTCGCATAGCCGCACCGGGATCGACATCCACCCCGGTGCACAGGTCGGCCGAGGCTTCTTCATAGACCACGGCACCGGCGTCGTGATCGGCGAAACCGCGATCATCGGCGACAACGTGCGGCTCTACCAAGGCGTCACGCTCGGAGCGAAGAACTTTCCGGTGGGGGATACGGGAATGCTCATCAAGGCCATCCCGCGCCATCCGATCATCGAGAACGACGTGGTGATCTATGCAGGAGCCACGATCCTGGGCCGGGTCACGGTCGGCACGGGATCGGAAATCGGCGGCAACGTCTGGCTGACCCACGACGTGCCACCGTTCAGCCGCGTGTTCCAGGCACGCGAACAGAACCTGGTCATCAGCCCCCAGAACAATTGAACGGGAGGAAGCGCAATCGGCATTCTATGTTTGAATGCCAACATGGTCGTGGCTCGGCTCAATCACCATCCAGCCAGAGATTATTCATCAGCGAACGCCACGTTTCAGGACGGCGATTGGAGCTTTCGAGTGGCTGAAATGGGCGCGTAGCGGTTGCCGAAAGGTTCTGTCTCCCCGCTGTCACCGGGAGACAGCCAGCTTCAGGTTTCCGTGCCTTTGCCAATCTCGTCGCCAATTAACGATTGATGCCGGTTGTGGCATCGGATCGCAATCATTGACCTAAACCACTGTTTCCGCGCATCTCCAGCAGGAACACTGTGCTGACGGGGGACGTGGACTTGGATCGGTGGCAAGCCATGAGGATTTTCGTCCGGGTGGCAGAGACCGCAAGCTTCGCCGAGACGGCAAGGCAAATGCACATCAGTCCACCGGCCGTCACGCGCGCGATATCCTGTCTGGAAGACGAGATCGGCGTGCGGCTCCTTGCTCGCACCACCCGGTCGGTGAAGATGACCGAGGCCGGGCAGCGCTATTTCGACGACTGCAGGCGCATCCTGGCCGATATCGCGGAGGCCGAGGCTTCGGCGGCGGGATCGCACGGCAACCCCGCAGGCACGCTCGTCGTCACCGCGCCGGTCATGTTCGGGCAGATGCACGTGCTTCCCATCCTGCTGGAATATCTCGATCTCTACCCGCGCGTGACCGGTCGAAGCCTGTTCCTCGACCGCAGCGTGAACATCATCGAGGAAGGGATCGATGTCGCGATCAGGATCGGCAACCTGCCGCCGTCGGGCCTGACCGCCACGCGCGTGGGCTGGGTGCGCCGGATGATCTGCGGCGCGCCTTCCTATTTTGCCGAGCATGGCGTTCCCCGGTCCCCTGCCGATCTTGCGGAGCACCGCGTCATCATGCCGACCGGCGCCTGGGTTTCGCCCGAGTGGCATTTCGGCCCGGATTCGCGCAGCAGCGTCACCGTTCACCCGCGCCTGCTGTGCAACACCAACCAGGCCGCCATAGCCGCAGCCGAACAGGGCTGGGGCATCACCCGCGTGCTGTCCTACCAGATCGATCCGGCACTGGCGCAGGGCCGCCTCCAGTCCGTGCTCGACGATCATGCGGAAAGCCCGATGCCGATACACGTGGTCCATGGCGAGGGCCGACGGGCGACCGCCAAAGTACGCGCGTTCGTCGATCTCGCCGTTGAAACGCTGCGAAACAATCCCCTTCTTCAATAGCGACCATCGCGCGATAATTCCAATTATCGGAACAATGACTTTCAAAATTGCCGAATTATCGCTTCGATCGGTAAGAATTATATCTCCCTCCAGAAGCTGACGCAGATCGCTCAGCGGTTTCGACGAGGGTGGAAAAAATGACCAAGCAACTGATCCTGTCCCTGATGCTCGCGGGCGCGGCCATCGCGGCTCCTAGCGGTGCGATGGCGGCTCCTACGCAGCAGATCACCGCGTCCAGCACGGCGCCGGCGACCGTTCACTACCGCACCGCGACCATCGAGGGCGTGAAGATGGCCTACCGCGAAGCCGGCCCGGCCGATGGCCCGGTGGTGCTGTTGCTGCACGGCTTTCCCACATCCTCGCACATGTTCCGCAACCTGATCCCGCTGCTGGCAGATCGCTATCACGTGATCGCGCCGGACTATCCCGGCTTCGGCGAGAGCGATGCGCCCGATCACAAGCAGTTCGCTTACAGCTTCGCGCACTATGCCGACATGGTCGATGCGCTGATGGGCCAGATCGGTGCCCAGCGCTATGCGATGTACGTCATGGATTACGGCGCGCCCGTGGGCTACCGGCTGGCGCTCAAGCACCCCGAGCGGGTGAGCGGGCTGATCGTCCAGAACGGCAACGCCTATGACGAAGGGCTCGGCGCGTTCTGGGACCCGATCAAGACCTACTGGAAGAGCGGATCGGCCAAGGACCGGGCAGCGCAGGCTTGGCTGGTGACGCCAAAGGCGACCAAGTTCCAGTACACCGACGGCGTCCGTGACGTATCGCGGATCAGCCCGGACAACTGGGTCCACGACCAGGCGCTGCTCGACCGGCCGGGCAACAGCGAGATCCAGCTCGACCTGTTCTACGACTATCGCACCAATGTGCCGCTCTACCCGCAGTTCCAGCAGTTCTTCCGCGAGCGCAAGCCGCCGACGATCATCCTGTGGGGCAAGAACGACACGATCTTCCCCGAGCCCGGCGCGCACCCGTACCTGCGGGATCTGCCCGAGGCCGAACTCCACATCCTCGATACCGGGCATTTCGCGCTCGAGGACAAGCTGGACGAGATGGCGCCGCTGATCCGGGATTTCCTCGATCGCAAGGTCGCGCCGCGCTGAACGAGGGCGGGGGCAGTCGCGAACTGCCCCCGCCTCAAATCGGAAGATACGCTATGTCTTACGGATTTCTCGATATCGCCATGACCCCCAGCGTCCGCGCGGCGCAGGCGGAGATGGGCGCGGACAGGCAGTGGGCCCATTTCGAGGGGGACCGCGCATTCGACCGGTTCACCGCGAACGAGGCCGCCTTCATCGCCGCGCGCGACAGCTTCTACATGGGGTCCGTCTCGGAAGACGGCTGGCCTTATGTCCAGCACCGCGGCGGCCCCGCCGGGTTCCTCAAGATGGTCGACGAGCGCACGCTGGCCTTCGCCGACTATCGCGGCAACCGCCAGTACATCAGCACCGGCAATCTGGCCGCGAACGACCGGGCCTCGCTGTTCCTGATGGACTATCCGCGTCGCATGCGGCTCAAGATCTATGCCCATGTCGACAAGCTGCCGCTTGACGAGGACCCGGCACTGACCGAACGCGTCATGGACAAGGGCTACAAGGCGCGGCCCGAGCGCATCTTCCGGTTCCGGTTGAAGGCGTTCGACTGGAACTGCCCCCAGCACATCACCCCCGCTTCACCGAGCGGGAGATCGAACAGGCGGTGCGTCCGCTGCACGAACGAATGGCCGAACTGGAAGCGGAGAACGCAGCCCTGCGCCTCCGACTCGAAAAACGAGGAGAAGCATGATGGAAAGTCCGCGCCCGCCTTTGCCGCCCTTCACGCTGGAGACGGCGGCCGAGAAGGTCCGCCTTGCCGAGGATGGCTGGAACAGCCGCGATCCCGAGAAGGTCGCGCTGGCTTATACGCCGGACAGCCAGTGGCGCAATCGCGGCGAATTCCTGAACGGCCGCCCCGCCATCATCGCGTTCCTGACGCGCAAGTGGCAGCGGGAACTGGATTACCGGCTGATCAAGGAACTGTGGGCCTTTCGGGACAACCGCATCGCCGTGCGCTTCGCATACGAATGGCATGACGACAGCGGCAACTGGTTCCGCTCCTATGGCAACGAGAACTGGGAGTTCGACGAGAACGGACTGATGCAAAGGCGCCTCGCCTCGATCAACGACACGCCGATCGCGGTGGAAGACCGGCGCTTTCACTGGCCGCTCGGCCGGCGTCCCGACGAGCATACGGGCCTGGGCGACCTCGGATTCTAGGCGGCGTGGACGAATTGGTCGACGTAGGGCGTACCGGTTGATCCAAAGCTGCCCTTTGAAGGCAGGTTGGCGCCGAGGTGATCTGAGCGAAGCGGAATGACGTATTCTGATCAACCGCCGCGTAAAGATTGAACATGACCGTACGCTCTACAGGCAACGCAACTGCATCGAGCGCATGGTTAGCCGTTTAAAAATCAACCGGGCCAGCGCCGCCCGCTATGATCAGCTTGCAAGCAACTTCATGAGCATGATCCATATCGCCACCGTCAGATACCGGCTCAAATTCGTCCACGGCGCTTAGCAACCACCAGCTCCCTGCCACCGTTACACCTTGGCCAAAACGTCGGCAGAACGGAAAAGAGGCCATCATGTTGAGATCGTTCCCTTCACAGCCGGATGGAACAAAAACGCTATGGCTCGATCTATGTTCGCCCGATGACGCCGAAAAGGCAACGATCGAGAAGCGCTATGGCGTGCACATTCCCGATATCGACGCCCTGCGCGAGATTGAGACGTCAAGCCGGCTGCGCATGGATGGAAACGTGCTTTATATGAGCGCTCCCTTGATTACCGGTGCCGGCACTGATCGTTGGCGATTTTCGCCGACCGGCTTCATTCTTACGCCGGACGTGCTCCTTACGGTGCGATATACCGAAATCGCGTCCTTCGAGGCTGTCGCTGGCACCTTTACCAACCCGGCGCAAATGACACCCGTTTCCGTGCTTGCAACTTTACTTGAAGACGTCGTGGACCGCGCGGCGGATCACCTCGAGCATGCCTCGGAAATCGTTGCCGGAGCTTCCCAATCACTGTTCTTCGAAGAGACATCCCGGCCGGGACTTAATACGGAAACCCGCAAGATCCGCGAGATCATGCGGAATATGGGCCAGGCAAGCGACCGGGCGTCGCGCGTGCGCTACACGTTCCTGAGTATCGGGCGGCTGGTGAACTTCATCCTCGATCGGTGCACGCCCAAGCTGGATCAGGAGATGCAGGACAGACTGGAAGCCGTCCGCCACGACATCACGTCACTCGACGAATTCGAGACGAGCCTCGAAGGACGCATTCAACTTCTCCAGGACGCGGCAAGCGCGTTCCTCAACATCGAACAGAACGACGTGGTGAAAGTGCTCACCGTAGCGTCGGTGGTCGGCATCCCGCCTGTACTTGTGGTCGGCGTGTACGGAATGAACTTCCACGTCATGCCCGAACTGAATTGGCCTTTTGGCTACCCGCTGGCCCTTGGCCTATGCGTCTTGTCCGGGGTCCTACCCTACGTCTGGTTCAAGAAGCGAGGCTGGATCTAGGTCTCTTCGGGCACATCGCGCATCGCTGCCAGGATTGGCAGAACGCAAAGCGCCACCACAGCGATCATGATGCCGGGAGCCGTTTCCGCGCCGGTCCTCGCAATCAAGACCTGTGCCAGCCACGGGGTGAGGCCGCCA
Source organism: Novosphingobium sp. NFX11 (assembly GCF_057376415.1). Classification (NCBI taxonomy): domain Bacteria; kingdom Pseudomonadati; phylum Pseudomonadota; class Alphaproteobacteria; order Sphingomonadales; family Sphingomonadaceae; genus Novosphingobium; species Novosphingobium sp. NFX11. The sequence goes on along the minus strand of NZ_CP080385.1, from coordinate 131,204 downwards.
AACAGCGCTGTGGCGCTGGTGGCGCCCAACGCCAGGCCGCTGAGACGCCCCTCGGCAGGCACCTGCTCAGCAGTGGCGACGGCCCCCACTGCACTTACGCCGCCTGCCAGCACAGCCAACAGCACCGCAGCCATCATCGCCTCGCTTCGCGACGCTCCGGCGAGAAGACCGAAGAGGAAATAAGGCACCGTCGCGCCCAGTATTGCGAGCGACACCAGTACCGCGCGGCGTCCAAAGCGATCAGAGACAAGGCCAACGAAAGGAGTCACCACGATGACCGCTAGCGCGGCGATCGTCGCCAGTTGCAGCGACTGGGCTTCGCTGAGCCGTCCGGACGAAGTCAGGAATACCGGCACATAGGTTATGCCGACATAATATGTGATCGAACCCAGCGCCGAGATTGCGAAACCACGCAACACACCCGCCCGATGGTGCGTCAACGCGTGAACGAGGGGTCGGCGCGGCAAGGTTCCGGCATCGCGGTTCGCAGCGAATTCAGGCGATTCCGCCATGGCCGAGCGGGCCAGAAGGATCAGTCCGGCCAGCGCCGCGCCGACAAAGAACGGAATGCGCCAGCCCCAGCCGTCCAGCTGCGCTGCTGGTAGCAGGCTGACCGTCAGCGCCGCGACACCGGCTGCCAGCAGCCCGCCAACCTCGCTCGTCGCGGCAGCGAGCGAAGTGACCAGACCACGCCGATGCCTTGGCGCGCCCTCGAGAAGATAAGCGACGACCCCGGTATATTCGCCGCCGACAGCGAACCCCATGACGCAGCGGAGACCCAGCAGCGCCGCGCCAGCCAGCGGCCCGGCCTGCGCGGCAGTGGGCAGCATGGCGGTCAGCAGCATTGCGCCGGTCATCAGGCCCATGGAGGCGAGCAATGTCGCGCGGCGCCCATGGCGATCCCCGAAATGGCCGAATACCAGCGCACCAGCCGGCCGCATGAGATAGGCCACGGCAAAGCCCAGAAGCGCAGTAAGAATCGCCGCGTCTGGTGTCTCGCCCGGAAAGAACACGCGCGAAAGCACTGTTGCCATGTAGAGGAACAAGGTGAAATCATACCATTCGACTACGGTGGACAGCGCCGCGAGGGCGAGCGAACGACGATCCAGCGGATGCGTTCTCACGATTACTACGACGCCACCGCGCGCAGGGACTTTTCGATCTCGCCCCCGCAATAGGCATCCCCGTATCTGGTGCGGGACACTTGCGCCAATAGTGCCAGACCAGGTGTCGCCTGCATTCGCCTGACAAGCGCGTCGACTTGCGGCGCAGTCTCGGCCAAAACCGTAGCAATCACGGCAAAGCGTTCGCTTATCGTAGACCAGAGAGTGGCGGTCACGATATCTGCCAAGCCCGGATCCCGGGTGCCGAACAAGGTGCCCCCATCAGACACGAGGCCACCGGCGCGACCAGTCGCCTCCCATATTTCCATCCACCGTCTCAGACGTGGCATGAACCCGCGCCATTTTTCACCGGTCCACATTTCCCGGCCGCCGTCGAGGGTGATTTCATCGAGAACGTCGTTGGCATCGTTGACGACCTTCATAGTCTGCGCCCGCGCTTCTAGCGACTGCGGCAGAAGGTCGAGTTTTTCACCCAGATACCATGCTATCGCAGGCATCTGCGCGATGGAAAAGCCGTTGGCATTATCGACGAGTACCGGCGGCCCCATGAAGGGAATAGGCTGACCCGATGGATGTCGCCCCATGATCTCCCCGATCTCGTCACTGCCATGCTCTGCCCAATTCGCGCCCGCATAGGCAAGGATACCGCGAAGGAACTGCCCCCGGAACGGAACCGGCCAGTAATACAAATCGAAATCGGCCATCGCGCATTCCTGACAGGGATAATATCAGCATCAATGCACGCTGCAGCGCTTCGTTTCGCACTATCTTGCAATTCGGCCCGGTCGGACGCGAACCTGGCCAGCGCACCGAGATGAACTCCTGACCCGTTCGCGGGTTGTGGACAGTCAAAGGAGCCGCGCGATGACCTTTCCCGATGCCCATGCTGCCGACGCAAAGCTGGATACCGCGCGCGGGGAGAGACCATCGATGACGAGACCGAAGAGCAGCCGGACAAAGCGCTCGACACCGCCGAAGTGCAGGAGGTGGAGGAGCGGCGGGCAGGTTCTTCCAAGATCGTGCACGAGGTCGTGCGCCTGCAGGGCGAGGAGGAACTGCGGCGCCCCGCCCTTGCCCTGATCCTGTCCGGCATCGCGGCCGGGCTGGCGATCGCGCTATCGCTGCTGTGCGAGCTGTTCCTGCGCAGTCACCTCCCCGACACAGACTGGGCACCCCTCGTCTATTTCCTGGGCTATCCCATCGGTTACCTGATCGTCGTCATGGGCCGCCTTCAGCTCTTCACCGAAAGTACGGTAACTGCAGTGCTGCCCGTCGCGACTTCTCCTTCCCTCCACAGCTTCAGGCGGCTGGCCCGCCTATGGGCATGCGTCCTTGTAGGAAACCTTGTCGGCGTCACGCTCGTCAGTGCGCTGATGGCGGGCGAGATCATCATTACGCACGAGCAACGGATGGTCGCGCTCGACATTCTGGGCAAACTAGAACTCCAGCACTGGACGCGCACGCTGACGCTCGGGATTCCAGCCGGATTCATCATGGCAGCCATCGCCTGGGTCCTCCCGAATGCACGCGGCAGCGAATTCTGGGTGATCTTCGCCCTTACCTACGTCATTGCACTGGGCGGCTTCGCGCATGTCGTCACCGGATCGTCGCAGGCGAGCTTTCTATGGCTGAGCGGCTCCATCGGTTTCGGCGAAGCCTGGATCGAATTCACGCTTCCAGCGCTGGCTGGCAACATCATAGGCGGCACCGGCCTGTTCGCGGTACTCGCGCATGGCCAGATGCGCAGCGACCTTGGCGCTGACGAACCGTAAGGCATACGCATCCCGGTTAATTGCCTGAACGACATCAGGATCATGCGCCCCGCCCATGCGTTGATCTTGCGGAGAAGGAACCTGATGATGTCGTTTGTTACTGCCGCCCGCCGCAAAGTCCTGACGCGCCCTGTGCTGTCGCTCGTGCAGTCCGCGCTGCCAGCATTATCCGCCACCGAGAACGAAGCGATCGATGCGGGTAACACCTGGTGGGATGCCGCCCTGTTCACCGGCAATCCCGATTGGGAAGCTTTGCTCGCATTCCCGCCTGCCACGCTCAATGCGGAAGAGCAGGCCTTCATGACAGGGCCGGTCGAGACGTTGTGCGAGATGATCGATGATTGGCGCATGACCTGGGAAACCCACGACCTGTCGCCCGAAGCATGGGCGTACCTCAAGTCCGAGAAATTCTTCGGCATCATCATTCCAAAGGAACATGGCGGCCTCGGCTTCTCGAATTTCGCGCATAGCGAGATCGTGAGGAAGATCGCCACCCGCTCGGTCTCCGGGGCGGTGACGGCAATGGTCCCCAACTCTTTGGGACCGGGCGAACTGATCCTGCGCTTCGGCACCGAGACGCAGCAGGAGCATTGGCTCCCCGCCTCGCCGACGGGCGCGAGATTCCCGCCTTCGGCCTCACCAGCCCGGAGGCGGGATCGGATGCCGCCGCAATGATCGATGAAGGCGTGGTTTGCCGGGGCGATTGGCAGGGCGAAGACGTGCTCGGCATCCGGCTCAACTGGCACAAGCGGTACATTACGCTAGGCCCTGTCGCGACAATCCTCGGCCTCGCGTTCAAGCTGCGCGATCCCGAGCACCTGCTTGGAGGGCAGGACGAGATCGGCATCACCGTGGCGCTGGTGCCCACCGATCTGCCCGGCGTCACCATCGGGCGGCGACATATCCCCTCGATGCAGACCTTCCAGAACGGTCCCAACGAAGGCAAGGATGTCTTCATCCCGCTCGATAACGTAATCGGCGGCCCCGAGCGTGTCGGCCATGGCTGGAAGATGCTGATGAGCGCGCTGGCCGCCGGACGCGGCATCTCTCTGCCTTCGCTCTCTGCGGCGGCAGGCGCCTTCGCCGCGCACACGACCGGCGCCTATGCGCGGGTGCGCTCGCAGTTCAACCTGCCGATCGGCAAGTTCGAAGGCATCCAGGAACGCCTCGCCCGGATAGCGGGCAACGCCTACCTGCTCGACGGAGCGCGGCGGCTGACATGCGCGGGGCTCGACCAGGGCAACCATCCCGCCGTGATCTCCTCCATCCTCAAGCTGCACGCAACGGAGCGGATGCGCGTGGTCATCAACGATGCGATGGACGTCCACGGCGGCAAGGCGGTAATCGATGGGCCGCGCAACTACATGGCCAGCCATTATCGCGCGATCCCGGTCGGCATCACCGTCGAAGGCGCGAACATCCTGACGCGCAGCCTGATGGTCTTCGGGCAGGGCGCGATCCGCTCGCATCCCTACCTGCTCGACGAGATCCGCGCGGTGGGCGGCACCGATCGCACGCAGGCGCTGGCAGATTTCGACAAAGTGCTATGGAAGCATGTCGGCCACGCGCTCAAGACCGCGATCCGCGCCTTCGTGCGAAGTTGGAGTGGCGGCGTCTTCGCGCCTGCGCCCAAGGCGGGGAAAGCCACGCGATACTACCGCCAGATGAGCCGCTACGCCGCCGCCTTCGCGTTTTGCTCGGACATCGCGTTCCTGACGCTGGGCGGCGAACTCAAGCGGCGTGAACTGCTCTCGGCGCGGCTCGGTGACGTCCTGTCCGAACTCTACATGCTCTCGGGCGCACTCAAGCGCTGGGAGGACGAAGGCCGGCAGGACGACGATCTGCCTCTCCTCGACTGGTGCGTGCAGAGCGGTTTCGCAAGCATTGAGCAGAGTTTCGCGCAAATCATCGAGAATTTCCCTGTGCGTCCAGTCGGCTGGATGCTGCGCCTGTTCATCATGCCTTATGGTAGACGCCGCAACGGTCCCACCGATCGCACCGTCCGCCGTGCTGCCGCGATCCTGCTCGAGCCTTGCCCCGCGCGCGACCGGCTGGTCGAAAATGTCTATATCGGCGGCCAGGACGAAGCGGTTGCCCGGCTGACCGAAGCATTCCGCAAGACCGTAACCACCCAGCCGATTCATGACCGGATGAAACAGGCCCATGTCCTCAACGCCGACGAGGCGCTGACGGCGGGGCTGATCTCCGCCGAAGAACGCAAGCAGTTGCGCGAGGCCGATGCTGCCGTGGCCGAAGTAATCGCCGTGGACGACTTCGCGCCCGAAGAACTGGCAAGGAGGGCGGAAGCTCCGCTACGCGAGGCCGCCGAATGAGCGGTCAACCTTTCCGCCGGGAAGTTCTCTCCCGCTCCCCGGCTTATTCCACGCATACTTGGGCGCGGGACAAGATTCAGGTTTCTTGCTTCTCCCAATACGCAGGCGTCCCAATCTCCGCCCGCAGCCATTCCGTCAGTGCCGCCAGCTTCGCCGAGGCGCTGCGGTTGCGCGTATAGGCGATGTAGAGTTCCGCTCCCTCTGCTTGCGCCCCCACGTCGATTTGCCGCAGCGTGCCATCTTCCAGTTGTCGATACGTGAAAAACGTAGGGAGCAGTGCGATGCCGAGACCCGCGAGTGCGGCGTCGCGCATCACGATGCCGTTGTTGACGCGCAGGCAGGCGCGCGGCCGCAGGATGGTTTCGCGTTCACCGGCATTGAACCGCCAGTCTGCGGAGCGGTTGGAGTAGAGGATCGCGCGGGCCCGATCCAGTTCCTCCAGCGAGGCGGGCATACCGTGCTTTTCCAGATAGGATGGTGCGGCGACCAGGAGGCGTCTGCTTGAGGCCAGGCGCTTTGCGATCAGGCGTGTGTCCTGGATCGGACCGTGACGGATCACCGCGTCATACCCGTCGGCGGCGACGTCCACGAACTTGTCGTCGAGATCGATGCTGAGGTCGATGTCCGGATGTACGGCCAGGAATGCATTCAGCATTCGCCCGAGGTGCAGCGTACCGAACCCAATCGGCCCGGCCAGGCGCAGTGGTCCGGACAGGGAGCCTCGCCTCTCCGCTATCTCCGCCTGTGCCTCGACCGTTTCGCGGATGATCCGGCGCGCCCGTTCAAGAAACATTTCACCCTCGCCGGTGAGGGACAACTTGCGGGTCGTGCGCTGCATCAGGCTGGCCCCCAGCAGTCTTTCGAGTTCCGCGACGCGCTCGCTCACGACCGATTTGGCGAGGCCCAGGCGTCGCGCCGCCTCACTTATCGATCCTGCTTCGGCCACGGCAACGAACGCGGCCACTCCTTCAAGTTTCATCATCGTTCGGCATTCCCGAAAGCCTATTCCGGAATTTGGCGGCTAGTGCGCACGATGGCCTGAATTCATCTTGCGGTCGACAGCCCGCAGCGTGCGGGAGGAAGCAAGCGGCAGATGCCTGTTCGAACTATCGGAAGCAGGCAAGTCCGACACAAGACGGAGCAGTACAAATGACCGACTTCTCAGCCAAAACAGCACTCGTCATCGGCGGCAGCCGGGGCATCGGCGCCGCGATCGTCCGGCGCCTGGCCGCCGGCGGGGCCGCCGTGACCTTCTCCTACGCCGGAGCAGCGGAGGCCGCCCAGGCACTTGCGGCCGAAACCGGCGGAAAGGCAGTCCGGTCGGACGCGGCAGACCGCGATGCGGTGATCGATCTCGTCGCGGAGGCAGGACCGCTCGACATCCTTGTCGTCAACGCCGGCGTTCTCGTGCTCGGCGATCCGCTGGAACAGGATGCGGATGCCGTCGACCGCATGTTGGACGTGAATATCCGTGCGCCCTACCATGCCGCGGTGGAAGCAGCCCGGCGCATGCCGGACAACGGCCGGATCATCTTCATCGGATCGACCAACGGAGATCGCATTCCGTTCGCGGGCGGCGCGGCCTATGCGCTCACCAAGTCCGCGATCCAGGGGCTGACGCGCGGCCTGGCCCGTGACTTCGGCGCGAGGGGCATCACCGTCAACGCCGTCCAGCCTGGCCCGACCGATACGGACATGAACCCCGGCGACGGCCCCATGAAGGATTTCATGCACACGTTCATGGCCATCAAGCGCCACGCCCGGCCCGAAGAAATCGCCGGCATGGTCGCCTATCTGGCCGGCCCCGAAGCAGGTGTCGTCACCGGCGCGCTCCATACCATAGACGGCGGGTTCGGCGCCTGAAGGAACCCGCGGCAACGAACGATGCAGCGGCAGATACCAGGTTCATCCAAACTCCGCATAGGCGATCAATACCGTCACGCAAAGCCTGAGCTCTGGACGTGAAGCCCGGCTATCCGGGCTTTCCGGTCCATATCCGCCTTGGACCAGGGCGCTTCGGCGCCCTGATTGGCCACATTGGTCAAGTCGCGGCGGGGCTTTTGCGGCATTGAACCGGGGTTGGAAGAGACGATCCGGTCGATCACGTCGGCCTCTTCCGTGATACTTGGCAACCAAGGGCCGCAAAGGCTCGCCGGAAGGGAACGAGGATGGAGCAGGCTTTGCGCGAGATGATCGACCGGGAGGCGATCCGAACCTGCGTGGCGCGGTTGGCGCGCGGCGAGGACCGGCGCAGCGCGGAACTGATCCGTTCATGCTGGTGGCCTGACGCGCGCTTCGACTACGGCGTGCACAACGGCTCCTTCGACGCCTACCTGGCATGGGTGGTGCCCGGTGCCGACGCGATCAAGGACACCCAGCATATGCTCGGCCAGTCGCACATCGAATTGGCGGGGGCGACGGCACGGGCTGAGACCCATGTGTTCTCGTACCACCGGATCGACATGGGCGAAGGCGATCGCGACACCTGCATCGGCGGTCGTTACCTCGACACCTTCGAGAAGCGGCCCGGCGCATCGGGCGAGCCCGAGTGGCGCATTGCCGACCGCGTGATGCTCTATGACTGGGAACAGGACTGGGGCGCCGCTGCGGACTGGTCCAGGGGCGTGATGGGCTACCCCTTCACTGCCGACCATTTCCCCGGCCGCGCAAAAGCCGACTACAGCGAAAGCTGGTTCGCGGGAACTGCAGCATGAGCGCCCCGCTTGCGGGCAAGGTCGCGCTGGTCACCGGCGCCAGCCGGGGCATCGGCAAGGGCATAGCGCTCGTGCTCGCCGAGCAGGGCGCCACGGTCTACGTCACCGGCCGCACCGTCAACGAGGGTGACTACTACCTGCCCGGCACGGTCGGCGGGACCGCCGCCGAATGCGACGCGCGCGGACGCAAGAGCGGCGGCGGCGGCATAGCCGTCGCCTGCGACCATGGCGACGACGAGGCCGTGGCCGCGCTGTTCGCCCGGATCGCATCGGAACAGGGCCGCCTCGACATTCTGGTCAACAACGCCTTCACGCTTTCCGACGACCTGCTGGAGCCCAAGGGCTTCTGGGAAAAGCCGCTCTCCAATCTGGAGATGTGGGATGTCGGGGTAAAGTCGAACTACGTAGCGGCCTGGCACGCGGCGAAGATCATGACGCCGCAGAAGTCGGGGCTCATCGTCGCGATCTCGGGCTTTGCGGCAGTGACTTATACATATGGCGTGATCTTCGGCACCTCCAAGTCCGCAGTGGACCGCATGGCGCGTGACATGGCGATCGAACTGGAACCCCACGGCGTCGCCTCGCTGACCCTGTGGCAAGGGCTGACCCTGACCGAGAAGGCGCGGGACAACCTCGCAAAGATGGGGGACAGGATGACCACGTCCATCACTTCGATGCAGGGCAGTTCCGTCGAGCATCCGGGGCGCGTGGTCGCCGCGCTCGCCGCCGATCCAGAGGTCATGAAGCGCTCCGGGGGCGAATTCATCACCGCAGAGCTGGCGCAGGAATACGGCCTGACCGACGTGGACGGCAGCGTCATCGCATCGGCACGCGCGACCCGGGGATCGCCGATATGGAAGCCCATCTCGGAGGTTGACTATCGTGGCAAATGATCGTGACGGGCGCATCGCCGCGATGCTCGACAAGCACGAGATCCGCGAATGCCTGGAGCGCTTCTCCCGGGGCATGGACCGGTTCGACCGCGCCATCTACCTGTCGGCCTTCTGGGACGATGCCGAAACGGCGGCGGGGCCTTTCGTGGGCAGCGCCGCAGACTGCTGGGACTGGGCGATCCCGATGCACGAGGCTGGGCAGATCGTCACGCACCATGCGCTGCTGCAATCCAACATCGATCTCGATGGCGACATCGCCCATGCCGAGACCTACTACCAGTTCGTCGGCCGCAACCGCGATGAAAGCCTTTGGGTCGCGGGCGGGCGCTATGTCGACCGGCTGGAGCGGCGGGACGGCGAATGGAGGATCGCCCTGCGCACGAACGTGATCGAGTGGGGCTTCATGCCGCCGCCGATGCCAATCCCGTTCGCCGACGTGCCCGACATTGCGCTGAACGGCGTATCGGCCCGCAACGGCAGCGATCCGTCCTATCGCCGTCCACTCGTCAACCTGCGCCAGCCGGCCAATCCCGCCAAATCGTCATGAGCGGGCTTTCGGGCAAGGTCGCACTCGTCACCGGGGCCACGCGCGGCATCGGCAAGGGCGTGGCCTGCGCGCTCGCGGAGCAAGGGGCGACGGTCTACGTTACTGGCCGTACCCGATCCGCCGGGGGCACGCCTTGCCCGGTTCGCTGGAGGAAACGGTCGCCGAAGTGAACGCGCGCGGCGGACGCGGCGTCGCTCTCGCGCTGGACTTGCTCGATGATGCGCAGATCCGCACGGTGTTCGAACAGGTCGCGCGCGACGAAGGGCGCCTCGACCTGCTGGTGAACAACGCCATGGCCATTCCCGAGAGCATGACCCAACGCACCGGATTCTGGGACAAGCCGCTCGATGAGGAATGGCAGATCTGGAACACCGGCCTGCGTGCCGCCTACGTCGCGGCATGGCATGCGGCACGAATCATGGTGCCGCAGGGCTCCGGGCTGATCGCCGCGCTATCCGGCTACGTAGGCGTGACCTACACGTACGACGTGGTCTTCGGGACGACCAAGACCGCGACCGACCGGATGATGCGCGACATGGCCCACGAGCTTCGCGACACGGGCGTCAGCGCGATCTCCCTCTGGCAGGGATTCACCTATACCGAGCGCGCCACCGAGAACCTCAAGTCGGTTCCGGGCATGGCGAACCAGCTCAACAGCGCGGTCGGCTCCTCCCCGAGTTCCCGGGACGGGTGATTGCGGCACTGGCGATGGATCCGGCGAGCAGGTCGAAATCGGGCGGAACTTTCATAAATGCCGAACTCGCCGCCGAATATGGCGTGACCGATAGGAACGGGCGGACTATCCCCTCGCTGCGTGAAAGCCGCGGCGCGCCGTTGTGGAGGCCGGGCGACACATCCTGGAGCAACCGTTAACCAGCGGTGCTTCTCCAGCGCCGGTGTCCTTTGGCCCGTTCATTATAGTCAGAGATTGCCAATCGACATCGTGACTGGAGCGCGCGCGCCCGAGAGCGAGTGCTTCGCGTAACGAACGGAAAATTGCTCGAACGTCGACCTTGCTTCCCTCTACAGAGCGGCACTGCCCGCATTGGATGCTGCGACGGCGGTGGTCTACCGAGACATCGATAGCTCACGAGCGCGGGGAAGTATCTGGCCCTGACGCCCATGGATCGCTACATCCTCCACCCCGATCTTCGATTGGGAGAACCTCCCGGCGAAGATCTGCAGGGGCTGTCCTGAGTAGGAAAAGAGATGGATACCGACCACCTGACCGCACCGGAGCAGACCACTGCGCCGACTGGCATGACCTGGATCGCGGGCGGTGCCTTTACGATGGGCTCCGACCGTTTCTACCCAGAAGAAGCCCCGTCGCGCCGGGTCTCCGTGCATGGCTTCTGGATCGACACCACGCCTGTGACCAACCGCCAGTTCGCCGCCTTCATCGAGGCGACCGGATACACGACCGTCGCCGAAATCGCGCCTGACCCCAAGGACTATCCCGGAATGCTGCCGGGCATGGACCGCGCCGGATCCCTCGTGTTCCACAAGACCGCGACGCCGGTGGACACCGCCAACCCCGGCAACTGGTGGCGCTTCGAATTCGGTGCCGACTGGCGCCATCCGCTCGGCCCCGACAGTGATGTCGACAGGCTCGGCCTATGGGATCACCCTGTCGTGCAGGTCGCCTATGCGGACGTCGAGGCCTATGCGAAGTGGGCGGGCAAGGACCTCCCGACCGAAGCCGAGTTCGAGTTTGCCGCACGCGGCGGGCTGGACGACGCCGACTATGCCTGGGGCGACGAACTGGCCCCCGGCGGAGCGATGATGGCGAACTACTGGCAAGGGCTGTTTCCTTTCGCCAACCAGATGCTCGACGGGTGGGAACGCACTTCTCCGGTCCGCACTTATCCCTCCAACGGCTACGGCGTGTTCGACATGATCGGCAACACGTGGGAATGGACCTCCGACTGGTGGAGCGACAACCCCGGTGCTTCGAAGAAGAAAGCGGGCCAGTCATGCTGCACCGTCAGCAATCCTCGCGGCGGCAGATTGAAGGACAGTTTCGACCCCGATCAGCCACGGGTCCGGATCGGTCGCAAGGTTCTGAAAGGTGGATCACACCTGTGCGCGGCCAATTACTGCCAGCGCTATCGTCCAGCAGCACGTCACCCCGAGATGATAGACACCGCAACCTCGCACATCGGCTTTCGCTGCGTGCTGCGCCCAACGGTATGAACATAAGCGGGCACGACGGACCTACAAGCTGAGGTAAGCGGTTGCTCTCGCCTCAGGCTATATCACCGAACATCGCCGCGATTTTACATAAATTTCGCCGATTAAATTAGCAAACAAAATAATATATCGCACCACCATTTGTTAAATATTCACTATGAATGCAAGCTATTTCAACAATTTAGCATTAAATTACGCGAAATCTCTTGAAGTGGAATTTCCTTTTTGCAAAGGGAGCTTGAGCATAAATCCTGTCCCCCGTCCAAGCTCGCTATAGCATTCGATTTGCCCGTGATGACGAGATCATCACTGTATGGACGAAGCTCAGTCCGAGACCGGCACCGTTGGTCCTCGGCCCCAAGCCGACCGGCCCACGGTGAAAGCGCTCGAAGATCGCCTGCTTCAAAGTCGGCTCGATTCCCGGTCCCTGGTCCTCGATCGCGCACACGGCCCACATCGAGCCATCACCTCGCGGCTCGCTGGAAAGCGCGCACGTAATGGTCGTCCCTTGCATGCTGTATTTGATGGCATTGCCGATCACGTTGACCAGCGCCCTGGTCAGCAAGGACCGCTCCACCATGACCAGTAGCCGCTCGTCCCCGCGGGTCACGATGTCGATGTATTTGGCCTTAGACTGCGGCCAGAGATCATCGATCGCGTCCATCAGCATGTCGCCGAGATCGACTTCCTCCAAGGCATACTCGAGATTTTCCGCGCGGGCCAGTTGGACGAACCCGTCGGCGAGTTGCAGAGTACGCTCCGCATAGTGCCGGATGATACCGGATTCCCTGGGTGAAATACGATCGGAAGGCGCGGTTTCGAGTACCGCAAGGATCGATGCCTGGGGTGAGCGCATGTCATGGGTGAGCAGTTGCACAACGTCGTCGCGTTGCTTTTGCGCGGCCCTGGCTTCGCTGACGTCGACAAAACGGATAACCCAGCCGACACATCCTCCCTCTGCCGAGGTCTGTCCGGCCATTCCGACAAGAAAGAAACGCCCCTGATCGAGTTGTACCTCGCAGGCGATCGGCTCCTCGATCGCAGGAGGAAAGCGAACCGCCTCACCGCTGCCCGCGAGGCGGCATCGGCTCATGATCGATGCCGCGCTGCTCCCCTCTTGCAGTCCCCCGACCTCGGCAGCGAAAAGCTTGCGCGCCGCCACATTCGCCAGCAGGATGGCGCCATTCAGATCTGACACGATCGTTGCGTCCGGCAACTGGTCGAGCCGGTCGGCGACGAAATGGCGCATCTCGCGGTGACGGGTGATCGCGGCGTTCAATAATGCGATCGTGTATTCGACGCCCCTCTCGGTATGAACGACGTCGCTTTGCGGAACCAGCATAGGCTGTTCCTGCAGGCGCTCGAGTTGTGCGCGCATGAACCGTTCGGTCGCCGCCAACTGCCTCCATCCCCAGATGGGATAGGCCAATGCAAGACCGGTCAGCGCTGCAGAAGGGGGCAGCCATATGCGCAGCAGCATCAGTGCACAGATCGATAGGCCCAGCACCAGTGCCGAGCACAATGCCAGGCAGGCCAGCGCCGGCATCCGCCTGAAAGGCCCCAGCCCCAACATCAAGATCCACAGCGGCAGCAATCCCGCGACGAGGCAGGAAGACAGGCTGGCCTGCATCATCATCGTGCCGGCACGCAGCCCCTGAAGCAGATAGGCCTGAATTTCGAGCCCGGACAACACGCCGCCGGCGGGCGTTGCGTATCGGCTGCCGAGCCCGGACGCAGTTACGCCGACGAGGACGATCTTGCCCTTTACGAACTCGGCGGGCACCTCCCCTGCCAGAACCGCTGCGGCCGGGATCTCGGGCCAGCGCCCTGCGCCACCGCCGAACGGGATCAGCCTGCCCTGCAAGGAGACTTTCCTGCCTCCTGCGAGGGACTGCGCCATGACGCGCATCAGCAGCTGGGACCGGCCGGGCCCTTGATCCGAACGCGGTGCCGCGCGCACGACACCGTCCGGGTCCGGCGCGATGGTGGCGCCGCCGATCCCGGCGGCGGCGTTACGAAACAGGTCGATCGGAAGGATCGCCGCGGCGCCGCTGCCCGATGAAAGGCCCGGGAGAACCGGCAGGTAGACCGGAGCACCACTTGCCATCGAGCGCGCCAGCGCATCATCGTTGCCCGCATCGGTTGGCTCGGTGAAAAGCACATCGTAGCCGATCGCCTTCGCCCCCGCCGCATTGAGCCGGTCGATTAGCGCTGCATGGGTCGCGCGGTTCCATGGCCAGCGACCGATCCTTCGCACGCTATCGTCATCGATCTCGACCAGCAGGATCGCATCGGATGACGGCGACGGAACGAGTTGCAGCAGGTGATCGTAGATGCCGTTGTCGAACCGCTCCATCGTGCGGTCCATCGTCATGAGCATGACCAGCAGGCTGGTGACGATGGCGATCAGCCACCACTGGGTACGCAGCTTGAGATGCCGCCGTACCCTCACCAGTTCCCCTCGACCCTCAACTCGCCGTAATCCGACCATTCGGTACTGACCTTACCGTCGACGAGCCGGCTGGTCTGCACGCGCCAGCGATAGCGGCCGCGCGGCAGATCGATCACCGGCTGGGACGTGTTTGAGAGTTCGGGCAGGTCGACCAGCGGTCTTGCCTCCTTGCCTGCCTTGGCAAGCTGGAAGCGGAACCGTGCGCCCGACCAATCGCGCGCGTTCCACCAGAACAGGTATTGGCGATACGGCCCCGCCCAACCCATCTCGATGCCCATGCGCAGCCCTTCGAGGCGGCGCTGGAAGGAGGATGTCGCGGGCGCGCCCTCCAACTCGTTACGGTCGATAGCGGTTGCCCGCACGAAGTAGGCGCCATCGGGCAGCGACGCGAACCGCAACTCCGGAGACTTGCTGGTCGCCTCGTCCAGAACCTCGAGGAACCTGGCGTCGGCGGCGATCTGCACATGGTAGGCCGTGGCGCCGGGCAACGGCTTCAGGATGAAATGTAGGCCTTCGCCGGTCTGGGCCGCATCCGGCTCAAGCAGTTCGGGAGCAGGCAGCAGGGCGACCGGCTCCGACAGTTCACTTGTCGTTCCGAAGCCTGCGGGCAGCGTCTGTGTCTCGTGCGCCTCGGCATCGAAACCGACCTTGCCTTCCAGCACTTCGCTCGTCGCCAGCCCGGCATCCGCATCATAGGCCATCCGGAACTTCGTGCCCCGCACCGAGGTAATGGCCCGGGGGTCGAGAACCGGAAATCGCTTTGCGGGTCAGTCATCGGCGTGACGGTGGCGCTCGCGCCGCCCCGCTCGATGCCGAACAGGCGCTCGACGTGGCTGTCGAACACCAACCGGCGCAGGCGCTGCACGCGCACGGTCGACTGCGACGGCAGAGCGATGGTCGTCGCGTCGGGCAACGCGAGCGTGACGAACGACTTCTGCCCGGTCTCGATGAGCATCCCCTCGCCCACCGTCATGCCGACGGCAGCCGGCTTTCCGCCGATCCGCACCGCGCCGCGAACGCTGTGCACGGTTCCCCTCACCGGCTCGTGCCTCAGCAGTTCGCGCGGGATGACGAGCACCATCCCCACCGGCAACCGCAGCGGATCCGCCACCCGGTTGAGCCGTTGGACGATGCGATAGTCTTCGGTGCGGATGAAGTAGTTGGCGGCCAGCCGAAAGAGGTTGTCTCCGGGCCGGACCACGTAACGCACATCAGGGCGCGCCGGCTCCACCACCGCGGTGCCGTCGGGCCTAGCGACGGCCATCCCGCCGGGAACTGCCGCCAGCAGCAGGAGGGCGGCGCTTGTCGATACGCGGGTTCTACGATGCCAGGGCTTCAAGTCGATATCCATACGAGTATATCGGGACCAGCTTCACGCCGTTATCCGGGCGAAGATGCAGCTTGGTCCTGACGTTTGAGATGTGCACGTCGAGGGTTCTCGTGGGGAGGTTCGGGTTGCGTCCCCATACGGCTTCGAAAATGTAGGCGCGCGCCAGAGCGCGGTGCATGTTCCTGAACAGGAGCAGCGCCAGCGCGAATTCCTTCGCGGTCAGCGCAATCGGCTCTCCGGAGAGTTCGACCGTCTCGGCCCGCGTGTCGAAGCAGTAGCTGCCATAGTGTTCGAAACCCGACAGCGCTGCGGGATAGGCCCGGCGCGCCAAGGCGTTGATCCTGGCCTTGAGCACGACCGGTGCGACCGGTTTGATCACATAGTCATCGGCTCCGGCAGTCAGCCCGGCGACGATATCCTCTTCCGCGGACCTGCTGGTGAGCATCAGCGAAGGCGGTGCGATCTCCAGATTGTCTCGCACCCACGATATGACCTCAAGGCCGGACAGCCCCGGCACGTTCCAGTCGAGAATGAGGAGATCGTAGGTTGATCGGTGTAATGCCCGCACGAGAACCTGACCCTCGCCGAACACTTCGCAGGAATGGCCAGCCTCTGCGAGCGTCATCTCCACAAGCCCAGCCAGGGCCACATCGTCCTCAAGTATCGCTATCCGCACGGCCGCCCTTTTTGCCCCTGCACAGGGCTGAGACTCCGCCATAGCAGCGCCGATGCCGATTGCGAGGCGGGGCGGCCGGGCTTTGCAATGTTTTACAGGTGGTGTCTCGAAGAAGGGCAGGTCCGATTTTGCACTCCTTTACATGACAGTCCCAAACCACGCCGCTTATGGCGCGACTCAAGCTAACTAGGGAAAGTCCCTAGAGAACAAGGCGATGGTTGACGGGAGCCTCACAGGCGGCTGCGACATTTCCATTGCGAGCGCCGTTGGAGGATCGTGGAACACCTGTTCGGATCGATGTCGCTGGCAGCCTGCATGTTCGATCGCAATCTTACAATCGGCAAGGCCAGCAAGGCGGCGGCCACGATGTTCGGCCTTCCGACGCTGTTGGGGCGGCAAGCTGACGACTTGGTCCCCGGGGCCGCGCCGGTGCTGCACCGGTGCTTTGAGCTGGCCGACTTCGGCCTGCCTCTCCCTGATCACCGGTTCATCATGGGCGGGCGTGATTATGCCGTTACATTTCATCCCTTGCGACACGCAGGCCTCGGCATCACCGCGCTGCTGGCCGTAGCCATGGACGTTACCCGCAGTCTCCGGATCGAACGTGTACTTCGCGCTTCGCGTCGACGCCTTCTGATGGCATCCCGCCAGGACCACCTCACCGGACTGCTGAACCGGCGCGGGTTCGATGCCGCGCTCCACCGTGAAGTCAGACGGGCAAGGCGATCGGCGACCCCTCTCTCGCTTCTGATCATAAATATTGACTGGTTCAAGGCCTACAATGACAATCTTGGGCACCAGGAAGGCGATCGATGCCTTGGTCTCGTCGCCGACGCTCTCGGTACATGCTTGCGGCGGGCAAGCGATCTCGCCTGTCGCTATGGCGGTGAGGAGTTCGTGCTGATCCTTCCCGAAACCGATGCCAAGGGTGCAGTGGCCGTAGCGGCCAATTGCCAGCAGGCGATACATACTCTTGCGATCGCGCATCCCGCCAGCGCATACGGGCGGCTCACGACCAGCATCGGCATCGTTGCAGCGCAAGCCTTATCGATTCCCGTCGATCCGACAGGGCTTTTCGCACAGGCCGATACTGCGTTGTACAGGGCAAAGAACAACGGTCGAAACCGCTGGGAGATCAATGACTGTTCGGCAGCAGAGCGTTCGTTGCGGTAGCTTCCTGAAAAGTCACAGTCGCTTTCGCTCTTTACCGGCCTCGCACCGAGCGATGTGCAGCCCCGCCAGCTTTCCTGCAGAAAACATAATTCCGCCCAGACCGAAGACGATACTATGCCTTGAGTATCAGTCCCTTACGGTCGAGCGTCCAGCCAACGCTCCAGCAAACCATAGTGTATGTCAAAGCGCATAGCAGCGAGCCGATCGCGCCTGGTGCGATGCGCTGGAAGATGGCGATGCCGATCCAGTCATACAGTCCGCCATAGCCGGCGACGCGCACGAGATTAAGCGTAACCACGAAGAGTTCGGAGAACAGGTAGATCGCCAGCGGATTGCGCCCGAGGATCGTGAAGAAGCGCCTGCCCCCGTGCAGCCCCTTGACCTCGAACAGCCAACTGGCGAGCGCCAACAGGATCATGGCCAGTCCCACGGTGAGGAGCACGAACGGGCCGGTCCACAGCTTCTTGGCTATCGGGAACCACGGACTCCAGGCTAGAGCAGCCACGGTAAGCACCAGCCCCCCAGCGCAAGCGCCCGCAACGTCCTTTCGAGCGAACCCGCGTGCAGGATGGCGAGGCCGGCAAGATAGCCGGCAATCACGTTGACCGTGGCGGGAAGCGTGCCGAGGAAGCCCTCCGGGTCGAAGCCGCCGTCCTTCTTGTAGAGGTGTTCCCTGGGCAGAAGGTACAGGTCCAGCAGGGTCCCGGCGTTGCCGGTCTTGGAATAAGCCTCGCCGGGCAGGCTGAACGCGAGCAGAATCGCCCAGTAGCCCAGCAGCAGGGCGACGCAGGCAAGCACCAGCTTCTTCCAGTCCAGCCATCGCACCACCAGTCCGGTAAGAACGTAGCACAGAGCCAGACGCTGCAGCACGCCGGGGACCCGGGTAAGCGCGAAGGGCGCAAGGCTCCAGCCGTCGGCGTCATGCCGGACGAAGGGATACCAGTACATCAGGAAGCCGAGCGCAAAGATGATCATCCCGCGCCTTGCGAGGTTCGCGAGGTACGGTCCGGTGGCGATCGGCTTGCGCATGGCGAAGCTCATCGCGTTGCCCATCGCGAAGAGGAAGCTCGGGAACACGAGGTCGGCCAGCGTGAAGCCGATCCACCTGGCGTGGACCAGCTGGGCGAACGCGGGCGCGCCCGGACCCGCCGTATTGACGAGGATCATCAGGAAGATGGTGACGCCCCGGAACACATCGAGCGAGGCGAAGCGCTGCGGCTTGGCGGCGGTCACGGCCGGGTCTCGTTCAGGATGTCACGGACAAGCCTGAGCGGGTCCTTCGGGCTTTTACGCTTCCACAGGCGTCCGTCGGCGACCCATTGCTGCTCCCATGCGCGAATTGCGCCGAGGGTGGCGGGCTCGTCGAGCGGCTTTCCAGCGGCTGCCGCAGCGCGCTGGGCGGTGAGGAAGCTCTCCCAGCGCGGCAGGTAGTAGCCGGAATAGAGGCCCTGCCATGCGCGCGAGGCGTAGTCGGACAAGTGGCCTTCGCCGCCCCAGACGGTGACTATGGTCTTGGCCTCCTCCTCGAAGCGGGCCTTCTCGGCCGGCGTATCGCCATAAGCGCGCGCATCGGCGATCCATGAGCCGAGCGTTTCCTGCTGGTTGCCCGCGAGGAGGTCGATCTGCCGTGCCAGCGTGCCCATTCGGACGCGTGTCCGGTCGCCTTCGGCCAGCTTGCCGTCCCGATACGCCGCCAGCGTCGCCTTGAGCAGATGGTCGAGTTCGAGGCTGGCGTAATGCCGGGTCAGATCGACAATGTCGTATGTGAGCAGCTTTGACGGCTTGCCGGGCGCGGCGGCCAGCAGTGCGGTGATCCCCTCGCGCAGCTTGGCGGGATCGCCGGGCGCTTCGGGATAGTCCGCGCCTTCCGCCATGGGGCGCTTGAAGAACAGGTAGGCGCCAGCGTGCTGCTGCCACCAGCGCGGCTCCCAGTACCGGGTGCGATAGGCGCCCGCAGCCGCCTGTTCCCAGGCCTTCGCCAGCGCCGGGGAAACCTCGCCATAGCGGGCCTTCAGGTGCTCGCCCAGCCAGTCGGCAAGCGGGCGGTCGGGCTCGCCCCAGGCGAGGTCGTAGGCGTAGTCGTAGACCACCGAATTGCTGTGCAGGCCTTCGGGGAACAGGCCGAAGCCGGTCAGGCGGCCCTTGCGCGGATCGGCGTGAAGCGCGGCCATGTCGCGGCGGTAGAATTCGAGGTCGCCGTAGACGGGGTTGCTGCCGCCGTAATTGTGGACGTAGCCATAAGTCCACGCCTTGCCGTCGAAGGCGTCGGTCTTCTGCCAGATGCCGGGGTAGCGGTCGTTGCCGATGTCGAGGATCAGCATGCGGTCGTCGGGCACGCGGCTGAGGAAGGCGGCGATCGCCTCGGGCGTCCAGAACGCCTTGTCGGCGCCGAACAGCCAGCCCTGCATCACCCATGTGGCCTTGGGCGCGGCGGCGGTGATCGAGCCGTAAAGCCGCTCGCCATACGCAGCAAGGCGCGCATCGCGCACTGCGGGCGGCAATGCCGCCGCGCGGGTGGCGGCGGTGTTGGCGATGGAGTCCCCGTACTCGGCGGCAGCGGCGTCGCTGCCGTCCTCGGCGATCGGGGGGATCATCTCGTTGAAGGCATCGGCGAGGTAGTATTCACCCTCGCCATACGTGCGGTTGTAAAGCGTCACGAACCGCGCGGCCAACTGCGTGAACAGCGGGTCCGACGGGTCGAGCCAATAGGTCGGCGGGAAGCCCTCCCACGCCCGCATCTTGTAGATGCGGGCCCTGGGGTGGGCCTTGGCGAATGCCTCGGGCACGTATCCGGCGAAAGCGGGCAGCACCGGCTTCATGCCGAGCGCACGCATGCGCGCGAGGATGCGCAGCTGGAGCTGGTGCTTCTTCTCGATCCAGCCCGACGACAGCGGCGCGCGGTAGCCCGCAAGGTTGCCCATGCGCTGCCACGGCAGGAACGGCGCGGCGGAGAGGCCCTCGGCGATCGCGGTCTCGCTCAGGCCGCTTTCGCGCCAGAGTTCGCGCCAGACGTATTCCTGGCCTTCCATCGCCAGCGGCGTGTCGACGCCGTGCGCGGCCATCCAGTCGATCTCCTGCTCCCACCGATCCCAGCCCCACCAGGGCGTGGTGTAGCCGTACGTGCAGGTGTTCAGGTAGGCGCGCAGCGCGAAGGGTGAGGCGACTTCGCCGGTATCCATCTCCGGCAGGGCGTCCAGCGCGCCGAGGCGGCGGCCTTCCCAGCTGACGTGCAGGCGTCCCAGCTTTTCCAGCGTGGTGGCGACACCGCGCACCAGCGCGACGGGGGAGGTGCCTTCGGCCTCGATATGTCCGCCGCGGATGCGCACGCGGTAGTGCGCCGCCCCGGCATCCGGCTTCAGGCTGAGGGAGAGCCTGTCGGCCGGAATGCCGAAGCGGGCCAGCGCGGCGGCGGCGGAATCGACGCCGGGCTGTTCACCGGCCGGAGGAGAGTTGACCGATGAAGCCGGGGAAGGATTGTCTTTCGCAGCGACCGCGAAAGGCTGCGCGGCGGTGGCCAGCAGCAGGGCGGTGCCCGCCCATCGCAGGCTCCCCTTCTTGAACGGACGCGGGATGCGGATCGCGGTCATCGGGGGTAGTCCTTGCAACAGTCTTGAACAGGTTGGTACGTGCCCGGCACAGGCCCGGGCACGCACCTTGTCGTCATGGCGATGTCAGAGTTTAAGCGTCGCCGAAAGGTAGAAGCTGCGGCCGTAGAAGCTGCTCTCCTGCCAGATCGAGGAGTCGGTATAGTACGCTTCCTCGCGGCTGTTGTTGAGGTTGATGACACCGGCGGAGAAGCTCAGCCATTCGTTGGGCGAATAGCCGCCGCTGATGTCGACCTGCGTGCGCGCCTTCACGACGTGGCCGGCATAGGCGAAGAAGCTGTCGGCGCTGTTTTGCTCGTAGCCGCTGCGGTGGTTGATCGCCGCGCGGATGTTGAAGTGCTCGTTCTCCCAGTAGGGCACGAGGTTCCAGGTCACCTTCGACAGGTTGCGGATGGTGTAGCCGGTGCCGATCGCGACCTTTTGCGGGTAGACGCGCGTGAAGTTCGCCATGATGCCGAAGCCGTCCACCGGCAGGAAGCGGTCGAACGACTGCGTCCAGCTGACCTCGAAGCCCTTCACGCGGATCGTGCTGGGATCGTTGAGCGTCTGGGTGATGTCGTAGATGTTGCCCGAGGTATCGACGCACTCACCGCCCGCGTTGCTCGACAGCGCCGTGCCGTCGAACGAGGTCGGGCAGACCAGCGACGAATACGTACCGTTCTTGATCCACTTGTAGAAGCCGTTGATCGAGAGCGCGTTGCCGTGGTCATAGTACCACTCGACGCCCAGATCGAGCTGCTTGGCGGTCAGCGGCTTGAGGCCGGCCTGGCCGAGATCGACGGTGACCGTATTGGTGCCGACCGGATCGGTGTTCGCCGAAGTCGAGGTCGTCTGCGCCATCGAGGTGCGCGAGTCCATGAACGGACGCACCAGGACCTTGGCGGCGGCGAAGCGGACCTGCAGGTCGTTGGCCGGCTCGGCCACAAGGCTCAGGCTGGGCAGGAAGTTGCCGTACTTCTGGGTGAGCGTGTACTCGCCGATCTTCTGCTGGACTTCCTCGTAGCCGTCGGTGCGTGGCTCGGTGACGTTGCCGAGCACCTTCTGTTTGGTGTGCTCGTAACGCAGGCCGACGTTGCCGCGCAGCGGCATGCCCGCGATGGTCGTGTCGATGTCCGCCATCGCGTAGACCGAGGGCATGTAGCGATCGACGTTGTAGCTCGCTTCCGGCGCGAAGATGTCGGGGACGACGATCCCGGCGGCGGCGAGCGCCTTTTCGTAGGCGTTGAGATCCGGCCCGATCCACGAGGTCGGGATGCCCGAGGCGCCGTTGAGGAAGCCGGAGACCGGGTAGTAGGTCGTCGTCATGTCCGGGAAGACGCTGCTGGTCGCGCTCGGGGCATTGGCCAGAGCGACCATGTCGTGACGCGAGACGTAGCGGCTGAAGGTTTCGTGGCGGTACTTCACGCCGGTGCTGAGCTTCGAGATCGGTCCGAAGGTGACTTCGCGGCTGAGGTCGAACTGCGCGGACTTCTCCGACGAGTTCATGCGGCGGGTGGCGCCGTTGGGATACTCGTTACGCGTCAGCGTGCTGCGCTGATACAGGCTCGGATCGGTAAGGTCGGTGCCGACGGTGAAGTTCACGTCGTTCGGATCGGAGAAGTCGATCGAGGCGCTGGGGATGTTGACGCCGACGATCGCCGCCTTTTCATCCTGATAGGTCGTGCCCTTGGTGTAGTTCAGCGTAGTGCTGGCGACCCAGCCGGTGCCGTCGTTCCACTTGGCGCCAAGGGTGTAGCCCTGGCTGGTGAGGTTCCGGTCCTCGTGCTGGCGGTTGTTTTCCATGGTGAAGTTCGTGGCGGTCACGTTGGTGGCGACGCCGTTGTTCACTTCGTTCACGGTGATGCGCGAGGTGTCGAACAGGAAGACCTGCTGGTTGAGGTCGTAATCGGTCTTGTCGCGGGCGTAGATCGCCGTCGCGTTCATCTCGAAGCGGTCGGACGGCTTCCACTGCAGGCCGCCGCTGGCCATCAGCCGCTCGGTGTCGCGGTCGATGCGGCGGTAGCGCGGACGGCGCGGGAGCTGCACGGTCTCGCCATCGACGGTGGTGGTGGCCCAGCGGTCCATCCACATGTAGTCGGCGCGGTCGCGCAGCTTCTGGTAGCCGAGGTTGGCGTAGACGCCGATGGTGCCGTCGGCGAACTGGTCGACGTAGCTGCCGCTGATCTTGGGCGTGATCTTGCCGCCCGCGTATTCCGAGTTCTGGCCCTTCACCGACAGGATGATCTGGCGGTCCTTGTAGTCCAGCGGCTTGGGCGTGGAGATGTTGACGGTGCCCGAAAGACCGCCGGTGTCCATCGCAGCCGTGGGCGACTTGATGACCTCGATCGCATTGGCGAGTTCGGTCTGGATGATATCGTAGCGGAAACCGTCGGTGAAGTCGGCGCTCTTGAAGGTCTGGCCGTTGATCGTGGTCATCGCATACTGCGGGCCAAGGCCGCGGATGCTGATCGTCGCGCCGCGTCCGTTGATGTTGGACATCTGGACGCCGGAGATGCGCTGAATTGCCTCGGTAATGTTCTCGGCGGGGAACTTGCCGATGTCCTCGGCGGAGATGCCGTCGGTCACGCGCACGTCGTTGCGCTTGGCGTCGAGGGCGTTGGCAAGGCTGCTGCGGAAGCCGGTGACGACGATGTCGGCGGCATCGCCCTCTGCGGGCGCGGCGGCTTCCTGAGCCATGGCCGGGCCGCTCGGCACCAGCAGTGCCGGTGCACAGCAGGAAAGGAGCAGGGCGGCCTTGGCGAGGCGCCGTGCAATCGGATCGATAACGCGTTCTGAACTTGTCATGACTACCCCCTGAGACGTGTTTCTGGGAACGGAAAAGCCCGGTGGACCCTCCGCACCTCCTGCGAACGTTTTTTGATTTGTTATCCAATGATGTCACAAAGACCTGGAAGCAAGTCAAGTCCATTTGAAGACGAAAGTGAATATTTTGGTATTGCTTCCGCCTGCAATCATTGGCAGCCTTTGGATCGGGCGCTTGCCTGCACCGTGTCATCGCGATCAACCTTCGCAAGTTCCTGAATTACCCTGAATTCAGCTACTTTCCCCGGGTTATGCGCGGTGGAGTGCTGTGGAGATACTAGCCGGTCGCCGAAGGCAAGCGATCCATCTTATCACCTATTTAAATACCTTTAAAATACCATTGTGTTATGAATTTTACGCCATATGATGCCAATGTCCTGGTGACATTCTCTCGCAATATTCCCCGATCTCGCATCAGCGCTCGCCAACGAGGAAACATCGAACGTGACAGCAGACGCCACCCTTGGTTCCCAGACGGAATCACCCGAAGTTCAGGGCGGCGAATCCTGCGTCACGCTCATGCACGCCGAGGCGGCCGAAGCGGGGGCTGCGGTGTCGCGCTTCCTTTCGCATAATCGTGTGGCGCTCGGGCTGCTGGGCGAGAGCCTGCGCGCCGCCCCGCCTGCACTGCTGGTAACGTGCGCACGCGGTTCCTCCGACCACGCCGCGACTTATGCGAAGTACCTCGTGGAGACTCTGCTCGGCGTGCCGACCGTATCGGCTGCGTTCTCCACCGTATCTCTCTATGATGCACAGGTCATGCCGTCGGCGGGACGGACACTCTGTCTCGCAATCTCGCAGTCGGGCCGCAGTCCGGACATGCTGGCGACCGTCGAGCGTCAGCAGGCGGCGGGCGCGCTCGTGGTGGCGCTGGTCAACGACAAGGATTCGCCGCTGGCGGCGATGGCGGACGTCGTCCTGCCGTTGTGCGCTGGCCCCGAGCGTTCGGTTGCGGCAACCAAGTCCTATATCACTTCGCTCGTGGGCATTGCCGCGATCGTCGCAGCCTGGCGCGGCGATACGGCGTTCGAGGCGGATCTCGCAGCGCTTCCCTCCGCGCTGGACGAGGCTTTCGCGCTGGACTGGTCCGCTTTGGGAGAAGGCCTGCGCGATGCCGCGAATCTCTTCGTGATCGGGCGCGGCTACGGCCTCGCCGTCGCGCAGGAGGCGGCGCTCAAGTTCAAGGAAACGTCCGGCCTCCACGCCGAGGCGTTCAGCTCGGCCGAAGTGCGTCACGGACCGATGGCCGTCGTGCGCGAGGGCTTCCCGGTGATCGCTTTCGCCGGCCCCGACAGCGCCGGAGATGACGTTCGCACGCTCTGCGGCGAATTCGCGGCGCGCGGCGCCCGCGTCTGGCTGGCATCTGCACGGGATGAAGGGCAGCAAGGCGTTCATCACCTTCCGGCCCTGCCGCTGCGCGCGGAGCTTGCGCCGCTCGCGACGATCGCGTCTTTCTATCGCATGGCCAATGCCTTGTCCCTCGCGCGCGGGAACGATCCCGACTGCCCGCCCTATCTTGCCAAGGTGACGCGCACGCGATGACCGTCCTTCATGTCTTCAATGGCTACATTCCCACGGCCGACGCGGTACTTTCCGAAGCACGCATCACCATGGAGGGCGAGCGCATCGTCTCAATTGCCGCCTTCGGTCAGGAGCGGGCGGACGATAGGATCGACCTTGCCAGGGGCTGGATGCTCCCCGGCTTCATCGACGTGCAAGTCAACGGCGGTGGCGGCGTTCTGTTCAACGACACACCGACGCTGGAAGGCATCGCCGCGATCGGCGCAGCGCATGCGCGCTACGGCACGACCGCGTTTCTGCCTACGCTGATCAGTGCCGACCCTTCCGTAATCGCCCGGGGCCTCGACGCGGTGGATGAGGCGATCGCAGCGGGTGTCCCCGGTGTGGTCGGCATTCATGTCGAAGGGCCCTTCATCAATCCGCGTCGCAAGGGAATCCACGCCGAAGAGCGGCTGATCCCGCTCGACGACAAAACGATGGCGCTGCTCACCCGACCTCGCCGGGGCCGGGTAATGGTGACGCTCGCCCCAGAACTGGCCGATCCCGCCGATCTGACCAAGCTTGTCGCGGCAGGGGTAATCCTCAGCGCAGGCCACTCAGACGCAACTTCGGAACAGGCGGCCGACGGTTTCGCGCACGGCATCACCGGCGTTACGCATCTGTTCAATGCGATGGCGCCGTTGCACCATCGCGCGCCGGGTTTGGTCGGCGCGGCCTTCGACAACGATGAGGTCTGGTGCGGTCTTATCGCCGATGGCGTCCATGTCGTCCCCTCCATCCTGCGTCTAACGCTGAAGGCGAAGTCGCCAGAGCGGATCATGCTTGTCACCGATGCGATGCCCGGCGTCGGCAACAATGGTGCGCCGTTCCACCTCGACGGCCACGAGATCTTCGTGCGCGACGGTATCTGCACCGACGCCGCCGGAACGCTTGCCGGTTCGGGGCTAGACATGGCGAGCGCTGTTCGCAACGTCGTTGCGATGACGGGGATCGCCGTGCCGGTAGCGGCCCGTATGGCCGCCGCGACGCCCGCCGCTTTCCTCGGCCTCGCCGGAGACTACGGCGCGTTGCAGCCGGGGTATCGTGCCGATTTTGCGCTGCTCGACAGTGAGTTGAAGCCGGTGCAGACCTGGATAGGCGGCCGTCGCTTCGCCTGAATTCCCTTTTTTCGATCGTCCAATTGCCGGGAACCGAGATGCCGTCCATTTCCCTCAGCGCACCGCTCTCCGGCTGGCTCTGCCCGCTGGACGAAGTTCCCGATCCGGTCTTCGCCGGAGGCATGCTGGGAGAAGGCGTGGCCATCGACCCGCTCGGCGAAGTGCTGCACGCACCGGCTGCGGGAGAAGTCATCGGCTTTCACGAAGCGGGGCATGCCGTCACGTTGCGTCTGCGTGAAGGCGTGGAATTACTGCTCCATTTCGGCCTGGACACGGTGCGCCTGGGCGGAGCCGGGTTCACACCGCTGGTATGCATCGGCGCGCATGTCGATGAAGGACAGCCGCTCTTGCGCGTCGCCCTCGACGAAGTCGTCGGCAAGACGCGCAGTCTCGTTACGCCTTTGCTCGTTACCGAACCGGCCGGATATGCGATCGAGTGGATTGCGCCTTTCGGCACGATCGAAGTAGGCGAGCCGCTGGCCCGTCTCGTTCGCGACGAGGCCACATCGTCGGATCAGCCCCTCGATACGGGCCGAGCGCCGGAAGCCAGGCTGCAGCGTAAGGTTCGAATTCCCCTTGCCCATGGGCTACACGCCCGTCCGTGCGCAAGACTGGCCGAAATAGTGCGTACTGCTGCTGCGGTGAAGGTTCACGTTGCTGTCGGAGGCCGCGAAGCGTCTCTGGCCAGCCCGACCGCGATGCTGCGCCTCGCTGTGCGTCATGGAGACACAGTCGCTTTGTTGGCGAGTGGTCCCGACGCAGAGCCGGTGCTCGACCAGCTTGTACAGATGATCGAGAGCGGCATGGGAGAAGGCGCACCTTTTCCTGCCGAATCTGCCGTCAGAGCACCGATCACCTCGGTATCAGGCGCCGAATTTTCCGTCCCGGCTGCAGGAGCAGCCCTGCCGGGCGTAGCGGCGTCGCCGGGGATAGCGGTCGGCCCCGTCTGGCGCCCGGTTCAAACCGAACCCGTGATCGATGAAATCAGTGCGGGTCCCGAGATCGAGACGACGCGACTGCGTGACGCGCTGATCGCGGTCCGAACCGCGCTCTGCAGTCCGGCGGGCGCGCATGCCGAAGAAGAAGCGATCCTCGGCGCCCATCTCGCACTGCTCGACGATCCGGAACTGACGGGAGCGGCGGAGGCGCTAATCGCTGATGGCGTGAGCGCGGGAGCGGCCTGGCGGCGCGTCCTCCATGCCGAGGCAGCGGGGCTGCGTGCGACCGGCGATGCCCGTTTCGCCGAGCGCGCTGCGGATTTCATCGACCTCGACCTGCGCGTGCAATGGTGCCTCGCAGGCGACGAGCCTCCGGTGATGGTGCCGCCTGCGGGTGCGATCCTGATCGCGGACGACCTGCTACCCTCGCAAGTGGCGGCGCTCTCTCCGGGAGGCGTCGCCGGGATCGCGACCGCTCGTGGCGGGCCGACGTCGCATGTCGCAATCATTGCCGCAAGTCGGGGTCTACCCGCACTGGTGGCACTGGGCAGCGCGGTGCTGGAGATCGCGGACGGCACCATGGTCGTGCTCGATACGGTGATGGGGACGCTCGAAGTCGATCCGCCAGCCGAACGGCTGAGCGCAGCGCGAGCCGCCGCCTCTATGCGCGAAACGCGCCGTGCTGCGGCGCTCGCGGCGGCGGGGCGTGACGGTGCGACTGCAGATGGCAAACGGATCGAGGTCTTCGCAGATCTCGGCAAGCTCGACGATGTCGCGCCCGCTCTGGCGCAAGGCGCAGAAGGCTGCGGGTTGCTGAGGACCGAGTTCCTGTTCCTCGACCGCGCCGAAGCACCGGATGAGGACGAGCAGATGGCGTGCTACGCCGCAATCGCACAGGCGCTGGAAGGGCGGCCGCTCATCGTGCGACTGCTGGACATCGGTGGCGACAAGCCCGCGCCTTATCTCCCGATCGCGGCAGAGGAAAACCCGGCGCTTGGCCTGCGAGGCATTCGCGTAGGGCTCGCGCGGCCAGAAGTGCTGTCAACGCAGCTGCGCGCCATCCTGCGCGCGACGCCTTCGGGCGACATACGGATCATGGCGCCGATGATCGCCCGGGTCGAGGAACTGCGCGCGGTGCGAGAGGTGTTGCTCGCCGAGGCCCGGGCGCTGGGCATCGCCGTTCCGCAACTGGGCGTAATGGTGGAGACACCGGCGGCCGCCGTGATGGCCGACCGCCTGGCTGCCGAATGTGATTTCCTGTCGGTCGGCACTAATGACCTGACACAGTACACGCTAGCGATGGATCGCGGGAACCCTGCGGTAGCCGGAGGGCTCGACGGGCTGGATCCGGCAGTGCTGCGTCTGATCGCGCAGACCTGCACGGGCGCAGAGCGCTTCGGGAAATGGGTCGGTGTATGCGGGGGCCTTGCCTCCGATCCGCTGGCGGCAGGGCTGCTAGTCGGACTGGGCGTCGGCGAACTGTCTGCGGCGCCGGGCCAGGTAGCTGAGGTCAAGGCGTCGCTCGCGGCGGTGACGGACGCGCAATGCAAGGCGCTGGCGCGCAAGGCTCTCGACGCCGCCAGCGCAACGGAAGTCCGCGCGCTTGCGACGGAAATGCTCAGAGAGGTGGGACTGTGACGGGTTGGATGAGATCGCTGGGGCAGAGGCTGCAGGGCCTTGGCCGCGCCCTGATGCTGCCGATCGCGGTGCTGCCGGTGGCAGCGCTATTGTTGCGCCTCGGCCAGCCCGACCTTCTGGGACTCGAGTTCGTCAGCGCGGCGGGCAATGCCATGTTCGCGAACCTCGGTCTGCTGTTCGCTATCGGAGTAGCCACCGGCTTTGCACGAGACGGTAACGGCGCCGCACCGCTTGCGGGAGCAGTCTGCTTCCTGGTCGCTAGCGAAGGCGCGCGGGCGTTGCTCGCAATCCCTCCGGAAGTCACGGCGAGCGTCGCAAGCGATGCCGCCAACGTCAAGGCGGCACTGGCGAGCGCATGGAGCCAGTCACAGATCGCACGGCTCTCAGTGCCGATCGGAATCGTCTCGGGGATGATTGGGGGCAGCGCCTACAACCGCTTCCACAACTTCCGCGCGCCCGAATACCTGGCGTTCTTCGGCGGGCGACGCTTCGTGCCGATCGTCAGCGGGACGGTGGGCATTGTCATCGCCGGGATCATCGGAGCAGCGTTCCCGGCCGTCAACGGCGGGATCGACGGCATGAGCCGCCTTGCTCTGGCAAGCGGCGAATGGGGCCTGTTCGTCTACGGGCTACTCAATCGGCTGCTGCTGGTCACCGGCCTGCACCACATCATCAACAATGTCGCATGGTTCGTCCTCGGCGACTACCATGGCGTGACCGGAGACCTGCGCCGCTTCTTCGCGGGCGATCCGGGCGCGGGTGCGTTCATGACAGGCTTCTTCCCGGTAATGATGTTCGGCCTGCCGGCTGCATGCCTCGCCATGTATCGCTCGGCCCTGCCGGAGCGACGCAAAGCGACCGGCGGCATGCTGCTGAGCCTCGCAGCAACCTCGTTCCTGACTGGGGTTACCGAGCCTATCGAATTCAGCTTCATGTTCCTCGCACCGGTGCTCTTCGTGGTTCATGCGGTGTTGACAGGTGTATCCATGGCGCTGATGTCGGCGCTGGACGTCCATCTCGGCTTCGGGTTCTCCGCGGGACTGTTCGACTACATCCTCAACCTGGGCAAGGCACAGAAGCCCTTGCTGTTGCTGCCGGTGGGGCTGGCCTACTTCGCTGTCTATTACGCCGTGTTCCGCTGGGCGATTCTGCGCTTCGACCTCAAGACGCCGGGCCGCGAGGATCTTGCAGATTCTTCGGACAGGCGCGAGCGACCAGCCGCCGAGCGGGGTCTTGCCTTCCTCGTTGCCCTTGGCGGAGCCGGAAATCTGCGCGAGATCGGGGCGTGCACGACGCGCCTTCGTCTGGTGGTGGCCGAACAGGGGCTTATCGACGAGGCCGAACTGCGCGCGTTGGGCGCCAAGGGAGTCATCAGGCCTTCGGCCCATGGCGTGCAGGTCGTGCTTGGCCCGATCGCGGATGCCGTGGCAGATGAAATCCGCGATGCCTCGCGCAGCGGACCAAGCGTTGCGGCGACCGCCCTGCCCCCGCCGAAAGCGCAGGCTGGCCCCTGCCCGCTCGATCCACTGCGACTGCCCGCAGGGGTGCGAAATGCGCTAGGCGAGAATGCGGCCGTCTGGATGTCGCACGGTCGCCTGCTGGTCGAAGCCATGGCAAGGCCCGACCTTGATGCACTCGCAGCTCACGGCTTACGCCGTGGCGCGCTGGTGGGATCGCGATGGCACCTCCTTTTCGAACCTGAAGCGATGAAGGCCTGGCACAGCGAAAGTTGATATGCCGATGCTAACGGGTAGCTTTTTAATACCAATGCGATACTAATCACTATCGCGTTGTCCCGATCCCATCCCGGCGTATCGCAGGCGCATAGAGGAGACCTATGGCAGCCGTGGACAAGATTGGCCCTCTTCGCGATGGCGACACCGGGCCGCGTTACATGCGGCTCCAACGTCTCATCCGCGAAGCCATCGAGAAGCACCGGATCGCGACGGGATCCGCCCTGCCGACCGAACGCGAACTCGTCGAGGAATATGGCGTGTCGCGCGTCACCGTGCGCAAAGCGATCGATGGCCTCGTCGATGAGGGCATGCTCGAAAGGAGACAGGGTGCGGGCACCTTCGTCGCGGCGCTTCGCCAGCCCGAGCAGGGCACGCGGGTGGAAAAGAGCTTTTCCATCATGACCTCCTTTTCCGAGGATATGGTGACGCGCGGACGCAAACCTAGCAACATATGGATTGACCGCCTTGAGGGCGTAGTTACGCCGGACGAGGCGATGCTGCTTGGCCTATCGCCGGGTTCGCGGATACTCCGCTTCAATCGCATCCGCTGCGCTGATGGCGAGACGATGGCGATCGAACATGCCGTTGTCCCGGGCTGGGCACTACCATCACCCGATGTCGTCGACGACTCGCTATACGCTGCGCTTGACGCAGAGGGAAACCGTCCGGTACGCGCGCTGCAGCGCTTGCGATCGGTGGGATTTAGCCCGGAACATGCCGAGATGCTTGGCATTTCCGCGGGCGATCCCTGCCTGGCCATCGAGCGCCGCGCATTTCTGCCCGACGGCCGTCTGGTCGAGGTCACGAACTGTTACTATCGCGGTGACGCCTATGATCTGGTCGTCGAGCAGGGAAGCCCCTGATTCCCCCGCCACGATCGCATCGTGATCCCCAATACGGTCGCCAACCGCGACGGCAGCACATTCAAGGCACCCGAGACGATCGATCTGGACCGCAAGATGAACAACCACGTGACTTTCGGCCTCAGCCCACACCGCTGACTCGGATCGCACTTCACCAAGTGCGAAATCATGATCTAGCTGCAGCAATGGCTGCGTCGAATTTCCGACTTCGAACTGGACGAAAAAGAGTAGCCCTCCACATCGGCGGGCCGATCATCGAGGTCGAGCCCCTGAAACCCAAGTCGCGGTCTCTCCAGAGAAAAAATGCGTTGTTCGCTGGCCACCAACTCGGCGCCGAAAACTGGGCTGCGATCGCCTCGTTGGTCGAAACCTGCAAGATGCTGGACCTCGAGCCCTACGCCTACCTCTCCGATGTGCTCGCCCGGATCATCAGCCGCTCCGACACCGATCCAATCGACGACCTGCTCCCATACAACTGGGTCAATACAAACGCCGGGCAAACCATGCTCGAAATGAGCAACATCGCCACCGCTGCTTGATCACCGAAATTACATCGCCAAACCTGCCGTGGCGGCTCCACCGCCACGTGGGGGATTTTACCGCTTACCAGCGGGCGTGGACCTTGCACGTAAAGCCGCCTCGTGATCGACCAAAAGCCTGCGCACGAGCCCCCTTTTTTCCGCCCACCACCGAAACATGACCGCGAACGGTGGTGCTATCGATCATATGTTGCCAGTCGTCCGTCAGCCCCAGTTCGACCAGCGTCGCCAAGATCGCATCCCAGACGCCCTGTTCGGCCCAGCGACGGAACCGCACATAGATCGAGTTCCACAAGCCGTACCGCTCATGCATGTCACGCCATGGGCAGGCGACCCGCAACACATACAGCATACCGTTGAGAAAGCGCCGGCTATCATGCGCTGAACGGAATTTGCGGTCGCGCTCCGAGGGCAGCAGCCCCGCAATGACGTCCCATTCTTCGTCCGTCAGATCGCCACGAGCCATTACCACTCCCGCAAAGAGCAGCCTTGGATCAGAACTCAGCCCATTTGGAAATCCACTTTGTCGATTCGGAAAGGAACTTTGCGCTCATCTGACTGACCAGCTGACTTCGGTAGGATCATGAGGCGAGGCTGCAGCTATTCTCGCGGGTATGCTCGTTGAGATACTGCATGACGATGTCGTCGGCGAGGTTGCCGGAGGCCGTCGAAAAGTAGCCTGCCATAAGCGCTGTCCCAATACCTTTTGCGGATGTGCTCGAACTCCGGCCGGATTTGCGGATGGGTTTACCGCACGGCCACAGCAAGACCTCCACGTTGGTCGCTGGCCTGCGCATGACCGGCATGGTCGCGCCCATGGTGCTCGATGGGCCGATCAACGGCGACTGGTTCGAAGCCTACGTCGCTTAGGTACTCGTCCCCGAACTGCGGCCTGGCGACGTCGTCATCATGGACAACCTGTCGAGCCACAAGCGCGCATCGGTACAAGTGCTCATCGAGGCCGCAGCCACCAACCTGCGCTTTCTCCCGCCCTACAGCCCCGACTTCAACACGATCGAGAAAGCATTTTCCCGCCTCAAGGCCATGCTCCGTAAAGCGGGCCAGCGTACCGTCAATGGCCTGTCGAGCTTGATCGGCAAACTCGTCGATATTTTCCAGCCCCAGGAATGCTCCAACTACTTCAGATCATGTGGCTACGAAACAGAATAATCGAAAACTACTCTAGTGTTGCCCAAATAACACAGATATTGGAGATTGAATGTCGCATATTGCCAATAATTCGCAATAGCGGTAACGACCCCAGTTATTGAGATTTCGTTGCAAAAGGGTGGGTATGTCTTCCGTTCGTTCAATCGCGCTTTGTAGTGCCGCAGCTTTTGCGGTGATGACGGCAGGCGCTGCCCATGCAGAGGAACCGGCCGCAGAGACCCCAACCGCAGCGGCGGACGGCGACGAAATCATCGTTACTGGAGCTATCTCAGGTACCAAGACCGAGACACCTCTGATCCAAGTCCCGCAGCCGGTTACCGTCATCACCTCGGAGCAATACCTCTCGCAGGGCGCGATCAGCATCAGCGACACAGTGAAGTACGCCGCAGGCGTGCTCGCCAATGCCTATGGCCGCGACACTCGCGTTGATGGCTTCCGCGTGCGCGGCATCAACGCGCTGCAGTTCCGCGACGGCATGCGCGACGTATTCTCCTATTACGCCAGCATCACCTCGGACCCCTATAACTTCGAGCGTGTCGAGATCGTGCGCGGTCCCGCTTCGGTGCTGTTCGGCCAGGGTTCGATCGGCGGTATCGTCAACCTTGTCTCCAAGACGCCGGAATTCCGCACAGGCGGCGAATTCAATGTCGTCTACGGCAGCTACGACCGTAAGGAAGCCATGGGCGACATCAATGTCGCGCTGGCCGACAATCTTGCGATCCGAGCCGTGGCGCGCGTGCGCGACGCCGACACTTACGTCGATCACGTACCCGACGACCGCGTTATGTTCGCGCCTTCGATCCGCTGGCAGCCCACGCCCGACACCAACGTCGTGGTGACCGGGCTCTATCAGGAGGACGACACCGGCTCGACCTCGCAGTTCCTGCCGATCGTCGGCACGTTCCTGCCCAACGCTGCCAACCCGAGCGGCAAGCTCGATCCCTACACCTTCGTCGGCAAGGCAGGCTGGGACCGCTACGCTGGTCGCTCCCTGCAGGGCGGGGCCGCGATCACTCACAATTTCTCGGACAGCGTCCGCGTCAGTCTCAAGGCCCGCTACATCGACAGCGACCTTGAATACAACACCCACTACGCCGACAGCTATTCCAACCCGACCGATCCGTTCCTGCCCTATGCCCAGTACGGCACGTATGGCCGCACCATCGGCCTTTATGCCGATGCCAGCGACGCGCGGATGAACGTCTTCTCGACGGACAACAACGTCCAGTTCAAGTTCAACACCAGTGCCAATATCGAGCACACCATGCTGGTCGGCATCGACTATAGCTGGAACAAGGTGGGCAAGCGCTATGCGGCGACGCCCGGCATCACCTACGACGCAAACGGCACCCCCAATTTCGACGCCATCGAAAAGATCGACATCTACGACATCGATTACGATGCGCTTCAGACTTACGATCCCACCGGCCCGTACGCCTATGAATCGCAGAAGCAGCTTGGCATTTACGTGCAGGACCAGATCCGCGCATTCGACCGCGTCTCGGTCGTCGTCGGCGCCCGCCGCGACCGCGTGACCGGCTCCTCGGGCCAGAAGGACAATGCCACCACCTTCCGCGCGGGCATCATCGGCGAACTGGGTGCAGGCTTCTCGCCTTTCTTCAGCTACACCGAGAGCTTCCTGCCGCAGGCCGGCACCATCATGCTGCCCGGCGGCATCCCCAGCGATCCGTACAAGCCGCTGACCGGCACCCAGTACGAAGCGGGCGTCAAGTGGCAGCCCGAGCCGCACACGCTCGTCACCGTCACCGCCTTCAAGATCAAGGAGCAGAACCGCGTGCTCTATCTGGCGGAAAACGCGACCACCCAATCGGGCGTGCTGAACACCAAGGGCATTGAAGTCGACGCAAGTCACACACTGCCTGGGGACTTCCAGTTGCTGCTCAACTACGGCTACAACAAGCTGAAGTCCGAAACCGACACCAGTCTGGACTATATGCCCCGCCATGTCGCATCGGCGTGGACGACCAAGACCTTCGGCATCCCGGGTGACGCGCAGCTGCGCCTTGGCGCAGGCGTGACCTATAACGGCAAGAGCCGCTCGACCAGCCCGACCTGGTCCATAGTCACGCCCTCGCGCACGAACGTCGATGCCCTGGCCGAAGTCACCTGGGAGAACTGGCGCTTCTCGGTTAACGCGACAGAATCTGCT
Organism: Novosphingobium sp. NFX11; assembly: GCF_057376415.1. NCBI lineage: Bacteria > Pseudomonadati > Pseudomonadota > Alphaproteobacteria > Sphingomonadales > Sphingomonadaceae > Novosphingobium > Novosphingobium sp. NFX11. The sequence continues at coordinate 95,861 of NZ_CP080385.1, read as the reverse complement.
CAACGAAATTCAGTACGCCTCCTGCCTGGCGCGCGGCGACTGCTTCGTGGCGGCTCCGCGCAACGTGATGGGTTCGATCGGATATCGCTTCTGATCCTGCTACGCTTAGCCATCGTGCGCCGCCACTGCGCACGATGGCGAGGCTGCATGCTTCGACCTCGCATGGCAGGCGCAGGAAGGCAGAGCTCAGTTGACTCGTCAGCGATGATCGAGAACCGATCGAAAAACTGCTAGGCTTGATAAATCCACCGATGTCCGGGCGCCGATCTTCGGATCGGCTGGGTCGAGTGCCAGATGGTCGCGGCCAATCATGGGATCCGCCAAAGCCCTCAAAGCTGCCCGCAAACCGTTTGCTTCCGAAAAAGCGAGCGTCACCGCACGGGCTTACTCATAGAAGATCATGCGCGATCTTGGGAGCGCCGTCGAGCGACGGCACCGCGCGCCAATCGACGAAGGCCAACCGCTGGGCGCCATAGAAATCGTCGTGAAAGGCGAATACGACGGTAGCGATGATGTGGAACGGCCGGCTCATCTGCTGGTATAGCACGTCGATGAAGCTGGCGGCTTCGGCGTCTCCACCTGCAGCGAACCGTCGGGCGCCAACTGATGCGGCCCGGATGCGCGGCGTCGATGACGAGGTTCACTTCGTAGCCGCGCGCGCCATCCGGGTAAGCAACCGTCACCTTCGACGAGTTTGGGGGTGCATTTCAGCGGAGGACCCGGAGCCAGTGTCGAGGGCGACAAGCGCCAAGCTCGAACGCACGCTGTTAGCCGCCAACGACAATTCGCTGGTCGTCGGCGTGCCGGACCTGCGCATCGCGGGCGTGACAATCTCCGAGGACTTCTGACACAACCGAAGAGACCTTGACGATGGCCCGTGCGTGACACCGCAAGGGCTATTTTTTCTGACGGGATCAAGCGTATGATCATCGGCCTTCCGGGCGATGGCTAGGCAGCCCGCATTCTCGGCCCACCAAGGAAAAGGTCGGGCAGCCGGCATCTGTCATGTGCCCCCGCGCCCATCGAGGAACATTGCTTCTTCCCAATGTTCCGCCAACTCTCTGTCAAATCGAATGCATGTGCCGCAAAGCGGCCGGGTTCCACCGCCTCGCGCCGCCGAATTCTGACGATAGCCAGGATCCGGGCTCTGCCAGGGAGAAACCTTTACGATGCGCTCGCTGATCGCGGCCCTGTCCCTGCTCGTCCTCACCATGTCGGTTTGTCCGGCACATGCGGGCGATTATCCTGACGTTCCCGAACCCATGGTTTTCGACATGGTCCGCCCACTGGGCGCGCGGGCCGGAGAGCTCGAGGTCAATACCCTTGCCCAGACACGCCTTTCCGGCCCGGACCAGGTCGTCGAATGGGCGCCCGAGATCGAACTGGCGGTTGCAGACGGCTTCGCAGTTGAACTGGAGCTGCCCTTCGAGGGCACGCGCGTCACCGACTACAAGATCGGGCTACAGGGAACCTTCGGTACGCTTGCCAACGGCAGGGGCGTGCACGGCCTCCAGTATCTCGGCCTCTATAATCGCGAGAACACGCGTTGGGAAAGCAGCGCGCTCTATCTCTTGGGCTTCCGCTTTGACGAGCACTGGAGCATGATGGCGATAGTCGGTCTTGGTGACGTCAGCTCCGGTCGCGACGGTGGCGGACGCCTGCTGCTCAATCAATCTACGTTCTACGACCTCTCGAAAGCGAGCCGCGTGGGCCTCGAGATCAATTTCAAATCAGGACGTGCCCAGGAGGCTCTCATCATGCCACAGTTGCACCACAAGCTGGGCGGCGATCTCTCCCTGCAGGCGGGTCTCGGCGCCGCGCACGATGCAGAGCTGGGGTGGCGCCCGCAAGCCGGCTTGCGGATCATACGCGAGCTGTGACGGCCTGCCATGCCGGCCCCATCCTGCTCCCCTCGCATCCATCCGCAGGAATGCGGACGCACTTGCCGCCAAGCTCGAACGATCAGACATTTGCATCAACGCAATGAGGGGCGTCGCACAGTGGAGCTGGCGGGAAGCGCTCCGATCGTTACGGTTTGCGGAGCCGGATCACGCTTCGCAGGTGATCGCAGCGCTGCGCGTCAGTGTCCGGTAGCGGCGGGTATCTCAATGTCGACCTGAAGGCCGGGCCTTGCGTCGGCAAGGCTAAGGTGCCCGCCGTGCACTTCGGCCACCGCCCGGGCAAGGTTGAGGCCAAGTCCGTAACCCGGGCTTGCCCGCGACCGGTCACCTCGCGTGAAGCGCTGCGTCAGTACGTCGCGCTGTCCGGCCGGAATACCGGGGCCATCGTCCGTCACGGTCAGCACCGCCCGCCCATGTCCACGGCCCAGCGTCACTCGGATGGACGATCCGGGCGCGGTGTAACGTATGGCGTTCTCAAGCAGGTTGACGAGCGCTTGCGAGACGAGTTCATCGTCACCCAGTACCTGTATTCCCCGGCGAGATCGCAAGCCAGCGACTTCTTGCTGTCTTCGGCCACGGCCATGTAGCTTTCGCATACGTTGGCAACGACCGCACCCAGGTCGAACACCCGGAAGTATTGCCTGAGCGCACCCGCTTCCACTTCGGCGATCCGCAGTAGCGCGCTGAATAGAGAAAGAGCGGCATCGATCTCCACGATTGAGCGTTCAACCTCATCGCTCAAGGCACCTTCGCGCGGCACCAGCCCGGTCATGCGCTCCAACCGCTGCCGGATTTTGGCGAGCGGTGTGCGCAGGTCATGCGCTATGCCGCTCGAAACCTCTCGCAAGTTCTCGATCAGCGCGCTGTTGCGATCCAGCATCGTATTGAGCGTTGCGGAAAGCTGGCCAAGCTCGTCATCTGGTTGCGAAACAGGCATGCGCAGGCTCATGTCGCCCGAGATGATGCCCTGCGCGGTCGTGTTCATTGCCTTGAGCTGCGCGCGGATCGCCCGTGTCAGCCAAACCCCGCCGGCGATTCCGCCCACCAGCGTCGTGCCAAGCCCCGCCAGAAGGAGCAGCCCCGTGGTGCGGCGCAAGGCGCGTTCCGGGGCCAGTTCCATCGCCACCGTCAGGTTGCTGCCATCCCTCAGATCGACCGTCAGCGAACGGGCTACGTTGCGCTTTCCGTCCTGATCGCGAAACTCGATCTGCGCCCAGCCGTTCGGTGGTTGATCGGTCGTCAGCTCTCCGCCAAGCCGCTGTCCCGAGCGATCCGTCAGCAGGTATCCCAATGCGTTGACGCCGCGGTCATCACGGCGCTGCAGCGTGTCGCGAAGGCTTCCCATGCCCCGATGATGGTGAACCTGCACGAGGTAATCACTCTCGGCCAGGATGCGATCGTCCAGTTGTTCGCGCAACGCGCTTTCGCCGATCACGTAGATGCCCGCGCCAAGCCCCAGCGTCGCAATCGTGTAGAAGACGACGAACCAACCCGCGATGCGCGTGATCGTCCCCAGGCGTCCAGATCGCAGGTCAGGCATCACTGCACAGCTTGTATCCGACACCGCGCACCGTATGGATCGGATCATGGCTGAAACCGGCATTCAGCTTTTGTCGCAGCCGGCTCATGTGAGTTTCCACGATGTTGGTTTGCGGATCGAAATGGAAATGCCAGACCTGTTCCAGCAGCATCGCCCGCGAAACCACCCGGTCCTGCTGGCGAACCAGTTGCTCCAGCAGTTCGAATTCGCGGGGCTGGAGGACGATCCGCTGCCCGTCACGCCATACCTCGCGACGGATGCGGTCGATCTTGATCGTCCCGCAAGCAGCGGTGTCGCTCAGCCCGCCGCGCCCCCTGCGGCCGAGTGCATCGATCCGCGCACACAGTTCAGCCATAGCGAACGGTTTGACGAGGTAATCGTCCGCGCCGCTGCCAAGGCCCTTCACCCGATCCTCTATCGCTCCCAGGGACGTGAGGATCAGGATCGGAAGCGATAACCCCAGAGCCCGCATTTGCGAAACGAGATCGATGCCTTCGATGTCCGGCAGCATCCGATCCACGATCAGGACGTCGAAATTCTCGCTCTGCGCGCGGCGCAGGCCCTGGCGGCCTGCCGGCTCGGTCAGGACGACATGGCCGTTCGCCGCAAGTCCTTCGGCGATGAAGCCGGCTACCTCGGCATCGTCCTCTATCAGCAATATCCGCATCGGCCGGTCTCTAGCGCGAAGTTCCCCCGACCCAACTCACCTTACCTCGCTGCGGAGGCTCGATAAGCGCCGAGAAGAAACATTGGGGAAAATCAACGTTGGAAATACGGCTTTGCGCATCCCTCCGCATCTCGACAGCCGCCAGCATTAATCTGGACGCCATGCTTCAGGCAGGGAAGCGGCACATCGCGAAACCAGTTTTCCCAATCGCATGAAGCAATTACAAGCCGAAGGTCAGGTCGATTGCAATCCAGAAAGTATCGACTGGAATGTTCAGAAGTATACGTAATTATTAATAGAACCATTGTGAATGTTATTTTAACAAATTTATAGGAGTTGCATGCCAAAATTTGCAGTACACGCACAGAAGGTACCTTTGGGAGACTGCATTGTGAAAAAAATTGTGACTGGTTTCGCAATTCTTGCTTTTGTCGGGGTCAATTCTCCCGCAAACGCGAGCATAACCGGAAACATCAACGCCACGATCACACTCACTACTGCATGCAGAATCAACAATACTGTTGTACCTGATGCAACAACGAACGTTGACTTTGGCACGCTTAACTTCGGCACGCAGAACACCTACTTCACGCAGGCGACGGCAGAACTCCTCGGTACGGCAGGCAACGGCATCGCCATTCAGTGCAGCAATGGCACCGCACCAAGCATTTCATTCTCGGGCGGCAACTCCGCAGGATCAGGATCGAGCAACACCGGCACCACCGGCACCCGATCGATGAAGCACACGACGCAAGCCAGTTACGTGACGTACAACCTGTACAGTGACGCGGGCGGCACGACGCCGATCGTGGCAAACACACCCATCGTTCTGGCGACCGATGGCAGCGCGCAGAACGTCGCCGTCTATGGAACCGCCTATGGTGCCGCAGGCCTGATCACGGGCACCTACAACGACGTCGTCGTGGTGACGATTACTTTCGGCGCCTGATCGAGACAGGCGAACGGCAGTTGGTCCACATGAATATGTTCTCGCGTCACTTGGTGCTCGCGGTCGGGACTCTGGCACTTTTTTCCTGCACGCAGGCCCACGCCGAAACGAGCAGGACTTTCGCGGTGTCCGCGACCGTGTCGCCTGGATGCGCCGTCGATGGTGTGGGGATGAGCGGGAATGCAGGAACGATGGGAACCCTGACGTTCACGTCCCAGCCCGCCCTGGCCACGTCCACGGTTCAGGCAAGCCTGTCCGCGTCCCAGACCATAACCCTGCGCTGCACGCCAGGCGTAAGCCTTTCCATGTCGATCGACGGCGGCCTGCATCAGGCGACGAGCCGCACCCTGCAACTGGGGACAACCTCCAACCGGCTGGCATATGGCCTTTGCGCGGACGCCGCCTGCGGGCAGGTAATCGGGATCGCCCAGCCGACCAGCATCACAGTGACGTCCGCCAACATGAACGATGTCCGGCTGCCGATCTACGGGCGACTGACGCTTCCGGGCAATACTCCGCCGGGCACTTACACCGATACGGTGACAGTGACCTTGAGCTGGTAGGATGGACTGAGGACACTATGATGCGGCTCTTCACAGTTCTGCGACGACTTCCGGTTTTCGGCATCTTCCTGCTCCTGCCCGATTTTGCGTATTCACAAAGTACCAATTCGGTCGTCATCTGGCCGGTCAACCCTGTGATCGAGAGTGGAGAGCGCGCCACGCCGTTGCGCCTCGAAAACCCCGGTACGCGGCCGATCCTGATGCAGATCCGCATTTTCGGCTGGCAGCAGATCGATGGCGACGAGCGTTTCGTCGAGCAGAAGGAAGTGACGGGCACGCCTCCGATGGTGCGTATCGAGGCCGGCCAGCAGCAACTCATCCGCCTGACCCGGATCGCTCCTCCCTCCGATGGCGAGCGGTCTTATCGCGTCATTATCGACGAGATTCCGATTGCCGATACACCGGCCCAACCGGGCACGGGGAGCCCAGGCAGGCCGCAGCGGCGATCCAGTTCCGCATGCGCTATTCGCTCCCCCTGTTCACGTACGGAACGGGCGACGAAGCCCGGTCCGCAAGGGATCGGGCCAAGGATCGGGCAGGCTCGGCTCCCGCGCTAGAGTGGCGTGTGGTCGAGACAGGCGGAGCGACGTCGCTCGAAGTCCACAATCCGGGCACCCGGCACAGCCGTCTCACCACAGTCACGATGAAGCGGGCGGACGGAACATCGCTGAAGCTGGATGGGGCGCATGGCTATGTCCTGGCCGGGGCAACGATGCGCTTCGCGATCACGCAGGCCATCGCGCCGCAAGCGCGGCTTTTCGCCGAAGTCGAGGGGGATTCCTCTTCGCCAATGACGCACCGACAGCCCTGAGGAGGACGGTTGAACCGGCAGACGGGTGCTCTGCATCCTTGTCGGAATGGCCCATGGGAATGGAAGGTGAATGTTGCTTCTCGCGGCCATTTTTCGTCAGTTGAAATGGGCGCTCTTTTCCGGAACATGCGCTGCGCTGATCGTGGCTCCTTGCCAAGCTGCGACAAAATACGACGATATTCCCGCCGCCGCGTCTTATGCCGAAAGGGGAACCGTGGCCGAAGCCGAGCCACTGCAACTCGAGGTCGTGGTCAACGGCGTGCCGAGCGGAGTGATCGTGCCGGTACAGGCAAGCGAGGGCCATTTCCATATTTCCGCCGGCGACATGCGTGCTCTTTCGCTGCCAGTGGAGGGCGAAGCTTCCGCACAGGTCACGGTGGATGAGTTGCCCGGGGTGGAAGTGGAATACGACATGCCCAACCAGCGCCTGAAATTGCAGGTTCCTGCCCGGTGGCTACAAGGCCAGCAGATCGGGTTCGGACCGCGCCGCAACGAAGGACCCGCGCGCAGCAGCATTGGCGTGATGCTCAACTATGATCTTTACGCGGTCGATGCGCCCGGAGCACCGCCATCGGCTTCGCTATGGACCGATTTCCGGGTATTCGGACCTGCCGGGCTGTTCTCGACCACCGGCGTTGCGCGAACGGGCGGCAACACGGCCTTCATGCGGTACGACACACGCTGGATTCGATCCGACGAGGACAGCATGACGACTTACGAGGCAGGCGACCTCGTCACCCGGACCCTGCCGTGGAGCAACGCGATCAGATTGGGCGGGGTGCAGGTCTCGCGCGATTTCGCGGTCCGGCCCGATGTGGTCACATATCCAGTGCCGGCTTTCGCGGGAGAGGCGGCGCTGCCGTCGTCGGTACAGTTGTTCATCGACAATCACGAGGCATTCGGCGGATCGATCCAGCCCGGCCCCTTCGTGATGAACCCGCTGCCCCAGATCAACGGCGCCGGGCAAGCCAGCATTGTGGTCACGGATGCGCTCGGCCGACAGGTTGCGACGCAAGTTCCCTTTTATGTAGCGACCACCCTGCTGCGGCCCGGTCTTACCGATTACGCAATCGCGGCAGGGGCGATGCGCCGGCACTACGGACAACGCAGTTTCGATTACGGCACGATGGCTGCAAGCGGCTCGTTACGCCACGGCCTTTCCAAAACGCTGACGGCGGAAGGCCATTTCGAACTGAGTGGCGCCACGGCCGTTTTGGGCGTAGGCGCCGTCGTTCGGATCGGGACATTCGGCGTAGTGAATGCGGCCTACGGCATGAGCCGTAATGGCGGCCGGAACGGGGGACAGGTCTCCGTCGGTTATCAGTACCAGCGCCGCGACTTTTCCTTCTCCGTCAATCACCAGCGGCAGAATGCAGGCTTCTTCGACCTCGCCTCCCTGACGCGGGATCGGGACCGGGCGACAAGGATGACATCGGCAAGCGCCAGCGTGGCGCTGGGCCGTTTCGGATCGATCGGCGGCGCCTACCTCGAAAGCCGGGCACGGGGAGAAGGCAGGACGCGGCTGGCGAACCTGAGTTGGACGATGCCGGTCGGGGGCTCGGCGAGCATCTTTGCCTCGGCGACGCGCGACCTGGGCGAGCGCGGCTGGACGGCCTCGCTCAGCCTGCAGGTCCCGCTGGGCGGCAATCGCGGCACCGTCAACGGCGGCGTGATGCGCGAGGCGGACGGCCGCTATGGCACCCGGATCGACTATAACCGCGCAGTGCCGACGCAAGGCGGCATCGGCTGGAACGCGGGCGTAGATCGCCTGGGCCACGGCGACCTCCACGGCAATGCCGACGTCACCTGGCGCACCCGCTTTGCGGAACTGCGCGGCGGCGCGTACGGCCGCAGCGGCGACGTGACACGCTGGCTGGGCGCATCGGGATCAGTCATCTGGATGGACAAGGCGGTCTTCGCGGCCAATCGAGTAGCGGACGCCTTCGCGCTGGTTTCGACACGGGGCTATTCCGGCGTGCCCGTCTACTATGAAAACCAGCTGGTTGGCCGCACCGATGCCCACGGGCATGTCCTTATCCCGTGGGCGGCAGCCTATTATCCAGGCAAGTACACCATCGACCCTCTGGGCTTCCGCGAGGACCTGACCGCCGATGTCGTAGATCAGAAAGTGGCTGTGAAACGGGGCAGCGGCTACATCCTGGATTTCCCGGTCCGCCGGATGATTGCTGCGCAGATCGCGCTGGTGGACAAGGCCGGAGCACCGTTACCGGTGGGCGCCGTGATACGCGTCAATGGCCGGGGAACCGCCTATGTCGGGTGGGACGGGCTCGTCTTCGCCGAAGACCTTGCCGCGCACAACGATCTGGTCGTCACCCTGCCGGACGGGGCAAGCTGCCGGACGGTCTTCGACATGAAGGTGGAACAAGGCAAGATCGCCGACATGGGAACGCTGACATGCCAATGATCCCCCATTTTCGCGCGCTCGCCCTTTTGCTGGCAGTGATCCTCACTGCATGGAGCGGAACCACGCGGGCGCAGACTTACGGGAACTGCACTGTGGCCGCCTCCACGATCACGATCGGGGATGCCGGATCATTCTCGGTGGCAGGACAGGCACAGGCGAGCAGCGGCGCGGGCGGCCTGTCTTGCTCCAGCCTGCTGACGGTAGCCACCACGTCCTACATAAAGGTCCGGGTAGACTCCTCCACGTTCCTGCTGACCGGGCCGGGCGGGCAGACCATACCGTTCACGCTTTCGTCCGCTTCGGGGGGACAGCGCTGACTGCGGGCAGCGAGGCGGACTTGTCTACCACGGCCCTGATCACCCTGTTCAGCGGGCCGGGAACCAGTATCCCGCTTTACGTGCGCACCACGCCGACCTCGGGGCTTGCTGCCGGGACATACACCGGTACGGTGATGCTGCGCTGGTACTTTTCGATCTGCACGATCGGTGCCCTCAACGCCTGCGTCGGGACATCGAACAGCCCCGGCGCCACGCGCAGCACTCTATTGGGGCCATTGACCAGCTGGGGCACGGGCGTGCCGCTAACGGTGACAGTGACGCTCAAGGTCCTGCCAGACTGCCAGATCACCGCGCCCGACCTGGCCTTTGGCACTGCTCCGCTGGTCGGCAGTTTCAGCGCGGTGACTCGCACGATCTCAGTTCGTTGCAGCCTCAATTCGACCTATACCGTCGGGCTCGGCAACGGGCAGAACTTCTCGGGTACACGACGCATGCGGCAGGGCACGACCAGCAATTACCTCAATTACGAAATCTATCGCGGCAGTTCCGTCAGTGCGGGTCGATGGGGCAGCGCGATTGCGGCAGAGCGCCGCAGCAGCGCATCCGCAGACAGCAATCCGGGCATCTACGACAGCAGTACTCTGCAAGGATACACCTATCGCGCGGTCATCGACTCCGCCCAGATGACGCCTGCTGCAGGAGTCTACGGCGATGTGGTGATCGTGGACATCGGATTCTAGAGCGTGTCCAGTCAGGTGGCCCCACCTGACTGGACACGCTCTAAAACCAAGAAATCAGAGCCCGCTGCCGCCGATCTTCCAGGTCATCTCAAGGTAGATACTGCGACCGACGCTGTCGAACCAGCTGATGTCGTAATACGGATAAGACGCATAGCTCCGGTCTTTCACGGGATTGGTGTCCAGCACGTTATTCACCGTCAGAGAACCGCGCAGATGATCGGTGAAGTCATACTGCAGGCTGGTATTGAACAGGTAGCTCGCCTTTATATAAGCGTCCTGATCGTAGTTCGGCAGCTTGCCGAGACGGGTGCCCGAGAGCGTCCACGAAAGCTGCTCCACCTTCCAGGTCAGGCTCGCGGTCGATTTGTCGCGCGGGATGTCGTAGCCGCTGTCGTACGCCAGCTTGTTGATCGACGCATCGCCGGGATATTGGCGGAAGCTATGCGTGAAGACGTGCGTGTGCGAGGCCGAAAGCGAGAAATCACCGAAATCGGTCGGCAGATTACCATGAAGAGCCACGTCGATGCCGCTGGTCTTTTCGTGCGCGATGTTGATCGGGTTGATTGAAACCGCGTCGAGTTCGCCTTCGTTGACCCCGCTGGCATAGCGCTGGACGCGCGAAAGCGCATCCTGGCAGGTCGGCGAACCGACATCTACCGCACTGCCGGAGGTAGTGGTGCCTATCCGGCAGTCGGCTTCGTCGCGCAGCAACTTGTCGATGGAAAGGTCCTGCACCTGGTTCGACAGCGAGACGCGGAAGTAGTCCACCGAAACATCGAAATGACGGCTCGGCTGCCATACGAACCCGCCGTTGAGCGACTTGCTCGTTTCCGGCTTCAGGGCGCGATTGCCATTACGCTTGGCGACGATGCCTTCGTCGGCATAGGAGCAATCGCCGATGTCCTCGTCGGGCTCGTCGGTACGACACAGGTAATAGTCCGTCGCCGAAGGATGGGTATTGCCCGGCCCGGTGAAAACATAGTGCAGGTCCGGCGCGCGGAAGCCCGTGCCATAGGCCGCGCGCAGCAGCAGGCTCTGCATCGGGCGCAACTCGACACCGCCGTTGTAGGTGAACTTGCCGATCGTGTTGCCGGCAAAGCGATAGCCGTCATAGCGCGCCGCGCCGGACAGTTGCAGGAAGCTGGTTACCGGAACGCGCAGTTCGCCGCCAAGCGCCCAGTGGCTGCGCTTGCCATGGCCGTCGCTATCCTTGAGCCCATAGTAATAGTCGGTCAGCGCGAGCGGATCAGGATTGAGGTCGTAGCCCTGCTTGCCGCCCTCCGCGACTGCCGCGAACCCGACCGGGCCTGCGGGCAGGTCGAACAGGCTGGTGCTGGTCAGCGTGGCCTGCAGGTTGTCGGTCCAGCTCTTCGGACGATAGACCGAATAGGCGGTGATGCTGTCGTACTCGGTCAGGGTCAGCGGCGTGTAGAGGCGCGCGGGGGCCGCGTTGAAGACCGGATAGCCGCTGTCCTCGTCGGTGCCGATCTGCTCACCCAGGAACAGCGCGTTGGCCTTGGCGGCGATCACCTGCGGGAAGGCAACCCGGGCGCGATACTCGCTGTGGTTGAACGAAACCTCGTAGGACCACTTTCCGGACAGCGATCCCTTGACGCCGGGCGTGATGCTGAAGGTCGTCTGCCGGTTGCGCGTCATCAGGTTGCGAAATCCACCCCATTCCTCGGGTGTGAACTGGCGATACCAGTCGTCCAGCCGATCGTCGAAGGCATTGTAAAAAGTCGTGTCGCTGCTGCCCGAGGCATCCTGAAAGCCCCACGAAAGCACGTCGGGCATGAGCGCGACCTTGCTGATGCCGAACTGCGCATCAACGAAGAGTTCGGCCGCATCCGACAGTTCGTATCCGGCCGAGGCAAAGCTGTTGAAGCCCTCTCGCCGGGAAATGATTGTGCCGTAGCCGATCGAGGTGTTGCTTCCGCAGAAGTAACCGGGGCCGTAGTCGTCGAGATCGGGATCGTAGGCGCCGTAGCGCGGACGCGAGGCGTAATAAGTCGAGCCACCGTTGAGCCCGCCGAGGCCCGCGCACGTCGCCGCACCGGGATCGACGTATTCGTCGGCATCGGGATCATAGCGCAGGAACGTGCGGCGCGCGAGCGGCGTAGCAGTCGTGGGGTTGTCCGCGGTGCTATCCTGCAACTTGCGCTGATAGCCCCAGATCGGCCGCTGCAGCAGGTACTCCGCGCCTCCGATGATATGGAATCGGTCGGTCGACCAGCCGCTCGTCACCGAGAGGCGATGGGACATGCCGCCGCCGTGCTCGGTGCGGCCGTGGCGGTAGTCGATGGTGGTGCCGTCGATCTTGTCCTTCAGCTTGAAGTTGATGACACCGGCGATCGCATCCGATCCGTAGATGGCCGAGGCGCTGCCGCTCAGCACTTCCACCTGCTCGATCATGCTGACCGGGATGTTCGAGATGTCGGTGAAGTTACTGCGGCCCTGGAACGGCAGCGGGAAGTCCGCGATGCGCCGCCCGTTAACGAGCACGAGGGTATGGTTCGGACCGAGCCCGCGCAGATCGACCTGCTGCGCGCCGGGCGTGAAGCTCGCGCCGCTGAAGGACTGCTGGCTTTGCGTCTCGCCGCCGTTCTGCGTGACCGCGCGCAGGATGTCGGGAACGCTGGCGTAGCCGTTCGCGCGGATCGATTCCGAATTGATGACGGTTACAGGCGCAGGCCCCTCGCTCGCCACGCGAGGGATGCGCGAGCCGGTTACGACGATCGCATCCTCCTGCACGGCATCCCGGGAGGCATCCTGCGTCGCCTCCTGCGCCATGGCGCCGCTACCCGGCTGCACGCACAGAGCAAGAATGCTGCATCCAAAAGCCCACACCCCGCGGCGGCCATATAAACCGGAACCTGCAAACGCACCAGAACCCATAGTGTCCCCCGGTCGAAAGCGGGCTTGCCCCTGCCCGCCCATGCTTCCGACGTTGTCACGAAACCACAACACGGACGCCGCCTCAATCAATTTGACATTATATTACTTCACATTGCAGACTGGTGTGCGCAAAATGTCGCAACCCGTCTTCCGGAAGACTTGGCGACGTATTCGGAGGACGATGCATGAAATTCTCCGCAGCTCCCGTTCTCGTCGCTACCCTCGGCCTTGCCGGACTGATGCCCGCATCCTCTGCCATCGCGCGGACGGGCTACGAGCACTACGCTGTGGGCGACCTGGACACGCCGACGACAGCGCCTCATTCCGGCGGCCTGCTGCTGATGGGCGGGGAGACCGCAACATCGATGCGATGAAGTGGTTCTTCGTCCATGCCGGCCAGGGCCACATCGTGATCCTGCGCGCGTCGTTCGGTCCGGAGATCGGCGAGGAGTTCTACCGCGAAATCGGCGGTATTCGCTCAGCCGAGACATTCGTGTTCAGGAATCGCAAGGCCGCCTATGATCCGAAAGTGATCGCCGCGCTGCACAAGGCAGACGGCATCTTCATCGCCGGCGGCGATCAGTCCCGCTACGTGCGCTTCTGGCGCGGCACTCCGGTCGCCGCAGCGCTCGACGCCCACGTCGCTGCCGGCAAGCCGCTCGGCGGTACAAGCGCGGGCCTGGCGATGCTCGGGGAGAAGCTTTACGGGGCGATGGACGGTGGCAGCCTGACGAGCATCGAAGCTCTGGCAGATCCGTTCGGGCCGGGCAACACGATCGAGGGCGACTTCCTGCATCTGGCGACGCTCAAGGGCATCGTCACCGACACGCATTTCAAGGAACGCGACCGGTTGGGCCGCCTCTTCGCCTTCGTCGCCAAGGCGCAGGCGGCGCGCACTGAACCAATGATCGGACTTGGCGTGGACGAGAGCGCAGCGCTTGCAATCGAGACGGACGGCAGCGGGCGGATCTACGCCACGGCGCCGGATGGCGGCGCTTGGCTGGTGGATGGTGCCGGATTGAAGTCCACTGCGGCATCCGGCACACTTGCCGCCGATCGTGTGACGGTCACCGGAATAGGCGCACGTTCGATAGTACACCTGCCGGGCGGCACGGTCGACGCCCCGCTGTTCGTACGCACTTACGCAGTGCGGGAAGGCAAAGTCGTCGAGGTGCCGCGCTGATCGCTCGCTGCCATTGGAGCGGGCAAAGCCCTCGCATTTGCCTTGAACGGTGCAATGTACCGTGACGCCCCGCCGTCGGCAAAACTGCAGCAGCAGCGGCTTCGCGGAATGAACGACCGGTAGGTTGACGTGCAGTCCCAGCCTAATGAATTCTAAGAGCCTGATCAGAAAATAAGTTGAGTGGTATCAGCAGGTTAGCTTGACGCTTTGGCCTGTCATTGATTCATGGGTTTCGCCAAAAACTACCATGGATTCAACGATGTGGACCGATACCACTCGCGCCCTTCATGCGCGAAGAGGGCTAGCTTTGCCAAGCGATTTGACGGATGCCGAGTGGGCGCTGCTGGAGCCATTGCTTCCACCTGCGTCTCGTGTCGGACGGCCCCGCAAATGGCCATTACGACGCATCGTCGAGGCAATTCTGTACCTACTGCGCGGAGGCCTGCCATGGCGGATGCTGCCGCCTTGCTTTCCGCCGGTGTCGAGCGTGCGGCATTGGTTCTACTTGTGGCGAGACAACGGGCTGTGGCTGACGATAAACCACACCTTGTTGATGATGGCCCGAGAAGCTGATGGGCGAGAGGCTTCTCCCAGCGCTGGCGTGATCGACAGCCAGTCGGTCAAGACGACCGAAAGCGGTGGCCTGTGCGGTTACGATGCAGGCAAGAAGATCAAAGGACGCAAACGGCACATCCTGACCGACACCGATGGAAATCTTGTCCATGCCGTTGTGCACGCCGCCGACATTCAGGACCGGGACGGGGCACCGCTGGTCCTTGGAGAAATCGTCAGGCGCTTCCCCTGGCTGCGTCACGTGTTTGCAGACGGCGGCTATGCCGGAAACAAGCTCAGGGAGGCCCTGCGCCGGATCGGAAAGTGGACCGTCGAAATCATCAAACGGTCCGATACTGCCAAGGGCTTCGAGGTCTTGCCGCGACGATGGGTCGTCGAAAGAACGCTCGCATGGCTGAGCCGCAACCGGCGTCTGGCAAAGGACTTCGAGGAAACCATCGCGTCCGCCACGGCTTGGCTCTTTATCGCATCCATCCAGCTATATGCTCGCCGCATCGCAAGGCCCTGATTGCCACGCCCGCAATTTTGAATCAGACACTCAAGATGCAAAGGTTCTTGAGATTACGCGGTAGGAATGACCGCCATTCACCCCTTCCGGCCGTCAGGCGACGGGAAGCCGATGCCCGGAACCGGAAGTTCTTGCGCGCTTCTGTTCAGAAAATGTTGCGAGGAAAAACGGACCTAGTGCGGACACGGCATTGCGTATAGCTAGGCTCTTAGCGCCTAAGTCATTGATATGTTTGGTTGCGGGGGTAGGATTTGAACCTACGACCTTCAGGTTATGAGAAGGAAGGACGAACTCCATCTTATTGGATTAAAACAGTTTTTAATTTTATTTTGTGTTATGTGCTAGAAATTGTGCTAATTTTGGGGATAACCTGCGTTCTGTCATATTTGGTTCGGTCGGACGCTGCATTTGCTGTGCATATGGCACCATCAAGGTTTCAACGGCAGCTGCTGCTGGGAGGTTGCCGTCGGCGAGGCAGCAAGCATTAGCCGCAACGCAACCATCTCGGCTATTCAGCGGCTCTCGGGCCGCGGCATAACTCGCCATTTCGAGAGGTGCTCGTTCCATCCCCAGGATATTTGTAATTGCTCACGGGGTTGGCAGAAAAGTGTTGCGCGGAGGTCGGTTGACTGATCCATCCCTACGGATGCCACCACCGCCGCTTCATGTTCTGACCGAGGCCGAGAAGAACGAGCTGCTGCTTGCTCAGCACGAGATGATCGAGCGGATGGCAGCACGGATTTCCGAGTTGGAATCCCTGGTCGGCAAGCCGCGCAAGACCTCGAAGAATTCGCATATACCGCCTTCGAAGGACGACTTCGGCGAGCGGGGCGGCAAAGGCGGTAAGCCCAGGACTGGCAAGCGCCCGCCGCGCGAAGGCAAGCACCGCCCACTGGCCGAGACGCCGGACAAAACCGAACGCGTCATGGCGGCAAGCTGCTGCCATTGCGGGACCGATGTTTCCTCGCAGACCCAGCATTGTCCCGGCTGATCCACGGGCGCGGTCACAAGCAGGCGATGCGTTGGGTGCGCAAACTTCGCACCTGGCTGGGCCGGCTCGACCGCGACATCGGCCGCAAGATCGCCGGAAATGAGGAACTCGAGGCCGCCTTTGCCGTCGTCCGCGAGCGGGTGGCGAAGATCCTCACCCAGAAGGCTGGCAGCACGGACAAGCTTTATGCCCTGCACGCGCCCGAGGTGGAATGCATCGCCAAGGGCAAGGCGCGGACCCGCTACGAGTTCGGGGTAAAGAGGTGGCCTGGGGAATCTGCGCACTGAGATAATTGGATTTTCTGCCTGAGAGCAGCCAGGAAGGCTGCGAGACAGGAGCAGAGAATGAGCAGACGACCCCGGCGCAACCACAGCCCGGCATTCAAGGCGAAGGTAGCACTTGCCGCGATCAAGGGCGAGAAGACGCTGGCAGAGCTGGCGCAGGACTATGACTTGCATCCCAACCAGATCACGACGTGGCGCACGCAGTTGCTCGAAGGAGCGGCCGGCGTATTCGGGTCGGAGAAGTCCTCGGACGAGCCCGCCGTCGACGTGAAGACGCTGCATGCCAAGATAGGCGAGTTGACGTTGGCGAATGATTTTTGGAAGGCGCGCTCGGCAAGGCAGGAGTGTTGCCGAGCGCAAAGCGATGATTGACCGAACGCACACCTTACCGGTGAAGCGTCAGGCGAAGGAACTGGGGATCAGCCGGGGCAGTGTCTATTATCTGCCCCGGCCGGTTTCGTCGGAGAATCTCGCGATCATGCGGCGCATCGACGCGTTGCACCTGGAGTTTCCGTTCGCGGGAAGCCGAATGCTACGTGATTTCCTGCGCCAGGAGGGTATCGAGATTGGCCGCTGCCATGTCGCGAGCCTGATGAAGAAGATGGCGATCGAGGCGGTCTATCGACGTCCCAGCACCTCGAAGCCGGCGCCAGGGCACAAGATCTATCCCTATCTCCTGCGCAAGCTTCCGATCGTGAGGCCCAATCAAGTCTGGGCGACAGACATCAGTTACAGTGCGCCTCGTCCCGGATGGTCCGGGGGCGTATGTTGGAATGCAAAGGAGAAAGGAGGAATGAACGACTGCCCTGCCCTCTGCTGTGAGGGGGCATGAGCCCAAGCGGCGGTGACCTGTCGTCAACTGACAGGGTGACGTAGCCCGCAGGTAAAGGGGATTGAGGTGAAGCCGTTACGCCGAGATGGTCCCCGAGGCTGTAGCGCTGGAAGGTTGAGGAACACGAACCGGTTAATCCGCATCCGAGGGCTGAAATGTCGCCTTCGCCTACACGGCTTAACAGGCGGAATGCTGATGATGGCGCCGGATACGTAAGTCGGCGACATCCGACTGCGGTCGTACACGTAGCACGCCCGCATGGAGTCATGGAGAGAACGCAGCCAGGCCATGGCATCGGCATCGACTTGCAGGACGCAAGGACAAGGACTGCGACCGGCAGCCTCCCCAGCGCGTGAAAGTCCAGCATATGAACGAGGGAAGGCATGATGGAATGCGAAAGGAGTTGGCCCCGATGTCCACCATGCTGGCGGAGTCCCCGTAGTAGTCCGCGACCGGGAAAGCCGGCCACATGGCGAAGGGGGCAGTTCAATCTGCTTGAAGTGCAAACTACCTGACCAAACGAGGTGAAGACCTTTGATAATCAGCGAAATGCAGCACAAGCTCGCGACATGGGCCGAGAGCGAGCCGAACCGTAGGTTCGACCGCCTTCTCAGGCTCATTGCTGACCGGGCGTGGCTTGCCGAAGCCGCCCGGATCGTATTGGCGTCAAGCGGCGCCCATACGCCGGGCATTGACGGAATGGACAAGCAACGGATGCAGGCAGGCCTTGCAGAACATCTAGCCTGTCTGCGTACGGACTTGCTGACGGGGAGTTATATCCCGCAGCCGGTCAGGCAGATCTATATCCCGAAAGCCAATGGCAAGAAACGTCCACTGGGTATCCCGACACTAAAAGACCGCATCGTCCAACGTGCGATGTTGATGGCCATGGAGCCGATCTGGGAAAGCGACTTCCATCGCCTCTCCTACGGCTTCCGGCCGGAACGCAGCGTGCATCACGCTGTCCGAACCGTGAAGATACAGTTGCAGGATACTGGTGCCGGGACGCGGGGCCGCTGGATCATTGAAGGTGATCTGGCGAGCTACTTCGACACGGTTCACCACCGGCTTCTGCTTCGCTGCGTTCGGCGGCGCGTCCGGGACGACCGGTTTGTTGATCTGCTCCGGCGGTTCCTGAAAGCAGGCCACATTGATCGTGGCCTGTTCGTGGCCTCAAGCGAAGGCGTTCCGCAAGGCGGCGTTCTGTCGCCACTCCTGTCCAACATCATGCTCCATGAGTTTGATGCGTGGCTGGAGGCGAAATATCTGAGCGACAAGGCGCGAAAGGATCGCTGGGCGTGGAACTTCGGCATCCAGCAGGGTCGCCCCATCACGGTTCGCGAGAACCGGCAATGGAAACCTGCTGTCGCCTACTGCCGCTACGCCGACGACTTCGTCGTCATCGTCAAGGGCACCAAGGCACACGCCGAGGCCATCCGTGATGAATGCCGGACCTTTCTGGAGGGCGGCCTTAAACTGACGTTGAATATGGGCAAGACCCATATCACCCACGTCAATGACGGGTTCGTGTTCCTCGGGCACCGGATCATCCGCAGGCGGGGATCAAGAGGACGCATGTCCGTGGTCTCGACGATACCCAAGGAGAAAGCCGAGACCTTCGCCCACCGATTGATCAAGGCGCTCTCCGGCAATCATGATGTTGCCACGGTGGACATGATCGATAGCCTGAACCGTCAACTGGCGGGATGGGCTGCGTTCTACAAGTTCACCGACTTCACAGCGCGCATATTCCGGCGCATCGACACCGTCGTGTTCTGGAAAATGGCGCACTGGTTGGCGCGGAAATACCGGTCACGCATCAAGCCTCTGATGCGCAAATGGTACCGTGTACCGGACATCGGCCAGTCGAAAACTTGGCTGATTTATGGTCGTAGCAATCAGGGAAAAGCTGTCGGCAAGGCGCTGCGCAGACTGGTCACAAGCCAGAAAATGCAGTTCCGGTGGCGGAACCCGGATCGAAACCCCTATATCTTCCGGGACGAAATCCGAAACACCGTTACCTCCCGCTATCATGACGTCGCCATGGCCATGGGCCAGGGTTGAATGGAGAGCCGTATGCGCTGAAAGGTGCACGTACGGTTCGGGGAGGAAGCGCTGATGCGCTTCCTACTCCACTCCCCATGGCGCGGGGCTTCGTTTATCTCGTAGCTATCGTCGACTGGTTCAGCCGCAAGGTTCTCAGCCATCGGATTTCGATCACGCTGGAGGCCGACTTCTGCGTGGAAGCGCTCGAGGAAGCCCTGGCGCGCTATGGCAAGCCGGAGATTTTCAATACAGATCAGGGGAGCCAATTCACGAGCCAGGCCTTCACCGGCGTGCTCCGGCGCGAGGGTATTGCGATTAGCATGGACGGCCGCGGCGCCTGGCGCGACAATGTCGTGGTCGAGCGGCTGTGGCGCTCGGTGAAGTACGAAGAAGTCTACCTGCACGCCTACGCTTCGGTCAGCGAAGCGCGCAACGCGATCGGCCGATATCTGGGTTTCTATAACGCCCGGAGACCTCACTCGAGCCTCGGTGGGCGTCCGCCCGATCAAACCTACTTTGACAATCTGCCACAGGTCGTGGCAGCGTGAATTGGCCGCGACTTGCGGGGCGTCACTCCGGCCGGGCTACGCCCGACCTCCATGGCGCCCCGCAGGCGGCAGCTTGAACAACCAACCCGCAGACGATCCACTTATCAAACGTCAAAGGCTGTTCAGACGAGCCGGGCCACTTCTTAAAGACCTCGATCGCGGTGACAAACGCCCGCACCGCCGGCGGCCAGTTCATCGTCGGCATGCAGGCGTTGCCCGGCAACCCCTATGATGGCCACACCCTGTCCGGGCAGATCGAGCAAGTCGAGCGCCTGACCGGCGTCACCGTTGAGCGGGCTTATGTCGATCGCGGCTACAAGGGGCACAAGCATGGCGGGCAGGCCAGGGTCTATATCGCCCACACCCGCGGGATCACCTCACCCACGATCAAGCGCGAGCTCAGGCGACGAAATGCCATCGAACCGATCATCGGTCACACCAAGTCCGATGGCCTGCTCGAGCGCAATCACCTCGCCGGTGCCACCGGCGATGCCATCAACGCCATCCTGGTCGCCGCGGGGCACAATCTCAGGTTGCTCGTCGCATGGCTGACTGCGCTTTTGCGCGCCCTCATCGCCGCCTGGCTATCCCCAGTCCTGCCCAAAATGGGCGCTGCCTGAAAGCAGCCTACCAGTTCGATAAACCCCTCACGGCACATCGGACGCAATCTACCCGTCGCCGAAACGAACATCGCATTGTTCACGGCCGACTCGATACCCGTGCCGCCTATGTCGCCATCAGCAGAGCGCGGTCCCATGCCGCACTCTATACCGATAGCCGCGCCCGCCTCACCGAAGCCCTCGGCCTGCGCGACGGGGCGCAGGTCGGGGCCATCGACGAGATTTTGGGCAGGGGCATAGGTCTGTAGAGATGCTGATCAAGAAACTCTACGAGTTACCGAAACCAGCTTGCGATATAAAGCATCGGTTCCCTTGGCAGCTTCAACTCTAATTCTCCAATGCATCGCTGCCACCATAAGAGGAGTAGCAGTCAGAATTAATCCGACAATAACCTCCATGGCGCCAACTGGCCTCCATCCGCTGATAATTGCAGCAGAATAGACCAACAAGAAGAACACTCCCCATATGAAAAATGCCGCTTCAGTCAGAACACTTGGTTTCTTTCTCTGATACCTTCGGTGGGCAAATTTCCAGAAACGCTCTTTCATAACAGACTCCGTCGCACCCTTATCGACCAGAACGACAGGTTCTTACGTCTGGCACATAATCAGCCACGATTTTGGAGCCAGCTTTCAATCCAGACTTTAGCCAATCGGGTCCGGGGAGGCGATTGATCACGGCTGCGCTCGCGTTCTTTACCAAGCTGCGGCTCGACTCGCCCCCAGCGAATGCAATTACCGCACCAGCACCCTGAATTGTGGCACCCGCAGCAGCGACCGGAGTAAATACAGCGGTAGCTATCGCACCAACTCCCGCTGCAGGGACATTTCCTGTCACCGCACCGAAGATGCCTAAAGCCGCGCCCGCGCCCGCTCCAACACCTCCAATTGCCGTGGGATAGCCCCCTGCATCAACCAAGGCATTGCCCGCAGCCCTCGCGAGCATCCCTGCTCCCCAACTGCAATCATAGTCAGTCAGATAGTAAGGGCCCTTTTGCGGCAACTCTCTATCTTGGAATGGCTGGGTAAATCCACTTCAACCACACCGCAATGAAGCCGGAAATACCTAATACTATGGCGGAAAGTCGAAGCAATTCTTTGATTCCATCGACCGAATCTTCAAGATTAAGCAGATGAACTATACTTGATGCAAAATTAAATCCTTGCTTATGCATATAAATCGCCGCCGCGGACAGCAAGAATATGCATCCGATTATACAGCCCAAGGCCAATGCAATTTTCATCGCGCGGATATAAATGTCGCCGGTCATTGCATTTAACATCCAAAGTTGATCAGGATTGGCGTGGAAACGTTGGCCGTACCACCTCCAGCGTAAAGTCCTAGCCCGCCACCGATCTTCGGGAAAATGCCGGTGGAACCTCCCAGACTAGCTCCATCGCCCTGCAGGCTTCCCCCAATAGAACCGCCATCGCCCGCGTCTGCTTCACCATATGTTGCTGTAGACGAACCCTTCGTCATCGGGCCTGGGGAATATCCAATGCCACCTGTCACACCTGCTCCAACAAATGCTCTCCAACCCATCATTTTGGTCGTTTGCCCGCTAACAGACAACTGAGAGCCCTTCAGCGAGAATGACGTTGGGATTGCAAAATTTATCGAACCGCCAGCATTGGCTCCCCACAAGAATGCAGCGGCCGTACCTGTCACCCCTATCGAGAATACTATGCGATCGCCGGAAGAGCACACGTCATCCTTTTGCGGCAACTCTCTATCTTGGAATGGCTGGGTAAATCCACTTCAACCACACCGCAATGAAGCCGGAAATACCTAATACTATGGCGGAAAGTCGAAGCAATTCTTTGATTCCATCGACCGAATCTTCAAGATTAAGCAGATGAACTATACTTGATGCAAAATTAAATCCTTGCTTATGCATATAAATCGCCGCCGCGGACAGCAAGAATATGCATCCGATTATACAGCCCAAGGCCAATGCAATTTTCATCGCGCGGATATAAATGTCGCCGGTCATTGCATTTAACATCCAAAGTTGATCAGGATTGGCGTGGAAACGTTGGCCGTACCACCTCCAGCGTAAAGTCCTAGCCCGCCACCGATCTTCGGGAAAATGCCGGTGGAACCTCCCAGACTAGCTCCATCGCCCTGCAGGCTTCCCCCAATAGAACCGCCATCGCCCGCGTCTGCTTCACCATATGTTGCTGTAGACGAACCCTTCGTCATCGGGCCTGGGGAATATCCAATGCCACCTGTCACACCTGCTCCAACAAATGCTCCCCAACCCATCATTTTGGTCGTTTGCCCGCTAACAGACAACTGAGAGCCCTTCAGCGAGAATGACGTTGGGATTGCAAAATTTATCGAACCGCCAGCATTGGCTCCCCACAAGAATGCAGCGGCCGTACCTGTCACCCCTATCGAGAATACTATGCGATCGCCGGAAGAGCACACGTCATCCTTTTGCGGCCTCGATCCGGTGACAGTAATTTCATTAACGCCATCATCGGAAATAATATCTTCCACATTGTACCGCCAGACAATCGAATAAGGATCGACCCGATACGGCGCAACAACGATCGAAGAAAAATGTCCGCTAGTAATAATGTCTGCACCATCAGAAGACGGAGGGAGTTATTAACCCAATCATTACCGTTTGGATAATATACATAGCACGGCTCATGGCCGCCACAGGGCTTATCTGTACGCAACCCGCTAGGATCTGTTGCATTGATGGGATCACCTCCGACGTAATTGTACCAGTTCAGTCCGTCGCTATATCCAATTGGATCAGTCTGCA
This sequence comes from Novosphingobium sp. NFX11, assembly GCF_057376415.1. Taxonomy (NCBI): domain Bacteria; kingdom Pseudomonadati; phylum Pseudomonadota; class Alphaproteobacteria; order Sphingomonadales; family Sphingomonadaceae; genus Novosphingobium; species Novosphingobium sp. NFX11. Next base: position 72,731 of record NZ_CP080385.1, on the reverse strand, counting down.
TAAACCGCCCCAATGTGGGCGAATAGAATCGGGCCTTGTAGTAATAAAGGCCCACCTCACCAAGCCAGACCTGCCCGGTGTACTGGTAGCGCCCCCTATTGCTTGACTGCGGAATGCCGTATTCATCGTAACGGTTGAGCCCGATTGCAGCGCCCGATGCATCCATCACCGTCACGATCGACCCGCGCTCATCGCCCTGCAGCCAACGGCGATCGGTCGTTCCCGCCCCCTCGTACCAGACCACGGGCTCATCGGAGCCCGGCCCCGGCACAAACCGACGCAATAGCGCGTTCGATCCGTTGTACTCGCCGATCATATTCACACCATCGTAGAGATACCGCGTCGTAATGCTACCCGATACCAGCTGATAAAGCCTGTCGGCGGCATCATACGCCAATGTGGCCGACGGTCCACCACTCACCGAGGTTAGCTGGTTGAGACCATTGTAGGAATAGGTCGTCAAACCCGAGGCCGTGAGGTTGCCTCGACCGTCGTATGCAAGAGTGGTGCTTCCCGACGACGTATATTGGTTAAGTCCGTTGGTCGTGTAATCGCGGCTGAGATTGTAATTCCCCGTCCAGGCATACGCCGCATTATTCCGGGCAAGACTGGTGATCTGCGACGACGGGTTATAGCCAATCGGGGTTCCAGTTCCGCCGACTGCACCGATCACCAGATCGTTAGAGGTACCCGCAGCGTCAATCTTGAGGCCCGTAAGCCGGTTGACTGCATCGTAAGCGAAGCTGCGGGAAGAGCCATTCCCGTACGTCACTCCCGTCCTACGACCGAAGTCGTCATAGCTGTAAGCTGCAAGGACCTGGATACCGCTCGTGACACCGCTTTCACGTATCGCAGTGACGTTGCCAGCCACATCGTAAGCATAGGTGACGTAGAAGTCATCTGGCCAGGTAATGCGGGTCCGGCGAGATGCCGCATCATACTGGTACCTAACCGTACCTTGTGGCGTAGTCTGACCAGTCATACGACCGAGCGCATCAAACGCATTGGTGACGCTCTGGTTGTTGCCTGTCAGCGTCGCACCGGTCGGCATTCCCAGCAAATTGTAAGTAAAAGTCCGGGCCGGAATTGTGGCGCCGCTAATCCCGGTTACGCGATCGAGATTATCATAGGCAAAGTCGATTGTGTTACCATCGCGCAATCGACGCTGCGTGATGTGAACATTGTCCCCGTAGGTCAACTGCTCACAATCGCCATTGCACGCAGCACCGGCGCTGGCATTGCCCCCAAATCCGTGACCGGGTAGCGCGTTTTTACCAGACGATCATGACCATCGTAGTCGTACGTCGTTCTATTATTATTCGCATCGACAACGAAGGCCGTCAGCCCATTGTCGGTGTAATCGGTCAGTTCGGTGGCTTGCTGCGCAGTTCCGTAACCTGACTCGACCTGCTTGACCCGATTGGCATTGTCATAGGTGTACCGCGTAATGCGGTCCTGGCCCTGGCTACCGCCAGACTGCAAACTACAAGCATCCGGCAAGGATGCATAACCGCCGGTATTCATTCGCTGGGTCACACATTGAGTGTGACCTGCGGCATCATAGGCGTATTGGGTCAGGCTGTAAGCTACCCCCATTCTTCAGCGTCTCGGTCGCTTTTCGGCTTAGAGCATCGTAGCTGGTCGAGACGCTTGCCGCCGGAGTAAAGGCATTCCACGCAGCAGTGGTCTGTCCCGCAGTATAGCCTTGTTCCGTCAGTTCGACACGGCCTTGAGCGTCGTATGTTATGCGCGAGGCAGCATTCTTGCGCGCACTGGAACCATCCGGGTCGGGACCCATGCCCCCGAGAGGCCGACGCAGCACGTCATAGACATAAACTGTCTTATCATCCGCTCCTGCAAGCGGGCCATCGACGGACGTCAGATTGCCCGCATCATCATATCCCAGAGTTGTGGTAGCGCCTATAAAACCGTTGTCAGACGCCGGCAGACCGTTGGCTTTGGTGACTGATGAAGGCAGTCCATTTGCGTTATAGGCGATGGTCGCCTTTGTCTCATTGGCAGTTCCAGCACAGTTCGCCGCAGTCAAACAGGTCGAACTGGCGCTCAACATGCTTACGCCATTCACCGTCGTATAGCTGTAAGTCGTGGTAGGTCGTGCGCCGCCCGTAGTCGCGGCCGGCGCCGTGATCGTCAGCAGATTGCCAGTTAAGTTATCGTATGTGTAATTCGTCTCGCGCCCCAGCGCATCCCTGATCCATTCCGGTTGGCTGCATGTCGCAGCCGTCAAACATGGATATGACGCGCTGGTGCTGAGCGTTCCGATCCCGCTACCATTTTTCGGGACAGAATCTGGTAAGTGGGACATTGCCGTTTGCATCATAGCAAAGACCGCTGTCGTTGCAGAAACTTGTGTAATTGTCCTCAGGAGAAATGATCTTGGTCACCCGCCCCTTGTCATCAAACTCGCGGGTCGTAGTGTTACCTTCACCGTTCGTGACAGTCACAGGCCGCTGTTTGGCAATATCGAACACGTAAGTCGTCGCATGCCCGATACCGTCGGTTACGGTTACGGTACGATTGTTCTCGAGGTCCGCGTAGGTGTAGGTCGTCGTGCCCTTCGAATTGGCGACAGTCCAGACCCGACCGTTGCTATCGTAGCTGATCGTCACATTTTCAGTCGGACTGCCAGGGTAGGTAATACCGCGCAGCTTACCCGAAATCGCCCGGTAGGTTGTTACTCCGCCTGCAGAATCCGTGATTGTAATGTAGTTGGTACCATTGCTGTAGCTAGAACCAAAACTTTGCGATCGAGCGACAGAGCCGGTAACAGCCGTGTTAGTCATCTGCACTGAGGTAATATTTCCCCAAGCTTGCAACTCTTCTGTCGCGGGGACCTCGTCAGGATTTGACCAATTGCCTTCCCAATTCCCATAAACGAACTGCAGCTTGTACTTTCCACTGCTGGTTACCGAACCTATTCGGTAAATATTTCGGCGCTGCGTACAGATTTGCCCGCTGGCACCCGGCTTGGAAGCTGCGCACGATTGTATGCTATTATACGAATAGGTGAATAGAGTACCGTCGGGCTTCGTGACCGTTTCAACGACACCTTGAACAGAGCCGTAGGGGTAGCCACCAACGTACACGGATCGAAACACGGTCCGGGTGCCGTCTGGCGCTGTAAACGTATAATCATCGGACGATTTCGACAGCTTGCTACCGTCGCCTTCGGTGGAGGTGTAGGTGCTGTTATTTTGGGTGAAACGGTAAGTTTTCCCGCCAAAGGCAACATAGACTGTCGTTCCACTGACGGAGAGCGTCGCAACGAGGGTATCACCCATAGCGATGCTGCCACGTGCAAATTTTCGCCACGTAAGCCCTTGCGGCGCAGAACCTCCGGACAATTCCGGACCATCAAAGTTCATCGTGCCAAGAAACAGATCAACGCCATTCGCATCAATGTTGTTGCGTACTGGCGCAGGCGCAGCGACTTGCGCATGCGCGACTTGACCATGCACGGCGACCGCAAGGACGCTTGTAGAAATCACAGCCCGCAGACGTGCTTTTGCCGACAGCCGTTTGAAACTGGTAATCATCTTATGCCCCCGCAAGAGAGTTCGTGGCCAGCCACGTCAAAGGAAAATCAATTTAATTTCAATCGCCTCATGGCCGCTACCGCGCACCCCGACCATTCGGCGACTTGCGATTGTTAGGAGACACAGCGGTGTCGAAGCTGGCGCATTAAACGCTGTAGCCTTTGACCGCATGAGAAAAGATCCGCTCGCGCGAAAGCGCGTGCATCAGCTGGGTGACTTCAGAACCCGCTTCATTGGGTCACTGGGATCAGCGTGAAACCATTGAGAGGCACTACTATGTACATGGTTGTCCCGGTTGATGCCCCACTACCTGGATCAACGCCGCCTGCGCTTCCATTGGGTGATCCTGATACGGTAACATTCGTGCGGTTGCCGGCCGCATCGTACTGGTAACCGGCATTGGTACCGCTGGCTGGACCTCCCGATGTTTGCACCCCGGTCACCCGCCCCAGCACGTCATATGTGTAGGTTTTTGTTTCCTGGGCCAACACTGGCGCTGCAGTGAGCAGCGCTCCCGCTGCCATTCCCAGCAATGCGCACTTGCGATATTTGATCACGACGAACCTCATATCTTATGGGCAAAGAAAGCGACGCTTTCCAAACTGCCGCCTAAAGGAAGTGGATGTACTCAACGGTGCAAGTGCCGAAATTCACATAGATGGCGACGTTGCCCGCAGTGGCTTTCGCAGTCTGCAGCATGGCCAGGATAGCCTGAATGTTGGCAATCTTCTCGTCAGCCGTACTGCCACGTGCCGGCCAAGACAGCAGGGCGCCAGCAACACAACTGCCCGCACCATTATCCGACTTGAACACGATGTGGGACGGAACGTAGGTCGGCTCGATCATCGTGATCCTGCCAATGATCTGCGCATCGTACGCCGGAGCCGCAGTGGCTAAACATGTCACGAGCAGCGCCAGAGCTGTGAAGATTTTTCGCATGATCCCCCTGATACTCATCTCGCGTACGCAGTGCCCCCACTTCCGAACATCAGGCTAGCACCTCAGCCAGCAATGGCCAGTCGTTTCAAATTAAATATTTGAAATTGCCGCACATGCTGCGGCAAGACTATCAAATCGTGCGGGCAGCCACAACGACGGAAGCCCCATCGCTATCGCAGGCATTCACATACAGCCGCAATGGCGCCTTCTGCGCGAACTGGGTCAGTATGAACGAGGCGATCATTTCGTAATTGTATGCGGAGGTCTTAAGCCGGTATCAACCCACACTCGAGCAATTCATGGGGCTAACGGGACCTGGCATATAGATATCGATACTTACCTCACGCGGTCCAAAATCCATGACTTGCGCGGGGCTGGTGTACCCTTCAGCAGCGAATGCCTCGTAAGGCGTGAGGATGGCCGCCATTGCGATGGCGGCTGTGATAACGAACCGTTGAGACTTCATCTTGCGAACCTTCATAATTCGGCATCCCGATGTAAACCGCAGCGGTATCTTGCGGTCTTGGCTTCAGAAATCCATCAATTGGACGACACGTCGAACACCGTTTCGACGTTCGAGTTGAACTACAATCGATATGGAATGGCGAATGTAACGGACAATGTCGTCCCAGTTCATCGCCGATCCCGATTGCAGTACCAGCAGCGCCAACTGATCGATCGCGCGCTCGGGACTGTCGGCATGAATTGTCGTCAGCGATCCGGGATGACCCGTATTCACCGCGCGCAGAAATGTTGACGCTTCACGCCCACGCAGTTCGCCCAGGATAATTCGATCGGGCCGCATGCGCAGCGAAGCGATGAGCAAGTCCTCCGCTGTGACCTCAGCCTCACCCTGCCCCCACGAACCGCCAGCAGGCCGACCGCATTGGCGTGGGTCATCTGCAGTTCGGGCGTATCTTCGATGAGCACCAGGCGCTCATCTTCGTCGATCTCGTGCAGCAGTGCATTGAGGAAAGTTGTCTTGCCGGTGGACGTGCCACCGGAGACGAGGATGTTCCGCCGCTCTTTGACCGCACACGCCAACCGATCACGCATGGCTCGCGCGTCGGTGAATCCGTCTTGCGGCATCGGCGAATGAGCGGGCGTCGCTGTAGCCGCCTCATCAAAGGCCCCTGCCCTGAGATAGTCATCGAGCCGCATCGATGCAGAGACATGCTTGCGGATCGCGATCGCCACCGCACCACGTGTGGCGGGGGAAGGATGATCTGTATACGCGATCCATCGGGTAATGCCCCAGAGAGCAGCGGATGCGCCCGGCTGATCCCTTGCGCATTGAGTGCGGCGACCTGGCGGGCGAGCCGATCGAGAAGGCTCGCGCTCAACTCCGGTGCTTCGTGTCGCTTAGGCGGCTGCCCTAGCGCCTCGACCCATACCTCACCTGGTCGGTTGATGTAGATGTCGGTTATGTTGGGCGCGGAAAGGTAGGCCGCTAGTGGCGCAAGGCACGAACCGAGATAGACGTCGTTTCGTCCTTGCAGTGTGGTAAAGGCAGTTGCCGTCTTCATGAAAACACCAGATCCTTGGCCACGAACACGGTGACGCTGGCGCCCTGCCGGATCTTGAGCGTGGGCTGGATGCTGTTCTGCTGTGTGGAGAGAGCCGTCTGCGTCGACGTCGGCGTGCCGATGATCACGGTGTTGTTGGTGGCTTCACTGGTCGCTGCCCTTACGCCAACATCAAGCACAGACTGCAGGATCGCCCCACTGAAGCGCTCAAAAAAGTGGGTGTTGACCTTGCCTTTGACCCCGGCGCGCCCAAGCGGATCGGCGGCGGGAGAATCCACATCGATAATCGCGCCGTCAGGCAGCGTCATGCGATGCCACTGCACCAGCGCGCGCTTTTGCCCGAGGCTGACGTCGGCCTTGTACTCGCCCACCAGCTTGCTGCCACGCGGGATCAGCACGCGGCTGCCATCGAAGCTCATCACGTCTCGTGAGATGATTGCGCGCGCAGATCCGGCCCGCGTGGAATCGAGCGCGGTTTCCATCACGGCCTGAATGACGCTACCCTGCGGCACGGTCGCAGACGGATCCTGCAACCGGCTCGATCGGGTACGGCCAACGCCGGCATTGGCGCTCTCGTCTGCCTTGCCCGAAGGCGAGGGACCGGACGACGAGGAGGGCTGAAACACCACGCCCTCGGGCGCCATCTGCGCTGGCGCCGGCGATGTACCGGCAATTGGGTAACTGGAAGGCGGCGCAGGGCTCTGCAACACGGGCGCCGAAGTGCTCTGCCGCATCTGCGGATAGGCTTGAGGCTGGCCTCCAGATACCATCGGCGGCGGTGCGGCCCGATAGCCATCGGTTCCCGCTTCCATTGGCCGGCGCACGAGGTTCTGCGGAATGACGAGCGGCGGCGGCGAGGCGATCATGCCGCTGATTTGCGTCTGTGGCACCAGCGGCTCCTCGGTGAGACCAATGCGCCGCATCTGCAAGCCATAGAAAATGCCACCGCCGGCAGCAACGAGTGCCAAGGCAAAGACCCAGACCGCCACATTGCCTTTGCGCAGCGTGACCTGCGGACGGATATCGTTGGTCGCTGGTGAAAGATTTTGCTCAACCACCAGACTTCTCCCCTTCAAGGCGCCGTGCGTTCGCAGCCTTACGGTCGATCCGGAAGATCAGCTCATCGTAGACCCGGTCGAGCGTGTACAATCCGCCGCGCATGTAGCCGTCGATCATCTGTTCTTCACCGGTGGGGCCTAGGGCAAAGGTCGCCGGAATCGCCTGATCGCTCGCCCACTCGATGAAGGTCTTGCGGCCATCGTCGCGGATGCTCTTCGGGCGCAGCGCGCGCTCCCCGGTAACCTTGTAGCTCGCCGGCTGTTGGTCGCCCGATGCGGGCGGCATCATGAAAGGCGTGCTCTGCATCGGTGGGACGAGCCGAATGATGCGCGGCGCCTCATCGCCCTGGCTTGGCCCCAGCGAGAACTCATACGCCCGCGCAGTGGTCGTCACCGTCATCACTGCATTGCCGCCAAGCCTGGCTCCGCGAAGGGTCAAACTGTCGGCGGTTCCCGAGACGACGACGTAGAAGGCGCGCGGATCGCTGAGTTCAACCGCGGTGATGCGCGTACCTGGGGCAAACAGAAAGGTCTGCACCATGTCGGGCGCGGTGCGCACGTAAAGCGTGCCGCTGCTAGCTGAGGAGAGCGAGAGGATCCTCGGGTCGGCTCTGGCATCCTGCGCCATCGCGCTGCCTGCCATAGATAGCGCAAGCAATCCTGCTACTGCCACTGTCTTCATGGCTGGCGGACCGGGGACTGGCGGCGCGGCGGCGATGCAGCCGGGGCGGCTTGAGGCTGACGCTGGGGCTCAGCTGAGTTTTGGAGCGGCGCCTGCCCGGGAACCGGCTGCCCTTCTGGAACCTGTGCCTCAGGCGGTGGCACCACCTCAGCATCCTTGCGGTATCGGGTGACCTGGAAGCCAAGCGGGTTGAGCAGGCGATCGTCAGCGCTCATCGCGCTCGTGGCAAAACGATAGTTGATGACGGCAGCCCAGTACTCAGGCGTTCCGGCCTGCGCGCCGGGATCGCTGCGGGTCGTGGTGAAGCGCACCAGAGCCGTCGTGGGGCTGAGCGAGGAGATGCTGAGCACCTGCGTGGCCCGCACCGCGCCGCGCGGCATCGTCGCGAGCGGGCTTTGCGGATTGCTCGCCTGCATGCCTGCAAGGTAGCGATCGCGCGCTTCGCCTACGGACCACAGCGCCACCTTGCGATAGTCGGCGCGTAGCGCATTGATCTCGAAGCTCTCCCGGCTTGTCACGTATTGCGCGAGCAGCGAGCGTACCAGCGCATCGTCGGGGGTGACGTCCTGCTTGCCGAGCGGGCTCAGCGCCTGGACATTGCCGGTCTGGCGATCGACGAGCACCGTATATGGCACCACCGTCTTGAGAGGCGCAAGGGCGGCCAATGCGATCGCCTCGAGGAGCGCCACGCCTGTGGCGATGCCGGCCACGGTCCAGGCGATCTTGCGCGAACGCGATGCGCTGCGATTGCGATCGGCGGCCCAGCTTCCCGCCTCTTCGTAATAGCGCTTCAAGGTCTTGTCGCTCATATCGTTCATCGACTTCCATCCCGGCGCTGCGCCGCGCGCGAGACGCGCGCGGCAGGCCTGCGCCAGCTATTGCCAAGGGCATTTCCGCTCGCGCCGTGAGCGGCTAGGTGGTGACCGGTTGTCGTAGGCGAGGCGCCTGAAGCGCGGGCGCCCTCACCTCCGCGCAGCACATCGCCAAGCCGCGCTTCGCGCCGGATGTTTTCGGTTAGGGCATTCGCCACCGTCACCGCCCTTGCCGCGCCTTCGCTCGTGACTACAGCAGACGGCGCCGCTGCACTGCGCGCCGGTCGCTCAGTTGCCTCGGGCTTTGCCTCCGAGCGTTCGATCCCAGCCCTGGCGTTCACCGGATGGAAGCACAGCTTCGCCACAAGCACCAGCGCGCCGAGGGAGATAAGCATGAATGCCAGGCTCATCACCAGTAGTTCCACGGGTGCATCGAGTGTCGCCTGCTGCGCGGAGCGCTGGTCCAGCACCTCCTGCAGCCAGGGTTCCAAAAGTGACAATTCGACGCTGAGGACAAGCGAGGTGAGAATGGCGCCGAGGAATGTCGCCACCAAGGCGCGCAGCCATCCCTCGAACAGCGAGGCAGTGCCGGCAAACAGCAGCAGCCCGCCCATCAGCGGGGCGATCGCGATCAGGAAGCCTGTGGCAATGCGCAGCAGCGCCATCGGCCCCAACGTGCCGACGAGGTAGGCGATGCGCGCAAAGCCCAGTTCGAACCAGTCGCCCTGGGCCACGCCGAGCCGGCCAGTGCCGACGAGGTTAAGCGCGGCGATGCCCTCATCGACCGTCTGCAGCCGCGATACCAGGTCACCCGCGCTCCCGGGCAGGCCTGCGGCGGCGCCAATCGCATGGGTCAATTGCGCCGGCCCATCGAGGAACAGGTCGTAGCCCAGCACCCGCCACGCGGGCCAGCTTGCCGCAAGGGTTAGGACGATGCCGACCTTGAGCAGCGCGGCCACGCCGTCGCGCATTCCGATCGGATAGCCCAGCATCACCCGGACACCGAAAATCGCAACGAAGATCGTGAGGGCACTGGTTATCGCCAGCGACACGGGCGATCCCGGATCAGCGAGCCCAGCCCAGCCAAAGCTGCCGATCGACTGCGCCTGGCAGTCGATATGCGCCAAAGTGCCGGCAAGAAAGTCCTGACCTGTTCTAAGCGCCGGGCAATTCATAAATTGTGCTTTGCTGTTGGATCGTCAGAAAAATTGTCAGTGCCCACCGGTGTTCGTCGACCAGATCGGAATGCCTGCGGAACTGTAGATCACTACGTTGCCATCGTCTTGCACAACAAGCCTTGCACAATTCGATTGCGTGGCTGAGTTCCAGATGGAACCTGATCCGTCGCTCTTATAGAGCACGAGATTTCCGTCATTTTGAAATGCAAGGAATGTATTCAAATTACCATAAGTGTTGCTGGACCACATCGAGCCAGTTGGACCATAAAGGACCAAATTACCGTCGGTCTGCATCGTGAAGATGAAACGCCCGTCACCAGAGCGCAATTCACTCCCACCCGACAGAGTAAAGGCCTGATCCGCAGCCTCGACCATGATCCGGTTACCCGCAGCATCGAGATTATAACGGGTAAAGAAACTGCTTCCCGTTTGAGATTGGCAGGCGCTTCTCAGACGTCCGAGAGCATCATATGTGTAGTCGTTCGTCGTAGCGGAAAAAGCCGGTGCCGGTACTCCAGCGAATACGGCAGCCACCAAAATCAAAACATTCCTCATGAATCGACCGCCCCGATTGCGACGAAACCCGAGCACCATTTCTGTTCGGCCATCGCAGTCATGCCCTCGCCAGGAGCGGTTCGAGCCAGTCGGCAGGCTCATCGCCCGTCTCGGTGACGATCTCGTCGAACAGCCGCACAGTCGCCTCGCGCCCCGAGAGGATGGTCAACAGGTCCTTCTCACGCGACAGGTTGAGCCGGGCGACGACGCTGTCGTGCCCGTGCTTGATAAGGAAACAGTGCGCATTGTCCGGCAAGGTGCGCACCAGTTCGAACTCATGGGACGTGAGGCCAAAGCCGTCGATATAATCCTCGGGCCGCGCCTTGGGATTGATCATGAAAATCTGCGTTGCCGCTTGTTCGATGATGGCGCTCGCGATCCGGCTCTCTAGCGCATCCTGCGCGCTTTGCGTGGCAAAGCCGACGATCCCGTTGCGCTTGCGGATGGTCTTCTCCCAGTCCTTGATGCGCCGCACGAAGACATCGTCGTCGAGCGCCTTCCAACCTTCGTCGACAACGATGATCGCAGGCGTCCCATCGAGGCGCTCCTCGACCCGGTGGAAGAAGTAGAGCAGCGCCGGCGTGCGCGCCTGCGGATCATCTAGGATCGCGGTCATATCAAAACCGACCGTCTCGGCACTAAGGTCGGTGAGATCGGCTTCGTTGTCAAAGAGCCAGGCCCGCTCGCCCTCGCCCCACCATGGCCGCATGCGCGAATAGAGGTCGCCTGCATGCGGGCGGCTGGCCCCTCGGAACAGTTCGACAAGATGACGCAGACGGCGATGCGAGACGATCTGCCCGAAGTTCGCATCGATCGCGTCATTGACGAGTTCAGCTTCCTCCGCGCTCAGACCGCCAGCCAGGAGCGCCAGCCAGTCGGCGAGGAACTGGCGGTTGGCGGGCGTATCGGCAAGTTGGAGCGGATTGAGGCCTGACGGCGCGCCGGGACGCAGGCGATCGTACTGCCCGCCCATCGCGCGGATGAAGAGTTCGGCGCCGCGATCCTTGTCAAAGAACACGATGCGCGGAGCGAACTTGCGCGCCTGTGCCAGCAGGAAGTTGAGCACGACCGTTTTGCCCGATCCCGAGGGACCGATGATCGTGAAGTTGCCCAGATCATGATGGTGGAAGTTGAAGAAGTAAGGCCCTGCCGCCGTCGTCTCGAACAGCGTGACGGCCTCGCCCCAGTGGTTGCCGCTCGCCTTGCCGACAGGGAAGTTGTGCAGACTCGCCAGCCCGGCAAAGTTGCGCGAGGAGACCAGTGCCCGTCTGCCAATATATTTGAAGTTTCCGGGGAACTGCGCCCAGAACGCCGGCTCGAGAGCTATATCCTCGCGCACGCCGTTGATGCCAAGATCGCCCAGAGCAGCCGTTACCTCGGCGACCTGCGCATTAAGGAGGTGCTGGCTCTCGGCATGAAGCGTAATCGTCGCATGATGTTCGCCAAAGGCTGCGCGTCCGGCCGCTACTTCGTCCTTGGCGCGCGCCAGTTCGTCGCGCAGCGATAGCGCCTCGTCCTCCGCCGAGCGCATGCGCCGCAGCGCCAGGTTCATCTTGCCCAGCGCCGCGCCGCGATCGACGAAGCCGAACGATTGGCTGACCATCATTTCGAAGGGCATGCGGTAGAGATCGTCGAACATGCCGGGCAGCGTCTGGCCGGGATAGTCCTTGATCGAGATGACCGCGCCGAACTGGCGCGGCAGGTGGCCTGCGGGCGCGAGTTCGAAGGCATCCTGCCCGAAGCTGATCCGCCGCGAAGGCAGGTGCATGCCCAGATCACCGTGCGGGAGACCGACGGGGCGCATCTCGGCGTTGAACAGGTAGGACAGGAACTCGAGTGGTTCGGAGCGATAGCCAAGCTCGGTCTGATAGACGCTTAAGGTCGTCGCGCCATAGCTGCCAAGGGCCGCGAGCAGCGCTTCACGCGCGGCATCGAGCGCGCGCTTATTTGCAGCCGTTGCGGCCGCCGCTTCGCCTGCCGGCTTGAGAACGGCACGAATTCTATCGGCGAGCCCCAAACGCCCTTGCAGCGGGCGGCGCACGATCGTCAGGAGCAGGTCGTTCACGTACATCTGGCGCTGCGCCAGGCGCCCCCGCCAGCGCGCGTCGAGGCGCTGCGAGAAGGCATCGGGGAACGACGCATCGACCGTCGCCGCGGCCTTCCGGCGCATCATATGGTGATAAATCGCGAACTGCGAGTTGCCGATCGTGCGCAGCATCGCATCACGCAGTTCGCTGCGGTAATTGAGTTCGTCGCTATCGGCGGTCTCGAATAGAAAGCCGGAAAGCCGGATGGTCTGCATGAGCAGGCCATCCCGGGTCTCGATCGTCACATCGTCGAGATGGCGGGCATAAGGCAGATGCGCGCCGCTGCTCTGTTCACGAGCGATGACCTCTGGATCGCTGGTCAGGGCTGGTAGGAGTTGCATTGCCACAGCTTGTGATTGCGCACCCTGGGGCAACGGCTGACGCGCACGATCCACAGATCGAAGATACGCGGCTCACGAAGGCAGGCGATCATGCCCGCTGCGTGGATGCCGAGCGCCAGTGCGATCACCCAGAACGACTTGAAGATCAGGAAGAACTCGGCCGCAATGACGCCGTTGGCGATGAAGAACGAATAGGTCACGCCCGCGAACATCTGCGGCCGGGTCAGCGCGGTGAAAACGACATCCGTGTGCAGCGGGCTACTCATCGCAGACTAGAAACCGCCAGCGGTAGCACGAATGCCCGCAACGATACTCGCAGCGCCGAACAGCACGAAGCAGCCCAGGATCACCATCGCGCCGTAGCGCCAATTGACCCGGCCGGTCAGCATCATGAAGCCCACGGCAGCCACCGCGATCACGGCCGCTGTCGTCGCGACCGTCCCCATCAGCGTACCTTGCAACCAGTCGACCGCGCCCACGATCACGCCCGATCCTTGCGGATCGCCGTAATCGGCAGCCTTTGCCTGGCCGATGCCGACAAGCGACATCGCCAAAGCCATACCCAAACGGCGCACGACAAACCCCCTATTCAATTACTCACGCACGTGAGTGCCCATCCCTTTGCTGGCATAGCCGCCAGGGTTTTTCCAGCGCCTTGCAATATTTTAAGTGCAAAGCCGCATCGGCCTGCGTTAGCATAACCCTGAAGGGGGCTTCTTCATGGGAAACACGGACGGCGACGCCTTGGCGTCGGCACTGTTATGGGTGCAATTGCTGCTGACAGGATCGCTCGCGCAGGCGCTGGCCGTCATCGCTTTTGCAGGACTCGGGTTTGCAGCGCTCTCGGGGCGGCTCTCCCTTCGCTCCGCCGTGCGCGTGACGCTGGGCGCCTTCATCCTGTTCGGCGCACCGTCCATTGCCGCAGGTCTTGCCACCATTGGCGATCGATCGATGCCTGCTCCAACAGCGATCTACGTGCCGCCCCCGCCGACGCTCGCGACTGAGGCGGCGCGTGACGCACAGCGCCAGCAGTCCGCAGATCCATACGCGGGCGCCTCCCTGCCAATGTGAAATCTTAGCCACCGCGAAAGATCGAGAATGTATCCTGGACGAAAAATGCACGCACAATATTTCGTCGTATCCGCGGCGCTAAGCGTTCTGTTGTCCAGCAGCACCGCGTTTGCAAGCCAGCAAACGGGCACGGTTACCCTTCTTGCCGTCGCTAACAATGACGCAGCGCCAAAAGCTGTCGCCCTCAGCGGAACACGCACCACTGCCCCTGCTTGTGCAACCGATGGAATGTGGGCGTTCAAGGACATGTCCATCCTTTCGGTATTTATTACGGCAAAATTCAACAACAAACCCATCACCATCACCGGTACCGGAGCGTGCTCGGCTCAAAGTACGACCCGCGAGGAAATCGCTTATATAACCGTCGAATAACTACTTGCGCGGGCAAAACGCTCAGTTCTCCTCTTTACAAGCGTACCATCTCTAGCGGCATTCCGCGATTTGCACTCCGGCCTCGCGATTAGTCCGCCCCATCATGGAGAAAAATTGACATGCAACCGAACTCAATATTCAACGCCGCACGGAGGGTATTTGCCGCTGGTAAATTCGGCGTCCTCATGGGCACAGCCACAGCGGGATTGACAGTGTCCTGCGAAGCGCAAGCCTACACGGAGTGCACCGTGCGCATCCAGCGAGTCTATGTGGGCGAGGGCAATGTCTGGCTCGATTACACCAATGGCGGGTCGGGCTATCTTGCGTCGACTGCCCCTGACCGGGAAGGCACCCTCGCCGCCGCGACCACCGCCCTTATCGCGCAACGAGAGATGATCGTTCGTTACGCAGCCGACGGGGTAGCCTGTACCGCAACAGCAAGAGCAGACTTGATCGGGGTCTACCTCACCTGAAACGTCGAACCCGCTCGCCATTTGCCGACAGGGCATCGCGAAACGCCGGGGAGTGGCGGTCGAAGTTATCAAGCGCTTGATCCGGCAATGCTGCCAAGCGCCAGGAATTACGAGGATACGCTAATGCACGCTTATGGATCGAGCCGCCGCCTGTTTCTCTCCCTATTAGCCTTCACGGCCTCCTGGGCAGGCTCGTTCGGTAGCCCCGCCGAGGCTGCCAGCGCTACCATCCCTGCTGTCCGCAATGTCATGACCGGCAATTCCTCGAGCGGCAACGATCAGGTGTGGTTCCGCGTGACCGGTACGCCGTCGGGTGTCCCGGCTAGCTGTACGCTCAACGGGTTCAGCATCTTTTATTTGGCGACGGACGGAAAGCTTGATGGGCAAAAGGGGATGGCTCTTCTCCTTTCTGCGCAGATGAGCCGGCAGCCGGTTCAGATCGATTTCGATGTCGCTACGTCAAGCAGCGATTTCTGGGGTTGGGGTGTGTCGAGTTGCAAGGTCAATCGGATCGTCATCGGCGACTGACCCCCACAATGAAAGAGTTAATATGAAGTTTGGACATTGCTTGCCTCCCATGTCCCTCGCGTTCGCAGTTCTATCCGCATTCCCGGCGCAAGCGGGAGCGTCATCTCTGGGGCAAATAACCGTAGTATTGCCTCACACCGGCGGCTTCTTCTTTAATATGAGCAGCGCACGCACGTCTGCGCCGTCGTGCGCGACCGCCGCCAATCGTTGGGTTATCAATTCCGCAACCTCACAAGGGCAGGCGATGATAGCAGGACTACTTACAGCGTACACCACCGGCAAACGCATTACGGTTAAAGGAACCGGAAGCTGCTCGGTGTGGGCAGATACTGAAACGGTTGAATCCTTTCAGATCGAAGATTGATTGCACTTGCCACACTGAGCGGCGGGGCGTTCGTCAGTCATTATCAATGAACACAGTCTGATAATAAGCGGCTAAGGAAAACAAGCGATGAGATGCGTTAAACTAATCGTTCTGTCGTTGGCACTGGCCCATGGAAGTGCTGCGTTGGCGGACGGCTCTAGCGGCAATACCAGTATAAAGACCATTGTGGTTGAACCCAGCGGAACTTGGCTCGAGGTTGCCTCCACGACGAACCCGGACAACTGCGGATCCACCCAGCGACTTAAGCTCGTCGAAGCCTCGGGTGTGACAGAGCGCATGTTTGCCGCTGCCTTGACGTCGAAATCTTCGCACAGGCCAGTCAGCTTATGGTTAAGCGGATGTACCACGACACCTTGGGGCTACACGGCGCCGATAGTATATTCCATCACTCTCCCGGAGTGAGCGAGTTTCCGCTTGGGCCGCGGATTGTCCATCCTTTCGCCAGGTCGGACAGAAGGCGCAATACGCACACTTCAGACGGCGCGGAGAGGATGGCCGGCTCCTCTCTGCCAGATCGCAAATGATATGGCATGAACGGGCGAGGAGCCGCATCAATGAAGCTGAAGATTGCTGTGGCAGCTATGATCACCGTCACACCCACAGCCGCGTACGCCAGCGAACGAGGCCCGGGTATGATCACAGATTTACAGATCGATGGCACCAGCGCCGTCTTTGCCGTAGGCGGGCCCGTAACGAACCGGCCTCCATGCGCCATCTGGGACCGCCTAACCTTTAACGTTACGACGCCGGCTGGCCAGGCGATGTTTGCCTACCTGATAAGCGCCCAGGCTATTGGCAAACGCGTGCGGGTGAATGGGACCGGATCCTGCAGTCAGGCTCCTGATCACGAAACGGCGATAAGCGTGCGGGACGGCCAGTGAGATCGACTATGCGCACCCCTTGTCATCATAAGATGTGGAACGAACAATGTCCGGAAAGTTCATGAAGTGTATTTTGGCCTCGGTCATCATGGCGGTCTCTGCCGGGACGGCAACGGCCGCATCGAACACAGACGTCAATGGACTAGTTCTGACCCTGCAACACTACGAGGGGCATAGCGGCGTTCTTGTCAAATTGGACCAGCAAATGGTCGATCCAGAGAGCTGTGGCCGGAGTGATTGGTACATCATGCCTGACAGCAGTCCTCGCGCACAATTGGTGCAGTCCATGCTCCTGCAGGCGCAAAGTACACAGCGGCGGGTCTACGTTACCATTAATGGTTGCCTTGATGGCATACCTAAGATCATAGCCGTTAGAAACGGCGTTTAATAAGAGCCTGGAGTATATCTAATGCGCTTTCGCAGCTCACCCGTGCTCGGCTTGGCCATATTTTTCTCAATCTACGGCTCAGCAGCGTATGCCGATGCTAACATCGAAGCAGTACCCACAAATTGGCGACTGGAAAATTACACCGATGGCCCAGGACTGGTAGCATGGTTTACGGGGTCAAACTGCGCAAATGGGCGATTGTCCTTCCCGTCGACGACAAAGGAAGAAGAAAAGAGCCGGTTTTATGCAATGATTCTCAGCGCCAAAATGGGCTTGAAGGCAGTCGGCATTTTCTACGAGACCAATTCCGGAAACTGCCAAATCAAGAGCTTTTATCTTCAGTAATACCTCTGCAACCCATCTGATTGCGAATGTTATCGCAAAATCCGCTGGGTGCGCGAACCGCGAGCAGTGACCGACTGAACCGCATCTCGTAACAACTTCTTTGCGAAAGCACCAGAAGCAAATGAAAGACATACATTAAATGGCGGATAATCACACCTCCACGGTGACCAGTAAATGGAATGCCCGCTCTCTCCGTTGCCAAGCTGCTGCCCTAGTTGGCATCTTCGGCCTTTGCGCAGGAGCGCACCCGGCACAAGCCTTCACCGAATGCGAAGCGAAGATCGAGAAAATTTGGTCAGGTGATGCTGGGTATATCTGGCTGCATCTTGTTGGGGGCGGCGCTGCCGTCGTGCTTCCGAATGATCCCAACAAAGAGTCCGTTCTGGCAATGGGCCTGACCGCGCTGGCAGGCTCGAGAAAGGTCATCATTCGATACGCAGCCAATAGCGCAAACTGTAATGAATTTGGCCGGATGGACTTTGTCGGCATGTACCTGTTTTAGCCGGCTTACCGCACATCGATCACAAAAAGGATGATATATATATGAAAAAAACTGCGCTTCTCGCTTGTAGCCTAATGGCCTTGGGTACTATCGCACCCGCGGACGCTACCACGGCTACGGGGAAAGTTATCCGCGTGGAAGGACGCGCGGACAATACTTGCCGATATGTGTCGGTGAAAACTCCCTCTGGCGGTCTACTCATGCTTCGGATCGCCGCAGGTGCAGGTTCAGAAGGTATCATGGCGGTTGCTATGACGGCATTGAGCGCCAGCCAGAACGTCGAGGTAGAATATTCAAGCGCGTCGATGTGCGGGGGAACAGAGATGGCGATATCCACCATCGCCCTGATAGCAAATTGATGAACCGTTTCGTGCATGCTGCCGGGGAAATAGGTTTGCACCGCTATAGGTACTGACCTGCCCCCTCCAACGATCCTCGCTCATAACGAGAATCTCGCGGTTGATATTGACCCTGTCCCAGTTCCGCCACCGGCGAGAATGAGAGGTCCGGCGCTTCATCGGCCGGGGTCATAAACGCCATGGATGTGTGAGGTTGGGTCTCGTTGAAGTCCGTCCGACACACCTCGATCTTGCTCCGAATTGCCACTTGCCTTTTTTAAATTCGAACACCTCAAGGACGCGATCGCGTCTCCCGGCGGCTCCCTAAAACCGCAACACGAATTGTTTTGCCCTTACGAAGTAGCGGAAGTGGCCGATGGCCGATCTTATCGTGTTCTTCTCGAGGCTATTGTTAATGGGAACTCGCTAATTGAGGACGCGCTATGTCATCCGATCCCCATTCCGCGGCTCTCCGCAGGCCTGTCGCCGTCGACCAACTCTGCCCCGCGTGATGATGCGATCGCACTATGCCGTTCCCCGCTTCTGCTCTCGATCGCATCGGCAAGCTTCTCCTTGCTGTCAGTATAGATTGCGGCGTGCTGCCGCGCCCGGCTGATCGCCACATAGGCGGACCTTGCATCCACGGTATTCGCCCTGAAGCTCTCCAGATGCGTCATCGACCGATCCGCTGTCGCGCCCTGGCTGCCATGCACGGTGCCAACCCAACCGTGCCGGATGTGCCGGTCACCGGTATTGTCCAGCGACAAGGTATGCTCGCGGCCGCGGGCGTCTAGGGCGGTCAAAGTACGAGTCTCGGTATCGATACCCACCACTGCCGCAGTGGCACCATTCACCCGGCCGGCCTGACGATCGTTGCGGGTAAACTGCACCCGGTCGCCTGCCGAGAATTCACGCTGCACCCCACTGAAGGCCTCCGCCTGCCCCCGTCCCCACTTGTCGAGACGCCACTCGATCGCCCGCCCCTGCTGGTCGTGAAGCGCGATCCGGTTAAGGTCGCCGTCGACGCGCGCGACCCGGTACGCCTGCCCCTTCTCGATGCCATGACGTACATAGTCACGCCGGAACGTCACCACATCGCCAATCTCGTACCCGCGCGCGTGGCGCGCCTCCTCCCGGGTCAGCCCCTTGCTCTCCAACGTCGCCACGGTGACGGTCTCACCCCGGATTGTGCCGTCCTTACGCAGCTCAGCCCGAATAGCCTGCGTCAGTAGCTCGCGCCCCTCGCGCGTCGTATCCATGACCAGCGTGCGCTCACGCTCCCGGACAGACAATGCGGCATAGTCTCGGGCCATCGCAACCCGCCTGTCGTCAACATCAGCAAACTCGGCGACACGCCCGCCACCGCGATCCAGCGCCTCGAGCGCCCGCCTACCGTCGCCAGCGATCGTCGCCTGTACCGCTTCGCGCGTCAGGTCGTTCTGCTGGCGCACGATCTTGTCGAGCACGAAGGTCCGCATGCCTGCGTCCTGAAGCTGACCGAACGCCCTACCGGCCTCGACACTGCCAAGCTGCTTTACATCACCCACCAGCACCACCCGCGCATCCGCGCGCTCGGCCATGCCGAGCAGGCGCGCCATGTCGCGCGCACCGACCATCGAGGCCTCGTCGATAATCCAGACTTCGCGGGCCTTGCCTGCCTCGGCCACGAGCGTATCGCCGGTCAGCACCGCCTTGGCGACCGTATCGCCCTTCGTGCCAATCGCGCCACCCAGCACGGCTGCCGCCGCGGCCGTGGGCGCAAAGGCGCGCACCTGATACCCCGCACTGCGCATCCCTTCCGCATAGGTCGCGAGCACCGTGGTGGTCTTGGCGGTGCCAGCATAGCCCTGCACACCGGCGACACGGTCGTGACCGGCCAGGAGACCGACAGTCGCGGACTGCTGCCCCTGCGTCCACTTGTACCCTTGCGCCTCTGCGAAGAAGGCGGCTGTGGTGACAATCCGGGCAGCGTCCTGCCGCGAATGCGGCGCTGCGGCTGCATCCCGCCCGCCATGCTCGATTGCCAGCATGCGCCGTTCGGTCGCCACTGCCTCCCGCGTCGTGAAGCCCTGCCCCGCCGCCCCGCGTTCGCGTGCAACCAGTTCACCACCTGCTCGCGCCCTACCGACAGCTGCAGCAATCTCGGCCGCGCTCGCTCTACCACCCGCGTGTTCGCCCGCGCGCGCTTCCAGCGCGGCGGCCCCGAACACCGCCTCACGCTCCGACAAATGACGCGCCGCGGCAGCTACGGCCAGCGTAGCGGCGACCTCCGCCCTACCCGTCTCCGCCAGTCCGCGTGGCCCATCCTTTGCCGCGCGGCTCTCCGCATCTGCGATCGCCGCGATGCGCTCGGCCTCGCCGAACCCGGCCGCGTCGGCCTGGGCCTGCCAGCCCGGCACCAGCGCCTCGCGCGGGGTCTCTTCCTTTGCCTGACGGGTGGCCAGCGTCAGCGTCGCCTTCTCGGCAGCGGTCGCGTTGGCCCGGGTCTTGCCGCGCTCGGCCAATGCGGCTTCCACCTGATTACCCCGCGCGCTGAACTGCCGGATCGCCGCCTCGGGAACGGCTGCCAGCTCGAACATCGAGCCCTTGGCCTCCCGCAGCGCATAACCGAGCTGGCGCGCCTCCTGCGCCAGCGCCTGCCGGTAGATCGCGCCCGCATCCTTGTAGATGCGGAAGAACGAGAGGCTTTCCAGACTACGCCATATCCCCGCCTTGTCCTGCGTGGCATTCAGGATCACAGCATGGGTGTGAAGCTGGGGATCCTGTGCACGGCTGGTATTGTGGCGGAAGGTCGCCACCGCCAGTTTGCCGGTCTCGACCGTCTTGATTTCGCCGCCTTCACGAACCCGGGTCGCAGCGCCGTGCCGCTCGATATAATCGAGGGCCGTCCGCACCGCCTTGTCGTGGGCGCCGATGAGGCGCCGGTCACCGGCGACCTCGGCCATGATCGATACCGACTTGGGCGCAGAGAAGGTCACATCCCAGCCCGGCCGATGCTCACGCTCGCCGTTGCGGATGGTGCCAAGCTGCCGGCCATTGGGCAGGTCGCCTTCGAGGCCGCTTTTGAAGGCGGCGCGGGCCACTTCGCCGATCAGCCCCAGCGCCTTGGCACCCTCGCCGAACCAGGCGCTCGGTGCCTCGCCGCCTTCCGAATAATAGTCGTCAGCTTCGTAGTAGCTGGAAGCCTGCGCGGCGCTCTTCAGAGCTGCGACGCTGGCAACCACTTACAGCGCTCCCCGGCGGTGCGGTCCTCGTTTGGGTCCGGCATCGCTGCCGCAGAAGCAGGTGATGATGTCGGCGCCAGCTTCGGCTCCGACGCCGGCACCTGTACCGATACCGTCGCAGTTCCCAAAGGCACGGTAGCCTCCGCGATATCGGGCCGCTCCATATGCGCACGGCTGATCTCAACGCGCGCGATCGGCAAGCCCGACAAGCGCAGAAAGCCGGTCAGCGGCGGCAAGTGACCGATCTCGCTGTCGAGCACGATCTGCTTGGTCTGCCGTAAGGTCGAGAGCGAACCCTTGTCGCTCATGGCGTCGCTGTCGAGTGACGCGCTCGAGCGATGTTCCTCGATCTCCGACCGCCCCAGCAGCTCGGTGGCCCATCTGGTACTCTCCGGATCGCCGAGACGCATGACAAGCTGCGTGCCGGTCTGACCGACGATCGTGCCTGTGGCATGCTGGCCGTAGGTTTCACGAAGCTGACCGATCGCCTGGAAGGCGATCACCACCGCTGCCCCAAACTTGCGCCCCTCAGGGAGCAAGCTCAGCAGCCCCGATGCGCGCGGCAGCGCCGGCAATTCGTCGAGGATCAGCCACGCCCGGGGCGCGCCGCGGATCGGCCGGTCCAGGATCGCGGCGACGGCGCAGTCCAGCCAGCACCCCAGCAGCGGTTTTGCCGCGGCAAAATTGCGCTTGCGCGAAGCCAGGAATATCCAGGGCTTGGCGCCTTCGATGTGCGGCAGGCGCTGATAGAAGTCGTCGAAGCTGAGGCGGGGTCCATCCCCCGGCGTCCGCTTCAAAGAGCCTACGATCTTCGCCGCTTCGGCGAGGCAGAACAACACGCTCGCGGTCGCCTTGTCAGCATCCTTCTGGAATACCCGCGATGCTTCTGTCCCGCGCGTCAGGGTCGCCAATTGATCGGGGGCCATGTCGCGAAGGGCATAGACCAGTTCGCCGACACTGCCCCTGCCCTGCTCCCACAGGCGCCGGATCACCGCAGCGGCGACAAGCCGGGCCTGATCGTACCAGACATCATCGCCAGTAGCGTTGCCTCCTGGTTTTGGGACAATGAACCCTGCCAGCCGGTCGGCATCGGAGGCGGAGCGCACGTCATCAAAAGGGTTCCAGTAGGCGCACCGCTCATCGAAGGGATTGAGGATCAGGTCGCCCCGTTCAGGACGGTAGTAGCGCGCGACATAGCCGCCATCGACATCATGGACGAACGCATGCTGGCCGCGCCGTTCCACCTCATCGAGCAGCGCCCATATCGCGGTCGTCTTGCCGGTACCCGTCGCACCGGCGAACAGGAAGTGCCGCGCCTCCTCACTCTCAGGGACCGGCACCCCGCCGATCGTCACCGGATGTGTTCCACTGCCAACTGCGACCATGCGCGCAAGCGTCTTTGCATCCACCCGCTCAGCGCCGCGCACCGTCCGGTCGCGGCCGGCGCGCTCGCCTTCCGCCAGCCAGGCCCGGCGGCGCCAGCGGTACAGCGGTACGCCAATGGCGATCCCGCACAGCACCGCACAGATCCCCATCCGCCACAGCAGACGCTTGAAGGCACGGGTGGCCGGGCTCTGGGGAGCAAGGATCTCATCACGTACCGCAACCCGGGCGCGCGCCTCATATGTCTGGAGGTTGCGGCCAAACGGATCGAGCAGCTCACGTCCCTGAACCTTGAGATAAAGGCTGGCCCCGCGCCGGGTGAGGTCGGGCGCCGTCTTCCATCCCGCAAAGGCGCCCACACCGGCACACACCAGAATTAGGATCGACGCCACCTGGGCCCGGGCGTTGATGCCAGCCCAGATCCGGTTCTGGCTCGCCTGACCGCGCGAGAGGATTTCTGCGCGGGGCGTCATCGATCAGACCTTGCCCCAACGTAGCGTCATCACAAATCGGCCTTCGCTTTGGCGAGCTGCCGATCGAAGATCCGATCCGCATCACGGGCAATCTGCGCCAGGCGCTCTTCGCCTTGCCCGGGCTCTGCAAGCGCCGCCGCATAGGCCGCCCCGGCCGCATAGAGAGTTCTCTGGATCAACCGATCGGTCAGTTCCGAACGCGTGGTCAGCCGCTCTATCGCCTCGCGCAGTGCTTCCACGTCAGGGGAGTTTGGAACCGTCGCGGCGCTGCCGTCGGAACCAGCAGGCTCGGTGCCCCTGCCCCCGACCAGCGCTGCGATGCCAAGCTCGAGCGCGCGTACCGTCGCCTGATAGAGCGGCAAGCCAACATCCGCCGCGTACCCTTTTAACGCAGCAGCCTGAGTATCTGTTACTCTTCCTGTCAGCATCACACGTGCCATCGCCACCTACCTCGGCAGTATGCGGAGAGAATACGCACTTTCATAAATAAGTATAGTCCGCGTTGACACCGCTTTCCATGTATGTTGCCATTGGCCACATGGTCACTGCGACCACATATCGACTACGCTATGGAGGCAGCACACGTGCGTAGGGTGTGGACAAAAACAGAGCGAGGCAAAGCCTCGCCCCTTCTTCCTTCGGAATACTTACCCGGGCGTTCATCATGGCGCTGAGCGGGTTCGCCTCCGGCGCTCTGGTGGCAGCTCCGATGGCGGCGGTGCTGACGTGGCTGACGGTCACCTGGCAGCAGCACGTCGACATCCGGGTCGAGCGCGACACCGCCGTCGTGCGGGCCGACAGGGCCGCATTCGACGCGGGGTTCAACCGCGACTGGCAGGCGATGGCGGGGCGGCGGCCGGAGGGCAAGGCGGAGCCGCCATCAGGGTCCGCAGGCTGCAATCCGAACGCCGCAGCCGAGCTTGCACGCCTACGCCAGCGGGCGCGCGAGCTCGAGCAAAGACTGGCGGGCAGCACTGCGGACCGCGCCGCCGATGCGCAGGAGCTTCGCGCTCTGATGAAGGAGACAAACCGATGATCTCGGTGCGCTTTGCCGGTCCCTGCTTCCTGCTCGCGATGCTGTCGGCCTGTGGTTCGGGTGGACCCTCGCTCTCGGGATCGGCCTCGGAAAGTTCAGGCTCGAGCTCAGGTCTATCGAGCCTGTGGGAGAAGGTGCGCTCTCTTGGGTTCGAGACCGGCAAGACCTACGAGATGCCGGCAGCCGGGATCATGGCCGATGCCTTTCTTACCGATCTAGATGCGCGCGGCATGCCGCTCGATGCCCTTGCGCGCATCCTCCTGGCACCGGGTGAACAAGGGCGGCCGCGTTTCGATCTCTCGGTCGAGGCGCACGTCGTGCCCACCCGGGCAGAGATTGCCGAAACCGGCATCGACAAGATGCGTAGCATAACCCCGCTCGATCCCGATCACATGGTTTATGCCGCTCCGATCGCGCTCGCCATGCAGCCGCGCAAGGGCTGGGAAGTGGAAGCCATCGACGACCGCCACGTCGACCCGCAGTTCGACACGCCGTTCTTCCGTGCTCATCGCCGGCCTTCGACGTATGACGAGGAACTGCACATCCGCTACATGGAGATGCTGGCGATCTCGGCGATCTACACCAACACTGTGTTCGCGCTGATCGACAACGAGCTTGGAACGTCCCGCCTGTCCGACCCGGACGCTGCCCGCAGACAGGTGCTGATCACGTTTCAGGCGATCCCGATGGATACCCTGAAGGCCGGGCTAGTAGAGGCGGCGAACCAGGTGGTCGGTGGCCGCTTCTCCACCGACCTCACGGGCTCGGGCAACATCCATTTCACGCATATTCCGGCCGGCGATTTTGTCGCCGATCCGCGCAGGCTGACCTGGACCAGAGCCGGAGGCGTCTGGTTCGGTGATGGGCGGATCAACGGGCAGGCCGTCAATTTGCGCCTCGCCTCGACATCCTCGTTGTCGCAGCGCCAGGCGCAGACCGGAACGCAGGGCACAAACGCTGAGGCGAAGGTGGAGGGAGGCGGAAGTGTTGGTCCGGTTCAATAGCAACGTGCTGGAGACCTACGATCCCGATTGGGAGGCGAAGTGGGACCGGGCACATGCTATGATGCGCGAGCTTGAAGTGAGAGACTGGTCAAGCCTGACAGCGCAAGAACGTGATCAGCTCGACAAGCTGCGCCGGTCGTTGGCCGTCATTTTCGATGCGAGCCACCGCACCGCGAGCGACTACATCCGGTTTCATCTCTCACTGACACTCAAGGAAGCCGATGAGCTCGGTATCTGGGCTTGGATGCCTGTTCTGCCAGATGATGCTGATATCGATAGGACGCGTGCGGCGGTTGCCGAGGTCTCGCGCTATATCGAGACGGTGAAGCGACGTCGCAGCACAGTCGAGATGTGTCGGCGGGCAGGACTGAAGCCGGGATACCTTAGCTCGCCGCCCAAGCTCACCTGGCGCACCCGTTGGGCCATGCTGCGGTACCGGCTCGGCCGCTCTGCGAGACGTCGCGGCAAGTAACGCCCAATCAAAGACCGCCGATGTCGTCGCCCGGCGCCGGGCCGACGGCCGCACGCTACGCATCATTCACGCAAAACTTGGCGAGCGGATTCGCGTCTGATATCGTGGCCGCGCGCTGCGCAAAGGCGGCGCCGGGACTGGTAATCCCGCAGATCAGGAAAAACTCGGAAAACACAGTTTTCCGGGGTGCCGTCGCGCATGTCCAAACCTTCGGGTGAAAGGCGGCGGCGCATGTGATCTGCATGTTACCAGCTCCGGCGGCTCCCGCGCGCTAGCGTGCGGGAGTTCGGGGCCGGTCCGCGTGATGCCCTGAAGTCTTCCGCTACCGCTCCTGACGCGGACCGGAGGTGCATATGAACTCTATCGTTCCTGCTACTTCAGCTGGCCTTGGCGCGGCAGCGCCGAGTGCTGACATCATCACTCTGCCCGGTGAGAGCTCGGAGCTCGGCGTGCTGTGGCGCCGCTACGATGCACGGCCGGTCCGGCTCGTGCGCACGCGTGAGGGGCGCAATTTCAGTTTCGTTCGCTTCGAGCGGGCACACGAATTCATGGCAGGAATGGCACGCCCCGCCGATGAAGACATCGCCGATTATTTCTATTCCGCCGGCATCGTCGCGCAGCTCGCCATGTCGTCGCACCTGCTCGACGTCGGCTTCCCGGACATGTGGTGCGCCAAATACATTGGTCTCCACGTCGACCGTTCCCTCGCCTACGCCAACGCCACGGGCTTCGGGTACGAGGATGCCGAGACCGAACGCCTGATGGAGGTCCTGTCTCCCTATTGGAAGTGGAACAACCTGAGCCAGCTGCAAGGCATCGAACCCGACGATGGCGGCTTTACGCGCGAGCGCGTCGGCGGGATCATCGCCGCTCTGGTGGAGCACGTCGCCGAGGTGACAGGGCACAACCTGAAGCCGGGACGCCGTGCTGCGCGATCGTGATCGCGCAGCACGGCATGGCGCGCCGGATCGCGTCGCCAAATGGCGGCTTCCATTCTGGCGATGGTTGCCCCTGCCCCCGCCATCGCCCTCGGCGAAAGGATGCTGCCGCCCGGCGTGCCGGGCGGCAGCGACAGCTGTCACCAACCGTCCCGTTCCTGCCTGTCCATCGAGCGCACGAGCATCGCCAGCGCGTAGACAAAATGCCTCCGGGCCTGCCGCTTTGAAAGGCCGAGGCGGCGGGCGATCTCGTCTGTGCTCAAATCCTCGGCGCGCGCCAGCCGGAATACTTCGCGGTGCAGCGCGGGCAGCGATGCCATCGCCCGGTGCATCCGGCGCATTGTCGGATCCTCGATCTCTTGGAAGGCGTCACGCAGGCGCGCCTCCTTTCTGCGCTGCTGCCATAGGGCGATACGCTGGATCATGACCGGTCTTCCCCGAATGCGAGGAGATAGTCGGCGCCCTTGCTGGCCGCGCTCGCTGCCCGGAAGATCGCCTTTTCATCGGCGCGCATTGCCTCAAGCCACGCGCCGATGTAATCTGCATGCCGAACCGTGGGCTGGATGCCGAGCGAAGCGCAGGTGAAAGCCGCCGTCATCTCCGCCGCCAGTTCCTCTTTGGCATACGCCATCGAACCAAACCGCCCGGACTGATCGCGCTCCAGCCGCCCCTTACCCCCGGCCCAATGCCCCAATTCGTGAAGTGCCGTGCGAAACCAGTTTATGGGCTCATGAAACGCGGCCTGCGGCGGCACCTGCACATAGTCCTGCCCCGGCGAATAGAACGCCTCGATCCCGCCGATCCGGAAGTCTGCACCGCTCGCGGCAATCAGCCTGTCCACCTCGGCAATCGCCATGACGGGATCAGGCACGGCTGCTTCCCCCTGCAGGTCGTCCGGCAGCCCCTCGCATTGGTCGATGTTGAACACGACAAAGCGTTTCAGAAACGCAATCGTGCGCGCCTCGCGGTCCTCGCCCTGTGCCTTTGCTGCCTCGTCCTTGGGGGTGAAACGATCGGCATAGCAGACCACCGTGCCCTTCTCGCCGCGCCGCACGTTCCCCCTGCCGCTGCGGCCTGCTTGTACGTCAGCCACCGCTGCGAGCCGAACCCGCCGCCGATCCCTGCTGCCCATAAAATGAGCACATTAATCCCGGAATAAAGCCTTCCGGACACCGCGTTCGCCGGCATCGTGCATGGGCACTTCGACGCATCCCACGGCTGCACCCACGGCAACCGGCCCTTTTCCAGCTCGGCGATGATCCGGGCAGTTACCTCTCCATAGAGGCTCTGACGTTCGGTATGGCTCACGGCTCCTTCACTCCTTTCCTCAACCGCCATTGACCGGCGCCAGGGTGGCGGGGGCGGCAGGAGCCGACCAACAGCCCCGCCGGCCAAGGCGGTGCGCACCTGACAAGGCCGCAACGAAGTGGAGGACCCGGGAGTGAAACGGACGGGTTGCGCCCCGTCGAGGCGGGGCTACAGGGCTGCGACGCCCCCGTCACCTTGATGCCGCCAAAGGCCCTCCGCCGCCGGGCCATAGGCTCGGCGACCGCTGAAGAGCGGCAGAGCCGCTCACCGGCCTGCTTCGAGCAGGACGGAAAGCGTCAGGCGATCGTCACGGCTGTGCCGACAAGACGCCGCCAGGCGGCTTGGCTGAAGCGGAGCGGAAGTAGAGCGCGGTCAGGGCATGGCCCTGAGACGCCACTCCCTTTCCTACTCGCCCTCGCCTTCGCCTGGAATGAGCAAGTACCTCGCGCCTGCGGAACACAGAGGAGGCAGCGCATGTCAGACTGCGACTGGAAGACAATCAGCGGCTGCCCCGTCATCTCGCCGCCAACGACAATGACGATTGCAAAGTGTGAGCTGCGGTAATTGCGCAAACCTCTATCGATGGCGACAGAGTATAAACTTCGTCTGGCGTCGTAGTGCGCAGCTCGAATGCTCGGATCTGCGCACCTTGAATCGGGTCTCACTTAGAAAATCCGGCCAATCGCATCTTCGCTGGCGGGCAATTAACATCGGCTTCACGGATCGTGAAATATAAGCCAGCGCATAGGACCCACCTGACGATATTATTATTGTGATGGGTGGATAAATACCGACCTCTGCGTTATTCTGCAGACAGTCGCTTGATAGGAGCCAGAATTGGCCATCGAAAACGGAATACTCATTACGCTTGCCGCCGAGATCGTCGAGGCACATGTCAGCAACAACAGCGTTGCAGTGGGCGATGTCAGCACGCTCATTGAAAAAGTCTACGGCGCCTTGGAAAAGCTCGGTGCGCCGACCGAGGCGGTGGAAGAAAAGCCTAAAGGTGCCGTCTCCATCCGCGCCTCGATCAAACCCGAGCATCTCGTCAGCATGATCGACGGCAAGCCCTACAAGATGCTCAAGCGGCATCTGACCTTGCACGGCTACACGCCTCAGAGCTACCGCGAAGCGTTCGGTTTGCCCAGCGACTATCCGATGATCGCTGCCAGCCACTCGCAAAAGCGCCGAGAGCTCGCCAAGACCCTCGGTCTCGGCCGTAAGCGCAAAGCCCCCGTCGAGCCCGTCGTCGCCGCCAAGCCCGCCCGCAAGCCGCGCGCCAGGAAAGTCGTGACCGAACTCGCCGAGGGCTAACGAGAGGAACGACGGGCTTCTCGGCGCGAACCCTCGTTGGCTGGTTCACCGGAATTTGGCATCATTCTCATCGCAGCTGTATTTGGAAGGCGCGACCGATGCCAAAGCATGACGGGGAGCACTATGAAGGCGGTGAGGCCTGGGCCGACATTCTGGCACGCCGTTCGCCCGAAGGTCGCGCGGTCGTCGAGCAGCTAGACCGCGCCGAAAAAGCCGCGTTGGCCATTCAGGAGCGGGTCGTGCTGGCTATCATTGAGAAGCGCGACGTTAACGACGATTTTTGCGCGTTTGAAGCGGCGCTCACTGAAGTGCTTCGGATGCGATCCACGGTCTATCGCATGGCAAGGCAGTGATGCAGCATACGAGCAACGCCGTGGCGTTAGCACGAACCTTTTGACTATCCAGCTATGAGCAAATCTCGTGCACCTTGAGATTGCTTACAAGATTTTGCTAAATGAGCATCATGGCAGATTTAGCGACGCCGGACTGGCCCCCTCGGAACGACGACCCAAGATTAACTGCACGTCGGCTGCTAAAGCAATGGCTGTCGCATGAATATGACGCGCAGCGCGCGATTGATGCCTTAGGCATTAAGGCAATTCGCGCTGCATCACATGCATCCGACCGGCTGGAACGTAGCTCGTCTATCTCATCATCGAGTGATGCCGTACTGCGCGAATTGCACTCGCTTGCGGACACCTACACTCCCAGCCGGCAGAAGCGGTTCCGCTTGGGATGGAACTCTGAACCTGCCGCCCCTCCTTGTCGCCGGATTGGAGTGGCTTGGTCCACAGTCTTGAGCGCGAGAAGGAGAGCGTGGAGCGCGTTCTAATCGCCATCGAAACCGACAAGCGAAAAATTCAAGATGCGGAGAGGGGGCTAGACTATGCGCTGGCGCTGATCCGCGCCTGCAGCGCCGCGCTGGAAGCAGCTGTCCGTGAACTATCCACCGAACAGCCAGATCGCGCGCAATTTCTCAGTCAGAAACTGCTTCCTCGTCTGGTCGAGCGAGAGCGGGACGTGGTCATGCAGATCGCGATCACTCAACAGGGTATCATGGCGCTTCAACTCATCGCGGACGGTCAGGCAGCGCTCGGCGATGCCATTGATCGCGCGCGCAACACCAGCGTAGCGGCGCTACGCACCGCGATTGCAGCTCGCCGCGCCGTCGTAAGCAACCGCGAATTGCTGGAAAAGGCGGAGGCATTGGAAAAGACCGCGAGCGCGGCACAAACCGCTCCGCAATCGGACCGCGCAGTCGCAGCTGCATTGACTGACGCCCTCGAGCAGGCGCGCCGCGCAATCAACGCAACGCAGGCGCTGCCGCGCCCACACTAGCGCACGGCGCCCAGCTTGATTAAGGTAACGGCGTGGTCGGTTTTCTTGAAACATTGGCGGGTTGGTTCGGGAGCAGGTCGGCGCCCACCCCGGTCGTGCGCGACGCTGCAACACCGATATCCCGGTTGAGTGCCGAAGACCCGCGCCTGCCGGATGCGTCTCGCCCGATCGTGGCAAGAATGCTGGCACTGATCACCGATATCGAGGCCCGAACGCAGGATGATTCGCTACTGGTTTCGGCGCTTGCCGAAGTTCGCCAGATGCGAGACAGCCATCTCCCCCGGCTGGTATCCAGCTATGCCGAAATCCCGCCCGAGCATCGCGCTGAGATCTTTCGCAAGACCGGTCGCTCGGCTAGCTACAACCTCAACCAGGGGCTCGAGAAGATGGTCGCTCGCCTGGAAACGCTGTCCCGCTCGCTCGCGCAGGAAGATCTCGACAGCTTTGCCGACAACTTGCGCTTCATAGATCATCGCTACGGCAGCGACGATTTGCTGCGATAAGGCCTTACCTGGTCTTGTTCAGCCAAGCCGTACCGTCGGCATCAGCCAGACCGTGCCCTTGCCCCGAAACACGTAGACCAGACCCTCGCCACTGCGCATCGCATTGCGTAAGCCCCGGACCAGCGGGCGCAGTTCGACCTGCAGCCCGGCCGAGAACATCAGCATCAGGTCACCATCGACGATGAGTTCGTCCTGCCCGTCGAGTTCGACCACCTGGATTTCCTCCACCGGAACCGGCGCTTCGACTACGAACGCGCCCCGGCCGCTCAGCTTGGGCTGCATCAGCCCGTTGCCCGAAAGCAAACCCTGCACCGAACGGTGGACATGGGTGGACAGCTCGATGTTGGCGTCGCAAGCATAAAAGGCGCCGTCATCGAGTATCAGCGCATCACCCGGACCTTCCATCGACGCGAGAATGAAATGCTTGGCGGTCGCTTCCGTCCAGACCTCACCATGGCCTACATAACGGGTCGCGAAGGCACTTTCGCCGGTCCCCGCCGAAGTCATGGCACGCTTGAGGAAGCCGCCCGCACCCGCGTTCTTCTGCATGTCGATCTGCAGTCGTCCATGCGCATACTGGAGCGCACCAGGCTCGAGCAGGGCACCCCCACCCTCCAGCACTATGCGCACCTGTCGGGCGCTCTCTCCATGCGGCGGATGGAGGTGGATGACCGGTCCGGCACCTGCTGTACTACCCCCGCTAAGTTGGGTGGGCATGCCCAGCGCATAGCTTTTGCGGGCAAACTGATAGAGTTCGAAGCGCACGCCTCCAGTGCCTGCTTCGTCGATCTTGATGCGATAGTCGCTCATTGCGGCCTCCCGTTGTTCGTCATGCACGCAGTATCAGCGGCTCGGCAATTCCGAAGTGTGCGGCACGCTCGAGCAGGCGCTCGGCCCAGCCGCGGTGCGTAGCAGGCTCACACATCACCCCTGCCCGTCCGAAGACCGCGGGGCCGCCCTCGGCCAGCACCAGCCGCGCTTCCTCGACTTCGTCGGCAGGCGCCGCCAAAGCGGTCTGGATCACCGAGATCTGACTGGGATGGATCGCAGTCTTGGTGAGCAAGCCGTGTTCGATGTCGCGCATGACCTCTTCACGCAGCAACGCGGTATCACCATAGCGTTCGAGCACAGGCGCACTCAGGACGAAACCCCAAGGCGCGAAACTGGCGACAAGCTGCGCGATCACCGCACCCAACGGTCCTTCATAGGCGGTGCGATGTGCAAGACGGCGAAGTCCCATTGCTTGGAGCAGGTCGTTCCCGCCGATCCGCAGCGCCAGAATGCGTTCCTGCACTGCCAGCAACTGATCGCGCAGACGGCGCATCTCCTGCGGATCGCAAGCCTCGCGGGTCTCCAGCGTGGGCATCAGTCGGTGCCGGTCGTGCAGGGGCAGTGCAAGATAGGTCGGCATCGTGTCAGCATTGGCCTTGGGCACGACAAAACCGTCGATATGCTCGATTCCCGGCATGCACAGGATATGCTCCAGCATCGCCGCCGATCGCGGGCGCACGAAGACCAGCGGATCCGTCTCCGACGGTGCACGCCCGGTCAGCATCCGCAGGAATGCGGCAAGGTGGCCCATCGCCTCCGGCAGATCGCTTTCGCGCACCGAATCCTCAAGGCACAGGACCACCGAGCGCAGTCCGGCTGGGCGGCGCGCGCCGAGCACGGCAGCGAACAGGTCCCCACGCATGCACGGAATGTAGAGCGTGGCCCCAAGAGAGATCGCCGAAATTGATCCGGTAACGCTCATGTGTCGCTCCCCAGGCTGCGGATGATGGCGACGGCGCGGTAATGACAGTCCGGCGCCAGCGGCTCGATCGGGATACCGTGGCCCTGTGCAAGATGGATCAGATGTGCGACGTCGTCGTCCGCCGGATCGCGAACCAGCAGGCGTTCGGGCATGCGGCGCAGCAAAGCGCGGGTAGCCTCGGCAATGCCCGGCTTGATGCGGTTGCGATCCGCGGTGCCCGTGCTTGCAAGCAATGTTTCCACCAGCTGTTCGCACCCTTGGGAGAGTGCCTCGCGCCGTGCTGCATGATGCCTGATCGCCTGAGGCCGCGCGTTCGCTGCCATTGGCCCCACAGCATCGACGAACGCACCCGACAGGTCGGCATGAGCAAACTGGGGATACGTGACACAGGCATGGAAATCGTCTGGCCCTACGACCCTGTCGTTCAGAATCGAGCGGCTGACCAGTCCTGATACGATACCGTTAAGCAAGCCCGAGGCGATCAGGTAGTCGTCATCACTTGCCGCGAAGTCCGCTTGCCCGGCCGGATCGGCAATGACCGCCAGTTCCGGAGCGAACCCGTGCTCGTTGCCGGCCAGCGCTGTGCGCAATTCGCGCGCGATCGCGCCTTTCCCGGTCCAGCCATCGACGAATATCGCATCGCGCGGATCGTGACGGGCGGCAATATGCGCGAGCGCAACGGGATCGACCCCCGGTCCCGGATGATGCTGATCGAATAATGGACTACGCGCTGCCCCCAGGAACGCAACGTGCGCGCAAGCAGCACGCCAATCGGAGTTCCGGCCCGTGCGAGAGAAACGAGCACGATCTCGCGGCCCGGCCGGCGTTGCGCCAGCGCCGCAGCGAGGCTCGCCACGTCGCCCGCCAACCGCTCGCCATTGCGCGCCAGCGCCGCGTGAAATAGCGCGAGATAGGCAGGATCGGGTATCTCCTCCAAGGCGATCATCTCGGAGTAGTGGCGGCGGCCGGACTGGATCGCGGCTTCCTTTTCAGCCACGTCGGTCGCGGCCATGGTCACCGGCTTCAGCAGGAAGGTCACGTCACCCGGAGCATAGCTCCCGGAGAAGCCCGGCCCCTCCCGCACCATAGTGTCAGGCATCATCGAACATGCCCCCTGCCAGTTGCGAGCCCGTTGGCATCATTGCGAAATCGCACAGTCCCATGAATGGTGCATCGGTCAAGCTGTCGCCGATGCCGATCACCGGGGCATCGGGAAAACGGGTACGCAAGCCGGGCAGGATATGTGCGACGGCGTGCCGTTTGCCCAGGTAGGGCGGCATCAGCGCGACGTTGTTTCCGTTGCGATGGTCGGTCCAGCCCGGCGGCAGTGACGGCACCGCCGCATCGACCACCGCGAACAGCGCCTCATGGTCCATGTCGGCGTGCTTGACCAAAGTATACAGCGGCAGCGGCCCTTCAGTCAGCACCCGCGCGTTGATCGACACCCCGCGCGCTTCGGCCTCCGCGGCGATGGCGGCGGCAAGGTCGGCGAGCCGGTCTGCGTGCTGGGCGGCTTTTCCCGCGATTGTCCTTTCCCAAACGGCGTCGATTTCGCCGGTCTCGTCAAGGACGACGCCGCCGTGCGCGCAGACAGCAGCACTGAACGGAATGTGGGCGCGGCGCAGCGCATCCAGGCTGCGCGCGGTAACCGGGACAAGGTGGGTCGTCTCGGTCAGCCAACCCAGGAATGTCATCTGGCGCGGCGTGGCATAGCTGAGCGGAGAGCCGTCCTTGGCGAAGCCGAGAGCGGTCAGCCGCTCTGGCGGCACATCGGGCGGGCACTTGCGCAGCGTCTGGAACAAGGTGTCGTCGAGGTCGACCAGGGCGATCGCGCGCATCAGCCGTCCCACCCGATAAGTGTGGCGTTGAGCGCTGCGACGAGTTCAGGATCGATGGTGGCAGCGCCGGTTTCATGCGCGATCCAGGTGGTTCGCGGTTCGGTCGGATCGGCATTGTAGAGGTAGTTCGGCACGCCCGTGGCATAGTTGTCCGCGAAAAGCAGCTTGGTCCTCATCGCCGCTGCCACGCGGGCCGGGCTGCGGCTCGTAGCCTGAACGACGACGTCGTGACCGTCTTGCGCCATGCGTTCCGCGAGACGGAAGGGCAAATAGGTGAATTCGCCGGTGCCGACGATCTCGCAGCGGGCCTTCCAGGGGCGGCAGCGGCGGCAGCGGCTCAGTGCCGATCGGCTCAGCGATGCCCAGCCGCCCGAAGTTGCGATGTGTGGCCATGCGTCCCAGCGACGCCGCAGCGGTGTCGAAGGCGGCATCGGTGGGAAGCACCTGCCCCTGCGTCCACTCCAGCCGTCCCGAGAGCAATGCCGCCACTTGTGCGGGGCGTGGCATCCGCGCCTGCCAGCCTTTGCCGATAGACCAGTCGGTCAGCGCGGCCACCACGATAGCCTCGACACCCGGCCATGCCGCGACAAGAGCTTTGGCCAGATTGCACAAGGTCGTGCCCGTGGAAATCTCGTCGTCGACGATGACGAGGGAGCGGGGCTGCGGCAGGTCAGGACGATAGATCAGATGCGCCGATGCGTGACTGTGCGGCTCCTCGAAGCGGCAGAGCAGAGGATGGCCTATCTGCTGACGGGTCGAGTGAATGAAGTGCACATCGTCACGCCCGGTCGCTAGACGCAGCTCCTCATGCACGGTCTGGCCCAGACATACTGCCGTTTCCGCCAGCCCCACCACCATGACAGGGCCAGGCAGGTCAGAGGGAATGCGCGCTGCAAGGTCAGTCACGCTGCGGCGCATGGTCTGAGGGGCTGCAGGCAAGTGTCTGCCCAGCACCCGTGAGACAACGAGGAAACCGCGCCGGGGGTTTTCGCGGGCGGCGAAGGCGCACAAGGCGTCAAGCGGCCAGACCGCCTCTTCGACAGTGATGTCGAGGACGCCGGTGGGAAGCGCGATTGAACGGGTCGTGTCCGGCGACTTCTTGGCCGGGTTTGGCATCGGAGGGTTCAGCACTGGGAGGCGATCCGGACGATCGTGTCGCGCGCCTGCCGAACCACTGCGGCGCGGCCCAGCATCTGCGGGTCGCGCCCGGCCATTGGCGGCTCGATGCCGAAGGAGTCGAGGAAACTGAGGATGACGGCCCCCTTGATGCCGAAGTTGATGTTCTCGGCGCTGCCGCCGGACTGGCGAATGCGATCGAGGTTGAGCGAGGAACTGACCAGGCCGACGAGGTCCCCCGCCATGTCCAGGATTGGCCCGCCACTGTTGCCGCTGGCGATCGGCGCAGTGAACTGGAAGACGGTGCTGTCGTTGCCGATGCCGCATAGTGCAGCAATGTTGCCCGCGCTCGCTTGCGGTCCGGTGCCTAGCAAGCCTTGCAGCGGAAACCCGAGGGCGACGATGTCCTCGCCAAGATGCAGTCCGACTTGAGAGCGGAACCGCCCCGTAGCCGTTAGCACGGTCTCGACCCGAAGGAGCGCCAGATCGTTGCGGGGATCGGCGAATACCGTCACTGCGTCCAGTGGGCGGCCAGCCGCATGAACTGTCACGGCCCGCGCGTCCTCGACCACATGCGCATTCGTAAGGACGTGATGCCGATCAATGGCGATGCCGCTGCCGGTCGAGGTTCCGCTGCCACGTGGGTGATGGTCGTCACCTCCTTGCCCGCCGCTTGCCGAGGCAGGCGGCTGCAGGCGAGGAATCAGACGCTGGACCCAGCCATGGTCGAGCCCGTGCGCACCGGCGATCGCGCCGAGGCCCATCGCGAAACCTTGCCCATTGGCGGCCAGCCGCCAGTTGCCCTGATGGCGATAGCATTCGATGAGGATGACCGCCGCATCGTCGCGTCCGCGCAAATCGACGGTGAAGCGCAGATCGTTCGATGCTACCGTCAACGGCATCCCGATCGGGCGGTTGCCGCGATCGAAGGCGACCAGAAGCAGCCGGTCCACCTGTGGCGGCAATCTGTCTGGATCGAGGGTGAGCCGGGCGGCATCCTCGAAATGTGCTGCCGGACGCATCTCGCGCGTCAGTCCATCGATCGGGGAAATTCGGCCGCGACCTGCCGGTCTGCTCCCAGTGCGACCAAAGCCAACGTTGGTGCGGCTGCCCCGCCTCCGACGAGTGCAAACGTGCACTCGCCAGAGATCGAAGCGCGTTCTCCCGCGACAAGATCACGCACGCAGGAGCGGACCTTGCGTCAGACGTTGACGCCGAATGACGAGGCAAGGGGGCCCAGGCCGCCCGCGAAGCCTTGGCCGATCGCCTTGAACTTCCATTCGCCGTTGTGGCGATAGAGGTCGCCGAAGATCATCGCCGTTTCGGTCGATGCGTCTTCCGAAAGATCGTAGCGGGCGATTTCTGTGCCGCCGGCCTCGTTGACCACGCGAATGAAGGCGTTCGAGATCATGCCGAAGTTCTGACGGCGCGCGTCCGCGTCGTGGATGGTGACGGCGAAGCTGAGCTTCTGGATTTCGGCGGGCACCTGGTCGAGCGAAACCACCACGACCTCATCGTCGCCGCTGCCTTCGCCGGTCAGGTTGTCGCCCTGATGGACGACCGAACCATTGCCGCCATTCTTGTTGTTGTAGAACACGAAATCGGCATCGGAACGCACTTTGCCGGTCTCGTTCAGCAGGAACACGCTAGCGTCGAGATCGAACGCGCTCCCGTCGGTGACGCGGGTGTCCCAGCCCAGGCCCACGCGCACGGTCTTAAGGCCCGGCGCTTCCTTGCTGAGGCTGACGTTGCCGCCCTTGGAAAGCGAAACTGCCATCTGTCTTTCTCCTGAAATGGTGTCAGCGCGGGCTTCAGCCCACGCTTACGCCGTAATTGGTTGCGAGCGGGCCGAGGCCGCCCTTGTAACCTTGCCCGACGGCGCGGAACTTCCATTCGCCATTATAGCGGTATACCTCGGCGAAGATCATCGCCGTTTCGGTCGACGCATCCTCCGCCAGGTCGTAACGGGAAATCTCCCGACCCGTAGCGTCATTGACGATGCGGATGAAGGCGTTGGAGACCATGCCGAAGCTCTGGCGGCGGGCTTCGCCGTCGTGGATAGTGACGGCAATGGCGATCTTCTGCACGTCGGCCGGCACCCGGGTCAGTTCAACCTTGAGGGCTTCGTCGTCGCCTTCGCCTTCTCCGGTGCGGTTGTCGCCGGTGTGCTCCACCGAACCATCCGCGGAGCGCAGGTTGTTGTAGAAGATGAAATCGCTGTCCGTACGCACCTTGTCGCCGTTTGCCAGCAGGAACGCGCTGGCATCAAGGTCGAAGTCGGTGCCATCGGTGGTGCGGGTATCCCACCCAAGACCGATCAGGATTTTGGAAAGGTTGGGCTCTTCCTTGGAAAGGCTGACGTTGCCGCCTTTGGCCAGACTTACCGACATGATCGTCTCTCCAGTATTAGAGGTGTTCGCCGGTCGCAGCGGCCGGGGTAGCTTCCTTGCGGTTGTTCCGCAGCAGATCGTAAAACGCGATACCGATCAGCGCGGCGCCGATAAGGCCGGTCACGGTCTCCGGAATCTCGAACCGTACCGACAGCAGCATGATCGCCGCCAGTGCGACGATGGCATAGAAAGCGCCATGTTCAAGGTAGCGGTATTCAGCCAGGGTGCCCTTGTCGACCAGCATGACCGTCATTGAACGCACGAACATGGCGCCGATACCAAGGCCCAGGGCGATGATGAACAGGTTATTGGACAATGCGAAGGCTCCGATCACACCGTCGAAAGAGAACGACGCGTCCAGCACCTCGAGATAGAGGAACCCGGCAAGGCCCGATTTCACGACCGCTCCAGTCGCGGCCTGACCCAAGTCAGGCCCGTCCGCTTCCTCATGCTCTTCCTGCTCCAGCAGGGCACCGATCGACTGCACGGCGATGTAGGTCACGAGGCCGAAGATGCCCGAGACGATGAAAGTCATCGCCTCGTCAGCCGGGATCAAGCGGGACATGCCGTAGAGCGCCAGCAAGACGATGCCGATCGCCAGCCCGGAAATGCGCGAAAGGTCGGAGAAAGGTCGCTCGATCGCCCCGATCCAGTGCACGTCCTTTTCCTCATCAAGGAAAAAGGTCAGGCCGACCATCGCCAGGAACGCACCGCCGAAGCCGGAGATGCCAACATGGGCGCCGGTAATGATCTGCTCGTACCGGACGGGATCGTTAGCCGCCATCACCACGGCATCGATCGGTCCCATCTTGGCGGCGATGGCGACGATCGCCAGCGGGAACACGATCCGCATGCCGAACACCGCGATCAGGATGCCCCATGTCAGGAACCGCCGACGCCACACGGCGTCCATGTCGCGCAGCACGGTGGCATTGACCACCGCATTGTCGAAGGACAACGACACTTCCAGGACGCCCAGCACCGCGACGATCCACAGGATGCCCAGCGTGCCCGCCACATTACCCGTCATCCCCCAGCCCAGCCAGGCGGCGATCGCCAAGCAGATTGCAGTGAAGATGAACGACCCCTTGTAGTATTTGAACACTGTAACCCCCGTTTGCCGCAAGCGACTCAATTCCCGCGTTTCAAGTCCGGCGCTTCAGTCCTTCCGGCCCGCCGTCCAACGCAGGCCCCAGCCCAGGCTTTCGTCGAGCACTTTCTGGTCGCGCACGTAATCGACGATCCGCGTCGCCTTCAGGCGCCCGCCGTCGTTTTCGATCAGGACGACGCCGCAGAGGCGGCGATCGTCGCGACCTTCGGTCATCCGCACTTCGATCGGCGGCTGGTCGGGCATAGTGACGAGGACCACGCCGTCGGTCTGCTGCCAGTTAGGAACTCCGTCGTAGATATTGGCAAAGATCGCGACCCGGCGAATCTCGTTCCAATGGGCTCCGTTTATCCGCAGGGTCTCGCCCTGCGAAACGTCCCCGGTCCGGTCATCCCCTGACAAAGCGATGTAAGGAGGCTGGGAGAAGGCACCAAAGACATTACCGAGGGCCTGGACCACGCCTTTGCGCCCGTCCGCAAGTTCGAACAGACAGCCCAGGTCAAGGTCGATCGCCGAACCGCCGCCGAAGAAGCCCTTGCGCCCCCGCGACCAGTTGAGATTGACCGATATCTCCCCGAAGCTGGATCCGCGCTTTTCGAGACTTACCGTCTGCCCGCGCTTTTCCAGCGTCACCTTGCTCAGGTTCACCGGGGTTGACGGGACAGGCGGAGGAGGAGGAGGAGGAGGAGGAGGAGGAGGAGGAGGAGGAGGAGGTGGTGGTGGGGGCGCGACAGGCGCCTCTTCCGCGACATCGATGCCAAAGGAACGGGCCAGCGGTGCCAGCCCGCCGTTAAAGCCCTGCCCCACCGCACGAAACTTCCACTGGCCGTTGCGGCGATAAAGCTCGCCGAACGTCATTGCCGTCTCGCTCGCACCGGCGAGATCGGGACGGAAGGAAAGCGCGGGTGCCCCGCCCGACGGCGCGACGGTGAGGCCGGCCCCCTCAAGCAGAGCCAGCGTCTGGCGCTTGGCCTGTGCCTCATGGATAGTGACGCAAAACACCACCCGCTCGATCGCGGCTGGTAGGCGTGACAGATCGACTTCGAAGGACCCGCGCCCGGAAGAGGGCACGAAGCGAACGCTGCCGTCGCCGCCGTGCGGCTGATTGTAGAACACCATGTCCGCATCGCTGCGGACTTTCCCTTCGGCCGTCAGCAGATAGGCCGAAGCATCAGCATCGACATCGCGCCCTGCCACGGGCGTCCATGCAAAGGCCATCGTCAGGGCATCGGCGGGAACGGGCGCATTGCCGCCCTGCTGCAGATCGGTCATTGCCAACCTCCGCTTTCGATGGCGCTTAAAGAGCGCTGTGAATGGCGGGCATCATGTCTTGGAACGTGCGGCCACTGGTGCGTTCGCCCAGCGCCTTCATTTCCCAGCCATCGCCGCTGCGCACCACCTTGGCCATCACCTGGCCAGTGTGCGAACCGGACCCTGTCAGGTCATATCGGGCCAGCTCCTTGCCATTGGTCGAGATCGACAAGACGGCAATACGCATTCTCGATGCGATCGAAGCTGTCACCCAGAAAGCTGTTCACGGTGAACAACAGCGTTTGGACGTTGGCGGGCAGCCGGGTGAGATCGACGTTGATGACTTCATCGTCGCCATCACCGGCACCTGTGCGGTTGTCGCCGCTGTGAACAATGCTGCCGTCGCGGCTGGCGAGCTGCCGGAACCAGACCTGGTCCAGCAGGTTGCGCTGCGCATCGAACAACAGGCACGAGGCATCAAGATCAATCTCGCCGCCTCCGCCGCCCGTCAGCTTCGCGAAGAAACCCTTGGCCTGCCTAACATCCCAGCCTAGG
This sequence comes from Novosphingobium sp. NFX11, assembly GCF_057376415.1. Lineage (NCBI taxonomy): Bacteria > Pseudomonadati > Pseudomonadota > Alphaproteobacteria > Sphingomonadales > Sphingomonadaceae > Novosphingobium > Novosphingobium sp. NFX11. The sequence goes on along the minus strand of NZ_CP080385.1, from coordinate 31,709 downwards.
CCCATCGCCACGCGGGTAAGCGTACCGCCGCCGGACTTCTCCAGGCGAACCGTTTGGCCCTTCTGCAGACTAACCACGTAATGCCCCCGTAAAAGTACTTGCCACCGATTGCGAGAGTAGGGTCAAAGGCCGATGATCCGCAAGAGCGCTGCCGATAAATTTTCCGTTTCTCATTATCGACTTGCGAGATTATCGCTACGGTCCAGTGAATCGTCTTCGCAATGGCATTTTTTTGACAGTATGCCGCCACCGGCCCACTATCGTGAAATGGATACTTGAGACCCATGATGGTCGAAACTGACCGGCTTCTCGCACTTCTTGATTATGTCGAGGCGACCGAACGCGATCGCTTGCCGTCGGTGCTCGACATGGCCGATTACCGCGGTTTTCGCCGGGCGGGCGAGGATCTCATCAAATTGCCCGGCGTCCTGGTGAACGTGCGGGACGGCGATGACCACATCTGGCTGAGCGTGGACCGGCTCGTCCGCCGCGAGCCTCCGCCGCCGACGGACGAGCAGCTGCGGCTTTGGATCGACCTTCCCGATGATGTCGCGGCGGCGCCGAAGCTGCGGACGGAAATACCGGATCCTCATGTCTTGACTGCGGCGGATGAGCAGGGTCGCGATGGCATTCTGCGCCTCCGGGAACACCCAGAACAAGCCCAGCTCGACGCGCTGCTCGCCGGTTATGTTCGTGAAATCTGGTCGCCATGGGCGCTTGAAGAGCGACCACGCCGTCACGCGATCGACCTTTACAACGGCCTGTTCTCGCTACGCCAGTCGCTCGACGGCGCGTCCGAGCAACCCGTCGAACTCGTATGGGGCATCGGCATCGCCCGTTGGACGCACCATGGGGCAAAGCTGAACCATCCGCTCCTGGCGGTGCCGATGGAACTCACTCTGGACGAGCGCTCGCACACGATAGTCCTGCGACCGCGCAGCGAAGCGCCCACCAGCATCGAGACCGGGCCCCTCGATGCGTTGGCCGCCCCGTCCGTAGACGAGTGGCGCAAGGGAACACAGCAGTTCTTCGACATGCACGATGGCGAAGGGCTGAGCCCGTTCGAGCCGGAGAGCTTTGCGCCGGTGCTGCGACGGGCGGTGGCGCTGCTCGATCCGGACGGCCACTACCTTCCCGATCTCGGGGAGCGCAGCCCCCGAGCGGCGAAACGCTGCAGGTAGACGACCGCTGGTATCTGATCGAGCGAACGCGCCGAGCAACCCAGCTCATGGACGATCTGAGCCGTTTCCGGACCCAGATTGCAGGGATCGAAGATGCGCAGAAATTCCCGCCAGCTGTGCTTGCACTTTTGCAGCCGCCCGCCGACGCGGCATCGGCGGTCGACTATCCCACCTATCGCGGCGTCTCGACTATCCCCGGTGTAACCTCTTCAGACGGCTCCGGTCAGGATCTGTTTTTCCCCAAGCCGTTCAACCGCGAACAGGTCGAGGTGATCCAGAGGATGGCGACCCGACCCGGCGTGGTTGTGCAGGGGCCGCCCGGAACCGGCAAGACCCACACCATCGCCAACATCATCAGTCACTACCTGGCACAGGGCAAGCGCGTGCTGGTGACGTCGCAGAAGTCGCCGCCGCTCAAAGTGCTGCGCGAGAAGCTGCCCGAGGCGGTCCGCCCGCTCGCGGTAAGCCTGGTGGAAAGCGATCGCGACGGGCTGCGGCAATTTCAGGAGTCCGTCGACATCATCGCCGACCGGCTGCATCGCACCAGGCCCGCCGAAGTCGCGCGTGAGATCGCGGCGCTCGATACGCAGATCGAGGGCCTCCATCGCTCACTCGCTGCCATCGACCGACAGGTCGAGGATATCGGCCGGGGATCGATGACCGCTGCGGTTCTCGACGGGGAGCGTATCGAGCCGGTCGATGCGGCCCGGCGTCTCGTTGCCGGTGCCGATCTTGCAGCATGGTTACCAGATGACATCGACGTCATCCCGTCGCACGACGCAGAATTCGACGATGCCACCGTCATTCGCCTGCGCTCAGCCCGAAAAGCGGCAGGTGATCGGTTGGGCAGTCTGCATCACGCACCGCCACCCGACACTTTGCCCGATGCACATGCCCTTGTGTCGCTGCACGGCGACTTGGTCGAAGCGCAACGTATTGAGGCGGCGACCAGCGGCTCCGAAGCGCTCGCTCCGCATGCAGCGCTCGAAGCCGTTTCCGCACTGCGCGAGCAAGCGAGCGACCTCAAGACCCGTCTCTATGGACCGGATGCATCGCCCTTCGCCTGGTCCCGCGACATCCTGCATCGCTGGCGCAACGATGATGACGACCCGGTGCTGGCGGCTTTGGCAGGACTTGAGCCGCAAGTCGCCGCTCTAGCGGCGGAAGCGCGCCATTTCCTCGTCCGACCTGTGGACCTTCCCGAAGGGGTTCTGGCTGATTCCGCGTTTCGCGAAGCGGTTGGCGGACTGGCCCGCGGCGAAGAGTTGGGCCTCCTGCAGAACCTGTTCGCCAGGCAGCTCAAGGCTCAGGTCGCCGGTGTGCGCCTTTCCGGACGCGCGCCATCGGGCGCCACCGAATGGGCCCAAGTCGAGCGCTATTGCGCCGCGCTCGATCTCGCCGAGCGGCTGGCGGCTGCGTGGAACAACGTCAGTGTACAGGCGGGACTCGATCCTACGCAGGGCGAAGGTCCCGCTATCGCCCAAGCAATGCGTCGGCAACTCGACCATTTGATCACACTGCAGGATATAGCCGGGCGCGAGCGAGCGCTGCAGGCACAGGCCCGCCTGTTACTGCCCCACTGGCCCACGCGAATTTCAGGCGACCCCGCCGGGCTCGATGCACTGATCGCGCTCACTGACCAGCACCTGCTGGGTGCCCGGCTGGCGGCGGCAGCGACCCAAGGCAACAGTTTGCGGACTATGCTGGCGGGTATTCAGGGCCCGGTAGGCGAGGATCTGCGCTCTGCGCTTGATACTGGGCTCGGCTTTGCAGCGACCGACACGGCCGTGCTGGCGCAGCGCTGGACGGCGGCGCTTGGCGAGGCGGCGCTTCTGCGCTCTCTTGCTCCCCATTTCGCGGATATTCGTCACTGCACGGTCCTGATCGAGGAAAGCGGGGCGCCGCAATGGGCGCACAAATTGAGAACCGAAGCGGTGACTGGCACCGAAGATCCGCTGACGCCAGGCGACTGGCGCGAGCGCTGGACCTTGCGGCGGCTCGCAAGCTGGCTTGCGCGCGTCGATCGGCACGATCGGCTTCGTGCTCTGGGCGTCGAACGAACGGACCACGAAAACCAGCTGCGGCGGGCCTATGAACAGGCCATCGAATTGCGCACCTGGTGCCGGCTTGCAGAGAAGGCCAGCGATCAGGTGCGCGCCGCACTCGCGGCCTACGCTCAGGCGATGCGCAAGATCGGTCGTGGCACCGGGATCCGGGCCGGTCGCTATCGCAAGGATGCGCGGGCGGCAGCAGACCGCGCCAAGAACGCCCTGCCATGCTGGATCATGCCGCATTACCGCGTCTCGGAATCACTCCCGGCGGAGCTTGGACTGTTCGATCTGGTGGTGATCGACGAAGCCTCCCAATCGACGCTGGCAGCATTGCCCGCACTGCTGCGCGCCAAGCAGGTGCTGATCGTGGGCGACGATCGGCAGGTCAGCCCCGATGCCGGTTTCCGTGAGGAAGCCCGGATGAACTTGTTGGCGGATCGCCATCTGGGCGGCCAGCTCGACGACTATCGGTCGGCGCTGAGAGAGGAAAAGTCGCTCTACGATCTGGGAACCGTAGTGTTCGCAGGAGGTGCGATCCTGCTCAAGGAGCACTTCCGCTGCGTGGGACCGATCATCGAATACTCGAAGGCGCAGTTCTATGCGCATCAATTGGTCCCGCTTCGCCTGCCTTCCGCTTCGGAGCGACTGGACCCGCCCCTGATCGATATTTTTGTCGAGGACGGCTATCGCAAGGGCAAGATCAATCCGCCCGAAGTCGACTGCATCGTCGATGCGATTGGCCGCATAGCAGATGATCCGGCCATGCGCGGCCGGTCGATTGGCGTCACGACGCTGCTGGGACATGAACAGGCGATGGCGGTTCTCAATGCCATAGAACAGGTTCTGGGCGCCGAAGTGATGCTGCGCCATGATATTCGTGTCGGAGAGCCGGCCGCCTTCCAGGGCGATGAACGCGATATCATGTTCCTTTCGATGGTTGCCGAGCGTGGCAGTTCGGTTTTGTCCGGCTTGTCATTCGAACAGCGCTTCAACGTCGCGGCATCGCGCGCCCGCGATCGCATGGTGCTGGTCCGCTCGGTCGAACTGGAAGACCTGCGTCCTTCCGACAAGCTTCGCCGTAGCCTTGTGGAGCACTTCCACGCTCCTTTCGCCGCGGACAATGGCCTATCGGCGCAGCGGCGCACTCGCTGCGAATCCCCTTCGAAACCGAGATGTACGACCTGCTAGTGGAACGCGGCTACCGGGTGGACACGCAGGTGCCGGTCGGCACCAAGCGGATCGATCTTGTCGTGGAAGGGGCCGACGACAATCGTCTGGCCATCGAATGCGATGGCGATCGCTACCATGGTCCGGAACAATGGCCAGACGACATGGCCCGCCAGCGCATGCTCGAACGTGCCGGGTGGACAGTATGGCGTTGCTTTGCCTCACGCTTCGTGCGCGAGCGGCAGGGCGTGATCGACGAACTCGTGGGCGTGCTAGAAGCTCGCGGGATCATGCCCGAGGCGGGAGACTTGCCGCCCAGCCGTCATACGGAGCATAGGCGCTGGCGCAGCACACCCGCACAGACGGAACCTGTACCCTACGCCTGGCTCGTGCCGGCCGACCCCTTCTAGATTCTGCGCTCCGCACGAGTAACCGCGACGATTTCGCTATCGACCCTACCGTGGAACGGCGTTGGGACACCCATTATCACGTCCATCCAGGTTGCGCAGAAAGGAATCCCCACCTCGTCGCAATAGGGCGCGCCGCCGGCGGCCCGTGCGTTGATTTCGAGAATGCGCCAGTTGCCTCGGCTGTCCTGCTTGTACTGCACGTTGACGGCCCCATGCAGAAGATGTCGGCGGATCAGATCCGACGCATGGGGAATTAGGTCATGGTCCGTCTGTATCCGCTGCCGGTTCGCGGATAACTTGGTCCGCACTGCCGCGAGCAGCACCGCACCATGATCGGCGACGATATCCACGGAAGCTTCGAGCCCGGGCAGGTGCTCCATGACCAGAAGCGCAAAGTCTTGACCATGATCCTCGGCCCGGCGCAAGGAGGCCGCATAGACCGCAGGCGCAATCCTGCGCGCGTCAGGGTCTGAAAGGTGAGCCAGCGGATCTTCCGCATCGAGCGTCCAGTATCCGGCGCCGTAAATACCCCGCACCGGCTTGACGCAAGCGATCGCACCATCCTGGGTCAAAGTGCCGACGGCCTCTTCGAAAGCCGCAACCGTCGTCGCCACGTATGTAGGGCAAACGTAGGTATCGTCTTCAAGCGATGCGGTGAAGGCAGCCTTGTCTTCCAGGAGCGCCAAAATAGCCGCACCTGCTGTGATATGCACGCCAATACCCTTGTCGGCAAATCGGTCGAGCGCTTGACTTACATCGCGTTTGCCGCGCTCGGCTACCAGAACATCGATCCGATTTTCCACGGCAGTTTCCAGCAACCAAGCAGTGTAATCGCAGGCTCCCCGCGCGGGTTCGGTCCAGAAGGCCGGAGCCACGTCCCGAACCGTCGAATCCTTATCAATGGCGCTGACGCAAAGCGCGACGTTAGGCCGATCCATCACGATACGGCGTACGACATTGCGCATCGAAAATGCTTGATTCAACCAAATCTTCATTTGAGTCGTTTTCAGCCTTTGTATCTATTTTGCATAGAATTATTGTTCAACACTTCTTGCATAATACGCGCTCATTGGATTAGCCAATTGACCATTGGTTCTCAAATTACAGATAATCGTAAAATTCGCAGCTTTTCGCCAGTGACCTGAAACATAAGAGGCTCATCAAATCGGTGACAATCTGTACCCCGGAAACGTAAATTTCCTGCATGGCAATGATGGGTCGTCTCCGATCGGCCGGGCATGGGACTTTCGCGACTGTCGGCTTCGGAGAGCCGGAACGGGAAAACTGGACATCGGAGACGCTCGTTTCGATGGCCGCATCTCCCTCCAAGCCGAAATCTGAACCTCATATCGGTTCAACTGAGTTGCCTTTTAAAGAAGGCGCGCGTGTAGGCTTAAATTCCTACTTCAGCTATATCGCGTATATTGATGGTGTTCATTCCGTCGGCCTGCTTCTATGGCACGCAGCCATGGTCCATGTTCAGATTGCCTTGAGGCTATGCGTAGCCGTCGTGAGCGTGCGCGAGGGCATCGGAGCGATGTCTACCTGAGTGACCACATCGCCGCTCGAAACGCCGTCGATATCTATCACGATCCGGCGGCCGTTCTGCTCGCCGTTGCTGACGAGACGGCGGCACAGGAGGTCTGCCAGTGCCTCGTCCTCGACCGCGCAGATTATCTGGCGCCCCCTTGGCGGATCGCGGCGAGCACTTCGACCAAATGCAGGGCGCGGAAATCGTCGATGTGCTGCACTGGATCGTCCAGGACAAGTGTCGACCAGCGCGACCAAGACCGCGCGAGATGAACCGAGAGCAAGAAGGCCAGCCCCGCGGCCCGGCGTTGTCCGCTGCTGAACACGAACTGCGGATTGAGATCGTCGCCTACTTTGAGGCTCAGGAATCGCTTCACGTCACCGCGGATGCTGTACTCTATATTGCGCCAGTCGGAATGTGGCCGCAGCCGCTGGTAGAGCTCGTTAAGTAGCGGGCTGATCAGCGCTAGTCGCTCATCGACGATTTCACTTGCCGATCGCTTGACGTTCTTCTCCAGCGACTTGGCGGTGGCAAGCGCCGTTTCAGCCAGCGCCAGATCATCGCTAGCTCGATCGGCGTCGATGCGACAGGTCGCGACCCGCGCTTCGAACGAGGCCAACTGCGAGATCGTCTGGGACGCGTCGAGCAAGCCTATCGCGCGCTCGATCTCGACCATCTGATTACGCTGCTGGACGACGAACCGGTCTAACGCCTCCAAATCGTTCATGAGCCCCATTGGCATTTCAAGCCGCAGAAACCGGTCGTGCGCATCCTCCTCACGGGCGCGCATCACCCGCGCTTCTTCGACCATCATCGCCCAGTGCACTTGCGCCTGCTCACGTTCCACCGAGGCTTCCGTCGCGCGAGAACGTGCGGAATTGAGTGCCGCAGCGGCTACGTTCATGCCCGCTGAGAGGTCATCGATGCGCCTCATGGCCGCAGCGATCCCCTCCTCGAAGTGGCCCTCGCTTTGCGGCGATGCGCATAGCGGGCAGTGGCCGTCATGAAGTCCGATCTTCTTACCGTGCTCGACCAACAACGCGAGAGACTTGGCGACTTCGTCCGCTCGCGCCTCGATGTCGTGGGCGCGCACTGCGGCGGCGACGTCTAACGCGGCCTGCGCGTCCCGCTGGTCTGCCGCCTCCTTTCGATCGGCTATCGCCTTGCGTCGTTGAATAGCCGATCCAGCCTGATATTCGGCCTGTGCAGCGATGGCTTCATGTGCAACGAAAGCCGCATCACCCATGGCGTCGATACGCTGGCGCCTGGCTGGAAGGTCGCGTTTCACGCGGTTGAGCAACACGCCCAGCTCCTCCTCGGCGTCCGTCTCCACCAGTGTGCGCAGGACCGTCAGTGCCGTGCTAACCTCCGCGCCGTCCGTGGTCGTCTCGGTAGCAGACGAATGGTCGGCAATAGCGATCGCGAGGCGTGAGCGTGCGTCGCCGTAGCGCGCATCGCATGCGTTGAAGTGCATTTCCGCTGCCGCGACGACGGCCTTGGCCTTGTCGGTCAGGTCGCTGCCTTCGATCGCGCCAAGCGCGGCGCGCACGAGATCGAAGCGCTTGGTCTCGCTGAGGTCGAGGCTGAGAGCGGCGATCCATTCGTCACGAATAATGCTGGTTTTCGCCAGTCGCTGCAGTGGCTCCTCGGGCACGGCCTCCTGGCAGAGCGCCTGCAGGATTTCCCCATCGCTTCTATTGCACCCGCTCTCGCGCGATCGGGTAATGATGAATTCGTTGCCATCCTCCGCAACGAATGCCGCAGTTACATAATGCGCCGACGGGGTGGGGCCGGTGCCGCGCCACCAGATGTAGTCCCTGACGGTTTCACGAGCAGCGCTCTCGACGGGATACTTGTCGATTTCCCCGGTCAGGACGAACTCTATGGCGTCGCAAAGTGTACTCTTGCCCACACCGTTACGACCGCTGATGACAGTGAATCCGGCCCCGAAGTCGATGCGCTGGCGATTCCGAAAACCACGGAAGCCGGAGAGTTCGATATAGCCAATTCTCATCGGACGAGTCTCAGCATCTGGGCGACTTCTTCGGGAGTGGCCTCGGCTAGAAATCCTTCGAGTGCAGCGGAGGGAACGTCCTTCGCCCGTGCGCGGAGACGACGCTCGACATTGTCGTCGGCGAGTTTGGGTTGAGCTTTGACAGGCAGCAGCGGCATGAGTGCCCGCCGCAGATCCTCCGGCAGTTGGATGTCGGTGCGCGCAATCTTGCGGGTCAGGCTGAAGTCTTCCTCGAGGCGCTCCACGTGGCGGCGAAGATCGGGGTTGCGTTCACTGGTAAGGAACAGGGAATAGACATTCCAGGCCTTGGCTCCGGCCTGCCTCAGGCTGGCCGCGTAACGTGAAAGGATACGCGCTTGCGCGGCTTCCCAAGTCTCGGTCAAGCGAGCCGCGGTGTCGAACACGTGAAGGAATCCGATAATGGTCGTGCTTTCGAAGCAGACGACCGGCGGCAATGCGGTCGACGAGCGCCAAGTATCGTACCCGGCTTCCCGCAGGAAGATCTCGGTTTGGGTCGCGATATCCATCAGATTCCTAGTTCCTCGCGCGCTGGAGACAGGCTCAGCCACTTTGCCATCGATGCGGGACGTATGAAATCGCCCGGACGTCCTTCGCGCACGACATCTCCCGGCATACCGAAATCTTCCGCTCCTGGTGCAACTACGAAATCCGTCGTGGGAACCACTGGCGGTTCCGGAAAATCGCTTTTCAGAGTACTCAGGACCTTGCCTGCACCGTTTACTACGCGGATCGTTCGGCCTGCAAGCGCATACCCTTGCGGCGTCTGGGTCGCGCCGGCCCTGCGCAGCAGCAGATGGAACAGGCCCAGAACTTCGCAGTTTGCAGGCCTAGCAAGCTTCGCAGCCCGAGTAGCAGGAATACCTTCGGCGTCCCGCCGCAGCCCATAGAGCGTTTCGGAGTCGAATGCATCGACTACGAGCCACGACGGATCACAGTCAGCCCCCGTCATAATCTCGAAGGCGCCTTGCCCAGCAGCCAGGACCTGCCTGAGGTACGCCTCGGAAAAGGCGCGGCGCAGCTCGTCGAGAGCATCTGCACCCGATTCCCGGATATGGTAGAAAGCTACGTCCTGCCCGTGGGCTAATTCCCACAACGCCGGTGCCTTTGCTTGCAGGGCGTCGGCCGGGGAGGGATCAATCACTGTAACGGAGGCGGGATTGAGGCCGTCGAGAACGCCGCCGAGGAGACCGTTGAGATAGGCCCAGTCGCTCCAGAACCCGACGACAAGCAAATCCTTGTGCTTCAGGTTCGCCGCCATCCAGGCTTTGCTACGCTCGATGCGCTCCTTTAGCGGCGAGGTGTCCAGCTGCGATGGAGCCCAGACGGTTTCGGGACGATCAATGGTTGCGCATCCGTGAAACTTAAGTAGCGGGCCCTGGGTCGTTGACTGTTGTGTGGCCTGATCACCATCGATTGATGCACGAAAATCAAACCCCTTGTCTTTTCCGGACCGCTCGATGAGATCGTCATAGTTCGCTGACAGCGCGGCGACAGCCGTACGTGTGACGAGGAAGTCGGCGACGGCCGCATGTCCAGGGTTGGGCTGGCGTGCAAACTGATCCCAAGGCACCAGAGTTTCGATGAAGATCGGCTTGAGGGTATTAAGGTTGACGAAATGCTGCGCCAGCACTTCGAGGTCATCGCGCATTTCTGGGTCGGCGTCCGGGTTGATCTCCATGCGATACCGGTCGAAGCACGTCCGCGCGACCCTCCAAGCGGGCGGCAGCCCGCTGGGATCTGCCATCGACAGTCCAGCGCCGCAAACCAGAACCAGTCGCCCGGCGCGCATGGATGCAAGCAGCCTGGACTTTACCTCTGCTTCCACCACACCGCCTTTATGTTTATCGCCAAGTGGCAGTATCTTAGCGAAGGAGGGGGAGAGGCAATGCACTATCCTCTCGTACTGCGACGATCTTTTTATTTGGCAAAAGTGGGCTTTTTCGAGCTGGTCGCGTCGGCCCTTGACGATGAGGCGGAAGCCGCAACGGTCGATTCCTGCCAGTCTAAGTTGCGGGAGATTAAGACGACGGGTGTCCTTCACTTCGATCTGCGTCCCGAGTTGCCTTCGTCGACGTTTGCCGCCGCATTGGCTTGGAGTTTATAGCGCGCCGGCGCATTAAGGCCTCGATCAGCGCGAAGCTGCCAATCCCTGTAGCGATGGCATTCGCAGCGGCGATCATCGCGGCCATGGTCTCGCTTCGGAACAGCTATCTTAACCACAGATACGATGAGCGCGAGCATGACCTATGCCGGTTGGCCATGGCTTATGGCAAGACGACGAACCTCCTCAGCAATGGTCCCGGTTATGAGTTTCATGCCCTGAGCCGTATCGAAAGTGTCGATTTCCAGTTCCTTAAGCGCGAAGTACCGATGATGGTATTCAGCTTTGGAACTCCACGGAAGAACAGTGAATTTCACGAGCACGTTACCGCCTGTTTGAACCGTGGTCCTGAGCAGATGGTGCTCCCAGTTGTCGAAGTTTGGATGGATCAGTCGGTAATTGGTCCCGGTATCGTCGGGACCCGCCGTCGAGGCCGCGACGACGAACGCGATGCAGTCTTTCTTGAACTGCATGTTGCAACGTTTGCAGGAGATGGAGAGGTTCCACGGCGCGAATGTGAACTGCTTGTAAAGGCTTTTCGGTAGCACGTGCTCGCGTGAGAACGGCGGAGCAATATTCGGCCACGCTAGCGGCGGGATAGTCCCGCTGCGGGCGGCGTAAAAGTCGTCCACCTTGAAGCCTTTCTGCCAAGTCAGGGAGGTGTGGGGATCTACAGCGTGGAACTTTATCTTCAGGTCCGTTTGGCTTGCGCGGATGGCATGAGCCAGCGGGCGGCGGCGAAGCGTTTCAATGTGTCGCGCGATACGGTGCGCAAGATGCTGTCGTTTTCATCGCCGCCGGGTTACCGGCGTCAGTCTGTACCGCAGCGCCCGAAGCTAGACGGGTTTGTGGCGATCATCGATGGATGGCTTGAAGGTGACCGCGGCGTCCCGCGCAAGCAGCGCCATACGGCGAAGCGGGTATTCGACCGTTTGCGCACCGAACATGGTTTCACCGGCGGCTATACGATCATCAAGGATTACATCCGGGAGCGCGAGCAGCGCAGCCGGGAGATGTTCGTGCCGCTGGCGCACCCTGCGGGAGATGCGCAGGCCGATTTCGGAGAAGCGTTGGTGGAGATCGGCGGCGTCCTGCAGAAGGCCCACTTCTTCGCCCTCGATCTGCCGCACAGTGATGCCTGCTATGTGCGGGCCTATCCGGCGGCGGTGGCGGAGGCCTGGGTGGACGGACACGTTCATGCCTTCGCGTTCTTCGGCGCGGTGCCGCGCTCGATCGTCTATGACAACGATCGCTGCCTTGTGGCGAAGATCCTGCCAGACGGCACGCGCAAGCGTGCCAGGCTGTTCAGCGCTTTCCTGTCGCATTACGTGATCCGCGACCGCTATGCCCGCCCGGGCAAGGGGAACGAGAAAGGCAATGTGGAAGGGCTGGTTGGTTACTGCCGCCGCAATTTCATGGTGCCCATCCCGAAGTTCCCGACCTGGAAGGCCTTCAACCTGTGGCTGGATGAGCAATGCCGCAAGCGCCAGCAGGACAAGGTGCGCGGGGAGAGCGAGACGATCGGTGAGCGCTTGCAGCGCGATCTGGCAGCCATGCAGCCTTTGCCCGCTACACCCTTCGAGGCCTGCGATCAGACCGGCGGGCGGGTCTCCTCGCAATCCCTGGTGCGCTACAAGACCAACGATTATTCGGTTCCGGTGGCCTGGGGCCATCAGGAGGTCTGGATCAGGGCCTATGTCGATGAGGTGGTGATCGGCTGCCGCAGCGAGGTCATCGCCCGTCATCCTCGTTGCTATGCCCGCGAGGAGGTTATCTTCGACCCGCTCCACTATCTCCCTCTGATCGAGCAGAAGATCAACGCATTCGACCAGGCCGCCCCTTTGCAGGGGTGGGACCTGCCCGAAGCGTTCACGACACTGCAGCGGTTGATGGAAGGGCGCATGCACAAACATGGCAGGCGCGAATATATACAGGTGCTGCGCCTGCTGGAAACGTTCACCGTCGCCGATCTCCAGGCGGCGGTGGAACAGGCCATCGACCTTGGCGCCATCGGCTTCGATGCCGTCAAGCACCTCGTCCTGTGCCGGGTCGAACGCGTACCGCCCAGACTGGACCTGGACGTCTATCCCTTCCTGCCACGCACCACGGTCGAGAAGACCTTTGCCAGAGCCTATCTGAGCCTGCTGTCCGACTGGCAGGAAGCCGCATGAGCGATCAGGCTCCGGAGATCCTTCTCGCTCACCATCTCAAGGCACTCAAGCTGCCTACGTGCCTGCGAGAGCATCACAAGCTCGCCCGGCAATGTGCCGCTGAAGGCGTCGATCATATCCGCTTCCTTGCTCGGCTCGTAGAGATGGAGATGATCGACAGGGAGCGTCGTATGGTCGAGCGGCGCATCAAGGCCGCCCGCTTCCCCGCCGTCAAAAGCCTCGACAGCTTCGACTTCGCCGCCATCCCCAGGCTCAACAAGATGCAGGTGCTCGAGATGGCGCGCTGCGAGTGGATCGATCGGCGTGAGAACGCCATCGCTCTGGGGCCATCGGGCACCGGAAAGACGCACGTAGCTTTGGGGCTCGGGCTGGCAGCATGCCAGAAAGGACTGTCGGTGGGCTTCACCACCGCAGCGGCGCTGGTCAGCGAGATGATGGAGGCCCGTGACGAGCGGCGTCTCCTGCGCTTCCAGAAGCAGATGGTCGGATACAAGCTGCTCATCATCGACGAACTGGGCTTCGTGCCGCTCTCCAAGACCGGCGCCGAACTGTTGTTCGAACTGATCTCCCAACGTTACGAACGCGGCTCCACCTTGATCACCAGCAACCTGCCCTTCGACGAATGGACCGAAACCTTCGGATCCGAGCGTCTCACAGGCGCGCTCCTCGATCGCCTGACCCATCACGTCAGCATCCTCGAGATGAATGGCGAAAGTTATCGCCTCGCTCACAGCCGGGCCCGCAAGGCCAAAACCAGACCCTGAAAATTAGGCCAATGCCGGGGAGTGCCCCTCGGGCTACGCCCTCTCGCCACTCCCCCGGCATGTAACACGATGGCCTGGTTTTACGCCGCCGCATGGCCGACTTTTGCTCCGCCGTTGACACCTGCCGTGGCAAAGGAAAACACCGCAGGGTCGTTGATGAATATCTGCCCGATCGAGGTCGCTTGGCGCCTGTCGATATCGTCCCGGTCCACGACTGTCACCGAGAACGGGGTATCGAGCAACGGCTTGCTGCCAAGTGCGCCGCCCTGCGTCACCGCGTTCTGCCCCTTGTCCTCGCGCAGTCCGGTCACGATGATGTCATCGCGTGGCGGGCTGGTGGCCTCGGCTTCTGCCTCGGCAGCAACCGCGCTTGGCGCCGTCATCAGATAGATTGCCACGGCCGTCGCGGACGACATGGACTGGCGATTGATACGCATGAATTTATTCCCCTCACTCGTTGCGAGGGGTCCATAAAGATATGCTATTGCGAGTCAATCGCATAAATTGGACGGCAATTATCGTTGTTATCGCAAGGCGCTGCTACCGTTCGGCCACCAGTCATTGGGAACTAGTGGGAGGAATCTAACACTTGATGCCCGCGCCTGACGGCGGCGATGATCTTATCTGGGTCTGCGGTCCAGACGAATGGCTTTGGGCTTTCATTGTGCTCGGCAAGGAAGCGGTTGATGGCCGCCTGGAGGTCGATGAGCGAGTGGAAGACGCCGCGTTTGAGACGGCGGTTGGTCAGCTTGGCGAAGAAGCCCTCAACGGCATTCAGCCATGAGCATGAGGTTGGCGTAAAGTGGAAGGTAAAGCGCGGGTGGCGGCCGAGCCACTCGCGCACTTTGGGATGCTTGTGGGCAGCGTAGTTATCGAGGATGACGTGGATCGCCTTTCCTGCGGGCACCTGTGCTTCGATCAGGTTCAGAAAACGGATGAATTCCTGATGACGGTGCCGCTGCATGTTGCGGCCGATTACGGTGCCATCGAGCACGTTGAGCGCAGCAAAGAGCGTGGTTGTGCCATTGCGCTTGTAATCGTGGGTCATGGTTCCGGCCCGTCCCTTCTTGAGCGGGAGGCCAGGCTGCGAGCGATCGAGCGCTTGGATTTGGCTTTTTTCGTCGAATGACAGCACGATCGCGTGCGCGGGCGGCGAGACATATAGCCCGACGACATCGCGAAGCTTTTCGACAAACTTCGGATCATTCGATAGCTTGAATTGGCGAACGCGGTGGGGTTGCAGGCCATGAGATCGCCAGATCCGCTGCACCGAACTGACGCTGATCCCAACCTCGCTCGCCATCATCAGCGCCGTCCAATGGGTGGTCTCGCCGGGCGGATCTTCGAGCGTCCGAGCAACGACCCGGTCGGTCACCTCGGGAGCCAAGGGCGGGATCCGCGACGGACGGGTCTTGTCGCGAAGCAGTCCTTCGACTCCTTCTTGCATGAAGCGCTCTTGCCATCGCCATACGCAGGTCTTCGAAGTCCCAGTTCGCCGCATGATCTCGTTGGTGCCGACACCCTCGCTCGTCAGGACCACGATCTCGGCGCGCCATGAATGCTTCTGCGCCGAGTTGCGGTCCTTGATGATCCGATCGAGCCGGTCTCGGTCGCATGGGGAAAGGCTGATTGAGATACCGCTGCGCATCCACCCTCATCGCACAACCGGCAAGCTTCGGGAATCCACTTCAGGACTCTTCTGTCAGACCTTGACCACTAGGAACGTAATTCAGCAGGACATAAGGCCCGCCGAGTACGTCCATACCAGAACGTGCAGCGCGCCGATCTTCAACGTGCACTGGTCTACCTCCCAGCTTAAGCAGCCTTCTTCCGGACCCGAGAAGTCGTCTATCGTCATCACACAGCCGGGAAAGCAGACGGGCCGCACTTGGGGAAGAGCAATTTGCAGCTGAGCGTCTACAATTGGTCGAGGTCATCCTTCGCGCCCGATGCAAACCTGCGGATTTGTCGAGGTATGCGGGATGACGGAGCCTGCACCTGCAGAAGGCATCTCAATCTGAGATATCACAGGGGCGAGCAAATGAATTACTCTTTATAGTCGACGAAGTTTTCGTCGATATGCACTAGGCGATAGGCCGATCTCGCGGCGGAAAGCAGCATGGAAGGCGCTGTCGCTGAGGTAGCCTGCCTGTGCTGCCACCTCGCTGACGGTCGTCGTGCTTGCGGCAAGCTGGCGCGCAGCCACCCGCATTCGCCAATTGGTGGCATAGCTGACCGGCGGCATGCCTACGCGGCGCGCGAACCGCTCGGCAAAGGACGATCGTGACAGGCCGGCGAGCGAGGCGAGTTCGTCGAGCCGCCAATGGCGTGCCGGATTGGCATGGATCGCATGCAGTGCCCTTGCGACCGGAGGATCCGACAGGCCGCCGAGCCAGCTGGGGATTTCCGTCCTGGCACCGAGTTGCCTGCGAAGGGCCTGCACGAAGAGCAGGCGGATCATGTCGTCACACGCGGCTCGCGCGCCGGGCAGATTGCTTCGCCACTCGGCGTCGAGTTGGGCGATCAACCAACCCATCGGCGTTGCGGAGACCTGCTCGGCATCGATCAGCAACAGGCCAGGCAGCAGCGGCAGCAGCAAGTCCGCCTGGGCGTCGTCGAAGCTCACGCTACCGCCGAGGATTTCGGTTTCCGCAGCCGCTCCTACCTGCCCACGAGTGGCATCATCTTCGAACACCAACGATGCATCGATCGGCTGCAATGTTGGATCGCTGGCCAGCACGAAGGGTGTGCCCGCGACCATGAAGCAATCGCCGGCCGACAACCGCAGGGCGGAGCCTTCGGCCAGGATCCAGCAGGACCCGGAGCGGATGACGTTGAACTTGACCTGCGTGGGCGAAAACCGCAGCGCCCAGGCTCCGCCAGCGGTGAAGCAGACGGTGCATGCCGCACTCGCTTGCACGAGACCAAGCACATCGGACAAGGGGTCTGCCGGCGCTTCTTGGACGATCACGACATAATTTCGGATGAATGAGGGTCGATCATCCGATCGCCTTACTTCAGAAATTGGCTCATGACGAGCTTGCAAGAACCCATCGGATCGCCCTTCGGCGCCGCCTCCACCGCTGGCGATGTAATCGCCGGCCTCGACCTTTCCGGCCGCACCGCCATTGTCACCGGCGGCTATTCCGGCCTCGGCCTTGTTACGACAAAAGCGCTCTGCAGTGCGGGCGCAGAGGTGATCGTGCCTGCGCGCGACCTTGAACGGGCCGAAGCCGCGCTCGCGGGTATCGAGCGGGTGGAAATCGCGCCCATGGACCTGATCGACGCAGCATCGGTTGCCGATTTTGCCAGTGCCTTCATCGCTCGCAGGCAGCCGCTTCACCTGCTGATCAACAGCGCAGGCATCATGGCCACACCCTTGCGGCGCGACGCGGCCGGCCGTGAGGCGCAGTTCGCGACAAACCATCTCGGCCATTTCCGACTTACCTGCCATCTCTGGCCGGCCTTGGCGCGCGAGGGTGCCCGCGTCGTTGCCGTATCCTCGCGCGGACACCAGATTGCGGGTGTCGATTTCGAGGACATCGATTTCGAACGCCGCGCCTATGACAAATGGGCAGCCTACGGACAGTCCAAGACGGCTAACGTCCTGTTCGCCCGTGCTCTGGACCAGAGGGGCGAGGAGCAGGGAGTTCGCGCCTTCTCGCTGCACCCCGGACAGATCATAACCGATCTGGCACGGCATCTCTCGAAAGAGGAAATGGCAGGGTTCGACGCATTCGACGCGCAAGGCATGCCGATCATCGACCCTGCGCGCGGCATAAAGACCGTCGAGCAAGGCGCGGCAACGGCCCTTTGGTGCGCTACGAGCCCGCTTCTTGAGGGCATGGGCGGCGTCTATTGCGAGGATTGCGACATCGCCGGCATCAATGCCGGAGAAACCGGGCGCAAAGGCGTGGCGCCTTGGGCTATCGACGATGAAGCCGCTGAGCGTCTCTGGTCAGTCTCCTCGCGATGGACGGGGTGTTCCATCTAGATCATCGCAAAAAGATGCACGAAAGAATGGAAGAGCCGTCCGGCGCGGGGCGGATCTCACGCCAGCATCGTCTGTTCCTCATGCTCGCTGCGCACGTTTCCACGGCTCGTTCTCGCCGTGGGCCGCGCGTCGCGATCATCTTGTCGGCGTCTCGCGGCGGTAGGCGCTGGGTGTCATCTTGGCGGACTTGCGGAAGCTGGCGCTAAACGCCGAGGGGTCTCAAACCCCACCTCGAGCGCGATCGCGATGATCGGTAACTCGGTGTGGGCCAGCAGCTCCCGGGCGCGGTTCATGCGCAAGGACGTGAGCCATTCATGCGGCGTCATGCCGGTCGCCAGCCGGAACGAGGTGGCAAAATGGAAGCGGCTCAGTTCGACGATCCCGGCTAGTTCGTCGAGGCTGATCGCGTGGTCGAGATGGGCGATCATGTAATCGTTGATCCGCCGGACCTGCCAATCCGCCAAACCCCGTCGCGGTGCGACAGCCTGTGCGGCGCCGAAGCTGGAGTGCGCGCGGATCAGCTGGGTGCACAGAAGATCCACCGCTTGCTCCACGAACAGCGAGGCCCCGGCATCGGACGAGGCTGCTTCCTTGCCGAGGATCGCCATGATCTGCGCCGACGTCGGATCATCGAAGCAGTTCCGGCCGATCAGTTCGACGCGGTGTGGCACCGCCATCGCTTCCGCCGCCGACTGAAGCCGCCAATCCGGCAGGTAAACGTGCGAAACCTCGATCGGCCCTTCGACATCCCAGCGCCCGTCCTCGCCCTCCGGAATGAGGGTGATCGATCCTCGGCGCGTGCGCGATTCCACGCGCTTGCTGCCCTGCCGCCAGGTCGCCTGCTGGGCAGTGCCGTAGTACGTCATGACAACGTGGGTATCTAGGCCCGGAAGGGCCGCGTGGAGCGCGCCATGGGTCCAGGGCCGGGAGAGCCGGGTGCCGCCGCGCAGATCCTGCTCGGCCAGCACCGGCGGCGTATCGAGGATATGCTCCATCTCTGCGCGTGTGGACGCGCGTTCGCCTGCTGACGGAGCATTCGCTGTCTCGGACGGGGAAGCGGCCATCGTTCATCCTCGGCGTGTCGCCCGACACTATCCGATCGCCGTTCCGCATCAACCGCAATCTGGCGACAGTCGCCGCAACCCCGCGACAGAAGCGAACCGGGCAATCCCGTACATCTCTTCTCACAGGAGGCGCATGCCGCGCCCGATAGGAGGACAAGATGGACAGGAAGAAGATCACGATCATTGGCGGCACCGGCCTTGTCGGTGCGAAGCTGGCCCGGCTGCTCGCAGTGGCAGGGCACGAGGTCGTCGTGGCCTCGCCCGGCACCGGGGTCAACAGCGTCACCGGCCTGGGGCTCGACGAGGCGCTCGCCGGCGCCGACATCCTCGTGGACGTATCGAATGCCATGTCGTTCGATCCGGCCGAGGTGCGCGCTTTCTTCGACGCCTCCGGCCGGAACCTCATCCGCGCCGCCGCCGCCGCCGGTGTGAAGCACCATGTGGTTCTCTCCATCGTCGGCGCCGACCGCATGCCCGGCAACGGCTATTTCGATGGCAAGCTTGTCCAGGAGCGTATCGCCGCAGGCTCGGGGCTGCCGTACACCATCGTGCGCTCGGCCCAGTTCTTCGAATTCCTGGCCGCCATCGCCGACGGCTACACCGCAGATGGTGTCGTAAGGGTGAGCGGCGCGCAGTTTCAGCCGATCGCTGCCGACGATGTCGCGGCTAACCTCGCTTCGGTCGCGCTGGAGCCACCGGGAAACGGCATCGTCGAGATCGCCGGGCCGGACCGCAGGCCCTTCGATCTCACTCTCGGCCGCTATCTCAAGATGCGCGGCGATGCCCGCCGCGTCGAACGGGATCCCGATGCCGACTATTTCGGAGGCCGCGTCGACGATCTCTCGCTCGTCCCGCTCGGTCTCCATCGGCAGGGCAAGCAGGATCTCACCACCTGGATGAGCGCGCAGGCCATACCCACCGCCTGATGCCGCCCGAACTCTTCACAATCCGCTCGTGAAAGGACAGTCCCATGAAAACTCTGATTTCCACGCTCGCCATCGCCGCCGCCTTCGCGGCACTTACCCCAGTCGCCCACGCGCAGGCGCACGCCCACGATCACGCGGCGGCCCGGGAGACGGCTCCCGCACCATCGGGCGTCAAGGCGACGCTCGTCTACCAGCATGCGATCCAGGACGTCCCCGGCAAGAGCGTCAAGGGCGTACTCGTCGAGTATCAGCCGGGCGGCTCCAACGGATCGCATGTCCACGCGCGCTCGGCGCTCATCTATGCCACCGTCATCCAGGGAGCCGTCGTCAGTCAGGTGAATGGCGGGGAGATCCGCACCTTCAAGACCGGCGAGAACTTCACCGAACTGCCCGGCGACTTCCACAACATCAGCGCCAACGCCAGCAAGACCGAGCCGGCCAAGCTGCTCGCGGTCTTCATCGTCGACACCGACGATGCCGTCCTGACGACACCAGCAAAGCAGAACTGACCCGCGCCCTCACCATCACGACACCGAGACATAGAAAGGATATGCCATGAACCGCCTGAACTGGTTTGAAATCGCTCCCGACGGCGCAAAGGCCTTGATGGGCGTCCACCACTATATCACCAAAGGCACCAGCCTGCCGGAAGAGCTTATCCACCTCGTGTTCCTGCGCGTATCTCAGATCAACGGCTGCGCCCACTGCATCGATCTGCATACCCGCGATCTGCTCAAGACCATGCCTATCGACAAAGTAGTGCTGGTGCCGGTGTGGGACGAGGTTCCTCATCTCTTCAGCGACCAGTATCGCGCCGCACTGGCGTGGGCCGAGGAAGTGACCAACCTCAGCGAAACCCATGCATCGGATGAGGCTTATGCAGCAGTCGCGGAGGTGTTTGAGCCGAAGGATCTCGTCGATCTTACATTAGTGATTGCCGCTATGAATGCCTTCAATCGGCTCGGCGCGCCGTTTCGCCTTCCCGTCGCCGCAAAGCCCTGATTCAGAGCGACAGTTCAAGCTTTGTGTTGACTGACAGGAGATTAATCGAAACGCGAGAAGTTAAATGGTGGGAGGCAAGCCGCTCTTCCACCATTTTCTCTCAATTGGCGCAAATTTCGGCCAAGATGTTGTCTTACACAACAGATTCCGGTCGGGTTGGAATATCTATCTGCGCCAGGCAATAGCCTACTTTGGCTGACTTTCTGGTTATAGCTGACGGTCTGCAGTCGGAGAGCGCCAGTCTGGCGCTGAATGACCGGGAAGGGTCGTTATAGCCGGCCGCGACGGCATGGTACGCAAGCACGAAAGACATCTCCGGCGGGGCCCGCCCTCATTTCCGAGCTCGCCCCGCCCCCTGGCTTCTGTGTGGCTACGCGGGAATGACAAAGGGCCCGGGCGCGTCGACGCGGAATAACTCGCCGTCCGAGTCGAGAATGTAGAGGTCGCCGGAAGCATCAAGCACCATGCCCGCCGGGTGATCGATCGTTCCGGCATCGGGCGTAAAATCGGCATCGCGGATCTCCAGCGTGCCTTGCGTGACATTGGTCTGCCCTGTCCAAGGTATAGTCCAGATATGTCCACTCCGGTCGGCCAAGACATACCGGTCGGCCAGGCCGGTAAGCCTTCCTCGGTATATCAGTGCGCCGACGATGCCCTTGCTTTCGCGCCGGTTGGTGCCGACGGGGAAGACGAGCGACGGCGCGAACAGGTTTGCCAGCGCAGAACCACCTGCATTGCGTTCCTGCTGTCCGTCGTAATAGGGCCATCCGAAATTCATGCCCAGATACCGCAAGGGGGCGGTCGTCACTTCGCTGAATTTCTCTCCCTGATCGGCGATCCCGAACAAGTTCTGTTCGAGCTTTGCGATGGCTGTCGGCGCACGCAGGCCAAGTCCCACGAGGCGTGGGTCGAAGTAGTGCGGAACCGCGCGGTTGGGGGCGGGATTGAAGGGATCGGGGTCGAGCCCGTAGTCATAGAGCTTGCCATAACGGCCACCTGCCGGGCTGCTGTCCTGTGCACGCGCGCCCCCTGGTCGCCGATCCCCACGAAGATCTCTCCGTCATACTGGCCCATGACGATGGACGTACCGTCCGCCACCGCGGCGATGTCGCTTTCGACGACGACGTCCTTGTAAAGCGAGACTCCGCAGCGGATGCAGGCGATGGACGCCACGCCGCCTTTTTCTTTGAGGACGTAGAGGCTCTTGTTGGGACCGAACGTGTATCCCCAGGCCAGGCCCAGGATGGTCATGCCATCGACCGACCGGCCCGACGCGTCCGTGAACAGGTGGAATGTCGAACTCGCGCCGGTAGCGCCGTTGATCAGGGAGACAAGGCTGCCGTTACCCGCGACCACCAGCTGATGCGTGTCTTCAATGCTGGCGATCGCATGGGTAGCTCCGAGCCCGGTGGCGATACGCTTGACCGAGATGCCCTCGCGCTCGTTCGTCACGGTGATCGCCACAGCCTGGGTAGCGCTGAGCTTGCCGTCGCTGGCAGCAATCGTCACTTCGTAGACGTTATCGCCATTGGCGTCTGCAAAGAGGTCGTAGTTGGGCACTTGCTTGAAATAGAGTTCACCCTGCGTGCCAAGAGTGAAAAATGCAGCATCCGCACCTCCGGTTATAGAAAATGACAGAGGATCGTGATCCGCGTCGGTTGCGGTGGGGCGGTAAACATGTGCCGAAGCGTTTTCGGCGACTGATGCCTGTCCAGAAGACGAGAACGAGGGCGCGCGGTTAGGACTTGCGGGGGCAGTCGATCCGCCGCCGCCTTCGCCACCGCCGCAGCTGGCAATGGTCGTGTCCCGCGGGGTGGTGTAGGAACCGTCGATCTACGGCAGGATCAGGTTCAGGTCAGGCGGCCAGTGCTGGCAAGCTGACAATAGGGTTATGGCTCACCGAGCCGAGAGTTTCCAGTGTCATGTAGCGGCGCGATACCGCCCACTCATCGTTCTGCTCCAGCATGAGCGCTCCGACGAGACGAACGACGGCAGCGTCATTCGGGAATATGCCGATCACGTCGGCCCTTCGCTTGATCTCCTTGTTGACTCTTTCCAGCGGGTTGGTGGACGCGATCTGCGCCCAATGATCCTTGGGGAAGGCCATGTAGGCGAGCACGTCTTCGCGTGATGCGTCCATCATGTCGGCCAGCTTTGGAAACTTCTCGCGCAGGGCATCAGCAACTTGGTCCCACTGCTGGTGCGCTGCCTCGGCCGTTTCCTGCGCGAAGATGGTCTTGATCATGGCAATGACAGCGGGTCGTTGTTTCGGCGCGGCATGGGCAAACGCGTTGCGCATCCAGTGCACCCGGCAGCGCTGCTGGGTTGCGGCAAATACCTTGCTGGCCGCGGCGCGCAGCCCTTTGTGATCGTCGGAGATGACCAGCTTCACACCTCGCAGGCCGCGATCCGCCAGCGAGCGCAGGAAGGCTTTCCAGAAGGGTTCGGCTTCCGACGGGCCGGTGGCTACGCCCAGAACCTCGCGCCGGCCATCGGTGTTGACGCCCACCGCGATTATCGCCGCCGTCGAGACAATCCGTCCGCCCTCGCGCTCTTTGAGGTAGGTGGCGTCGATCCATAGATAGGGCCACTCACCTTCAATGGGCCGCGTAAGGAAGGCATTCACCCGCTCGTCTATCTCGGCAACCAAACGGCTGACCTGGCTCTTTGATACACCGCTGGCGCCCATAGCCTTGACCAGATCGTCGACCGAACGGGTCGAAACGCCGTGGACGTAGGCTTCCTGGATCACTGCCGCCAAGGCCTTCTCGGCGGTGCGGCGTGGCTCCAAGAAGCTCGGGAAGTAACTGCCTTTGCGCAGCTTCGGGATTGCCAGATCAATCCGGCCAGCTCGCGTATCCCAACTGCGCTCGCGGTAGCCGTTGCGGTGGTTCAGCCGCTCCGGGCTGCGTGATCCGCAAGGCACGCCCGTCTTCGCCTCGATCTCCAGATCCATCATGCGCTCCGCGGCGAAAGCCAGCATCTCACGCACCAAATCGCTATCAGCCCCTTGCTCAATTAGCTCGACAAGGGCCATTCTGTCGTCGGTCATCGTCTTCTTCTCCAGGTTCGAGTTCGCATCCGAACCCTACCAGAAGATCGACGGTGGCCACCCTCTCAGGGAAACCTTCCTACACCACCCCGCGGGACACGACCGCTGGCAATAGCCATGGCCAATAGCGCAGCTGACGTACGTTTCATTCTATGGTAAAACGCTCCGCGCTTCGATCCAGCCATTTGTATGCCCTACCCTGATTTTGCCCGGTAGAAGCGTCTATCCCTAGGTTAGAAAAGGACAAGCATCGGAGGCCGATGCGAATGGGGATAACTGCTAGAATCCTGTGAAGTGCAGGAGCATCCCACAAAAGGATTCATTCAGTATTTCTGGTGGGTACGGAGCCAGTCTTGGATGTTTAAAATGGGAAAGCAGACAGACTGCATCTGGAAACGGAGAAGCGTTTGCTGAGCGACCGAGAAGGGTCGGTCTCGCCGCCAACCGATTTTAATGAGCTTGAGTTCTGCATCAATATTATCCGGCCTTGACTCCAGTCAGCACCCGTGTGTTCTATTGCACGATTCCTCTGCGTGCTAGAACTCAGACAGAGTTTTCACATATTATTAATTATCTAAATTAAAATAGGAGAGTATTCATGGCGCTTAAACCAGGGCCAAAGCCAATTGCAAAATCAACCGGGAAGCCGGATCAGCGGCGCCGTGACAACAAAACTACGCCAGGCAATACACCTGAACTCAAAGCTAGCAAATCTAGCAAGCCCCCAAAAAGAAATGAAAGAGGCGACTCTTTGATTCGG